>NZ_CP129381.1:0-1200000 GCF_030435705.1 Rhizobium sp. SSA_523
GCGACGCCGAGCAGCGGGGCCGCCAGCATGCGCCGGCCCACAAGGACGACGGCAGTCAGCGACAGGATGAGGAAGTACATGTCGAGCACGTCGGCGCTGACATAGGCGCGCTGATAGGCGTAAAGCCAGCCGGCCGTCGCGGTGATTGGCGCGGAGACCATGAAC
This sequence comes from Rhizobium sp. SSA_523, assembly GCF_030435705.1. Lineage (NCBI taxonomy): Bacteria > Pseudomonadati > Pseudomonadota > Alphaproteobacteria > Hyphomicrobiales > Rhizobiaceae > Affinirhizobium > Affinirhizobium gouqiense. The sequence goes on from NZ_CP129381.1 coordinate 166, forward strand.
ACCTTGATGCGCACCAGGCGGGGATCAATGCCGGACATGGTGGCCAGCCGCGGGTTGAGATGCACGGTCATGGCGGCCTGTCCGAGGGCGGAGCGACGGAAAGCGCCGATGACATAGATGGTGAGCGCCAGCAGTCCCCAGGCTATGGGCCAGAGCGTCTTGTCCGTGCCTGCCGTATAGCCGAAGAGCCTGAAGACTGGAATTCCGGTGACACCGTCGGAACCGCCGAGAAAAGCCCAGTTGGCTGCGATTGTCATGCTCACCACCGTCACGGCATAGGTGACCAGCGAGAAGACGAATTCCCTCAGATTAAGCGTGACGAGGCTGATCAGGGCTGCAATGGCCAGCGAGACGACGATGGTCAGCACAAGGGTCGAAGCTGGATCGAAGTTGTAGCGGGAAGAGGCGATGGCGGTCGCATAGGCACCGGCAGCGAAGAAGACCGGATGTGTGAGGCTGACTTCGCCGAGATCCGAAACGATCACGTCCAGCCCGTATGCCATGACGGCGAAGGTGGCGATGAGCACGAAGGCGCTGAAGATGGCGCTTTCGCCGCCGAGCAGGCCGGGAGCCACGAGAAGGCATAGAAGCGCGAGAATCCAGAGGATGGAAGAGCCATTGTTTACCATATTAGTGGCCTCCGATGCGCGATGACAGGCCGCTCGGACGCAGGACGAGCAGAACGATCAGGAGAACGAACATCGCCGCGGTGGAATAGGCGGCCGAGACATAAGCTCCGAAAAAGGCGTTGAACAGGCCGATGCCGATGCCGGCGACATAGCTGCCTGTCACGCTGCCGATGCCGCCGAGCACGACGACGACGAATGTGATGATGACTTCCTCGAAGCCCATCGATGTGAGGATCGGGGTGCGCGGGGCGACGAGCGATGCCGCCAGTGCCACGGCCGCACCCTCGAAGGCGAAAACGGCAAGGTAGATCTTCTGTATGTTGATACCGGCCAGCAGAGCCAATTTCGGATCTTCCGCCACCATCCGCACGAGGCGACCAAGTTCGGTCTTTTCGATCACGTATTTCAGGCCGACGAAAAATAGAATGGTGACCGCGATGATGGAAATGTCCTGCCAGGTGATCCAGAGATCGCCGATATAGATATCGCGCAGCGACAGAGGCGTATCAAGAATCTGGCCAGTCGAGCCGAAGAACAAGGCCGCAGCGCCTTCGATGACATGGCCGAAGCCGAGCGTGACGATCATCACCGAAACGAGATCCTGTTTCACGGTCAGCTGCAGCATTGTGCGCTGCATGACATAGCCAACGGCGACTCCGACGATCATCGAGATCGGGATCGCCACCAGGTAAGGCAGGCCGTAATGCGACATGACGAACCAGGTCACAAAGGCGCCGAGCATATACATCTGCCCATGGCCGAAATTGACGAGACGCGCCACGCCGAGCAGGACGGTCCAGCCGATGGCGATCAACGCATAGGCATGGCCGAGAACCAGGCCGTTGATCAATTGCTGCGTGAAGTTCATTCGCCGCCTCCCAGATAGGCCTTGGCCATGCGCGGGTCGTCCCGCATTTCCTGTGGTGAGCCGGAGGCCACTATATGGCCGCGTTCGAGCAGGATCAGCCGATCCACGACGCGGATAGCCGCTTTCACATTCTGCTCCACCACGAGCACGCTCAGTCCCGTATCCGCGAGCTTGCGGATGGTTTCGAGCACGGTGGCCACCAGCCGAGGTGCAAGGCCGATCGACGGCTCATCGAGAAGCAGGAGCTTCGGTGCAAGTCTCAGCGCACGGGCGATGCCGAGCATCTGACGTTCTCCGCCGGAGAGCTGCCCACCCAGATGCTGGCGCCGTTCGGCGAGATTGGGAAACAGGCTGTAGATCTCGTCCAGAGAATAGATGCGCCGGCCTTCATGATGTTTCTGCTTGGCGACATGCGCGAGATTCTCCTCAACGGTCATTGAGGCAAAGACGAGTTCGTTTTCCGGCACCAGGAGCATGCCGCGTCGTGCCCGTTCCTCGGTGGCGAGGGAATGGATGGACGTGCCGCCCAGCCAGATCTCGCCTTGCGTGCGGGGCGTGCCGCGCGACCAGCCGAGAAGCGCATTGACGAACGTGGATTTTCCGGCGCCGTTGGCGCCGACGACGCCTGCGAGTTCACCCTCAGCAAGGGAGAAATCATCGATGGCGAGGGCTCTGTTGCCTGCATATTCGACAGTCAGGCCGCGCACCTGAAGCAGGGGTGGGGAAGAGGCTGCAGCACTCGTCATTCGTCCCGCCCCAGATAGGCTTCCAGCACCTTCGGTTCGCGCCGTATCTCGGCCGGCGTGCCATAGGCCAGCATCCGGCCTTGATCGAGAACGACGATATTGTCGGTCACATTCATAATGAGGTCCATGTGATGTTCGATGACCACGATCGCCATGCCAGCGGAACGCAGCGACAGCAGAAGGTCCGCCAGTTGCCGCATATCCTCTCCGCCGAGACCTGCCGCCGGTTCGTCCAGCATCAACACTCGTGCACCCGTGCCATTGGCGAGTGCGATGGAAAGCATGCGTTGCGTGCCGTAGGAGATTTCCGTCGGCATGAGGTCGTGGAAGCGCTTCTCGACGCCCATGCTTTCCAGGAGTTCCGCCGCGATCTCGCGTGTGCGGGCTGCCCGCCGCCGTTCGGAGAGCGGCAGGAAAACCGAGGCCGCGAGGCCCGTCCCGTGCTCGGGCTGGATCACCGCAATCATGTTTTCGAGAACGGTGAGGTTCTTGAAGAAGGCGTTCTGCTGGAAGGCGCGGCGCAGTCCGAAGCCGGCGAGCCGGCTGGGAGGAACCGTGCTGACGTCCCTGTCATCGATGAAGACCTTGCCGCTGCGGCTGACCATATTGGTCACCGCGTTGTAGCAGGTGCTCTTGCCGGCGCCGTTAGGTCCGATGATGCCGAGGATTTCTCCCGGACGAACTTGCCAGCTGACATCGTCGAGAGCGACCAGAGCGCCGAAGGCCACGCGCAATCCGTCCACCTTCAATGCGGCGCCGTCTATGACAGGGAGCATCTTCACAGGTTCCTCCGCCCGTTCAGTTGGAGCCGCTGCGGACCACGATCTTCTGGTCCTTGACATCGAACAGGTAATAATTGCTCTGCAGCTGACCATTGGCGGCAAAGGTGATGTCGCCGAGAATGGTGTTGGAAAAGCTGCCGCCGCGAATGCGCTCGGCCACCGGCTTTTTGTCCAGGCTCTTCACCTCGTTGGCGGCCATGGCCCAGACCTGCAGCGAGGCGGCTGCGAGCGCCATGAATTTATCGGGCGTGTAATCGTGCAGCGATTTCGTCTTTTCGATGAAGCGCTGATTTACCGCATTCGACTTGAAGGGTTCGACATCAGGGAAATAGATGTCGGCGCCGACCAGCCCGTCTGCGGCATCCCCGGCCACCTTGATGACGCTCGGCGCCACGGTTCCGACGGCAGCCACCAGCTGGCCCGGCAGACGGCTGCGCTTGGCCTGGCGGATGATCGCCGGCATTCCGAGCCCTTCGTTGGCATTGATCGCCACCGTAACATCCGGATTGGCGGCCTTTACATTGGAAAGCTGGACACGGAAATCCGCCTGGTCAAACGGAAACTTCTCTTCGGCCACCTTCTCATAGGAATGGCCGATCTCCTTCAGCGCCGCCTCGATGGATGCCTGCGCGCCGTTGCCGTAGGCATCGTTCTCCGTCAGGAAGGCAATCCGGCTTGCCTTTTCTCCGGCGATGAACTTGGCGACAGCGGCGCCGTCCAGCGCATTGGAGCTGTTCAGCCGGATGGCCAGGGGATTGCCTTCACCGGACAAGATTGGGTCGGCCTTAGAAATCGCAGTGATGTCGAGGATGTCCGCACGGGAGATTACTGGCTGCATGGCCAGCGTCACCGGGCTGTTCCAACCTTCGATGATGACGCTCACACCCTGCGAGATGAGTTCGTTGGCGCGCGACACGCCGACGGCAGGTGTGGATTCGTCGTCACGGCTGACGAGTTCGATCTTGCGCCCGAGAACGCCGCCGTCCTCGTTGATCATCGCCGCCATGGCGTCCAGCGCCCAATTCACATGCTGGCCTTGCGGTCCGGCGCCTCCGCTCAGCGGAAAGATCACGCCGACCTTGATGGGGCCGTCCTGGGCCAGGGCCGGAGCCCCAAAGCCAAGGCCGGTCGCAAGTGCCGCGCCTGCCAGGGCTGTTCCGATCGTTCTGAAAAACATGTCTGCCTCCTCCCGTTTGGTCGTCCCGCATCGCAGGACATTCCTCCAACCTATCAAGGCTCGCCTACACTCCTCCAGCGAGACCGCCTTGTCATGCCCGATCGCCCCCTGGTCCGGGAGAGAGTCATCTGCCCCTCTGCCGGCCGCGCCTGCTCTCCTTCTCCGAAGCTTGCCGCGGAAGAGCGATACGGCCCTCATCCGTTCGCTTGAAGCCTGCGGCGGATCGGCCACGTTCGAATGGATACCGGACAGTATGGTAATGTGTCAAGCGTTGTGGAGGTGGCACTGCTGATTGTGAGGTTTCGTGAAGCCCCACGTCGCCGTCATGAGATCAGTTCGATGTCGAAGAAAACGCTGCCAAAACAATGTTTTAAGTCTCGCCGATGCTGACACAGCCAAGACTCAAACTAGTCTTTCAGGATACGAGATTCTGAAATTTCTCCGAATCTTCCGGCAAAAACAGGTTGAAATCATACCGGATGGTATGTAGTTATCCGGGCATGGGAGGAGAAGCCATGACGTCGTCTGATGGTGCCGATGCGTTGGGAGAGGGACAAACAAATCCCGTGCGCTACGAAAAGCTGAATGCGATCGCCGTTTTGCAAATCGACAGACCTGCGGCGCGCAATGCGCTCAACCTCTCGGTTCTGACCGGTCTCGCAACCGCCTTGGCGAATGCCGATGCCGATCCGGCCATACGCTGTATGGTGCTGACGGGCGGAGCCGACGTGTTCTCGGCCGGCGCCGATATCGACATGTTGGCCGGCCATACGGCTGCGAGCTACGTGGTGTCCGCCAATCGTCGCGCGTTCGATGCCATCCGCAGCACGCGCAAACCGGTGATCGCGGCGGTTGCCGGCTATTGCCTTGGAGGCGGTTGCGAAATCGCCCTCGGTTGCGACCAGATCGTCGCGGCGGATACGGCCGTCTTCGGTCAGCCGGAAATCAATCTCGGCATCATTCCCGGAGCCGGCGGAACGCTGCTCTGGTCACCGCGGGCAGGGTCTGGAGCCCAGGCGCGCATCGCCCTTTGCGGTACGATGGTGGATGCGTTTGAAGCGAGACGTCTCGGTATTGCCGATCGTGTCGTGCCCGCGGCGGCGCTGATGCCGGCGGCAATGGAGCTTGCCGCGCAGATCGCGGCAAAGGCACCGCTCGCCGTCGAAGCCGCCAAATCCGCTGCCCGCATGGCCTGGAAGGCGCCGCTTGCTTCGGCGCTGGAGCAGGAAGTGGCGCTGATGGCGGGGCTTCTGGCAAGCGAAGATGCAGCGGAAGGCATTGCCGCCTTTTTAGAAAAGCGACCAGCCTGCTTCAAGGGATGCTGACGATGAAGCCTGCGACCATTCATGTGCTCGACCTGACCGAGGACCCGGCGCCCGACGCCGTCGCTGCTCAGATCCGCAAGCTCGTCAGGACCGGGCGCGGCGATATCCTCTTGATCGAAGGGGGCCTGGATAGGCCTCTGTCAGCATCGTCCATGGGCTGGATGGGCCAGCTCGTCGATGCAGAGTTCCTGCCCGTTGTGGTGGGGGGCGGCGAGGTCCGTTCGCAAGGTCTGGCGCTTCTTCTGCTCTCGGATCGGGCCTGGCTCGCATCCGACAGCAAGGCGACGATCGGCGGCGGTTTGCTGCCGGAACTGGCCTTTTTGCGGCTCGGACCCGGCCTCGCCCGCCGCTTCGCATTTGCCGCCGAGCCGGTGGCGGAGCTTGCGCGCTGTGGTCTCGTCGAACTTTGTGCCGAGCCGATGCCAGCGGCCCGCGCGGCGCTGCAGGCGCTGCCTGCGGGAGCCGCCCTGCGTTGGCGCAAAGGCTGGCGCGCCGCCCGGGAACTGCCGGGGGCCGAGGCGCTCGCCTATGGCAGCTGGTATGATCGTGTGGAGGATAGCTACAGTGTCGACTGACCATCGTTTTGACGGAGACGGCCCCGACGCCACCTGGCGCAAGCTCCTTAAGTCCGGCCTGTTCATGGTCCAGCGCTGCGATGTCTGCAATGCCCACCAGTTTCCGCCGAGCCTCGCGTGCCGGCATTGCGGCGCTGCGCGGCCGGCTTTCGTCCAGGCCTCGGGCCTTGGAACCGTCTATTCCACCACCACGGTGCGCAGCCGCGAGGGGGATTACAATGTGTCGATCATCGAACTGTCGGAAGGGCCGCGGATGATGAGCCGCGTCGAAGGTGATCCTTACGCCGTGGCCATCGGCCAGGCGGTTCAGGCGCGAATCGACGGCGGAGAACCGGCGATCATCTCCTTTGTACGAAAGGATGAAGCATGAGCCACCACTTGCGCGGCAAGGTCGTCATTGCCGGTATCGGCAATACACGCCGCTGGAACGCCCCGGGGCGTACCGCTTTCGACCAGCTGGAAGAGGCCGCCCTGCTGGCGCTTGAGGATTGCGGAATGACGCTGAAGGATGTCGACGGCCTTTATTGTGCGCTGTCGACCTCCGGGTTGCCGGTGCTCAACATTGCCGAAAGACTGGGAATTGCGCCGCAGCTGACGCATGCCGATGGCACGATGGTGGGCGGCGCATCGTTTCTCTTCCATCTGCGATCGGCCATGTCGGCCCTTCTTGCCGGTCAATGCAAGGTGGCCCTCGTCTGTTACGGCTCCAATCAGGCGAGCGCCGGCGGTCGGCTGGTGCCGATGCCGGACCCGCAGCCCTACGAGGCTCCTTATTCCGCGCGCTATCCCCTGTCGAGCTATGCCCTTGCTGCGGCAAGGCATATGCACGAATTCGGCACCACGCGCGAGGATCTCGCCCATGTCGCCCTGTCTGCCCGGGCCTGGGCCAAGCGCAATCCGGACGCGCTGATGCGGGACGATCTGACGCTTGACGACATCTTGTCCTCTCGCATGATCTCGGATCCGCTGAGCAAAGCTGACAGCTGCCTGGTAACGGACGGCGGAGCCGCGCTCGTGCTCACCCTGGCCGAGCGCGGCCGGGATTTGCCGCAGCTGCCGATCCATGTGCTTGGAACCGGAATAGCCCTCAGCCACCGTCAGATCGCGGCAATGCCGGATCTGGCCCGCACGGTCGCGACGCAATCTGGCGAGAGGGCCCTGGCGGCGGCCGGAATTACCTTGTCCGAGGTCGATCATGTGATGGTGTACGACGCCTTCACGATCTGCACTCTAATGTTCCTTGAAGATCTCGGCTTCTGCGCCAAGGGAGAGGGGGGCGCCTTCGTCGCATCGGGCGCGATCGCGCCGGGCGGCAGCCTGCCGGTTAACACCAATGGCGGCGGCCTGTCCTGCAATCATCCCGGCATGTACGGGCTTTTCACCTTGATCGAATCCGTCGAACAGCTGCGCGGAACGGCCGGCGAACGCCAGGTCGCCAATGCTCGCATTTCACTCGCGCATGCCAATGGCGGCGTCTTTTCGAGCCAGGCAACGGCCATTCTCGGCACGCCGGCAACCCTTTAATATGGGAGATTTTGACATGAACGGTATTTTGGACGGCAAGGTCGTGATCGTGACCGGCGGCGGTCAGGGAGTCGGCAAGGCGATTGCCGAGGGTCTGGCGGCGGAAGGCGCCAAGGTCGTGGTCAATGATATCGGCGTGACACTGACCGGCGAGGCGGAAAACGCTTCGGTGGCGGAAGAGGTCGCCGGTGCCATCCGCGCGCGGGGAGGCGAAGCGGTCAGCAGTACGGAGTCGATCGTCGATTGGGATGCGGCGCAATCGATCGTGCAGAGCGCGGTTGATCAGTTCGGGCGCGTGGACATGGTGGTCAACAACGCCGGCATCCTGCGCGATGCGATCTTTCACCGGATGGAGCCGGATCAGTTCCGTGCCGTGCTGGAAGTTCATCTGTTCGGCAGCTTCAACATCAGCCGTGCTGCCGCTCCGCATTTCAAGGCGCAGCAGGCGGGTTCCCTCGTCCATATGACATCGACCGCGGGCCTCATCGGCAATTTCGGCCAGGCCAATTACATGGCGGCGAAAATGGGGATTGTCGGTCTGTCGCGCGCGATTGCCATGGACATGCAGCGCTTCAACGTCCGGTCCAACTGCATTGCACCCTTTGCCTGGAGCCGTATGGTGGGATCGATCCCCACCGAAACGGAAGCGGACAGGGATCGCGTGGCCAAGCTCAAGCGGATGACGCCGGAAAAGATCACGCCGCTCGTCGCCTTCCTCGGCTCCGACGCTGCGGCGGAAATTTCCGGACAGATCTTCTCGGTGCGCAACAATGAAGTCTATCTCTTCAACCAGCCGCGTCCGATCCGCACGCTGCATAGCGGCTCCGGCTGGACGGCCAAGGCGCTGGCGGAGATCCTGCCGGGCGCACTGAAGACATCGCTGACGCCGCTCGAGCGGTCGGCCGACGTCATCTCCTGGGATCCGGTCTGATGGCGTTGAACGAAAAGGCGCTGATGGCGCTGGATATTCCGCCCGTCCGAACGACCTATGATTGGCGCGACAGCGTCCTCTATGCCCTGGGCCTCGGCTATGGCGACGATCCGATCGATCCGCGTCAACTTCGCTTCGTGACGGAAGAGGAGCAGCAGGCCATGCCGGCAATGGCCAATGTTCTGGGTCATGACGGGAGCTGGATGCGCGATGCTGCCACCGGCATCGATTATCTGCGAGTCGTACATGGCGAGCAGTCCATGCATATCCGTCATCCGCTGCCCGTTTCGGGCGAGATCATCGCCCGCACGACGATCGAGGAAGTCGTCGACAAGGGCGAGGGCAAGGGCGCGCTGGTGACTGCGCGCCGCGAAATCGAGGATGCGCGGACCGGCCTGCATTATGCGACGATCCGCATGACCATTTTCTGCCGCGGCGCCGGCGGCTTCGGGGGCAAAAGTGAGAGCCATCGCAAGCCGCATCCGCAGCCGGACAGCCCACCGGCAAGATCGGTGACGGTCGCGACGCCTCGGCAGCTGGCGTTGATCTATCGACTGTCCGGCGATTACAACCCCTTGCATTCCAGGCCGGAAACAGCGGCAAAGGCGGGTTTCGAGCGACCGATCCTGCATGGATTGGCTACGTTCGGTATCGCCTGTCGCGCCTTGATGCAGGAATTCTGCGCCAGCGAGGCAGAGGCCGTCAAAGGTCTCGAAGGGCGGTTTTCCGCGCCCGTCTATCCCGGCGAGACCGTCACCATAGACATCTGGCCGCAGCAGCCGGGCGTCGCGGCCTTCTCCGCACGCGTCGGAAGCCGCGATGTTCTGAAGAACGGCCGTTTCGAATTCGACGCGCAGGAGGCGTGACCATGGATTTCTCATTGACCGACGATCAGAGGCAATTGCAGGAGGCAGCGCGCAAATTTGCCCAGAAGGAATTGCCGCGGCTCGCCGATGAGGTGGACGAGACCGGGCATCCGGTGAGTGCGGAGTGGCTCTCCCGCTATGCGGAACTGGGCTTCCTCGGTGTGAATGCCGCAGAGGACTATGGCGGACTCGGCCTGCCGCATCTCGACGCCTATCTGGTTATGGAGGAATTCGCCAAGATCTCCGTAGGCGTGGCTTTCCCCGTTTTCGAATGCCTGGCAGGTCCCGTGCGCATCGTCGAGGCGCTCGGCCATCCCGATCTTGCGCGGCGGGTCGTTCCGCAGGCCGTCGAAGGCAAGATGCTGGTGGCCATCTCCATGTCGGAACCGGATGCCGGCACGGCCCTGACCGATCTGCGCACCACGGCCCGCTTTGACGGCGACGAGATTGTCCTGAACGGCACTAAGCGCTGGTGCTCCGGCGCCGGCCACTCCCAAGGCTATGTCGTCTTCTGCCGTTTCGACGAGATTGCCGGCGCCAAAGGCATCGGCGCCGTCTTCGTCGACAAGGAGACGCCCGGCGTGAGCTTCGGCAGCCAAGAGAAGCTGATGGGTTTCCGCGGAGTCCCCTCGGCCGATATCACGCTCGAAGAGGTGCGGGTGCCGCGCGAACATCTGATTGTCGCGGCCGGCGGTTTTCCGAAACTCATGGGCCTTTTCAACCTGGAGCGTCTCGGCAATGCGACGATGGCGCTCGGTGTCGCCGCGGGCGCATTGGAACAGGTAACCGCCTATATCCAGGAGCGGCGGCAATTCGGCCGGCCGCTCGTGGATTTTCAGGCCGTGCAATTGCGGCTTGCCGAAATGGCCATCAAGGTCGAGGCCGCCCGGCTGATGATCCATCGGGCTGCGGCGACGGCCGGCAGGGGATTGCCGCAATCCAACGAGGCGGCCATGGCCAAATGCATGGCCAATGAGATCACCCGCGAGGTCACGACGGCGGCGATGCAGCTGATGGGCGGCTATGGCTATGTGCGTGAGTACGGCATGGAGCGCCGCGTCCGCGACAGTTTCGGCTGGGGCATTGCCGGTGGGTCGATCGACATTCAGAAAGTCAACATCGCGGCCGGCCTGGTGGGCCGTCGCTTCAACCAGCGGGGATGAGCGGTGACGGGACATGTGTTGATCGCCGGCGCCTCCGGCGTCATCGGCCAGGCGGCGGTGGCGCAGTTTGCCCTGCGCGGCTTTCAGGTGACCGCATTGTCGAGGCGGCGGCCGGCCGTCGCCGCTGTCTTCGATCACCGAGCGGTGGATCTGCGGGATCGGCAAGCCTGCGCCGAAGCGCTCTCCACGCTGCCCCCGGTCACCCATATCGTCTATGCCGCTCTCTATGAGGAGCCGGACCTGGTGTCGGGCTGGCGCTCGGCGGAACAGATGAATGTCAATCTCTCCATGCTGCGGCATCTGGTGGAGCCGCTGCTGGCACGGGGCGATCGGCCGCATGTCTCGCTGTTTCAAGGAACCAAGGCCTATGGGGTGCATATCCGCCCGATCGCCGTGCCGGCGCGCGAGAGCTGGCCGCGTCATGACCACGCGAATTTCTATTGGCTGCAGGAGGATTTTCTGCAGGCCAGACAGGCCGAGGGAAAGCTGACGCTGACGATATTCCGACCGCAGGTGGTGTTCGGCGATGCCGTGGGCGTGGCAATGAATGTCGTGCCGGTCATCGGCGTCTATGCCACCCTGGAGACTGCCGCGGGACGCCCTCTGCGCTATCCGGGTGGGCCGGCCTATCTGCTCGAAGCGGTGGATGCCGGCCTTATCGCAAAAGCGCTCGTCTGGGCGGCGGCAAGCCCGCGCGCCTGGGGAGAATGCTTCAACATCACCAATGGCGATGTCTTCGTCTGGCAGAATGTCTGGCCGAGGATCGCCGAGGCCCTGGGTTGCGAGGTGGGGACGCCGCAACGGCAGATTCTGGCCGCGGCATTGCCCGAACAGGCTGAGGCCTGGCGGCGAATGGCCGCTCGGCTTGAGCTTGCGGAGGCCGAGTTGCCATCCCTTCTGGGTCATTCGCATCATTATGCCGATTTCGTCTTCGCGACGCATGCCAAGCGCGATCCGGCGCCGGCGCTCGTCAGCACGATCAAGCTGCGGCAGGCCGGCTTTGCCGACTGCATCGACACAGAAGACATGTTTCGGCTGCAGATCGAAGCATTGCAGTCAAGACGGCTGCTCCCAACCCCCCAGCAGATGAAAAAGCTTCGGACCGCAGCAAAAGAGACTGCGGCCTGAGAACCATCACGAGAGGAGACTGGAATGCAGCGTTGGAAAAATCGGCCAGAGGGTTCTAATTGGGGCGAATTCGGTGAGGACGATCAGGTCGGCCGGATGAATCTGCTGACGGCGGACAGACGGTTGCGCGGCGCTCAGGAGATTCGCGAGGGTCACTCCTTCTGCCTCAGCCTGCCGCTGGATTATCCAGGTGGAAACGTTCTGTTTCCCTATCGGAAGCCGCCCGTCTTCCATCACGAAAAGCGCGGCGAGGGGCATAATTTCAATTATCGCCTGAGCGGCGTCTGCGATTGCTATTCGGACGTCATCTGCGATGACGCGGTGACGCTCTATACGCAGTATTCGACGCAATGGGATGCTCTCTCCCATGTCGGCCAGATGTTCGACGCCGATGGCGACGGCATCGCGAAAAAAGTGTATTATAACGGCTTTCGCGGCGGTCACGATATCGTCGGTCCGGACGAGCGCGCCGATCCAGATGGCGCGCGTGCGCTGGGCATTGAGAAACTGGCGGTGGCCGGGGTGCAAGGCCGCGGCGTGCTGGTGGATCTCGAACGCATCTACGGCCACAGCCGCGTCGCGGTCGGCTATGACGAAATGATGGCGGCGATCGAGGCGCAGAAGATCGACGTCCTGACCGGCGATTTCCTGTGCGTTTATACGGGATTCGCGGATGTGTTGCTGTCGATGAACAGATCGCCGGACGGCGAGGTGCTGGCGCGGTCCTGTGCCGCGCTCGATGGGCGCGATTCCAAGCTGCTCAACTGGATCACCGATAGTGGTATCGTGGCGATCTGCGCGGATAATTTCGCCGTCGAGATCTATCCGGCGAGGATGATCGAAGGCGACAGTTTTCCAGGCCTGCCGCTCCACAATCATTGCCTTTTCAAGCTGGGCATCCATCTTGGCGAACTCTGGTATTTTTCAGAGCTGGCCGCCTGGTTGAGGAAGACGCAGCGCTCTGCCTTCTTTCTGACGGCGCCGCCACTGCGGCTTCCCGGCTCCGTCGGCTCACCGCTGACGCCGGTTGCGACCGTTTGAGATAAGCCGCCAAAGGCCTTCCCCCGGGGGTGGCCGTCCGGAAATGGGCGCTAGACCTCATCGCTGCGCTGCAAGACATAGAGCCAGTTGACAAATCTTGCAGGCCTTCGACAAACGATGCGCGATGACAGGCTTGACGCTTATCAACGGCGGTGGCGGCGCCGAGGTCGATGCAGCCCATGTTCGCCCCTATGAAGGCAACGGCCCGGACATTCTTTCGAATGGTATCGTGCTTTCTGGCACCGCTCACTGGATGTTCGATCGCCGCCTGAGCGGCTTGTCGGATGGTCAAGAGCAGAAAATGCCCGCCGCGCTTTCGCGGTCAACGGATTCGCTTCAGAGCGACGCTGCAGCGCGGGCCGCCTGGTCATAATGCCCGGAAAGTGCCCGCAGCCTTGCCGCGACATCCGAAAGGCTGTCGATCGAGACTTCGGTAGACAGAACGGATTTGACGAGTAGGCTCTCGCGGGTCGCCTTGTAGCGGGCGCAGGCATCGGCACCGGCTTCCGTCACCATGACCAGCTTTTCCTTGCCGCGCCGGCCTGACCGGATCAGCTTCAGCCGTTCCAGTTTTTTCAGCGCGTAGGTAACGACATGGGTATCCTCGATATTCAGCACGAGCGCGATATCGGCGAGCGTCTTCGGCTTGTTGCGGCTGTTGATGTTGTGCAGAACGAGGATGTCGACCGGCGACAGGTCCGGCACGCCGGCTACTGCCATGCACCGCACCATCCAGCGGCTGAAGGCATGGTTCAGCATCACGAGGCCGAACTCAATTTCCGACAGCGCGGGCAGGGCGCCGCTCGCCAGATGTTCGGAAGACACGATCGGGCCGAGATTATCCTTTGCCGTGGCCTCTTTCTCTTCTGTCATGCTCTTCTCCCACGAAAGACAGACGCCGCGACATGAATGCCGCGGCGCCCTGGGATCACTTCTTGTAGGCGTCAAGAATCGCCTGGCCTTCGGCACCAGCTTTCTTCGACCAGTCTTCGGTCAGCTTGGCGCCGACTTCAGATAGGCCGCTCTTCAGTTCGGCGGAGGGTTCCAGAACCTGCATTCCGTTCTGCTTCAGCGTGTCCATGTAGGACTTGGTCTTTTCGGCAGCGAGCGTCCAGCCGCGGGTTTCGGCGGCGGCGGCCGCATCCGTCACGGCCTTCTGGACCGCCGGATCAAGGGCGGCGAAGGCAGCCTTGTTGACGAAGATGACGTTCTTCGGGATCCAGGCCTGGGTATCGTAATAGTGGGTCAGCGATTCCCAGATCTTGCTGTCGACGCCCGTCGCAGACGAGGTCATCAGTCCGTCGACGACGCCGGTGGCGAGGGCCTGCGGCAGTTCGGCCGCCTGGACCGTGACCGGTTGGGCGCCGACCAGTTCGGCGATGCGCGAGGTGCCGACATTATAGGCGCGCCATTTCAGTCCCTTCAGGTCAGCAACGCTGTTGACGTCCTTTTTGGTATAGACGCCCTGCGGCGGCCACGGCGTGGTGTAGAGAAGCTTCAGGCCCTGCTTGTCGAGCGCCTGTTCGATGGCGGGCTTGGACGCTTCCCAGAGCTTCTTCGACTGGTCGAAGCTGGTTGCGAGGAAGGGCACCACATCGAGGCCGTAGATCGGGTTCTCGTTTTCATGCAGCGACAGAAGCACTTCTCCGGCCTGCGCCTGGCCGGTCTGAACGGCGCGCTTGATTTCCGGTGCCTTGAACAGCGAGGCGTTGGGATGAACGGTAATCTTCAGCGCGCCGCTGGTCGCGGTCTCGACGTCCTTGGCGAACTGGTTGAGGTTTTCGACATGGTAGTTGGCCGGCGGATAGGCCGAAGGCAGAACCCAGGCGGTCTGCGCCAGCGCCGCGCCGGCACCGGCGATAAGAGCTGCGGCGGTCAGGCCGAGGCTTTTCAACGTCTTGAAATGCATGGTCATGTGTTCATTCCCCTTTTTGAGCTTTATCCCGGATAAACCATTCGTGGCAGGACCAGCACGATTTCCGGGAAAATCGTGAGGATGGCGACCGTCGCCAGAAGCAGGAAGAAGAAGGGCAAAGCGGCTTTTGCCACCGTCAGGCTGTCGCGGCCGCTCATCGTCTGCAGGACGAAGAGATTAAAGCCGACCGGCGGGGTGATCTGCGCCATCTCGACCATCAGCACCAGGAAAATGCCGAACCAGACGAGATCGAAGCCGGCCTGCTGGATCATCGGCAGCACGACTACGGTCGTCAGCACGATCATCGACAGGCCGTCGATGGCGCAGCCAAGCAGGACATACATAAGCGTCAGGACGGCGATCAGCGCGTAGGGGCTGAGCTGGAAACTGTCGACCCACGTGGCCAGCGCATTTGGAATTCCGGTATAGCCCATGGCAATTGACATATAGCCGGCGCCGGTCAGGATCAGCATGATCATCGAGGTCATACGCGTGGCGCCCATGACGCTTTCAATAAAACTCTTCCAGGTCAGCGCCTTCTGCCAGAGTGCGATGACGAGCGCACCGAGCACGCCCCAGGCGGCGCATTCCGTCGCCGTGGCCCAGCCGAGCATCAGCGCTCCGAAGACGGTGAGGATCAGCGCCGCCAGCGGAATGAGGTTCAAGGTCTGCCTCAGCTTTTCGCTGAACGAGATTCTCGGTTCCGGTGCGGGGCTCTGGTCGGGATTGGCGACGTGCCAAGCAACGATCGCGCCCATATAGAGGGCCATGACGATGACGGCGGGCACGAGACCGGCCATGAACATCTGGATGATCGAAACATTGGCGGCCACTGCATAGACGATCATCGGGATGGAGGGCGGCACGAGGAAGCCGAGCGTACCGGCACCGGCCAGCGAGCCCAGGCTGATCTTCTCGTTATAACCGCGCTTCTTCAGTTCCGGCAGGGTGATCTTCGCGACCATCGCCGTCGTGGCGGCGGACGAACCCGACACCGCGCCGAACAGGCCGCAGCCAAGAACGTTGACATGGACAAGCCGGCCGGGCACCCAGTTGAGCCAGGGCGACAGGCCGCGGAACATTTCGTCCGACAGCCGCGTGCGGTAGAGGATCTCCCCCATCCAGATGAAGAGCGGCAATGCCGCGAGACTCCAGGAGGCCGAACCGCTCCAGGCATTTGTCGCAAGCGCTGCCCCCAGCTGAATTCCGGCCGGGGCGAACTGCATGGCGATGAAGCCGCAGATCAGCAGCGAGAGGCCGATCCACACACCGCTGATGAGCAACAGCAGCATCGCTGCGAGGATGAGGCCGGAAATTTCGACGAGATAGCTGGCATCCATCGTCACACCCCGCTTTCCATGACGCGCTCGATGATTTCCTCGTCGGTCTTGGCGACAGGCTTCTCGTAGCGCGGGCTGCCGCCGAAGATGACATGCAGCAGCTCGTCGACAAAGGCGATGGCGAGAACAACGAGACCGACAGACATGCCGAGCTGCGGGATCCAGAGCGGTACGGCGACGACACCCTGCGAGACATCGTTGAACACCCATGACATCCAGGTCATGTCGACCGCGTACCAGGCGAAATAGCCGACTGCGAGCGTTCCGATCAGCGTGCAGACGATCTCGATGCCATGCCGCGGCTTGCCGCTGATGCGGTCGATGACGAGGCCCATGCGGATGAGTTCGGCGGAGCGGAAGGTATGGGCGAGCGCCAGGAAGGCGCAGGCGGCCATGCACCAGGCGGTGAAATCGTCACCCGCCGGAATGTCTATGCCAAGCGGGCGGCCAGCCGAGAGGGACAGCATGATGACGAAGATGGCGACGAGGAAAACGCCACCGAGATAGCCGGCACCGAGATAAAGACCGTCCAGCGCTTTGCGAACGGGTTCGGGAAATACGCTATGGCGTGGATCAGCGGTGGACATGGCATGCCCTCCGCTCAAAAATGCGGAAATCGCTCATGTGGCTTCCCCTCGGTTGCCGTTTGGGCGCGGCTCTGGCGGCCGCTTTGCCCGTTATGAAAGCATGATGCAGCAATAGGCAATTTGCTGTCAATCAATCATTGACGTTTTATCGACGAACTGTTTTCGTTATGTCAAACAAGCTTTGAGAGGGGCATGGACATGGCTGGCGATGCAGCTGCGGCGACGGGCGCGAAGTGGGATTTCTGGATCGATCGCGGCGGCACTTTCACCGACATCGTCGGCCGCAAGCCGGATGGAACGCTGGTCGCGCACAAGGTTCTGTCGGAGAATCCGGAAGCCTATCGAGATGCCGCAGTGCAGGGCATTCGCGAGCTTCTCGGTGTGGCCGCCGGTCAGCCCATTCCCTCCGATCTCATCGGCGCTGTGAAAATGGGGACGACGGTCGCCACAAATGCGCTTCTGGAGCGCAAGGGCGAAAAGACGCTGCTCGTCACCACCCGCGGTTTCCGGGATGCGCTGGCGATCGGCTACCAGGCGCGCGCGGACATCTTTGCCAAGAAGATCATCAAGCCGGAACTGCTCTACAGCGCCGTGGTCGAAATCGACGAACGCGTCCGCGCCGACGGTGAGGTCGAGGCGAAGCCCGACGAGGCGACGGTCCGCGCCGACCTTCAGGCCCAGTTTGATGCCGGATACCGCGCCATCGCCGTCGTTTTCATGCATGCATACCGCTATCCGGCTCACGAACATCTTGTCGCTGCGATTGCCCGCGAGATCGGTTTCACCCAGATCTCCGTCAGCCACGAGGTATCACCGCTGATCAAGCTGGTCGGCCGCGGCGACACGACCGTCGTCGACGCCTATCTCTCGCCGATCCTTCGCCGCTATGTCGAACAGGTGGCGGAAGAGCTCGGAGCGGATGTGAACGGCGCCGCCGATGACGGTCCGCAGCTGATGTTCATGCAGTCGTCCGGCGGCCTGACGGCGGCCCGGCTGTTCCAGGGCAAGGATGCCATCCTGTCCGGCCCGGCCGGCGGTGTGGTCGGCGCGGTGGAAACATCGCGGCTTGCCGGTTTCGACCGCATGGTCGGCTTCGACATGGGCGGCACATCCACCGACGTGTCCCATTATGACGGCGAGCTGGAACGGTCCTTCGAGACGGAAGTGGCTGGCGTCAGAATGCGCGCGCCGATGATGTCGATCCACACCGTCGCGGCCGGCGGCGGCTCCATCCTGCATTTCGAGAACGGCCGTTTCCGCGTCGGTCCGGATTCCGCCGGCGCCAATCCCGGCCCCAAGGCCTATCGCCGCGGCGGCCCGCTGACGGTGACAGATGCGAACGTCATGCTCGGCAAGCTGTCGCCCGACCTCTTCCCGAAAATCTTCGGCCCCAACCGCGACCAGCCTCTCGATGCGGATGCGGTGCGCGCCGCCTTCGAGGAGATGGCGAAGGTCGTCGGCGACGGACGCACGCCGGAACAGGTGGCCGACGGTTTTCTCGCCATCGCGGTCGAGAATATGGCCAATGCGGTGAAGAAGATCAGCGTCCAGCGCGGCTATGACGTTACGAATTACGCGCTGACCTGCTTCGGCGGCGCCGGCGGCCAGCATGCCTGCCTCACCGCAGATGCTCTCGGCATCTCGACCGTGCTGATCCATCCGTTCTCCGGCATTCTCTCCGCCTACGGCATGGGGCTCGCCGATATTCGCGCCACCCGCCAGCGCACAGTGTCGGAAGGCCTGGCTGCAGCACTCTCCTCCCTCGGCCCGGTGCGCGACGAATTGACCACCAGCGTGCTATCGGAAATGAAGAGCCAAGGCGTGGCGGAGGCGGATACCGATGTGGCCCATCGTGCCCATTTGCGCTATCAGGGCACGGACACGACTTTGTCCGTACCCGTGACCGATGTGGCCGGGATGACGGCCGCTTTCGAGACGGCGCATCGCAAACAGTTCGGCTTCATCTTCGAAAATCGCGAGATCATCTTCGAATCCTATGAGGTGGAGGCGGTCGGCGGCGGCGCCGATTCCTCCGAGCTTGAGTTTGCGCTCGATGCAGCCCCACCGAAGTCCACGGAAAGCTCGAAGTTCTTCTCCGGCGGCGCATGGCAGGACGCTCCGATCTACCGCCGCGCCGACATTGTGCCGGGCGCCCGCGCCAATGGACCCTGCCTCATCGTCGAACCGCATCAGACGATCATCGTCGAAAAGGGCTGGGCCTTCGAGATCACGAAGCTGAACCACGTCGTGCTGAAGCGCGTCGCCGCGCTTTCCCGCGCCATGGCGGTCGGCACGCAGGCCGATCCGGTCCTGCTCGAAGTGTTCAACAACCTGTTCATGTCGATCGCTGAACAGATGGGTGTGACACTGCAGAACACGGCGTCTTCGGTCAACATCAAGGAGCGGCTCGACTTCTCCTGCGCCGTGTTCGACAAGAACGGCGCGTTGGTCGCCAATGCCCCGCATATGCCGGTACATCTCGGCTCGATGGACCGATCCGTCGAAAGCGTGATTGCCCAGAACAAGGGCAGGATCCGCCCCGGCGACGTGTTTGCGTTGAACGCCCCCTATAACGGTGGCACACACCTGCCGGACATTACCGTCGTGACGCCTGTCTTCGATGAAGCCGGTGAGACGATCCTCTTCTACGTCGCCTCGCGCGGTCACCATGCCGATGTCGGCGGCACCGCGCCGGGGTCGATGACGCCGCTTGCGACCACCGTCGACGAGGAGGGCGTGCTGTTCGACAACGTGCTGCTGGTCGATCGCGGTCGGTTCGATGAGGCTGGCATCACCAGCCTGCTTTCGGATCATCCCTACCCTGCACGCAACGTCGCCCAGAACGTCGCCGACCTTCGCGCCCAGATCGCCGCCAATGAAAAGGGCGTGCACGAAATGCGCAAGATGATCGGCCAGTTCGGGCTCGATGTCGTGCAGGCCTATATGGGCCATGTGCAGGACAATGCGGAGGAAAGCGTTCGCCGTGTGCTGGAGAAGCTCAACGACGCGGAATTTGCCTATACGACCGATCAGGGCAGCACAATCCGGGTGAAAATCACTGTCGACAAGGCCAAGCGCGAGGCGACCGTCGATTTCACCGGCACCAGCGAGCAGAGACAGAACAACTTCAATGCACCCGAACCGGTTACCCGGGCGGCCGTCCTCTATGTCTTCCGCGTCATGGTCGAAAGCTCGATCCCGATGAATGCCGGCTGCCTCAAGCCGATCCGCATCATCGTGCCGGAAGGTTCAATGCTGAAGCCGCGTTATCCGGCGGCGGTTGTTGCCGGCAATGTCGAGACCTCGCAACATGTGACCAATGCGCTGTTCGGGGCACTCGGTGCGATTGCCGCCAGCCAGGGAACGATGAACAACCTCACCTTCGGCAACGCGGTCTACCAATATTACGAGACGCTATGCTCCGGTTCTCCGGCCGGCCGGTTCAACGACGGCACCGGCTTCGCGGGAACGGATGCGGTGCATGTCCACATGACCAATTCGCGCCTCACCGACCCGGAGATCTTGGAGACGCGCTATCCGGTGCTGCTGGAAGATTTTCACATCCGGGAAAATTCAGGCGGCAAGGGCGCGTTTCCGGCCGGCAGCGGCACGAAGCGGACGATCCGCTTCCTCGAAGACATGGATTGCGCCATCCTCTCCTCGCACCGAACGATAAGGCCGCACGGGCTTGACGGCGGCGAGGAAGGGCAACTGGGCCTCACCACCGTGCGACGTCTCGACGGTTCGGTGGAGGAACTCAAGGGATGCGACCAGACGATCATCCGTGCAAGCGAGGCCGTGACAGTGGTGACGCCGACGGCCGGAGGCTATGGTAAGGCGTGACATCACGCTTTTAAGACATCAAGAACCGCAAGCGTCACTTCTAACGGCGATAGCCGGGATGGACATCCCGGCTTTCGTCATTGAGCCCCGCCGAATGCTGCAAAACGTATTGCACAGACTTGTCGAGGTTGCGGTTCGGCGCAGGCGAGCGAATCTTAGGGTCCGGTCCCGTCTCTTCGAGACTTGAAGTGTCGCTCACTCCGCCAATGGGATGGCGCTGTTCCGGCAGCTTTGAGCGCTGCCGTTCGGCCGTGAGGACTTTCACCCGTGTGGCAACGCGGCACCAAACCGATGGCGCACGCAAAAGACCATATAACCTCTGCGAATACCGGTCCAAAGTAAGCGACTTTGACAGCTATAGGAAAACGTGGCCGGATCGCATCATAACAAGGAGGTGAACATGAAACGGCAGAACATGAAAATCGATGCGGCTGCAATCGCTCTAACGCTGGGCATATTCGCGGTCACACCGCAGCTTGCGGCCGCGGAAACGCTTCGGGTCGGGATCAATGCGCCGGATATTTCGACACTCGATCCGACGCGGGCAACTGCAACCGCGGATGTAACGCTCGTCTCCTGGATGTTTAACGGGCTCGTGCGTTTCCCGCCTGGCAGTGCGGACCCTGCGAAGATCGAACCGGATCTAGCCGAGAGCTGGACCTCCTCGCCCGATGGGCTTGTATGGACTTTCAAGCTGCGGCCGGATGTTCAATTTCATGGCGATTACGGCACTCTCACCGCGGAAGACGTGGTGTTCTCCCTGATGCGCGCCAAAGATCCGAAAACGTCATCGTTCTCCAGTGATTTCGCCGGCGTCAAATCAATCAATGCTGTCGATCCGATGACGGTCCAGATCACGCTGAGCGAGCCGGTACCGGGTTTTCTCGGGCTCATCGCCAATTATCATGGCGGCAATATCATCAGCAAAAAGGCGTTCGAAAAGCTCGGCGCGGATTTCAAGAGCCGGCCGATCGGCACCGGGCCGTTCATGTTCGACAGCGCGATCACACAGCAGGCCGTCAATCTGAAGGCGTTTCCCGGATATTTCAGGGGCGCGCCGAAGCTCGACGGTATCAGGTTCGACCTCATTCCGACCGATTCCAGCCGCGAGCTGGCGTTCCGTTCCGGCGAGCTCGATCTCATTTACGGCAAGCGCGAACAGCGCTGGGTGGACCAGGCAAAGGCGTGGGATGATGCGGTCGTCGATATTTTCGCACCCGGCGAATACCGAACAGTATTCCTCAACAAGTCTCGTCCGCCTCTGGACAATGTGAAGGTCCGTCAGGCCGTCGCACAAGCCATCAATGTCGACCAGATCGTGCAATTTGTCGGCGCTGGCGTGGGGCCGAAGGGCTGTTCCGTTGTTCCGTCCGGCTATCTGGGTGAGGATTGCACCTGGACATACAAATATGATCCCGCCGCGTCGAAGACGCTGCTTGCGGAAGCCGGGTTTCCCGATGGCGTCCAGCTGTCGGCCGTCGTTTCCTCGAACTCGTCCCAGCTGCCGATCATGGAAGTCATCCAGGCCCAACTGGCGGAGGCGGGCATCGATCTGCAGATGAAGGTGGTCGATCATCCAACGTACCAGGAACAGATCCGCAAGGACCTGGGCGATGTCGTGTTTTACGGCGCTGCGCGCTATCCGGTCGCGGATAGTTATCTTAGTCAGTTCTACCATTCTGATGCTGCGATCGGAAAGCCGACAGCTGTCACGAACTTCGGCCATTGCGATGCGGCCGATGCGGAAATCACCGCGGCGCGGCGGGCAACCTCGGATGACGAGCGGATGAAGCAGTGGTCGGCGGCCCAGAAGAAGATCTTCGAGCAGGTCTGTGGGGTCCCGCTTTTCAGCCTGATGCAGGTCTGGGTCCACAGCAAGGCGCTCGACTACGGCTATGAATTGACAGGCTCGCTCAATCTCGCACCGCCGATCACCGAAAAGACAATGCTGAAACGCTGAACAATCCAACGTCCCTGTCTGGCCTCGGCCTTTGCGTCCGCATTCGTACGGATGGCACAGTCCGGGGCCTTCTCGTCAGGGCGCGATCGTTGTGCCGAGTGCCGCGGCATGTGCGGCGGCTACGAAATCCGCAACGAGGCTGCTGTTGCGGGCGCGAACAGGCCGGACGATCTCGTATTCGAAGGCGATTTCAGGAACGAAGCGACGAATGACCACCCGATCGGTGACGATCTCCATAGAGAGGGGATCGCCGATTGTCACACCGAGCCCGGCGGCGACAAATTCGGCGACATTCGGTGCTGTCGTCGCTTCGATAACGATTTTGGGCCTCAGTCCGTAAGCGTCAAAGATGGCGTCCACTTTCCTGCGCATCATGCTTGTCGGGCCGAAGGCGATGAAGGGTTCATCCGCAAAATCGGGCGGGGTCAATTCCTTTTTCTCGCAAAGGCGATGTCCTTTCGGAAGTATCGCCACCGCCGGCGGGCTCTTGAGAGCTTCACCCACGACGGAGGGATGTTCCAACCCGCTGATGACCATCACCACGTCGAGCCGGCGAAGGAGGACAGCCTCGGTCAGAAATTGGGAACTCCTTGCTTCAACTGACACGAAGACATCGGGGTGGCGGGCTCGAAACAATTTGAGAACCCTAGTTATGAAAGGCCCGGACAGCGCCGGCATCGTCCCGATCACCAGCTGTCCGTGTTCTTCGCGGCGGATGGCTTCCACTGCGCGCGCAAGCTGGTGAACCCCACCGAAGATGCGTTCGACCTCCTCGTAGAGCCGCATTCCGCGGCCTGTCGGCACAAGCCGGCCGCTGTCGCGTTCGAAAAGTTGCAGCCCGGTATCGGCCTCCAGATCCTGGATGAGTTTGCTCGCGGCTGGCTGGGAGATTCGAAGGATGTCCGCTGCCCTGCTTACCGTACCGGCCTCCACCACGGCCATCAAAGCCTCCAGTTGCCTCAAGCTGGGATTTCTCACTGGTATAACCCCTCTGAATACAACGGTAAAATAAGCGACTTTGACTATCTACCTCTCGTCTCTGATTGTGACAAGAACGAACAGGAGAAACGACTTGGACGCAGAGGTCATCATTATCGGCGCGGGCGTGGTCGGCGCGGCACTGGCCTATGGAATGGCGCTGAAAGGAACGCGCGTCATCGTACTGGACGGAGCGGATCGCGACCCGCGGGCTGCCCGTGCGA
Organism: Rhizobium sp. SSA_523; assembly: GCF_030435705.1. Lineage (NCBI taxonomy): Bacteria > Pseudomonadati > Pseudomonadota > Alphaproteobacteria > Hyphomicrobiales > Rhizobiaceae > Affinirhizobium > Affinirhizobium gouqiense. The sequence goes on from NZ_CP129381.1 coordinate 23,768, forward strand.
ATTTCGGCTTGGTCTGGGTGCAAGGCAAGGGATCCGACGCGCCCGCCTATAGCGCCTTGACCCGCCAGAGCTCGGATCTCTGGCCCGCATTCAGGGATGAACTTTCGAAGGTCGCAGCCGATCGCGTGGATTATGAACGGCCCGGAGGGCTGGTCTACTGTCTGAGCGAAACCGAGTATGCAAACCGGGCCGCCATCAACGAGCGCACACATAATCAAGGTGCGCAGGCCGACACTGAAATGGTCGAGCGCGGCGCGCTTGAGCGCATGCTGCCCGCGGTGGGCCTGGGTCCCGATGTCGTTGGTGCCAGCTATTGCAAGCTCGATGGCCATGTGAACCCCCTGCAACTTCTGGCGGCCTTGCACCGCGCAATCATGCTTCTCGGGGGAAAGATCGAGTATCGCAGTCCGGTCCAAGCGATTTCACCAGTCTCCGGTGGGTTCCGCGTGATCGTACCGCATGGCGAGTTGCGGGCGCCGCGTGTCGTTGTTGCCGCGGGGCTTGCAACGCCGGCGCTGACCGAGCCGCTTGGTCTGGCCATGCCGATGAAATCGGAGCGGGGGCAAATCCTCGTCACGGAGCGAATTGCACCCATCCTGCCTTTTCCCGGCAGCGGCTTGAGACAGAGTGCCGACGGCACCGTGATGATCGGCGCCACGAACGAGAAGATCGCCAATACGAGCGTCACGGCGGCCTCGGCGTCCAGACTAGCGCAAAGGGCGACGCGGATCATCCCGGCGCTCGGTTCGGCCAGGCTGGTCAGACAGTGGGCGGGTCTGCGTGTCCTTCCGCTCGACAAGACACCGATCTATGCGGAATCGACGGACTATCCGGGTCTCTTCGCGGCAGCCTGCCATTCGGGCGTGACGCTTGCTGCGGTTCATGCCGCGGTCATCGGGCCGGCCATGGCCGGCGGCCATCTGCCCGAGGATCTGGCAGCTTTTTCCAATGGAAGATTCAATGTTCAAAAGTGTGCATGAAAGGCCCGGAAAGGCTTCGGACATGACCGTCCTCGTCAATGGCGTCGAAATCGGCGCCTGGGATGGCGAGACGGTGGCGAGCGTATTGTTGCGTTCTCCGGGAGCCGGACGAGGATCGACAGTCAGCCAAACACCTCGACTGCCCTATTGTCAGATGGGCGTCTGTTTCGAATGTCTGGTGACCGTCAATGGCAACGCTTCGATGCAAGGCTGTCTCGTTCCGGTGGCACCGGGCATGAGGATCGAAAGCCAGCACGGGCCGCGGGAGATCTCCAAATGAAATACGATGTGGTGGTGATTGGCGCCGGGCCGGCTGGTATGTCGGCTGCAATCCGGCTCCGGAAACACGGTTTCTCCGTTGCGGTGATCGACGAGCAACCCGCGCCGGGCGGCCAGATCTGGCGCGGCGTCGAGCGCAATTCCGGGCGGGTCTCCGAGGCTCTTGGTGCCGATTATCGCAAGGGAGCCGCGCTGGTGCAGGCCTTTCGCGACTGCGGCGCAGAATATTTGCCCGAAACCCAGGTCTGGCAGATCGAAGAAGGCTGGAACCTGTTCCTGACATCGGGAGGAGAGGCCCGCCGCATCGGCGCGCGCGTCGTCCTGCTCGCGAACGGTGCACAGGAAAGGCCGGTCCCTTTCCCGGGCTGGACGCTACCGGGCGTGATGACGGTTGGAGCGGCGCAAATCCTGCTCAAGGCCGGAGGGATGCTGCCGCAGGGCGATGTGTGGATTGCAGGCGCCGGTCCGCTGCCGCTGCTTTATGCGACCCAGCTTCTGGGTCTCGAAGGGCGTATCGCGGGTTTCCTCGATACGTCGCGCAGGCCGGGTCTTGCGGCTCTGACCAAGCTTGCCGGTGCGTGGCGCGACATCCCCGGCTTGTTGAAGGGGGCCCGCTGGCTTCGCGATCTGCGCAAGAGCGGCAATATGGTGCGCGGCTTCCATGACCTCCGCGCTGTGGGCGATGAGCGGCTGCAATATCTGGAATGGCAATCGGCGGGCGGGCGACGCAAGGTGAAGGCCGACGTTCTCCTCGTACATGAGGGCGTGGTGCCGCGTATCCACGAGACTTTGGCACTCGGATGCGCTCATGATTGGAATGACCTGCAGAACCATTTCACGCCGCGGCTGACGCGATGGGGGGAGACCAGCAAGCAGGGTCTCTTCGTCGCAGGCGATGCCGGCGGCATTGGTGGTTGGCTGGCGGCGACGCTGTCCGGCGAAATCGCGGGACTGGGGATCGCCAATCAGCTCGATGCCTCCTTCGATGCGGAAGGTGAACGGCGTAAAGCCGGGCTGGACAAGCGCCTTGCGAGTGCGCGTGCGTTGCGTCCGTTTCTCGATGCGCTTTACCCGCCGCCGACGGCCAGCATTGCAGACGAGGTGATCGTCTGTCGCTGCGAAGAGGTAACCGCTGCGCAGATCCGTTCGGTCGCGAAAGTGAGCGCGCCGGATCCGAATGCGGTGAAGGCTGCGACCCGTTGCGGAATGGGACCCTGCCAGGGCCGGCAATGCGGATATTCAGTTCAGGCGCTGATCGCGGAAGCGCACGGAATCCCGGCTCGCGACGTCGGCTTCTTCAACATTCGCCCGCCGCTCAAGCCTGTGACGCTGGGTGAGATCGCGGCGCTCGGTGATCTGGAAGACGCGTCATGAATGCGGATCTTCTCGTCATCGGTGGAGGGCTGCATGGTCTGTCGGCGGCCGTTCAGTCGGCGCGGCGCGGCGTGTCGGTTATTCTCGTGGAGAGGCATTTTCTCGGCCGGCATGCGTCCGGCGCGACTGCCGCAGGTGTCCGCACGCTCGGGCGGGATCCGGCTGAACTGCCGCTCAGCCTGGAGGCTGCCGCGACCTGGCACGAGATGAGCGAGCTTGTAGGCGACGACTGCGGTTTCACCGCCTGCGGGCAGTTGCAGGTCGCGGAGGACGAAGTCGCGCTGGCTAAAATCCGAGCCCGCGTTCGTGGTCTGGAGGCAAAGGGCTTTACCCACGAGCAACTCATTTGCCGGGATGAGATGCGGGAACTCGTGCCCGATCTTTCATCGCACTGTCTTGGTGGCGCCTGGGTCGCCGGCGATGGATCCGCTGACCCGCACCGTACGATCATCGCCTTCCGCGATGCCGCCTTGCGTGCGGGCGTCAAGATTATCGAACAATGCCTGCTCATCGGACTGCAACGTCGCTCCGGCCGATGGATCGCTGAGACATCGGGTGGCCTCATCGAGGCCGGAACCATTGTCAATGCTGGCGGGGCCTGGGCGGACCGGGTCGCAGAGCTGGCCGGTGAGCCTGTCCGGCAGGCCATTCGCACCTCGATGATGGTGGTGACGGAGCGCACGCAGGCGCGCGTCAAGCCGGTCGTCAGTTCGCTCGGAAGGAAACTCTCCTTCAAGCAGACCGCTCAAGGCACAATGGTGATCGGCGGTGGATCGCAGGGTCGGCTTGCCAGTGACCGGCAGTCGGCGAGCGTCGATTTCGTGGCGCTTTCGGCATCGGTCGGTGCGGCCGTCCGTCTTTTTCCCGCACTGAAGGGCTTGCGGATCGTCCGGACCTGGGCTGGCATGGAGGCCATGACGGAGGACCACCTGCCGGTTATCGGGTTCTCGCGCAAGGCCGGCGGCCTCATTCACACCTTCGGATTTTCCGGCCATGGCTTCCAGCTTGTACCCTCGGTCGGCAGGGTGGTTGCCGATCTCGTCTGCGAAGGCCGGACCAATCTCGACCTCGGCGCCTTTGACGTCGAACGCCTTGCCAAGGAAAGGGCAGTTGCATGATCGGCTATGTGATACGGAGACTTCTCCTGGCCATTCCAACATTGCTTGCAATGCTGACCATGGTCTTCATTCTGGTCCGGCTCGTTCCGGGCGATGCCGCCGTCGCCATGCTGGGCGATCGGGCAAGCGCGCAGACACTGCAAACCCTTCGGGCGCAGCTCGGTCTCGATCAGCCCATTCCGGTTCAGTATGTGCGCTTTGTGACCGACATGCTCAGCGGCGATTTCGGTCGCTCGATGACGAGTGGGCGCACGGTTCTGGAAGAGGTGGCGCTGGTTCTTCCCTATACGCTGGAACTGGCACTGGCTGCGATGTTGATCGGCACACTCCTCGGCATTCCGCTCGGCGTCGTGGCGGCTGTCAGGCGAAATCGCTGGCCGGACTATGTCAGCCGGATTCTGTCTCTCGTCGGCCTGTCCTTCCCTGGCTTCGTCTCCGGCATATTGATGCTCCTCGCCTTCGCGGTGTGGCTGCAATGGCTTCCCGTCATGAGCAGGGCCTCCACCGATCCGCTCAGTCATCTACGCAGCCTTGCTCTGCCGGCCCTCAATCTCGGGCTGATCATGACGGCCTACATTGCGCGGGTGACCCGTTCGTCGATGCTGGATGTAATGGGTGAGGACTATATCCGGACCGCGCGGGCCAAGGGGGTCAAGCCGAGCAAGCTCATCGTGCGGCATGCTCTCAGCAATGCCCTGATCCCCATCGTCACGGTCGTCGGACTGTATTTCGGTACGCTGATCGGTAACTCCGTGCTGACCGAGATCGTCTTCACGCGGCCCGGTCTCGGCAAGCTGATCCTCGGTGCCCTCCAGTCGCGCGACTACACCCTTCTCCAGGGTCTGATGGTGGTCTTCGCGACGTTCGTGATCCTCGTGAATACCGCGACCGACCTGATCTACGCTCTCGTCGATCCCAGAGTGAGTTACGCGCAATGACCGATTTTGCCATTTCCCCAAGCTTGCCGGCCAGGCAGTCAAGCCCCGTCTTGAGGGCTCTGCGCCGCAATCGTTTCGCCTGGATCGGTATCGGCTTGCTTGCCTTGATCGTTCTGGTCGCGATCTTTGCCCCGGTCATCGCGCCCTATGACCCGCTCAAGCAAAACATTCTTCATCGCCTGAGCCCGCCTTCAGCGGAATTCTGGTTCGGCACCGACAGCTACGGCCGCGACGTCCTCTCGCGCCTGCTTTATGGCGCAAGGATTTCGCTTTCCATCGGCTTTCTGTCCGTGCTGATCGCCATGGTCGTCGGATCGGCGCTCGGGATCCTGGCGGGTTATATCGGCGGAGTTTTCGACCAGATCGTCATGGGCATCGTCGACGTGATGCTTTCCTTCCCGACGCTTCTCCTCGGCCTGATGGTCGCCGCGATGCTGGGTGCAAGCTTCGAAAACCTCATCATCGCCATCGCGATTACCGAGACGGCACCGTTCGCCCGTGTTGCGAGGGCTCCGACGATCGCCATGAAGCGCCGTGACTTTGTCGAGGCCGGCAGGTCACTGGGTTATACGCCCTTGCACATCATGCGGGTGCATATCCTCCCCAACATCCTGTCGGATATTGTTGTCGTGGCGTCGCTCTGGATGGCATCGGCGATCCGTACCGAAGCATCGCTGGCTTTTATCGGCCTTGGCGTCCTTCCGCCGACCGCGACCTGGGGCGGGATGATCCGTGAGGGCTTCGACAATATCTTAAGCGCATGGTGGCTGGTTGTCTTCCCGTCGCTCGCCATTCTTCTGACGGTGCTTGCACTGAACATTCTTGGTGATGCGCTTCGCGATGCGATCGATCCCAAAACAAGGAGCCAGGGATGAACCTGATCAGCGAAAGCCAGATGCATCGTTCCGGCCAGGAAACAGGGTTCACCGCACCGGCCGACGAACCGGTCCTGTCTGTCCGCAACCTGAACACGTCCTTCAGGAGCGGCGACGGATGGAAGAATGTGGTCCGCAACATCTCATTCGATCTTGCCGCACGGGAGACGGTGGCGATCGTCGGCGAGTCCGGATCCGGCAAGAGCGTGACCTCGCTCTCGATCATGCGACTGCTGGCGGCGGAATCGAGCCGGATCAACGGACAGGTCATCCTCAATGGTTGCGATCTGCTTTTGCTGCCGGAAGAGGAAATGCGCCGCGTTCGCGGCAATGACATTTCGATGATCTTCCAGGAGCCGATGACCTCGCTCAACCCGATCTTTTCGGTGGGAAAGCAGATTGCCGAGGCGCTCACCGTCCACACTGACATTAGCGAGGCCGCGGCAAAGGCGGAGGCTATCCGGCTGCTCGAGAAGGTTCGCATTCCAAACGCGGGAAGCCGTTTCGACGACTATCCACATCAGTTCTCCGGGGGCATGCGTCAGCGCGTCATGATTGCCATGGCACTCGCATCGAGGCCCAAGGTGCTGATCGCCGACGAGCCGACCACGGCGCTCGACGTGACGATCCAGGGCCAGATCCTCGATCTGATTAAGACGCTTCAGGATGAGGAGGGCATGGCAGTGCTCTTCATCACCCACGATATGGGCGTGGTGGCCGAGGTCGCCGATCGCACCATCGTGATGTATCGCGGCGATGCGGTCGAGGCCGGCAAGACCGAAGACATCTTCCATCGTGGTCAACATCCCTATACGCGCGCCCTGCTGTCGGCGGTACCGAAGCTGGGTTCGATGGGTGGACGCGACCTGCCGCTGCGCTTTCCCGCCGTTGATATGACGACCGGCCAGCAGGTTCCCTTGGCAGAGGTATCGGACACTGTTGCACGCACCAAGAGACCGATCCTTCAGGTCAAGGACCTGACCACGCGGTTCTACATCCGGTCTGGCACGTTCGGTCGAAAATCGGGAGCTGTCCACGCGGTCGAGAATGTCTCGTTCGATCTCTTCGAAGGCGAGACGCTGTCGATCGTGGGGGAATCAGGCTGCGGCAAATCGACGACCGGGCGTTCGGTCACGCGGCTCATCACGCCAACCGGCGGCAGGGTCACGATCGACGGCCAGGACGTCATGAAGCTCAATCCATCGGCGCTTCGGGCAATGCGCCGATCCATCCAGATGATCTTCCAGGACCCTTATGCGTCGCTCAATCCACGCATGAGCATCGGTGCCGCAATCATGGAGCCCTTTCTCCAGCACCGTCTCGGAAAGAAGAGCGAGGCCCGCGACAAAGCTGCGATGCTTCTGGAAAAAGTGGGCCTGTCAGCCGATATGATGACACGCTTCCCGCACGAATTTTCAGGCGGGCAGCGCCAGCGCATTGCGATTGCGCGCGCCCTGATGCTCGACCCGAAGGTGATCGTTGCAGACGAGGCGGTGTCGGCACTGGATGTCTCGATCAAGGCCCAGGTCTGCAATCTGCTTCTGGATCTCCAGCAGAGCCTGAACCTCGCATTTCTGTTCATCAGCCATGATATGGCGGTCGTGGAACGTGTCAGCCACCGCGTCGCAGTCATGTATCTCGGCGAGATTGTCGAGATCGGCCCGCGTGCGGCGGTCTTCGACAACCCCCAGCACGATTACACCAGGAAATTGATGGCGGCCGTGCCGGTGCCCGACCCGGCTCGGCGCAGGATCAAACGCAACATGGTCGTCGATGAACTGAAGAGCCCTGTCCGGCCCGTGGGATATCAGCCGGCGGTACGGCAGTATCGCGAAGTCTCGCCTGGTCATCTTTATCGGGTCGATTGAAGTCTTGGGCACACGATGAACACGCTTGATCGGGCTGGTGATCGAAAGCCCGCTTCGGCCGTACTGCCAGCAGATGAAAAGGAAGTTCACGATGCGTGTAGGTATTGCCGGAGCCGGCGCCATTGCCATGGGATATGCTGCATTTCTCTTTGCGAATGGGCATGCGGCATGGCTCTGGTCTCCTTCGGGAGATGGCACGCGGGAGCTTCGCGAAGGCAAGGAGCTGCAGGTGTCCGGAGCCATCGAAGGATCGTTCCGCCCTCACGTGGCTGAGGGCGCCGCGGATCTGGCGAAGTGCGATGTCATCGTCCTGGCCTTGCCCGCCTACGGCTATCGGGCCGTTCTGGACGAACTCGCAGACCATCTGGAAAGCCGCCATACCGTCGTCATCAGTGCGCATCTTTCATTCGCCGCGCTCTATCTTGCGAAGAGGCTGAGCAAGCGCGGACTTCGGATCCCGATCGCTGTCTGGAACACAACGCTGCTGACCGCCAAGGCGCAATCAAGACTGAATGTGAGAGTAGGCGCAATCCGCTCGAAGGTCGATATGGCCGTCATACCCGTTCGCAGCGCCGATGATGCCTGCAAGGTGTGTACCGAGGTTTTCGGCGACAGGTTCCTGCTCAAGGACGACCTGCTGACGATCGCACTCAGCAATCTCAATCCCCAGAACCACATGGGTATCGCACTCTGCAATCTGACCCGGATCGAGCGGGGAGAAACCTGGGGTCAGAATTCCAATATGACACCTGCCGTTGCGAGGCTGTTGGAGCGTTTGGACCAGGAGCGGATCGCCATCGCGTCGGCATTCGGCAAGACGGTGCGCACCATATTCGATCATTCGGCCCTGTCGCACGGTGTTTCGGGAGACTCGGTGACGGAGATCTACGCTAATCTGGCAGCCAGTGGCAAAGACCCGCAAGGACCGAAAAATATCAACACACGCTATGTCCTCGAAGACGTGCCCTTCGGTCTCGTACCGATGCTGCATCTCGCGCGACTCTCCGGAGCAAGCGCGCGGCTGCACGAAAGCGGGGTTGAGCTGCTCGAAGCATGCTACGGGCGCGATTTTGCCGCGGTGAACGATATTCTCGGGGAGCTCGGCCCGTTGGACATCGACCGGCTCCGGTGGCTGGTCGTGGAAGGTTATCCTGTGGGTTCCTTGTCTGAGGGCGTTCGAAAAGACGCTGCATCCCAATGAGCGGGACATTTGACGAGGTGAGTGACGGTTTCCGTCAAGACAGTATCCTGGCGCGTATCGTATCCTACGTCGATACGGCCCGGCAGGAGCCGGTGGGGGAACGTCCCCGCCAGGCCGCTTTGAGATGCGTTCTCGATCTCCTCGGCGCCGCCGCCTCGGGGATCAACCAACCCGGCGTGCTGGCGGCTCGAAAGACGGCTTTGACAACGATGGCGGCCGGTGATGTGCCGATCTGGTTTTCCGGTACGACCAGTTCGGTCGTCGGCGCGGCCTGGGCAAACAGTGCGGCGGCTGCAGCGCTGGACCTGGACGACGGGCACCGGCTGGCGCGCGGTCATCCGGGAGCGGCTGTCATCCCCGCGGCGCTTGCCGTCGCGGTTGAGACCGGAGCCTCGCTGGACGATATCGTGCACGCGATCATCATAGGCTACGAGGTCGGTGTTACAGTTGGTGCCGCTCGCACCACTTACGGCAATACCGGGACCTGGTCATCCTATGCCGTTGTCGCCACGGCAGCCGTTCTGCGCCGTACCGCACCCGAGATACTGGCGCATGCCCTGGCGATTGCCGGCGAAAGCTCACCCAACCAGTTGTTCGCCAGCGCGCCGGCGCCCCGAAATCCGGCTCCCGAAGGCAGCGATGTGAAGGAAGGCATAGCGTGGTCGGTGGTCACGGGACTGGTCGCCTTGAGCCTCGCCGAAGCGGGACATACGGGACCGCGAAATATCCTCGACAGCACGCGCCATTACCGGTTCTGCCAGGATCTCCGGATGGGCGTCAATCCGCATGTCTGCAACACCTATTTCAAACTCTATGCCTGTTGCCGTCACATCCATGCCCCGCTTGACGCCATGCGTCAGCTTCTAAGCCGGCATCCGATCAATCCGCAGGCCATCGACAAGATCGAGGTCGAGAGCACCAGCGGTGCAATGCGCATCTCGAACCGGGTTAACCCGACAAATCTTGTCGATGTGCAATACAGTATCCCGTACTGCATCGCGCTTGCGACCCTTCACGGATCTCAGGCGCTCCTGCCGCCGACACCGGCAGTCCTGGGGCAAAGCGCAGTCATCGATCTGGCGCGAAAGGTTACGCTGTCAGTGAACACGGATTTCGATGCGCGGTTTCCTGCCGAAACATTGGCTCGAGTCACGGTGACGGTAAACGGACGGAATTTCGTTTCGGATGTCATCGCTCCGAAAGGGGAGGCAAGTGATCCTCTGTCGTCGGCAGAACTGGAGGCCAAGTTTCGCATCGCGACGCGTTTCTCCCTGACCGCGGATCATCAGGATGGGATCCTGGCGGCGATGAACGAAGCCGATGGGGGCGACATGTCATACTTGATGCGAAGTATCCGATAGCGCGACTTGCCGAGGAGAGCAGCCGTGGTAACTCGCAGTGCCAGTATGGCCCGGGTCGCGGCGACGACATTCTGATCAGAATCAAGTCGACCGGCGGCAAAAGGCGGTAGGGTGCAAAGGGAGGTGCAAAGGGAGGCCCGAAGGAGGCCACGCCGCTCCAGGAGCTTGCGGAGGCCATGACACTTCATATCGGAGAAATCCTCCAACGCCAGCAGTCCCGAATATTCATCGGGTTTGCTGCAACGGGTTTGTTGGCCGGTGGCTCGCTTTCCTGGTCTGCCCGGCCAGTGGAGGCCGCCTGGATCTGGTCCGTAGCAACTGCACCTGTCCTGCTCGGTCTGTTTGTTCAGATCGTCATCTCTCTGCGAAAGGGCGATATCGGGCTTGATATCGTTGCCGCCCTTTCGATGTCCGCAGCTTTGGCGTTTGGAGAACCGCTGGCGGCAAATGTCGTGGCAATGATGTATGCGGGCGGGCAGCTTCTCGAGGATTTTGCGCAGGGTCGCGCAAAGAGGGAAATGACGGCGCTGATGGGCCGCGTCGCGCAAACCGCGATGCGGTTTGATGGTGACGCCCTGCAACAGGTGCCAATCGCCGATATCCAACCGGGGGACCGGCTTCTCATTCGCCAGGGAGATGTGCTGCCAGTCGATGGTCGCGTGGTCAGCGATGTCGCCGTGCTCGACCTGTCAGCGCTCACGGGCGAATCTCTTCCGCAAACCATCCTAAAAGGCGGCGAGGCGTTGAGTGGTTCAGTCTCTGCCGGCGCTGCCTTCGAGCTTGTGGCGATCCGCCCGGCTGCCGAGAGCACGTATGCGGGCATCGTGCGCCTGGTCGAGGCGGCCCAATCCGGCAAGGCGCCGATGGTGCGCATGGCTGATCGGTATGCGATCGGCTTTCTGGCGCTGACGGTTGCGATCGCCGCGATCACGTGGTTTCTCACGCAGGACACGATCCGCGTCCTTTCCGTGCTTGTTGTCGCTACCCCCTGTCCGCTGATCCTCGCCGTTCCGGTCGCGCTGATCTCCGGAATGTCGCGCACCGCCCGCATGGGAGTTCTGGTCAAGGGCGGCGGTGTTCTCGAGGCGCTGTCACGGGTGCAAACCGTGATCCTGGACAAAACCGGGACAGTCACGCACGGGCAGGCAGTGATCACCGAGATCCGGACGCGCGCCGGATTTGCAGAAACGGATATCCTCAAATTCGCTGCCAGTCTCGATCAGGCGTCGGGACATGTCGTTGCCGCGGCCCTGATCAAGGCTGCGCAGGCCGGTGGGCTGTTCCTGTCCGTCCCGGATGCGGTGGTGGAGACACCCGGAACGGGAATCGAGGGACTTGTGGAAGGTCATCAGATTGTTGTTGGCGGGAACGGTTTCGTCGCGGCTAGGAGCGGCACTATGCGAGCGGATGATCTGCTGCAGGAAGTTGATCCGGCTGCGATGACTGTGGCAGTTGGCATTGATGGCACGATGGCAGGCATCATCGTGCTACAGGATCAGGTCCGTTTCGACGCGAAGCCGATGTTGGACGAATTGCGGCGGGCAGGGGTCCGGCGGCTGGTGCTGGCCTCCGGGGACCGCAGCGACATCGCCGCGAAAGTGGGCAAGCAACTTGGATTCGATCTCGTGCTGGGCGATCTCTCGCCGGATGCAAAGGTTGCCGCTGTGCGCAACGAGATCGCCAATGGCCCGGTCATGATGGTGGGGGATGGCGTCAACGATGCCCCGGCGCTGGCTGCTGCCGATGTCGGCGTTGCAATGGGCGCGCACGGAACGGCTTCGTCCTCTGAAGCGGCCGGTGTGGTCCTGCTGGTGGATGAACTTGCGCCACTGGTGAAGGCTATGGCCGTTGCGCGCCGCAGCCGTGCGATTGCCCTCCAAAGTGTCGTGGCGGGTCTCGGACTTTCGCTGTGTGCCATGGCTTTTGCCAGCCTCGGCTATCTGCCGCCGGTTCAGGGGGCGTTGACGCAGGAAGTGATCGACGTCGCGGTTATTCTCAACGCGTTGAGAGCGCTTCGATGAGAGATGATGCGGATCGGATCTTCGGATTTCGATGCGATATGAGCAAAAACGAGCGCCATCTTGGCGCGGTGTTGCACACCGGCCTCGGCGATGGTCCAGGCCGAGGCGGCAGGTTTCCTGGCCGCTTCTCTCTCGCTGTCTCTTGTCCGGCCTCGTTGAAAAGCATGGCCCTTCTTCGTCAAAGGCCATGCTTGAGCAGATTGTGGCTTACGCGATCGCGCCGCCGTCCGCGGTGAGGGTCGCGCCCGTGATCACGCTCGCCGCGGGGCTTGCCAGGAATACCACGGCATTCGCGATCTCCTTCGGCTCGCCATAGCGCCCGAGCGACGTCAGGTTTCGCTGGAAGTCTGCAGCCGCGCCGTCTGCTGGGTTGGAATCCGTGTCCGTTGCTCCAGGCTGGACGAGGTTCACGGTGATGCCTGTCGGTCCCAGTTCGCGGGAAAGCCCGCGTGTGAAGGACGTCAGTGCCGCTTTCGACATGGCGTACGGCGTTATGCCCGGAAAGGGCACGCGCTCGCCAAGTGCGGAACCGATCGTGATGATACGTCCCCCGTCTCGCAAATGCGGGATGACCGCCTTTGCATACAACACGGGCGCGCGCACATTGACGTCCATGAGGGCCTGATATGCGTCGAGGTCCAGATCGACGATGGTCCCGGAATGGCCGATGGCTGCGCTGTTGACGAGGATGTCGAGCCCGCCCAGGGCAGCCACGGCGTCTTCGACAGCGCGAGCGATGGCCTGCGGGTCGGCGCTGTCAGCCTGAATGGCAACGGATCGCCGGCCGCGCGCTTCGATCGATCGGGCAACCGCCGCAGCCTTCTCGCTCGCGCGTTGATAGGTGAACGCCACATCGGCGCCATTTTCCGCAAGCGCTTCGGCAATGGCTGCGCCGATCCCGCGCGAGCCGCCGGTGACCAAAGCGCGCTTTCCACTTAAGTTAATCATATGCGTTGGTTCCTTCTGTCGTCGTCAGTCGTGAGGTCGAGCGATCTGCGGATGTGCCCGACAGGACGTCCGTGCCTATCTCGTGGCACGATCACGCGGCTTGAAGTGGCAAAGAGTGCGACAGCCTGTTTCGGGAAGAGGAACAGCGGTTGCTGCCTCGGCCGCCCGTTGCACGTTGAGCAACATGGCGTCGACATATGGGCTCCCTTTTTCAGAGCCGCGAACCTCCTACATGTTTGTCGTGATCATCGTTGGAGAATGGATTGAAGATGAAAGCCGCCGTCTACGACAATCCGGGACCACCATCCGTGCTGGTTTACGCCGACGTGCCTGATCCGGCCTGCGGGCCGGACGAAGTCCTGATAAAGGTGGAAGCGATCTCGATTGAAGGCGGGGATCTGATCAATCGCAGATCGACTTCGCAGCCCAACCGGTGGGTGGTCGGCTACGCGGCGGCCGGTACGGTGCTGAGCGTCGGGCAGGACGTAACGACGCGTGCCGTCGGCGACAAGGTCGCTGCCTTCAGCATGCAGGGATCGCATGCTGAACTCTGGTCCGTCGCTGCTTCACGAACCTGGTTGGTGCCTTCGGGCCTGGATATCGCCCGGGCTGCCGTATTGCCCATCTCGTTCGGCTCGGCTTACCACAGCGTGATCACCCGGGGTAATGTGCAGAAGGGCGAAACCGTTCTCATTCACGCTGCTGCTGGAGGCGTGGGGCTCGCGGCAGTGCAACTGGCCGGACAGGCGGGAGCGACGGTGATTGCCGTGGCGAGCGGCAGCGAAAGACAGGCTCGACTGAGTGAACTTGGTGCCGCCTTCGTCGTCGACCGTCTTAAGCGCGATGTCGGAGAAGAAGTGCGCCGATTGACCGACGGGAAAGGCGTCGATCTGGTCATCGATCCAGTCGGCTCCACATTGCAAGCTTCCCTTTCGGCGCTCGCACCGGAAGGACGCCTCGTCTTCCTTGGCAATGCGGGCGGTGGAAAGCTTGATGTTGATCTATGGCGGCCGATGCAGAACAATCAGACGCTTCACGGGGTTTTCATGGGATCCATCCTTGAACGGCCTTCAGTGCACGGAACCGTCGATGATCTCCTTGCCGCCGCCGCAGCCGGAAGGATCGACGTCGTGATTGACCGATCCTTCGCTCTTGAAGACGCTGCCCAGGCGCATCATTACGCCGAGTCCGCCAAACCCCTCGGGCGGGTCGTGATGAGGCCATGAACAAAGGAAAAAGGAGTGCCGTATGATCACGCGGGTTACGTTCAGGAACAGACATATCGAGGTCGTCGGCAATATCCACCTGCCGCCGGAATTCGACGAGGCGACTGCATATCCTGCGATCGTCCTTGCGACGCCCGGCAGTAGCGTGAAGGAACAGATTGGCGCGATTTACGCCGAGAGGCTCGCCACATACGGCTTCATTGCGCTGACGTTCGACCCGTCATACCAGGGCGAGAGCAGCGGTGAGCCGCGCGATCTCGAAGATCCAGCCGTTCGTGTTGAAGACATTCATTGCGCGGTCGATCATTTGACGACGCTACCTTACGTCGACGATGCGCGGATCGGACTTCTGGGGATCTGCGCAGGTGGCGGCTATGCAATCAAGGCGGCCCTGACAGAACCGCGCTTCAAGGCGGTGGGAACGGTTGTCGCCAATGACATCGGCGAGGCGATGCGCCGCCTGCTTCCCGATTTTCGTCAGACGCTCCTGGACGTCGCTGTTGAGCGCACCGCACAGGCCCGCGGCGCCGCGCCGCGGAGAGATCCGTGGATCCCTGACAGTCTTGCGGACGCCGAGGCTGCAGGTATCACCGATCCCGAACTGCTAGAGGCCGTCACCTTCTATCGGGAGTCCGCGTATCGACATCCGAATTCGACGAACCGATTGCTGTTCGTCAGCTATGGCAGCCTGTTGGGGTTTGACGCATTCGGCCTGGTCCCCGATCTGCTGACCCAGCCGCTGCAGGTCATCGTTGGCGGACGCCGCGGGACGACAGGGCAGTACGAAGCGGGCAGGCGTCTGTTCGACCTCTCTCCTTCGAAGGCCAAGCACTTTCTCGAAGTCGAAGGCGCCGGCCACTACGACATGTACTATAAACCGGAATATGTCGGCCCTGCAGTCGCAAGGCTGGCCGGGTTCTTCTCGGAGCATCTTGCGCCGCAGGGTCCGGCGCGCCCCTAAGAGCTGCAATCGGATCATGCAATAAGTATATGCGTCAGCACACGGAGCTTCTTGGCAGGCCCTTGCCCGGGGGGCGGGTAAGGCAGACGGCGACGACACGGTGCAGACGGGCGTTTGGCCATCCTGCTTCATCGGGTGGAAAGTGGCTGCGGAGACGCTTCAGCCTGCCCGCGCATGCTGGTGAAGATCTCCGCATTGACAACGACCAGATCGTCTTCGGCATGACGCTGCGCCCTTTGTGGTGGCGCAGCGTTGTCGCAAGGGGCGCCTGGTTCAATCCTCTTCCTGGAAGACCGCCTCGCGTTTCGCCTTCACGTTCGGCAGGAACACGACGATCAGCACGGCAAGCGCGATCAGGAGCAGCGTGGCGCTGATGGGCCGGGTGAGGAATGTCGTAGGGTCGCCGCGGGAAAGGATCATGGCCCTGCGGAGGTTTTCCTCCAGCAGTGGTCCCAGCACGAAGCCCAAGAGCAGAGGTGCTGGTTCGCAGCGCAGCTTGACCAGCAGGTAGCCGACCAGGCCGAAGAAGGCGACCGCGTAAAGGTCATAGAGATTGCTGTTGACGCTGTAGACCCCGATCGAGCAGAAGGCCATGATCGTCGGGAACAGCACATAATAGGGCACCGTCAAGAGCTTCACCCACATGCCGATCAGCGGCAGGTTCAGCACCACCAGCATCAGATTGCCGATCCACATGGAGGCGATGATGCCCCAGAACAGCGCCGGCTGCTCGGTCGCGACATTCGGTCCGGGCACGATGCCTTGAATGATCATGGCCCCCACCATCAGCGCCATTACCGGATTGGCGGGGATGCCCAGCGTCAGCAGCGGAATGAACGATGTCTGGGCCCCGGCATTGTTGGCAGATTCAGGGCCGGCCACACCCGCGATCGCCCCTTGCCCGAATTCCTCCGGATGCGGGGAGAGCTTCTTCTCGACCGTATAGGAGGCAAAGGCCGCAAGAATGGCGCCGCCGCCGGGCAGGATGCCGAGCGCGGATCCGATCGCGGTTCCGCGCAGGACCGGCCCGACCATCTGGCGGAAGTCGTCACGCGTGGGCATGAGACCCGAGACCTTCTTGATCAGCACCGAACGGCTGAACTCGCCTTCGAGGTTGCGCAGGATTTCGGCAATGCCGAACACGCCGACCGCCAGCGCCACGAAGTTCAGACCGTCCGCATATTCGCGGATGCCGAGGGTAAAGCGCGGCGTTCCGGTATAGATATCGGTGCCGACGAGGCCGAGCAGCAGGCCGAGCGCCACCATTGCCAGCGCCTTGACGATCGACCCATGAGCCAGTGCGATGGAGGAGACCAGGCCAACCACCATCAGCGAGAAGTACTCCGCCGCGCCGAACTCCAGCGCAATCGCCGTCAGCGGCGGGGCGAAGATCGCCACGAGGAATGTCGAGACTGTGCCGGCGAAGAAGGAGCCGAGCGCGGCGATTGCAAGGGCGGCGCCCGCACGGCCCTTGCGGGCCATCTGGTAGCCGTCGATCGCGGTGACGGCGGACGAGGATTCGCCGGGCATGTTGATCAGGATAGCGGTGGTGGAACCACCATATTGAGCGCCGTAATAGATCCCGGCCAGCATGATGAGGGAGGACACCGGCTCAAGCTGGAAGGTGATCGGCAGCAGCATCGCGATCGTCGCCGTTGCGCCGATCCCGGGCAGAACGCCGATCAGCGTTCCGAGCAACACACCGATCAGGCAGAAGAACAGGTTCTCGATCGAGCCTGCGGTGTAAAACCCCAATGCGAGATTATTGAAGAGTTCCATGATCGATCCTCACAAACGGGTCCAGGGGCCAAAGCGCTCGAACGGCAGCCCCAGCGCGTAGCTGAAGACCAGAACCGAGAACACCGTGATGGCGATGGACAGCGCCACGGCGCCGAGCGGACGCATGCGCTGCGAGGCGAAAGAGGCGATGAAGGAGGCGATGAACAGCGCGGGAACGAAGCCCAGGCCGCGCACGGTGAGACCGAACAGCACCGGCGCGGGCAGGATGAACAGCATGCCCCTCCAGGCCAGCCGTCCGATCGGCTCGCCCTGCTCTCGAAACGCCTGGACGAGGATCACAAGGCCGAGCAGGATGAGGATGACGGAAAGCACGAGTGGAAAATAGCCCGGGCCCATGCGCAGCGCTGTTCCCAGATCGAGCGAAAGCGACTGGACGGTAAAGAAGAGCCCCAATCCGATGAACGCGCCGCCGCACAGCGCGTTGGTTTTGTCTATGCTGAAGGATGCCATTTTTGTCCCTTGGAAAAAGCTCGGCCCGCAGATTGCCACGCCCGATCAAGGGCAGGGCAGCGGCCGATGGCCGGCGCAAAAAACCTCCCCGGCGAAGGGCCGGGGAAGTTCTGCATGGGCGGATCGGATGGGCTTAGTCGGCGTATTGGCCGGCACCCTCGATCACCGGCTTCCAGCGGGCGATTTCGCTTTCGAGCTTGGCCTTCAGCGCAGCCGGGGTGGCGTCTGCCTCCGGTGACGGCAGTGTGCCAAGCTCTGCGAACCGGGCTCCCACGTTCTGGTCCTTCAGCGCTTTCTTCAGCGAGGCCGAAAGCTTCTCAACCGCCGCCGACGGCGTTCCCTTGGGCGCATAGACGCCGTGCCAGATTCCGACCTCGAAGCCCTGCAGGCCGCCTTCAACGGCTGTCGGCAGGTCAGGGAAGATATCCAGGCGCTTCGGCGAGGTGACCGCATAGGCCTTGATCGTGCCGCCCTGGATCTGTTTGGTGGTGTTGGTGGTCTGGTCGCACATGATGTCGACCTGGCCGCCCAGCAGGTCCGTCATGGCAGGACCGGTTCCCTTGTACGGAACGGTGACCAGGGGCGTTTCGATGGCGCTCATGAACAGCATGCCGCACAGATGCGACGCGGCGCCGATGCCGGCATTGGCCACCGTAACCTTGTCCTTGTTGGCCTTGACGTACTCGATGAGGCCCTTGAGATCGGTCGGCTCCAGATCCTTGCGCGCCACGATCGTCATCGGCACTTCGGTGACGAGGCCAACATATTCGAAGGCGTTCAGCGTGTCGTAAGCGAGCTTGCGGTAAAGCGTGGCGCTGGTCGCCATGCCGATGTGGTGCAGCAGGATAGTGTAACCGTCGGCCTCGGCGCTCGCCACCCGGCCGGCACCCAGCGTGCCGCCGGCTCCGCCGACATTTTCGACGATGATCTGCTGGCCGAGATCCTTGGACATCGATTCAGCAACCAGACGCGCCACGGTGTCCGTCGGGCCGCCGGCGGCGAAGGGAACGACCATGGTGATGTTGCGCTCGGGATATTCGGCAAGGGCGGCGCCGGCGACGAGTGCCGTGGCCAAGCCGGTTGTGGCAAGTATGGTTTTGAAAAGCGACATGAATTCCTCCCTGATGATAACACGTCCGGACTGCTCCTCGGTTCCGGACCTGGTGGCTGAATAGTCGCTGCAAATATGCAAGGCACAATCTGACCCCGCACGAAAACACCAAGATTTCGTGATTTTGCGCTGCAAAATGGGTAGGTTTCTTCCCAAGCTGCATCAGGTCTGGGTGGAAATCCACCCACTTTTTCCGTCAGCCGAGCTCGTCCAGATCTCCAAGGGCGTGTTTCTTGTCGAGACCGTATTTCTGCATTTTCTCGTAGAGCGTCTTGCGGGAGATTCCGAGCTGCTCGTAGACGGGCCTGAGCGCTCCGCCATGGGCGGCGATGGCACCGGCGATGATCCGGCGCTCATAGGCCGCGACCCGGTCGGCCAGGCGCGGGCTGTCGGGTTCGTCCGCCGGCGCCCCTTCTCCCGTCCGCATGTCGAGGCCCAGCACGAAGCGGTCGGCGGCATTGCGCAATTCTCGCACATTGCCCGGCCATTCCCGTTCCGCCAGACCCGCAATGATGTCTGGCGGCACCTCGACATCATCGCGGCCGTAGCGGGCGGAGGCTTCGCGGACGAGGTGCAGGAAGAGCAGGGGAATATCGGCCCGCCGCTGCGCAAGCGCGGGCACATGCAGCGTCACCACGTTCAGCCGGTAAAACAGGTCGGCGCGGAAGCGCCCGGATGCCACCTCCTGCTCCAGGTCTACCTTGCTGGTGGCGATGAAGCGAACGTCGAGTGTGACGGTCTCGTTCGACCCCAGACGAGTGATGGTCCGCTCCTGCAGCACCCGCAGGAACTTCGCCTGCAGGTCCATCGGCATGGAACCGATCTCGTCGAGCAGGATGGTGCCGCCGCGGCCATGTTCCAGCTTGCCGTGCCGCGGACGGATGGCGCCGG
Organism: Rhizobium sp. SSA_523; assembly: GCF_030435705.1. Taxonomy (NCBI): domain Bacteria; kingdom Pseudomonadati; phylum Pseudomonadota; class Alphaproteobacteria; order Hyphomicrobiales; family Rhizobiaceae; genus Affinirhizobium; species Affinirhizobium gouqiense. The sequence continues at coordinate 43,170 of NZ_CP129381.1, forward strand.
GAAAGGCGCCAGCCTCGTGTCCGAACAATTCGCTTTCGAACAGCTGTTCCGGCAAGGCGGCGCAGTTGATGGCAAGATAAGGCCGCTCGGCACGGCTGCTGATGTCATGCAGCGCCCGCGCCACCACTTCCTTGCCCGCCCCTGTCGCGCCGATGATCAAGGTATCGGCATCAGATGCGCCGATGGTCCGCAGCCGGTAGCGCAGGTCCACCATCATCGGCGTGCGGCCGGGCAGCCTCGCCTCGACATCGTCCCGTTTGCCGGCCACCGCCCTGAGCCGCCGGTTCTCGATGACCAGACCGCGCCGGTCCAGCGCCCGGCGGATCACGCCGGCCAGTGTTTGCAGCGCAAAGGGTTTCTCGAGAAAATCATAGGCCCCCTCGCGCATGGCCTTTACGGCCAGCTGCACGTCCCCGTGGCCGGTCATGAGGATGACGGGGATCTCATGATCGATGTCGCGCACGCGCTGCATCAGCGTCATGCCGTCCATGCCGCGCATGCGGATGTCGGACACGACGACTCCATGGAAACCGTAGCCGACCCGCGTCAGGGCCTCCTCCGCAGTGGCAAAAGATTCCACCGGCAGGTCCACGAGTTCCAGCGCCTGCGCGGTGGAACGCCGCAGTTCCGCCTCGTCGTCGATCAGCAGGACGGTGGGCCCGCTCACTCCGCCGCCTCCGAAAGAGCGTCCGCAAGGGCGAGATCGATGCGGAACACCGCTCCGCCTTCCGGATGATGCGACACGGTGAGGTCGCCGCCGAAATCCTTGACGATGTTGTAGGAGATAGAAAGCCCGAGCCCCAATCCCTTGCCCGGGCCTTTGGTGGTGAAGAAGGGATCGAAGATGCGTTCGGCAATGGCGGGCGGGACACCCGGCCCATGGTCGCGAACCTCGATCACGGCGCGGCCGCCGGTGGCTCGCGCAGTCAGCGAAATGGCGCGATCATCGAGCCCTTCCACCGCATCGGCGGCATTGGTGATGATGTTGACCAGCACCTGCTGCAGGCGCACCGATCCGGCATTGACGACCGGCGGCACTGCGCCCAGATCAAGCGTCAGCGACGCGTCCGCGGTGGCAAGACGGGCAGCGACGATTTCCAGTGTATCGTTGAGGACATCGGCCAGCGCGACAGGCCCGAGCTTCTCGTTCGGCTTTCGGGCGAAGTTGCGCAGGTGACGGCTGAGCGAGGCCATGCGGTCGATCAGGCTGGAAATGCGCGCCAGGTTGTCGCGCGCCTCCGGCGCCCGCCCCCGCTCGATCAGCAGTGTGGCGCTGTCGGCATAGTTCTTCACCGCCGCCAGCGGCTGGTTGAACTCGTGGGACAGGGCCGCCGACATCTGCCCCAGGCCGGCGAGTTTTCCGGCCTGGATGAGGTCCGCCTGGGTCTGGCGCAGCTGCAAATTCACGCGGGCAAGATCGGCGGTGCGTTCCTCGACCCGTCGCTCCAGCTCGGCTTTCCTCTCGATCTCCATGGCCAGCCACTGGTCACGCCGTGCCTTGCGCTGCAGCACCACGGCCAGGGCCATGCCGGCAAGGCAGAGCGACAGAACGATTGCGATGACGGTGGTGCGCGCTTGGGCATGGACCGACGTCGTGTCTGTCAGCACATTGACGGTCCAGTCTGCCGTTTCGACATATTCCGACAGGACCAGGTATTCCCGGCTTGTTCCCTCGGACTGGACATCCATAAGGTCGTAGCCGTCAAGGGTGTGGCGGCGCACCGGCAGTTCCTCCAGCCGAGCGTCGGAATAACGCCGGGAGGCCGTGGTGCGGGCCAGCCGCTCCTCGGTCAGCGCCAGCAGGCTTTTGTAAAGCCAGTCCGGATTGCCGCTCATGAAGATGATCCCTTCGGGATCGGACACGAAGATCTTGTATTCGCCACCCTGCCAGGTCGCCTCAATCACGTCGATGTCGACCTTGAAGACGATGACACCGAGGATCGAGCCGCCGACTTCCACCGGGGCGGAGAAATAATAGCCGCGCTTTGCCGATGTCGTGCCGAGCGCGTAGAACCGCGCCGGCCGGCCCTGGGCTGCCTCCTGGAAATAGGGGCGGTAACTGAAATTCTGCCCGACAAAGCTCGCCGGACCCTCGAAATTGCTGGCGGCAATGGTATCGCCGGTCATGTCGATCACGTAGATATCCGAGGAATCCAGGAGGGTGTTGATCATCTTCAGGTAACGGTTTGCCGCGAGCCGAAGGCCCGGATCCTGCGGCTGGCTCAGCAGTTCCTCGATATTCTCGTGATCTGCGATCAGGCGCGGCAGCGGTTCGTAGCGCTTGAGGTGCCCATCCAGCGCCGCCACCGCCAGGCGTAGAGTGCTGCCCGCCTGCAGCGATGCTTCCTCCATGAAACTGCTGCGCATCAGGGAGGTGCCGTAAAACATCACCGCGGCCGACGACACGACCACGGACACCACCAGCATGACGATACTACGACGCACACGCTGCAGCGGGCTCTCTCCTCTTTTTCGCCAACAAGGATAGCGGCATGTCTCGCCGTTGCAAAGTGACCTGTTTGGCCAGAGGCCCTGCTCAGTCTACAGCATGTGCCCGGAACTTAGAAATTCTCGATGCGGTACCGCAGGTCTTATCGGAGCACCATCGCCGTTTGCCGCCCCGCGAGGTGTCCAGAAACACCCAGCCGCACCGTCTACCGGGACATTCCTGAATGGGCCTTCTGGCGCCTCTCACCAGCAGGAGATCATGAGCGGCAAGGGCCAGGGCATGGGTGGGCAGATCAAGGTCTTCCACCGACCTCCACTGATAGTGCAGGTGGTGAGATGTGGCGATCAGAACTCTGCCCGCCATAGCGTTGAGCACGGTTTTATGCAGAGCGTCCAGGTCTTCTTGCGCGATGGCCTCGCCGGAAAATTCGGCGCGGCAGAGCCGATAGAGCAATTCCCGAAACGCCTTGGCCCGGCTCAGTGCGATCTCAGCTTCGCGTGGATGCTCACGAGCGACGTGGGCGAGCGTCTGCAGATCGTCGCTATCGAGGAGACCGGTTCGTTCGGCAAAGACGATCAGGTCGCGATAGATGTGCAGATAGTCCGGCCCGAAGCCATCATTGCGGACATCGACGGTGTTGATGAAGTCGAGCGCGACGTTTCCGCCGACTAGCAACATCGTATCCACGCTCCGGCGCGTGCTCATGACAGTCTCCCGTGGAACGAACCCGCACTTGCTCTGTTAGTAACGACATAAACGGCATTTACCCGTTACGAGGGAAGTTATGCGGCCTGTGTTCAAATCCCGTATGTTCGATTTCGTCCTGCTCTGTCTTATATGGGGAAGTACCTGGATCGCAATCAAGGCGGGCATTCACTCGGTGCCGCCTATGTTCTTTGCCGGCAGCCGCTTTACCGTCGCGGGCATCCTCCTGCTGCTCATAGGGACCGTTCGGCGAGAGCCCCTGGGCCTCACCCTGGCTCAGCTGCCGAGACTGCTTGTCATAAGCCTGTTGATGATATCGCTATGCTACGGCCCCCTGTTTTGGGGCATGCAATATGTCAATTCGGGCACGGCGGCGGTGCTCGAGCTTTCGCTGACGCCGATAGCGCTCATGTGCTTCGCCCTGTTGCTGGGTGAAGAGCGCTGGCAGCCATCCAAGGCTGGAGCGATCGCCCTGGGCGTGATGGGTCTCGGCCTGCTGTACGGTCCCGAAGCAATGTCGCGGGCAACCGGGGACGCGACTGCGGGCCAACGACTGTGGGGAATCATAGCCATAGCCGCCGCCGCGTTTACCTATGGCCTTGGATCGGTGCTGGCGAAGCCGCTGCTGCGAGAGCACCCGCCATTCCAGATTGCGGGCGCGACGACTGCAATCGGAGGGCTTTTCCTGCTTTGCTACTCGCTTCTCGTCGAGGATGCTGCGTGGATTGCAGTCTACGGCAGATGGGGGGTCGGGCCGTGGCTGGCCTGGGGGTTCCTTGTCCTCTTCGGATCGCTCATCGGATACACCATCTTCATGCGGCTTCTCAGGGATATCGGCCCCTCGAAAGCGGGGTCCTATGCGTTTGTCTCACCAATCGTCGCTGTGCTTCTGGGCGAGGTGTGGTTGGGAGAAGAGGTTTCACTGCTCGACCTGGCCGCAATGACCCTGATGATGATGGCGGCTTACCTCGCTCTCAGAGCCGAAGACAGTTCAGCCTTGCCGGCAAAAGATGCGATGGAGGATCTGCCGGATGGCCGGCCGGTTCGGAAGCCCCGACGATGACAGCTGCCGCGTCCCGCAGGGATAGGGCGAAAATCGCTCATTTTGGCGTCGCGAAGCCTCGATGCCTGTCGGATCCACCGGCGGCTTCGCTCCTCAAACTGAACGATTTTCTCTCATACCACGCGCCAAATCCTGGTCGAGTTTTGAACCCTCGACCGTTTCCAGGCTAATCTTGATGCCTTGTCTGAGCGAATTCGCCACCGTGCAGACCGACCAGGCGCGATCGATAACGGCGCTTGCGTCGGAACCGTCTTTCATGTCGCATGTCACTGACATGATTGCACGGGTCGCCATCAAGGGCGAACCTTCCAGTTCGACCCGGACGGACACGGCAATCTCGCCGACCTCAAGCCCCAGATCGTGAGCAGCGTAACGCAAGTCATTGCAATAGCACCCGCCGAGTGCAAGTCCCAGAAGCTGCGCTCCGTTGAAGCCGAGGCCCATGCCCCCTGACTTTCCGTCAGGCCTATCGACGACCACGGTGTGGCCGCCAGCCCAGCCGAGGGCTGCCTCGGTGCCTGGCACGCTGCGCAATGCAACAAGTGTCTCAACCATCGGCATCTCCTGCACCTGGGCAAGGGATCGTCGCGCCGGGAGAAGGAGACGTCAAGGCTTCGCATGAATGACCGCAACATTTTCAGAGCTTGGCAGAAATCTGCGCCGGGCCGTATCCTAGATTTGTTCAGACCTGTTCGCCGAGATGTTGCTGGACCCATTTGCTCTCTTCTGATGCCGTGCGCCCGAAATGCCGTTTGAAATCCCGGCTGAATTGGGCGGGGCTGATATAGCCGACCGATGCAGCCACATCAGCAATCGTCCCGCTCTGGCGGGCGATCATCAGCCTTGCCTCATGCAGCCGCAGGGCTTTCACATATTGCATGGGGGTGGAGCCTGTCAGGTCTTTGAAATGGACATGATAGGACGGTACGCTCATGCCCACCCTGGTAGCAAGATCCGCGATGGCGATCTCGGAACCGAAATTCTCCCGTATCCACGCCACACTTTGTATCAGCTTTCCGGACGTCCCTTTCCGCTGAAGGGCGGCGATCGATGCGCCACCTTGGGGACCGATCAGGATCCGATAGTGCAATTCTCGCAGGATCGAGCGCCCGAGCACGGCGACATCGACGGGGCTGCCAAGCGCTCTGAGCAGGCGATGCAAAACCTCTTTGATATCGCTTTCCATTCTGCTCGAGAGCAACCCTCTCGGCTTGGCGTTCGCGGGACCGGCGAGTTCCTCCACCTGCAGAGCGATCTCGGCCGCCATCTGCATGTCGAAGTCCACATAGACGGCAAGCAATGGCCGCTGTGGGCTTGCCTTTGACGTCATCCGGAACGGCACCGGCACCGAGACGGCAAGATAATGGTCCTCGTCATAGAGGTAGATTTCGCCCTCCAGGATCCCCTGCTTGCTTCCCTGCAAGACGAACACCGCCCCAGGCTTGTAGAGAACCGGAATGTCATTCAGCACCGTCTCCGTGCGCAAAATGCGGACATGACGAAGAGAGGTCTCGTTATATCCGAGGCGGGGAGCCAAATCTCCGGCAAGGGTGACCAACTGACCATGGGCAATTGTCTGGGGTCCTCGTTTTATAGGATTTGGCATCATTTTGAGAGAAAACGCAATCGAAATGAATAGTCCCCGATAGTATCTGTCATGCCGTACACAGACAAGGGATTCAAGGAATGTCACACAAGACCTTTTTCATCACGGGGGCAAATTCCGGGTTCGGGCTCGCGATCGCAACTGCTGCAGTGGAGGCCGGGCACACCGTTATCGGGACTGTACGCTCCGACGCCGCGCGCGATGGCTTGGCAAAGACCCTCCCGATGCTGCGCCCGGTTCTTTGCGACGTCACAGAGTTCGACGCCATTCCTGACGTGGTTCAGCAAGCGGAAGACCAATATGGGCCGGTCGACGTGCTGATCAACAATGCCGGGTATGGTCACGAAGGCGTACTGGAGGAATCGCCCCTTGAAGAAATGCGCCGTCAGTTCGACGTGAACGTGTTCGGCGCCGTCGCTGTGGCCAAGGCATTTCTTCCACGGTTCCGCAAGCGCCGCTCCGGCTTTATCATCAATGTCACGTCGATGGGCGGTATGATCACCATGCCCGGCATCGCGTATTACTGCGGCAGCAAGTTTGCCCTGCAGGGGATCTCCGAAGTGATGCGTTCAGAAATGGCGCCCTTTGGAGTTCATGTAACGACGCTTTGCCCCGGCTCCTTTCGCACGGACTGGGCCGGGCGCTCCATGGTCCGGACCAAGCGGTCCATCGCCGATTACGACAGCCTTTTCGATCCGATCCGCGAAGCGCGCCAGGCGTCGAGCGGAAAGCAGCTGGGTGATCCGCAAAAGCTGGCGGCCGCTGTGCTTGCTCTCATCGGATCGGACGATCCTCCGCCGCAGCTTCTTCTTGGCAGCGATGCTCTTAGGCATGTGACGGCGCGGATTGCGCGTTTGCAGCATGAACTGGACGCATGGAAAGCGCTGACAGTCTCAACGGACGGATAATCGGGTAGCAGACATTTGAGCTTGACGCTCTGCCTACTAGAAGGTAAGTTTCGCCATGAGCAAGCTTTCGACCACCTCCGACGACATCCTGGCCTCCGCCCGCACTCTCATCATGAGCGGAGGTTATAATGGGTTTAGCTATGCAGACATTTCCCAGGTGGTTGGCATTCGCAAGGCCAGCATCCACCATCATTTCCCCAGCAAGGTCGATCTGGTGCGTGAACTGGTCAAGCAGTATCGGGAGGATGGCCAGGACAGCGTTGCTACCCTCGAACGGAATGTTCCAAACGCACTGGAGACCCTTAAGATCTACGCCAGCCATTGGGCCGCCTGCATTGAAGATGCGAGCAGGCCTTATTGTGTCTGTGCAATGCTCGCCAGTGAGCTACCGTCTCTCCCAAAGGAAGTCGCATCAGAGGTCACGGCCTTCTTTCGCTTCATCTCGTCCTGGCTGGCGGAAGTCATGAAACGGGGCGTCGAGCAAGGCTCCTTGACCCTTGCCAGTGAGCCGCATGTCGAAGCTGAAGCCTTCCTGGCAACCGTTTATGGGGCGATGCTCTCGGCAAGAGCCTATGCGGATCCGAAGATCTTTTCGACGATACTTGCACCTGCGCTCGATCGCCTGACGCCGATCGCCGCTCACTAAGCCGGAGGGACTAGGGCCGCAAAAACTGTCTCAACAAAACTACCAACTAGTAGGGAGAATTGACAGTCTCAAGGCTCTCTGACCAAGGCAGCCGCTTTCGGTCGAAGTGCTTGCGACGAGAGCATCCCATCCGGCGGGCCTGTCTTTTCTCTCGACAGGACTTGCGTGAACAGTTTCATCAACAGAACAAGTGGAAGACAAAATGTCGAAGGGTCGAACCTCTCATGCCGCGGTCATCAATGACGAATGGCTCAAGCAATATTACTTTACGCGAGCGGCGTTCTCCGTGCTGTGGGTCACGGCTGCATTGACCGTCGGACAGACCTCGTTTGCGGTTGCTGCGGCTTTGCTGGTCGTCTATCCGGCCTGGGATGCCGCCGCGAATGCTGTCGATGCGGTCCGGAGCGGGGGTTTTGCGGCAAACCGGAGCCAGGCGATAAACGTCACGGCCAGTCTGGTTATGACGATCGCCGTGATCCTTGCCCTGACGATGAGCATGAACTGGGTCCTCGGCGCCTTCGGCCTATGGGCGATTTTCTCAGGCCTGCTGCAGCTTGGGACGGCTCTCCGGCGTTGGAAAACCAGTGGCGGTCAATGGGCAATGGTTTTGAGTGGCGGCCAGTCCGCTGTGGCTGGCGCGCTCTTCATCTTCCAGGCGCAAATGCCTCAGGAGCCCTCTATTTCCACGGTCGCCGGCTATGCAGGAGTTGGGGCACTTTATTTTCTTGTCTCCGCAATATGGCTGAGCCTTACCATCATGCGGCGTTCGGCCAAGACCTAGGGGATATGCCCGCACAATAAGCTTGGCGTAGCGACCGAGTGGATGCGCTTTGCCGCGAACCGCGGATCCCTGTGAGGGGATCGGAGCAGGTTTAGCGTCACCACAGGCTTCGCGAACAAGCCGGCTCCAACGACAGTGTCCCTGTATATGCCCCACGCCTCCAGGCGTGGGGCATGATGCTTATCGGGAGTTGGTCAGCCAGAAATCCTGCCAGTCCTGCAACTTGGCGAAATCATCTGGCGTCGTTTCTGAGTGGTTCACGTAAAGCCGGTCGACGACATTAGCGATGCCGGACGCTTCGTCTTCCGGCATTTTTGCGTCCGTGTTGGTCGAGATCTTGCCGTCGCCGAGCTGTGGCGCCATGCCCTCTTCCGTCATCATGAAGCGGACGAAAAGCTTGGCCGTATTCGGACTTTTCGTGCCCGCGGCGATGACCGCGACGCGCGGGGTGAGCTGGCCGATCCAGGGCTTCATTTCCTTGCAGATGCCCATGCCATAGCCGTCCTTCTTCGCGTCGCGGAAGATGGCCGCACTCAGGAAGCCGATCGGCGGCTTCTCTTCCTTGGCGCCGACGATCGGCCCGACATCGCTGTCGCTCTTGGTGACTTTCGGCTTGTTCTGGGCAAGACGCTTGACCCATTCTGCCGTTGCGCTCGCCTCATCGGTGTTCAGGTCTTCGCCGAATTGCGCCTTGTAAGCCTCACGCATTGCCGCATCGCCATGCGCGGCGAGCTGGTTGAACCAGAACATGGTCTCGTTGCGCAGCAGCGGATCGGGTATGGCGACCCGGCCCTTCCATTCCTCGGTCGTCAATGCCCAAAGATTGTCGACCGGGCATGTCTCGCCGTTGACGTCCGTGTTGTAAGCAAAGACCCACGGATTGTTGCTGGTGATTGCCGGACTTTGATATTCGGCCGGGATCTTGTCCTTGAGATCGGGCGCAAGCCAGGAAATGCCGAAACCCTGCGGCAGGATCTGGCTCGTCACCGACGGCAGGTTGCTCATGTTGAAGACGTCCGTGCGTACATTGCCGGCAGCGGCTTCACGGGCGATGACCTGTTCCTGCTCCTGGCCGCTCATCTTCACGCCGGTGGCCTGGAGGCCGTACTTCTTGGAGAAGTTTTCGGCCATCGACACGATCTTGCCCGTCGCATCGATCACGGTGATCGGCCCTTCCTTTTTGGCCGCTTCGATGAGCGCTTCAAGCGAGTATTCGCTGTCTGGAATGCCGATTTGCTTGGCGTCCTGCGCAATGGCGCTTGCAAGGCCAATTGCCAGGACGGATACGCCCGTCAACATGTAGATCGATAGGTTAGGCATGTGGTTTCCTCCGTTGCCTTTGGTTGTGCATCCCGGTCACGCGGTGATGCGTCGTTTTTCACGGTCGAAAAGATGCAGGTGCTGCCTTTCGACCCAGAAATGGCTGCTCTGACCTGCAGCGATGCGCGGATTTTCGGTCACGATTGCGAAGACGCGGCTGCCCTGGACGTCGAGCTCGACGATCCAGCTGCCGCCCGTGGGCACGATGTCGACGACGATCCCTTGTCCGGCCGCGCGCTTGGCGGCGTCTTCCGCAAAGAGTGCACCCACTCCTGTCGCTTCCGGCCGAATGCCGGCGGAGGCGACGGCCGCGCCATCGACGCCGAAATGCGCGAGCAGGTGATCGAGCCAGGCGTTCAAGGGGCCGGATTGGGCCTCCGCCCTTTCGATGATGTTGATGGGCAGGCTGCCGACGAATTCGGCGACGAAGCGGTTGGCGGGACGCTCATAAATATCGTCCGGCGTGCCAACCTGCTGCAGTTCGCCCTCGCTCATCACGGCGATAGTGGTGGCGAGCGTCATCGCTTCCCACTGGTCATGGGTGACGAAGACGATGGTCGACCCTGCCTCGGCGTGGATGCGCTTGAGTTCGGCACGCATTTCGAGACGGAGCTTGGCGTCCAGGTTGGACAGCGGCTCATCCAGCAGAATGACGGAGGGCTTCAGCGCCAGCATGCGGGCCAAGGCCACGCGCTGCTGCTGCCCGCCGGACAGTTGTGCCGGATATCGCTCGGCATAGCGGGCAATGCCAAGCGTCGTCATGACCTGATCGACAATGGCATCGCGATCAGCGGCCGGCATCTTGCGCAGGGTCAGGCCGAAGGCGACATTGTCGCGGATCGTCATATGCGGCCAGAGCGCATAGTTCTGGAAGACCAGCCCCATATTGCGCTTCTCCGGTACCGTGAAGATCCCCTCGGCTACGGAGACGATCGGTTTGCCGTCGACGAGGATGCGGCCATCGGTCGGGTGCTCGAGGCCGGCAATCATGCGCAGGGTGGTCGTCTTGCCGCAGCCGGACGGGCCAAGCAGGCACAGGAATTCCGAGGTGCCGATTTCCAGATTGAGATTGGAGATGGCGGCGGGGCCGCTGCGACCATAGCTCTTGCGGATGTTTTCCAAGGTTATGCTGGACATTATTTGCTTCCCATGCCGTCTGAGAGGTTGGCTTTGCCGATTTTCTGGACGAGCATCGTGCCGGTGAAGGCGACGATGCAGAGCATCACGACCACGGCATTGGCCGCCTGGCTGTAGCCGTAATCGACGAGGCGGATTGCGTAGGTGGTCAGGAGATCCGTGCCGGGAACGGCGAGGACCACGACGAGGCTGAGCCCCTTAATTCCCGAGATGAAGGGCAGGAGGATCGCCGAGACGAGCGCGCCGCGCTGGATGGGCAGGACGATGGAGCGCATCCGGCGGAACCAGCCGGCGCCGACGATCTGACCGGCCTCTTCCGGCTCCCGACCGAGCTGCATCATTGAAGAAATGCCGGCCCTCGATGCAAAAGGCATCTGGTCTGCGAGGATGGCAAGCACCAGAATTATGGGTGTTCCGTAAAGTGCCGGCAGAGGCGGGCGGGCGACGGCGAACATTGACAGGTAAGCGGCCGCGAACGCAATGCCGGGTACCAGATAGGGCAGGAAGGTGATCTGCCGCAGCGCGACGGAGACGAAGCGGACCGGCGAGCGGACGACGGCATAGCCGACCAGCAGGCCGAGCATGCCGGCGCCCAGCGCGGCGAGCCCCACCATCCAGACAGTGTTCCACAGCGCGAGCCAGAATTCGCCGGTGAGAAGAATGCCCTGATGCAGCGCCGTGGTGCCGAGATTGGTGCCTATCCAGTAATCGAGGGTGAAGTTGTCGAGGCTGAACGAGCCTGGAACGCGCATGACCGTTGTCAGGGTAAGCGCGAGGAGAGGTATCCCAGCGCTGACAAGAACGATCATGAAGGTCCATGCCAGTGCGGGCATCTGCAGATTGCCGAGCGGCGTCTGGCGCACCATCGCGCCCTTCGCGCCGATGGTCACGAAACGCTTGGCCTCTCTCAGAAGCCGCATGTCGATGACGATGGAAAACGTGCCCAGAAGCACGATCATGCCGGCCAGCACTGCAGAGGCGCCCGCCTGGCTGGTCGAAATGGCGCGAAACAGCGATGTGGCGAGCACATCGAAGCCGACCGGCACGCCGAGAACATAGGCCACGCCGAAATCACCAAGGCATTTGGCGAAGATGAGCGTTGCGGCCGAGACCAGGGACGGCATCATCAGGGGCAGGATGATCCTGCGCGCCACGACGACGGGGCTGGCGCCCAGGCTGCGCGCCGAATCCTCCAGCTGCGTGTCGAACTGCTTCAACGCATTGCCGAACAACAAGATCACGAAGGGCGCGTAGTGCAGCGCCAGAATTAGCGCGATGGGCAGGGCGCCGTAGGCAAGCCAGTCCGGCGGCGTGAGGCCCAAAGTCTCCATCCAGCCCGGCTGCCCGCCGGTCGTGCGGTTCTTGAAGAGCGTCAGCCAGGCCAGGGCGAACGTCCAGGACGGCAGCATGTAGGGCAGGAGCAGCGCAGTGGAGAGCCACTTCTTGCCCATCAGGTCCGTGCGGCTGAGCAGCCACCCGATCGGTGCCCCGACGAGGAAAGCGATCACGATGGCGGCCGCCGAGATGATCGCCGTATGAGCGAGCGGCCACCAGAAGAGATCCCGCGATATGGGCGAGAGGAGAACACGGTTCAGGTAGTAGAATGTGAGCTCCCCCAGGTCCTGGCGGGTGCGGGCGAGATCGGAAAAATGCACCGTCACCGCGTCGACGAGCAGAAGCAGGACCGGCGCGAGAATGAGATAGCCGAAGACGACCAGCAGGATGAGCGCGAGCAGGAGCGTCGGGTCAGCGCTATTGACGCGGACAAGATAGAACAGTCGTTTCCAGGCCGGCTGAGGGCGCAAAGGGTCCTCCGGCAAAGCGGTTTGCAGGTTCATGGGATCACTTCCGGTTTTTATCGGTATCTTGAGCTTCAGTCCGGCAGCGTGCCGACGGTATCGGTCACGGCGCGCACCGTTCGCCATGCCTCGTCGTAGCGAACCGGGAGAAACTGCTCATCGCCGTTGAAGGCGGCAGTCATCTCCGGCGGAAAGCGGAAAGAAAAGAAGCAGGCCTTCAGCTTGTCCGCGAGTGCCGGGTCAAGATCATGCGCATGAGCGAAGGCAGCCGTCGGGAACAGCGGGCTTTCATAAAGGATGCGAAGGGCAGACCGGTCCATCGCGCCGCGTTCGACGAGGCGCTCGAGGACATCGGATGCGACTGCCGCCATGTCGTAATCACCGGACAGCACGCCCATGACCGATTTGTCGTGGGCTCCGGACATGATGGGCTGGTAATCCGTATCCGGCACGAGACCTTCGGCCGGAAAGAGCGCGCGCGGTGCGAGATTGCCGGAATTCGACGCGGCTGAAACGTGGGCAACGCGCTTGCCCTTGAGGTCCGCCAATCTGTGATACGGCGAATCCGCCCGCACAATCGCGACGAGATGATAACCGCGCACCTCGCCACTTTGCCCCTTTGCCGCAAAAGGCACAGCACCGGCCCGGTTGACGGCTTCGACCGTCGAACCCGTGGAAAAGCCGGCGAAATGCAGCCGGCCGGCGCGCATGGCCGCGATTTCCGCCGCAACCGACTGAACGGGATAATAGACGATCTGACGGTCGAGGCAGGCTGAGAGATGTTTGGTGAAAGGGCGAAACAGCTGCGCATAGACGGCCGGATCCTCGATAGGCGCAAAGGCCCAGACGAGCGTATCGGGATCGCGCAGCTTCGATCCGTCCGTCGGAAGGTCAGCCACCAGATCGCCATCGGCGTCGCAATAGGTCTCGTCGAGCGCCGCGCGCTGTTGGCACGGTCCGGCATAGGCAGCAGCGCTGCCGGTCGAAAGAAAGGCGACCAGCAATCCACACGCTGCGAGCATGCAGTGATATGTCATTTTCTCCTCCCGAAGAGTTTTGCCGTCTCGCGTTCGGCAAAGCCCTTGCTGTAGGATGAACAAATATTCCGAATTCCTGTCAGAGTCCTGTCAGCCCCATGCGCATCCTTGTCATAGAAGATTCCATCGATATCGCCGAGGCAATCGAATCCAAGCTCACCCGGGCCGGACATCATGTCACGCTGGCACAGGACGGCATATCCGGCGAGGAACTGGCGATCCACGGTGAATTCGATGTTGTGGTACTCGACATCAATCTTCCCGGCCGAAGCGGTTTCGATGTGATGGGGCATATGCGCGACCAGCGCTCGCCAACGCCGGTCCTCGTCATCACGGCCAGAAACCAGATCGACGACAAGATCAGCCTCCTTGACCTCGGCGCAGACGACTACATCGTCAAGCCGTTCGATCTGGGCGAGCTGGAGGCGCGGTTGAGGGCGGTCACGCGCCGTCACAAGGGCCTTGCCAAATCCGTCATCCGTATCGGTCTGCTCGAGGTCGATCTTTCGGCCCGCGCTGCCAGTGTGAAGGGCAGGCCGCTCGAACTGGGGCGCCGTGAGTTCGAGGTGCTGGAAACGCTCGCCTCGCACGCCGGAAACACGGTCAGCAAGGACCGTCTTTACCTCAAGCTGTTCGGACATGACGATGTCGGCACACCCAATGCCGTCGAGCTTCTCGTGTCACGGGTCCGCAGAAAGCTCGAAGGCGTGGATGTCGAGATTGTCACGCATCGTGGTGCGGGATATATGCTGCGCGGCAGGGGAGGCGAGGCAGGCTGATGGCGCGATTGTCGATCGAACGGCGGCTGCTCATCACCACCGGATGCGTGTTCCTGATCATCGGCACCGTGCTGGCCCTGACGGTCGGCGCCTATGCGCGGCGCGCCGCCGATGAAGCGTTCGACCGCGTGCTGACAGCCTCGGCTCTCTCCATCGCCGATACAGTCGGCATCGAGGAGGGCGCCGTCACGGTTGATATTCCCTATTCGGCATTCGCCATTCTCGGGACGTCTCGCCTGAACCGCGTGTTCTACCGGGTCACTGCGCCGGATGGCAGCCTGGTGACCGGTTCGCCCATCCTTGCGCTGGACATACCGCTCATCCAGAATGGAACCTTGCAGCTGCACGATTCCGTATACCGGGGGGAGCCGGTGCGTATCGCCTCGGTCCAGCGATATCGTGCAGATACCGTCACGGGAACGGGCGGCTGGATTGGCGTCATGGTGGCGGAAACACGTGAAGCCCGCCAGGAACTTGCCGGCCAGTTGACCGTCAACGGCATGCTGCCGGCCATTGCGGTCGCGCTTCTGGCAGGTGGCCTCATCCTCGTTTCCGTTCGCTCGGCCTTTTCACCGCTGCGCCTGATCGAAAGCAATCTGCGGGCGCGGCGCCCCTCCGATCTTGGCAGGATCGACACGAACGTGCCGGCCGAGGTTTCCGCTCTGGTTTCGGCCCTCAACGAGTTCATGGATCGCCTGGGCTCCGTGCTTGACGGCGTCAAGCGGGTCACTGCGGATGCGGCGCATCAATTGCGCACACCGCTTGCCGCCATCCAGGCTCAGGCCGAAGTTGGTCTTGAAGAGGCGGAGGATGCGCAAGTGCGCCGGCGTCTTTCGCGCATTCATCACAATGCTCGCGAGGCGGGCCTGCTGGCCAATATGTTGCTTTCCGATGCGACGACGATGCATCGGTTGGAAACGCAGGACCGGGAGGTTGTCGATTTTGGCGATGCCGTGACCGGCGCACTTGAGATGCTCCGCGCGGAAAGCACCTATGCGGGCCTTATACGCTCGCTTGTTCTCGAAGTGCCCCAGAGCCCGGTTCCCGTACTGGCGGAACCTGTCGTGCTGCGGGAAATGGTGCGCAACGTTATTGAAAACGCCTTCATTCATGCGGCCGGCGCGACACATGTTCACCTTTCGACCGCGCAGGGCCGGGCGGTCCTGCAGGTCATGGATCGAGGCCCTGGCATACCGGATATCGCAAAGGCCAAGGTCTTCCAGCGTTTCGCGCGTGTTGACACCGGACATCCTGGAACCGGCCTTGGCCTGGCGATCGCCAGAGACATCGCCGTGGCCTTTGGCGGCGCGATCTCCATCGCCGACCGGGATGGCGGCGGCCTTGTTGTGGAAGTGGTCCTGCCGCTTGCGGACAAGGGTGGGCGCGCATGATGGCCAGGACCTTGCTCGCCGCCAGTGTCGCGCTCTGCCTTTCCCTGACCGGCTGGATCTTCCCGGTGGCTGTGCTGGCACAAGACCGGACGGTAAGGCTTGCGGGTGTTCTCTCCGAGACACGGATCGCGCCTCTCCTGGCCGCGCTTGCCGCGCAGCTGCCCGGAGCCGACCTCACCTATATCCGGCTTTCATCCGCGCAGATCGCCGCTGAGGCGAAGCGTGCACAGGCGCCGTTCGACATTGCCGTGTTCTCCTCCCCGGATATCGCGGTCTCCGTCGCCAATGAAGGCTATGCCGCCAAGGTTGAAGCAGGCGCCAACGCTGTCGATGCCCAGTGGCGCCATGAAGTCTTTGGTTTCTGGTCTGATCCGGCAGTCATGGTCTTGCGTCGGGCGGCCTTTGCGGATCGCCTGCCGCGGACCCGCATCGAACTCGTGCGCGCGCTCGAACAGGATAGCGAACGCTTCTCCCGCCGGGTGGGCGTCGTGAATATCGGCATCGACGATGTGAGCTACCTGCTGGCTTCGCAGGATTCCATCCGCACGTCCCTATACTGGCGCCTTATGCGAGCCTTCGGCGGAGCCAATGCCAGAATCTACGACACGACGGACGATCTTCTCGAAGCGCTGCGCGAGGGCGAACTCGACGCCTTGTACAATGTGCCGCTTTCAGCCCTGCAGGCCGGCGCGGCCATCCCAGAGGGAATGGAGATCGTGGTGCCGCAGGACTATGTGCTTGCGGTGCCGTGGACGGTGCTTGTTCCGAAGACGGCAACCAATCTTCGTGGCGCCCGTCTCATTCGTCATGCGCTGCATTCGGAAGGAATCAGGCCCGCGCTTGCGAGTGCCGGCTTCAGCTATCCCGCAGATTTCAAGGTCGCCGAAAGTCTCCAGAGGATCGAGCTCGGTCCCGAGCTTCTCGTCTTCCGCGACATGATCAAACGCAGCAAGTTTCTCGATATTTGGTTTCAGATGATCGTGAACTGACCGGGTTTTGCGACGAATGGTTCAGTATCGACCGCCGATCGAATCAGAGATGCGGCGCGCAGCAGCCACGACGGCTGGGCGAAGCTGCTTTTTCAGCTCCTCTGAAAATCGGAATTGCGGAACCGAAATACCGATGACGCCGATGACTTCGGACCGGACGCCACGGATCATGGAAACAACGCCGCCGCCGCTATTGTCATACTGCTCTTGCACGCTCTCGGCATAGCCCGTTTCGCGAACGGCAGTGACGGCCGCCCGCAATTCCCGTTCGTCGGTAATGGTCTGGCTGGCGAGCTTCTTGAGTTCCGTCCGCTGCAGGTAACCGTTCAGCTCTTCGTCAGACATACCCGCGAGCAGGGCGCGGCTTGCCGCACCGGCATAAAGAGGCTTCTCGGTGCCGAGCGTCACGACACGGCGGACGGATTGCTGACCGATGACCTGCTCGATATCGACTCTGGAATCGCCGACCCGGACGCTGAGGACTACCGTCTCGTTGAACTGGCGTGACAAATCCCGCATGGTCGGGAGCGCCGCTTCCACCAGCCCGGAATTGCCGCGGGCTATCTCCGCCAGTGTCAGCAAACGATAGCCGAGACGGTAGCGGCCACTGGCTTCGTCCTTTGCGATCAGACCGTGATGCCGCAGGTTTGTGATCAGGCGCAGGCATGTGCTGACATGCAGATTGGTCCGGAGCGCGATTTCGCTGAGGCTGAGGCTGGGGCCGCCCTGCGCGAAGGCGTCAAGGATTGCGATGGCTCGATCCAGCACATTGACTTTGTAGGGTCTGTCATCGCTGTTAGCGTCGACGAGATCGGTTTCTTCATCCATTTCAGCGACTCTTTCTTGCAGACCTCGGGATCATATACGCAATGCTCCGGGTCCAGAGCAACCGTTGCTCTAAACAAGGAGCGACGTCAGCTTTCGGATGTCGTCGGATTCTTCGACCGTCATAAGTGTATCCCAAAGTTCTGCCGCCCTGGCGCGATAGCTCTCCTGATGGGCGTACCGAATGCAGTCGTCGAATTTCGCCTTCACCTGTGCCTCTGAAAGCGGCCTTGACGGATGTCCCAGCCCCGTGACGATATGCTGCTCAAACCGGCGATTGTTTGCAAGTACAATCACGCTACCACGGGTAGTGTCGCGCAGCGGGATGTCCGGATCAAGGCGATGGCGCACCTTCGTCGCGATTGCCAGCGCACCAGGTTGGTGGATTGCCGCATCGGTAAAGGATTCCAACGTGACCCGGCCGTTCAGCAGCGCAGAGGCGAGCGTGAACGGAATGCTGAACTTGGCTGCGATCGGCGTGCGCGGGGCAACCTTCATCTCCCTTGGCTCGCACAACATCACGTTCTTTTCGTTGATGGTGATCTCGATCGCCTCGATTGCCTCGGCAGCAAAGCCAGGTTGGCAGGCAATCTCTATGCCCGCCTCGATATAGGCATGCGTGCCGCGACAGCTTGGCCAGGGTTTGAAGCTCACTTCCGTGCCGAGAAAGTGGTCTCCGAGGCCATCAAGCAACGTTTCGGTCGAATATGCGCCGCGCGCCACGGCGGCGAGGAAGCCGGCCTGTCCGCCCAGAGGATCGTCATACCCTCGCACGCCTTTGGCAGCGAGCAGCGCGCCGAGCACGCCGGCCTTGGCCGCGAAGGCATCGCGCACCGACCGGACATCAGAGTCCGGGCTGAATTTCAGCTCGCCGAAGGAGCACATCTGGCTCATGGCAAGCGACCAGGCATCCAGCATCTGCCGGTCGTCAAGCTGGAGAAGCCGGCCGGCAGCCGTCGCGGCGCCGAAAACGCCGAGCCAGGGTGTCGTGTGCCAGCCATTGCGGTCGGGAGCTATCGTGAAGCTGGCCGCGATACGGCAGACGAGATCGGCCGCCACTGCAATTGCGCCCAGCAGTTCACGGCCGCTGATGGGCCGTGGAACGGTATCGGCCATTGCCAGGGCCGCCGCAAGGGCCGCCGCGTTCGGATGCGCGATGGCATGATCATGCGTATCCTCGTAGTCGATGGCGTGAGCCAGCGCGCCATTGACCCAGGCGGCCATGGGTGCTGAACAGCGTCCGCCATAACCGATCATGGCTGCAGTGCCGCTTCCTGTCTCGACGGCAATATCCCTGAAGGCACGGCAGCCGGCGCCAAGCGTGCTGGCTGCCGCACTGACGGCAATGGCATCGATCAGCGAGGAGCGGGCGGAGGTCGAGACCTCCGCCGGCATTCCGTGCGGAAAGGCGGATACGGCGTGTTTCGCCAGCACGGCGGAAAGGGATGGGAGCCCTGCCGAAACATTCATGTCGGTCATTTCTCCGATCCCGATCGCCATCACTTCTTGCCGAAGAAGAACATGTCTTCCTGCTGCAGGTTCTTGTCGACTTCACCACGCTCTTTCATTGCCGCCATCTCGACGCTCCAATAGGTGTTGGCGCCGGCTTTGAGGTCGACGATGCTCGGATCGACAGAATCGATGGAGGCCGCGATCAATTCCGGCTCGCCGCCGAGATATTTGGTAGCGATGGCGACGATGCGCTCCTTCGGAAGCGTCTTGTAGGCCTCGCTGGCATCCCGAAGGGAAGCGGCCACCTTTTCCGCAGTCTCGGCATTGGTCTTTGCCCAGTCGGCTCTGATGATCACGCCGACATTCGGGGATTTGCCGGCTTCGCCCATCTGTCTTGGAGCGAGCGCCAGCCATCCTTCGCCGCTCGCCATCGCAATGGCGGGTGTTGGCTGCGAGTGGATGAAACCATCGATCTGGTTGGTGATGAGGGCAGGGGGCATGTCGCTGCCACCGACCTTGACGAGTTCCAGCCCGAGCGCCTCGACCGATGTGCCTTGTTCCTTGAGGAAGTGGCGGAAGGTCACCAGATGCGCGGAGCCGAGAGAGCTGACGCCCAGCTTCTTGCCCTTCAGGTCCTCTACGCTGTTGTAAGGAAGCCCTTTCTTCAGAACCAGGTTGGTGGCGCCGGGGGAGCCAAGCGCGACGATGGTGAGCGGCAGCGGCTGCTTGTTCTCCTTGGCGAGCGAATTCAGCTTCGCCACGTCGCTGACAACGCCGATATAGACATCCATCCGCCCCTGCATGACCGACTGGGGGCCAATGGCGCCGTCGCCCGAGCGAACCTCCGTGACCTCCGGCTTGATGCCGTGCTTGGCATAGAGCCCCTCTTCCATCGCGATCGGATGCAGGATGAGCGAGAGGCTGGAGCGCAGCCAGCCGATCTTCACCGGTGTGGCGTCTTCAGCATGAGCCGGTATCGCGGCGCCGATTGCCCCCGAAAGCGCCAGTACCGCAAAGGCCACGCGGATCTTGTCAATTTTCAACATCGCTCGATCTTTCCCTGTTGGGTTGGGTTTATGCGTCTGCATCAGCGTGCCGCCGCGTAGGAAGCGTCGAACATGTCTTCCTTCTTGAAGTCGGGGAGCACCTCGCCGCGTGTCTTCATGGCGGCCATCTCCGTCTTCCAGTACAGGTCGGATGCCTTTTCGAAGTCCGGCATCAGGCGCGGGTTCACATAGGGAATGGCGCCCTTGACGACGTCCTCCTCGGCGCCGATCGCCTTCTCGACAATCGCGATGAGCTTGCTTTCAGGCAGTTGCGAATATCTGTCGCTGGCCTGCATGAAGGTGGCGATGACGCGGCGCACGATGTCCGGATTGTCTGCGCCCCAGTCCCGGCGCACCATAATGGCCGAGGTCGGGGATTCGCCGGCCTCGCCCATCTGCGCGGGGGCGAGTGCGATCTTTCCAGCCCCCTTGGCAACCGCGATCGCCGGCGTCGGTTGCGAATGCAGGAAGCCGTCGATCTGTTTCGTCAGAAGCGCCGGCACCATGTCGCTGCCGCCAATCCGCACGATGTTCATCTTGAGGCCTTCCGTGGTCAGGCCCTTGTCCTCCAGAAAATGCCGGAACATGACGAGGTGGACCGATCCCGGCGAACTGACGCCGATCGTCTTGCCGCGTAAGCTTTCCGGCGAGTCGAACGTGATGTCGTTGGCGAGAACCAGATGAGTGGCACCCGGCGTGCCGAGCGCGACGGCCACCAGCGGCGGCTTTGCCTTTTGCTCAACGGCGACGGCGTTCAGTCGCGCCATCTCTGTCATCGGGCCGTAATAGACGTCGAAATCGCCGCGCATCAGCGCCTCGATGCCGGTGGCGTTGCCGCCGGACGAGACGGCGGTGATCGTTGCGTTCAGGCCATTCGCGGCATACAGGTTTTCATCTTCGGCGATAGCCTGAATGATGGTGGACAGGCTGGCCTTCAGCCAACCGACCCTGACCGGCTGAGCCTCCTGCGCGGTCGACGAAATTGCCGATAAGGCCAGCAATCCGGCCGCCGTGGCGACTGCTTTCAGAATAGACATCCGTTCCTCCCATGATGTCCGTGAAGTCTCTCGCCGGCAGCTTTCGTGCTACCGGACCTCCCATTTCTCCGTGGTCCGCTTCTCGACGAGCCGGACGATGACGTATTCGGTGAGATAGCCGATGATGCTGATGAGGATCATCGCCGCCATGAGATCGATGGCGCGGAACTGGAAGCGTGCTTCCATCAGCACGTAACCAATGCCTTGTGCGGAGGCGAGCATTTCACCGGCGACGATCATCTTCCACGCGCCGCCGAGGCTGATTCGAAGACCCGTCGTGACATAAGGCACGGTTGCCGGCAGGATGATGCGGTAGAACAGCGTCAGCCCCTTGGCGCCGAAACAGCGTCCGGCGTCTATGAGCAGTGGGTTGATCTGCCGTGCGCCTGCCTCTGCGTTAAAGAACATCGGGAAGAAGGCCGTCATGAACACGACGAAGACGACGGCCGTATCACCGAGGCCGAACCAGAGGATCGCCAAGGGAATCCAGGCAATGCCGGGAATGGGGTAGAAGCCCTTGATGACCGGCAGGACATAGTCGCGCACCACCTCGATGCGCCCAACGACCAGGCCGAGCGGTATGGCGAGCACCGCCGCGAGCCCGAAGCCCATCAGCAGGCGCCGCAGGCTTTCCATCAGGTGGACATAGATGTTCGGGCCGTAAAGCCAGCGCGTGTCGTCGAGCGTCAGCATGCCGAAGATGCGGCGGACGACGCTGAAGGGTGCCGGCAGGATCAGCTGGAGATTATAGGCCGTCGCCATGATCTGCCAAAGTATCAGAAGTGCGGCGACACCAACGGTGCCGCGCGTGATGCGCTGGATCTTGAGCTTGCGGTTCTTCGTTTTTTCATAGGCCGCAAAATCCATCGGCGGCTTCGAGACCCGGTTTGTCGCAGCGCGGTTGGCCTTGGCGTCGATGGGGGTGGCTGTGGCGTCCAGTGTCATGCCGCGTGCTCCGCTTCTTCGCTGTTTTCGTAATCGTCGCCGGCGGAACGATGCATTTCTTCGGTGATGATGCCTTTCAGTTCTGCGAAATCGGCGCCGTTGCGATCCCGCGGGCGGGGCATGTCCACCTGGAAAAAGCGCCCGATGCGCCCCGGGGACGGCCGCATCAGCAGGATTCGGTCGGCAAGGTAGACGGCCTCGTCAATATCATGGGTGATGTAGATGACCGTCCGGCGGTCTTTCAGCCAGGTATCGACCAGATAATCCTGGAGGGTCATGCGATTGATGGCGTCGATGGCGGAGAAAGGCTCGTCCATCAGGAGCAGATCGGCCGATGGCAGCGCCCAGGCCCGCGCCACAGCCACGCGATGCCGCATGCCGCCAGAAAGCTGGTAGGGATAAAGATTGCCGACATGGCCAAGGCCGACGATATCGAGAACCGTCTGCGCCCGTGCGCGGGCTTCCGCCTTCGGCACTTTCTGCATCTGCAGACCGAATTCGACATTCTCGATGACTGTGCGCCATGCAAACAGCGCCGGTTCCTGGAAGACGATGCCGCGATCTGGTCCCGGTCCCTTGATCGCCTTGCCGTTCAGCAGAACCTCACCCGAGGTCGGCTTCACCAGCCCGGTGACGATCTTCAGGAAGGTGCTCTTTCCACAGCCGCTGGGGCCAATGATGCAGAGAAATTCGTTGCGGGGAATTGAAAAATTCAGGTTCGAGAGGGCATGGTTCCATCCCCCTTGCCCCTCGTAAAAATGATCGACGGACCGTGCTTCGATAACGGGAGCAGACAGGTCGGAGCCTGAATCTCGGTATGAGGGTTCATTGTTCAAGATAGGCTCCTCCACAAGCGGCGTTAGCAATGGCTATCGCGGGGATGAGCGCAGTCGGCGGAACACGGATTGGTTTTGATGAATCGAGCCTCCACCCGAAACACCGTCCCGATCGCCAGTCGCCTCCTCCGCAGGCTGGCATTTTCACTATATGAAAATTGTATTCACACAGTGGATATTCAATACGCGATCTCCTGTCGCGTGTCAATGCGAAGCGGCTTGTTTAGAACGTTAGGAGAAGCCTTCCAGAATGATCTTTCCGATGTGGCCGCTGCCTTCCATCCGGCGGTGTGCGGCGGTGGCCTCGGCAAAGGGAAAGGTGCTGTCAATCACCGGCTTGAACCGCCCATCCTGCACCCAAGGCCACGCCTTGGTCCTCACTTCCGAGATGATCCGCGCTTTTTCCGCCACAGGCCGGCTGCGCAGGGTCGAGCCGGTGATCTGCAGGCGGTTCATCATCACGCGGGCGATGTCGAGTTGCGCCATCCGGCCGCCGGAGAAAGCGATGACGACAAGACGCCCACCATAGGCGAGCGACTTGAGATTGCCGTCGAGATAGGGCCCGCCGACGATATCGAGGATGACATCAATCCGGGTTTTTTCCGCCTTCAGAACAGAGGCGAAGTCTTCGTGACGGTAGATGATCGCCCTGTCGGCACCAAGCGAGAGAGCAGCCTTCGCCTTCTCCTCGCTACCGACGGTAACGATAACCTTGCAATGGTGAAGTTTCGCCATCTGGATTGCGGTCGTGCCAATCCCGCTCGTGCCGCCGTGGACCAGCAGGGTCTCGCCCCGCTGCAACGCTGCCGTTTCGAAGACATTCGTCCAGACGGTGGCGATGGCCTCGATCAGCCCTGCCCCTTGCGCCATCGTGATTTCGGGCGGCAGCGGCAAGACCTGACCTTCGGGAACGCAGCAATACTGCGCATAACCTCCGCCGGTCAGCAGCGCGCAGACACGATCGCCCGGCTGAAAATCCGTCACTCCGTCGCCGCAGAGATCAACGATCCCCGCGACCTCGAGACCAGGCAGGTCCGATGCGCCCTCTGGCGGCGGATAGACGCCACGCCTCTGCGCCAGATCCGCGCCGTTCAGGCCCGCCGCCTCGACCCGGATGCGGATTTCGCCCGGTCCCGGCGCGGGCACCGGGCGGCGCACCGCCTTCAGCACTTCGGGGCCGCCGGGCTCCGAAATTTCAATCGCGAACATGTCGTTCATGGCATTCATTCCTGTCGATTAGTGACGGCAGCGTTCATCGATGAACGTACCGACCTTGCGCTGCATTTCCGCATCGTCCCACAAACGGGCGTCGACCATGCTGGCGGAAAGTTCAAGAACCGGCAGGCCAGCCTTTTCCAGCGCCGTCTTGCAGGCTTGCGTTCCGTAAGAGGACAAGCGGTCGCCGAGCGGCGTCAACATGACTGCGCCATGCGCGCCAAAATCCTGCGCCTGCTTCATGATCCAGCCGGCCATCCACGGCGGCAGGTGCAGCTGCTCGTTCATGGAGATGCTGCGCGCTGCCAGCGCCCGCAGCGGGTCGCCATCGAAATACTTCCGATAGGCATCGGAAAAGAAGTTGGTATACATAGACCAGACGAAGACCGCCCCATGGCTTTCCTCGAAGGCTCGGTAGAAGCTGGTATTGAACCAGAGCCCGGTGTTCAGCCACAGCAGGCGGACCTTCTCATTGCCGCAGATGCCGTAATTGCTCTGCACCCGCTGGCGGATCTCGTCGACATAGGTTTGCAGGTGATCTATCGACCATTGCGAGCCGCGATTCCAGGTTGCGGCCATGATATTGGTCAGCTGGTCGGGCAGCGGAACAGGACAGCGCGGAGCGGAGGCGATCAGTTGCGTCGCCTCTGCCGCAAGCTCACCCGCGCGGTTGATGCGATGCATCTCCGATGCGAGTTCGTCACGGTTCAACCTGCGGCCGATGGTCTTTTCCGAAAAACCGATCAGCGCCTCGATCTGCTCCACCTGGAAATCGAGCCGGTGGCTCTCATAAAGATATTCCCAGTCCCGCTGGGCATGATCCCACCAGTTCTCGACCAGCCGGGTCTGCGACGGGCTGTCGAGGTAGAAGGCCGGGCAGCCGAAGGCCTCGGCCCATTGCGCCGTAATCCTTTGCGCATAATCTCCGCGCAGACGATCTAGGATCAGCGCCGGTTTGGGCAACCCGCCGTAAGGGGCCTTTTCCGGGTCGCCGTCCAGCGTCGTCATCATCGGCAGGCTGAGGTAACGCGGCAGGTCTTCATGATAGCCGAGCCGGTCCATCAGGTCGAAATAATGTGGCGACATGCGCTTCGCGGCAATGATCGACGAGTACCAGGTATTGGTGACCAGCGGCACGTCCATCGCATGGAAGACCTCGTGCGGCGACACCGCCGAGGCAATCACATAGGGCTCGCCTTCATCCAGCGCTCGCTGCTGGAAATCCTTGAACCATTGCTTCTGCTTGTCCCGGGCTGCAGCCGTTGCGGCCAGGCGGCCGTCATCCGCCTTCACATCGTCTTTCTTGAGACTGCTGGGGGCCTCGCTCATGGTCTGATCTCCCCGATGAACTCTCTGATGGCGGCGATGCTCTTCTCATTTAGCGACCAGTAGGTCTGCCGGGTCAGGAGAAGCGAAGGGATGGCGGCAGCCTCGAGCATGCGCTTCTGCGCTGGATAATCCCAGCCGAGCGTGTCGTCGTTCTCTTCCAGATAGAATATGACGCCATCCACCTGCGTTTCGGCCGCCTTGGCCATGAATTGCGCATCAACGCGGTCCTGCGGGAAGCGTCGCGGGCCGGGTACGTGGTTCATGTAATGATCGGTCAAAGCATCGAGCCATGGACGGCTTTCGTCCACGTCATGCGCATATATGGCCTCGCCCCAGTCATGGTCGTCGGCGACGACGGTCGCGCCCATCGTCTCGATCGCCCGATAGAGATCAACATGCTCGACGGGGCTTCCCTTGATCATCAGGCGAACGCCGTCCCGACGATCGTTTTCCCCCGGGTTGGAGCGAAGAAGGTCGTCGAAGGCCTCGACCGGAAGGGCCGGTCCGCAGGCTGCGAGCTTTAGCGCCGTCTCGCCGCTCATCCGGGGCGGCAGGCTCGAACGGAGCTTATTCAGGCTGCGGAAGGAGCTCCGGGCCTCGTTATATCGGGCAATGGAGGCGATGATGGCGGTATCCTCCAGTTCCTTGCCGGACAAGTCCTCCAGCCGGGCCTTGAGGTCGAGGATCCGGGCCCTGACATAGACCCGCGTCGGCTCGAATGGCGTCTGCAGCAGATCGAAGAGATAGGTTTGCGGCAGGCGGCGGTCGGGCTCTGTCTGCTGGACATGTTCCAGGAGATAATAGAACTGCAGGAGCCCCTCGGAACTGCGTGGAATGACCAGAAGGTCGAGAAAGTCATAGCATCCCTGCATCAGCTTCTCGAAGATCGACCGGAGAAAACCCTCCCGCACCGGCTCCATGTAAGTCGGGCTGTCAACAAGCGCGATGTAGGGGTCACCCACCAATCGGACCGGCAGCATGCCGGCTGCCGCAATCAGCTCCACCGGCACAGTCGCGCCGAGCACGCCGACCACATTTCCGCCGGCGGATTTCCATTGCCGTGCGGCAGCTTCCCGATCAGCATAGACCGCGTCTATCCCGGCACTCAAAGCACGCCTCCCGCTCTGAGCGCATCGATGTCCGCCGGCGAATAGCCGAGTTCACGCAGCACGTCGTCCGTGTGCTGGCCGAGATCCGGCGGCGGAAGCTTGCTGCCCGGCGCATCCTCATCGGTGCGGAACCCTGCGCCGACGACCTTCATCTTGCGCTCCAGCACCGGCACATCCACCTCCACGAACATGTCCCGCTCGTCGAAATAGGGATGGCGCGCAATGCCCGCCAGGTCGCGGACGACGGCCGAGGGAATGCTGTTGCGGTTGAAAAGCACTTCCCATTCTTCCGCACCCTTCTGCTTCAGCACGTCGGTGATCTCGGCGCGGAGCGTCGTCGCATGCTCCCAGCGCCCGGCCGGATCGGCATAGCGCGGGTCCTCCAGCAGATGTGGAAGGCCGATGATGCGGCACAGCTGATTGAACTGCTCATTGGTGTTGGCGCCGATCGAAATAGGCCGGTCAGCGGTCTGGAACATGTCAGCCGTGGCACTCAGGCTGAAGCCCTTATTGCCGACGCGCTTGGGCGCCTTCCCGGTGCCGAAGTATTTCAACAGAACCGAGCTCATCAGCACCATGGAGGCATCCAGCATGCTCACATCGAGATATTGCCCGCCGCCGCCGCGTTCGCGCCGGAGCAGGGCGGAGATGATGGCAAAGGCGGCCAGATGGCCCGAGAAAGTGTCGATCACCGGGAAGCCGACTTTGGTGGGCGGCGAATCCTCGTCGCCCTGCAGGGACATCAGGCCGGACATTGCCTGGGCGATATGG
The DNA here is from genome assembly GCF_030435705.1 of Rhizobium sp. SSA_523. Taxonomy (NCBI): domain Bacteria; kingdom Pseudomonadati; phylum Pseudomonadota; class Alphaproteobacteria; order Hyphomicrobiales; family Rhizobiaceae; genus Affinirhizobium; species Affinirhizobium gouqiense. The sequence goes on from NZ_CP129381.1 coordinate 70,345, forward strand.
TCATAGGCCGGATTGTCCTTCAGCGAGGTATCCTGCCCATAGCCGGAGATCGAGCAATAGATCAGTCTGTCATTGAGCTTGCGGCAATCATCCCAGGCAAGCCCGCGGCGGGCCAGAACGCCTGGCCGGAAATTCTCGACGAGGACATCGGCCTGCACCACGAGCTTTTTGAGGATCTCAAGACCTTCCGGCTTGGCGATGTCGAGCGTGATCGACCGCTTTCCCGCATTGTAGCCGATGAAATTGGCGCTGTTTCGGCCGAACGCCTTGTCGTGGCCGTAATAGCGCATGACATCGCCTTCCCCGGGCCGTTCGACCTTGATCACCTCCGCCCCCAGCAGCACGAGCTGGCGCGTGCAGAAGGGGCCAGCCATGACGTGGCTGAGATCGAGAACACGAATTCCATCCAGTGCGCGAGCCATCTTATGATCCAGTTCGTTTCAATGTTCCTGTGAGCGGAGGCTGGCCGATTGCAGCACGGCCTCCGTATGTTCTCCGAGCGCCGGGACCGGCGCGAGGCTGCGACGGTCCTCGCCCTCAAACAGGAAGGCGCTGCGGACAATCGGGATGATGCCGCGTTCGGAGAAGGCCTCGCCGATCAATCCTCGCTGTCGCACCTGATCGCTTCCGGCGCTTTCGGAGAGCGTCCGCATCATCCCTGCGGGAATGCCGGCCGCCACGAAGAGCTGTTCCCACTCCTCGGCCGGGCGTTTCGAAAGAGCTGCCTCGATCGCCTCGACGAAGTCTTCGGCATTTCGATCCCGCATCTTGCCGTCCGCGAAACGTTCGTCCTGAAGCAGTTCGGGACGCTCGATGAGGGTGCAGAGCTTTTCCAGCCATTTCTGGCTGATGCCCGCAATGAAGATGCGGCGGTCTCCGGCGCGATACCGGGCCATGGTGGGTCGTCTGCCATGAGAAGGCGGCCCACCGAGCAGTGCCGATGTGGTGTTTGCCGATTGCAGGGCGAGCGCGGAGTCGAGCATGGAGACGTCGATGCGCTTGCCCCTGCCGGTCTTCTCTCGCGCATAGAGCGCGGCAAGGATGCCCGAGAAGGCGACATAGCCGCTGAAGGGATCGAGAATGCCGATGCCGAGATCCATGCTGTCCGTCTCCGGGCCGAGATAGCAGTCGGAGAGGCCGGAGGTCGCCTGCACGGACCATTCGATGGCCGGCATGTCGCGGAGCGGTCCCGTCTGGCCATAGCCGCTGATCGAGCAGGAAATCAGACGCGGCAATGTCGAATGCAGATCCGTCCAGTCCAGGCCGAGCTTCTCTGCGGCACCCGGTTTGAAATTCTCCACGACAATGTCGGCAGTCGCGACAAGGGCCAAAAGCGCGTCACGATCGCCGTCGGATTTCAGGTCGAGCACGACGGAGCGTTTCCCGGCATTGACGGATTCGAACCTGCCATGGGGCCGGCCCCGAAAATCATCTCCGACGGGCGGTTCGATCTTGATGACGTCCGCGCCGAGAAGGGCGAGCTGGTGGGTGCAGAATGGCCCGGCCAGCGCATGCGAGAGGTCGATGACGCGTATGCCCTCAAGAATGTTCATCGTGCGCCTCCCAGAACCGTCGAGATCCCTCCAATGTCGGGAAGGGTCTCGAGGTTCATGACCATGTCGAGGACGCGGGCAGCGGCCTTGTCGCCGATCACCGGCCCCGAAAGCCGCTCGAACTTGGCGATGACCCGATCCGCCGGGATTTCCTTGCCGGGCCCGCCAGGGCGTTGGGTATGTTGAACCGTCTTCGTCGAACCGTCGCGAAGATGTGCAACCAGCCGCGAGGCATGGCGAAGGCCAAGCCCGCCTTTGTCGATCTCGGCGTCGATCTGGAATTTCACCCGCGATGCAAGGGCAACGGTCTCGGGATCAGACAGCCGCTCTTCCGCAAACTGATCGACAAAGGCATCGCCATCCATCAGCGCTACAGCGGCCGCATAACTGCCGTTCATCTGAGCCGCGACGACATCTTTCGGCTGATAGGTCCAGCCGACATTGCTGACGGCGATGCTGCCCATATTGACCTCGAGCCGCTCGAGGTTTTGCGGCGTGACGCCCAGATTGCGTAGCTCGATCGCGCCTTCGACAACAGTCTGGGCGCTGGCGCAGGTGGAGAAGATCTTGAAGCCGACGCCTTCCAGCAGCCAGACCTCGCCCAGATGCCGCATCACCGCGTCCCGGTCGCCATCGAAGCGCATGGCGGAAAGCAGGCCGCCGAAATCGGCCTCGATCGCGGTTTCGGATCCTGTAAAACCGCGCCGTGCCAACAAGCCAGCCGTAACACCAGCCCCGGCGGCATGGCCAGCATGAAAGCGCTTCGACATTCCGCCGGTTCGGGCCGAATAGAGTCCGGCCGCCTGCGTCGCGCCGAGCGCGATTGCGGCCTGGGCCTGCATCGGATCGAGATCGAGCAATTTTGCAGCGGCTGCAGCGGCGGCAACGGCTCCAAGCGTCCCGGTCGGGTGAAAGCCGCTTAGTCCGTGCCCGCGCCCGGCTGCGATGCCGAGGCGAATGCCGATCTCATAGCCGACGCCCACCGCATTCAGCAGCGCTGCGCCGGAGGCTTGCGTCAGTTCGGAAAGCGCCCAAGCGGCGGGCAGGGTAACCGCGCCAGGATGCAATTGCCCGCTCAGATGGACGTCGTCGAGTTCGAATCCATGCACCGCCGTACCGTTGACCGTGGCCGCGGCCGTAACGCCGACGCAGCCCGCCATGCCCCAGATCTGCGATCGGCCCTGCGCACTCTCCTCCGCGACAGCCGCGGCAATTCTGCCCCAGGGCCGCTGAGACCCGTAGAGGCCGCAGCCGAGCGTGTCGAGGATGCAGAGCTTCAGATGGTCGCGGGTTTTAGCCGGCAGGGCCGTTGCGGACCGGTCGGCAATCCACCTGGCGATGTCTGCGGTGAGGCAAGGGCCTGCCGGTGAAGCGACATTGACGTTCACGTGACGACCTCCTTCATCAGGACGATCTTCTCCAGAGCCTTGTGATCCGGCTCGACACCAAGGCCCGGTCTGTCGACCGGGGCGACCGAACCGTTCTCCAGCGTGTAGACCGGCTCCGGCACCAGCGGATCAGGGCCGGAAACCCCGAGACCGAACAGGAATTCACCGGCAGGCATGACCCGCTTCGGCGGCAGGCTGGTGTGGAAATGAATGCCGGCAGCGGCCTCGAGTTGGGAGAACGCAGCCAGTCCGCCGATATTGACAAGTATATCAGCCGCTTCGGCAATGGCCGCGATCTTGCGCGCCTTGGAAATGCCGCCGACCTTGTAGAGCTTGAGGCAGAAAACATCGACGGCGCGACGGCTCGCCAGTTCATGCGCGTCGTCCAGCGTCATGATGCTTTCATCGGCCATGATCGGTACGCCCCTCGCTGCATCGCGGATCCGCGCCAGGCCATCGAAATTTCCGCGGGCGATCGGCTGTTCCAGATAGCCGAGATCGTCATCCGTCAGCCGCTCCAGAACCGCGATGGATTGCGCAACGGTCCAGCCGGTATTGGGATCGATACCGATCGTCACACCGTCGCCCAAAGCCTTCCGGACCGCCTTGAAGTTTGCGATATCCTGCTGAACACCCGCAGGATGACCGGCCTTTAGGCAAAGCGTGCGGACGCCATATTCGTCTACCGCCCGGCGGCATTCGGCGATCATGCCGTCCGGCGTTTCGGACAGGCCGACCGACCATTCCAGCGGAATGCGATCATAGTTGCGGCCACCGATCAGACTGTAGACGGGAAGACCGACCGCCTTGCCCATCGCGTCATGCAGGGCGTGGTCAAGCGCCGCGCGCGCCTGGACATTGCCGGGCAGTGCGAGATCGAAGGCTGCGACAATGGATTCGATATCCCAGATGCTGCGGCCGATCATCCGCGGCGCATAGATGTCGCGGATCGCGGCCACCATTCCGAGGCCGGTATCAGGCAGGAAGTGGCTCGGCGCGATAGGGCGTATCTGGCCGTAGCCCCTTACACCCTCCGCATGGATCGTCACGAGCACGGGCTTGCCAAGAAGTGTGCCGCGGGCTCCGGTGTCGTAGCGGCCGCTGGAAGACAGCCTTTGCAACCGGGTTGGAAGGTCGGTGACTGCGACCTCGATCCTGTCGATCTTCAAATTCGATCCTCCCATTTCACCTGTCGATTAGCACCCGTTAATCGTAATGTCCACTAGGTGAAAACAAATTTCATAAAGTGAAACTTCAGCATATGAAGAGCAGGCGCACAGGCGCCTCCTGCGTGCGGCAAAGGGGCTACCTACAACTCATCGAAAGCGGGTGTTGCTATGTCTGGCGATCCCCAGCCAGGCTGGGGATCGTGAGTGAGTGACGATTGAAAGGTCAGAGACCCATCAGTCTATACATCGCGTCCGATTCCGCCTTGGCCGCACGCGGATCTATGACCCGCACGTCCGGCATCTTGCGCGTGTTCGGCACGCCCTCGATTGGCGAGAAACCGTCCGGATTGTTCAGGGACTGCGCCTCCGGCGTCAGAAGGAAGCTGATGAACAGCTTGCCGGCATTGGGATGCGGTGCCTTGGCGACAAGGCTGATCATGTTGTCGGAGGAAATCGTCGGGCTGGGGAAGCTTTCGTCGAGCGGCGCGCCGTTCTTGACCAGTCCGACAATGACCTGATGAATGCCCGGCGCATAGACCGTCTGGGCTCCTCCGGCGACCTGCTGGATGCCGGGTACCGCGCTTTGCGAATAAGTCGCCATCTTGCCGAGCTTCTGGAGGAACTCGTCGCCGTAGAGATCCCGCAGCATCTTGTAGAACTGGTTTGATGTGACGCCGCTGCGCGGGTCGGTGAGCATGATTTTGCCGGCGAGTTTCGGATTGACGAGGTCCTCCCAGCTCTTCAGGCCTTCCGGGAACAGGGTCTTGTTCCAGACGATTGAATAGGGGTTGTAGCCAACCGTCACCATGCCCTTTTGCTTGGCCTTTTCCGGCCATTCGGCAAGACCCGGAACCTCGTCCAGCGCGGCGAACTTGCCATCGGCGGCGCGATCCTCATGGAAGCCGCGATCGGTGCTGTAGTACACATCCGCAAGCGAATTGCCGGACTGGTCCTCCGCCATGAACCGCTGCGCGAGCGCCGAGGAACCCTGCCGTTGAACCTCGATCCGGACGCCATATTTCTCCTCGAAGGCCTCCGACAGGCTTTGCATGATGCCGGGATCGATATTGGTGTAGACGGTGGCCGAGCCTTCGGCCTTGGCGGCCTCCACCAGGGCTTCGGGTGCCTGCGCCCGTGCCGGGAGAACAGCGACGGTCATGGCGATCGCGATTGCGGGTATGGCTTTCATGGAATGCCTGAGAGCTGATGACATGAGTTCCTCCTCCTCCTTTGTTGCAGTCAGTGCGTGGTCGCGTCGCGGCTTCGCCTCGTGACGAACAGCATGGCGCCGACAAGGCTTGCGCTGATCGTCGAGATGACCAGGGCCAGGGCCGCGACCTGCGGGAAATTGCCGAAATTCCAGAAATCCAGAAGCACACGGCCGATCACGGGGTTGCGCGGACCGGACAGGAATGCCGATGCCGTCACTTCTCCGACTGTATGGACAAAGACCATGATCCATCCAGCGACAATGCCGGGAATGGCGAGCGGCAGCAGGATCTTCCAAAGGGTGACGATGTCGGTGGCCTTGGAGACGCGCGATGCCTCGCCAAGTTCAGCGCCAATGGAATCCGCCGCTGCTGCCGCAGAACGCGCCGCATAGGTGATCGTCATGACGATATAGGCGAGGAACAGGATCGTCGTGGTTCCGTAGATGCGCAGCGGTTCATGGCTGAAGGCGAGGATGAAGGCCACGCCGATCACCGTATGCGGAATGGTGGCGGGCAGGCCAGTCAGCCCGTCGACCAGCTTGCGCATCAATCCGCTCTTGCTGAAATGCAGCGCGATCGCTCCGGTCAACAGCATATTGCAGGTGGCGACAGCGCAGCCCAGCATCATGCTGTTGAAAAGAGCCTGCACGGTCTGCCGGTTGTCGAACAGCACCGTCTGGAAATTCTTCAAGGACAGGACGGACCAGTTGATCGACGGGGTCCAGAACGGTTGCAGCGAGACCAGTCCCAGACCGAGGATCGGCAGGATTGCCGTCATCAGGAGATAGAAGATCGCCAGCCCCAGAACCAGATGCCGCATGGCGCCGAGCCGAACCGGCGTCGCACGCATCCCCTTGCCGGAAATCGTTGCATTGCGGCCGCGTTTGACGACGAAACCCTGGGCCAGCAGCAACATCTGGACGGTCACGAGAAGACCGAGCGCCAGGATGAGGGCAGGGCCGGTCTTTGCCGGATATTCACTCAGGAGCCGGTAGATATAGACCGAGAGGACGTCGATCTTCGCGCCGCCACCAAGAACGGCGGGGACCGAAAAGAGGCTGACGCCCGAGATGAAGCCCAGCAGCACGGAGGCCGCCAGTGCTGGCCTGATGGCGGGCAATGTCACCTTCAGCGTGGTCTTGAACGGTCCGGCGCCGCTGACACGCGCGGCCTCCTCCACTGAAGGGTCCAGCCGTTGCAGCGCCGCGGAGACGATCAGATAGACATAGGGAACGGTATAGAGGCCCGTGACGACGATCAGCCCGGTCATCGAATAGATGTTGAACGGCCCCTGCTGGAGATTTATGCCGAGCGGCTCGAGAATGGCGCGCAGGAAGAAGTTGAGGAGCCCCGCCCGCGGATCGAGCAGGACCGCCCAACCGATCACGCCCGCGACCGGCGGGACGATGAGGGCGGCCAGCGGCAGCAATTGTCCGATGAAGCCGAGGCTTGCGTCTGTGCGCTCGTTCGCCCAGGCCAGCGCCGACCCGATGACGAGCGCGATGGCGGTTGCGCCGGTGACGACGATGACCGTGTTCATTATGGCTGCAGGCAGCGTTCGCGAAAGCTCGCCGGACACGAGCTCGGCCAACCCGGTCTTCAGGTTTGGCAGTTCGACGCCGATCGCTACGCCGATCGGATAGATGATCAGCACCGCGCTGATCAGCAGCAACAGGATCCAAAGGACAATGGAGAGCGGGCCCATCTGGCGGATTCGCGCGAGCAGCCGGCTCTGCCGCGACGTGGCGCTGCTTTCATGATAGGCGAGCGTCATCACGCCATCTCCCGGGGGAAAATGCGCGTCTGGGCGGGCGAGCAGGAGATGGTGACCCGTTCTCCGGGCTGCAGCGTATCGCCGCCCGAGACCGTTACGGAGATCTGGTGCTCGCCGATGGCAAAGACGTGCTGCACCGTGGCGCCGAGATAGAGGGAGCGTTCAAGCTCGCAGACGAAGTGATTGTGGCCGGCCGACGGCTGGCCGATCGTCTGCAGCTTGCAGTGTTCCGGGCGAACCATAACGTACACGTCTGAACCTTCCGGCAGGCTGGGGCCGCCGAACACGCCTTCCAGCCGGCCGATCGGCGTATCCACCGAGGCACCCGTCCCTGAGACGAGAACGAGTTTACCCGGCACCTCATTCGTGGAGCCGACGAAATCGGCAACATAGCGCGAGGTCGGGCGGTCGTAGATGGCGCGCGGCGAGCCGATCTGGGCGATCCGTCCCACGTCCATGACAGCGATCTTGTCGGCCAGCGCCAGCGCCTCCGTCTGGTCGTGGGTGACGTAGATGGCGGAAAAGCCGATCCGTGCCTGAAGATTGAGAAGTTCGACACGCAATCTTTCGCGCACCTTGGCATCGAGGTTGGACAGCGGCTCATCGAAAAGCACCAAGCCATCATTCGAGACGATGGCGCGCGCCAGGGCGACGCGCTGCTGCTGGCCGCCGCTCATCTGGCCCGGATAGGCCGCCGGATATTTTCCAAGGCCGACGAGGTCCAGGGCCGCTTCGGCTCGCCGGCGCGCCTCGTCTGCGGACACGCCAATATTGCGGAGCGGGAAGGCGACGTTTTCGGAAACCGTCAGATGAGGCCACAGCGCGTAGGACTGGAACACCATGTTGAAGCGCCGCTTTTCCGGCGGAACGAAAATACCTTTGGCAGCGGAAAAGACCAGCGTGTCATCGATGAAGATTTCGCCGGAATCAGGCTCTTCAAGGCCTGCGACGCAGCGCAGCAGTGTGGTCTTGCCGCAACCGCTCGGGCCAAGAAGGACGACGAACTCGTTCGATCCTATGTCCAGCGAGACATTGTCCAGCGCGAGGTGGTGGCCGCGCTTGGTCGTGTATGTCTTGGATATGTTGCGGACGGAAACCCGCGGAACGAGCGTCTGCTCTAGCGAAGTCTCCGGGTATCCGACCCTATGCCGAGTCGTCTCCAGCATCGACGCCTCCTCCCGATGTTGCCGATGAGCGAACCATAGGGAGGTATTTCACGAGATGCAATTAAAAATCACAGGATGAGAAGCGATGCGGTTCGTTTCTGCCGGGAGGAGGCAGCCTCGATCGCGATGGGAGCCCCATCAACGCGTGTGGCAGAGGGTATTCAAGACACGATGATTTGCCACCGGAAGGTTTCGACGCACCGTCTCAAGATAATCCGGGTCAAGCCTTGCGGTGACGGCGGTGACGAAATCCGGGCTTTGCGCGATCACGTGGCCCCAGGGATTGACCACCATCGAATGGCCGTAACAGGCTTTCCTGCCGCTGGCATGTGTGCCGGTTTGGCCGACAGCCACAAAATAGGTCTGCGTTTCGATGGCGCGCGCCCGTGCCAGGATCTCCCAGTGATCCTTGCCGGTTGAGAGGGTGAATGCGGCAGGCAGAACAATAATGTCGGCGCCGAGATCACGCAGGCGCTGGAACAGTTCGGGGAAACGAATGTCGTAGCAGATGCCACATCCAACGGTCACATTGCCGATCTTGTAGGTGACGACATCGCCTCCACGATGGATGGAGTCTGACTCGCGGTAGACAATGCCTTCAGGTGTTTCGACATCGAAAAGGTGGATCTTCCGATAGCGGGCGATTTGGCGTCCGTCCGTCCCAAACACCAGTGACGTATTGTAGAAAGCCTCGCCTTCCTTTTCGACAATCGATCCTGCATGCAGGGTCACGCCGTGCCGTGCCGCGGTTTCTGACAGGAAGGACCAGGTTTCGCCGCCAGGAAAGGTTTCGGCACTGGCATGCATGGCATTTCGATCATCGTCCAGAAAGGCGAAATATTCCGGCAAAACGACGAGCTGCGGGTTCTCATCCCGGACGACAGTCTTGATCAGCGTTCCGGCGGATTGCAGGTTGGCCGCCTTGTCATTTTGCGAATTCATCTGGATCAGTGAGATTTTCATCACGCAAATTCCTGTGTCAGTGCGCTTGTGGGAGAAGTTGCGCGGTGGCGGTCCATGCGTCGCGGAAGCCAGTTGCGAGAGCGCCATGCTCCATGGTCAGCACAAGCGTGTGGGCATTGTTATCAAGCGCGAACTGCTTTTCGGACAGGCTCCAGGCGGGGAGCAACCAGTGCTTGCCGGCGGCCTTCGCCGCATCGGCGATCGCTTTGAGATCAGCAAAATCCGCGTCGGTTCGTTTGTAGGCCCCACGACCGCGGCGCAGGGAGAGATCGCTGGGGCCGATGAAGACGCCGTCCACGGTGGCGAGCGACAGGATGTGTTCGATATCCCTCAATGCGCCTGCATGCTCTATCATCGGGTAACACCGGGTCTTCTGGTCCTGATCGATAAACCACTGATCATCCGGACTGCCATAGGCCACCGTGCGGCCTCCTGCGAAACTGCGCTCGCCATGCGGCGGGAACTTCGCGAAGGCGCACGTCTTTTCCGCATGAGTGGCGTCAAGGATATGGGGAATAACCACGGCATCCGCGCCGAAATCGAGTGCCTGCTGGATTGGCCCCCGCTCGGGCCCCAGAACCTTTGCCAGGACTTCCAGCTTCAGTCCCTTCAGAACCGGGATGAACCGCTCCAGCGCATCGAGATCGAAACTGCCGTGCTCGATGTCCAGAACGACGGCCGTGTAACCAATGGACGCAGCGATTTCCGCTGCAGCTATGTTCGGCCCGGACAGCCAGACAGCCGATCTATGTTCGAAACTTGATGTCATGTCATGCTATCCCCGATCGGGTTCCTGGGGCAGGTCCAGGCCGTCGAGTGCGACTTGCCGGCTTTCGCAGCGGCCTGTCCGCGCCTCGCTCATGGTTTCTCTTCTCGATCCTTATCGATTGCACCGAGTATTGCAGAACCGGGCGATATGATCGGGCCAAAGAGGGCGCCTGGACAGTCCGTCCGGTCTCATCTGGGATGCAAATTCAATCCGCCCGGTCTTTGACGGCGCGGGTGACGATATAGGTGAAATAGCGCTGGATGCCGATTTCCATGGCCAGAAGCCGGTCGACGAGATGCTGGTAACTGTCGATGTCGGTCGTCTCGACGGTGAGAAAATAATCCACTCCGCCGCCCACAGACCAGCAGGACACGATCTCGGCCACATCGCTGACGACGCTCTCGAAGCGCTTGAAATCCGCATGGCGATGGCTGGCCAAAGTCACTTCCATCAGCACTCGAACGGGTGGCTTCTCCGTTCTCGATATGCGGGCATGGTAACCGGTGATGACGCCCTGCGCCTCAAGCCTTTTCAGCCGCGCCCACGCAGGGGTCGCCGAAAGGCCGACGGCTTGCGCCAAGGCCTGTTTGGTCAGCCGTCCATTGCGTTTCACGGCCTCGATAATGCGCAGGTCTATGGCGTCCAGCTTCAGTTTTCTCTCCATAAGGCCGCGACCACGGACAGCTTCGGTGCGGCGCAAGTCGCGTGGCTCGAACATGTTTTCATAATGCACATCGGCACACGCTTGACTATGATTTTCACATGTGAAATGTTTTTTGCATGATTATAAAACAAGAGGGCGAACTTATGTCACTATCGAAACCGGCCTTGCGCGCACTATGGGCATCTGCGGCTCTGGCTCTTCCCGGACTGGCTCTGGCCAATACCCTGAACGTGCAGATCACCGCGGATATCAGAAGTTCCCAGCCGGGGATAAACCGAGACGCCGGCACGGATTCCGTCATCCTCAACGTCGTTGAAGGTCTGGTTGCGGCCGGCGAAAAGGGTGAAATCCACCCGATGCTGGCCAAGGAATGGACGGTGTCCGACGACGGCAAGACCTATACATTCACCCTGCGCGACGGCGTCACTTTTCACAATGGCGAGACGATGACAGCCGCCGATGTGCAATGGAGTCTTGAAAAGCTCATTCGTGACCCGGAGTTCAGCTGCAAGACCTTCTTTGATGGCAGCCGTGACGCGAAAGTGGAATCAATCGAGGCGAAGGACGCCCATACGGTTGTCGTGAGGCTGGATCGTCCGGATGCGATGTTCCTGAACTACATGGCGCAGGCGCAGTGCGGTTCCACCGGCATCGTGCATCGTTCCTCTTTCGGAGAAGATGGCAAGTGGAAGGCGCCCATTGCTACCGGCCCGTTCCAATTCGGGGAATGGAAGCGCGGAGAAGGACTGACGCTGACGAAGTTCGCCAAATATGCCATCTCAGGGGAGAAGCCTGATGGTTACGGCGGACGCAAGGAGGTTCTTGTCGATGAGGTGAAATATGTTGTGGTGCCGGACACCGCAACGGCGGTGGCTGGCCTGAAGAGCGGTGCGCTCGATGTTCTGCCCTATCTGCCGCCGGGTGAGGCGGCCAAGCTGAGCGGCGAGAAAGACTTCACTATCGTTGCGGCTCCGCATGGTGGTCTCGTGACCATGCTGTTCCAGACGGCCGATCCGCTGATGTCCAATGTGGACATGCGCCAGGCCATCATCGCCGCACTGGATACGGCGCAGATCGTCGAGTCGGTAACCTATGGGCTGGGTGTTCCCAACAATTCGCTTGTTGCGTCCGGCTCTCTGTATCACACGGCTGCGCATGACAAGGGTTACACCTATGATCCGGCGGCCGCCAAGGCCTTGTTGGACAAGGCCGGTTACAAGGGCGAGAAGATCAATATTCTCACCAATCGCCGCTCGGCCATCAATTACGATACTGCGATCATCGCACAGGCCATGCTGCAGGCCGCCGGTATGAACGCGGAAATCGAAGTCCTCGAATGGGCAAGCCAGCTCGACCGCTTCAACAGCGGCAAATACCAGATCATGGCGTTCAATTATTCCAACCGTAGCGATCCGGCGCTCGCCTATCAGACGGTCGTCGGCTCGAAAGCCAAGAAGCCAAACACCGTCTGGGACGATCCTGAGGTGAGCACGCTCGTCAACCAGGCGCTGCAGGAAACGGACCAGGCAAGACGTCAGGCGATCTTCGATGATCTGCATGCCCGTTTTCTGGCACAGGCGCCGCTGGTCATGCTGGCCAATGGTCTCGACGTCGGCGTGTCCGGCCCGAAGGTGAAGGGCTATCGCACCTGGCAGGGCTTCGCCCGCTTCTGGGGCGTTGAAAAAAGCCAGTGAGAATGACGGCCGGATATTCACAATGCTGAAATTTGCTCTGGGCCGGTTAGTATCGGCGATCCCGACCCTGTTCATCGTCTCGGTGGCGGTGTTCGGCCTCATCCGCCTGATACCCGGCGACCCCGCCAGTCTGATGCTCGGCGATCTCGCTGATGCAGACGCGCTGGCAGCCGCGCGCAGGTCTATGGGACTGGATCAACCCGTGCCGCTGCAATTTGTCATCTGGCTCGGCAATGTCCTGCAGGGAGATCTCGGCCACTCGGTGCTGAATGGCCAGCCGGTGCTTGACCTTGTGCTGCAGTGCTTTGCGACCAGCGCCTGGATGGTGCTGATTGCGGTCGGCCTGTCTGTCCTCATTGCCGTGCCGCTCGGCATGGCGGCGGCCTGGAAACAGAATGGCGGCCTCGATCTTGCGATCGTCGCCATGTCGACATTGCTGCTTTCGATCCCGACCTTCTGGCTGGGATTGATGATCCTTCTCGGTTTCGGTCTCAAGCTCGGCTGGCTACCGGTACTGGGTTATGTGTCGGTGACCAGGGACCCGGTCGCAGGACTGATCTATCTGATCATGCCGGTCGCAACCCTCGTCCTGCATGAGGTAGGCATTATCGTGCGTATGGCTCGCGCATCCACGCTTGATGTTCTGCGGCTGGATTATATCACCCATGCCCGCGCCAAAGGGTTAAGTGAGTCAGCTGTTCTCCTGCACCATGCGGCACGCAACGCGTTCGGCCCGACCTGGACACTGATAGGTCTTATTCTGGGCAACCTTCTCGGTGGCGTTGCCGTGGTGGAAACCGTCTTCACCATTCCAGGTCTCGGACGACTGATCGTCGATTCCATCTATGCCCGTGATTACGCGGTCGTGCAGGGCTGCCTGCTGTTCGTCGCCGTTACCTATCTGCTCGTCAATCTGCTGGTTGACCTGCTCTATCCCCTATTCGATCCGCGAGTGACCGCAGAATGAAACGCCATCAACGAAACCGTATCCTCGGCGGCGCGCTTCTCGCCTGTTTTTTCGCGGCAGCACTTGCTGGGCGCATCTGGACGCCCTTCGATCCGATGCGCATCAATCTGCGCGCCAAGTTGCAGGCACCGGACGCGACCCACTGGCTCGGCACCGATGAATTCGGTCGCGACGTCTTGTCCCGATTAATGACGGCTGCGGGAACCAGCGTGTCCATCAGCCTCGTGACCGTCTGCATTGCAGTCTTGGCCGGCGTATCCTTCGGCGTTCTCGCGGGCTATGCCCGTGGCTGGACAGACCGCGTCATCATGGCGTTCAACGATGCGCTTCTGGCATTTCCCAGCATGCTGCTGGCGCTTGCTTTGCTGTCGATCACCGGCGCCAATATGTACGGGATCATTGTTGCGCTCGGCATTGCCTATACCCCATCCATGGTGCGGGTCGTGCGGGGATCGGTACTTTCGCTGCGGGAACGGGAGTTCATAGAAGCGTCGCGCATCATGGGCAATTCCGCCGCCTATACAATGTTCCGCCACATCGTCCCCAACTGCCTCGGTCCGGTGATCGTGCTGGCAACCTCCATGTTCGGTTCAGTCCTGCTGACCGAGAGTGCGCTGAGCTTTCTGGGTCTGGGCGTGCCGCCACCGGCGCCGACCTGGGGCAATATGCTGGCCAGCGGCCGTCCTCACATTGCGGAAGCCGTATGGCTCGGCATCTTCCCTGGCCTGTGCATTTCCCTGTCTCTGCTCGGCATCAACCTGTTCGGCGATGCTATCCGCGATCGTTTCGACCCCCGCATGAGAGGATTGTAAGCAATGGGCGAGCCTCTTATTCAGGTCGAGAACCTCAGCCTTTCCGTGAACGGCGTCGATGATCACCGTATCGTCCGCGAGGTTTCCTTCAGCGTGGGCGCAGGTGAGATCGTCGGCATCGTCGGGGAAAGCGGTTCAGGAAAGACCATGGTGGCCCGAAGCCTCATGGGTCTCCAACCACCGGCCATCGCTCTGACCGGCGGCGATATCCGCTTTGAAGGCCGCTCGGTGCCGGCCATGAAAGACAAGGACATCCGCGCATTGCGTGGTTCCCGGCTGGGCATGGTCTTTCAGGAGCCGATGACTTCCCTCAATCCGTCGATGACCATCGGCAAACAGCTCGAGGAGCCGCTGAAGTTGCATACGCGGCTGGACGCTGCGGCACGACGCGTCCGGATCCTCGAAATTCTGCGGCGGGTTGGCATTCACGATCCCGAGGGTGCCTTGCTTGCCTATCCGCATCATTTCTCCGGCGGCATGCGCCAACGCATGATGCTGGCCTCCGCAATGCTGTTGCGACCATCCTTGCTGATTGCCGATGAGCCGACCACCGCCCTGGATGCTCTGGTGCAGCGTGAGGTGCTGGAACTGATGCTGGAAATGGTGCGCAGCGAAAACACCGCGCTGCTGATGATCAGTCACGACCTGCCGATGGTTGCGCGCTATTGCGACCGCATCATCGTCATGCGCCAGGGCGAGATTGTCGAGCAGGGGCCGGTCACGGAAATTATTTCGAACCCGCGCCACGATTACACACGCGAGCTGTTGCAATCCATGCCGGTGCGCGGGCCGCTCAGGGAGATCGATCCGCAAGCGAAGCCGGTCATCGAAGTGTGCGGCATCGAGGTGACCTACAGGTCACGCTCAGGTCTTCTCGCGCCGCCAAAGATCAAGAAGGCTTTGCATGGTGTGGACCTTGCGGTGCGGCCGGGTGAGATCGTCGCACTGGTCGGTGCGTCCGGTTCCGGCAAGACCACGCTTGGGCGATGTATCGCCGGACTGGTTCCTGCTTCTGCCGGCCGCATTCTCTTTGCCGGCGAAGAGGTGAAGCCGAACTCGCCGACATGGCGCGACTACCGCCTGAATTGCCAGATGATCTTTCAGGACCCGTTTGGATCACTGGATCCGCGCATGAAGATACGCGATATCGTGGCGGAGGCCTTGCGGCATGACGGCCAGTCGAACCGCGAAGAGAAGCTGCGCCGTACGCATGCCATTCTGGAAGAGGTGGGGCTCGACGGGCGTTATCTCGATCGGTTTCCCCATGAGCTTTCCGGCGGCCAGCGTCAGCGTGTCGCGATTGCGCGCGCCGTTGTCGGGCGGCCCAAATTTGTCATCGCCGACGAGGCGGTGTCGGCGCTGGATGTCACCGTGCGGGCCAGAGTGCTGGAACTTCTCGCCGGTCTGCAGAAACGATACGGTTTTTCATGCCTGTTCATCAGCCATGATCTGGGCGTGGTCGAGCAACTTGCCGACCGGGTGGTGGTGATGTGCGATGGCGCCATCGTCGAGCAAGGCAACCGCGACGAGATCTTCGATGCCCCTCAATCAGCGTACACACGCGCGCTGCTTTCGGCCATTCCAACGCTGACCCGCACTGAGACCGGCGTTTCGCTGAACTGGCGGTTCTCGGAGATGGAAAAACAGCAGGCGGACGCATTGCAATGAAAATGACAGGAATAACGAGGGACCTGCCACGTGCCACACCCGGTTCACGCGGCACGGATCCGGCAATTTTGCTCGCCATGCTGGATGAGATCAAATGTCATGATCTTGAATTGCATAGCCTGCTTGTGTGGCAGGACGGCGCGCTGATCACCAGCGCCTACTGGGCGCCCTATTCGGCCAACCGCCCGCATATGATGCATTCCGTGACAAAGAGTTTCACCTCCATGGCCGTCGGTCTGGCGGTGTCGGATGGTCTGCTTTCGGTCGATGATGATGTGCTGCAATTCTTTCCGGATTACGCCGGACCGGTCGACGCAAACTTACGCATGATGAAAGTGCGGCACCTGCTGACCATGACCAGTGGCCATGGGCGCGGCATATCCGGCGGCTCCTGGCGGCGGGTGCTTTCAAGCTGGGTCGAGGATTTTCTGCGGCAGCCGACACCTTATAGGCCAGGCGAAGTCTTCGTCTATGACAGTGCCGCGAGTTACATGCTGTCTGCCATCGTACAGCAGGTCACCGGGCGCATGATTGCCGACTACCTCTCAGAGCGGATATTCCGTCCGATGGGTATGTCTGGCTCTATGAGATGGGACACCGGCACGGACGGCGTCAACACGGGCGGCAACGGTCTCAGCTGCACCAGTGAGGACATGCTGAAACTTGGCATATTGCATCTGCAGGGCGGGGAGTGGCAGGGTCGCCAGCTTCTGCCGCGTCCGTGGGTGAAAGCGGCAACCGGCATGCAGATCCGGGATGTGGTGCTGGGTGTGTTTACTGGAGACCATTATCTGGGGCCGAACGAGCTCATCGATGGCCACACGGTCAGCCGGCGTGAAGGCTACGGCTATCAATGGTGGCGTGGTCCCCATGACAGCTTTTCCGCCAATGGGCTGTTCGGCCAGTATTGTATCGTCCTTCCGCAAGAGAATGCCGTGGTGGCCTTCACCGGCGGGCTGGAAGACAGTGACCGGCGCGTCCATCGGCTCATCTATGACGTGCTGCGTCCAGCACTGGGAAAAGGGGCCGGTACCCTCGAGAGCCAGGGAAAGCTGGAGGCGCGTCTGGCTGGCTTGCGGCTTGAGCGTTTGATGGATAGCCACTTTTCTTCGGAAAGAGTGCCATGTGGCACATGGATCATGGAGCCAAACGACCAAGGCGTCGAAAGCATCTCGCTTGTGGCCGGCGATCACGAGCTGAGCATCATTCTTCGCGACGCTGAGGGTGACCATGCATTGCGCGTCGGATGCGGCTTGTACATTGAAACAGTCACCACTATGCCCGGAGCCAGGCTGCACCATTCCTACCAGCCAGCCGAGGGACTGCGCGTCTTGGCCTCGGCCCGTCTCCTCAAAAATGACGCGGCGGCTACGGTGCTGGAAATGGACTGGATCTTCGTCGAGACGGCGTTTCGGGATACCGTGCGCATGCGCTTCGCCGATGGTTCGATGACCTTTGCAAGGCAGGTGAATGTGAACTCTTCCGAGCTTGAATGGCCTGACATGACCGGCCGGCTGCTGACCCAGGCTGTGAGGAACAAGCAGCATGGCTGACGTCGAACAAGTTGCGATATCCCGGATGACGCATGAGATGTTCGCGGAGCGTATGAAGCGCCCCGCGGTCATTCTGATCCCGCTTGCCTCGCAAGAAGAGCAGGGACCGCATGCGCCAATGGGTGATTTCATGCTGACCGAAAGGCTTGCGGAAATGAGCGCCCGTCGCGGCGCCGGGCTGATGGCGCCTGTGCTGCCCTTTGGTCATGCCGAATTCTTCCGTGGCATTGCTGGTGGCATACAATTGCGTGCCGCCACTTTCACCGCGGTTCTCGAGGATATCCTGACCTCCTTCCTCGATCACGGCCATGAGCGGCTGCTGATTTTCAACGGACACACGACGAATGCGCCGCTGATCGATCAGGTCTGCCGCAAACTGCGCCTTGAAAAAGGTGTGCTGATACCGGCGCTGAACATCTGGCAGAGCCTGCCGGAGAGCCTGTGGAACAGGCTTTATGCCGATGGCGCTGCGCGTGTACGCGGTCATGGCGGCGAGCCAATGACCTCGGTCTATATGCATCTCTTTCCTGACCTCGTTCGAGAGGGGGCGATGCGCGACCCCGCGCCGCGCGGCACCGTCTTCGGCTTGCCGATTGGCGGCGTCTCGGCCACGCGTTTCGAAGGGTTGCCGGTTCAGATACCGCTTGATTGCACGGAGGTCGATCCGTCCGGAATGCTTGGCGGACTCGCCTCGCTGGCAAGCGCGGAAAAGGGCGAAGTGATCGTAGATCATATCGTCAGCCATACGGCGCGGTTGATGCGCCATCTCGCAGGCTTCGACCCGAGACATGCCGTTCAACCTTTCGGCGCCGCTGACGAAGAGCCCTCGCAAGGAGACAGACATGACTGAACTACGGATCGGTGCGATGCCGGTTGCCCCTGCGAAGGACGTTATCGATGCGTTGCAGCAGATCGAGACAGCCAGTGTCGGGCATCTGCGTCACACCGGCTTCATGAGCCACGCGATACAGGCGATCACGCCGCAACAGCAGGTGCGAGCCGGTGTCGCGGTCACGCTTGCCATCCCGGCCATGTGTTCGACTTTGCTGCATTATGCGCTGGGCCAGGTGCGGCCCGGTGATATTCTGGTGATAGACCGGTTGGGCGACAGCCGGCATGCCTGCCTTGGCGGAGCTGTTGCGAGGGCGGCGCGCATGGCGGGCCTTGCCGGGGTCGTTATCGATGGCCCGTGCACCGATGTCGCGGAAATTCTCGCCGAAGGCCTTCCCGTCTGGTGCCGTGGTGTCTCCTCGGTCACCACCCGTCAGCTCGATCTCGGAGGCACGTTCAATCGCCCGATCGCCTGCGGCGGCGTGCCTGTCCTGCCGGGCGATATCGTGCTGGCAGACGCCTCGGGTGTGGTGGTGCTGCCGGCTGATGAGGCGGCGGAGATTGCTGCGATCTGCATTGCCCGCGAGGCACGCGTTGCCCGCACCATGCAGCGGCTGCTCGACGGCGAAAAGCTTGGCGATATCACCCGCGCGGTAGACAAGGTGAATGCGCGTCTCAAGCCCGGCGCAACGGAAGGACCGCAGAAATGACTCCCCTCTATGCCCAGTTGCAAGACGTGACGCTGGACGGCGTGCTTTCGGTGATTGCGCCACGCGCCCCTCTCGTCCCCATGGTGTTCGACAGTCCCCATAGTGGCCTGGAAATGCCGCAGGCTTTCCATCCTGCCGTTTCCGCGGAACGGGTAAGAGTAGCCGCGGACACCCATGTCGATGACCTGTTTCAATCGGCTTGCGATGTCGGCGCGCCACTGCTCAGGGCGCATTTTCCCCGCAGTTTCCTGGATGTGAACCGGTCCTTGCTCGATATGGACATCGCGCTTCTGGACGGCGACTGGCCCCATCCGCTGCGTGAAAGCGCGACGGCAAAGCGTGGCATGGGTTTGATGTGGCGATATGCCTGGGGCGACGAGCCAATGTATGCCGCGCCAATGCGTGTGGCTGAGGCTGAAGCCAGAATAGCCACCTACTGGCAGCCCTATCATGAACATCTGGCCGGCTTGCTGAATGCCGTCTATAGCCGTTTCGGCCGTGTTTATCATATCAATTGCCATTCCATGACGGCCGTCGGTCATGCGATCTCGTCCGATCCTGCGGGAACGGTGAGGGCGGATATCTGCCTCGGTGATCTGCATGGCGGCTCAGCCGCACGCGAATTCGTTTCGCTGATCACCGAGACACTCGAAGCCGAGGGGCTTGTCGTTGCGCTCAACAAGCCTTTCCGTGGCGCGGAACTGGTCGCGGCCTATTCGAACCCGGCGCTTCAGCGCCACAGCGTGCAGTTCGAGATCAACCGCAAGCTCTACATGGATGAGACAACGCGGGAGCGTAACGGGGGTTACGACGCCTTGAAGAACACGCTTGCCCGTATGAACCGCGTGCTGGCCGATTATGCCAGCCAGCAATCGTCGAAGAAACTTTAGCAGGAATTCCTCATGTCCATTCAGCAAAAGGGTGCGGCCCTCAACTTCTACCGCCGGGGCCGCACGCCGATCTATGCCTCGCGTATGGATCAGCGCTTTTCGTGGTGCTGCTATATTCCGGAAGGTTACGATCCGACGGGTGACACCGTGCATCCCCTCGCGGTCCTGGTTCACGGCAGCCTGCGGGACGCCGATATCCTGCGTGACGAATTCATCGATTTTGCCGAAAAACACCAATGCGTATTGCTGGCACCGCTCTTTCCGGCGGGCATTGATGACCCGGACGATCTGCACAATTACAAGCACATGATCTATCACGGCATTCGCTACGATCTCGTTCTGCTGGACATGATCGATGAAGTGGCGGCGCGTTACAGGGTCGAAAAGGACAGGGTGTTGATGCACGGCTTTTCCGGCGGCGCGCAATTCGCTCATCGCTTCCTTTATCTTCACCCGCGCCGGCTCCGCGCCGTTTCTGTCGGTGCGCCGGGTACCGTCACCCTGCCGGATGACCGGGCCAATTGGTGGGTCGGATTGCAAGGCATGGAAGAGATATTTGGCCAGCCCGTTGATATTGACGCTATGCGTCAGGTGGCTGTGCAACTGGTTATCGGTGATGCGGATGTCGAAACCTGGGACGTCGCCGTCGGACCGAACTCACCCTTCTGGATGGAGGGAATCAACGATAGCGGCGAGACCCGGGTTGAGCGCTTGCGATCATTGGAAAAGGGTTTGCAGGCGATTGGCGTTGAACCGCGTTTCGACATGGTTGCGGGCATCAGTCACGATGGCGCAGGCATTCAGCCACCCGTCAAAGCATTCTTTTCGGCTCTTCTCGAAAGCTGAGGCGCAGGACGGGGCGGCAGGCCGCGGCCGTGATCACGCTTCGGCCACGACCGATGCGGCGACCCAGCGTGCGACCGTGTTGGCGTCCTGCGCCGCGCCGATCGTTACACAGCGCGTGTTCACCGCAAACTCCTGTCGTTCGACCGTGACAGTGGCGCGGTGTGCACCAATCGTCGCGTGGAAACGCATCTGCTCCGGGCTGCTGATCTCACTCTCCATCGCCTGAAGTGTCACATTGCCTGCCACGCCATGCTGTCCTGCCCAGTCGAGCACGGCGATTTCCGCCGTCTGTGCAGGCGCTTCGTAAGAAGGGTTGCCGCGATAGGCGGGCAGATAGGGAAGGCCTTGCTCAAGGGTTTTCAGAAAATCCCCAACCTGCGAGGGCTCCAGCCGGCCGTAGCGTGCCCGCTGCGGCAAGGCCACGAGGGAGGCGGCAAAGCGGCATCCGCCGAGATGGGTGGATTGCAGGATGCGAAAGCGGTTCGGGTCCGCTGCCTGCCGCAGGGCCTTCCATGTCGCATAGCCGTAGCGGGCGCAGCAGGGATCCTGTTTGCCATCGGTGCAGCACAGGATGGTCAAGCGTGGATCATGCCTGCCTTGCAGCACACCTCCACCGGCGAGATGCAGCAATAGCTGCTCAGCTTCCTCAGGCGTGACATGGTCCCGGACACTGTCCTGATGGGTGAAGCCGATATCATCGCCATCCACGAGCGCGACGTGAGTGCCCGCAGCATTGGCGGCTAGAATGGCTCGCTCCAGCCCTTCAGGCATAAGATGCGATTGGACGCGCGGCACACGCCAGTCGCCGCGCGGCCAGTGCAGCAGAACATAGGCTTTCGCCGATGGGCCAAGTCCGGACACCGGTTCGCCGCGCTCAATACACAAGTCACGACAAAAGATGCGTGCTGCCATAGGAGATCAATCCGTCATACGGGCAGGGCGAGCCTCGCCGCTGGCCGAAGATCGGCTGAGATGCCGGAAAAGAATGGCGGAAGCCAGCTTGCGATCATCGCTCTTGATGGCCTCGAGGATTGCCAGGTGATCACGCGCCGCTTTACGGACACCTGCCTCGTTCAGTTCGGCGAATTCCGCATATTCCGTCATGCGCCGCAGGCTGTTCTGGCGGCGGATGGCTTGGTCCAGAAAGCGATTATTCGCCCAGGAGACGACGGTTTCGTGAAAGCGGGCATTTGCCTCGAACCAGGCGGATCCTTCGATCGACGCCAGGGGGGCGTTCAGCAGTGCCGTCTGTTCGCTTTCGAGCGCAAGCAACACGCCCATATCAAAACGGAACGTATCTTCCATCACGGCGCCACACTCGATGATGGCGCGAAAGGCATAGCTTTCATTGACCGCCTGCCTGTTGTCGAGACATTCGGCAAAGCGCCAGCCGTGCCCGTCTCGTCGCTCGGCCAGTCCCTCTGCAGAAAGGCGCATCAAGGTGCGTCGCACGACACCGCGCGAGGTCCCGAAATGGTCCAGCAGTTCCGTCTCGGAGGCTTCGCTGCCGATCAGGCCGTTTGCTCTCGCATGCATGATTTGCCGGTACAGGGTCTCCACGCTGGATGGTGGCACCAGTTCCTCCAACCGGTCATCGTCAGCCGGGATTCTCACCAGTACGAAACCACGCGTATCGGTTTGCGCCAGCAAGCCCTTTTCGACAAGGAATTGCAGCACCTGTCGAATGGGTGTTCGGGAGATACCGAATTCGCGTGCAAGAGCGGCATCCGAGATTTTGTCACCAATTGCCCACTTACCCGCACGGGCAATTGGCAGCAATTTACGCACCACTTCAATCTGCAAAGGGCTAAGGGCCCCGGTTTCAACGCTCGCAGGATCTGGGGGATCGCTTGGAATGGCCACGTGCTGACAAACCTAACTAGGAAAATGATTTATGGCTAACCATAATACAAAACGACCTGCGATCTGAAGCGATTTGTTGATTTAATGACGCATTCTTTGCCAGAAAATGCGCATCGCCGCTGCCGTCGCTTTTAAAAAATCGAGCGTGTCCGCACAGCCTCAATCTCAGGCGGTCGGAGCAGCAGTGGCCGCCCGATAAAGATCCTGCGGTCGCAGCCCCCAGCAACTCAGGGTCGAAAAACATCTTCTTCGATGTAACGATTCCTTCCGTCGAGCGAAGAGGTCTCAGAGGTCTCAGGCGTGTCAAAGGCTGTCTGCTGACGATGATTGGTTTCTCATGGAGGAAGAAGACATGCATTTGCCCAGACGTCACGTCATGAAGATGGCGGCGCAGGCCGGCGTGGCTGCCGCAATGGTCACCCCGGCTCTGGCGGACTCAGGAGGCAGCGGCAAGACCTCATCCGGCGTTTCTGAGGGCGATAATGCGCCCGATGCGGTGAAACCTCTTCATCTTCTCCACGGGTCGGGTCTCCACCACGTCAATGTGCGGGTTCGTGACATGGACGAGGCGATCGCGTTTTATGAGAAGTCGTTTCGCTTTCGCCTGCTGTTTCGGTGGGACGGTGTCGAAGCGGCAAAGGATGGGCGTATATACTTCCGTAACCCGCTCCAGGGCGCCCATCTCGACATGGGAGATGGGCAGATCCTCGAACTGATCCCTGCACCCGAGGATGCCATCCCGCCGGACGATCGCGCCTCGAGCTTCAACCATATTGGTGTGCGGGTCTCCGATCTGGATGAAGCCTACAAGCGGGCTCTGGCGGCAGGGGCGAAGCCCTTTCCGATCGAGGACGGCTCAGGTGGCGTATGGGACGGGCCGACGGAGATCAGGCTGAAGGCCAGGCCGCCTTTCGACCGATCCTTCGTCGTGCGGGCTGCTCACGTGCTGGGCATAAATGACGAAATCATCGAACTGTTCGAGGCGTGACAAGGGTATGCAGCAGGCGGTCCCGAGCGCCGGCCGCAACCGTGTCGACCATCATCGCCTCCGGCAAGCCTCCGCCGCTGCCTTCGGCGCAGGCAATCAGGAGGGGAACGTTATCGTGGCGTAGGAGCCTCCGCCAAGATTGTTTCCCACCTCAAACCGCGCATTATGTCCATCTGCAATGGCTTTCACGACCGTCAAGCCAAGGCCTGAACCGCTCAGGCCGCGTCCGTTCAGCCTTTCACTTCTCCAGAACATGTCGAAAGAGGCATTCTGCACATAGTCCGGCAGTCCCGGGCCTCTGTCCTGAATCGTCACGAAGGACCGGCCGCCCTCATCCAGACCGGTTTGAACCTCGATCGGTCCGTAGCCCCCCGCATATTTGCGGGCGTTCTCGAAAAGAGCCAGGATTGCCTGGCGGAAGCGGTCCGGATCGATCCTCGCCGGCGCAGGTTGAAGATGTGTCCGGAATTCGACGGCGTCGCCGGCCGAGGTCTGGAACAGTCGCACCAGTTCAGAAACGGGAAGGGAAAGATCGGTCGTCGTGGTCGCCGTAACGAAATCGCTCGTGCCTGCTAGTGACAGCGTGTTCAACTGGTCCACAAGACGGGACATACCCTGTATCTGCACCAGCAGGGCCCGCAACTGGTCTTCGCTCGCAGGGATCACCCCATCCGTCATGCCCTGGAGATTGCCCTGCAGCACGGTGAGGGGCGTGCGCAATTCATGAGCGACCGCTCTCGTATTGAATTTCAGCCGCGTTTCGAGTGCGAGCAGTTCGCTCGCCAGGCTGTTGATCGTCGTCGCAAGCGCTTCCACCTCTTTGGTCGCGCCGGGCTCCACAGTGACCTGGAAATCGCCGCCGCGAATTTTCTCCGCGGCCGCCGTCAGCCGCGTGAGGGGCGCCACGATCTTGTGTGCCAGGACGACGCCAATCGCGCTGGTAAGGCCGACAAGGGCCAGGCCGAAACCCAGAACACCTTCAACGGGCGAGACATCTGTCGCATCTTCCAGCCGGGGATAGAAGGGGGCCAGCGCCGCAAGGGCCTGCGGCTCAGGCACCTCGCCTCTGTTCAGGCTCTGCAATGCAGATCTCGCCTCTTGCGGCAGCCTGTCCAGGGCCTTGATTTCGGCCTCGTCGATATACCAGTCCACCGCGACATAAAGCACTGCTATCGTCACAAGCTGAATGACGGACGCCAAGGCTGCCGTCAGGGTCGAAAGGGCAGGTCTAGCCACCGGGCGACCTCGCAAATCGGTAGCCGATTCCCCGCACCGTCGTAATATATCCGCCTTGGCTGCACTCGGCGAGCTTGCGCCGCAGATTGGCAATATGGGTATCGATGGTTCGGTCAAGCGCATCGCTTTCAGGCAGGCAGGCATCCAACAGAGAGGCTCGCTCGAAAGTCTTGAAGGGTGACCTCAACAAACAGACCAGAAGGCGGAATTCTGTTGCGGTCAGCGGCAGCTGAACCCGACCTTTTTCCGTCAATGCCGTTGCGATGTGCGAATCCAGTTGGACCTCAATCTCGTCATGGCGAATGACGTCGCTGGCGACGATACCCTTGGTTCGCTTCAGCACGGCTCCCACCCGCGCCACGACCTCCTGGGGGTTGAACGGTTTGGTGACATAGTCATCGGCGCCGAGCTTCAGCCCGAGCAACTTGTCCGTGCTGTCATCCATCGCGGAGACGAAGATCACCGGCACGTTGGACGTGCCCCGGATCTTTGTGAGGAAGTCGAAGCCGTCGATATCCGGAAGGCCGATGTCGAGCAAGATCAGGTCGGGCGCCAATCTCTGTGTGTGGGCAAGCGCCGCCTGGCCCGTGGACGCTTTGGTCGTCCTGTAGCCGGCTCTGATGAGATATCTTTCGAGCAGGGAGGCGATCTCCTCATCATCCTCGACGATCAGCACGAGAGATGAAATCACGGTCAAACTCATCGATATTGACATGCCCTTCCCCGGATCTCGGTCAAATCTTGACAATCGGGCGAGACAACGTGGCCCCATCAAGGAGCCACAGATGAGCGTAACTGACCTCAATCAAGACCAAAATGCAATTTCAAAAACCGAGGGGAGAAAAGCCGATGATCTGCTGCCGCAGGCGCTGATCCTTGTAGGGCTGATATCCCTTGTCTTTGCGGCGGTGCCGGAGCTCGACCTGATCGTAACGCGCCTGTTTTATGATCCCGCTACGGGCTTTTCCTTCGAGAAGAGCCGCTTCCTTATCCTGTTTCGTGATACCAACAGGGTTCTCCCCTGGGCCGTCATAGGAATAGTCTTGGTGTTTTTGATCCCCACGCGATTGCGCGATCTCCTGAGATATCCCTTGCCGCCGCACAAGCTGCTGTTCGTTCTGACCTACTTCGCATTGGGGCCGGGATTGAGCGTCCACCTGATCAAGATGCTGGTTGGGAGGGCGCGTCCGCGGACAGTTGACGAATTCGGCGGCACCGCGCTGTTCACCCCGCCATGGCAGATCACCGACGAGTGCATGAGGAATTGCTCCTTCATCTCAGGCGAGGCGGCAAGCGCCTTCGCCCTTCTCACCCTTGTTCTGCTGGTGAGGCGCGACCATGCGAGAGTTTATCTTGCAACGGTCGGCATTGTCGCGGCGGCCTTTTCGTTCAACAGGGTGGTGTTCGGCGCGCACTTTCTCTCCGATGTGGTCATGGCCTGGAGCCTGATGTTCGTCCTGGCGGTGCTGCTCTGGAGACCATTCTCGCGCCATGCTTGTCAGATCGACGCCTTCTTCGGCAGCCGCTCTCTTTCGGTCCGAGCCAGATCAAGCGGTGCGGAAGTCGGAGGAAAGACAGGTGTCGAACGCGCCTGCGCTACAAGATCTTACCCCTCATAAGTCTTAGAGGCTTAAAGTAATTCATAATCTTCTTCGTCCTATGTTGGCAGCGGGCTCGGCTGGACGTGTGTTCCGGCGGTCGGGGAAAAGGGCAAGGTGGGATTATGTCAAAGTTGATGCGCTCTCTTTCGTTCGGAGTGCTGCTGTTCACGCTGGCGGCGGTGCCGCTCATTGCCGTTGGCGTGCTTGGTGTCACGGCAACGATTGACAGCTATCGTGACTATGAAAAGCTTTCGCGTGCGGCGCTGCTTGAGCGCCTGGGCAATGCCGGCGGTGCGCTGATGATGGCTTTGCCGGTAGAGAGCGCCGCGACGCCTGAGGCGCGCGCGCAATTGCGAAGCAAGACGGATGATGCCTACAAGGCCATCTCAAAATCCTATGAAGCCTTGCTTGCCGCTGGTGTGAACGACAAGGTCCTGGCAGACGTCAAGAAGGTTGTCGACGATCGCTATGCCGGCCTCGGCGAATTCCGCAAAATGGTCGATGCCGGTCCGATCGACTCCATGCTGCCGCTGAAATATATGCAGCCTCTGTCGGCTGCGGCCATCGGGATCACCTCGCGTGCCGGCAACCTGATGGAGGATCGCGAACTCATGCACGCGCTCCAGGGGTATCATGCCTTCCTGCAGTTCAACGAAGGCTATCTGATCTTCAACCGCATCGGCCAGCAGTATACGAAGAATGGCAGCCTCAATGGCGACGAGTTCTTCCGCTTCGCATCCGGTCTGACACAGGTCAGGATCTACGGCCGTACGGTGCGCGAATTCGTCGATCCCGGCATCCTGTCGAGGTTCGACACCTTCATGCAGTCGCCGACCGGCGTTCTCGTGCAGAAGACCATTGACGACATGACCAAGAATGTCGCCTACACGCCTGCGCCGGCCGATCTCGGCAACTGGGTGAAGGCCATGGCGGATCGTCGCGATTTCGTGGCCGCCTTGCTGCTGGAAAACGCAAACAGCGTGAAGCAGCTGGCAACCGCAAAGCTCGATGCGGCCTATTCCTCGCTGCTTCTGTTCCTGGCTGCCCTTGGTGCCTTCCTGATCGTCGCCGTCGGCCTGGTCATCAGCATCAACCGCATCCTGTCCGGCGCCATCCGCACCATCGGGCAGCGCATGACCGCACTCGCCGCCGGCGATGCCGAAAGCGCCATCCCCTTTGCCGGTCGCAAGGACGAGATCGGCGAGATGGCGCGCTCGGTCGAGATCTTCCGCGAATCGGCAATTCGCAACCAGCAGCTCGAACAGGAGGCCGAGGAAAATCGCCGCCGGTCGGAAGTAGAGCGGGCCGAGATGCAACGTCAGTCCGAGGCCGATGCCGAGGCTCGCCTCAACCGGGCAACCGGCGCGCTTGCTGCAAGCCTGCGTCGTCTGGCGGCCGGGGATATGCTGTGCGAGGTCACCGAGGCTCTGGCTCCGCAGTTCGAAGGCTTGCGCCACGACTTCAACACGTCGGTTCGTCAGCTGCGCGAAGCGCTGCTCGGCGTCGGCAACTCGGTGTCGACCGTCAATGGCGGCTCGAAAGAGATCTCGGATGCTTCCGACAACCTGTCGAAGCGTACCGAGCAGCAGGCCGCTTCCCTGGAAGAAACCGCAGCGGCTCTGGAAGAGATCACCTCGAACGTCATCGCGACGTCGAAGCGCACGGCAGAGGCCCGTGACGTGGTTCGCGATGCACGGTCGCATGCCGGCCAGTCCGGTGAGGTCGTCCGCAGCGCGGTTGCCGCGATGGAGCGGATCGAGAAGTCCTCGCAGCAGATCGGCCAGATCATCGGCGTGATCGACGAGATTGCCTTCCAGACCAACCTCCTCGCGCTGAACGCAGGCGTGGAAGCGGCACGGGCCGGCGAGGCTGGCAAGGGCTTTGCCGTCGTTGCACAGGAAGTGCGCGAACTGGCGCAGCGCTCGGCCAATGCCGCCAAGGAAATCAAGGCGCTGATCTCCAACTCGGCTGTCGCTGTTGGTGAAGGCGTCAAGCTCGTGAGCGATACGGGCAAGGGGCTGAGCACGATCGAGAGCCTCGTTCAGACGGTGAATGCGCATATGGACGCAATCGCCACGGCCGCGCAGGAGCAGTCCGCGGGTCTGGCGCAGGTCAACACCGCCGTCAATCACATGGACCAGGCAACGCAGCAGAATGCAGCTATGGTTGAGGAAATGAGTGCCGCCGGCGCCGGACTTGCGCAGGAAAGCAGCCGCCTCACGGAGCTGCTGGCGCAGTTCCAGCTCGGGGCCGCCACAAGCGAGCTTCGCCAGACAGCCGCTTCCATGCGCTCTGCCGCCGCAAGACCCGCTGGAATGCCGGCCGGATCATCTGCGCCGGCCTTGAAAGCGGCGCCTTCCAGACCCGCTGCGGGCCGCGCGCCCATGGCGCGAGGAAATGCTGCTGTCGCCCATGCCGCGGATGAGTGGGATGAGTTCTGAGACAGCTCAGGCCATCAAGTCAGGAAAGGCGGCTCTCGGGCCGCCTTTTCTGTTCTGGGTCCGGCTTGCCGGCGAAGACCGTGGCATGCAGGCGTCTGACTGGAGCGCGACGAGGATCTGCGGCGCCTTGGGCATCGACCTGCGGTCGGGAGACCTGCAAATTTGCTCACGATGCCTCCGGAAAGGGGCACCGCCAAGGGTCAGTCGGCAGTCCCGCCGCTGAAAAGGCCCCGGTCCCAGACGGGCTCGCCTCCGAATTCTCCGACTAGAAAGTCAATGAATTCGCGCGCGCGTGCGGTCTGGTTGCGCATTGACGGATGCAGCGCATACATGGCGATCGGAGGCCGCATGTGCTTCGCCAGCACGATCGAAAGCGCGCCACGCCGTACGGCGTCGTGCACAATGAAGGTCGGAAGCATGGCGATGCCGAGGCCCGCAATGGCCGCCTCCCGCACCGCATCGCCGTTTCCGAAGGCGAGCCGGCTGGCCACGTTGGGGACGAGGTCATCGGCAAACCGCCAGTAAGAGGCTTCCTCACGATTCGAATAGACCACGCCGGGAAAGTTCGAAAGATCCATGGGCGTTCGGGGCGTGCCCAGGCGTTGCAACAGGGCCGGGCTGGCAACGCAGGCATGGCGAATGGTGACAAGCCGCCGCGCCACGAGCGAGGAATCCGGCAGATCCGCAATCCGGATCGCCAGGTCGAAACCGTCACGAATAAGGTCCACCATACGATCGTCTGTGTCGATCGACAGCGAGACGGCCGGATGCAGTTCCAGAAACCGGCCAACCGCCGGCGCAAGGCAGTGGGCCGTGAAAGAGACTGGCGCGGCGATGCGGATTTGCCCTTTCAGTGCGCGGCTTGCATTGGATGCTTCTTCCTCCGCTTCTTCAAGGCTCAGCAGGATCGCGACCGCTCTGCCATGGAAATCGCGTCCGGCGTCTGTCAGTTGGACTCTGCGCGTCGTTCGGTCGAAGAGCCGTACACCAAGCCTGTCCTCCAACTCCCGGATTCTGCGGCTCACCGCAGATTTGGCCACACCGAGCCGATTGGCGCCCGCGGCGAAACCGCCAGCCGAGACAACAGCAACAAGGATCCGCAAGTCTTCAAATCGATCGGCCATTCGACTCATATGACGTCGAACGGATCGCCGAGCAACGGGAAAGTTCACATCCCGAGAACAGATAGTGCTCGACTGCGTGGCTTCCGGAGAACAATGGCGGCCGTATATGTCAGCTACTCTTGCAACAGAGGCAACCGCAGTGGGTGCAAGACGATGCGAACCTGGTCAAGGAGTAAGGTGGTTCCGGCAGGACCGACATCACCCGAAGCCTGGATGGGCCCATCTCTTCGCACCTCAACCCCGAGGATAACCGAGAATGACAAGCGAGCCGATCCGCAACCGCCTGAACGACCAACTCATCACGCCGGAGAATTCCGCTCTCCTCATCATCGACTACCAGCCGATCCAGGTCTCGTCGATCCGCTCGATGCCGCGCGACGAGCTCGTCTTCAACATTGTGAGCACGACCAAAGCGGCTCTGAACTACAACGTCCCGATCATCCATTCGACCGTCAATGTCGAATCCGGACGCAACAAGCCACCCATCCAGCAGCTCCAGGACATTATCGGCCATTTGCCGACCATTGATCGAACCACCGTCAATGCCTGGGAAGACGTCGAGTTCAAGCAGGCGGTCAAGGCGCTCGGGCGCCGCAAGCTCATCATCACCGCCTTGTGGACGGAAGTATGCCTGGCCTTCCCGGCGCTCGACGCTCTTCAGGAAGGGTTTGATGTCTACGTCCCGGTAGACGTCGTCGGCGGGACGTCGGTCAAGGCGCACGAGGCTGCGCTGCGCCGGATGGAACAGGCAGGCGCCAAGCTGACCAGCCGCGTCCAGTTGTACTGCGAATTCCAGCGCGACTGGGCGCGCGAGGCGACCCTTCCCGGTTTCATGGATGTCTTCGAAAGCGCAGACGGCTTCAACCCTGAGAAAGCCGCAGCTGCCGGGACCGCCTGAGGCCTGGTCGAGCATCTGAGACGAGACGGTCGCGGTGGCGAGAGATCGCCACCGCCTGCCGATCGGAGGCGAGGCGTGTCGAAAGCGCAGCCAGTCGGGGCGATCTCTGATATGGAGGCGGTTCGGCGTGCGCTGCGACGTCTAGGAAGGCATTCGACGGATAGCCAGCAGACTGTCAGCGCAAGGTCGAGTGGTAAGCGTCAGGACGTGCATCACCCGAAGAACCCGATTGGAGGAAAGCCATGTTCACTCACGTCATGATCGGCAGCAATGACCTGGAGCGATCCAGACAGTTTTATGATGCCACATTTTCCGCCCTTGGCGGCAAGCCCGGCGAAATGGATGCGAGGGGCCGCCTGATCTACGTGCATGACGGGGGCCGGCTGATGATCACGAAACCGATCGACGGCAAACCGGCGACGGCAGCCAATGGAGGAACGATCGGTATAGGTGCCGCCAGCAGCGATCATGTTCTTGCATGGCATTCTGCCGGCATTGCGCATGGTGGCACTGCCATCGAAACCCCGCCCTCGGAGCGCCCGAACGGCGCCTTCGTTGCATATCTTCGCGATCCGGATGGAAACAAGCTGACCGCACGGACTCAACCCACGGCGTAATCGGGGATCTGGCAAGGTCGGATCTGCGTCAGGCGGGGCGCGCATCAAAGCCGAGCCTTACCCAAACACTTCGAGAACGTGGAGCAAGTCGGTATATTCGCGCAGCTTGGCGATCTTGCCGTCCCGGATGGTGAAGAGCAGCGCATAGTCGTTCTGATAGGTTTTTCCGGATCTGGTCGTTGCATGCGAACGGGATTCGACCGCGACCATGTCGCCTTCGCCGATGATGCTGACGATCTGCATATCCAGGCCATCGGAATAGGCTGACAGCATGGCGCGGATCATCCGTGCAGCCTCCTCTTTTGTCTTCGTGCCCGATGAGGGAAAGAGGTGCGGCTTGCCATTGACCCACCAGGTCGCATCGTCTGTCATCGCATCGATGAGACCATCGGCATTCGAGGTCTTGAACTGGTCGCAAAACGCGCGCACGAGGCGCTTGTTGTCTTCAACGCTCATTTGGGTCCACAATCTTGGTTTGGGTTTCACTTCGGGCAAGAGAAAGCCCCGCCGGCAAAGGGAATCGCGGCAGGGGCCGGAGCTTCGGGAGAGGCGGGTTGATGCCGGCCTCGGGGCCATCGGCCTGGTCAGAGCCCGAACGGTCGGTTGCCGCCGCGCCAGCCCGAGGTTTTCAGGAAATCCTTCCAGGTAAGCGTGTCCGGATTCAAGCGCCGGCTCCAATCCAGATCGTGTTCCCCGCCAAAATAGCCGTATTCGACAGCATATTCGACCATGCCGATCAGCTCCTGCACGAGGAGATCATTAGCGCCGAACGCCGGAAAATAGTGCAGGAGTTCGTCGCGCGTGTAGGCGCTGCGATATTCGGCCTTGAGGCCTGTGACGGTCTGAAACGTGTCAACCATTTCCCGTGGCGAAATGATATCGCCGACGATCGGCAGGGTCTTTCCCTTGAAAGTATCGGGATCGGAGAAGACAGAGAGCACGGCAGGTCCCGTTGCGGTCGTCGGGTCGACGAATGGTGCGCGGAAGTCTTCGGGAAGATAGATCGGCATGAGAAGCGTATCCCCCTTCACCTGGGGAACGTAATATTCGAGCAGGTTCGTGTAGAAGAATGCCAGCGACACGAATGAATGCGTCACGGGTAGGGTGCGGATATAGTCAGCGACCAGAGCCTTGTCGGTGAAATGCGGGCTGAATTTCCGGCCCCCGGTGATCTTGTCGACATTCTCCAAGGTCGAAAAGATGATGTGGCCGACGCCGGCCTCCACAGCAGCGTCGGCGAGCTGTTTGCCGAGCGCAAATTCGGCATTGTCCTGCGGTTCAAGCTGAGGGGTCATCAGATAGGCGCCATCGGCACCCTGGAATGCTGCCACAAGATCCTTTTGATGACCGAGCCCAGGCGGCACCGCAACAATCTCTGCACCCAGGTCCGCCAACCCGCGGGCTTCCGTTGAATTGCGGTTTCTGGTCAAAGCGCGGACCCGATACTGTTTGCTGTTCAGCAAGGTCGTCGCGACGCTGCGTCCCTGCTTGCTGGTTGCGCCGACGATCGAAATGAGCGGTTTGTGGTCGTGAGACATCGAAGCTTGGGTCCTCGTCTAGGTTCAGGCATCGGAAGGGCGCATCCGGGCGTCGATGCGTCCGTCTTCCCATGCAAGCTACATAAGACTAAGCTGCGTCTGCAGTAAGTACGTACAAAGAGAGCATGTAGTATCATGAATGATAGTACCCCCGTTAAGCGGATACGCCGTACAGCGACGAAGACCGGATGCGCGGTCGAGGCGACCATTTCGGTCATTGGCGGTGTCTGGAAACCTGTCATTCTCTTCCAGTTGCTTGGCGGCAAGATGCGATTCAACGCGATCTGTCGTCTCATTCCTGCAGCGACACCGCGAATGATCACGCTTCAACTGAGGGAACTGGAGACCGACGGCATTATCCGCCGGATCATTTACCCGGAAGTGCCGCCCAAGGTGGAGTACGAGTTGACGGAGCTCGGCTTCTCACTGGAGCCTTTGCTGGTCAGCATGTGCGACTGGGGGGAAAGGCTGCAGGCCATGCATGGCATCGCCTGCGACACGGGAAATTGCAGGCCACGGTCTCGGGCGGTTTCGGCGGGCCAGCCGGATGCTTTCGCCCCGGCTACCGTCGGTGAGTGACACTGGATAATAAAAGTCCGCGATGGCGCGGGTCCTCCGGCGCCATCGCCGCCGTATGGCTGCGCCGATCACCAGCGTCGCACGTCCTGCCCGCCAAACAACTGGCTGATCGGCAGCTGGAAGATGAAATAGGGATTGATCAGCGGCATCGCCGTCGCCGCCTCCAATCGGGCCAGATGCGCAGGCGTGAGCGCCACATCGAACGCGGCGAGGTTCTGCTGCAACTGCTCCACCCGGCTGGCGCCGATCAGCACCGAGGACACGCCGGGCCTCTCCACAACCCATTTCAGCGCGACCTCAGCCGGCGAGCGGCCGATTTCCGATGCAATTGCCTTGACCACATCGACGATATCGAAATTCCGCTCGGTAAACAGCATGCCGCCGAACGGATTGTCGCCGTTCAACCGGCCGCCGCTCCCTTCCGCGCTCACCTCGGCCCCGCGGTCCGGCATGGCCGCGGCACGCGCCGCGTCCGCAAGCTTGTCGCGGCCGTATTTGCCGGTCAGCATGCCGGCCGCGAGTGGGCTCCAGGGCACGAGGCCGAGACCGAGCTCCTGGCCCGCTGGAATGAGATCAAGTTCAACGCCGCGCTCGATCAGCGAATAGGCATATTGCAGACCGATCGGCTTTGGCAGGCCATGCGCCTTAGCAAGCATTGCGATCTTCGTGACATACCAGGCGGGCGTGTTGGAGAAGCCGTAATGCAGGATCTTTCCGGAGCGGACGCCTTGCGTCAGTGTCTCAAGAACCTCTTCCGCCGGCGTCGTGCGATCCCAGACATGGATCCAGTACATGTCGATATAATCCGTCTGCAGCCGCTTCAGCGAGCTTTCGATGGCCAGACGGATGTTCTTCGCACCATTGCCGCCCCAGAGTGGCGTGCCCTGGCCGCGGGGAAAGCCGGATTTCGTGGCGATGACGAGGCGGTCGCGCTGCCTGCTATCGGTTAGGAATCGACCCAGCATGGACTCGCTCTCCCCGCCGGAATAGATGTCGGCCGTGTCGATGAAATTTCCGCCGGCCTCCACATAGGCATCGAAAAGGGCGCGGGAGGTTGTCTCGCTGGCGCCCCAGCGCCCTGCGCCGAAGGTCATGGTGCCGAGCGAAAAGGGGCTGACGATCAGTCCGGATTTGCCAAGTGTGCGGTAGCTCGTGAGGTTCATCTGCGGTCTCCTTCTGTCTTGTCACGGGATGTACGCGCATCAAGGCATGAGGATTAGCCCTTGCCGGTGGCATGAACCTGTGAGCAAGTTGCAGTAATGGAACGCGGTGAACTCAATGATCTCCTGGCCTTCGAGGCGGTGGCCCGTGAGCGCAGCTTCACGCGCGCGGCGGCTATGCTCGGAATGTCACCCTCTGCGCTCAGCCATGCGATGCGCGGCCTGGAGGATAGGCTTGGCGTGCGTCTGCTTGCTCGCACCACGCGCAGCGTCGCCCCAACCGAGGCGGGCGAGCGCCTGTTGCAATCGCTTCGGCCGGCGCTGTCAGGGATCGAAGAAGGGCTGGAAGCGCTGCGGGACTGGCGGGACAATCCCTCGGGCACTGTGCGCATCACCACCTTTGCCTATGCCGCCCGCATGGTTCTCTTGCCAAAGCTTCCCGCCTTCCTCCTCGCCCATCCGGATATTCGCGTGGAGGTCAATATTGACGACGGGCTGACGGACATTATTGCCTCGGGCTTCGATGCGGGCATCCGGCTGGGGGAGGCGGTGGCAAAGGATATGATTGCCGTGAGGCTCGGGCCGGACCTGCGCACCGTCGTGGTTGGAACGCCCGATTATTTCAGGCGGTATCCGCCGCCCGAAACCCCTTATGACCTCAGCCGCCATGCCTGCATCGGCTATCGGCTGACGACCTCGGGCGGGCTCTTGCCCTGGGAGTTCGAGAAAGGTGGCAAGGACATCAGGATCTACACCGACGGACCGCTTGTCGCCAATGACGGCGACCTGCCTGCCGCCGCCGTTCGTGCCGGCGCGGGGCTCGGCTATATCATGGAACACGACGTGGCCGATGAAATCGCGTCCGGCGCGCTTGTCCAGGTTCTCGCCGACTGGTGCCCGGCCTTTCCGGGTTTCCACCTCTATCACCCCAGCCGACGGCAATCGCCGCCGGCACTGCGCGCACTGATCGCGGCGTTGAGAGCACCGTGAAAGCCCGCAACGGCAGACGATCATGATGTTTCGCCATCGTCAGTAGAACCACCGTGCGGGCACGGTGACGAGCGACGGGAACAGAACGAGCAGGAACATCAACACGAATTGCGCGATCATGAAGGGCATGACCCCGGCCACGACCTGATCCATCCGCAACTTCCCGACACCGGCTACGGTATTCAAGACAACGCCGACCGGCGGCGTGATCAATCCGATCGCGCAGTTGATCATGAAGAGAACGCCGAAATAGACGGGATCGATGCCCGCCGTTTTGACAAGCGGCATGAGCACCGGCACCAGGATCAGGATAGTGGGCGAAAGATCGAGTGCCGTGCCGACCAGCATTACCAGGACCATGATCGCGATCATC
Source organism: Rhizobium sp. SSA_523 (assembly GCF_030435705.1). Classification (NCBI taxonomy): domain Bacteria; kingdom Pseudomonadati; phylum Pseudomonadota; class Alphaproteobacteria; order Hyphomicrobiales; family Rhizobiaceae; genus Affinirhizobium; species Affinirhizobium gouqiense. Next base: position 106,381 of record NZ_CP129381.1, read on the forward strand.
AGCATGACAGGATTGTCGATCAGTGGCTCGAGCAGGCTGATGACCTGCTGGGGAATGTTCGCAACGGTAATGAGCCAGGCGCTGACGGCGGCGGCCGCAACCAGGAACATCACGACTGCGCTCGTCCTCGCCGCATCCGAACAGGCTTTGTAAAGCTGCGCCGGCGATAGCTCGCGATAGAGGACCATGGAAACGAAAAGCGCATAAACCGCCGCAACAACACCGGCTTCCGTCGGCGTGAAGACGCCCATTTTCAGGCCCGCAATGATGATGACGGGCAGACCGAGCGCAAACAGCGCCTCTCGCATCGCGGTCAGGACTTCCATCTGCGACCTGCGCGGCAGAGGCTGAACGTCCTCCCGGCGGGACACCAACCACCATGTTAGGCACAGCGCCACTCCCAGCATGATGCCCGGCGCAATGCCGGCCATGAAGAGGCGGGAAATGGAAACATTGGCCGTCACGCCGAAAATGATGAAGCCGATGCTCGGCGGAATAACGGGCGCGACAATCGACGAGGCCGCAACCAGGCCGGCGGAGCGTGCCGGATTGTGACCGGCGGCGTTCATCATCGGCAGCAGGAGCGCGGCAAGCATGGCCGCATCGGCAACGGCCGAGCCTGAGACCGCCGCCAGCATGAGGGCGGCAAGGATGGTGACATAGCCAAGCCCGCCATGAATATGGCCGACCAGCGTCATGGCGAAGTTGATCAGACGGCGGGACAGGCCGCCCGTATTCATGATTTCTCCAGCCAAGAGGAAGAACGGGACCGCAAGCAGTGGGTAGCTGTCTGCTCCATGGATGACGTTCTCGGCGATTATCTGTGCGTCGAACATGCCCAGATGCCACATGAGGATCGCGCCCGAGACGAGGAGGGCGAATGCGATGGGAACGCCCACCGCCATGGCGGCGAGCAGGGAGGCGAGGAAGATCGTTATCGTCACAGCTTTTCCTCCGCCACCATCGGCGAGCCGGGAAGGTCACCCCGCAGCAGACGGATCATTTGCTCGAGCAGCACTGCCGCGGCGGAGACGCCGAACACCACGCCTGATCCGTAGAACCACGCCACCGAAAGATCGCTCGATGGCGCCGTGACGTCCCAGTTCAGCATGGTCTGCGTCAACGATCCGGAAAACAGGAGCCAGCAAATCCACAGCATCAATGCCTGCGCGATCAGAAGGCAGATCAATTTGCCCCTCCGCCCAAGGCGGGAGATCAGGAAGTCAGTCCCCAGATGCTGGCGCTCGCGAAGTGCTGCAATGCTGGCAAAGAAGGTCAACCAGACGAACAGCCAACGGGAGAGCTCCTCGGCAACCGTGATCCCTGAATTGAAGGCATAGCGGAGGACGACATTTCCAAAGACGAGCGCCACCATTATCGCCAGGAGGATGACGGCGATGACCTTCAATGCGCGGCAGTAGTGATAGATGAGCGCTTCCATGCTCCAAACCCCAACCCGAATGACATTAAGCTGGCCTAGACGTCCTGCGGTGTCACGGCATGGACGAGCCTGAAGATGTCGGATCTCTGCTCCGACTGCGCCCCGTTCGAGATCAGGACGGCGGGACTGAGCGACGTCGCCCGGACATCTTCCAGCGCAGCACGACTATGGCCCGAGAGCAGCACGACCCAATCTGCAACGGCGTCACCGCCGCGGATCCGCTGTTCCGCCGTTTCCGAGGATTGCGGCGTATCGGTTCTCACGAGATGTGCGCCGACGATGCCCACCTGTTCAAGCGAGGCGATCAGCGAGGTCTTCAAGAAGGTCTCCAGCGCATTGTCCTGACCGGGCATCGGGGAGAGCCTGATCGTTGCCATATAGGTGGCGATGCCGCAGCCGCTGCTGGCAACGATCCTGCTTTGACTTCGGATCATGCCGCTATGCCGCGGCATCATCTTCGTTGACCAGGAAGTGGGATTGTTCAGCCGAGCCAGATAGGCATCGGATGTGAGCGTATCGTAGCTTTCCAGTTCGTACATGACGAAGAAATCGCCATTGCCCTCCCGCTGCCACCGTGAACCACGGTGGAAGCCTGGAATGCCGAGACGCTCCGGGAGATGCTCCTTTGAATGCCATTCGTGGAATTCGGTTCGATATTCGTCGGCCACGGTCCACCACATGACGACAGCGGCATTACCCAGGATCGGCATGCTCTCAACCGCCCTTTCGCATTTTCTCAAGTTCGGCCTGAGCCTTGCCCATCACGGATGCGCCGGCTTCCGACGCGAACTTGTCGACTACGGGCTTGGACGCGGCCCGCAGTTCCTCGACCTGGGCCGGGGTCAGTTCATTGACCTCCATGGCCTTGCCGAGATTCTGGATGGCGGTTGCTTCCTGCTCCTGCACCAGCTTGCGGCCAAGTTCCTTTGCGTCGGCGGCCGCGTCCGAAATGATCTTCTGCTCATCGGGCGAAAGCGATTTCCACGCTTTGCCGCTCATGAGGAATGGCATGCCGGTATAGATATGTCGGGTAATCGAGAGGTATTTCTGCACTTCGGCGAACTTGGCGGATGTGATGACCGCCAAGGGATTATCCTGGCCATCGATGGCACCCGACTCTAGTGCGCCATAGACCTCGCCGAATGTCATCGGCACGGGGTTTGCGCCCAGTTGCTTGAACAGATCGATGTAAACCGGTGCCGCGATCACGCGCAGCTTCAGCCCTGAAAAGTCCTTGACCGACGTGATGGGCCGCTTGCTGTTCGTCATATTGCGAAAGCCGAGATCCCAGACGCCCAAGCCGTGGATGTTCGAAGCCTCCAGCTTGCTCATCAGCTCCGTTCCGACCGGGCCGTCGCTCAGGGCATAGGCCTCTGCCGAGTTGTTGAACATGAAGGGAAGGTCGAAGACCATGAATTCCTTGTTGATCCCGGCAAGCAGACCAGTCGCCATGATGGTGAAATCAAGGGTGCCGCCGCGTACCGCGGAGAGGTTCTGCTGGTCGCTTCCGAGCACCGCGCCCGGATAGAACGAGACTTTGAGCTTGCCGCCGCTTTTCTCCGCGACGTCGTCTGCGAATTTCTTGCCCGCGACGCCGAGCGGATGGTCCGCGGCAAGGCTCATCGCAAACTTCAACTCGCGCACCTCCTGACCATTGGCGGAAAACGCCAACAGCGAGAGAGCCACACTCATCATCAAGCCGCAGGCGCGGCGGGTCATCGTCGTCATGATATTCCTCCCGTGAGAGAGCCTCCCGCCCTCTTCGACCAGTGCAGGATACTGAAAACTCGAGCCTAGTCCACAAAAATATGACGCTGTTCAATTTTTGAATGACTTTCAATTTTTGCAATACTGGCGTAATGGTATATGGCCAGACGAGCCAGGGAGGATGATGGAAATGAGCGGCGCGATCGATAAGACCCTTGGAATTTTGGAATATCTGGCCAGGCGCCCGGAAGGAGCGGAGCTTGGAGAGATCGGGACCGACCTCAACCAGTCGCGCAGCGGATGCCACCGGACGCTGAACGAACTCATCTCGTATGGATATGTGCGCCAGACGGCAAAAGGCGCCTATCGGCTGACGACGAAACTGCCGGCCATGGGGGTCAACTGGCTCAGCAAGTCGGGACTTGTCGATATCGCTCAACCCACGCTGCAGCGGCTCGCCGAGAAGTCAGGAGAGATGGTGCGGCTGGGTATTGTCGATGGCGACAGACTCACCCTGATCACGAAAGCCCAGGGTCCGAATTCCGGCGTGGTCTACGATCCGGATCTCGGCATAGATCTAAAACTCTCCTGCAGCGCCGCCGGCCACGCATTGCTGACTACCCTGACAGATGAGGAGGCCACAATGGCCGTCAGTCGCCAGGGATTCGGTCAACCGAAGGATTTCGGTCCCAATGCCCCGACGACGATCCCGACGCTGCTTGCAATGCTGCAGGAGCATCGTCGCCGCGGCTTCAGCCTCATCAAGGAAGTCTACGCACCGGGAATGAATTCGATGGCCGCCCCGGTCCAGCGGCGTGGCGAAGGCGTGACTGCTGCCGTTGTGATCGCCGGACCCGCGATCCGCTTCACCGAGAAACGCATGCTCGCGTGTGGCGTGGATCTGCTGGCGGCCGTCGCCGAACTTGCATTGCTTGGTAACGCATCGCCGCTTCTGGAAGCTCAGGGTCGGGGCACATGGGGAAACAAGGGATAGGGACGGACCGATTCTGCGACCGAACCGCGGCTCGCACGTCACCGCCGCGGCAGGTCGCCGGACCCTCCGGCGGCACTTTCCGGCACTTTCCGGCAGTCTTGATGATCGTGCCCGCGAAGCGGGGCGGCCGCTGATCAGCTGTCGAGGTAGGCTGCGTAAAGATCGGCAATGCGCTGCGTAACCGGACCCGGCTGCCCGTTGCCGACCATGCGGCCGTCGATCTTCGTCACAGGCGTGATACCTCCCAGCGTTCCGGTGACGAATGCTTCAGACGCCGCATAGACCTCCGCCAGTGTGAAGTCCTTCTCGCGCACCACATAGCCCGCATCTGCGTATAGCTTGATGACCTTCTTGCGGGTAATGCCGTTGAAATTAAACCGGCCTGTCGAAGTCCACACTTCCTCGTTCCGAATGATGAAAAAATTGGTCGAGTTGCAGCTGGCGACAAAGCCGTGAGGATCCAGCATCAGGGCCTCGTCGGCACCGCAATTGATCGCCTGGATCAATGCATGGATGAAATTGAGCCGGCTGTGGGAGTTGAGGCGAAGATCGAAGACATCCGGCGTGCTGCAGCGCACGGTCGATGTCATCAGCGTCAGTCCCCTGGATTTGGATTCGGGCTTCGGCACCTTGAACTCCGCCACGATGACGATCGTCGCCTGTCCAAGGGCAAAGCGCGGATCCTGGTTCGGCGTCTTCTTCTTGCCGCGCGTCACCATCAGGCGGGCATGAGCGCCGTCCGTCATGTCGTTCTTGCGGAACGTCTGCCACAAGGCCTCGGTGAGGTCCGTGCGGCTCATGCCGATATCGAGCTGGATCGAGTTTGCGCCTTCGTAGAGCCGGTCCAGATGCTCCTCCAGCGCAATGATCTTGCCCTTTACCAGCCGAACCCCTTCCCAGACGCCATCGCCGAGGACAAAGCCGGCGTCGAAGACGGAGACTTTCGCCTCGTCGCGCTTGAAGAATTCACCGTTCAGGTAGATGAGGACCTCGTCATTGCGGTGGTCGGCGACATAGCCCTGGGAGCTCGTATTGCTGGCGGCAACTGTGTTCATCTTGATTGTCCTTGGAATGTGAGTTGGCCGAATTCAGAAGCCGAATTCGGTAAAGCGTTCGAGAAAGGCGCGCGTACGTTCCTGCTGCGGGTTCTTCAGAACCTCGTCGGGCGTACCGACCTCGTGAAACACGCCGTCCGCCAGAAAGATTACTTTCGTGGCGAAGTGGTAGGCAAAGCCGAGCTCATGCGTCACGAGAAGCATCGTCCGGCCCTCGTCAGCCAGCTTGCGAATGACCCGCAATACCTCGCCGACCAGTTCCGGATCGAGCGAGGAGGTCGGCTCGTCGAACAGCAGGATCTCCGGCTCCATCGCGAGCGCGCGCGCAATGGCGACGCGCTGTTGCTGGCCGCCGGAAAGTCTGCCGGGATAGGCGTCGAGCTTTCTTTCAAGACCCACCTTTTCCAGCTCGCGCTCGGCTCTTTCGCGAGCAAGCGCGCGCTTCATGCCTTTCACCGTCAGCAATCCTTCCATGACATTCTCCAGAACCGTCATGTGCGGAAAGAGGTTGAACTGCTGGAACACCATTCCGACACGTTCGCGCACCGCGCATAATTCGGCTTCCGGATAGCGGCGGGCGCCGGTGCGACCGGCCGGCTTGCCGATCTCCTTGCCATCGAGCGCTACCGTGCCGGCGCTCGGCATTTCCATGAAGTTCAGGCAGCGCAGGAAGGTGCTCTTGCCGGAGCCGCTGCCGCCGATGATGGCGATGCGCTCTCCGGCTGCGACCGAGAAATCGATCCCCTTGAGCACATGCAGGTCGCCGAAGTGCTTGTGTAGATCGGTGACCCGAAGAATGGGTTCATGCATTGCGTTAATCTCCTTAGGGTCAAAACTCAATCAGGATTTGGAGCGTGGTATGAGAGAAAATCGTTCAGTTCGAGGAGCGAAGCCGCCGGTGGATCCAATATCCATCAAGACTTCGCGACGTGGAAATGGGCGATTTTCGCCATATCCCTACGGGACGCGGCGGATTTTGCCTGCGAAGGCGTCGAACAGTCTTTGTGGAGTTTTGCTCCACGGCAGCCTCTTCTCCTATTCGCAACACAAAATCCACTCGCGCCACGCCCGAAACCTGATTGAGTTTTGACCCTAAGCCTTCTCTGCCATGCGCCGCTCGAGGCGGGCGGAGAGCCAGGTGCCGGGATAGATGAGGACGAAGTAGATGAAGGCGACCGTCGTGAGGATTTCGAGCGGGCGGTAATAGGTGGAACTCAGCAATCTTGCCTGGTACATCAGCTCATGCACCGACAGCACCGAAGCGAGAGACGACATCTTCGCGACCTCGATGGCGCGGTTCGTGAAGGCCGGCAGCATTCGCTTCAGGACCTGCGGCAGGATGATGCGCCGCAGGATCATCGATCGGCGCATGCCGAGCGCGCGTGCTCCTTCCCATTGACCCTGGGCGATGGACTGGATGCCGCCGCGGAAAATTTCCGCGGAATAGGCGGAGGTGTTGAGGGTCAGGCCGAGCAGAGCGGCAGTGAACGGCGAAAGCTGGACGCCGATGATGATCGGGAATGCGTAAAAGAACCAGATCAACTGGATCAGGACGGGCGTGTCTCTGAAAAGTTCGATGTAGAGAAGGCTCGGCACTCTCAAGGCTGGCGATTTTGAGATACGGGCCAGCGCGAGGATGAGGCCCGCGAAAAGCCCGATGAGGATGCTGGGAATCCAGAGCTGCACCGTCACCAGCAATCCCCGCAGCAGGACCGGCAGGCTGCGGAGCAGAAGGTCGAAATCGATCTCATAGGTCATGGCGGTCCTCCTCAGCGATAGGCCGTCAGGCGCGCTTCGGCGAACCGGGCAAGAGTGCTGGCTGTGACGAGAAGGACGACGTACATGAGAGCAATGGTCGTGTAGACTTCGAGCGGCCGGAATGTGGCGCTGTTGACCAGCATGGCCTGGTAGAGGAGGTCGGCATAGGCCAGCGTCGAGGCGAGCGCGGTCGTCTTGGTGAGTTCGAAGGAACGCTCGACGAAAGGCGCGAACATGCGGGCCATCGCCTGGGGAAGAATGACCCGCCGCATCAGCTGCGCATGCCGCATGCCGAGCGCTCGCGCGCCTTCCCACTGTCCCTTTTCGATGGAGACGATACCGCCGCGAAACACTTCCGCATAGAAGGCGCCGGACTGGGTGGACAATGCCAGGACCGCCGCGACAAAGGGATCGAGGCTAATATTGGCCACGACCGGCAGCGCATAATAGAACCAGAAGAAATGGATGATGGGCGGCGTATTGCGGTAGAACTCGATGAAGGCCGTGGCGGGTGCGGACAGAAGCTTGCGTGGCGACAGCTTCAGAAATGCCAGCAGCAGACCGACAATCACGCCAAATACGATGGATATGCCGGCAATCTTGACCGTGTTGATGAGCCCGGTCAGCAAGAGGTCCCAGCGAGACCATACCCCGGAAAAGTCCCAGTCATAGCTCATGAAGCGAGTGACCCTTTGAGGTGAGGAGCGCCGAGATCACCGGGCGGATGCTCCCGGTGATCCGTGCAGTGGCGATCGGTCGACAGAAGCCTCCCGCCGCCCGCTCGCTTGATGTTATTGCCAGGCTTCCTTCACGAGACCTGGAATGCCGGTCGGATCGATGCTCTTCGATTTCAGGTAGCCATTGAAAATCTGATCCGGCACGCCGGCTTTGTAGAGCTCGGCAAATTGCTCGCTGACCCAGGTGCGGAAGGCCGGATCGCTCTGCTTGCGCAGGCCCGCACTTGTCGGCACGGGATTGACCGGTGTCGGCAGGATGACCTTGCCGAGCTTCAGTCGGGAATATTGCACGACGAGAGCCGGATGGAACTGCACCACGACATCCACCCGCTTTGCGGCAAAGGCGGCTATTGCTTCATCATTGTTGGAAAAACGGTTGATCTCGGCATTCTTGGCCATTGCCGTGATGTTCTTGTCCAGCGAGGTGCCAAGCGTGACGCCGATGCGTGTGCCTTGCTTGTCCAGCTCTTCCCAGGTTTTGACTGGCGAGTCTGCAGCGACCAGGGCGCCCATCGCATAGTAGAAGAGCGGCGCTTCCGGAAAGTCGATGGCTTTGCGGCGCTCTTCCGTCGGGTCGAGTACGAACATCAGATCGATCTGGTCTGCCTGAAGGGCGGCAACCGCATTGGCCCAGGTCGTCTCGACCGGCACAAGCGTCGCGCCGAGGTTGGCGGCCAGTTTCTCGCCCATGGCAACGCCGACACCGGTCCATTTTTCCGTCATCGGATCTTTGAAGAACCAGGGCTCTGCCGATGTCACGCCAATGCGGAGCTGCTTGTCTTGCTTGATACGGTCAAGCGTCGAGGCGTCCTGGGAGAAACTTGGCGCCGCAAGGCTCAGGAGTGCCAAAGTGGTTGCGGCCATGATTGTTCTGCGTGTCGTTTTCACGTGTTCTTCCTCTGAGCTTAACCTGATCTCGGCCTTTGCGGCTCTTGTTGTTTGATTGTCTGCGGGTTCTGGTTCCGTGCGCTGGCGGCATTCGTCGCGCTCGCTATGTCTGAGACCTTGGCCGCGCCGTCCTGTAGCGACAGAAGAAAGTCTTCCGTCTGCTGTCCGCCGCGCGCCATATGCGAGCGAATCTCGCTGCGCATGGCGTCCAGGCTCTCTCCCAGCGCATTGTCGACATAGCTGTCGTGCCCGTCCCGCCGGGGGCCGCGAATGCCATGCGCCCGGTGGTGCGAGGCCCAGTAAAGTTGCAGGCGACCCCGAATGCTCTCCCACATCTTCTGCAGGATCTTGTGGCCGGATACTTCGTAGACAAAGCCATGCAGGCGCAGTTCGGCATCGATGGAGGCGATGTCATCGCCAAGATCAATACAGCGCGTCAGGTTCGCCTGACAGGAGAGGAGGCCTTCCCTGAAGGCGCCATCCCGCCTTTCCCAGACCTGTTCGAAGGCGAAAATTTCGAGATTTACCCGCATGGAATAGATCTCGCGGACGTCTTCGACGGAGAGATCCACGACATGGGTCCCCGTATAGGGGATTGTCACGAGCAGGCCTTCGTCAATGAGCTGGCGCATGGCCTCCCGCAGCGGACCGCGGCTGACGCCGAACTGCTCGGCAAGGCTCTGCTCCGTGACCTGCGTGCCCGGCAGGATCTCCCCCTGGAGAATGGCGCTCCTCAAGCCTTCTGCGATATGGGCGCGGAAGGTCGCTTTCGGGATCCGCAGGAAGCCGCCTTTCGCCTGAACGCTCACAATCCGCTCCTGTCCATCATCGATTGTCAACAATCAATCATGTGACCGGGTGGTCGTCAAGCGGTTTGCGCTAGGACCTTCCGGTCGGTCGAGCCACTGCGATTAAGAAAAGCGGGCGAGTGATCAGGATACGAAAATGGCCCGGAAGTCGTTCACATTGGTCAGGGTCGGGCCTGTCCGGACGAGGTCGTCCAGCCGATCGAAGAGACTGTAGCTGTCATGCGCTGCCAGATAGGCCTGTGGATCGAGGCCGAGATCTAAGGATCGCTGCAATGTGTCAGGTGTGATGAAGGCGCCGGCGGCATCCTCGGTGCCGTCAATCCCGTCTGTATCGCCCGAAAAGCCCCAGATTCCGTCATGGCCCTTCAGAGCTAAGGCAAGGCTGAGGAGAAATTCCGTATTGCGCCCGCCGCGACCGGCGCGGCGACCAAGCGTGACGGTGGTTTCGCCGCCTGACAGGAGAACGGCTGGACCATTGACGGGAAGGCCATGCTTTCGTGCGGAGCGGGCAATGCCGCTCATGACGATACCCATCTCGCGCGCTTCGCCCTCCAGTGCATCTCCGAGGATCAGCGTGTTCACCCCGGCGGCGCGGGCGATGCGGGCCGCCGCAGCCAGTGCCAGGGACGGCGCCGCGACGATCCGTACCTCGGTTAAGATGTCGTCCGGTTTCGGCGTTTCCTTGCCCTCGTCAAGCACGGCTTCGGCGGACTTCGGCAAGCGGATATGCCGCCGCGCGATGATCTGCCGAACCATTTCGATCGTCGAGTGATCGGCAACCGTCGGACCGGATGCGATATCGGAAGGGTCGTCGCCCGGTACGTCCGAGATGACGAGTGAGACGAGCCGGGCGGGCCGTGCGGCCAATGCAAGCTGACCGCCTTTGAGCCGCGACAAATGCTTGCGGACTGCATTCATGTCGCGGATGGTCGCGCCGCTCTTTAAAAGTTGTTCATTGATGTCCTGCTTCTCGGCGAGGGTCATCGCGCCGGCAGGAAGCACCATGAGAGAAGAGCCGCCCCCGGAGATCATCGCAATGACCAGATCATCTTCCGTCAAGCCCTGAACCGCCTGCAGAATGCGACGTCCTGCCTCAAGGCTCCTGTCATCCGGCACCGGGTGAGCCGCCTCAATGATCTCGATGCGGCCGGCCGCCACGCCATGTCCGTAGCGGGTGACTACAACGCCGGAGACATCGACATCGGGCCATGCGGTGTCCAGCGCCGCGGCCATGGCAGCAGAGGCTTTTCCCGCTCCGATCACCACGCATCTGCCGATCGGCTTTTCCGGCAGATTGCGCAGCACTGCCGCGGAGGGTGCCGAACTCTGGATTGCGGCATCGAACATCTGGCGCAAGAGGCGGCGGACGGTCTCATCATTCCAATGCATTGCGAATAGTCTCGTTGGGTCGTCAAAGCAGTGATCTGCGGCGTCTGGACCTGCCTTGGCTTTGCATCGACGCCCGGTCTTTTCGATCTGGCGACGGCGAAGTCTGGCAAAGGCAAGCCTCGGGCCAAGGTCAGACGGAAAGCCTTCGGCCGTTCTCGGTCGCTTCGAAGAACTGGACCTTGTCTTGTTGCGGGCGAAGCCAGATCGTCTCTCCGGGCCTCAGCCGAGACCTTTCCTTGACGACAACGGAGAGGCGTGTGCCGCAAGCCGAAGCGATGACAACGGTTTCCGGACCGGTTGCTTCGACAACCGAGACCGTCGCGGGAAAGGCCATGGCGCTGTCCTGGGGCACGATGGCCAGTTCTTCCGGCCGGATCGCCAGGACGACGTCGACATCCTTGGGGAGGTCAGGACGGAGAGGAAGCGGAATCCGCGTTCCGTCCGACGCGATGAAGGCCTGGCCTGCCGGCCGCTCCAACTGGCCCGCGACGAAGTTCATGGCCGGCGAGCCGATGAAGCCGGCAACGAAGCGGTTGGCCGGCCGGTCATAAAGATCGAGCGGGTGGCCCACCTGTTCGATATGGCCATCGCGCATGACGACGATCTTGTCGGCCATGGTCATCGCCTCGATCTGGTCGTGGGTCACATAGACCGTGGTCGCGCCGAGCCGCTGGTGCAGTTCCTTGATCTCCGCGCGCATCTGCACGCGCAGCTTGGCGTCAAGATTGGACAGAGGTTCGTCAAACAGGAATACTTGCGGATTGCGGACGATCGCCCGTCCCATGGCCACACGCTGGCGCTGGCCGCCGGATAGCTGTTTCGGCTTGCGATCCAGCAGCGGCTCGAGCCCGAGAATGGCGGCGGCATGTTCCACCGCGGTATCGATTTCGGCCTGCGGCTTTCCGGCAAGCTTCAGGGCGAAACTCATATTCTTGCGGACGGTCATATGCGGATAGAGGGCATAGGATTGGAACACCATGGCGATGTCGCGTTCCTTCGGCCGGACCGTATTGACCACCCGGCCGCCAATGCTGATCGTGCCGCCGGAAATTTCCTCAAGACCGGCGATCATCCGCAGCAAGGTGGATTTGCCGCAGCCGGACGGGCCGACGAGAACGACGAATTCTCCGTCCTCCACCGTCATGTCCAGTTCATGCAGCGCCCGATAGGACCCGTATCGCTTTACCAGCTTGTTCAATTCAACTTGAGCCAAAGGCCATTCCTCCCAGTATGATGAGCGTCCGTCAGCCCTTCGTTGCGCCGGACATGAGACCGCCGACGAACATGCGCTGCATCACCAGAAAGATGAGCGCGATGGGCACGGTCATGACGAAGGATGCCGCCATGACCGCACCCCAGTCGGTGTCGAATTCGGTCGAGAACTCCGCAAGGCCGATCGGCAGCGTCTTCATCTCCTTCTCGGTGGCGAAGGACAGCGCGAAGACGAATTCGTTCCAGGTGGCGACGAAGGAGTAGAGTGTGACGGCAATGATGCCGGGCGTGACGAGCGGCAGCGAGATGCGGAAAAGCACGCCGAGCTGGCTTGCACCATCGATGATCGCCGCGTCCTCCAATTCCTTCGGGATGCTGCGGAAATAGCCCGTCAGCATCCAGACGCTGAGCGGCAGCGTGAGAATGAGGTAGACAAGGATCAGGCCGAGATAGGTGTTGATCAGGCCCAGATAGTTGAGAACGATATAGAGCGGTACGATCACGGTGGCTGTCGGCAGAAGCTGTCCGATCAGGACGAAGGCCAAAGCTGCGGAACGGCCGCGAAAGTCGAACCGGGCAAAGCCGTAGGCTGCGAAGATCGCAAAAACCAGCGCCAGGAAGGTGGAGCCCACCGAGATGATCAGGCTGTTGACGAAATAACGGGGGATGTTCGATTCGAACAGGACATTGCGGAAGTTGTCGAGTGTCGGCGGCGATGGCAACCACTGCGGCGGTATGGTGTAGAGCTGCGACAGCGGTTTGAACGCCGAGACGGCCATCCAGAGAAAGGGGAAGACGGCGATCACGACCAGGATCAGGACGGGCAGGGCGATGAGAGCTGTACGGCGTCTGTCGCGCATGGGTCAGTCCTTTTCCTGCGCCGCGAAGACGCGCATGTAGAGTATGATGATGACGCAGATGAACAGGAAGTAGACGACCGACAGCGCGGCAGCGCGGTTGAACTCGAAATACTCGAAGGCCTGCACATAGATCTGGATGGGAAAGATCATCGACCGGTTGGCCGGCCCGCCGCCGGTGATGGAATAGATGATCGTGATGCCGTCCAGCGCCCAGATCGTGAGCAGCAAGGTGATGGAGACGAGCACCGGGCGCAGCTGCGGCAGCATGATGTGCCAGATCTCGTGCCAGAAGCTGGCGCCGTCGACCCGCACCGCTTCATAAAGCTCCTCGGGCACGGATTGCAGGCCCGCCAGCACCATGACCGCGACGAAGGGAAACATCTTCCAGGCATTGACTGCAATCAGCGCCGGCATGACGGTATTGGGATTGGTCAGCCAGCCGATCGGTTCTGCGATGATCCCGACCTGCATCAGCATGTAATTGATGATCCCGTAATCGGTGTGGAACATCCAGGCCCAGGTCATGGCGGCGACAATGCCCGGCACCACCCACGGGATCAGCATCAGCGAACGCACCAGCGAGCGGCCGGCAAAAGTCTGGTTCAGCAGGATCCCGGCCAGAATGCCGAGAAGCAGCTGGAAGACCACCGAGCCGATCACATAATAGGCCGTGTTGAAGAGGATCAGCCTTGTCGAGGGCGCGCTGATGGCAATGTTGAAGTTGCGCATGCCGGCAAAGGCACCATTGGCATCCGTGACGCTGAGCTGCGCTGTGGAGACCATCGGATAGACGATCAGCGCGGCCAACAGCAGCATGGTCGGCAGGATGAACCAGATGCCGGGATTGATGTTTCGCAGTGTCATGAGAATGTCCGATGTTATGCGCCCGGCCCCAGCGGCCGGGCGCGCCACTCACCGTCCCGGGAGGATCACTGCGTCAGCAGCAATTTGATTTCTTCGGCCGCCGCATCCATGGATTCCTGCACCGTGCCGCTCTGGAGCAGGGCTTCCTGCAGATGGTTGTAATAGACCTGGCCGATCTGGCCCCATTGTGGAATGGCCGGCTGCGGGCGGGCATGCTTCAGCATTTCCTTGTGCGCATCCATGATCGGGTCTGCAAAGCGCTTGTCGTTAAGGCCAGACATCGCGGCGGGAAAGGTCGTCGTGTAAGCGGCCTGGCGCTCTGGCTTGGCCATGAAGGCGGCAAGCTTGATCGCGGCCTCCTTGTTCGGCGCGGCAGCCGGAATGATGAAATTCCAGCCGCCCAGGATGGCTGCCGTCTCCTTGCCTTCCGGATGCGGCAGCGGGCCGACGCCGATCTCGATATCCGGCGCCGCGGCGCGGATGCGCTCGATATCGGATGTGGCGCCAGGAATCATCGCCACATTGCCTACCTGGAACAGCCGGCGCAGGGCGTTGGAATCGTTTTCCAGCGTCGAAGGTGGCGATACCTTGTGGGTGGTGAAGAGATCGACATAGAGCTTCACCCCTTCCACCGATGCCGGCGAGTTGATGATGACCTCCTTGTTGTCCGGCCCGAGAATGCCGCCGCCATTCATCCACATGAAGGGCAGCGAGCGGAACAGCGCATTGCCGGGCTGATCGGCGCCGCCGCCGGAGACACCATATCCGAATACCTGCTGGCCCTTGCTGTTCTTGCGGGTCAGGGTCTTCGCCATCTCGACGAATTCGGTCCAGGTCTTTGGCGGTGTCTCGGGATCGAGGCCGGCTTCCCTGAAGGCACCCTTGTTGTAGATCAAGGCATGCGCTTCCGCCTGGAAGGGCAGGCCGTAGAGCTGCCCCTGATAGGTCGCTGTATCGAGGCTCGCCGGCAATATGTCCTGGAAGTCCACGCCTGCCGCGGTAAGCTTGTCCTTCAGCGGTTCGAGCTTGCCGGTCTGTGCCAGCGGGATGTTTGCGCCGTTCTGCACATCGATGAGGTCGGGCGTGCTGCCGGATTGCAGCGCGACCAGAATCCGGCTTTGCAGACCGCCGGCGACATTGGCTTCGACGCGGATCGTGACGTCCGGATTCTCCTTCATGAACTCCGCGGCATAATCCTTGGCCTTCTGCTCATTCCAGTTCATCGTCCACCATACGAGGTCGGCGGCGGATGCAAGGCTTGCCTGTGACAGCAGCAGGGCAATCCCCGCCGCCAGTGTCTTCGTCATGCGTTTCATGGTCATTCTCCTCCCTAGAACCTGTTGAAGCCGAAAGCTCAGACCGTCTCCCCAACGGCAGCATTCGAATTGGACCGGGCACCCGCCGAGGGACCCAGAAGCTGTGCATGGTTGATAAGCGCCCGCATGTAGCCGATCGTGTAGGCCATGCCGGCATGCCAGGGCGCTTTGCTGTGGACCTCCGGGACATGGTCGGGAACCATGATCCCGTCGAACTTCTCCTCCCGCAGGATCCGGACGATTTCGGCCATATCCACATCGCCATTGTCGACGAAGGTCTCCTCGTAATGCGGGACCTTGCCGCGCACATTGCGGAAGTGCACATAGGCGATACGTCCGGCGCGGGCGAAGCGCCGCGTCGTGTCATAGACATTGCCGGTCGTCATTTCCTGCAGCGAACCGATGCAGAATTCCAGCGCATTGGACGGGCTGTCGATAATGGATGTGAGCCGGTCGTATTTCGAGGGCTGGTTGACGAGGCGCGCAGTGCCGCGCAGGGTCTCCATCGGCGGATCATCCGGATGCGCCGCCAGCCGTACGCCTGCCGCTTCGGCGACCGGTACGAGCTCCTTCAGGAACCACTCGAGCCGCTGCCATAGTTCCGCTTCCGAAACCGTGATCGGTGCAGCGCCTTCGACGCCGGGCCGAAAGCGCATGTTCCACACCATGCCGTCGGGGATCGGCGCCTGCGCGTCGAAGCAGCTGGCATCGAAGACGGAGGTCACGGCGCCGCCGCGGCCGACCGGCAGGCGTCGCCAGCCCCAGACGCCGGCAAGCGAGAAATTGTAGCCGATCACCTTGATGCCGGCGCGGCCGGCATCCTCGACAAGCCGCTTCAGCGCGTCCATCTGGGCGGTCTTGCGCGGACCGTCGAGCAGGATATCCGACCAGAAGTTCGGCGCAAAATTCTCCATGGCTGCGACGTGCAGGCCATAGTCGCCCAGCATGTCGACAACGCTCTTCATATAGTCGTAGGTCCAGAGCGTTTCGTCCGTGCAATCGCCGAGGATCGGCCCCGGCTGGCCGCCGGTCAGATAGGGCTGCGGGTCTTCGGCCGGCCGGTAGCGGCCGAGATGGATGACGACATCCTCGATCCCGAGCTGCTGCGCAAACATGGCATTGTCGCGGTTCAGGCGTTCGCCCGACAGCGTCATTCCGACCCGGATGGGCATGCACTCCTCCTTTGCATCCCGTCGCAATCAGTTCAAATATGAACGTCATGTGTTCGTATTAGAATGAGCTGTGCCAGGGTCGCTGTCAAGCAACATATGCGGGAAAAAAGGGCCGTCGCCTTTCGGAGCGCAAGGACAGGCGGGTTCGCGCCGCGCCCGATAGGCGAAACGTTGATTTTGACGTCCAGCACGGGCTGAAATCAGTCGAAGAAGCCGCGATCGTCTTCCGCGAGATAGTCGATCGCCTTGTCGACGATGAAATCCACGCCCATGCCGGGCCGGTCCCAGACGTCGACAAAGCCATCCTTGACGATGGGGTTGGGCAGGCCCTCGACGATGTCGTACCACCAGTCCGGCTCGCCGATGGGAATCTCGAAGGCGATGTAGTTCTGGGGCAGGGTGGCGGAGACCTGAACCAGCGCCGCCAGCCCGAGAAGACCATTCGCCGTGCCGTGAGGCGCAAACAGCAGACCGTGGATTTCGGCGTATTCCGCAACCCGTTTCAATTCGGCAATCCCACCCACATCGCAGGGGTCGGGACCGAGAATATTGACGGCGCGCGTTTCGATGAGCTCGCGGAAATTCTGGCGCAGATAGATCTGCTCCCCGGTATGGATCGGCGTCGTCGTGCTCATGGTCAGATCGCGATAGGCCGGCGCACCCACATAAGGGGTTTGATCGCCGGTCAGAATATCCTCGATCCACATGAGGTTGAGCGGCTCCATTGCCTTGGCGAATTTTTTCGCGTCCGGCAAAGTCCAGCCCGGTCCGCAGTCGAGCGCCAGGCCCACCGTGTCACCTGTCACCTCCTTCATCGCCTCGACACAGGCGACAACATGGTTGAACCCCTTTTCCGTCAGATAACCGGTGTCCCGCAATCCTGGCATGGGCTTGGTCGTCACTTCGCCATAATGGAAATCCGGGATCTGACGCGCCATCGGGCTGTGGAAGGCGATCGGCTGCTTGATGATGGTGAAGCCCTCCGGCCGGTCCATCATCTTCCTGCAGTCGGCAGCGTAATCATCCGGCCGCCAGCCGGTCATCGGGAAGCGAACGCCGCCGTTATAGACACGCACTTTGTCGCGCACCTTGCCGCCCAGCAATTTGTAGACCGGCACACCGGCCGCCTTTCCGGCAAGGTCCCAGCAGGCCATTTCGATCGCGCTGATGGCGCTGCCCCAGGGTTTGAACGCGCCGCGGTGGCGGATGCGTAGCATGACGCGCTCCACATCCGTCGGATCCATTCCCAGGATCATCTCGCGCAGCAGCAGGATGTGATCCTTCGCATAGGGTTTCCAGAACTCCACCTGGCCGTAGCCGGAAAGCCCCTCATCCGTCACAAGGCGCACGACAGGGTGGCGCCCCAGAAGCGCACATTTCACATCGATGATCTTCAATTCTTCCTCCCGCGGCCGCCGATGCGGCGGCTCGATCAAATATCCGGAATGCGACTGGAGATGTCGGCGGCGGAATCGATCACCATGTCGCGCAGCCGGTCGCGCTCCTCATTTTCCTTGTCCGCCGCCAGATAAGGAATGCTCAGCGCTGCGATCACGCGGCCGGAAGGCGCGGTGACAGGGGCTGCCACGGCCCAGACGCTGCCGCCATGCTCGCCGCGGTCGCTTGCCCAGCCCTGCTTGCGAATGCGGTTGAGTTCGCTCGAAAGCTTTGCCGCATCGGTAATGGTGCGAGGCGTGTATTTGGCCAGCGGTGCCGCAAGGACCCGGTTGACCGCATCCGGATCCATATGCGCCAGCAGCATTTTGCTGGCGGCGCCGGCATGAAGCGGAAAGGCCTGACCGACGGCGGGGTTGAGCGCATATTGTCCCTGTCCCGCAAAGCTTGCCACCACCACCACCGCCTGATTGTCGAGGACGGACAGTTTGTTGGCCTCGCCGGTCGCTTCGGCAAGCTTCTTCATCGTCGGCTGCGCCACCGCCACCAGGTCGAAGGTCGCTTCCGACCGCACCTTGGAAGCAAGGCTGAGCAGGCGCGGTCCAAGGACATAGGTGCCGTCAAGACGACGCTGCACGACGTTATGCGCATGCAGCGTGTTGAGGATCCGGTAGACCGTACTGCGCGGCATGGACAGCTGTTCCGACAGGCCGCGGATCGTCTCGCCCGCCGGCTGAAGCTCCAGCGAAGACAGGATCTCCATCATCCGCTCCAGAACCGGAACGCCGTTCTTGTCCTTGTCGTCTTGGTTGGTCTCGTCGCTCATCCAGTATCCGTGCCCATCAGTCAGTTACGAATGAAGTAAATTCTCATTTGGAGCAATAACCGATTTTTCCCGGCTCGGCATCATTCCCTCATTGACACCGGCTTTGTCAACATTCATTCTGAAATGAACAGTAGCAGTTTAAATGTGAACGAGTCGGGCTGATGGGAGTCGGCCGCAGGGGAGGATCGCAGTGAATTGGCCGGGGTGCGCCATGCTCGCCCGTGCCTGGCGCAAATGGCGCGAAGTCGGTGGTAGACCGCCAGCGACGAAAGAAATTTCAAAGACTTGAACCTTTTGACGCCGCTCCTCCAGGGTGCGGCACAATGAAAGCAGGACACTCATGATCCAGACACAGGACATCAAACGCCCGCCGCGCGAATGGGTGGAGGCGATCAAGAAGATCGGCGCCGCCACCTCTTCAAGCCAGCTCAGCAAGATGGGCATCCGCAATACCCATATCTGCGGCCCTGTTTCCAAGCGGGAAGGGGCGGTGATGTGTGGTCCGGCGCTGACCCTCCAATTCGTCCCCAAGCGCGAAGATCTGCAGGATGCGGACGAATATGCGCAGCCGGAGAAGCAGCTTCACCGGCACGTGCTCTATCACACGCAGCCGGGTGACGTGGTCGTGGTGGATGCCCGCGGCGACATGAAGAGCGGTATTTTCGGCGAGATGATGCTGACCTATTTCCAGGGCAAAGGCGGCGCCGGCGTGGTGATCGATGGCTGCCTGCGCGATTATCCGAACGCCAAACATCTCGATCTCGGAATGTGGATCCGCGGATTGACCCCGAATTTCCACACGCAGACGGACCTGATGCCCTGGGGCGTCAACGTGCCCATCTCGTGCGGCGGCGTGTTCGTCATGCCGGGGGATATCATCGTTGCCGATGATGACGGCGCAGTGGTGGTGCCGGTGTCGCATGCCGAGGAGCTGATCAAGCGGGCCTCCACCCATCATGAGTGGGAGGAATTCTCCAAGGAAAAGCTTCTCGCCGGCGGCGAGCTCAAGCGCTATTATCCTCTTCATGACGAAGCACGGCCGGAATACGAGGAGTGGCTGCGCAACAAGGCAACCACCTGATGGAGGCCGCGACGCTCAGCGAGGCCGCGTTCCGGCTGGTCTGCGACAGCCGCTCCCAACTGGGCGAAAGCCCAGTCTGGAGCGCGGCGGAGCAGGTGCTCTATTTCGTCGATATTCGCGGACCGTCGATCAATCGCTTCGACCCTGCCAAGGGCGAGCTGCGCCGGTTCATGCAGTCGGAGGAGATCGGCTGCATCGGCCTGGTCAGGGGCGGCGGTTTCATCGCCGGCCTTCGCTCGGGGATCTGGCGGCTGGATGAAGAAGGCAAGCCGCTGGCCAAGCTTGCCGACAATCCCGAGGACACGGGGACGAGCCGCTTCAATGACGGCCGCGTAGGGCCGGATGGCCGCTTCTATGCCGGCACGGTGGATGAGAGCCGCCAGGGCAAATCAGCCCTCTACCGCTATGACGCAAAGGGGTTGACGAGGCTGATCGATGGCTTGATGTGCTCGAACGGACTGGCTTTCTCGCCGGATGGCGCAACCATGTATCACGTGGATTCGCCCGTCTCGACGGTCACTGCACGGTCCTTCGACCGCATGTCGGGGACTGTGGGCCCTGAACGGGTGCTGATCGATATCCCCAATGATCCGGCTGCCCGCCCGGACGGCGCATGTGTCGATTCCGAAGGCTGCTACTGGCTGGCGATCTTCGGTGCATCGGTGGTGCGCCGCTTCCTGCCCGATGGAACACAGATCGGCGAATATCCGGTGCCGGTGAGGTGCCCGACCATGCTCGCCTTTGGCGGTCCTGACCTGCGAACGCTCTACGTCACCACGGCCGGCAGCCGTCGTCCGCCGGAAGAAATGGCGCAGTTTCCAGAATCCGGCAGCCTTTTCGCCATGAACGCGCCCGTCGCGGGCCTGCCGGAGCCGCTGTTCGACGAGAATCTCTGAGAAAACCTGCTTATGATGGAAGGCGCCGGCCACGCGAGTGGCCGGCGCCATTTTTTATTCGAAGCCCATGATCTTGTGGGGCACGTAGTGCTCCGTCAGTTCCTGGATGTCTTCCGGCGTCAGTTTGATCGTCACGGCTTCCGCCGCGTCGACGATCTGGCTTTCGCGGCTCACGCCGACAATCGGTGCGGCGACGGCCGGGTTCGACAGGAGCCAGGCAATGGCGATGCGGGCACGCGGAACGCCGTGACGCTTGGCGACATTGGCAACCGCCTGGATGACCTTGCCATCGGCCTCTTCGGTATCGCCATAGAGGACAGGGCGGAGAATGTCGGTGCCCTTGCGCAGCGATTCATGATCCTCCTCGCGGGCAAGCAGGCCGCGGGCAAGCGGGCTCCATGGAATGAGGCCAACCCCTTCGGCCGCGCAGAGCGGCACCATTTCGCGCTCTTCCTCGCGATTGAGCAGGTTGTAGTGGTTCTGCATCGAGATGAAGCGCGCCCAGTTCTTGCGATCCGACAGATACAGCGACTTGGCGAATTTCCAGGCATGCATGGAAGAGGCGCCGATATAGCGGACTTTGCCGATCTTGATCAGGTCTGTCAGCGCCTCCAGCGTTTCCTCGATGGGCGTGATGGGGTCCCAGCGATGGATCTGATAGAGGTCGACATAATCGGTGCCGAGGCGGCGCAGGCTGTGGTCGATCTCCTGCATGATCGCCTTGCGGGAGAGACCCTTGGCATTGGGACCCTCGCGGAGCGGCGAGTTGATCTTCGTGGCGAGGACGATCTCGTCTCGCTTGGCGAAGTCCTTCAGCGCCCGGCCGACGATCTCCTCGCTGGAGCCGTTGGAATAGATATTCGCCGTGTCGAAGAAATTGACGCCGAGTTCGATCGCTTTCTTGATCAGCGGGCGGCTGTCTTCCTCGACCAGCGTCCATTTCGGATTGCCCCGATCGGGTTCGCCGAAGGTCATGCAGCCGAGGCAGATGCGGGAGACTTCAAGTCCCGATTTTCCCAGTCGTGTATATTCCATGATGGATCCCTCCTCAGTTGCTTTCCTGGATAAGCTCGATGCGATAGCCATCGGGATCGTCCACGAAGGCTATGACGGTCGTGCCGAATTTGACCGGACCGGGTTCGCGCACGATGGTGACGCCTTCTGCCCGCATCGTCTCGCAAGCGGCGTAGATATCGGGCACGCCAACGGCCAGGTGACCGAAGCCATTGCCCCTCTCATAGGTCTCGACGCCATAATTATAGGTCAGCTCGATCATCGGATCGGTCTTTTCGCTGCCATAGCCAATGAAGACATTGGTGTATTTGCCCTCCGGCACGTCGATTGTGCGGATGACCTCCATGCCGAAATGTTTCGTGTAGAAATCGATTGATCGCTGAAGATCCCCCACCCGGATCATGGTGTGCATGAAGCGGGGCGGCCTTGCGGCGGTGGTTGCAGTGGTCATGACATTTCTCCTCATGTCGTTGGAAGGGTCGTGAAAACAGAAACTTATTAAGCCCGCGACAAAAATTGTTTTGTCCCGCCAATCAAAATTGCGGTAGAAAATAACAGCGATTTTCTCGCATTTTCAGGGAGGATGACTGATGGATTTGACGGGCAAGACGGCGCTGGTGACGGGCGCTGGCTCGGGAATCGGCAAGGCTGCGGCACTGATGCTGGGAAAGCGTGGCGCCAGGGTTGCCGTGCTGAGCCGGACCGAGAGCGAGATCGTCAAGACGAAGGAAGAGATTGAAGAAGCGGGCGGCGAAGCGCTGGCGCTGACGGGGGATGTCAGCCACGAGGAAGCGATGAAGGACGCCGTCGAGCGGATCGCCTCCGCCTGGGGCAGGCTGGACATTGTCGTTGCCAATGCCGGCATCAATGGCGTCTGGGCGCCGATTGACGACCTTCAGCCGCAGGAATGGGACAAGACGATCGCCATCAACCTGCGCGGAACCTATCTCACGCTTCATTATGCGGTTCCCCACCTCAAGGCTGCGGGGGGCGGGTCGATCGTGGTCGTGTCCTCGATCAACGGGACCCGCACCTTCACGACGGCGGGCGCCACGGCCTATGCGGCGACCAAGGCTGCGCAGCTTGCAATGGTCCAGCAATTGGCGCTTGAGCTCGGCAAGTCTAAAATCCGCATCAACGCCGTCTGCCCCGGCCTGATCGAGACCAACATTCCCGACAGCACCATCAAGCGCAACCAGGATGCCGCTCGCATTCCGGTGATATGGCCGGAGGGTGACATTCCGATCACCGGCGGCAAGGCCGGTACCAGCGAGGACGTGGCGGAGATCATCGCTTTCCTGGCCTCGGACCATGCCCGCCACATTACCGGCTCGCCCGTGTGGATCGATGGTGGGCAAAGCCTCCTGCGATAGCCGCATCTTGGCGGCGGAGCGGGTCAAAGCCGCTCCCCCGCAGCATCGAAAAGCGAAACCTGCGCCGGATTTATATAGATCGGCATTGCCGTTCCGAGGTCCGGCGTGTGGTCGGATGTGGTTCGCAGCGAAAACGTCTCTCCCCCCAAGGTGCCCCAGAGCAGCGTATCGGGTCCCATAGGCTCATCGATGGTGAAGGTCGGTTCCAGGCTTTCCGTGTGCTGCGGCGAAGGCTGAAGCTGAGCCTGTTCCGGCCGGATGCCGAGTGTCGCAACCTGGCCGTCCGACACCGGATGCGTGAATTCATAGCCGTTGAGGCCGATCTCGCCGCCGCCATCCAGTCTGAAGGCCAGCGCCGCATCGCGACGGACAATCCGGCCGGAGAGGAAATTCATCTGCGGCGAGCCGACAAAACTCGCCACGAAACGATTGACGGGCCTCTGATAGATTTCCTTGGGGCTGGCCAATTGGCGGATGACGCCCTTGTGCATGACGGCGATGCGGTCCGCCAGCGTCAGTGCCTCGACCTGATCATGCGTCACAAAGATCATGGTGGAGCCGAGCGCCTTGTGCAGGCGTTTAATTTCGACGCGCAATTCGGTCCGCAGCTTGGCATCGAGATTGGAAAGCGGTTCGTCGAAGAGCAGAACGCTGGCATTGCGAACCAAAGCCCGGCCAATGGCGACGCGCTGACGCTGTCCGCCGGACAATTGCGCCGGCTGGCGCTTCATCAGCGGCTCGATCTGCAGGATGCGGGCTGCATCGGCCACGCGCCGGGCGATCTCGGCCTTGGGCATGCCGGACATTTTCAGGCCGAAGGAGAGATTGCCCTCGACGGTCAGTCGCGGATAAAGCGCGTAGGACTGGAAGACCATGCCTATCCCGCGCTCGCTGGGCTCTGCCCAGGTGACGTTCCGGCCGCCGATGAAGACCTGTCCCTCGGTCAGGTCCAGCAGGCCGGCAATGGCGTTGAGAAGGGTGGATTTGCCGCAGCCCGAAGGCCCGAGCAGCACGATGAATTCTCCCTCCGCCACATCAAGATTGAGGGTTTCAAGCACGTTGACTGCGCCAAAGGAGATTTTCAAGTTTCGCAGGGAAACGCTGGACATGATGACTTACCCTTTGACCGCGCCGGCGGCGATGCCGCGCACGAACCAGCGGCCTGAAATGAAATAGATGATGAGGGGGACGGCAGCGGTCATGATCGTCGCCGCCATGTTGACGTTATAAGCGATCTCGCCCTCCGTTGGTGCCACGAGATTGGTCAGCTGCACGGTCATCGGACGGTTTGCGAGACCGCCAAAGGTCAGGCCCATGATGAAATCGTTCCAGATGCCGGTGACCTGCAGGATGACGGCGACGACCAGCATCGGAATGGACATTGGCAGCATGAGGCGGAAGAAGATCGAAAAGAACTTTCCGCCATCGACGCGCGCCGCCTTGAACAGATCGATCGGTATCCCTGCGTAATAGTTTCGGAAGAGCAGCGTCATCACCGGCAGGCCGAAGATCACATGGGTCAGCACCAGGGCGTAGATCGTGCTGAACAGGCCGGTCGCCGAATAGATGCGCACCAGCGGATAGATGAAGACCTGATACGGCAGGAAGGCGCCGAGGAGCAGTGCGGCAAACAACAGATTGGCGCCGCGGGCCCGCCAGAAGGAAAGGGCATAGCCGGTGATCGCGCCGATCAGGATCGATGCGATGACGGAGGGGATCAGGATCTTCACCGAGATCCAGAAACCGGGACTGATGCCGCGGCAATCAAGGCCGGTGCAGGCGCTTGACCAGGCCCGGATCCAGGGCTCGAATGTCACGGCCGAGGGCAGCGCAAAGAGGCCGCCTTCCCGGATTTCCGCCATCGGCTTCACCGAGGTTACGAGCATGACGTAAAGCGGCAGAAGGAAGAAGAGGGCCGATATCAGCAGGAAGGCATAGATCCCGATGCGGGCTGGACCGATGCGTCTGGGGGCAGGTCCGCTTGGACCCTCGCTTGTGTGGTGCGTGGTCATCGGCTCATCCCTTCGGCGTCTGGCGGCGGAAATATTCCGTATAGAGCCAGGGCGTCAGCACGCAGAGAACCGTGACGAGAAGCGTGGTCGCGGCTGCGGTGGCAAGGCCGATATTCTGGCGCTGGAAGAGGTAATCCATGACGAATTTCGCCGGGACGTCGGAGGAGAAGCCGGGGCCGCCGCCGGTCAGCACCAGCACCAGGTCGTAGAGTTTGACAACGCCGAGCGACAGGAGGACCGTCGCACTGATGAAGCTCGGCCGCAGGACCGGAATGACGATGTGCAGGTAGAAGCGCCAGGGTTTGATCCCGTCGATGCGGGACGCCTTCCAGAGATCCGGATCGATGCCGCGCAGACCCGCCAGCATGATGGCCATGACCAGCCCCGCGGCATGCCAGACGCCGGCGAGCACGACACAATAGATCGCGGTGTCCTGTCCAACGATCCAATCGAAGCGGAAGCTCTCGAAGCCCCAGCCCCGAACAGTCTTTTCAATTCCGAGCGTCGGGTTGAGGATCCACTGCCAGACAAGGCCGGTGACGATGAAGCTCATCGCATAGGGATAGAGAATGACGGTGCGCAGCACGCCTTCTGCCCGGACCCGCTGATCGATGGCAACCGCGAGCAGAAAGCCCAGCACGAGCGAGATGCCGATCATCAGAACGCCGAAGATCACCATGTTCTGGATGGATGTGAGCCAGCGATCCGTGGCGAACAGGCGGATATACTGGTTTACCCCGGCAAAGCGGGCGGCCGGGAGCATGCGAGAATCCGTGAACGAAATGCCGACCGTCCAGATCATCGTGCCGAGATAGGCGAAGACAACAATCAGGATGGCGGGCATCAGGCCGACATAGACGCTCCAGCGGATAGGTCGCTGCTTCATGGTGGTTCCGTGCTCTGCTTTGGGGGCCGGGCGGTGAGAGGCGGTGAGAGGCATCTGCCAAACGCCTTGGAGGCGGGTGCCAAACGGGGTTATGAGGCGGCAGAGACTGCCGCCTCGCCAGGTCAATCCTGGAATTGCTCAAGCACGGCGGCGTATTTCTGCGCAAACTCTTCCGGGGTTTGCGAGGGGGTCGCCCAATACTGCACGACGACATCGGCCAGTGAGTTCAGCATGTCCGCACCGGCCAGCCAGTCCGGGCCTGCCAATTGTTTGCTCGGATCTTTCAGAACCTCAAGTCCGATCTTGGAGCAGGCGTCGAGGCCGGATGTGTCGACATCGTTGCGGACAGGCATGGAGCCCTTCAAATTGTTGAAGTTCACCTGAACGTCCTTGTCGAGCATGATCTTCGCCATCAGCGCCTGCGACTGAGACGCTGCTTCCGAGCTCGCTTTCGGCATGATGAAGACATTCGAGTCCATCAGGAAATTCTGCTCGCCAAGGCCCAGCACACAGCCGTAATCCTTGCCGGCGACCCAGCCTGCTGCGGAAAATTCACCCTTTTCCCAGTCGCCCATGATGTGCATGGCGGCCTTGCCGGTGATCACCATGGAGGCCGCCTCGTTGAAGGAGCGGTTGGGCGTGCCGGGATCGGTATAGCTGCGGATCTTGGCATAGACTTCCGCAACGCGCTTGAATTCCGGCGTCTCGGTGGCCTCCGGATTCTTGTCGCGGAAGATCGAGAGGTAGAGTTCGCGTCCACCAGCCCCCGCCAGCACGCCGTTGAAGAGTTGGTGTTGCTGCCAGGGTTGAGCACCGAAGGCCAGGGCAATTACGCCGCCTGCCTTGAATGTGTCGGCTGCCGCGAAGAACTCTTCCCAGGTCTTCGGCTCCTGAACCTTGAACTTCTCGAACAGTGCCCTGTTGTACCACAGCCAGTTTGGCGTCTGGAGATTGACTGGCACCGCATAGATGTGGCCGTCGCGGCTGACTGCCTCCAGCACATCGGCAGGCAGCACCTGTTTCCAATTCTCCGCGCTGCCGACATCGTCCAGATTGCGCAGCAGGCCGGCATCGGCCAATTCGCCGAACTGCTTGCCGGCATTCATCATCATCACCGTCGGCGGGTTTCCGCCGACAATGCGGTTGATACCCGTCGGCTTTGCGACATCGCCATTGACAATGGCATTGTCCACCCATTGGCCGCCTGCGGCATTGAAGGCGTCGGCAAACACTTTGACAGCCTTCGACTGCGCTTCCGTGGTCCACCAATGCAGGACCTCGGTCTTCTCGGCAGCCATGGCCGGCTGGATCAGCGCAAGCATCAGGCCGGTAGCGCTCAATAGGCTGCGGTACTTCTTCGACATTGTGATCTCCTCCCGAAATCATACGGCCGGGGTTCCTCCTCCCCGTCCATCCCCAGCTTAGGTTTGCCCTAATCCATTCGTCAACCTGAAACGCAAAAAATTGCGGTTGAAGGCAAACAACATTAGGTTGCCGAGTGTTGGAACGGGCGCTTCCGGCAAAGCTGTGTATGCAATTCAAATATGAACCGCATCAGTTCCTATTTAAGATTCCATCGCGCAGCGGCAATGTCAAGGCGCAAGGTGGCGCCTGGTGAGGAGAATGCGAGCCGTCAAGAGCACGGCGATCCGGCCTGCGCCTTGTGCCCCTATTTCGCCGGAGGGCGGACGCGGGACAGCCAGCTCGATGCACTGCAGGGCCCGGTCGATTCGCGCTCGATGATTTCTGATACGAGCGCAAGGCGCACAGGCGGCCGGCCTCTTGCCTCGACGCTGACGGTCCGATCATAGATGCAGCGGACCATGGCCGCGCCCATCTCCACCTGGGGCGTGCGTACTGTCGTCAGCCTGGGCGCGACGTGCATGGCGGATGCGAAATCGTTGAATCCGACCACGGAAATATCCTCCGGGATGCGGATACCCAGGCGCAGCAACTCGGAAACCACCGCAATGGCAATGCCGTCATGGGCGCAGAAGAGCGCCGTCGGCTCATGATCCTTGCCGATATAGTCGAGAAAGGCGCTCCTGAATCCTTCGTTCTCTTCGAAGACGATGTCATCCACCACGCTGTCCGGCATTGTGGCGGCGCCGTCGCGAAAGCCGCGGAAACGCTCGACGCGCCCCATCGGCGTGGCGCTGCCATGCACGAAGGCCATGCGGCGATGGCCGAGCTTCAGCAGCATCTGGGCCACGCCGAAACCGGACTCCCAATCTGCGCCGACGACCTGATCTATGTGCTCCATGGGCGCGGCATAACTTGCGCAAACCACGGGCAGCCCGGTTTTCGATGCGAGGGCGGACCATTCGGATGGGCGTGGAACGGCGAGAATGATGCCGACGACCGATGGATCGAGCTGCGTGGTGTCGTTGAGATGCCGTGCCTGCCTCGGCAGAATGGAGAGACCGAGCCGCTCCCCCTCCTGTTCGGCGCCGTGCATGATGTTCAGCCATAATTCGCTGCTGACCGGATCGATCTCCTGGCGCATGAAGAGAATATTTCCGGCCGGCGGAGCGATTTCCTGTCCGAGCCGGTAACCCATGGCATGGGCGGCGCGGATAACCCGGCTGCGGGTCGCCTCTCCCACGCCAGGCTTCCCCGACAGGGCGCGCGAGACGGAAAACTTGGACAGGCCGAGGCTGTCGGCAAGATCTTGAATTGTTATGCGTTTCGACGCCATTTGCACCCACCTTCTGCCCTGCATCGTTGTGACGCAGGAGCACGTTCTCGTCAAGTGTTGCGGCAATTTACAAAACAATGTTGCGCTTGTTTGTTTTCGATGTTAGCTTCCACCCTAACAAACGGGAGGAGCCGGATGACGAGGGAGGAGACCTCATGTCGTCCGGGATAGTCACTTGGCAAAACATGTCGTGGCCGCTTTGGCGGAGATCCCTCCGGGATCGCAAAAGCTCGTGCATGTCGAAGGTCGCGCCATAGCGGTCTTCAACGTGAACGGGGAACTCTTCGGAATTTCCGATGCCTGTCCGCACCAGGGCGGAAGCCTGGCTTCAGGAGCGACAGTCGGAATGACGACATCCGGCGAGCCGGGGACTTTCTGTCATTCCCGGCCGGGAGAATTCGTCCGCTGCCCTTGGCACAGCTGGGAATTCGACCTGCGAACCGGTCAATCATGGTGCGATCCGCGGCGGTTCCGCACCAGGCCCTACGAATTGAGCGTCGAGCCCGGATCGTCCGTGCCCGGGCCATACAAGGCAGAGACCTTCGGCGTCACCGTCGAAGACCGATACATCGTCGTCGAGCTCTAGGCTCGCGACGCAAGCCGGAAGGAGGAGGTCCGTCTTGTCAGCTTCACATGCGATCGATTGCGATATCCATCCAGGCGTCCCGAGTATAAAGGCGCTCCTGCCCTATATGAGCGATTATTGGCGCGAAGCCTTCGTGGCACGCGGCCAGGACAATTTCCAGCCGGCCAGCTATCTGCCGAATTCACCGCTCGCCTGCCGTCCGGACTGGCGCGACGGCGACACGATTGCCGGCAGCAATTTCGATCTCTTGCAGAAGCATGCGCTCGATGGTTTCGGTTCGAGCCTGGCCATCTGCAATGTCCTCTATGGCGGCTCCTTCTCGATTAGTGAAACCATGGGGCAGGCGATCTGCTCCGCCGTCAATGACTGGGTGAAGGCGCAATGGCTGGATCGTGATCCGCGGCTGAGAGCCTCCATCGTCGTGCCGACGCAGAATCCGGCGCTCGCGGTCGAGGAGATCGAGCGGCTGGCGGATGATCACCGCTTCGTGCAGGTCCTGATGCCGGTCGGGCTCGACACCATGCTTGGCAAGCAGCATTACTGGCCGATCTTCGAAGCGGCAGCGCGCCACGATCTGCCGATCGGCCTGCATGCCGGCAGCCTGTACCGCTATGCGCCGACCACAAATGGCTGGCCGAGCCATTACCTGCAGGATTATGTCAGCAACACCCACGCCTTCGAGAGCCAGTTGCTGAGCCTCATTGCACAGGGCGTCTTCCTCAAATTCCCGAGGCTGAAGATCGTGCTGATCGAAAGCGGCGTAACCTGGCTGCCGGGCTTTCTGTGGCGGGCGCGCAAGACCTGGCGCGCCGTCCGTCCCGAAGTGCCGTGGGTCAACGAATCCCCGATCGATATTGTGCGCCGCCATGTCAGGTTGACGGCGCAGCCGATAGACGGACCGTCCGATCCCGCAATCCTGGAGCGCGTGCTGAACCAGATCGGCTCGGAAGACATGCTGCTGTTTGCGTCCGACTATCCGCATTGGCAGTTCGACGGCGATCAGGTTATCGCCGCCGGCGTGCCGGAGCGCCTTCGGACCAGGATGATGCACGACAATCCGCTCGCCACCTATCCACGTTTGCGGGAGACGTTGCAATGAGCGCCGCTGTTCAGGCTCCAGACGGTGCGGTTCAGGCCGCGCCGGCGTTCGAATTCATCGATTGCGACATCCATCCGGCGTTGAAGCACAAGAAGGCGCTGCATCCTTACCTGGAGCAGCGCTGGCGCGACCATCTCGACAGCTATGGCGCTCTGGCACATTGCGTTTATGCCGGACGCGGCGGCCCTTATCCCCGCTTCACGCCGGAGACCGCAAGGCGGGATGCATGGCCACCGACTGGCCATCCGCCCGGCTCCGATCTCGATTTCATGCAGGAGCAGCATCTCGACGCCCATGGCGTCAAGTTCGGCATCCTGCAGCCGATCGTCGGCGCCAACAATGCCCGCAACACCGATCTTTCGGCCGCCCTGTGCACCGCGACCAATGACTGGCAGATCGACGAGTTCACCTCGAAGGACAAGCGGCTCAAGGCATCGATCCATATCTGTGCGGAAGATGCCGAACTGGCGGTGAAGGAGATCGAGCGCCGTGCGGGAGATCGCAGCTTCGCGCAGATCCAGCTCGGCTCGCGCTCGGTGGAGCCGATCGGCCGCAAACGCTACTGGCCGATCTTTGAAGCTGCCGAGCGCAACAATATCCCGATCGGTTTTCATGTCGGCGGTCCTTCTCCCTATGCGCCGTCACCCAGCGGCTGGCCGGATTACTATATCGAGGATCATCATGTTCTTACCCACAGCGCACATGCGCAGGTGGCGAGCATGATCCTCGAAGGCGTCTTCGAAATCTTCCCCAAGGTGCGGGTGGTGATGATCGAGGCGGGCTTTGCCTGGGTTCCCTCGCTCGGCTGGCGAATGGACAATCACTGGCGGAAGCTGCGCAGCGAGACACCGCTCTGCAAGAGTCCGCCGTCGGACTATCTGAAGCGGAATGTGTGGTTCACCACCCAGCCCGCCGAAGAGCCGGAGCAGCGGGACGATTTGCGGCTTCTCTTCGACCTCATCGGCTTCGACCGGATGATGTTCGCCACCGACTATCCGCACTGGGACTACGACGATCCTCAACGGGCCATCGTGATGCCGATGAGCGAGGCGGAGCGGCGCATGCTCTTCCACGACAACGCAATGAATTTCTACGCCAATCTCGATTGAAAGACGATGCCATGAAGAAGCTGATGAACGATCCCGCTCATTATGTCGACGAGGCGCTGGACGGCTTGACCCTAGCCCACCCGTCGCTGATGCGCGATGGATCGGCCGGTCGCGTGATCCGCCGTGCCGAGGCTGCACGGAAGGGAAAGGTCGGCATTGCTTCGGGTGGCGGCTCAGGCCATCTGCCGCTTTTCTGCGGCTATGTCGGCCAGGGACTGCTCGATACCTGCTCGATCGGCAATGTCTTCGAGGGACCGAATGTCGACAGCTGCATGGAGGCAATCCGTCTTGCCGATGGCGGCCAGGGCGTTCTGCGCCTCTATGGCAATTACGGCGGCGACCGCATGAATTTCGACATGGCCGGCGAGATGCTGGAGGATGAGGGCATTCGCTGCACGACCGTTCTCGGCACCGATGACATCGCCAGCGGCGGACCGGACGAGATCGAGCGTCGGCGCGGCGTGGCCGGCCTGATCTATGCCTATAAATGCGCCGGCGCGGCGGCCGAGGCCGGTGCCGATCTCGAAGAGGTGACGCGCCTGGCGGCGAAGGCCGTGGCGATGACGCGCACGATCGGGGTGGGACTGGCCGCCTGCCGCCTGCCATCCGCCGACAGACCGAGTTTCGAGCTTGGCGAAAACGAAATCGAGATGGGGATCGGCATTCACGGCGAACCGGGCATCTGGCGCGACACGCTTCGCCCGTCGGATGCGGTGGCGGACGAGATGGTCGAGAGACTGCTGGCAGATCTTCCACCCTCCGGCGCGGAGGTTTCGGTCCTCGTGAATGGCCTAGGCGCAACGCCGCTTGAAGAATTGTTCATCCTCTACCGCCGCGTGCATAAGAAACTTGCCGAAGCAGGGCTTCGCGTCGTCATGCCGCTCATCGGCAATTACGTCACGTCGATGGAGATGCAGGGTGCCTCCGTCAGCCTGTTTCATCTGGATGAAGAGCTGAAGCACCTTCTGCTTGCGCCGGCCGAATGCCCGTTCTGGAGGGTTGGCTGATGGAGCTGACCGTTGCGCAGATGGCCGAAGGCGTGCGGCGGGCCAATCATGCCATGGTCGATTTGGAGCAGGCACTCAACGCCGCCGACGCCAAGCTTGGCGATGGCGATACGGGGTCGATGCTGGTGCGCGTCATTGGGGGAATGGCAGCGGCCGCGCCGGAGACGGCGACCTCTGTGAGCGAGGCCTTTGGCAAGCTGGCCCGCGCCGGCATGTCGGCGACCGGCTCCAGCCTCGGCACCCTGTTTGCCGGTGCAATGCTGCTGCTTGCAAAGCAGACGAAGGACCGGCCGGTGGATTGGGCCGATCTGTCGGCTTTGGTCGGTGCGGCCCGCGACGGCATGATGGCGCGCGGCGGTGCCAAGCTCGGCGACAAGACAGTGCTGGACATGATGGATGCCCTGGCTGCAGCGCTCGAGGGAAAAACGGATGCGGCGCAAGCCGGAAAGGCAGGCATCGAAGCGGCCGAGCGCACGCTCGAAGCCTATCGTGACCGGCCGTGCAAAATGGGGAGGGCCAAGTTCTTCTCCGAGAAAAGCGTGGGGCTCGACGATCCCGGAATGCTCGCCTTTGCGGGCCTCGTGCGGGCGCTTGCCACGGCAAAGTGAGAATGGAGGAGAAGACAATGGCGGTTCAGCAATTGGAACCCGCAGGACCCTATGCCGCCACGGCGGACGAGGATGTCCTGTTCGACCGGCGCAATGCATGGATCAAGTTTCAGGACCGGATCTTCGTCCCGCTGACGATCGTGCCGACAGTCGTTGCGAGCCTGCTCGTCTTCGGCATTCCGCTGGCATTCTCGCTGCTGTTGAGTTTCCAGGGCTGGAAGATCGATAGCGGCCTGTTTGCGGGGCAGTTCGTCGGTTTTGCCAATTACCAGGACCTGTTCACGGATCCCTTGTTCCGGTCGAGCCTGATGCTCACCATCGGCTATACGATCTCGACGGTCCTGCTTGAACTCCTGTTCGGACTGTCTGTCGCGCTTCTGCTCAACAGCCGCGTCCCGTTCGTCCGGGTCTTCCGCACGGCGCTGATCATCCCCATGATGATCACCCCGATCGTCGCTGCCCTGACATGGAAGCTGCTACTGGATCCAAGCTATGGCCTGATCAACGCGATCCTCGGCACCAATACCGTTTGGCTCGGAGATCCGGATCTTGCCCTGATTGCCGTCGGAATCGTGAATGTCTGGCAGAACACGCCATTCGTCGCCATCCTGCTTCTGGCCGGCCTTCAATCGCTGCCAAGCGAGCCGGTGGAGGCTGCCGCGGTCGATGGCGCCAGCCCCTGGCAAACCTTCCGCCATGTCACGCTGCCTCTGTTGATGCCCTACATCGTCGTGGCCGTTCTGCTCCGGACCATCTTCGAGTTCCGCTCGTTCGAGAACATCTGGGTCATGACCGGCGGTGGTCCGGCCAATTCCACCAAGCTTCTGTCGGTCTATACGTTCGAGGCCTCGTTCCTGTCCTTCGACCTTACGCTCGCTGCGGCCTCATCATGGGTCATGCTGTTCATCGTATTGATCTTTTGCGTCTGCTTCATCTTCGCCACCAAGCGAAAGGAGATCCAGTAATGGCCGGTTTCGCCCGCGGCAAGCGCCGCAAGCTCATCGGGAATGTCCTGACCTATGTCGGTCTGGTGACGCTGTTCCTCGTCTTCGTCTTCCCGCTCCTGTGGATCGTCGGCATCTCGCTGAAGACACGAGAGCAGATCTTCACCAATCCGCCGGTCTTCTTCTGGGTGCCGACCTTCGAAAATTACGTGCAGGTGCTGACGCAGTCGGATTTCCTCGCCTCGTTCGGCAATTCCTTGATGGTGACCACAGCCTCGGTCACCCTGTCGCTGCTGATCGGCATCCCCGCATCCTACACTTTCGCGCGGTTCCGCTTTCCGGGCCAGAGCGTGGCGATGATCACGCTGCTCATCATGCGCATGCTGCCGCCGGTGGCGATCCTGCTGCCGCTCTTCGTGCTCTTCAAGGCGGCGGGCCTGTCCAACACGCTGGCATCCGTCATCATCGCCTATACCACTTTCAGCCTGCCGCTGATCGTCTGGGTCATGAAGGACTATTTCGCCAATCTGCCGAAGGAACTGGAGGAGGCGGCCTATATCGACGGCGCGTCCCGTATGCTGGCCTTTCGCAAGATCGTGCTGCCTCTGGCGCGACCGGGCATCGTGACCGCCGCCATCCTGTCGCTGCTGCTCGCGTGGAACGACTTCATTTTCGCAGCCATCCTGACCAACAACGCGACGCGCACCTCGCCGGTGCTGCTCGCAAGCTATGCCGGAGGTGAGACCGGCACCAACTGGGGCGCGATTACGGCCTCCGGCGTGCTTGTCGTCATCCCCGTCATCATCTTCTCGATGATCGTCCAGAAGCACCTCGTGCAGGGACTGTCTTCGGGAACCGTGAAGTAAAGATCAAAGGAGGAGGAAAACCATGACTATCGACAAAAACGGAAAAACCCAAGGCGGGCTTTCGATCAACCGCCGCACCATGCTGATCGGATCGGCCGCCACGGTGGCCGGCGCCGGGCTGATGAGCTCGACGCTGTTTGCGCCGGCGCTTGCCCAGAGCAAGCCTGCCAAGCTGACCGTCCTCGGCGACAGCGCGCCGTGGAAGGGAACGATCATCGAGGATGCCATTCCCGCCTTCCGCAAGGAAACAGGCATCGATGTCGAATACATCCAGTTGCCCAATGAGCCCCTGATCACCCGCGCCCGCGCCGAATTGACCAGCGGCAGCACCACGAGCTTCGACGTCATGCAGATGGGCGCGTCGATGATCGGATGGATGCATCCCTACATGGCCGATGTGAACGAGCTGATGCAGAAGGCCGGCGGCAAATATGCGGCCGATTTCGGCATGGACGAGTTCTCGCAGGCCTCGCTCGACCTCGCCAGCATTGACGGCGTCCAGCGTGGCGTACCGTATCGCAGCACGACCTATATTCTCCACTACCAGCCCGAACTGCTCGAGGCGGCCGGCATTAAGGCACCGCCGACGACATTTGCGGAATATCTGGATGCGGCGAAGAAGCTCACGGAGGCCGGGAAGCCGAACCGGTTCGGCGTCGGCTACTGCGCCCGCCAGGGTGGCGCCATCGTCGACCATTTCGGCCCCTACCTGCTCTCGGCCGGCGGCGGCTTCTATGACAGCAAGACCAAGGACATCTGGATCAACAATGAGAAATCGGTTGCCGGTCTGGATTTCTACGCGAGCCTGCTCAACAAGCACGGCGTCGTGCCGCAGGATGCGCTGACCTGGGAATGGGACGAGATCATCGCCAACGGCCAGAACGACCGCTATGCGATGGCAATCACGCTGAATGCCTCGGCGACGCCCATCAACAGGTCCGACAAGTCGAAGACCAAGGGCAAATGGAGCTGGGCCATGGTTCCCGGTGCCGAAAGTGCCGCCGACAGCCGCTCGTCGCTGGGTGGATGGAGCTTTGCCGTGCCGGCCAAGGGTCCCAATACCGGTTGGGCCTTCGAATTCGTCCAGTTCATCACCAGCCGTGAATGGGCCAAGCGCTCGATGGAAAAAGGCAATGCCTCGGCCCGCCTGTCCGTCCTGACGGATCCCGAAGTCATCTCGACCTATGGCTTCACGGAGGTCATGGCGCAGCAGCTCAAGACCGCCGTCGCCAATCCTCGTGACGCCTATTGGGGCGCGGTCGAGGCACAGCTTCGCGCGGGTCTCTCCAAGACGCTGCTCGGACAGGCCTCGCCGAAGGATGCCATGGATGAAGTCGCCTCCGGCTGGGAACGCACCATGCGTCGGGCCGGCTGAGGAGAACATGCCGGGCGGTTTACCGCCCGGCAGATCCCATAGGAAAAGGAGAAAGTCATGGCTTCGGTTCAGATGACTGGTGTCAGAAAAAGTTTTGGCGCGGTAGACGTCATTCACAGCCTTGATCTGAAGATCGAGGACGGAGCATTCGTCGCACTCGTTGGCCCCTCCGGCTGCGGCAAGTCGACTTTGCTTCGGATGATTGCGGGGCTGGAAGAGACAACGGGTGGCGAAATTTCGATCGGCAACCGCGTCGTCAACGAACTGACGCCGCGCGAGCGCAACATCGCCATGGTGTTCCAGAATTACGCTCTTTATCCGCACATGACGGTGGCGGAGAATATGGGCTTCAACCTGAAGCTCGCGAAGAAGTCGCAAGCCGAGATCGAGACGCGGGTTGCCGAGGCAGCGCGCATGCTGGGGCTGACGCCGCTTCTCGACCGCCGGCCTTCGCAGCTGTCGGGCGGCCAGCGGCAGCGCGTGGCGATGGGCCGCGCGGTGGTGCGAAACCCGCAGGTTTTTCTTTTCGACGAGCCGTTGTCCAACCTCGATGCCAAGCTGCGCGTGCAGATGCGCACCGAGATCAAGGCGCTGCACCAGAAGGTCCGCACGACCTCCGTCTACGTCACCCATGACCAGATCGAGGCGATGACGCTGGCCGATCATATCGTCGTCATGCATGGCGGCCGCATCGAGCAGCAGGGGCATCCGATGGAGCTCTACCGCAAGCCGGCCAATCTCTTCGTTGCCGGTTTCATCGGGACGCCGGCGATGAACTTCGTCGAAGCCGTTGGTGGCAGCGACGACCGCGGGCCGCTGGCAAGGCTCTCCGGCGGCGAGGCCATCCGTGTGGATGGCGTACGTCTGGAAGAGGGCAGGCCGGTGACCCTTGGCTTCCGCCCCGAGCATCTGACAGCGCGCGGCAGCGGCACGCGGCTGACCGGTCCCGCCCGCTTCGTCGAGCCCACCGGCGCGCTGACGCATGTGACCTTCGACGTCGGGGGGCGCGATATCGTCGCCGTCGTCGATGGGGAGAACCAGGTCACGGCCGGTGAGGCGTTCGAGGCGACGGTGCCCGCGGATCTCGTCCATGTGTTCGACCGGCAGTCCGGCGCGCGTCTGAACGCGCTCTGATCCTATCCGCAGGCCGGTTCCCAAGGCCGGCCATGACAACTCAGGAGAATGACATTGAACAAGCCCGTCAATCCGGCGAGTGCGATCGAGGCGGTCGAGAACGCCGTCCGCACCCATTCGCGGCCGTCTGAAATCCGCATCACCGATATGCGCATCGCCGTTGTCACCGGCATCTGCTATTATCCCATCATCCGGATCGACACCAACCAGGGCATATACGGCCTTGGGGAGGTGAGAGACGGAGGACATCCGGAAAGCGCCCTGAGGCTGAAGAGCTTCCTGCTGGGCCAGAACCCGTGCAATGTCGACATGATCTTCAACGCCTTGAAGCTCTATGGCGGCGACGGCCGCGAGGGCGGCGGCATTTCCGGCATCGAGATCGCGCTCTGGGACCTCGTCGGCAAGATTTATGGTGTCCCCTGCCATCAGTTCTTCGGCGGCAAATATCGCGACAGCGTGCGCATCTATGGCGATACGCCCGCGCCGGAACATCTGACGCCGGAAGCCTACGCCAAGGCGGTGCGCGCCCGTGCCGACATGGGCCTTACCTTCATCAAGTTCGACCTGCCGCCGAAGCTGTTTGAAACCACCGAAGGGGCGCTTGTCGGGTCGGCAACCCGGCATGAATACGATCTCGGGCGCAGCACCCGGGCGGCCGGATCGGGTCGCGGCGCGAAGATCTCCGAAAAGGGCATCGAAACCGCCGTTGAAATCGTTCGCGCGGTGCGCGCGGAGGTTGGCCCGGACATCTCGCTCTGCGTCGACCATTTCGGCGAGGGCTATATCACCGCCGACGAGGCGATCCGGATCGGCAAGGCGCTCGAGCCGTTCAACCTCGCCTGGATCGAGGATCCGGTGATCTGGCATGACATCAAGGGGCACAAGAAGGTTGCGGATGCCTTGCTCACACCGGTTGCCGGCGGTGAGGATCTCTATCTCGTGGATGGTTTCCGCGAGGCGATCGAGACGCAAGCCTTTGATGTCCTGCATCCGGACCTGCTGACCTC
Source organism: Rhizobium sp. SSA_523 (assembly GCF_030435705.1). NCBI lineage: Bacteria > Pseudomonadati > Pseudomonadota > Alphaproteobacteria > Hyphomicrobiales > Rhizobiaceae > Affinirhizobium > Affinirhizobium gouqiense. Next base: position 144,499 of record NZ_CP129381.1, read on the forward strand.
GGGCGGCATGCTGGAAACCAAGCGCATCGCAGATTACGGAGCGGCTCATGGCCTGGCGACTGCGCTGCATTCCTGCTGCTCGCCCATCGGCTTCATGGCCAATGTCCATTGCGGTGCGGCCATCAACAGCCTGATGGCAGTCGAGCATCACGGCCTCGACGTGCCGTTCTGGGAAGACCTCGTCACCGGTCTTGCGCCCAATTATCTCGACAATGGCTATGTGGCGGTTCCCGACCTGCCGGGTCTCGGGCTGGATCTTAATCTGGAGGCGATCACCGCCAATCTGCGCGATCCCGACAGCCTCTTCCTCCCGACGGAAGAATGGAACAAGCGCAAGGCCGGCTTCGAGCGGGTCGAACCGCCGCGCTATCAAACGCAGCTCATTCGGTAACGGAATTACCTGCAACGACAGGTCCCGCGCCGCAGGCGCGGACCCCTCGTGCGAGGCGAGACTTGCGCGGGACCTCCCAGAGGCGGGGAGGTTAACGACGAAAGCCTTGCAAACATCAGGAAAGGCAATACAAATCAAAAAATCGGTAATGCAAGAGAGTCATGACGAAAAACTTCCTCATCGTCGACCCCGAGGTTGATCAGGCGGTTCTCAAGGGGATCGCATCGCCGGTGCGCGTCGCCATGCTCAAATTGCTGCATGAGCGCGGACCGATGAACGTCAACGACATTGCAGCCGAGCTCAAGCAGCCGCAATCGACGGTGTCGACTCATATCCAGCTTCTCGAAGAGGCGGGACTGATCGACAGCGAGACGCAGAAGGCGCGCAAGGGCAATCAGAAGATCTGCCGCGCAAGGGTGGACGAGATTGTCATCGTCTTCAAGAATGAGGTCCGTGACGCCCGCAAGGACCTGATCGAGGTATCGATGCCGGTGGGCCTCTATACGGGTTTCGACGTGACCGCCCCCTGCGGGCTCTGTTCGCCGGAGGGTATTATCGGCCTCCTGGACGTGCCCAACTCGCTGCTCGATCCGGACCGGATGAAAGCGGGCTTGATATGGTTCACCCGCGGCTATGTCGAATATCAATTCCCCAACAATGCCAAACTGTCGAACACCGCAATCGAATCTCTGGAGGTTGCCGTCGAGCTGAGTTCGGAAGTTCCCGGCACCAGCGCCGACTGGCCCTCCGACATCACGCTGACGATCAACGGCCGCAAGGTCGGCGTCTGGACCTCGCCGGGCGATTTCGGCGACAAGCGCGGCGTCTATACGCCTGACTGGTGGAAGCTCAAGGGATCGCAATACGGCAAGCTGAAGAACTGGCGCGTCGGGCCGGACGGATCGTTTGTCGATGGCGTGCAGATTTCCAGCGTCACCCTGGCCGATCTTGATCTTGCCAGCCATCACTCGATCCGTGTGCGCATCGGCATCGAGGACGATGCCAGCCATCCCGGCGGCATCAATATCTTCGGCAAGGGTTTTGGCAATTACGACCAGAACATCGTCCTGCGGTTGAAGACCGTTTAATATCCAAAAATCTGATGTAAAAATTTGCCAGCCGGGAACAAGAGCTTGTCGTTCCTAGCCAGGCTGCAACGGTTCTTCACCGTGGTCCTTTCTTGACGCGTTCTCCTTCTGCGGATTTAATACCCGTAATAACGATATATATCATTAAACATGATATTAGATGGAGAGATGCATGCAGGCGTTCGTCGTGGCAAATCCGCTTTTTTCGATCGCGGAGATCGACCCCAGGCTCTACGGGTCCTTCATCGAGCATCTGGGCCGTGCCGTTTACACGGGTATCTACGAGCCCGGCCATGACACCGCCGATGAAAATGGCATGCGCAGGGACGTGATCGATCTCGTCAAGGAGCTCGATGTTCCGATCGTGCGCTATCCGGGCGGCAACTTCGTTTCGGCCTATAATTGGGAAGACGGCGTGGGGCCGAAAGAAAGCCGTCCTGTTCGCCTCGATCTCGCCTGGCATACTTCCGAGAGCAACGAGGTCGGCCTGCATGAATTTGCCGACTGGTGCGCCTCGGTACAGACGGAGATGATGCTGGCGGTGAATCTCGGCTCGCGCGGCCTCGAAGAAGCGCGCAACCTGCTGGAATATGCCAATCACCCGGGCGGCTCCGAGTGGAGCGACAGGCGGATTGCCAATGGCCGCGAAGCGCCCTTCAACGTCAAGCTCTGGTGCCTCGGCAACGAGATGGACGGGCATTGGCAGATCGGCCACAAGACAGCCGATGAATATGGCCGGCTCGCCCATGAGACCGCCAAGGCAATGCGCACCTTCGATCCATCGCTGGAACTGGTGGTCTGCGGCTCCTCGAATGCCCGAATGCCGACCTATCCGGAATGGGAGGCCGTGGTTCTCGACCATACCTATAACGAGATCGACTACATCTCCCTCCATATGTATTTCGAAAACCAGGCCGGCAATACGCCAAACTATCTAGCGATGAACCGCAAGCTCGACGACTACATCATGGCCGTTGCCGGCGTTATCGATTACATCAAGGCCAAGAAGCGGTCGTCGAAGCAGGTTTACATCTCCTTCGACGAATGGAATGTCTGGTATCACTCCAAGCAGCAGGACAAGAAGATCCTGCAGGGCGCCGATGGCTGGCCGTTTGCTCCCCCGCTTCTGGAAGACGTCTACACGTTCGAGGATGTGCTGCAGGTCGGACTGATCCTCAACACCTTCATCCGCCGCTCACATGTCGTGCGGATCGCTTGCCTGGCCCAGCTCGTCAACGTGATCGCGCCCATCATGACCGCGCCGAACGGTGCGGCCTGGCGGCAGACGATCTACTACCCCTTCTTCTTCGCCTCGCGCTTTGGCCGCGGCAGGGCGCTGGACCTCAGGGTGCAGAGCCCGACCTATCACAGCGATGTCGCCGGTGAGGTCTCCTGCCTGGATGTGTCGGCCGTGCATGATGAAGAGGGCGGCCATGTCACCTTCTTCGTCATCAATCGATCCGACACGGCAATCGAGGCCGCCTTCGACCTCGCAGCCTTCGGTCAGCACCTCAGCATTGCCGAGCAGCAGATCATCACGCATGACGATCTGAAGGCAGTCAATACCGAAGAGGACAGGATGAATGTCGTACCGACCAAGGCGGATACGGCATCCCTTGCGGACGGCCGGCTGTCGGAGACCATCGCCCCCTATTCCTATCAAATGATCCGGATCAAGACCTGAGCCGGAGCGAAGGTCTCGTCATGGGAGGAGGCGCTCTATCCGCATATGACGGTGCGTGACAATCTTGGTTTCGGCCTGAAGAACATCGGCGTCGAGCGATGATACGGTATGCAACGACTGAAACGGGAAGAGGGAAAGCGTCATGCAAAAGGTCAAAACCTGCGTGATTGTCGGAGCTGGAATGGTCGCGAAAACCCATGTGCTGGCCTGCGCAGCGAGCCCGGACAAGATCGCACTGAGGGGCATTGTCGATGGGGGTTCGGGGCGGGCCAAGACATTGGCCTCGGAGGCCTCGGCCATGATGGGCCATGCGGTGCGCGCCTATGCTTCGCTCGACGCGGCGGCCAAAGACCCGTCCATCGATTTCGCCATCGTGGCCACACCTCCCGATGCGCGCCTCGACGTCGTCGAAACGCTCGCCAGGGCCGGTAAGCATATCCTCCTGGAAAAGCCAGTGGCGCGCAGCACGCAGGACGCCATGAAAGTGATCGACATCTGCCGCGAGGCTGAGACAGTGCTGGGCGTGATCTTTCAGCACCGTATGCGAGAGGCATCGCAGACGGCACGCGCATTCGTCCAAAGCGGATCGCTCGGGGCTCTCGGCCTTTGCGAAATATCCGTCCCATGGTGGCGTCCGCAGGCCTATTATGATGAGCCGGGGCGGGGCAGCTATGCGCGAGATGGCGGCGGCGTTCTGATATCCCAGGCCATCCATACGATCGATATGGCTCTGCATCTGGCCGGGCCGGTTTCAACCGTCCGGGCCATGGCCACCACCACACGCTTTCATCGCATGGAAGCAGAGGATTATGTTGTCGCGGGCCTGCGCTTCCTCAATGGGGCGCCAGGCTCGCTGATCGCCTCCACGGCCAGCTTTCCCGGTATGCCCGAAAGCCTTTCGCTGCATTTCGAACAGGCCAGCCTGCGGCTCGCATCCGGTTTCCTTCCGGTCGACTGGCGGGACGGACGCCGGGAGATCTTCGGCAGGGCGGCATCCGGGACGGGAGGCAGTGCGGATCCCATGGCCTTCACCCATGAATGGCACCAGGGTGTCATCGAGAATTTCGTGGATGCCGTCACCTCAGGCGCGCCGCCACTCGTCACCGGCGAAGCGGCCCTTTCGTCCCATCGTTTGATCGATGCCATCATCGCCTCGGCGGATAGCGGCAAGGAAGTGGAATTGCAGCATGACTAAAGCGGTTACCTTCGTCGCACTCGGCATAGAGCACAGGCATATCTTCGGCATGGCGCAGAACATGCTGAACGCCGGCGCACAGTTCGCCGGCTGGTGGACCGACGGCGAACCGGATGTGGTGGAAGGCTTTGCGAGGCGTTTCCCTGACGTGCCGCGCATGCCTTCCAAGGATGACCTCCTGGCCGACGCCACTGTCGATCTTGTATTGATCGCCGATATACCATCGCGCCGCGCGGACCTGGCGATCGCCGCAATGCAGGCCGGAAAAGATGTCATGGTGGACAAGCCCGGCTGCACCACGTTCGATCAGCTTCAGCGGCTGCGCAAGACCGTTTCGGCAACCGGCCGCATCTGGACGATCGATTTCTCCGAGCGGTTCGAAGTGCCGAGCGTGACCAAAGCGGCGGAACTCGTGGCAGAGGGCGCCATCGGCCGCGTGGTCCAGACAATCGGTCTCGGGCCTCATCGGCTGAACCGTCCCAGCCGGCCGACCTGGTTCTTCGATCGGCAAGCCTATGGCGGGATCCTGACCGATATTGCCAGCCATCAGATCGATCAATTCCTCTTCTTCACCGGCTCGACTGAGGCGGAGGTGGTCTCTGCCACGGTTGCGAATTACGCAAACCCGAACGATCCGGGCCTGCAGGATTTCGGCGAGGTGGTTTTGCGCGGCGACAAGGGCCACGGCTATATCAGGGTCGACTGGTACACGCCGGCGGCGCTGCCGACCTGGGGCGATGGCCGGCTGACCATTCTCGGTACCGAGGGTTACATCGAGCTGCGCAAATATGTCGATGTGGGCAATTCGCCAGGCACAGACCGCCTGATCCTCGTCAATGGCGATCGCTGCGACTATATCGATGCCTCCAAGGCCGGCCTTCCCTATTTCGATCGCTTGTGCGCCGATATTCGCAATCGCAGCGAAACGGCCATGTCCCAGGACCATGTCTTCAGAGTGTGCGAGCTCGCGCTTCAGGCGCAGGCCCGGGCGGAAGGAGAGAGGGCGTGATCGGCGTCGCAATTATCGGAGCCGGCATTGGTGGCCAGCATCTGAAAGGTTATCGGGCGCTGCCCAGGCGCTTCACGGTCAAGGCGGTCTGCGATCTCGATCTCGAGCGTGCGCGCGCCGTGGCAGGCGATGATCCTTCAATCCGCCTGACGGCCGATCTCGACGAGGTCCTGGCGGACCGGAGCATTCACCTCATCGATATCTGCCTGCCGCCGCATCTGCATTTTCCCGTCACGCTCAAGGCCCATGCGGCCGGCAAAGATGTGATTTGCGAGAAGCCGATTGCCCGGTCGCTCGACGAAGCCAATGCGCTTCTCCGATCCGTCCGGGAAACCGGCCGCAAGCTCTTTCCGGTCTTTCAATACCGTTTCGGCCCTGGCATGCGAAAGCTGCGCGCGCTGATGGAGTGTGGCCTGGCCGGCAAGGCCTTCGTTGCCAGTGCCGATGTGCACTGGAATAGGGGCGCCGACTATTACGACATTCCCTGGCGCGGCACCTGGAAGGGCGAATGCGGCGGCGCCCTTCTCGGCCATGCCATCCACGCCCATGATCTTCTCTGCCACATTCTTGGCCCGGTCGAAGACGTCTTCGCCATGGCTGATACGCGGGTCAATGCCATCGAGACGGAGGATTGCGCCGCGCTCAGCCTGCGCATGGCAAGTGGCGCGCTGGCCACGAGCTCCGTCACGCTCGGCTCGGCCGAAGACATGTCGCGCCTGCGTTTCTGCTTCGAAGGCTTCACGGCCGAAAGCGACAGGCTGCCTTACCACCCGGCTGAGGGGAATTGGCGCTTCATCGCCCGCGCCCCGACGACACAGGCGCAGATCGATGAGGTTCTTTCGCAGGTCAGCGAGGAGGAGAATAGTTTCACCGGCTTCCTCGGCGCCATTGCCGACGCCATGGAAGGACAGGGCGGCAGGGAAGTCACCATGAATGATGGTCTTCAATCCATAAAGCTCGTGACTGCCATTTATCGGTCCATCCGCGAGGCGAGGCCGATCCGGCTTTCCAATGTTGCAGAGGACGGCTGGAGCAAAGGCTGGAGCCCCGAGATATTTTCAACGGCATAAATTTAAGGTCCGGAGGGAGGACGATCAATGATCCGCAAATTCAGCATGGCCCTGGCCGTGATGCTTGGCGCATGCGCTTTGACCGGCGCTGCAAAGGCCCAGGAAGTTCGCCTGATGTGCTCCTTCGACCTGGAGACATGTGATGTCATGCGGTCGCTTCTCAAGAAGTATGAAGACAAGCATCCGGACGTTCATATCATTGCCGATGGCGTCCCCTACGCAGCTGTCATGGAGAGTCTGCCGGCGCAATTGGATAGCGGCAATGGGCCTGACATGGCGGTGATCACGGATCTCGGCTCGATGAACCGTTTTTACCTCGATCTGACCCCTTATGTGGATGCCAAATACTGGCAGGATAATTTCGGACCCTATCTGACATGGTATCGCAATGGCCCGGCAGACAAGGGCATATACGGTCTTCAGATGATCCTGACCGTCACCGGGCCGATCATCAATCGGACCCTGTTCGACCAGGCCAATGTCGCCCTGCCCGGCAGGGATGCCACAATGGATGATTGGGCTGCGGCGGCAAGGAAAGTCGCGGCGGCGACAGGCGCACTCTACCCCATGGCCCTGGATCGGTCGGGGCACCGCTTTGCCGGTCCGGCGATTTCCCACGGCGCGAAGATCTTCGCCGAGAGCAAGCCGATTCTGGTGGATGAGGGCTTCTCCACCTTTGCCAGGAAGTTTGTCGAGTGGAACCAGGACGGGACAATGGCGCGCCAGGTCTGGGGCGGCAAAGGTGGCAACGCGTTTCAGGATGCGATCCCTGAATTTGTCAATGGCCAGCTCGTCTACTACTTTTCCGGAAGCTGGCAGACGACCGTGTTCGAACACCAGATCGGCAGCAATTTCGACTGGGAAGTGGTTCCGCCTCCTTGCGGCCCCGCGACCTGCACCGGCATGCCCGGTGGCTCTGGCCTGGTCGGTTTCAAGCACACGAAACACCCGGAAACGGTGGCGAGCATCATCAATTTCCTGGCTCAGGACGACAATTACGCGGAATTCATCGACCGCACGCGCAATGTTCCGGCCCATGCAGGCGTTGCCGCCAAGGGTGTAGACTATAAGGGCAGCGACCCTCAGGTTCAAAAGGCACTGAAGGTCTGGACGGAGGAGGCGCGGTCGCTGAGCCCGATTGCCTATGCCTATCAGGGCTACAAGAACAATCGTTCGATGTTCAACATCACGGTCCAGCGGATCACCCAGGCCATTGTCGGCGAACTCACCATCGATGAAGCTCTGGCGCGGGCGAAGAGCGATCTCGACGCCGCGTTGAAGCAGGCGAAGTAGAACCGCAATCACTTTGTCGGCGTGGTCACTCCGCGCTGACGTCCCACGGGAGGGGGACCCATCATGGATCGAATTGTGGCGCCCATCATCCGCGCCGTCATGGGCATTGTCGACGTGCCGTTTGCCCTGGCGCAAAGGGTCCTCGGGCAGCGGCGCATCGCCTGGCTATTCCTGGCGCCCAATCTCTTTTTCTTCGGCGTCTTCGCCTTTCTGCCGATCGGATTGAACTTCGCCTATGCCCTGACCGGCGGAGATCAGATGTTCCTTGCGGGGCGTCCATATGTGGGCGTCGACAACTTCTCCGTGCTGCTTTCCTGCCGCAGCTATTTCGACCCCAATTCCTGCGAATACGACCTGTTCTGGCGCTCCGTCTGGAATACGCTCGTCTTCGTCATGCTGCAGGTCGGTTTCATGGTGGCGATCTCGCTTCTGACCGCCATCATCCTCAACCGCGATCTCGTGGCCCGCGGCTTCTTCCGGGCGGTCTTCTTCTTCCCGGTCCTGCTGTCGCCCGTCGTGGTCGCCCTCATCTGGAAATGGATCCTGCAGCGTCACGGCGTTCTGAATGCCGTGTTCGTGGCGCTCGGCATCGCCCCCGTCGACTGGCTGCTCAGCGCAAACCTGGCCTTCGGCTGGTCTATCTTCATTTCGGTCTGGGCGCATATGGGCTTCTACACCCTCATCCTGCTTGCCGGCTTGCAGGCAATTCCCCGTGATGTCTATGAGGCGGCACAGCTCGACAGGGCCAGCCGCTTTCGGATCTTCCGGCGCATCACCCTGCCCCTGCTCGCGCCGACCCTTCTCGTCGTTCTCGTCCTGTCGCTCATCAAGGGCGTGCAGACCTTTGACGAGATCTTCGCCTTCACCGGTGGCGGACCAGGCTCCGCAACGACCTTCATCGTCCAGTCCATCTATCATATCGGCTTTGCCGGAACGCCCCGCAATCACGGGCTTGCCGCCGCCGCCTCGCTGATCCTTGCACTGGTTCTCGTCGTCCTGACGACGCTTCAGTTCTGGGCAAACAAAGGACATCGTCATGAGTAGGATCATCGGTTTCCTCACGAGGACGCGCGGCCGCAAGGGCAGGCTGCATTGGACAGACTGGTTGTGCTATGCCTATCTCGGCCTCGCCGTTCTGATGATGTTCGGACCGGTCATCTGGCTCGTCCTCTCCTCCTTCAAGACATCGGCCGATCTCGAGCGTTTTCCCCCACGCCTTTTGCCCTATGCGCAGGATGTGGTGACAGTGGCCGGCCAGGCCGCGCCGCTTCCCGCCTACCGGGACGCAGAGGGCCGGGTGCTCGGGCTTGTCAGGCGCATCGGTCTGGTCGGGCAGTTGATCGATCCTGAAAAGCCGGCGGAGATCGTCAAGCTGCCAATGGCGGAGCTGCGCCCGCTGGAACGCCTGCAGTTTGCGGTCAGCAATTACTCCGGCGCGTTTAGCAGCTTCAACCTGCCGCTCTATTTCGGAAATTCGCTCGTCATCACAGTCACCTCCACGCTCATCATCCTGCTCGTCAATTCCATGGCGGCCTTTGCCTTGTCGAAATACCGCTTCAGGGGCAGGGATGCCGTGCTGGGCCTGATCATCGCGACCCTGATGATTCCGCATGCGGTCATCCTTGTGCCGCTCTTCCTCATCACCAGCAAATTGGGCCTCGTCGACAGCCTGTGGGGCGTCATCATTCCCGGGTCGGCCACGGCAACGGGCGTGTTCCTGCTGCGCCAGTACATGCTGACAATACCCGACGAGATCCTCGATGCGGCGCGCATGGACAAGGCCAGCGAATGGAAGATCTACTGGCGCATCATTCTGCCTCTTTCGGCGCCGGCGCTTGCCGTGCTTGCCATCCTTGCGGTCATGTGGCGCTGGAACGACTTTCTCTGGCCCCTGATCGTCCTGACACATCATGAGGATTTCACGCTTCAGCTGGCTCTCTACTCCTTCCAGGGAGAAATGAAGACCGAATGGGGCAAGCTTCTGGCCACGACGGTCTTCATCCTGACCCCGATGGCTGTCGTCTTCATGTTTCTGCAGAAATACATCGCGACCGGTATCGCATCGACAGGCGGCAAGTAGCGCACGGAAAGGGACAGAGCTATGGCAAGCGTACAGCTTCAACAGGTCGAAAAGAAATACGGCGCCTTCGAGGTCATCAAAGGGATCGATCTCACCATAGAGCACGGCGAATTCTGCGTCTTCGTCGGCCCCTCAGGCTGCGGCAAATCAACCTTGTTGCGCATGATATCCGGGCTTGAGGACATGAACGGCGGCGAGATCGTGATTGGCGGAGACGTGGTCACTACGGTTCCCGCCGCCGACCGAGGTCTGGCCATGGTATTCCAGTCCTACGCGCTCTATCCGCACATGACGGTGCGCGGCAACCTCGCTTTTGGCCTGGAAAACATCGGCATGCCGAGGAAGGAGATCGAAGCCAAGATCGAGCAGGTGGCCCGGATGCTGCAGATCGACCAGCTTCTGGAGCGGCGGCCCAAGGATCTGTCGGGCGGCCAGCGTCAGCGCGTGGCCATCGGCCGGGCCGTCGTGCGCGAGCCGCGGGTTTTCCTCTTCGATGAACCCTTGTCCAATCTCGATGCCGAACTTCGGGTCGATATGCGCGGGGAAATTTCGAGCCTGCACCGGCGGCTCGGCAATACGATGATCTATGTAACCCATGATCAGGTCGAAGCCATGACCATGGCCGACAAGATCGCTGTCCTGCGTGCCGGCAAGCTTGAGCAGTTCGGCGTGCCGCTCGATCTCTACAACCGGCCCGCCAACCTTTTCGTCGCCGGCTTCATCGGTTCACCGAAGATGAACTTCCTCGCCGGGGAGGTGGCGATGGACGGACCATGCCGACTGCAGCTTGCATCCGGCCAGACGATCCCGCTCCCGCCGTCCGGCTTCGCCTATGGCCAGGGGCAGAAGGTCACGCTCGGCATCCGGCCGAACCACCTGCAATGCTGTGAGGATGGGGAACTCACCATGGAGGTGCGCACAGCAGAACAGCTCGGCGCAGAATCCTTCATCTATGGCAAGCTGGCCGGGGTGCACCCGATCACCCTCCAGATGCCGGGCCAGACCTCGATCACCGCCGGGCAGATCATCCGCCTGAAGATCCCCACAGAGGCCATCCACCTCTTCGATAGCCTCAACGGTGTCACGCTCCGGCAGGACTGACGGCTTGGGGCCAGTGCCCGATGACCGCGGCGAGGAAGGCAGATGGCGGGACAGTAAGGGGCAGACGCTAGTCTTGCAACGCCCAGTCTGCCACCTGCCAGCGCATCTCCCCACGGTCGGCGACGACGCGACCAAGGCCTGGGAAAGGCATATGGGTGGCAGCGATCAGCGCGCCTTCCGAAGCAGCGCGCGGAAAGAACCGGTCGCGCATGGCTTTGGCGGCCGCAGGGTCCTGTTCGAACAGGAATGTCACATCCGTTGCGCCGGGATGGACGACCGGAAAGATCATGTCTGACACCATGATCAGGCTTTGCCCGCCATCCTCGACGCGCACGCCGATATGACCCGGCGTGTGACCGGTCAGGTCTACAATGGTCACGCCACGCATGATCTCGCGCTCTCCGTCGATTGCCTGAAGCCGTGGGTAGAGCCGCACTACATCCTCGGCCATCTTGAAGCTGGTCTGCAGGTAGTCGGGCGCCCCGTTGCGTTTGCCGGCATCGGTCCAATGCTTCACGTCACGACGATCGATATAGAGCTCGGCTTTGGGGTAGATGGTCTTGCCGCCCAGGATGAGACCGCCCATGTGGTCCTGATGCATATGCGTCACGATAACCACATCGATCTGATCCGGCGTGAGACCGAGCGAGGCTAGGGCCTGGGGCAGTTTTCCGGTCTCCCCGATCGACCCCGCAGCACCGGCATCGATGAGGATGCGGCGCTCCCCGTCCTCGATGAGATATTGGTTGAAAACGAAACGGACACCGCTCTTTCGCGCTGTGAATTGTGCGGTGGCCGCCTTTTCGACAGCGGCGGGGCTGCGTCCAGGAAAGTAGTTATAGGGCATGTCGGCATGACCATCCGTCAGCGCGGTCACCGTGAAGCGGCCGATATGGATCTGCGCAAGCGGCGTTACACCGGCGGAAGCCTTGGCGGCCTCTTGCGCCGCCGCCGCTGCGGTCGCGTTTCCTGTGAGGGTGGTTCCGGACAGGGCGGTTCCGAGAAGGCCGAGCGGCAGGATGCCGGCAAAGGCGCGACGGGATAGGTGAGGCATGGGAGCTTCCTCCGGTTGGTCGATGATGGTGGTGGCTTCAGGGGGTATCGGGATCTGCCCCAAGGGGCGGAATCGCAAGACAGACATGCAGTGCCGGTCTGGCGCGTCTCCAATCCATTGAAGCGCTCGACCATTGGCGACATCACCATTGGTAGGGTGCTTCCCTCCCACGCTCAATTCAGATCTTCGTCCCGCAGACCTAGACGAAGGAACTGCGGGATTAGACGAGCGTCTATCAATCTCGGCTAACATAGTGCTGCAAAACGGCGTAGTTTTTCCGGATGCGGAAACGCCCGAAAGGCCATGGTGAAGCAAAGTGCAAGAGCAGAGCTATTCCGACAACATCATCAATCTCATTCCGGCCATGGCCTGGTCCACCACGTCTGATGGAATGCTCGATTACGCCAATCATCAGTTTCTCGACTATATCGGAATGCCGCTCGCCGATATCGCAAGAGAGAATTTCTACCGTCTCTTCCACCCGGATGATGTGGATCGCCTGGCATCGGAATGGTCTCACATCATGGCATCCAGGACAGCGCGGGAGGTCGATGGGAGGATCAGGCGTGCCGATGGCACCTATCGCTGGTGCACGCTGCGGCAGAAGCCGCAGCTGGATACGATCGGAAATGTCCTCCGATGGTACGGGATCGTCCTCGACATCGAGGATCGCAAGCAAGCGGAAAACGCTCTGAATGAGGCCAAATCCGCCCTTGCCGCCAGCGAGCAGAATCTGAGGCTCATCATTGATTCGCTGCCCGTCCTCGTCTGGTCGGCGCGGCCTGATGGCAGCGCTGATTTCGTCAATCAGAGTTGGCTGGATTATGCCGGTCTGCCAGCGGACCGGATCCTCGGCTGGGGCTTTCTCGATCTTTATCATCCCGATGATATTCCCGAGATGGTCGAAATCTGGAAACGCGATCTCGAGCATTCCGATTCAACGCAGCTGAAGGGTCGCATTCGTGGCAGCGATGGAACATATCGCTGGTTCTATTTCGCCGGTCGCAAGCTGACCGATGCCAAGGGAGTCGTCCGCTGGTTCGGCTGCAACATCGATATCGAAAACCTGCAGCGTGCCGAGAACCGGCTTCGGGAGAGCGAGGCAGAACTGCGGGCAAGCGAGCAGGAACTGAACCTCATCATCAACACCATTCCCGCAATGGCATGGTCCTGTACTGCCGATGGTCGGCTGCAATACTGGAACAAGAACCTCATCGACTTCGTCGGCCTCGAGATCGAGGATCTCGAAGGCTTCGGCTTCTTCCGCGTGTTTCATCCCGATGATGTGGACCGAATGCGCGTGAGCTGGGAAACGATCGTCACTACGCGGCAGCCAAGCCCCGTCGACGCCCGCATCCGGCGGTTTGACGGCGAATACAGGTGGTTCAATCTCCAGCAAAGCCCGCTTCTTGACGCGCAGGGCAATGTGGTCCGGTGGTACGGCGTGGTCTTCGATATCGAGGATCGCAAGCGTGTAGAGGAATCCTTGCGACAAAGTCAGAGCCAGCTTGCGCAGGTGACAAGGCTCACGACGATCGGCGAGCTTGCCGTCTCCATCGCGCATGAGATCAACCAGCCTCTGATGGCAGTCGTCACCAATGCCGGAACCTGCTTGCGATGGCTCCAGGACGGCAATGTCGACATTGAGCAGGCACGCCTTGCAGCGGAGCGGGTTGTCCGGGATGGCCACCGCGCCGGCGATATTGTGTCCAGCATCCGGGCGATGGCGCAGCGATCGCCGGTGCAAATGGAACGGACCGATTTCAAGACGATGCTCCGCGACGTGCTCTATCTTCTGCAAGGAGAAATGCAGACGCGCGCGGTACAGATCGTGACGGATCTGCCGGAGGCAGCAGTCAATGTCCTTGGCGATCGAACGCAGCTGCAGCAGGTTCTTCTCAACCTGATCATGAACAGCGCAGAATCCATTCCGCACGGCGTGGAAGGCAGCATCACGATCAATTGCGCAGAGATCTCGCAAGAAGAGATTGAGGTCATCGTGTCGGATACTGGTCAGGGGCTCCATGCCGAACAGCTCGATCGGCTGTTTGAGCCCTTCTACACCACGAAACCGGACGGCATCGGAATGGGCCTGTCGATCTGCCGCTCCATTATTGAAGCACATGGAGGGCGCATCGGCGCTGCGGCCAATCATCCCCGCGGCAGTTCCTTCCACTTCACGCTCTCGATTTTCAAGGATCTGGCCGGTGATTGATGACAGGAAGAACCGGCGGCCCACTGTGATTGTCATCGATGACGATCAAAGCGTCCGCGAAGCGCTCAAAGGCCTGTTTCAATCCGTCGGCCTGAGCGTCGAGACCCATGGCTCCGTCAAGGAGTTCATCGCAGCCGACGATCCCGACAAAGCGGGCTGTATCGTGCTGGACATCCGGCTTCCCGGTCAGAGCGGGCTGGAATTTCAGGAGGCGCTGGCGCGCAGCAATAGTCCCCGTTCCGTCGTCTTGATCAGCGCCCATGTGGACGTGCCCATGGCGGTGCGGGCCATGAAGGCCGGCGCCATCGACGTGCTGAGCAAGCCGGTTCGGGAGCAGGATCTGCTGGAAGCCGTAAACCGCGCGATTGCCAGCGATGCCGCGCGCCGGGACGAGCGGAGGGTCAATGCGGTCACGCGGGCGAGATACGCGACGCTGACCGAACGGGAGCGGCAGATCATGGCGCTGGTGATTGCGGGAAAGCTCAACAAGCAGATTGCAGCAGAGCTTCAGCTTGCCGAGCCGACGGTCAAGCTGCACAGGGGTCACATGATGCGAAAGATGAAGGCAAGTTCGGTGGCCCATCTGGTCAAGCTGTCGGATGGCTTGCCTTAGCCTCGACAGGAGACATTGCTCCGTCGGCCTGCGAAACCTGCGCTCTTGCCGTCAGAAACATGGGTCCTCCGCGAAAACGCGGGAAACCGTAGCCATGCACTTCCACCAGATCGATATCGGCGGGAAACGCAGCGATACCCTCGTCGAGGATTGCTTTGCCTTCCTCGGCCAGGGCCGCGATCAGCCGATCGACGATTGCTTCCGCCGAAATCTCGAGCGCGCCATGCACCAGCGGCGCGATGATCCGTCTGGCCTCGGCCGATGGCCGCGGCATCCGCTCGCCGGGCGCGTAGTCATACCAGCCAGCGCCCGTCTTCTGTCCCTTGCGGCCCGCCTGCACCAGAAGATCGCCCGGCGTTTCCGGCACAGTCTCCCCCCTGGCGCGGGCTGCCTGCCGGTGGAGATAGGAAATGTCGAGCCCTGCCATATCCTGCATTTCGAAAGGACCCATGGCGTAACCGAAATCGCGCATGGCCGCGTCGATCGCCTGCGGCTCAACGCCATCGAGGATCATCGCTTCGGCTTCTGCACGGTAGCGTCGCAGGATGCGATTGCCGATGAAGCCGTCGCAAATGCCGGAGCGCACCGGAACCTTGCCGAGCCTGCGGGCAAGATCGAACGCGGTTGCAAGGACCTCCCGACTCGTTTCGGCGATCGGCACGATCTCCAGAAGCCTCATCACCTGGGCCGGGCTGAAGAAATGAAGTCCGAGAAAACGGTGAGGAAAGGAAAGACCCTCTGCGATCAGCCCTGGGTCAATATAGGATGTATTGGTTGCCAGAATCGCGTCCGCTCGGCAATGGCTGCAAAGGTCGGCAAACACCGCGCGCTTCACGGCAAGGTCTTCGAACACGGCCTCGATCACCAGATCGCAGTGCGAAAGGAAGGCGTAATCGGTGGCACCCGTGACGCCGGCCAGCCTGGTCTCGGCAATGGAGAGTGGCTGCCCGGCTTTCTTGGCCGCCGTTTGGACGATTGTTCGCAGAGCATTCAGGCCGCGAGCAAGGCTTTCCTGATCCCTCTCGATCAGAACCACCGGCAGGCCCGCATTGCAAAGCGCCGCGGCAATGCCGACACCCATGGTTCCGCCACCGACAATGCCGGCTGAGGCAAGAGGCCGTGTCTCGACGGAGCGCAGGTCCGGCGGGCGCGGCGCGGCGCGTTCCGCGAAAAACAGGTAGCGCAGCGCAGCAGCCTCCTCGCCCGCCCTCAGCTTCAGAAACGTCTCTCGCTCATGCCGCAACCCTTCGGCAAAGCCGTGCTCGATCCCGTGGCGCAACACACCCAACGCCGTGGCGGGCGCCGAAGCACCCCGGGCCCTTCGCTCGATCCGGGCTTGCGCCTCCTCCCAGACCTCCTGCGCGGGCGGCGCTACGCTTCGCCTGCAAGCAGGCTCCGGCAGAGGGCGCTCTCCGGTCTGCACGGCGAGATCGATGGCGGCATCCAGAAGCGGCCCATCGGCCAGATGATCTGCAAGACCGACAGCCACGGCCGTCTTTGCGTCGAGGGTCAGGTTCTCACACACCATCTTCACGGCGGTTTCGGCACCGATCAGCCTTGGCAGGCGCTGGGTGCCGCCAGAGCCGGGGATAATGCCCAGCTTGACTTCGGGCAGGGCAAGCGCCGCATGCGGGCCGACGACCCGGATATGGCAGCCGAGCGCCAGTTCCAGGCCGCCGCCAAGCGCTGCCCCGTGAATGGCGGCAAGCCACGGCTTTGCGGCCTGTTCTATGCGGGCGACGACGGCGGGGAGCGATGGTTCGGTCACGGCTTTGTCGAATTCGGTAATGTCCGCGCCGCCGACGAAGTGCGTGCCGGCGCCGGTCAGCACGACGGCTTTGACGCCGTCGTCTGCGTCAAGCGCCTCGGCAAGGGCGATCAGGCGCTCCCGAACCCTATTGTTGATGGCGTTGACCGGTGGATTGTCGATCGTGACGATGGCAATGTCGCCGCGCCTTTCCAGGTGAACGGTCATCGTGCATCTCCCACCCTCTCAAGGGCCGGAAGCTCGGGGAAATCATGGCAGCCGACGGCGCCTGCAGCGGCAAGGTGGTTGATCTCCTGCTCGGCAAGGCCCAGAACGGTTTTCAGCACAGTCCTCGTATCTTCCCCGAGAAGCGGAGGCGCCTTTGCCTTCCTGTCCCGCTGGGCGGCAAGGCCATGCGCGGCGCGGATGAGCGAAATCGGACCCAGTTCGGGATGATCGAGCGTCTCGATCACGCCGCGCTCCACCACGCTCGGGCTTTGCAAAGCCTCGGACACGGTCTTGACCCTGCCTGCCGGAACGCTGGCGGCATGGCAGGCTTGGATCCAGTCTTTGCAGGTCCGGGTCAGCAGAATGCCCTCCAGAACCGGCAGCAATTCGTCGCGGTGAAGCGCCCGCTTATGGGAGGTGACGAAACGGGGATCGTGACCGAGCTCCGGCCTTAGGATGACCTTCTCGCAGAAATCCTGGAACATGCGGTCATTGCCGACTGCGAGCGCGAAAACGCCGTCAGCCGCATCGAAGACCTGATAGGGCACGACGGTTGGATGCGCATTGCCGTAGCGAATGGGTTCGACGCCGGCATTCAGATAGCCGGTTCCGACATTGATCAGCATGTTCAGCGTGGAATCCAGAAGAGCGACATCGATGAACTGGCCACGGCCCGTATCGCGCCGCTGGTAGAGAGCGGCAAGAACGGATTGTGTTGCCACCATGCCAGCCACAACATCGGTGAAGGCCACACCAAGTCGGTTCGGATGCCCATCCCGCTCGCCGGTAATGGACATCAGGCCGCTCTCGGCCTGCATGATGAAATCATAGCCGGGCCTGTCCCGCTCGGGGCCGATCTGGCCGTAGCCGGAGATCGAGCAGTAGACCACTTCGGGATTGGTCTTGCATATGTCCTCGTAGCCGATGCCGAGCCGGTCCACGGTTCCGGCACGGAAATTTTCGACGATCACATCGGCTTTGGCCGCCAGGTCGAGCGCGATCTGCCGCCCCTCCTTGGTCTTGAGGTCCAGCGCTATGCTGTGCTTGCCCCGGTTGGCGCAGAGATAATAGGTGCTGACGCCCTTATAGCTGGGAACAGACCAGGCGCGGGTATCGTCCCCGCCCTTCACATGCTCGACCTTCCAGACTTCCGCTCCCAGGTCGGCGAGGTTCATCGTTGTCCAGGGTCCGGCCAGGACCCGCGTGAGATCCAGCACGCGGATGCCGGTCAAGGGTAATGTCTTCTCTGTCATGTCGTCCTCCCGGCTCCGCGTCACGCGCGGACCGACAAACCTGTTGTCATCGCAGCTGGAAAATGACAGGCCACCGCATGTCCTTCGCCGTGTTCGGCAAGCGCGGGGGCCTGTTCTGCGCATATGGGCTGGGCAATCGGGCAACGGGTTCTGAACCGGCAGCCGGATGGCGGATTGATCGGGCTCGGCAGATCCCCCTTCAGCACGATGCGCGATCGGGAGCGCTCCAAGCGGGGATTGGCAAGAGGTACGGCAGACATCAGCGCCTGGGTATAGGGATGCATCGGCATGCCGTAGAGTTGGCGCTTGGGCGCGATCTCGACGATCTGCCCGAGATACATGACGGCAACCCGGTGGGAGATATGTTGCACCACCGAGAGATCATGCGCGATGAACAGATAGGCCGTTCCCATCTCGCGCTGGATATCCTTCAAGAGGTTCAGGACACCTGCCTGAACAGAGACGTCCAGCGCCGAGACGGGTTCGTCCAGAACCAGCAGTTCAGGCTTCAGGGCAAGCGCCCGTGCAATCACCACGCGCTGTCGCTGGCCGCCCGAGAGCTCGTGCGGATAACGCTGCGCATGCTCGGGGTTGAGGCGCACGAGATCCAGCATTTCGGCAACCCGTGCCTTGCGGGCCGCCGTGTCGAGATCGCTGATCCGCAAGGGCTCCGCGATATTATCTCCAACCCGCATGCGCGGATGCAGCGAGGCATAGGGATCCTGGAAGACCAGCTGGATCTTGCGCCGCAACTGGCGCATCTCCGCAGCATTGACCTTGTTGATGTCATTGCCGCGAAACAGGGTTTCGCCGCTGCTCGGCTCGATCAAGCGCAGGATGCATCGGCCAAGGGTCGACTTTCCGCAGCCAGATTCGCCTACAAGTCCCAGCGTTTCCCCGGCCTCGACGTCGAAGGAAACGCCGGCCACGGCATTCACTTCGGCAATGATGCGCTCGATCAGCAGGCCACCTTTGACGGCAAAACGCTTGTTGAGGTTGCGAACGGACAGGATCGGTTGCTCGCTCATGCCGCATGTCCTTCCGGGATGGTGGCGAAATGGCAGGAGACGCTATGGCTTGCTCCGCCGCGAGGCAGCGGGGATAGGGCGCGGCATACGGCCTGCGCCTGCGGACAGCGCGGGTGGAAGGCGCAGCCGGCCGGCAATTTGCCGAGCGGCGGCGGCGAGCCTTCGATGGAGAAAAGCCGCTCCTTCTCCTCTGTCATGTCCGGAATCGAGGCGATAAGGCCGCGCGTATAGGGATGATCCGGACGATCGAAAAGATCATCCACGCCAGCCTGCTCGACGATTTCACCGGCATAGACCACGGCGACGCGGTCCGCATGGCCGGCCAGGACGCCGAGATCGTGCGTAATGAGGATCAGGCCGAGGTTCAGCCGCTTGCGCAGGTCGGTCAGCACATCCATGATCTGGGCCTGAACCGTGACGTCAAGCGCGGTGGTCGGCTCATCCGCAATCAACAGGTCGGGATCATTGGCCACTGCCATGGCAATCATCACGCGTTGCCGCATGCCGCCGGAAAATTCGTGTGGAAACTGGTGGATGCGCCGGTCCGGCTGGGGAATGGAGACGAGCGCCAGCAATTCGGCGGCACGATCCATGGCGGCCTTCTTCGACAGGCCCTTGTTGTGCAGGAGCACGGTCTCGGCAATCTGGGCGCCCACGGTCATCACCGGATTGAGCGAGGAGAGAGGGTCCTGGAAGATCATGGAGATGCGCGATCCGCGCAGCTTGCGCAATTCGCCGAGCGGCATGCCGACAAGCTCGCGGCCCTTGTATTTCGCAGAGCCGGTCACCCGGGCGGATTTTGCCTGGAGCCCCAGTGCGGACAACATGCCGACCGATTTGCCGGAACCGGATTCGCCGACGATACCGAGCACTTCCCCATGGTCGACATGCAGGTTGATGCCACGGACAGCCTCGAAATCCTGGCCGTTGCGGTGGAAGGCGACACGAAGATCGCTGACGGAGAAAAGTGGCTCTGGTCGCATGGAGGGCCTCACTTCGATTTCGGGTCGAAATAGTCGTGCAGGCCATCACCAATGAAGTTGAAGCCGAGCACGACGGTCAGGATGGCAAGGCCCGGCCCCAGGGCGACCCACCAGGAATAGAACTGGCTTGCACCATCGGAAATCATCGATCCCCATTCCGGCGTCGGCGGTGTCGCGCCAAGGCCGATGAAGCTGAGCGAGGCCGCCAGCAGGATGACCTGGCCGAGATCCATGGTGGCGCTGATGAGGACAGGCGTCCAACAGAGCGGGACGATGTGCTTCAGGAGAACACGCGGCCGGCTGGCTCCGGCGGCGATTGCCGCCTCCACATGTTCACGCTCGCGGATTTCCAGAACCTGCGCCCGCATCAGGCGGGCATAGACGGGCCACCAGACGATGACCATGGCAATCGTGGCGTTTTCCAGCCCCGGTCCAAGCGATGCGGCCACTGCCATGGCCAGCAACATGGGCGGGAAGGACAGGGTGACATCCACCAGCCGCATGATGGCCGACCCGACAAGCCCGCCGACGAAGCCGGAGATCGCGCCGAGCGTGGCCCCGATCGCAACCGCAATGACGACGACCGTCACGGCTATCGGTAAAGAATGTCGCGCACCATGCAAAGTGCGGGTCAGGACGTCGCGGCCCAGCGCATCGGTGCCCAGCCAATGGGCCCAGCTTGGCGCCTGAAGCCGTCGGCCCACCATGTCGAGAGGGTCGTAGGGTGCCATCAGAGGAGCGAGAAACGTAACGCAGAACCAGAATAGCACGATGATGCAGCCGATCATCAGCGGGATGGAGAGGTAGCGGGCAGAGCGAAATGCGGTCAGTGTGGAGGCAATCATTGGCTTATCCCAACCGGACGCGCGGATTGGCGACGACATAGGCAACGTCCGTTATGAGGTTGGTGAGCAGGAATACCACCCCGCCGACGATGGTGACGCCGATAATGGCCGGAAAGTCGAGGCCGCGTGCCGCATCCACCGCATAGGAGCCCATGCCCGGCCAGGAGAATATGGTTTCGGTCAGGACCGCGCCGGTCAGCAGATAGGCGAAGGAATAGCCGATGACGGTCAGCGTCGGCACCAGCGTATTGCGCAAGGCGTGGCGGACGACCACCCGCAGCTCGCCGGCTCCCTTCGAGCGCGCCGTCAGGATGAAATCGCGATCCAGGACCTCGATCATGTTGGCGCGCACGAGGCGCGAAATGGTGCCGGCCACCGCCCAGCCCAAGACGAAGGCGGGCAGCAGCAGGTGCCAGAGGGCATCGACAAACCGCCGTACATCGCCGGCAAGCAGAGTATCGATCAGCATGAAGCCGGTGACGCGGGGCGGCAAGGCCGCTCTCGCATCCAGCCGGCCCGGCCCCGGCAGAACGCCTAGCTTCACGGAGAAGACGTAGAGCAGTGCCAAGCCAAGCCAGAAGACAGGCACCGAGGACCCGAACAAGGCAAAGAAGCGTGAGAGATGATCGATCGGGCTATTGCGGTAATAGGCGGCGGTAACGCCGAGCAGCAGGCCGATCGTACAGCCGACGATCATGGCCGCGATGACCAGTTCCATGGTGGCCGGCAGACGGTAGAGCACGTCCTGCGCCACCGGACGGCGGGTGATGAAGGATGTCCCCATGTCGCCGGTGGCAAGGTTGCCGACATAGATCAGGTATCGCTCCGGCAGGCTGCGGTCGAGACCCCATTGCGCCTTGGCCGCGGCAACCGCGACAGGATCATTCATCTGCCGGTCTGACAGGATGGCCGATAGCGGATCGCCCTTCGTCACCGTTGTCAGCAGAAAGGCCAGCGTGACTATTCCCAAGAGCAGGAATGGCATGGCGATCAGGCGGTGCAGAATATAACGTGTCACGCGGGGCGCTCCTTCGTGCCGGATATCCCGTCAAGCGCCGCTTCGGCTGAGGGGAATGATGTCATTATTGACAATGGACGAGGCAGACGTCAACATAAATGAAATTATATTCCATTTGTGCCCTGTCATTGCAGCGGAACCGAAGATCGCGTTTTTCCACGGAGGTGAGAGGAAACTGAATGCGCAAACGAAGCAAACCGCTGGATGGCGAAGTGGCGGAAGCCAGCAATCCGGCCGCTTCTCTTACCCGCGGCCTCGAAATCCTGCGGGCCTTCACGGCGGATGATCCGACGCTCGGCAATCAGGATCTGATCGAGCGGACAGGTTTGCCCAAGGCGACGATTTCGCGCCTGACGGCGACGCTGGTGAGCCTCGGCTATCTGCATTATGACCAGATGCTCGGCCGCTACAGCATCGGCCCGGCGACGGTCTCGCTCGGCTATTCGGCCTTGAGTTCCAATCCCGTCATCCACATGGCGCGGCCCCTGATGCAGCAATTGGCCGACAAGACCGGCGCCGCTGTCGCACTTGGGACCCGAGATGGTCTCGAAATGGTGTATCTCGCCAATTGCCGGTCCATGTCGCCGGTCACGCTGCGGCTGAACATCGGCTCGCGCGTGCCCATCTGCCGCACGGCCATGGGGCTCGCTTATCTGGCGGAAATGAAGCCGCAGATCCGGGAGTCCGTTGTCGAGGAACTCCTTCGGCCCGAAAAGGACAAGGCCGCGCTGAGCGCGCTTATCGAGAAATCGATCGCCGATTATCGGCGGCAGGGTTTCGTCAGCGTCTATGGCACCTGGCATAGCTACATCAATGCGGTTGGCGTCGCTTTTCGCCCCACCGACGGCTCGCCGCTCGTTGCGCTGACCTGCGGCGGTATCGTCGACGTCATGCCGGAGGCATTGTGCCAGGAAACGGTCGGGCCGGATCTGGTCGAACTGGCCCGCAGGCTTCGTGCCAATCTGGCCGGCGAGGGCGAGCCTGCACCACCGCTGCCTTATTCTCCCTCGTGGAACACCTCTGCCGAATAGGTTTCAGAACCGCAAAGGACCCGTCATGCCCGTGAACGTGATTTTCCCGAAAGTCAGTCTCGAAATGGCCACGGGCCGCATTTCCCGCTGGCTGGTGCAGGAGGGTGACAATGTGCGGGACGGACAATTGCTGTTCGAGATCGACAATGACAAGGCCGCCGTCGAAGTGGAATCACCGGGCGCGGGTGTGATTCGCAATCTGGTGGCGGAGGGCGAAGAGGTGGATGTCGGCGCAGCAGTCGCCGGAATCTTTGCTACGCATGAAGCCGAAGCTCCGATCATGGCAGAGGGGGCGGCGGCGCAGAGGGCGGAAAAGGTGCTGACGGAGAGGAGTGTGGCCGAAGATGTGCCGGTGCAACCACCTCCCATGCGGGCCGGTGCACGTCGTAACAGGTTGAACGCAACGCCGCTTGCGCGGCGCCTGGCGCGGGAGGGTGAGATCCCGCTGGATGGTCTGGCGGGAACGGGCCCTGGCGGGCGCATCCAGAAGAAGGATGTTCTGGCCGGGCTAGCCAGACAGTCGCCTCTTGTCCCTGCTCCCGCTGCTCCGCACTATGTTTCGGCAGCCTATGATCGGCCGCAAAGGCAGGTCATGCAGGCTCCGGCTCCGCATGCCAGCCTGTATTCCACCTGGCTGCGGAGAGGCACCGGCATGCCCGTCGTCATGCTGCATGGTTTCAGTTCCGATCTCAACACCTGGCGTGGCTTGCTTGCCGCAGGCCGGACAGGCTTCCCGGCCCTGGGGCTCGATCTGGCCGGCCACGGGCAATCGCCGCGCCGTCTCCCTGAAGATCTCGACGATCTGGCCGAATGGGTGGAGGCAACGGTTCAGGATCAGGTCGAGGGTCCGGTCCTGATCTGCGGTCACTCCTTCGGCGGTGCGCTCGCAGTTCGGCTTGCCCGCCGCGCAAGGCTGGATGTTCGTGGTCTGTGCCTGTTCGCGCCTGCCGGCCTCGGGCCGGAAATAAACGCGGATTTCACGCATGGGATCCTCCGCGCCAGGACGGCGGACAGTCTTCGTCCCTGGCTGGAGCTTCTGGTGCATGATCCGGCAAGCATTTCCGATATGGTCGTGAAGGCGGTTGTGGCGCAGCGGCAGGATGAGGAACTGACAGCCGCCATGAGCGGTTTCGCCAACCGCTTCTTTGCCGATGGCACGCAGATCTTCTCCGTGCGACGGGATCTGGCCGCTCTCCCCATGCTTCCGGTCCGCATGATCTTCGGGCGGCAAGATCGGATTCTGCCGTTCCGCTCGACCGGCGGCCTGCCGGATCATGTGGCGCTCAACGCCTTCGATACGTGCGGTCACATGCCGCATCTCGAAAAGCCGGAACTGGCGCTTCGCATTCTCGGCGAGCTTTACCGGAGCCTGTGATGGTGGCGGCTCAGGCCTGGCCGGAGGCGGTGCAGATCTCCTGCGCCTCGCCGGTCTTGCCTGGCGCGATCGCCTGGAGAAGAATGTCGTCCGTGCCGAGTTTTCCGGGTTTCAGGCAAAGCCCGACGGGGTCGGGTCCATCGCTGACACAGAAGCTGAGCCCGGCCGGGCCGCCCGAAACGATACGCACGCTGCCGATGCCGAGCGCGGTGACCACTGCGCCGGAGGTCTCTCCGCCTGACACGACAAAGCGGCGAATGCCCTTGTGATGCAAGGCCCTGGCCACATCACCCAGCAGTTCTTCGGCGCGGCGCGCGGCTCCCAGAGCGCCCAAACGGTCCTGAACCTTTTCCACTGCATCCGCATCCGCGGCGGTGGAGATGGCAAAGGGGCGGGTGCCGACATGCTCCTCTGCCCAGCGCAAAATGGTCTCGATCGGCGGCACTGCCAGCAAATCGAGCCGCAGCACCGGGTGATGTGCCGCAAAGGCGTCCACCTGGCGCATGGCGACCGGACCGGTGCTGCCCACCAGAACGGCCTGGGCAGCCGCGGCCGGAGGTTTAGCCCGGGCGAGTGCGGTATCACCCGCCGCCTCGGCGAGGTTCTGGGCGTAGCGGATGATCAGCGGATCGCTTGCCACCACGACGCAGGGCCGGTCCGCCGCCAGCCTGGCCGCCATTTCGACATCCGCATCATCGGTCATGTCGAAGAAGACATGGCCTGCGCCATCCCGTGCGTGGCGGATCAGTGCCGCCTCTGCCGCCGCGCGTCCCTTTACAAGCGTTGCGTGGTCGACAAGCCCTATCGGGCGTGGCGTTTGCTGCGAGAGAAACCGCACGAGATCGGGGTCCGGCATAGGCGTCAGAGGATCATGGCGCTTGATGGATTCCGTCACCAGCCGGCCACGATAGAAGAGATAGCCCTGATGAACGGTGGTGCCGAATTGCGGAAACCCGGCGCTCATCAAGGCCGGGCGCAAGGACAGGCGATCGGAAAGATAATCGGCGGCCGGGCCGATATTGCCCTCGGAGGTGGAATCGAAGGTGGCGCAGGCCTTGTAGGCCAGCCGCTCGAAACCGGTTTCGATGAACCGATCCGTCACCCTGGCAAGTTCCTGCAAAGCATCCTGAACGGGAACCGTGCGCGTGCGAAGGCCTGCCACCACCACGCGACCGTCCGGCATCGCGGCCGCCGGATCGAAGAGAACGGGGCAGGCGATCCCGGCCTCCTCGATATAGCGCGCCACCATCAGCGCGCCGGTGAAATCATCTGCGAGAATCCCGAGAATGCGCTTCATGATAAGCCTCAGCCGTTCATCATTTCGCGGGCAATAATGATCTGCTGGATCTGCGAGGTGCCCTCATAGAGCCGGAAGAGGCGCACATCGCGGTAGAAATGCTCGACGGCGTAGTCCTGCATGTAGCCGGCACCGCCGTGGATCTGCACGGCACGATCCGCCACACGGCCGACCATTTCCGAGCAGAACAGTTTGGCGCTGGCGGCCTGCTGGATGATGCGGTCGCCCCTGTCGAAACGCCGCGCCGCTTCCATGACCATTGAGCGGCCCGCGAAGGTTTCCGTTGCGCTGTCGGCCAGCATGGCCTGCACCAGTTGGTGCTCGCCGATCGGCTTGCCGAACTGCACCCGGTCGCGCGCAAAGGCAACGGACTCGTCGCACAGCCGCTGGGCCGCCCCGGCGCAGACTGCTGCGATGTGGAGGCGCCCACGATTTAGAACCTTCATGGCCGTCTTGAAGCCCTGACCCTCGATGCCGCCAATCACCGCATCGGCGGGCACCCGGCAATTGTCGAAGATGACATCGCATGTGCGCGTGCCGCGCTGGCCCATCTTCTTGTCGATTGCGCCAAGGCTCAATCCTGGTGATGTCGCAGGCACCAGAAAGGCGGTGACGCCGGCCGGGCCCTCCCCACCGGTGCGGGCCATGACGGTGAAAACATCGGCCACTGGCGCATTGGTGATGTAGCGCTTCGTGCCGTTCAGAATATAGCCGTCGCCGTCCAGAGCGGCAGTGGTTCGCACCGAAGCGGCATCCGAACCGACGTCCGGCTCAGTCAGTGCGAAGGACCCGATCACGTCGCCCCTTGCCATCTTCGGCAACCAGTAGGCCTTCTGGGCAGGCGTGCCATCCACGATGATACCCTGTGAGCCTATGCCGTTGTTGGTGCCGATGACGGAGCGGAAGGCAGGCGAGGCATAGCCTAGCTCCAGCGCGACGGTCACTTCCTCCTCCATCGTCAGGCCCAGTCCGCCGAACTCTTCCGGAATAGACATGCCGAACAGGCCAAGGGCGCGCATCTCATCGATGATCTCTGGCGGGATAGCATTCTCATCTTCCACGCGTGCCTCAGCCGGCAGCAGCCGTTCGCGCACGAAACGCCTGACGGTGTCTGTCAGCGCATCCAGCAGGTCGGGGTCTCTGATCATGCGAACGGGCCTTTCTGGCGTGTCTGCAAATTTTCTGTTGCATCGGACGGGATGCACGGCTTAGTGTGCGTTTAACAGAAATCGGAATTTATTTCCATAAACAAAAATCGGGACCTGGAACGTAAGGCCCGTCATTCCGATGATCAGCCCTGGGAGGAAACCATGGTCCGCCAGATCCCGCTCTCGCCGTCCGCCCAGTGGATACGCCTGGAGTTGGAGGACGCCGACTGGGCGACGGAGGCTGCGCAGGATCTCGTTCACTGGTACGGGCAGATGCTGCTGATCCGGCGGTTTGAGGAAAAGCTGCTGGATCTGGAGAAGGCCGGCCTCATTCACGGGCCTGCCCATGCCAGTATCGGCCAGGAGGCCGGCGCTGTAGGCGCCATGTCCGCTCTCGGCGCAGGCGACAAGATCAATGGCACGCATCGTGCGCATCATCAGGTCTTGTTGAAGCTCCTCAACCCGCAGGTGCCGCAGGATTTCGATATCCGTTCAGATGCATTCACCTCCGGCATGGACGAGGCGATCTACCGTTTCATGGCCGAAATCATGGGCCTTGCGCCCGGCTATTGCGGCGGTCGCGGCGGCTCCATGCATATGCGCTTTGCAGAGGCGGGTGTGGTGGGAACGTCTGCCATTGTCGGAGGCAATCCGCCGCATGCCGTCGGTTACGCGCTGGCCGACAAGATGCTTGGCCGCTCCGCCATTTCGGTGGCGTTCTTCGGGGATGGTGCGGCTCAGAATGGCGCCAGCTATGAGGCGATGAACATTGCCGCCGCTCAGAGCCTGCCGGTGATCTTCTTCATCGAGAACAATCTCTACGGCGTCTCGACCCGGATTTCCGAGGTCACTCGCGAAACCAGGCTTTCCTCCCGCGGCGCCATGCTTGGCATCGCGGCCATCGAAGTCGACGGCATGGATGTGGTTGCCGTTCATCAGGCGATGAAGACGGCGCGCGACATCATCGAAAAGACTGGCGGCCCCGTTGTCATCGAAGCACGATGCTACCGGCATCTGCATCAGTCCGGCAGCCGCAGCGGCAGCGATTTCGGCTATCGCAGCAAGGAAGAAGAGGCCGAATGGCGTAGCCGCGATCCGCTTGCCTTGGCTCGCGCCCGGCTGACGGCGCTGGGGCATCTCTCGCCGGAGGATTTTGACCGCATCGATGAGGTCGTGACGGATAGAGTGGCAGCAGCGGCCGCCCGGCTGACGGAAACCACGCCCGGCGGAAACGCGCTGCGCATTCCCGACCGCCTCTGGCCCGATCCGGCAAGCCGCGACGAAGGTATTCTGGGCGATCTGTCCGAATTGAGCGGCAGGCGGATGCTGGACCATGACCGGCTTGACGGGCGGGAAATGGAAAAGGTGAAATTCGTCCAGGCCGCGTCCGATGTGCTGGCGGCGGCCATGGAGCGCGATCCGACCATCATCGTGATGGGCGAGGACGTTCACCAGATGCGCGGGGGCGTCAGCGGCTTTACCAAGGGCGCGCTCGAGCGTTGGCCGGACCGCGTCCTGCCGATGCCGATTGCTGAAAACGGCTTTACCGGAGTGGCGCTGGGCGCGGCTCTGAACGGGCTGCGTCCGGTGGTGGAGATCATGTTCGGCGATTTCTGCTTCACCGCCGCAGATCAGATCGCCCATGGCGTGGGCAAGGTGCGTCACATGTTCGGCGGCGATTTTCCGGTTCCGCTCGTGATGCGGGTGCGCGTGTCGCCGCATACCGGATACGGATCCCAGCATTCCGGCGATCCGTCATCGCTGTTTGCCCTCTTCCCGGGTTGGCGCATCGTCACACCCTCCACCGCATTCGATTATATCGGTCTCATGAACTCGGCGCTGGCCTGCAATGATCCGGTGGTGGTGATCGAGCATACCGAGCTTTACCAGCGGGACTTCGAGGTGCCGAAGGGTGACCGCGATTACTGCATTCCTTTCGGCAAGGCGCACCCGGTTCGCGCCGGCGAGGCCTGCACCGTGCTTGCCACCTCGGTCATGGTGCAGCACGCCATCAAGGCAGCGGAAGAAACGGGCATCGATGCCGAGATCATCGATCTGCGCAATATCGACCGCCATGGCATGGATTGGGAGTTGATCGGTACCTCCATCGACAAGACCGGACGGGTCATCATCGCCGAGCAGACAGCCCGCAGCCTTTCGATGGGCGGCGCCTGGGCGGGTGAGATTCAGGAACGGTTCTTCGACAGTCTCGACCATGAAATTCTGCACGTGACCGGCGGGCTTGCAGCCCCCACGGTCTCGGCGGTGCTCAATCGCGCGGCGCTGGCGTCGCAGAGCGATGTACGTGAAGCCCTAATGAGAATTGCGGAAACATAGCGGAACGCGGGCATCCGCAGCCCGGACCAAAAACTGGAGGCATGACCATGAAGAAAGCCATTCTTGAGACATCGCAGTTTGCCCTCTTATCCCTTGCGCTTGCGACGACCGCATTCGGGGGTCTGGCGGGCCCGGCCTCGGCGCAGGAGCGGGCGCTGGTGATCGCCCGTGACATGGACGTCAACTCGCTCGATCCGGCGCGCGCCTGGTGCGATACCTGCCAGATCTACAACACATCCGTCTATGAGCAGCTTGTCACGCTCGACAAGGACAACAAGATCGTGCCGCTCCTCGCTTCAAGCTTCGAAGCGAACAAGGAACAGACGAAGTTCACGTTCAAACTGGATCCGGCCGCCAAATTTTCCGACGGATCGGCGGTGGAGGCGAAGGACGTGAAGTGGTCCTTCGAACGTCTGAAGAACATCAAGGGCAATGGTGCCTTCCTCGCCGATCCGATCACATCCATCGAGACGCCGGATGACAAGACCATCATCGTCACCCTATCGGCGCCGAATTCCGAATTCCTCAACCAGGTCTCGGCTGGCTTCCTCGGCATCATCAACAGCGATGTCGCCACCGAAAACGGCGCGCTGGCCGATGCGACGGCCGCCGACAAGGATAAATCGGAGAACTGGTTTCTCACCCAGTCTGCCGGCAGCGGACCCTTTGTTCTTGCATCCTACGAGCCCAATTCGGAACTGCGTCTGAAGCGCAATCCGGCTTACTGGCGCAAGGCACCGGCTGTGCCGGAAATCGTCTTCCGTCAGGTCAAGGATGCCGTGGCGCAGGCACAGATGCTGCAATCGGGATCGGCCGACATCGCCATGCAGATCGATCCTGAGACCGCCAAGACCCTGACCGGCCCGGATGTCGTGGTCGAGCAGGTTCCTTCGTTCAACTTCGTCTATATTGCCCTGTCTCCCGGCGCCAAGGCCAATACAGTGAAGCTCACGCCGGAGGTACGCGAGGCAATCTCCATTGCCATCGATCGCACCTCGCTGATCGACTTCACGCTTGGCGGCGCTGGCCGTCCGCTCGCCTCGCCGGTGCCGCTTGGCTTCCCCGGCGGCGATGGTCATGAGATTCCTGCCTATGACGTGACGAAGGCTAAGGAATTGCTGCAGAAGGCCGGTCATGAAAACGGCTTCACCTTGACGTCGATCTATCCCGACATGAATGTCTATGGCGTGGATTTCTCGCTGATGATGCAGAAAATCCAGCAGGATCTTTCGAAGGTCGGCATCAAGGTCGAGCTCTCGCCGGTGCCCTTTGCCAACTGGCGCGAAGCGGCCAATGGCGACCACATCCCGCTGACCGCAGTGTTCTTCGCGCCCGACTTCTTCGGCACGTCCCAGTATGTCGATGTCTTCGGTCTTTCGTCCGGCTCTGTCTGGGCCAAGCGTGCAGGCGAAGCGACCGACCCTTCCCTGGTGAACACCAAGACCGCGCCTCTGGCCAAACAGGCACTGGCCGCCTCGACGCCGGAGGAAGCCAACAAGCTCTGGTTCCAGGCCGCGCAGGAAATGGCGAAGGATCGCATCATCATTCCGATGGTCAGCCCGAACCTGATCCTGGCGCATTCAAAGGATGTCAAAGGCCTGCGCTACAGCGCTTGCTGCAACCTGCCGCTGGCGGAGCTGTCCAACTGAGCTGAGAGAGGAGGGGGGCTTCGGCCTCCCTCCGGCGACGCAGAGCCAAGTTGACTGCACGTCTCCCGGGCCGCCGCGACACGGGGGCCGTCACCTCCCATTTTATCCGGTCAGAACCAAGGGGCTCGCTATGTCCTATACAGATCATATCTTCAACGCCTATCGCCAACGCGTCGAGGCTCTGCAGGCCAGCAACAATCCGTTTGCCGACGGCATTGCCTATATCGACGGCGATTATGTTCCCTTGAAAGAGGCCCGGATCCCGATCCTGGACCAGGGTTTCCTGCATTCGGACCTCACCTATGACGTGCCGGCGATCTGGGATGGCCGCTTTTTCCGGCTGGACGATCATCTCGACCGGTTTGAGCGCAGCTGCGAGAAATTGCGTCTGAAAAGTCCGCTGCCGCGCTCGGAAATCCGCGACCGCCTTGTCGAAATGACGGCCAGAAGCGGCATCCGCGATGCCTATGTCATGATGATCGTCACGCGCGGTCTGCGCTTCATCCGTCAATACGCCCCGGAAGAGTGCGAAAACGTCTGCTATCTGATGGTCATGCCCTATCTCTGGGTGATGAATGAGGAGACGCAAAAGACCGGCGGCTCGGCCATTATCGCCCGCTCCGTACGGCGCGTCCCGCCCGGTGCCATCGATCCCACCGTCAAGAACCTGCAATGGGGAGATTTCACCCGGGGTTTGCTGGAGGCGCGTGATCGCGGCGC
Organism: Rhizobium sp. SSA_523; assembly: GCF_030435705.1. Taxonomy (NCBI): domain Bacteria; kingdom Pseudomonadati; phylum Pseudomonadota; class Alphaproteobacteria; order Hyphomicrobiales; family Rhizobiaceae; genus Affinirhizobium; species Affinirhizobium gouqiense. The sequence goes on from NZ_CP129381.1 coordinate 175,951, forward strand.
AATGTATCCCATCCTGACCGATGGCGACGCCAATCTTACCGAGGGCTCGGGCTTCAACATCATCCTTGTCAAGGACGGCAAGCTCTACACGCCAAAGCGGGGCGTGCTGGAGGGCGTGACCCGGAAGGCGGTTCTTGCCGCTGCCGAACAGCTTGGCTACCCCTATGTCATCGACGATGTGCCAGTGCAGCTCGCCTATAGCTGCGATGAGCTTCTCTTCGTCACCACGGCAGGCGGCGTGATGCCGATCACCACGCTTGACGGTCAGCCCATCGGCAATGGTGAGGTCGGCCCGATCAGCAAGGCGCTGTGGAAGGGCTATTGGGATGCCCATTACGACCCCGCCGTCAGCTTCGCGATCGAATATCGAGCCTGAAACGGTCGGATCTTCCGGCTCAGCTGATCCTTATCCATCAATCCCGATCGGGATCGATGCCGTCGAAGAAGCGGGACAGGGTGTCATCGGAGCCGACCGGCTCGCTGCCCGCCATGACGGCATTGGAAAAGCCGATCAGCGATGAGACCGGATTGTGCGTGGTCGCGCCGGCTCGAAGGTTCATGACGAGCGTCGGGCAGAGAAACAGGCCGAGGCGTATCACCCGGCGCCAATCGGCAGGCAGCATGCCGCGGGCTTTCAACTCGGCAAGGAGCGGACGCCATATCGCCTCGCCCTTGACGGCCAGCATGTCGCGACGGACTTGGCTCAGGGCATGGTTGCTGGTGATCCGCAGCATGTCGCCATCGAGAACGGCGCTTGCGGTATAGCGCCTTGCGGCCTCCGAGGGGTCATAAAGCCAGAGCGGATGCGCAAGGATATTGTGGAAGGTGGCCTTCACCTCTGCCAGCAAGGCCGGGATGTTTTCCCCGGCGAAGGCGGGATCGAAGAAGGAGAGACGGGCAGCATCGCCGCGCTCTTCGTACCAGACATTGGCATTATGCGCGTCGCCATGGGCTGTGGTTCCGCCTGCATCCGCCAGACGGCCAGGCGTCAACCGGTGATACGCTTCATCGAAAAGGGCACCCAGGCTGTCGCGGTAGTCGATGCCGTTGATCGAAAAGCGAAGTCCCGAGAGCGTCGGCCAATCCAGCCTCAAGTCCAGGCTCGGGCCCGGAAAGTCGAACTGCTGGTCGACATAGAAGTTTTTCAGGCGTCCGCCGGGATAGGTGCCGGCCGGCGGGTCTATCAACCGCTCGTAGAAAAGCCGATGGATCGGCTCTGCGGCAACCTCAGGCGGGGTGACCGGGTGCAGTGTGCTGCGATAGACCGCCAGAATGGTTTCGCTCAGCGCGCGTTCGGCTTGCACGGCCCTTGCGCGGGCGGCAGGATCGTCGTTCAGGTCAAGCGCTAGAAGCACGTCCGCGAAGCGCGGATCGGTGCGCCGGCGATAGACCAGGATCTGCTCGCCCGGCAGAACGGACATCAGCAGCGGCTGGTCGACCGGCAGGCCGGCCCGGGCAAGAATGTCGGCGCGATAATATTCGCCGCTCATTGCCTCTTCGCCCTCCTCCTGGTGAAACTTGAAGAAGAACTGGCCGTCATCGGTCTCGAAGAAACCGTTCAACGAATTCAGGCTGTACTGGTCGTGGTTGATGGCGACATTCCTCGCCTCGATCCTGAAAAGATCGCGAAGCAGGTCGGCAAGCACCCGCTCGGCCGCTCCGTCCTTGGCCTTGGCGATCTTTCGGATTTCCGCCGTGCGGCTCGTAGCCTGGGTCATTGCATGGGTTCCGTATTGGCTCTTCATCGGCCGCTGCCGAGATGGTGGCTGTCGAAGTCGGACAGCGTGGTGACAGGACCCTAATCCGCCACGTCGATAATGGTCTTGAGCGCCTTGCTCTCGCCGCGCAGCAACCGCTCATAGGCTTCGGGCACCATGTCGAGCGATGGCAGAACCTCCATGAACCTTTGCAGTGACGGCGCAAGCTTGGTCAGCAGGCTGACGGCTTCAGGCAGTTCACCGGCGAAGGCATGACAGCCGATCAGCGCGATTTCACGCTCGACGAGGCTATTCGGGTCGAGGTCGAGCCTGCCGTGACTGATGCCGACGAGAGCCAGGCCGCCGCCTCCGGAAAGGAGGTCGAGGGCGCGCCCGATTGCCTGGACACTGCCGGTCGCGTCGAGGCAATAGCGGAGACGGCTGCCGGAAAGCGCTTTTTCAATCTCGTCCTTGTCGAGCGAGACGACCTTGCCGCCGGAAACCTCTGCGACCAGCGCCGCCTTCGCGGCATTCAGGTCAAAGAGCAGCAGCGGGCCATCATGCAGGCGCGACAGGAGGAGGGCACACAGGCCGCCGATCGTCCCGCAACCGATGACCAGGACCGGCTCGCCCGCTGGAAGGGCCAGGCGACGCACGGCATGCAGTGCCACCGCCAGCGGCTCCGCCATGGCGGCGACATGCGGTGAAAGCTCGGGGTCGTGGCGAAGCAGAAGGCGTGCCGGAACCTGAACCGCACCGGCAAAGCCGCCATCGCAGACCTCGCCGACAAAGCCGAGATCTTCGCATACATTGGTGCGGCCGCTCTTGCAGGCCGGGCAGGTGCCGCACCAGACGCGGGAATCGCAGGATACGACATCCCCTATGGCAAGATCGCCGACACCCTCGCCGATTGCCGTGACGCGGCCGCAGAATTCATGGCCGGCGGTCGACGGACGGCGGGTTATCCATTGACCCGTGCGATAATTATGAAGGTCCGAGCCGCAAATGCCTGCGGCCCTCACCTGAAGATTGACGAAGCCGGCGGGTGGCGCCGATGGCGCCGCCACGTCTTCCACCCGCAAATCCTTCGCATCATGAAGCCGCACAGCCTTCATGGATCAGGCATCCTTCTTCAGGTAGGCGTCGCGCACAGGCGAAACGGCAAGCGCGTGCGAGGAAAAGCCCTCATAGATCGCCAGGTTGTGGGCGTGCCTGGCAAATTCCGGATAGGCCGGCGCCGTCACATAGCCGATCGAACTGCGCTTCACGAAATCCGCGACGGAAAGCGGACCGAACGTGCGCGCCCAGCGGCTCGTCGGCAGCACTGCATTCGGTCCCAGGGTGAAGTTGGCGATGCTGACCGGCGTATGGGTCCCCATCAGGATTTCGGCGGCTTCCGTAATATGACCCAGATGAAGGAAGGGCTCTTGCGACAGCAATTCCAGGTGTTCGGGAGCATAGGCGTTGACGAAGTCGTAGCTCTCCTGGATCGAGGAGGTCAGCACGATCCCGCCATTCTTGCCGGTGAGCACGGTCCTTGAAAAATCCACCCGCTGCTCGGTCATCTTGGCCCAGTGCTCGGGGAGAGCGGCGATGGCTTCTTCGACAACCCTGCGGCTATGCGTGACGAGATAGGCGGATGAATCCGGCCCATGCTCGGCCTCGATAAGCAGGTCCAGCGCAGCAAGCCCGCCATGCACCGTGTCATCGGCCAGGATCATCACTTCGGACGGACCGGCGGGCAGGCCGGTGTCGATCACGCCGGACAGCATTCGCTTGGCCGCAACGACCCATGGGCTGCCGGGCCCGACGATCTTCAGTGCCGGCTTCACGGTCTCCGTGCCATAGGCCACCGCCGCAACCGCCTGCGCTCCGCCGACCTTGTAGACGGTTTCCAGGCCTGCAAGCCGTGCGGCAACGAGGGTCGCCGCATCGACGGAGCCATCCGGAGCCGGCGGCGTGACGATGGCGAGGTTGGGAACACCGGCGACGACGGCCGGAACCGAGGTCATCATGGTGACGGATGGAAACGAGCCCTTGCCGCGCGGCACGTAGAGCGCCACCGACTGGATCGGGGTAAACCGGTCGCCGGCGAAGGCGCCAGGCCGGATTTCCTTGAGCCACATGGGTTCAGGCTTCTGTTCCTCGTGGAAATGGCGGATATTGTCGATACCGAAGCGTATGGACTCGATGACGCTCGGATCGACCAGCTTGAAGGCGGCGTCGAACTCGGCTTCGGTGACCTTGAGGTTGCTCTCCGTCACGTCCGCTTTGTCGAAGTCGCGGCCAAAACGGGCCAGCGCCCTGTCGCCTTCGGTGCGCACCGCCTCCAGGATGGGCGCGACCTTTTCGATGAAGGTCGAGATATCGGTTTCCGAGCGGCGCAGGAGCGCGGCCTTCTCATCGGCGTTCAACGTGGAATAGTCGTAGAAAGACACTGATGTCATCGTCTTGTCCTTGATGTCGCCCCGCGATGCGTGCTCCGGGGCCGCGGGTCACTTCGATTTGAGGAAGATGTCGAGACCGACGAGGCGATCGAGCAGCGCGATCGCAATCCCGGCGCAGAGGATGAAGACCACGGAAATCGCCGCCAGGTCCGGCGTTATGATCGAACGGATGGAATTGTAGATCTGCACCGGCAGCGTCACGCTTCGCGCATCCACCAGCAGCAGGCTGACCAGGAACTCGTTGAGCGCCAGGATGAACATCAGCAGCGAGCCGGTGATGACGCCGGGCAGCACGGCCGGCAGCGTGATGTAGAGAAAGCGCTGAAGCGGCGGTGCCCCGCAATTGGCGGCGGCGAGCTCGAGGTCCGGCGAAAGATTGCTGGCGCTCGCCGTCACCGCCCAGATCATGAAAGGCAGGTTGATGACGGAGCAGGCAATGCCGACCGGCCAGAGCTTGCCCGCCACGCCCATCTGGCCGAAGACGAGCATCATGCCGATACCGGAGCCGATCAGCGGGATTGTGAAGGGCAGGAGCAGGTAGATCTGGATCGACCGGGCAAAGCGGACACGGTATTTGGCCAGCGCGATGCCGGCCAGCGTTCCCACGGGGATCGAGACAAGCGTGCAGATCGCTGCGACGATCAGCGAGCGCAGGAAGGCCTGGCGCAGATCCGTCGCCTGGGCAATCTTGCCGTACCATTGCAGTGAGAAACCGTCCGGCGGGAAGGTGATGATATTGCCGGAGGTGAAGGAGGCGCCCAGCACGACGATCGTGGGCGCCGAGAGCATCACCAGCGAGGCTATGACAAAGGTCCAGATGACGATGGATTTGCTGCGGCTTCCGGTCATTCGCGATCGCCTCCCATGGCGAGTGTACCGGCCCCGAAAAGCATGAAGATGATGCCGACCAGGATCGAGCCGACGGCGACCAGCAGCAGCGACAGCGTTGCGCCGAGGCCCTGATCGGAGGTGCGGAAGAACTGGTCGTATATGGCGTTGGCAATGAAATCCTGGGTTCCGCCGCCGAGAATGGCGGGAATGGCGAAATCGGTGAGCGAGAGGGTTACCACCACCAAGCCGGCGCCAACCAGGCCGGGGCGCGAAAGCGGCAGGACAATGTAGCGGAACGTATGCACCCAGCTTGCGCCGAGCGAGGCGGACGCCGCCTCCAATTCGCCGGGAATGGCGGTCAGCGCCGGCGCCAGCATCAGTACCGCAAAAGGCAGCATGTATTGCACGAGGCCGAACAGGACGGCAGGATAATTGTAAAGCAGGCGCATGGGCGACACGCCGACGAGGCCCAGCGCCTCGTTCACCATGCCCTGATTGCCAAGGATGATGAGCCACCCATAGGCGCGCACCACCTGGCCAATGAAGAATGGCAGGAACAGCGCCACCAGCAGGAACTTGCGCAGCGCCGAGGAGGGGGTGCGCACCATGAGATAGGCATAGGGGAAAGCGAGGATCAGCGTGATGATGGTCACGATCAGCGCGCCCATGAGGCTGCGCCCGGCAACGGTCGCGAAGAATTTCTCCGTCAGTGCGCGCTGGTAATTGGCCAGCGTGTAGTTTTCCGACATCAGGAAGGTATTGGTATCCAGCGTTCTAAGACTGGTGTCGCCGATCTGGAGGAGACCAAGCACAAGCAGGCCGACCAGAACGACCGCCGGCAGCAGCATCAGATAGGGCAGGCCTTTCTGGAAGCTGGATGGCCATAAAGCCGCTGCAAGGCGTTCGAGCATATCCATGACGCGCCACGTCCAGGGATATGCGACACGGGAAGCGCGCATGGTCTTCTATCCTCGATCGGTTCCGGCAGAGCCACAACGCTCATTGGCCGGCACCGCTGAAATGCTGTGCCACGAAAGGGTTTGCCCGCCGCCGGATTAGGCTGCGGCGGGCGAGACAGGGCCGTCAGCCCTGCATGATTTCCTTGAACTTGGCGAACCACTGGCTCTCGTTCTCGACCTGGATGCGGGAGGAGATGCGGATCAGGTGTTTGAACTCTTCCTCCGTCGTCGGGTAGGAAGGATCCTTCACCAGGTCGGCCGGCGGGTTGACGCCAGGAATGACGCCGGGCAGGCCGAGCCCGTCGAGCCAGATCTGCTGCGCCTCCTTCGTCAGGGCGTGGTTGATGTATTGCTTGGCCCAGTAGAGTTCGTTCTCCGGCAGGCCCTTCGGAATCCAGAGGCCATCGGTGTCGAACTTGGCGCCTTCTTCCGGAACCACCCAGGCGATGTCGATGCCGTTCTTCTTGGCCTCGCGCGCATTGGTCGAGATGGTGCAGGCAGCGTCGATTTCGCCTTTCTGGAACCAGGTGGTGAAGTCCGGATCTTCGCCGAGCAGCGGCTGCTGCTCCTTGATCTTGGCGATGAAATCCCAGGCCGGCTGCATATTGGCGGGAATGTCTTCCAGCTTGCCGCCACCGGCAACCTGTGCCGGGAAATGGAAGCCGATGCCGTCATTATACAGCGCGATGCGGCCCTTCAGCTTCGGGTCGAGCAGGTCTTTCCAGGATTTCGGCGCACCGTTCGGAAAAGCCGAGGGACGATAGGCGAGCACGTAGACATAGCCGTAGGTGTTGACGATCGGATAGCCATCCAGACCGAGCGGCTTGGCAAGATCGGTGGCATTCTTCAGGTTCGGCAGGTCTGACAAGTCCTCGGTCACACCACGCAGCGCTGATTTGGTGGCATTTGTGGTGGTGTCCCAGTTGATATGGATCGGCGGAACGCGCTTCTGCGCAACGGCTGCCCATACTTTGGGTTGGATCTCATTGTCCTCCGTCAGGTCGTGACGGACCGCGATGCCGGTTGCCTCGGTGAAGCTGTCGGAGACGCCGGCCTTCAGGGCCTCGACCCAACTTCCGCCCCAGGCGCGGACGATGATTTCCGCAGGCTTCTCCGGCTCCTGTGCAAAGGCCCGGCTTACGCCGAGCGTCGACAGTCCGGCCGATGCGCCGGCTGCGGTCAGGGATGCCAGCAGCGTACGACGACGAAGCTGCGCGCTCAGAACTTTATCCTGTGACATGTATCATTCTCCTCTGGCTCGACCTTTTGGCGGTCTGGTTTTGACATTGGATCCTCGAGGTCGCCGCAGATGCGGAGCAAATGTCAAATCCAACCCGCTTATGGTCATTTTTGAAAGACATGCAGATCCCGGGCATTCCAGCCAAGGAGGACACCGTCGCCCGGGCTGAACTGCAGATGCGATTCAGGGTCATGATCGAACACGCGCATGAGCGCGCCGCCCAGCGCCGGAACCCGCACGGCGTAAACCACGCGCTCGCCCTCGAAGATACAGTCTTCGACCTGGCCGGTGACCAGGGTCGAAAGCCCATCCAGGCGGCTGTTCGCCGGGGCGATGCGGATCTGTTCTGCCCGGATGGCGCAGGCACAGGCGGCGCCGAGGGCCAGGTTTTCCGACGCCACGGTGCCGGCAAGGCGCGTGCCATTGGTTTCGACGGTAACCTGTCTCGTCTCGACCGCGACCGCTCTGCCTTCTATGAAGTTGGTGACGCCGATGAAGTTGGCGACGAAAGCATTGGACGGCGCACGATAGGCATCGACCGGCCGCGCCTTTTGCTGGATCTCGCCGCCATTCATCACGATGACCTCGTCCGAGACAACCAAAGCCTCGCGCTGGTCATGGGTGACGTTGATGGTCGTGACCCCAAGTTCTTTCTGGATCCGGCGAAATTCGAGCTGCATTTCCTCACGCAGTTTGCGGTCCAGCGCCGCGAGCGGCTCGTCGAGCAGGAGAAGGTCCGGTTCGAACACCAGGGCGCGCGCGATCGCCACGCGCTGCTGCTGCCCGCCGGAAAGCTCGTTGATGCGGCGATTGCCGTAGCCGCCAAGGCGGACGAGGTCCAGATAGCGCTCGACCTTTTCGGGAATGGTCCGGGCATCGTGGCGGCGCATCTTCAACGGAAAAGCGACATTTTCCGCGGCACTCATATGCGGGAAGAGGGCGAGCTTCTGGAACACCATTCCGATGGCGCGCTGATGCGGAGGGACGGCACTTACCGGCTGGCCATTGATGAAGATCTCGCCGCTGGTCGGGCGGTCAAACCCCGCGATCATGCGCAGGAGTGTCGTCTTGCCCGAGCCCGAGGGACCGAGAATGGTGAGAAAGCGGCCTTTGGGCAGTTCGAAGGAGGCGCTCCGGACGGCATGCACCTTGCCGAAGGTCATGCCGACATCCTTCACGCGGACGGCGATCCGGCCGAGGGTCGTGTCGGCCAAAGGGAGTTCGGCTGCAGCGGCGCCCATCACGTTTCCCCAATCTCGCCCCGTCGGCGGCAAGCCGCTGCAAGGCTTCCTTCTCTCACCTCGACGGACAAGATACCGATCGAGCCTCATTATGTTGTCTATACATATTCACACAAGAAGCGTCAACCAAATGTGCGTATTTTTTGCGCTGCAACCATGAGTGATCAATAATTGTGCGAATGCAAAGACAGGTGCTTTAGCGCCGCCTGTTTTGCCGGTCACGGATCGAAAAGGCAATCGCTCAAACGGGATATCCGGTACTGTTTCGCAAGGGCTGCCGGTTTTGGCTGGAACGTCAGATGGAGGCGAGATAGCCGCCATCGACAGGGATGCAGTGCCCGGTAATATAGGCTGCGGCGTCGCTGCAGAGAAAAACGGCCACGCCGCCAATATCGCTTTCCTGCCCGAAACGGCGCTGCGGGATCTTGTCCAGCATGCGCGACTGCCACTCCTCGTCCTGGTAGAAGACTTCGGTCATGGCAGTGCGGAAATAGCCGGGAGCAATGGCGTTGACGCGAATTTTGTGCGGCGCCCATTCCGCCGCAAGGGCGTGGGTCACGCCGAGAAGGCCGGATTTCGAGGCGCCGTAGGGAACGGCCGTGGGTATGCCGACATAGGAGGTGAGCGAGCAGAGGTTGACGATGGCGCCGCCACCTGTCGCGGCCATGATGCGGCCGGCGGCCTGGGCACAGAAGAAGGCGCCTTTCAGGTTCGTCGAGAGAATGGTCTCCCACAATGCCTCGTCCACCTCGAACGAAGACCGGACGTTTTCGAAGCCCGCGTTGTTGATGAGGATGTCGAGCCCGCCGAGCCCTTCTGCCGCACGCACCGAGACGCTGGCGCAGGCTTGGACGTCCCGGACGTCCTGCGCAAACATCAAGCAGCGGCGTCCGGCCTTTTCGACGAGGGCCTGTGTTTCTGCCAGTGCCTCGAGCGTGCGCGCCGTGATGGCCAGATCGGCGCCGGCTTCGGCGAGCGAAACGGCAATGGCCTGGCCAATGCCACGGCTGGCGCCGGTGACGAGCGCGCGGCGGCCGGACAGGTCGAAATTGGGGCGGGTCATCATGGCTCCTTGCTGCATCTCCTGATCATGTCTCTTCTTTCCGTCTCCCTCACGCCTGCTGTGCCAGTGCCTCGGCGGTGCCGCGGCCGGAGGGGATAGACAACGGATCGATGGAACATGCCGGACCTGTCAAGGGCCGGCATGTCCCGGAGGGCAAAGACAGCATGTTCGCCACCTTGCGTCCAGACATGGATGGGAGCGGCGGCTCAGAACTGTTTGCTGAGCGAGGTGCGCAGGCCGAAGGATGTATGTCCGCCTGCCTCCCTGCCGAGCTGCAGACCGAGGTCGAGGGTCCAGGATGTTGGCGTCGTCACGGAAAGCCCGGCGGCAAGCTCGGCAAACAGACCCTGACCGCCGAGGCCAGAAAAGCCCGCAGTGGCGCCGATCTTTGGCGAAAGCAGCGTCTCTTCGGCAAGCGGCAATTGCCAGGCGATCTCCGATCCGAGGCTGATGCGGAGTTGGTCTTGCTGCGAGGCGCCGATCGAGACTGCCTTTCCGGCGCTGTTGTAGACGGTGATCTGCCCGATGCGTTCCGACAGGTAGGCCGCCCGCAGTTTCGGTGTCAGAATGGTGGTTTCATCCAGCGCCCATTCGCCGGTCACGGCCGAATCGAGCATCAGACGCCTTGTCGTGAAGTCGCCGTCCCACAGGCCGGTATCGATCCTGTTCTGCGAAGCGCCGTAAAGCAGGCTCGTATCCCAGAAGACACCCTGGCCGATTTCCAGCGAGGCATAGGGTCCGGCCAGCCAGCCGTGACCGCTCGCAACGGCATCGCTGCGCAAGGGATCGATCATGCGGTCGTAATGGACGGAGAGACCGATCAGGACGCGATCGGTCAGGAGATAATCCATGCCGGCGGAGAACAGGCCGAACTTGCCCCAGGCATCGGCCTCCCGGCTCGCCTTGTGGAGCATGAAGCTACCGTCGAACCAGAGATCGAAGTGCGAGGGGGAGATAGTCTCGTCGCTTGCGCCTCTGATCTGTCCGAGGCTCGTCGAGATGGTGACCGTGGCGCCCTCGGAGGAGGGAAGAAACCGGGTCGAAACCGCTCGTCCTGCGCGCGCGGCCTGTCGGCGCTCCAGGAGGCCCGGAAGCCTGAGGGACTGGGACAGGAGGCTCTGCCGGGCGCGGACAAAATCCTGCACCAGCCCGCCCATGTCGGCGGCGACGAAGGCGGCATCATGGGAAAGCCGGTAGCTGACGGTGCCGATATTTGAGCGTCCCAGGGCGCTGGTAAGCCGGTAGCCGACGCGCGCCTGACCCGAAAAGGCGGGATTGGGCGTAAACTGAAGATACCATCCCGCCGGTGCGCTGCCGCCCACTTGGGCCAGTTGACCGCGGATGACGCGCGCCGTGCCGGAAATGGCGGGCTCGACAGAAACGACGTCTGCCGAAACGAAGGGTCCCCCCGTGGCATTCCTGTTGAGGTAGACGTCACGCGGCGTCGACCCTTCAGGCACATCCTGGATCACGTCCGCGACCGTCACGGCCCGGTCCCGGACCGTCAGGGTATAGGTCGCAGAGCCTGAGGCATTGGTGGCATCCTTAACCGAGACGGTGAAGGCATAGTCGCCCTTCGCCTCCCTGGCGAGCGGCCCGGTGAGCTCCCCGGTCGACACATTCAGCACCAGGCCTGCCGGAAGAGTGCCGGAGGAGAGACTGAAGAGCCGCGGCTCCTGCCCGCCCGTAACGGTGATCTTCTGTCTGTAATCCTCACCGGCCATCGCGTCCGGCAGGGCTCCCTGCGGCGAGAGGGTCATGGCAACGGCAATGGCGGGAGGGGCGGAGATCTCAATCGAATAGGATGCGGATGCGCTGGCGGTATTGGGAGGGCTTGCGCTGTCGCTGACGGTGATCGTGAAGGCATTGCGCCCGAGCGTCGTTGGCGTCCCGCTGATCGTACCCGCCGATGCGTCGAGCGACAGGCCGGCGGGGAGGGCGCCCGCAGTCACGGAATAGCGATAGGGAGCGGAGCCGCCGGTCGCGGACAGGTTGACCGCCTTATATGGCTTGCCCACCAGGCCGCCCTCCAGGCCACCTCCTGCCGGTGACAGAAGAAGCGGCGTCAAGGGCGGCGGGGGAGCGGACGGCGCCGAAATGGTGACCGTCACGGCATTGGATTGTGCCATGGCGTTGCTGTTGTCCCCGCTATAGCGAGCGACAAGGTCATAGCTGCCGACCGGCAGGCTGGTGGTCGAGAGACTTGCGGCGGACCCGGTCAGCGGCGAGGTGTTCAATACCGTCGAACCGGCACGGAACTCGATGCTGCCTGTCGGGGACTTGCCGCCGGACAGGCTCGCGATCAGGGTGATCTTCGTCCCAAAAACGGCCTGTGCCGGTTCCACGGATAGAGACAGAGCAGGTGTTGCGACGCCCACGCCGACGATCTGCTGGATGCGCGGCGCCGGCAGGTAAGTGGCATTGCCCGGCTGATCGGCATTGATGACACAGGAGCCTTTGGCAGTGAAGGTGACCGTGCTGCCGGAGACGTTGCCGGAGAGAGAGCAGACGGAGGCGCTTGCAGCATCGACCGCCAATGCCGGGGCAAGGCCCGATGTGGATGTGGCGGCAGGTGTGTAGGTTTCGCCGACCAGCGCGTTGGAGGGCGCCTTTGAGGTGAAGCTCAAGGATTGCGAAAGCCGACTGACGGCTAGCGTCTGCTGGGCGCGCGGCGCCGGCAGGTAGGTCGCATCGCCGGCCTGGTCGGCATTGATGACGCAAGCGCCTTCGGCGTTGAACTGAATTGTGCTGCCGGAGGCGTTGCCGGAGAGAGAGCAGACGGAGGCGCTTGCAGCATCGACCGCCAATGTCGGGGCAAGGCCGGACGTGGAGGTGGCGGCAACCGTATAGGACCCGTCAATGACCGGGGCCGCAGGCGGCTGGGAAGTGAAGCTGATGGTTTGCGCCATCCGCTCCCGCGTGACCGTGATCGCGTAGGTCTTGCGCGTCACGTCATCCTGGGCCGTCACGGCGACGGTGAGGGTGTTTGTGCCGATCGCGAGCGGGATCCGAATCGTATTGAAGGCGCCCCACGTCGACTGGCCGTTGAGCGAAAGCGTTGCATGGCTGTCCTTGGGAAGCGCGCTCACGTTTATCGATGAGACCGAGCCCGGCACGGTCGCTGTGTAGCTCGTCACATCGGGTGCAAAGGCAGGGGTGAGCGGCACGCCGGAGATGGCGAGAGTGGAAAGACTCGCATCCTTGGAATCGCTCGATGTCACGCAGGAGATTTTGATGATCCACGGCGCGTTTCCGTAACTTGCCGAGACGTAGAGCATCTTGTCGCCCAAGAAGTCCGAGCCCCTGATGACGGTAGACGGGCTGCCTCTGAGATAGGTACCGTCATCTTTGACATACAGCATGCTCTTTTTCATGGAACCGAACGTGAAATAGGCCCAAACTCCCTGGGCGGGCGCTTTGACGTTGAACGAAATCTCGTCGGCTGGATTGAAGAATCCGACGTGATACGACTTTTCCTTGGCGTTGATAGACCCGTTCCAATCGGCCATAAGGTTCCGGCATCCCTGTGACAGCGCAAAGGCCGGCTGGGTGAGGCCGTAGAGGACGATCAGGCAAGCAAGCGAGAGGATTGTCGTGATGCGTGAGAGGAAGGCCTTGGGGAATGCAGACACACCCTTGTCGAGACCGACTGATCCAACACAGAAGCCTTTTACACCCGTCATGCGATGATCCCTGCCAGTTTCCGTCTCTGCGACGTCTGGCCGATGCTTACGCAAAGGATCAAGCTGGCTTCAATGACATGCGGTGGCGCGGATGCAAACCGGTGGCTAAGTGCCAATCACTTGACCGATTGTGCCAGATTGCTGCCGGTCAGCGGCCGATCATGAGGATCCAGTTCGACCAGGCGGAGTTGTCCGAAGCCGAAGGCAGCAGGGCTCTGACATCCGAGGCGAGAGCCAGGTGGCGCAGCTCGCGCGGCGAAAGGCCGAATTCCCGACGAAAGGCGCGGCTGAAATTTTCCGGATTGGAAAATCCGTGCGCCACGGCGATCTCGGAAATAGTGAGATGCTGGAATTGCGAGGATCGCAGGCACGAAAAGGCGCGCTGCAGACGGCGGTGGTTTACATAGGACGAAAAGCCGCCAAGCGGTTCGAAGAGACGATAGAGGGTTCGGCGCGAAAGTCCGAATTCCCGCATGGCCCGATCCGCCGACAACTCGTCCGACAAAAGGTTCGCGTCGATGAAGCGACGCACCCGATCCCGCTGGGCGAGATTGACGCTTGGCGCGCGCTCATCGTCCATCCGGCCGTCCAGTGCCGCCGCCGCCAGGTTCAACAGGTTGGGAATGACGGCATCCGCCTGCCGCCTGTTCATCTGGCGCAGGTTCTGATGGAAGCTCATCAGGCTATCCCGGAACAGCGATTCAAGGGGCGATTGTGCCGGAAGAACCTGCAAATGCAGGTCGTCGGGGTTCTTGATGCGGCTGGACAGCATCTGCCTGGGGACGAGGAGGCTGATCTGCTCGTGATCCGTCGTTGCGGTGGCCAATGGCCGGGACATGTCGACGATGTACAAATCGCCCGGTCCAGCCACGCTTTCGCCGCTCCGGCTCGCACTCTTGCCGCTCAGATAGTATTGCAGAATGAAGCCGTCCATCCCGTCTCGGGCGATCTTGAAGCGCGACCGATCGAAATCCTGCGCCGTCAGCCGCAAATGGCCCATCGCCACATCACCAAGCAGGACCGCGTCGACTTTCGCGTAAAAGCCCTCATCAACCGGCCGGTGCAGCCTCGACTGGAAGACGACATTGATCGACTCGGTCCAGGTGGCATAAGCATGGTCCGGCGCCAGACGCGAGGTATCGAAGGTAGAACTTATCAGCGCGTCCGGAGATGTGTCTCCGCTCATTCGTGAAACCTTATCAATACATCAAGAGCCATAATATTGTTTCCATGGCGCCGATGATCGCGGAAAGCAATACATGAAATGCCGCGGCATTACTACCAAGGCTGGCGGTTGAGGCGAGCCGTTCAGTCTTCGATCTCGCCGATTGCCAGCCGCCGTCAGGCGTGGCTGCGCCAGCCCGAGCACGGCGGAGCAAGGGACGAGCCCTTTGTCAGCAGTCCGGGAGCGAACCGGGTTCCCCCGGTTCGCCCTGCTCGGGTCACGCTGCGCTGCGGGTCAGTTTGACGCCTGGAAAATCGACCGGGACATCGAGCGCGACGTTCACGTAATTGGTGAACAGGTTGAGTGCGATATGCGCCAGGATCTCGACGATCTCTCCATCGTCGAAGCCGTGCTGGCGCAACGCATCGACATCGGCCTGCGACACATGACCGCGCAAATCCACAAGCTTGACCGCAAAGGCCAGAGCTGCCGCCGTGCGTGGATCGCTTGAGCGGCCGGCCTGCGCCTCTGCCATTTCCTCAGATGTTGCGCCTGCCTTGCGCCCGAGGCCGGTATGGGCTGCGAGGCAGTAATGGCAGTTGTTGCGGTCGGCAATGGCGACAGCGATCTGCTCGCCAAGCTTTGCCCCGAGCCTTCCGCCGCCAAGGGCGCCAAACGAACCCCACATGCTGGCCAGCGCGGCGGGCGACGCCGCCACGGCCTTGAACATGTTCGGCACCATGCCGAAGGCGTTGCGGATCTCCGTGATCGGACCGGCCGTCTCGCCTGTTGCATTGGCGGGGTCGGTAAGTGTAACTCTTGTCATGTTCTTTCTCTCTATTAGCCTGGAGGGGAGAATATGCGGGTTCGACGATGGCTGTCGGCGAACCCGCGCCTTTGCATCATTGCTTTATCGAGACACGGGTTTTTGCATCACTTGGCGGGAACGACAGTGCCCGGCAGGCTCAGATCACCGGATGCGACCTTGAAGACATTGCTGACGCACAGGAGCGGTGCGTGCAGATTGCCGTTCACCTTCAGGCCGGCCGTCACGCCGTCGAACTTCGCCCCGGCAATTCCCGAGATCAGCGCAAGCGGGATCTCCACATCCACCGCTTCACCGGTGAAGCGCGTGGCATAGTCGGGACTGTCGATCAGCAGCGGCACGCCGGGCCAGGTCTTCGGCACCTTCGGCCTGGCCCCCTGCGGGATGTCGATGACCTTCAGGCCGCCGCCGCAGGCATCGTCCTTTGCCAGAACGACCCAGTGGGGATGCCATACATCCCGGTTCTTGGCGCCATAGGCCGCATCGTCGAAATCGGGATGGAAGGTCACGGCGAGCGCCAGGATACCCTGATCGCGATCGAAGCCCACATCACCGGAGTTCAACGATGTCGGCCAGACATAGGCATAGACATCCGAGCCTTCGAACTTGCCCGTCGCGGCCGGCTTTTCCGAACCTGCCTTGCCGCGCACGCGGGTGGTGAATATGGCCTTGTCGCCTTTCGTGACAATGGTCGTCTCGATAATGTCGAAGGCCGCCTGTACGGGCTCTGCGGGCTGTGCCTTCACCGGATGGGAAAGGCCTGCCGTTGCCCATAGAGATACCGTTCCGGCAAGAGCTGCGCCGGCCCATAATCTGCATGTCATGAGAGAAGTCTCCTTCTTGTTTCCGTAGCCTGGAGGGTTGCTGTTTATCCTTTGGCGAAAACTTCCCAGGTGGCTGCCCGGGAAGCAGGATCGGCGGTGTCGTGATCGCGGCATTCGATGCGGATGTCCCGCTGGCCAAAAGCTGCGTCGACGAAATGACAGTGATGCGGTCGCTCCGCATCCTGATGCGCGAACGGCGCGAAGTAGCGGCAGGTGGCGCACATGCGCTGGATCGGGATCGCGTCGATATCCTGCAGGCGCCGGATTATCTTGACGATGGAGATCAACAGCGCTTCCTGCTCGTCCTGCGCAAGACAATCGACCGCTTGCCGGGCAGCCCTGGCATCTGCCTGGTCCGGCGCGGCCAGGAGTGCGCGTCCTGCATCGGTGAGAAAGACAGTCACGGCCCGCTTGTCGGAACCCGCTCGCTTCTCGATCAATCCCTTGCGCTCAAGCGCATTGAGGGAATCCGTAGCACTCGGCTGCGAGACGGCGAGATAGGCAGCGATCGCCTTCACGCTCATGCCCTCCGGTCCGCCCTCCAGCGCCTCCAGGATCGAAAGCTGGGCGGGATTCACCCCGGCGCCTTTTGCCCGGCTCCAGTCATCGCTGCGCATGGCCACCGCAAGCCGCGCAAGCCCTTCGCGGATCCGGTGATTGAGTGAGGTGGGGTTCTTCGGCGTTTCCATATCCACAACATACATAGGACTCCTATGTAATACAAGTGGTCTTTTGTTTTTTCGAGATGCAGTGCAGAGACGCGAGGCGCGCAAGCGGGACGAACGCGCCTATCCCCTTGGAGACTGAAGCGCGCCTCACATCCTCATGTCTTTGCCGTCACGCCGTCTCGACCGGCAGATAGCGGGCAGCCGGTCTGTCACGGGAAAGATGCGGCGCAAGCGCATTGCGCAATAGGTCTGTTCATGGGAGGCTCCTGTTTCTGCGGCTGGGTTGACGATAGAGGTCGAGGGGCGGAGGCCTCGAGGATCAAGCCCGGTCCGCAGGAGCGGGGCCTCAGCCCGGTGTGCCTCGTTGATGTGCCTCGTCGGTATGCCTCGTCGGTGTGCCTCGTTAATGTGCTTGGCGGGCATGCCTTCACGGGACGATCGCTAGATCGCCAATCAGCGTCGGCACCAGTTCGGATACGGTAGGATGAATGGGAACGGCCCATTTCAGCTCCCGCGTCGTCGCCCGCAGGTTCATCGCGGTGAGGATGCTGTGGATCGCCTCGTCCGCGCCGACGCCGAGAATTGCCGCGCCCAGGATCTCATCGGAATCGGCATCGACGACGAGCTTCATGGATCCCTGGGTTTCGCCCTTTTCCACCGCACGGCCCACACGGCTCATCGGTCGGGTCGAGACCTTGATCCGGTGGCCCGCCTCCTTTGCCTGACGCTCGCTCATCCCGACGCGCCCGAGAGGCGGGTCGATGTAGAGCCCGTAGCCGAGGATCCGGTCGGAAAGGCTGCGATCGTCGCCATCGAGCAGGTTTGCGGCGGCAATCTCGAAATCATTGTAGGAGGTGTGGGTGAAGGCGCCACGCCCGTTGCAGTCGCCGAGCGCGAAAATCCCCTCGACATTGGTCTGCAGACGGTCGTCGACGGTAATGTAGCCACGGCGGTCCGTCTCGATCCCGGCCAGGTCTAGGCCGAGATCATCCGTATTGGGCTGGCGCCCGACGGCGACGAGGACATGGCTGCCGCGGATCTCGGTCTTGTCCGTCTGCACGGTGATATCGGAGCCCGACCTGGCGATGGACGACACCTGATGTCCCAGGAGGGACTGGATGCCATCATTCTCGAGAATGTCGGCAATGGCTTCCGATATGTCATTGTCTTCGCGCGAGGCCAGATGCTCTCCCCGCTCGATGATGGTGACATCCGACCCGAAACGCCGGTACATCTGGGCGAATTCCAACCCTATATAGCTGCCACCCAGAACGACCAGATGCCGCGGCAATTGCTCGAGCGCAATGATCGTCGTGCTGGTCAGATACGGAACCTTCGAAAGGCCTGGAATCTCGGGGATGAAGGGCCGGGCGCCGACATTGATGAAGATCTGCGGGGCGGTCAGGCGCAGTCCGTCGACGGATATGGTCTTTGCGGCGATAAAACGCGCATGACCGTAGATCACATCCAGGGTCTCAAGTCCGTCAAGCCATGAGGCAAGGCCGCTTCGCGCATCCAGCGTGACCTTGCGGGCACGGGCGGCAATCGTAGCCATATCGACGCTGACCGGACCGCCGCACTCTACGCCGAAGTCCGCAGCCCGCCGGGCGACCGCTGCCGTCCTGGCGCTGGCAACCAGCGTCTTGGTCGGCATGCAGCCGGCATTGACGCAGGTGCCGCCGAGGAATTTCCGTTCGATGAGCGCCACTTTGCGGCCCATCGCTGCCATCCGTGCGGCGAGGAAGGGACCAGCCTGACCGGCGCCGATGAAGATTGCGTCATACTCCCTCATGACACGGCCGCCACGGTCAGAAGGGCGACGGCGATGGCTAGCGCATCCTCGATGAGGGCGGCCGGAAGATCGCGACCGAACCGGCTTGCGAGATCGCGGCGAAAGGCCGAGCCGCCGAGAGTGCCGATCACGGCGCCGATTACCCCTGCCGCAAGGCCGGCTGCCAGCATGTCTCCGGCTGCGCCGATCGTCGCTCCGCTGAGGCCGCCGAGCACGATGCGCGCGGTAAATTGCATGGGCACCTTGCGTGATGGCGTTGCGGGAAGCTGGTCCGTGATCAGTTCGACGACCGCCAGGACGGTGAAGATCGTCACGGTCCAGACAGACGCCATGAAGGCGAGACTGCTTTGTGAAACATCGAACCAGGCGAGATAGGCACCCCAGGCAACGGCGGCAGGCGCCGTCATGGCGCGCAGGCCGGTAACGATGCCGATGATAGTGGCGAGAAGGACAAGCATGCGATTTCCCCCTTGGACTGTGATGCCCGAAGCCCGGGCCTTGCTTGCCGCAGACGGCGAAAGCAGCAGCAATGCATGCTATCGCACGTCGGCTCGTGGCACATCCTTTGACCTTGATGACAGATCAGGCCTCAATAAACGCCAGCAGATCGGCGTTGACCACCTCGGAATTGATCGTGCACAGGCCATGCCCCAGGCCAGTATAGGTCTTGAGCGTGCCGTATGTGAGCAGTTTGGCCGAAAGCGCGGAACCCGTCAAAGGCCGTGATCGGCCATTCGCCCGTATTTTTCTTCCGACTTCAGAGTGCCGGCGGAACCGCCCATGATGACGGCTTTGCGCTCCCGCCCCACTTCACCGCCCCGAACCAGCCTCCATTGATCCGCCACGCTGCCTTCAGGACGAGCCTTGCGCCGGCGGATGTGAAAGCGAGTGTGCAGAATTGGCATCGCGCCGGGACATCTCGCGCGCCAGCGCGAGAAAGGCCTGGAGGCCGGCGGAAAGATTGCGGCGCCCGGCATAATAAAGGCACAGGCCGGGATAGGGTGGTGTCCAGTCCTCCAGCACCCGCACGACCCGACCTGAGGCGAGATCCGGCTCTATATCCTGCTCGAAAATGTAGCCGAGGCCGATGCCGCTTCGTATGGCCGTCCGCGTAAGGCTTGCCTCGTCCAGCGTTATCGGACCCTCCACATCGATCCGAACCTGTTCCCCGTCCTTCTCGAACCGCCAGCTGAACAGCGACCCGTCCGGCAGGCGCACGCGAATGCACCTGTGCTGGAGAAGGTCGGTCGGAACCAGGGGCTTGCCGTGGCGCTCGAAATATTCGGGAGAGCCGATGACGGCGTGGCGCTGGGGGCGGCCAAGGGAGACGGCAATCATATCGCTCGGCACCAGGCCGGCAACCCGCACGCCCAGATCGAACCCGTCTTTCACAATATCCACCATCCGGCCCTCGGTGACGATATCGACCTGCATATCGGGATAGCGGCGCAAAAATTCGAGGACCAGGGGCGACAGGATCGCGCGTGCCGCAAAGGGTGCCGCATTGATGCGGATGGTTCCGGACGGCGTCTCACGCTGTGCCCGTACCTGCTCCAAAGCGGCCTTGAGATCCTGCAGCGAAGGGGCCACCTGCTGCATGAAGAGCCTGCCTGCATCCGTCAAAGACACGCTTCGCGTCGTGCGGTGAAACAGCCGCACCCCAAGATCGGCTTCCAGCCTGCCGATCGTATGGCTGAGCGCCGTTGTCGACATGCCGAGATCGATGGCCGCCGCCCGAAAGGTTCCCCGCTTGGCAATGGCAATGACGGCCGTCAACTCCTTCAGGTTTGCCTGATCCATTGTCCCGATTCCTTCAACACCACATGCCTGTTTATCCCACTTATGAGCGGAGTGGTCGAGGGGTAGAGTGGGATAACGCATCAACAAGGAGACGCGCGATGAATGTACCAAGGGTGATCAATACCTATTTCGATGCCGACACCCGGCAGGATGCCGAGGCGATGATGGCGAGCTTTTCAGACAATCCCGTCGTCGAGGACGACGCCGCTCGCCATCAGGGCGCAGATGCCATTCGCAGCTGGTGGATGGCGGCCAAGCGTGAGACGCAGTATCTCGCGGAACCGCTGGAGGGTCGCGTGGACGGCCCGAGCACCACGATCCGCGCCAGGGTCAGCGGACAATTTCCCGGCAGCCCGATCATCCTGACCTACACCTTCCTCGTCGAGAACGACAGGATTGCCCGGCTGGAGATCAAGTGATGACCGATTTCCTGCAACTCCAAGGCAAGCATGTCCTAATCACCGCCGGCACCAAGGGCGCTGGCGCTGCAACCGTCCGTCTGTTCCGCGACCTGGGGGCCAAAGTGCTGACCACGGCACGGACGCGTCCGGCGGACCTGCCACAGGATCTCTTCGTCGAGGCGGACCTGACCACCGAGGCCGGCTGTTCGCTCGTCGCGGATGCAGCGCGCCGACGTCTGGGCGAGGTGGATATCATCGTCCATATGCTGGGTGGCTCTTCGGCACCCGCCGGTGGGTTCGCTGCCCTGTCGGAGGAGGACTGGCAGAGGGAAATGTCGCTGAACTTCCTGCCTGCCGTAAGACTGGATCGTCATCTCGTTCCCGGCATGATTGCTGCGGGAAAGGGTGTGGTCATTCACGTCACCTCCATTCAGCGGGTCATGCCACTGCCGCAATCCACCACAGCCTATGCCGCGGCGAAGGCCGCGCTATCGACCTACAGCAAGGCATTGTCTAAGGAAGTCTCGCCGAAAGGCGTTCGTGTGGTGCGGGTTTCACCCGGCTGGATCGAGACCGAGGCGTCCCTCCATCTGGCCGAACGACTGGCGAAAGAGGCGGGAACCGATATCGAGGGCGGCAAGAGGATCATCATGGAGGGACTGGGGGGCATTCCGCTTGGTCGACCGGCGAGGCCGGAGGAGGTCGCCAATCTGATCGCTTTCCTCGCCTCGGACCGCGCCGGATCCATGACCGGCACGGAGGTTACGATCGATGGCGGGACTGTGCCTACCGCTTAAGGGCATCGCAGGCCGGGAACGGCCCCCGCGGCTCTCGTGGCCGTCAGGCGGGTGGGTCCCACCCGCCGATCTGCGAATAGATCGCATCCCGGAGCTCGCGCACATCCTGGTTCAGCTCTGCCAGCACCGGCGGCGTCTTGGTGGAGGCCGCAAGCAGGGTATCGCTGAGGCAACCTGCTTTGTGCTGCAAGGCGCGGCCTTCCTCTGTGAGGCCGATCACCACCTGCCGCTCATTGCTCAGATTGCGCGTCCTGTGCAGGAGCCCCGCCGCTTCCAGGCGCTTCAGGAGAGGCGTCAGCGTGCTGGATTCGAGCGCCAGCGCATGGGCAATGGCGCCCACGGTCTGCTCGTCCTTACTCCATAAGACGTTCAGCACGAGATACTGAGGATAGGTGAGGCCCAGTTCGTCGAGGAGGGGCTTGTAAGCCCTCTGGATGGCAATGCCGGCGGAATAGATCGCGTAGCATAGCTGCTGATGGAGGGGCGGCGGATCATTGGGACGGTCTGTCATGTCGAACTCCTGATGGAGGCAATATAACGATCGCGACAGCACAAACCAATATCGCGATAAAAAATATCTTGACGGAAATTCGAGAAGGTGCAATCAGTGAGTTATCGCAATAACGATTATTGCAATAACGATCATCGCAACACAGAATATCGCAACACAAGAGGAGATCATCATGACCAACACGACCCGTTCCACGCTTGCCACCCTTGCCGCAGCAGCCATCCTGTCCGGGGGAGCGAGCCTCTCGACCGCCGCGACAGCTTCGGCCGCCGGTCCCGCTGCAAAGGATCAGGCCATCCGCAACGTTGTCCTCGTGCATGGCGCCTTCGCCGACGGCTCCGGCTGGAAGGGCGTGCATGACGCGCTGACCAAGCGCGGCTACCGCGTCACGATCGTTCAGAACCCGCTGACCTCGCTGGCCGACGACGTTGCCGCCACCAGACGCGCGCTGGAGCGGCAGGATGGTCCGGTCATTCTCGTCGGCCATTCCTGGGGCGGCACCGTCATCACCGAAGCCGGCACGGATCCCAAGGTCAAGGGGCTGGTCTATGTCTCGGCTCTGTCCCCCGATGCGGGCGAGACGACCGCGCAGCAATATGAGGGTTTCGCGCCGGCATCCGAATTCGTCATCGAGACCACCAGTGATGGCTTCGGCTATGTCAGCCCGGAGAAGTTCAAGGCTGGCTTTGCGCATGATGTGAGCGATGCCGATCTTCCCTTCCTGCGGGATGCGCAGGTGCCGATCAATATGGCCTCCTTTTCGACGAAGCTGCAGAACGCCGCCTGGCGGACGCGGCCCAGCTGGGCCGTCATCGCCACAGAAGACAAGGCATTCGACCAGGCGATGCTGATCCATATGGCCGAGCGCATCAAGGCGAAGATCACCAAGGTCTCTGCAAGCCACGCCCTGTTCATCACCCAGCCCACGGTGATCGCCGATACCATTGATGAGGCTGCCAGAACCGTGGCCGCACAGAAGTAACGGTCAAGACAGCTGCGCATCGGGGCGACGCGAAAGCGGCCCCGATGCCTCCCAAGTCAATGGGCAGGCATGTCCGCGGCATGCCCGACAATCCGTCCTTTTTGCACAAGCCCCTGTCTCTGCGCCTGTCTCTGCGCCTGTCTCTGCGCCCGTTTCTGTCCCTGTCTCTGCCTTGGGCGCGGCGCCTTCAGTCCCGCCCGATTACCATTAGGAACCCGGTCGCCATCAGGATACCCACCGCCCGGATTCCGCCGGATCCCGCCGGATCGCTTTTCCGATCTTGCTCACCTTCATCATGTTCCAGCAACCCACGCACGGAGGATCACCACGTGAAGCCGAAAACCTATGACCATAGCTCAAACAGGATGCCGCCAAACCCGGAGCGCGAGGTTGAGCGCGTATTCGATTTCATCGTGTGCGGTGCCGGGTCCAGCGGCTCCGTCATCGCTGCCAGACTGGCGCAGGACGGCAAGGCCAGCGTGCTGCTGATCGAAGCGGGTGGAACCGATGCAGCCGAAACGGTTTCCGACCCGCAACAATGGCCGCTCAATCTTGGGTCGAGCCGTGACTGGGGCTTTGTCGGTGAACCGGCAGCGGGGCTGAATGGCCGCCGTCTGCCGCTGAGTATGGGAAAAGGGCTTGGCGGCGGATCGAGCATCAACGTCATGGTCTGGGCCCGCGGCCACAAGGCGGATTGGGATTATTTCGCCGCTGAAGCCGGCGATGAGGCCTGGGGCTACCAATCCGTCCTTGGCTATTACCGGCGCATCGAAAACTGGCAAGGCAGGCCGGATCCTCTCCGCCGGGGGGTGAACGGACCGGCCTATGTCGCGCAGCCGCACGCTCCGCAGCCTGTTGCGCAGGCCCTGCTGCGCGCTGCCTCCATGCTCGGCATACCTGTCTATGACACGCCCAATGGCGAGATGATGGAGGGGCCGGGCGGCGCATCCATCGCCGAGCTGCGCATTCGGGACGGCAAGCGCGAATCCCTCTTCGACTCGTATATGCGACCGCTTTTGTCGCAGCCCAATCTGACCGTTCTGACGGAAACGCTGGTGTCGCGGCTTGTCTTTGACGGCAAGCGGGTGACAGGGGTCGAGGTCCTGTCCGGCAACGGGGTTGATCGCTTCGCTGCTCGCTGCGAGACAATCCT
Organism: Rhizobium sp. SSA_523; assembly: GCF_030435705.1. Classification (NCBI taxonomy): domain Bacteria; kingdom Pseudomonadati; phylum Pseudomonadota; class Alphaproteobacteria; order Hyphomicrobiales; family Rhizobiaceae; genus Affinirhizobium; species Affinirhizobium gouqiense. Next base: position 200,031 of record NZ_CP129381.1, read on the forward strand.
CTCCATGGGTGCGATCCAGACGCCGAAGGTCCTGATGCAATCGGGGATAGGGCCGGAAGAGGAGCTTCGGGCGCATGCTATTCCCGTTGTGCAGCACCTGCCGGGCGTGGGGCGCAACCACCAGGATCACCTCGCCTTTGGCTGCACTTGGGCCTACCGCCAGCCGGAAGCCATAGGGGGCAGCGGCTGCGAGGCGAAGCTTTACTGGAGGAGCCATTCTCATCTGGAGCAGCCGGATATTCTGCAGTGCCAGCTGGAATTTCCCGTTCCATCGCCGCTCGAGACGGGACTTTCAGTGCCGGATCATGGCTGGACGATGTTCAATGGCCTCGCCCAGCCGAAGAGCCGCGGACGGCTGCGGCTCTCCGGTGCCGATCCGGCAGACCGCATCCTGATCGAGCCGAACGCCTTGAGCGAGCCGGAAGATATGGCTGCGGCCCTTGCCGCGGTGGAACTGTGCCGGGATCTCGGAAACAGCAATGCGTTTTCCGCATTGGTGTCCGGTGAGACGGCGCCGGGACCGGGCGACAAGACCGCCCTGCAGGCCTTCATCCGGAATTCTGCCGTCACCTATTGGCATCAGTCCTGCACCGCGAAAATGGGCCGCGACGCCATGTCGGTGGTGGATGGCGAACTCCGGGTCTACGGGATCGACGGCCTGCGCATCGCCGACTCCTCCATCATGCCGCGCATTACCACCGGCAATTCGATGGCGCCCTGCGTCGTCATTGGCGAAAGGGCGGCCGACTTGTTGCTGGCCCGTCATGGTCTGGCAGAGGTCGGAGAGCCCGTCTCCCGGTCCGGCTGATCGGAAGCAGGAAGAATGCGAGGCGGGCGATTGCTCGCGGGGGATGACCGGCCGTCGTCTAAGGGCGCCATTGCTGCGGGCTTCTCCCGTCAAGCTCCCGATCAAGGTAGAAGGCGGCGCTGATCAGGGCCAGATGCGTGAAGGCCTGCGGGAAATTGCCCAACAGGTGCGATTGCGAGTCGAATTCCTCGGCATAGAGGCCGAGATGATTGGAATAGTTGAGCACTGCTTCGAACACCGCGCGCGCCCTCTGAACATCGCCAGCGCGCGCAAGGCATTCCGCATACCAGAATGAGCAGGCGGAAAAGGATCCTTCCTCACCGCTCAGTCCGTCCTCGCTCCTGTAGCGGTAGACCAGTCCGTCATCGGCCAGGGTCCTGCCGATGGCATCGAGGGTCGCGAGCCAGCGCGGGTCCGTCGCGCTGACGAACCGGACAAGCGGCATCAGGAGCAGGGAAGCGTCCAGGCTCGTGCCCCCCTTCGTCTGGACGAAATGCCCTTTCTCCTCGTTCCAGAAATTGGCCCAGATATCCTCGTAGAGCTGGTTGCGGACCTCAATCCAGCGACCGAAGGGCGCCGCAAGCGAGCGTTTGCTGGCGAGCCGGATGGCGCGGTCCACCGCCACCCAGCACATCAGGCGCGAGTGCAGGAAATGCTGGGGCTCGCGCCGCATTTCCCAGATGCCGGCATCCGGCTCTTCCCAATGCTCGCACACATAGTCGATGACATCCCGGACGCCGTTCCAGCCATCATGCGAAATGGCATGGCCGTATTTGTTGCTGAGATAGACCGCGTCCATGAGCTCGCCATAGATGTCCAGCTGGATCTGATCCACGGCATCATTGCCGATGCGCACCGGCCGGGCGCCGCCATAGCCGCGCAAATGATCGAGAAAGGTTTCATTTGGCACCGGTCCGCCGTCAACGGCATACATGATGTCCAATTTGCCGCTGGCTTCGCATTTGGTTGCGCGCTTGCCGATCCAGCTTGTAAAGGCCTGGGCCTCCTGCTGGTAACCGAGCCGCATGAGCGCATAGACGGTGAAGGACGCATCGCGGATCCAGGTCGCGCGGTAATCCCAATTGCGCACGCCGCCGGGTGTTTCCGGCAGGCCGAACGTGCCCGCTGCAATGATCGATCCGTGCCGGCGGGAGGTCATGAGCTTCAGTGTCAGCGCAGACCGCGTGACCATTTCCCGCCAGCGCCCGCGATAGGAGGATTGTGCGGCCCAGTTCTGCCAGTAGGTGATCGTGGCATCCTCGAATTCCTGAACGCCGGACATATCGATCCGGTCCTCATCGACGCTGGCAAGGAGGAATTCGGCCGTCTCGCCTGCGCGCAAACGGCCGCTGCTGGCAATATCGTCGCTTGCGCGTACCAGCGTCCTGTTGGAGACGAGCCGGATGCCATGACCCGTCTTCGGGCGCCAGACAGCCATGGTATCATCCAGCTCGGGTACGACCTGTTCGCGCGCATAGTCGAAACGCGGCGCGCATCGCATGGTGAAGCCAACTTCGCCGCGGGTCACTTTCAGCCGCCGCGCCAGGGTGGTGCGGCTGTCGAAGGCGCCCTCCTTCACGGCCATGAAATCCGTCAGTTCAACACTCGAATCCTTGCCCATCCAGCGGGTTACCAGCACATTCGTATCCGGCAGATAGTGCTGGACGACCCGCGCGTCGGGCATGTCGGGCGAGAGCTCGAAAAGTCCGCCCCGGTCGGGATCGAGAAGGGCCGCGAAAATCGTCGGGCTGTCGAAATTGGGCCAGCACATGAAATCAATGGCACCGTCTTTGGCAATCAGAGCCAGGGTGGCGAGATCGCCGACGATGCCGTGATCGGCGATCGGCCGGGGAATCCTGTCGCCTGTGGTCGCTTCACCGTTCACCTTGGCACCGGCGTCTGTTCGGAAATCCATCTGCTACTCCGCATTGCAACGTCTCTGTTTGATCGGCGAAAGCCACAGGCCTCGGACCGATCGATGATAGGGGGCGCAGGGATTGGCCGCCGGGCGGTGAATGGCAGCGGTCAGCTCACCACAAAGGTTCCATCCCACAGTCTGAACCCACCCCTGAAGGCAAACGCGTTATCGCCGCGTCGGCAATTCGCGGGCAGGGTTTCAAGTTCATCGACATTGCCGCCGCCGATGACGATGTAGTCGGGCAGGAGCGCCGCCATCAGCCGTTCGGCGACGTCGTTAACGCTCTTGCGCCATTTCTTCTTTCCGCGACGCTTGATGCCGCGTTCGCCCACGTAATCCTCGATGGTCTTCTTGTGGCGATAGGGAAGATGCGCGATCTCGAGCGGATGGGCCACATGGTCCAGGATCAGGGCAGCGCCCAGGCCGGTGCCGAGGCCGAGAAACAGCATGCGGCCGCCGTCATAGCTGCCGATCGCCTGCATCAGCGCATCATTGACAACCTTCACCGGCTTTCCGAATTGCAGCGAAAAATCGGCGCCGGACCAGCCTTTGCCAAGGTTCATCGGCTCCTGGAGAATCCGGTCGGCACGCACCGGACCCGGATAGCCGATCGACATGACATCGTAGGACAGGTCCTGCGTCAGAACCTTGACCGCAGCCACCATTTCCTTGGCCGTCATGGTCGAGCCGGACGAAATGCGACGGAGCTTGTCGCCCGGCCGGTTCGTCAGGACCTTCACGTGCGAACCGCCGACATCGACGCTCAGCACCACCGGCGTCTCGCTCTGTCGCCCATGCTCCGGCAGCGCGTGCGGGGCAGCATCACGCATGGGTCATGCCCGGTCGCGCTGCAGGGCAGCGCCTGACAAGATCTGTCTGAACCATGATGCGTTCCTGCCTCCTCCAAAGGCCTGCGCCGGCTGTCCTGCCGGCCGGCCAAAGCGCCTTCATCCATGACATAGTCCCGACAACGTGATGACAACCCGGGGTGTTCCTCGCATCGCACAGGCTGAGGCAACATTTCCGTGAGCGGGAGGCGGCCAGCCGCTCAACCCTTGCGAACCCGGCCGTGGGAAAGGCGCCCGTCTGCTCTCTCGGAGCGTCCTGCAGGCGGGCGTCAGGTGCCCTTGCTGGACAGGCTTGCGGCGAAGCCCCTATAGTGGCCGGACGAACCAATGCGATACAGCAAACATGAATATGGCTAATCCGACTCTCGCATCCGAAAATGCTCGAGAGGATAAGATACACTCGAATCCGCAAAGGCTGGGCGCCCGTCTCAGGCTTGCCCGCCAGACGCGAGGGCTGACCCTGAAGGCGCTTGCCCTTTCCGCCGACTGTTCGGAGAGCCTGCTCTCGAAGATCGAGAACGGCAAGGCCTCGCCCTCTTTGCCGATGCTGCATCGGCTGGTGCAGGCGCTGGATTGCAATATCGGCTGGATGTTCGAGGAGACGGATACGGATGAAGGCGTCGTGTTCCGCGCCGGCAAGCGCCCGCTGATGTCGCTCGATCCGCTCAGGCGCGGGGAGGGGATCTCGCTCGAGCGTGTGATACCCTATTCTCCGGGCCATCTCCTCCAGTGCAATATTCACCATATCGAGGTGGGCGGAGAAAGCGCGGGTCCCATTCAGCATGTCGGTGAGGAGGTCGGCTATGTGCTCGTCGGCGAGATCGAGTTGATGATCGCCGACAAGACCTTCCGGCTCGCATCCGGCGACAGCTTCGTCTTCAATTCCGAACTGCCGCACTGGTACCGCAATATCGGCGGGGAACGCGCATCCATCTTCTGGGTCAACACGCCGCCGACCTTCTGAGCTCGACACCCGACCGATTTCAAATTCAAGTTGCTTGACAAGAGTTCAAGTAGCTTGAATATTTCTTCCCGTCAGATCGGTGCCGGAACACGGCGCCATACAAGGGGAACCAAAAATGGGTCGGACTCGCTTTCTCTTCAGCTGCGCTGCCGCAGCTGCCATGACGCTTTCCATGGGCGTAACGCAGGCGCTCGCAGAAACCTTCGCGCTCGTCACCATCAACCAGCAGGCGCTGTTCTTCAACCAGATCAACGACGGCGCCACCGCGGCGGCCAAGGCGGCCGGTGCCGAACTGGTGATCTTCAATGCCAATAATGTGCCCTCCGCACAGAATGACGCCATCGAGAATTACATCACCCAGAAGGTCGACGGCATCATTCTCGTTGCCATCGATGTCAACGGCGTAAAGCCGGCGATCACGGCGGCCAAGAATGCCGGCATCCCGGTCATCGCCATCGATGCGCAGATCCCGGACGGCGACAATATCGCCTTCGTTGGCGTGGACAATACGGCCGCCGGCCGCGAGATCGGCAAGTTCTTCTCCGACTATGTCAAGAGCGACATGGCAGGCGCTGCCAAGGTCGGCGTCGTCGGTGCGCTGAATTCCTTCATCCAGAACCAGCGTCTCGACGGCTTCAAGGCAGCCGTTGCGGAGAGCGGACAGAAAGTCGAATTCCTCAACACGGTCGACGGACAGAATGTCCAGGATGTCGCCTTGTCGGCGGCTGAGAACCTGATGACGGCCAATCCGGACATGACCGCCCTTTACGCGACCGGCGAGCCGGCGCTGCTCGGCGCAGTATCGGCCGTTGTCAGCCAGGGCAGGACGGATTCCATCAAGGTCTTTGGCTGGGACCTGACCAAATCCGCCATTGACGGCATAGATCAGGGCTTCGTCACCGCCGTCATCCAGCAGGATCCGGCCGGTGAGGGCAAGGCCGCGGTGGAGGCGCTCATGAAGGTGAAGAAGGGCGAAACCATCGACAAAATCATCAACGTCCCCGTTACCATCGTGACGAAGGCGAATGTCGATCAGTATCGCGACATGTTCAAATAAGCCGGACTGCCGCCGGCTGCCCGATCTCCGGTACGGGATGGGCAGCCGTCTTCAACGCAAGGGCTATCGAACATGAGCGAAACGCATGTCAGCCGCGTCCGCATGACCGGCATTACCAAGCGCTATGGCGCACTCCAATCGCTTGACAATGCTTCCCTGGAGCTGAAGCCGGGAGAGGTTCTCGGCCTGGTCGGCGACAATGGGGCGGGCAAGTCCACCCTCAGCAAGGTGCTGTCGGGTGCGGTCATTCCCGATAGCGGCACGATCGAAATCGATGGAAAACCGGTCTCCTTCACCTCGCCCGCCGATGCGCGCGCCGCCCATATCGAAATGGTCTATCAGGATCTTGCCCTCTGCGACACAATCGATGTCGCCGGCAATCTTTTTCTGGGGCGTGAGCCCAAGCGTCGCCTGGCCGGTTTTCCCATGCTGGACAAGCGGCTGATGCATGCGCGCGCCCGCGACATGCTCTCCAATCTCGGCATTGTCATCCCCGACACCTGGATGAAAGTGGAGAACCTTTCGGGTGGCCAGCGACAATCCATCGCCATCGGGCGGGCTGCCTCCTTCGATCCCTCCGTGCTGATCATGGACGAACCGACAGCCGCGCTGGCGGTTGCGGAAGTGGAAGCCGTTCTGGAACTGATCCGCACGGTCTCGCGGCGCGGCGTCTCGGTGATCCTGATCACCCATCGCCTGCAGGATCTCTTCCTCGTTTGCGACAGGATCCAGGTCATGTACGAGGGACGCAATGTCGCCGAGCGGCGGATCGAAGAGACCAATATCGAAGAGGTCGTCAATCTCATCGTCGGGCGCAAATTTGCCGCCCGTTCTGCGGGCCATCATGCCGAAAGGAACCTCTCCGCATGAGTTCCGAACCGAATGCCTATGCCGGCCACGCGCCGCGGATGCGCCAGGCGACCCTTCTCGACAAGATTATCGCCAATGGCGGCGTGATGTCGATCGCGCTGTTCTTCGTCGTCTGCTGCCTGTTCTTCTCGGTCACGACCAGCGCCTTTTTCTCGACGCCGAACCTGCTCAACATCATTCGACAGTCCGCGCCGCTGTTGATCGTTGCCGCCGCCATGACCTTCGTGATCACAACGGGAGGCATCGATCTTTCCGTCGGCTCCGTGCTGGCGCTGACGGCAACCCTGTCCGCTGCGGCCCTGCAGGCCGGCATACCCTGGCCGGCGGCGATCCTCCTGATGCTGCTGCTCGGCGCCCTGGTCGGTGCCATCCAGGGCTATTTCATCGCCTATGAGCGCATTCCGGCCTTCATCGTCACGCTCGCCGGATTGTCCGTCATACGCGGCTTCGCTCTCCTGATCACCGGCGGATATTCCATTCCCATCGAACCGACCAATCCCTTCGTATCGATCGGTCGCGCCTGGGTCTTCGGTGTTCCGGCGCCGGCACTGATCGCAATCGTGGTTCTGGTCATCGCCTATATCGTGTTCAACGAAACGCATCTCGGCCGCTATGTCACGGGCGTGGGTGCCAACAATGAAGCGACGCGCCGCGCCGGCGTCGATACGAGGCGCATCATCCTGTGGGTCTATGTCCTCTCCGGCACCTCGGCGGCCGCGGCCGGGATCATCCTCGCGGCCCGCCTCGGCTCCGGCTCCTCCAATGCCGGGCAAGGTTTCGAACTGGATGTCATTGCGGCCGTGGTTCTGGGCGGCACCAGCCTATTCGGCGGCCGTGGATCGCTGACGGGCACAATTCTCGGGGCGCTCACCGTCGCTGTGCTGGCGAATGGATTGATCCTCTCGCATCTGTCGCCATTCTTCACGCCGATCGTGACCGGTCTGATCATCCTGGTGGCCATCTGGCTCAACTTCCGCCTCTTCCGGGGCGGCGCGAGAGGTCGCTGAAATGCTCGATCATCTGTTTGCCGACAAGCCCCGGCAGCGCCAGCCGATCGGCGTTCGATCGGGATGCGCCATGACCGTGACGGGTCCGGTTGCGGTGGATGATCTCGGCGTGACGCTGATGCACGAGCATATCTTCCTCGACGGCGCCAGCAGCTGGATCTGCCCCTGCCATCCGGACGAGAAGGCTATTGCCGAGCAGAAGGTGACGATCGACATCATCGGCGAGCTGCGCATGAACCCTTACATGAACCACGACAATGTCTCACTGGACGATGGCGATCTTGCGCTCAGCGAGCTCAGCCGGTTCCAGGCGCTTGGCGGCTGCACCGTGGTGGAAACGACCAATTTCGGCATCGGCCGCGATGCCGAGGGTCTGGCCCGGATCGCGCGAATGTCCGGACTTCGCATCGTCATGGGCACGGGCTTCTATCTTGAGCACACCCATCCCGATTGGCTGAAGGCGATGGATGTCGATGCTGTGACGGAATTCATCGTCAACGATGTCGGCGGGGGCGATACGCAGCCCGAAATCATGGTCGGCATTATCGGCGAGGTGGGTGTCAGCCGGCATTTCACTGCGGAAGAGGAAAAATCGCTTCGGGCCTCGGCGCGCGCTTCGCGCCTGACCGGGCTGCCGCTCTCCATCCATCTGCCGGGCTGGGAGCGGCTGGCGCATCGTGTGCTCGATGTCGTCGAAGAGGAGGGGGCGGATCTGCGCCACACCGTTCTCTGCCACATGAACCCCAGCCATAACGACCTCGACTACCAGACAGCGCTCGCACGTCGTGGCGCCTTCCTCGAATATGACATGATCGGCATGGACTATTACTATGCCGATCAGGATGCACAGTCGCCTTCCGACGAAGAGAATGCCCGGGCCATTGCGGCGCTTGTCGAGCGCGGCTTCGCCGACCGGCTGCTTTTGTCGCAGGACGTGTTCCTGAAGATCATGCTCACGCGCTATGGCGGCTTCGGCTACGGCTATATCCTCAAGCATTTCCTGCCGCGCCTGAAGCGTCACGGCGTCGAACAGGCCGCCATCGACCAGATGCTGGTCGACAATCCAAAATCCGTCTTTTCCGCCGGCTGCTGAGCACCGGTATCCTTCAAGGAGTTTCCATGACCAAGAAGAAAGTGCTGCTGGCCGGGGAATCCTGGGTTTCCACGGCAACCCATATCAAGGGTTTCGACCAGTTTCCCACTGTCACCTATCACACCGGCGCCGATGAACTTCTAAGGGCGCTGAAGGACAGCCCCTTCGACGTGACCTTCATGCCGGCCCATGAGGCGCAGCGGGATTTCCCCTCGACCCTGGAAGGCCTGCAGGCCTATGACGCTGTCATCCTGTCGGATATCGGCGCCAACACGCTCCTCCTGCATCCGGACACCTGGATCCATTCGCGCAGGACCCCAAACCGGCTGAAGCTCATCAAGGACTACGTCGAAAAGGGCGGCGCACTCCTGATGTTCGGCGGCTATTATTCCTTCCAGGGCATCAATGGCGGCGCGCGGTACCGCAACACGCCTGTCGAGGAGGTCTTGCCCGTTTCCTGCCTGCCGGTGGACGACCGCGTCGAGGTTCCGGAGGGATTCACGCCCGTCATCACCGGCAATGCAGGCCATCCGATCCTGAGCGGTCTGCCGGGCGAGTTTCCGTACCTGCTCGGCTTCAACGAGGTGACGCTGAAAGACGGCGCGGAACTGCTGATGAGCGTCTCGACCGAGTATCGCTCCCTGCCGCTCCTGGTGACCGGCACCTACGGCAAAGGCCGCACCGTGGTGTGGACCTCGGATGTCGGCCCGCACTGGCTGCCGCCGGAATTCATCGCCTGGCATGGTTACGGCCCGCTGTTTCAACAAATGCTCACCTGGGCCACGGACTGATTGTCATCCATGACCGTTCACGTTGTCGGCAATGTCTGCGTTGACACCGCTTTTCGCCTGGAGCGCCTGCCGTGTCCGGGGGAAACCCTGAATGCCATCGCCACCACCGAAGGTCTGGGCGGCAAAGGCGCAAATCAGGCGGTGGCCGCCGCGCGCGCCGGTGCCAGCGTCACCTTCTGGGGAGCGGTTGGCAAAGATGCGGCCGCCGACAGGATGCTGGCGCTTCTGTCGGCGGAGCTTTCCGATGTGAAGCTGTCGCGGTTCGACCTGCCGAGCGACCATTCCGTGATCCTGGTCGATGGCAAGGGAGAAAATCTCATCGTGACCGCAGCGGCCTGCGCCTTCGCCTTCCATCCGTCCGCCGAAGGCGTGCTGGCGAGAACGTGGAAGAGCGGTGACTGCCTTCTGATGCAGGGGAATCTCTGCGTCGAAGAGACAGCCTCCTGCCTGCTGCAGGCGCGGGCAGCGGGGCTGTTTACCATCCTCAATCCGAGCCCGCTGCCGCCATCCACTCTGGACCTTTCGGCGGTCTCTCTGCTGATCGCCAACCGGCTGGAGGCGGAAGCCCTGGCCGGCACGAGCGATCCGGCTGCGGCGGCCGAGCGGCTCTCTGCCATGGGCGCGGGCCAGGTCGTGATCACCCTTGGCGGAGAGGGCGCGCTGGTGCATGACGGTGAACGCTGCTTTGCGGTGGACGCTTCCAGGGTTGACGTGATCGACACCAGCGGAGCCGGCGACTGTTTTGCCGGCGTACTTTCTGGTGCATTGGCCGGTACATTGGCCGGTACATTAGCCGGTCAGCACCGCGGCGCCATGCCGCTCGAACGGGCGGTACGACTTGCAACAGCGGCGGCAGGTCTTTCTGTCGGCCGTCTCGGCACGCTTGCCGCCATTCCCACCGGGGCGGAAATCTCCGCCCTTGCCCTATCCCAGACATCGGACACTGCGTGAACGCCATGAGCAAACCCATCGGACGCCAGGATAATGCGATCTTGAAGACCCTCTTCGGCCGGGACAAACCCATCATCGGCGTCGTGCATCTCATGCCTCTGCCGGGTGCACCGCGCTATGACGATGAAGGCGTGGCAGCCATCTACGATCGTGGTCTGTCGGACGCCAAGGCCTATCTATCGGGCGGCTGCGATGCGGTGATCATTGAAAACCATGGGGACGTTCCCTTTTCAAAGCCGGACGATATCGGCCACGAAACCACCGCCCATATGGCGGTTATCGCCGATCGCATCCGCCGTGAACTGGGCCGGCCCATCGGCATCAATGTGCTCGCCAATGCCGCCATTCCCGCTCTGGCGATCGCCTCCGCCGCCTCCGCCGCCTTCATCCGCGTCAATCAATGGGCCAATGCCTATGTCGCCAATGAAGGCATTGTCGAGGGCGAATCGGCCCGCGCCATGCGCTACCGCGCCCATCTGCGGGCCAGGGGGATCCGCATCTTCGCCGACGCACATGTCAAGCACGGCGCCCATGCGATCGTCGGCGACCGGCCGGTCGAGGAACAGGTGAAGGATCTCGTCTTCTTCGACGCCAATGTCGTCATCGCCACCGGCCAGCGAACCGGACATGCGGCCGATCTGGAATATATCCGGATGATCAAGGAGGCGGCGTCGCTGCCCACCCTCGTCGGCAGCGGCGTGACTGACGAGAATGCAAACGACATCCTGTCCGTCGCGGACGGCGTCATCATTGCAAGCGCGCTGAAATATGACGGGGTCTGGTGGAATGCCGTCGAGCCGGAGCGGGTCACGCGTTTCATTGCAGGCCTTGATCGATGAGCCGCGCGCCGCAGGTTGACGGCGCCCGCCTGCTGCGGTCTCTGGCGGAGTTCGCGAAGATCGGCGCCACGCCTGCCGGTGGGGTGAACCGCCAGGCCCTGACGCCGGAGGATCGGGCGGCACGGCGACTTCTGGCTGAACGGGCGCTGGCCCGCGGTTTCTCGCTCCATCAGGACGCGGCGGCCAATCTTTTCATTCGGCGCGAGGGGTATGATGCGAGCTTGTCGCCGGTGCTGATCGGCAGCCATCTTGACAGCCAGCCGACGGGCGGGCGCTTCGATGGTGCGCTCGGCACGCTCAGCGCCTTTGAGGCATTGGAGGCGCTGGCGGATGCGCAGCACCCCACGCGGCGCGCGGTGGAAGTGGTGGCCTTCACCAATGAAGAGGGCAGCCGCTTTGCGCCGGGCTGCATGGGGTCCATGGCCTTTGCCGGCGCCGGTTCGGTCAGCGATTGGCGCTCGGCATCGGCCCCCGACGGCAAGCGTCTGGAAAATGAGCTCGCCGCGACATTGTCGGCGCTGCCCGAGGCCCGGTTACGGGAGCGGCAGCCGCCCCTCTTCGCCTTCGTCGAGCTGCATATCGAGCAAGGCCCGATCCTCGAACGCGAAGCTGTGCCGATCGGGGTGGTGACGGGCGTGCAGGGAACGAGATGGCTCGAAGTCGCCTTTACCGGCGATGCGGCCCATGCCGGCACGACGCCGCGAGAGTTCCGCAAGGATGCCATGGCCGCCGCCGCCTCTGCTATCGCCGTCCTGCAGGCTGAAATCATGCCGGTCGATCCACAGGCGCGGCTGACGGTCGGGCGTCTCGCGGTCGAACCGGGTTCGATCAATGTCGTCGCAAGCCATGTCACTTTCACGGTCGATATCCGCCATCCGGATCCGATGGCCCTGGCAGAGCTGGAAAGCCGCGTCCGGCGCGTCTGCGCCCAGTCAGGCGAGACATGGGGATGCGGCCTTGCAATCGAGCGGCGTCTCGATATGGCTCCCGGCCAGTTCGCTCCATCCATCACCCGGACAATCGAGGCCGCCTGTGACCGGCTGGGCATTGCCAGCCGCAGGATGATTTCCGGTGCCTTTCACGATGCTTTGTTCATCAGCCGTGTCGCGCCGAGCGCCATGATCTTCGTGCCGTGCCTCAACGGCATCAGTCATAACGAGGCGGAATTCGTGTCTGACGAGCATGTCGTCCTGGGCGCCCGCGCAATGCTGCAGGTGGTTCTCGATCTGGCCGATCGGCGGGAAGTGTCGCTCGCCGACCACCAAGGCTGAAGGCCGGACCACGCGTCGAAATCTGCAGCCAGAATGGGCGCCTGCCAGGTTCCGGAAGGCTTGCACCTTGCAAGCGCAGGCCCGACCCTCCACATTGTTTGTGCAGTGCAGCAACATATCGGCCCACCGGCGCGTTAATGTGTGCGGCGCGGCAATTCAAAGGATAATGCGATGCGATCGATGTCTGATACCCTGGCGCGCCTGTCGAAGTTGCGCGGCATGCACGGCAATAGCTGGCCGTCATCATCGACACCCTCATCGACACAATCGTCGCTTGCCGAGCTTGCCGACTTCGGCTCCAATCCCGCAGGCCTGGAGGCAAGGCTATTTGTGCCGACGCAACGGCAGCAAAGAGCCGGTCTGGTGGTCGTGCTTCACGGCTGCACGCAAAATGCGGCGGCCTATGACCACGGCTCGGGCTGGTCAAAGCTCGCGGAAGATTATGGTTTCGTCGTTCTCTATCCCCAGCAGACACGGCAGAACAATGCCAATACGTGCTTCAACTGGTTCGTTCCCGGCCAGATACGCCGCGATGAGGGCGAAGCCTTGTCGATCCGCCAGATGATCGATGCCGCGGTGAAGCGGCACGATATTGATCCGTCGCGGATTTTCGTGACCGGCCTCTCGGCTGGCGGCGCCATGGCCAATGTCATGCTCGCGACCTATCCGGAAGTTTTTGCCGGCGGCTCGATCATTGCGGGCCTCCCCTATGGCTGTGCCGGAACGGTGCCGGAAGCCTTTGACCGGATGCGCGGCCATGGCCTGCCAAAGCCGGCAAGTCTGCAGGCGCAGCTTCGCCAGGCCTCCCGGCACAAGGGCCCCTGGCCGACCATTTCGGTCTTTCATGGAGCGGACGACAAGACGGTCGTGCCGGCAAACGGCGATTCGATCGTGACGCAGTGGCAGGGCGTGCATGAGATCCGGCCGGGCGAGGCCACCGTCGAGCTGCGGGATGGCCACCGCATGTCCTCATGGAAGAACAGTGACGGCATGGTGGTCGTCGAACAGATCGTCGTCGCCGGCATGGGGCATGGAACGCCGATCGATCCCGCCGAAGGTTACGGACACAGCGCCCCTTACATGCTCGATGTCGGACTGTCCTCCACGCTCCATTGCGCGCGATCCTGGGGCTTGATGCCGTCTTTCGACAAGCGCAGCCGCAAATCTCCCGACAGGGCGCCGGATGTGCATGCGTCGGCTGCGACAGACGATTTGCCGCCTGCACAAGGCAACGGGATCCAGAAAATCATCGAGGATGCGCTGCGGTCGGCGGGGTTGATGAAGTGACCGCCCGGATCGAACGGATGAAAATGTGGAAAGCGAACCACTAGTCGCTCGCCTTCTCCGGCACATCGGGATTCTGCTCCGCCCTGTCGCGGTGTAGTGCTGCACGCGCCAGCAGCATGAAAGTCACCGGCGTGGTCACCGTCACGAAAAGGCCGATAAGGATTTCGTGCAGCACCAGACGGTCGGCGGTGACCGAGAAATACAGGATGGAGGCGAGCATGATGGCGCCGACACCCCAGCTGGTGCCGAGCGTGGGGGCATGCAGCCGCTCATAGAAGCTTGGCAGCCGCAGAAAGCCGATCGTCCCGATCAGGTTCAGGGCGGCGCCCAGCAGCAGGAAGATCGACACTACGATGGCCGCCCAGAGCGGCATGTCGGAAACAGGCTGCATCATTCGATCACCTCGCCACGCATCAGGAATTTTGCCAAGGCGACCGTCGCTACGAAGCCCAGCAGGCCAATCACCAGCGCCGCCTCGAAATAGATGGTGCGGCCCGTGCCGATGCCGAACGTCACCAGCAGAAGCATGGCGCAGATATAGATCGTGTCGAGAGCGATGATGCGGTCCTGCGCCCGCGGGCCGATGAAGATCCGCACGGATGCCAGGGCCATGGCCAGCGCCAGCATGAGCTGGGCCAGCGAGATGGCGGTGAACAGAATGATCGCACTCATGCGAAGATCTCCATCAACAAGACCTCGTAACGTTGCTTGATGGTCGCGGTCCATTGCTCCTGGTCAACGAGATCGAGGACATGGATCAGCACTGTCTTGTCGCGGCTGTCATATTCGAGCCAGGCGGAGCCGGGCGTGCTGGTGAGGATGACCGCGAGAATGGCGAGTGCCGTCGGATCCTCGATCTTCAAGGGCAAAAGCAGGAAACCGGATGTATGGCGGCGGCGCTTCCCCTTCAGGATCAGGACGGCGACGGCAAGATTGGACCGGGCGATGTCGAGGAAGACGATCACGAAAAGCTTGGGCAGAAGATACCATTTCTTCAGCCTGGGCTTGTCTGGCCTCAGGGCCGCCTGCGCCCAGCCGGCGAAGACGGCCACCATGGAGCCGAGGACGACATGGCCGAGGCTGATGCCGCTGAGCAGCAGCCACAGGATCAGCAGGCAGGCGGAGAGGATGGGATAAGGCAGCATCATCAGCTTCCTCTTCCGGCGGTGTCAGGCGTCTCGGCCGGCGTCCAGCCTTCGACGATCGTCGCGTTGCGGACGGCATCGATATAGGTAGCAGGCGAGGACAAGGTGCGGATGGTGGTATCCATGTAGCGCATGGCGGGTCCTGCCTGGATGGTGAGCGCAAGCGTCAACAGCAGGAGGAACATGATCGGTACGAGCTCGATGACCAGCACCCGTGGAACGGTGCCCTCCAGCGAACTCCAGAAGGTGCGGATGCCTGCGCGCGTCATGGCGATCAGCGCCGCGACCCCGGACAGGATGACCAGCACGATCAGCGTCCAGGTCGCCGCATCGGGCGGCGTGCCGATCGCGCCGGTGCCCATCATGGCCGACAGCATTGCGAACTTGCTGATAAAACCGGAAAGCGGTGGCAGGCCGGAGAGAAGAATGCCGCAGGCGGCAAAGCAGGCACCGAGAACGGCCATAGTGCCGGGCATCGTCACGCCATCCTCCTGTTCGAGCGGCTCATCCTCGCCCTCGCCATAGGCTTCCATGGTGACGGCAATGACATTGGCGCCGGCATCCTGGCCGCGCTCGACAAGCTCGATCAGCATGAAGAATGCGCTGAGCGTCAGCGTCGAGCTGACGAGATAGAGAAGCGCGCCCGAGGAGATGACACCCTGATTGATGCCCAGCACCATCAGCATGGTTCCCGAGGAGACGAGCACCGAATAGCCGGCGAGCCGCCCCAGCGCCTGCGAGGCAAGAACGCCGACGGTGCCGAAGACAAGCGTGACGATGCCGCCGAAGAGGAGCACTGTTGAGCCGAAGCCGGCCAGCGTGCCTTCGCCGAAAAGGAGCATTGTCAGGCGCAGGATCACATAGATGCCGAGCTTGCTCAGAAGCGCGAATATGCCGGCAACCGGCGCGGCGGCAACGCTGTAGGCGGTCGGCAGCCAGAAACACAGGGGCCACATGCCGGCCTTGATCAGGAAGGCGACGCCGAGAACGCCGAAGCCGGCCTCCATCAGCATGCTGCGGTCCGGCTCGATCTGCGGTATGCGCGCCGCAAGATCGGCCATGTTGAGCGTGCCGGCCGTGCCGTAGATCAGGCTCACGCCAATCAGGAAGAACAAGGCCGCCACGAGGTTGATCGCGATGTAATGCATCCCCGCCTTGACGCGCGCCGGGCCGGAGCCGTGCAGCATGAGGCCGTAGGAGGCCGCCAGCATGACCTCGAAGAAGACGAAGAGATTGAAGAGGTCGCCGGTGAGGAAGGCCCCGTTGAGGCCGACCAGCAGCAGCTGGAACATGCTGTGGAAATGGGCGCCGACGGCATGCCAGCGCGCCAGAGAAAAGATCAATGTCGCAATGGCCAGCAGGCCCGCCAGCAGTAGCATCAGCGCCGAAAGCGGATCGAGCACCAGCACGATGCCGAAGGGCGCCGCCCAGTTGCCGAGCAGGTAGACGCCATCGAAGCTGTTGGGCGCGCTTTCGATGCGAAACAGCACGATTGCGATCGCAAGCAGGATCAGGCTCGAGAACAGGCTGATCAGCGCCTTCAGCGTGCGCTTGCGCTCGTCGAAGAAGAGCAGCAGCGCGGCTGTCGCCATCGGCAGCAGGATGGGCGCGATGATGAGATGATGGCTCCATTCGATCATGTGGTTTCGTTCCTCCCGTCCACATGATCGTTGCCGGTCAGGCCGCGCGAGGCCAGGAGCACGACGAGGAAGAGCGCCGTCGTGGCAAAGCCGATGACGATGGCGGTCAGCACCAGCGCCTGCGGCACAGGATCGGAGAGGGTCGATGGGTCGATCCCATCTTCGAGGATCGGCGGCCTGTTGCTCTTGACGCCGCCGACCCCGAAGATGAACAGGTTGACGGCGTAGGAGAGGAGCGACAATCCGACGATGACCTGATAGGTGCGCGGACGCAGGACCAGCCAGACGCCGCAGCTGGTCATAATGCCGATGGCAATGGACAGAACGAGTTCCATCAGCCTTCCTCCGCTCGTGAGGCATCAATGGCGCGCAGCCGGTTGATGCGGATAGACTGGTGGGCAAGCGCCACCAGGATGAGGACGGTCGATCCGACCACCAGGAGGAAGACGCCCAGATCGAAGAGAAGTGCCGTGGCAGCCGGGACCTTGCCGATCAATGGCAGATCGAGATAGCGCGTGTGCGAGGTGAGGAAGGGATAGCCCAGGACCCAGGCGCCGATACCGGTCGCCGTTGCCACCAAAAGCCCCGCGCCCATCCAGCGCAGCGGCAGGATGCGGATCCGGTCCTCCGCCCAGCGGGTGCCGCCGGCGAGATATTGCAGGAGAAATGCGATCGACAGGGTCAGGCCGGCCGAGAAGCCGCCGCCGGGCATGTCATGGCCGCGCATGAAGAGATAGACCGAAACGGTGAGGATGACGGGAAACAGCCATTGCATGATGACCGAGGGGATCAGGAGATAGTCCTTCACCGTATCGCCCGGCCGGCGTTCCGGCTGTTCCTCGTCGAAGCGGTTCTGGATCCGTTGCTGCTCCGGCATGTCAACGCTATCCGGCGCCGGGCGGAAGCGGCGCAGAAGGGCATAGACCGTGAGGGCCACCACGCCCAGCACGGCAATTTCGCCAAGCGTGTCGAAGCCGCGGAAATCGACCAGAATGACATTGACGACATTGCGCCCGCCGCCCTCCTGATAGGCATTGTCGAGGAAATAGGTGGCGATGGCATCGGGAACCGGCATGGTCATCACGGCAAAGGCGATGAAGGACATGCCGATACCGCAGGCGATCGCCAGAAGCAGGTCGCGAAACCGGCGGAACCGGCTGCGCAGCGTAATCACCGCGCCCAGATCCACATTGCGCTTGGGCAGCCAGCGGAGGCCGAGAAGGATGAGTACGGTGGTGACGATCTCGACCAGCAATTGCGTGATCGCAAGATCCGGCGCCGACAGCCAGACGAAGGTGACGCAGACGACCAGTCCGACGCCGCCCAGCATCACCAGGGCCGCCAGCCTGTGATATTTGGCGTAGAATGCGGCGCCGAGCGCAAGGCTTGCGCCGATGACCCACAGGACCGCAAAGGCCGGATCGACCCCGGAAAAGGCAAAGGGCCGCGGCTCGAACCCGGACAGATAGAGCGGCATCAGGCCGGCGAAGAAGCCGGATGCCACAACCCAGCGCAATTGCGGCTGAAGATTGCGGGTGCCGATGCGGCTTTCGGCAAGGCGCGCCCAGCGCCATGACACGACCACCAGCACGCGCTCGAAGATGCGCTGCCCGCGCAGCCGGCGGAAGATGGGCGGACCGTCCTCGCAGCGCGAAAGATAGCCGCGCAACATGATGTAGAGAATGATGCCGCCGACAAGCGCGATCAGGCTCATCAGCAAGGGCAGGTTGAAACCATGCCAGACGGCGAGGCTGTATTCCGGCGTATCGGCGCCGAGAACGCTTTCGACCGCGACGCTCAGGAAAGGCGCGATCGACAGCGAGGGCACGATGCCGACAATGAGACAGACCACCACCAGGAATTCGATCGGAAAGCGCATCCAGTGCGGCGGTTCATGCGGGTTTGGCTGAGGCAGGCCGACGGGCGGCGGACCAAAGAAGACGGTGTGGATGAAGCGCAGGGAATAGGTGACGCTGAAGGCGCCGGCCAGGGTCGCGACATAGGGCAGGATCGTGTCGAGCACGGAATCGGCATGCGTCTCCACCGCCTCGGCAAAGAACATCTCCTTTGACAGGAAGCCGTTCAGCAGCGGCACGCCCGCCATGGCGGCGCTGGCGACCATGGCAAGCGTGGCGGTAAAGGGCAGGTAGCGGAACAGGCCGCTCAGCTTGTGCATGTCGCGCGTGCCGGTTTCGTGGTCGATAATGCCGGCGGCCATGAACAGCGAGGCCTTGAACGTGGCGTGATTGAGCATGTGGAAGATGGCGGCCACCGTTGCCAGCGGGCTGCCCAGGCTCAAAAGTGTGGTGATGAGGCCGAGATGGCTGATCGTCGAATAGGCGAGCAGGCCTTTCAGATCGCGCTGGAACATGGCGAAATAGGCGCCGAGCAGCAGGGTCAGCATGCCGGCCAGCCCCACCAGGAAGAACCATTCATAGGTGCCCGACAAAGCCGGCCACAGGCGCACGAGAAGGAAGACCCCGGCCTTCACCATGGTGGCCGAATGCAGAAAGGCCGAGACCGGCGTGGGAGCCGCCATGGCATTGGGCAGCCAGAAATGAAAGGGAAACTGCGCGCTCTTGGTCAAGGCGCCGAGGAGGATGAAGACGAGCGCTGGCAGATAGAGCTCGTGGCTCTTGATCAGCTCGCCCGAGGCCAGAACCTTGTCGAGATCGTAGCTGCCGACGATATTGCCGAGGAGGAGCATGCCGATCAGGAGACAGAAGCCGCCAATGCCGGTGATCGTCAGCGCCATGCGTGCGCCGTCGCGCGCTGCCGGGCTGTGGTGCCAGTAGCTGATCAGCAGGAAGGAGAAGATGCTGGTCAACTCCCAGAAGATCGACAGAAGGATGAGGTTGCCCGAAACGATGATGCCGATCATCGCTCCCATGAAGGCGAGCAGGAAAGAGAAGAAGCGCGGGATGGGATCGTCGTCGCCCATGTAATAGCGGGCATAGAGCACGACCAGAAAGCCGATCGACGTCACCAGCATGGAAAAGATCCAGGCAAAGCCATCCATGCGCAAGGTGAAATTCAGGCCGAACTGGGGAAGCCATTCCGCCTCGAAGCGGATCACATTGCCGCCGGTGACGGAGAAGTAGGCAAGCGTCGTCAGCGCCAGCGTCATAAGCGTGACGGCACCGGCCACCAGGACCGGCAGATCCCTTGATGTCGTATTGAGGATCAACCCCGAAAGCAGGCTGCCCAGGAAGGGCAGCGCGGGCAGACCCACGAGAAGATAGGGTTCAAACGTTATCCCAACACCCGTATTCCTTTTAGACTCGGCACGAGAGTGCTTCTCGCGACTGAAAAACAGTCCCTAGAAATTCCCGCAGAAACCACATATATGATCAATATCGACCAATATGGGCAGCTTCGACCGATGGGTCAACCCGAGAACTCAACATTATTGACGCCGGCGCTCTGTCGCGCCGCACGCGGTTTTCTTGATTGGACGCAAGCCGATCTGGCGGACCGATCCGGCGTGTCGCGCAGCACCATTCGCGATTACGAAGGCAGCAGGCACGGTGTCCATCGGGCAACGGAAGCGCAGCTCCGTCTCGCCTTCGAACGCGCCGGCCTCGACTTTATCCGCAGCGAGGCCGACACGATCGGCGTTTATCCGGTCCGGCAGCAAGATCTGTAGAGCCGATCTCATCCCATTGGCGCTCCGTCTGCCGGTCCTGACTTCGCCACCACTGTTCGGCGACCAGATCCGACGCCCTTATGTCCCAGAGCGGGTTGTCACAGACTCTGGGAAGGCGAAGCGGCGGCCGCATTCTCTGTGCCGCGGCTAAGACGGCGGCGATTTCGCCAGTCGCCGAGGAACAGCAGGATCGGTGCGGCGATGAAGACCGAGGACGAAGCTGCGATGAAGATGCCGAACACCATCGGCACCGCAAAGCTTTCCACGGCGCTGCCGCCCCAGATCGCCATTGGCAGCATTGCCAGGAAGGCTGTGGCGGAGGTGTAGAGGCTGCGGGCCAGTGTCTCGTTGATCGACAGGTTGATCAGATCGCGGAATGGCATGGCCTTGTAGAGGCGCATGTTTTCGCGCATGCGGTCATAGACCACCACCTTGTCGTTCACCGAATAGCCCACGAGCGTCAGCAGGGCCGCGATGGCGGTGAGGTTGAAGTCCAGTCCCGTCACCGCAAAGAAACCAACAGTCTTGGTCACGTCCAGGATGAGGGTCACGATGGCGCCCACGGCGAAGGGCCACTCGAACCGCCACCAGATATAGATGAGCATTGCGAGACTGGCGAGAACCACGGACGTTATGCCGGCCGTGGCGAGCTCGCCGCTCACCTTCGGCCCCACCACTTCCGTCCGCTCGATGGTCGAGCTGGGATCGATCCGGACGATTTCGCTGCGCAGCCTCTCCACCGCCTGGGTCTGGGCGCTTTCCGGTCCCGGTTGCCGCTCGAGGCGCAGGAGGAGATGATTGCTGTCGCCGAACTCTTGCAGCGACACTTCGCCCAGGCCAAGGCCCTCCAGACCCGTCCTGAACCGGGAAAGATCCGCCGGCGCGGCGGTCGAGATCTCGATCTGTATGCCGCCCTTGAAGTCGACGCCGTAATTGAGGCCGGGCGTGACGAAGAGGATGATGGACGAGATGGAGAGTACGGCCGATATGCCGATGCCGACCAGTCTTGCCTTCATGAAATCGATCCTGGTGCCGTCGCGGATGATGTGAAGCGGCACGAGAGGTCGGATATTGATCGTCTTGAGCTTGCGCCGTCCGGCAATGGCCACCATCGCCACCCGCACGACCGAGACGGCGGTGAACATGGAAATCGCAATGCCGAGGCCCATCGTCACGGCAAAACCGCGCACCGGGCCGGAGCCGAACCAGAAGAGAAGAACGGTGGCGATGAGTGCGGTGACATTGCTGTCGATGATCGTCGAATAGGCCTTGCTGAAGCCGAGATCGATGGCGGCGAAGGCACTTCGTCCTTTGCGGCTCTCTTCGCGAATGCGCTCGTTGATGAGGACATTGGCATCCACGGCCAGTCCAATGCCGAGGACAATGCCGGCAATGCCGGGCAAGGTCAGCGTTGCACCCACCAGGCTGAGCCCCGCAAATGTCAGAACCACGTTCAGCGTCAGCGCAATCACGGCCAATATGCCCCATGCGCCGTAGAGCAGCAGAATGAAGCCGACAACCAGTGCAAAGCCGACGAGGCCGGAGGTTATCCCTCTTTCGATGGCGTCGCTGCCGAGATCGGCGCCGACGGTCCGCTCCTCGATGACCGTCAGCTTGGCCGGCAGGGCGCCGGCACGCAGCAATGCCGAGAGCGTATTGGCCTCGGAAACCGTGAATGAACCCGAGATCTGGCCGGCGCCGCCGGTGATCGGCTCCCGGATAACCGGCGCGCTGAGTACCTTGCCGTCCAGGACGATGGCAAAGGGCTTGCCGACATTCTGCTGCGTGACTGTGGCAAAGCGCGCAGCGCCTGTCTGGTCGAAGCGGAAACTGACAACCGGCTGGTTGGTCTGCGGCTCGAACGCCACCCGCGCATCGGTCAGGCGATCTCCGGAAAGAAGCACGCGATCCTCGATCGGATAGGCGCGCCCTTCGTCATCTTGCATCATCCGAACCCCCGGATCGCCCTCGCGGCCAAGCAGGTGGAAGCTCATTTTAGCGGTGGAGCCAAGCAGCGCGCGCAGGTTGGACGGATCCTGCTCACCGGGCAATTGAACAAGGACGCGATCGGCGCCGACGCGCTGGATCGTCGGCTCCGCGACGCCCACCTGGTCGACACGCTGGCGGATGATTTCGAGGCTCTGTTCCACTGCATTGCTCATGCGATAGGTGATGCCGGCCGGGGTGGGAGACAGGAGAATCTTGTCACTGCCGCTTGTGGTGACAGCAAGTTCGGCCGTGCCGGCGCCGAGGCCGGCCGGAATGGGCCCGCCAAGCTTGTTCAGCACCTCCTGGGCAGCGCCGCGCTGCGCCGGATCCGCCAGCGTGACGGTAACGGCATCTGCCTGCCGCTGAACGGCGCGCGTCTCCACGGAAGCCTCGCGCAGGCTGGTTCGTGCCTCCTGAACGAGGTTCTGCAGCCACTCGCTTTCGAGCGATGAGCGGTCCACTTCCAGGACGAGATGTGAGCCGCCGCGAAGATCAAGGCCGAGCGAGACTCTGTGGCTCGGCAGGAATGACGGCCACTGCGAAAGGGTCTTGTCGGAGAGCATGTTGGGCAGGGCCACAAGCACGCCGATGATGATGACGAGCAGATAGCTCGCCACCTTGAAGGGGGAGTTTTTCAAAATCAGGTTCCAGCATAGGGGCAGGCCGGCCTGTCGAGGGAGAGGCGGCTGCCGCGCAATTCGTCTCACCGAGCGAGGTTCGGCGTCGAGCGTTCAGACAAACGCGCGGGGCGGTGCCCGCGGCTGGAAGGCGCAGCAATCGGAAGAGGCAGAACCCTCGGCCAGACCCGCAGCGGGTCTATCGCCGGAGCCAGTGGGCAGTGGCATGCAGGATGAGGCGCAGGCCGCCAGATCGGGCGGATCGAGCGAGCGCGCCTTGCGCCTTTCGCCCGGATCGGAGGCCAGGATCTGGCGCAAACCGTCCTGCTTACTGGTGGCGCCTGCCGGAACCGCAAGGCTCGCCTGCGCAAGGGCAAGCCGGCGCTCGCCGGCCGGTTCACGCGCGCCGTCATAGGCCGACAGCAGAAGCAGCATGGCAAGGCAAAGGCTCTGCATCGCCGCGGCGACCGCAACCATCATGGCACCTTTGCCTGTATGCATCCTGTCGTTCTGCGTCACAGTCTTTCCTTCGCGAGCGAAAGGCTTACAGGAAATTCATCGCCGGGCCAAGGCAAGCCGGTGCGGCAAGCTCCACCGCTTCGGGACAGGGGCTCCGGGAAGACCTCGTCACGAGCGCGCATTTTCCATCGCCGAAGGTGCCGTCACTTGGTCATCAGCACCAGGACATAGCTGATCAATGTCAGAAACAGGCATTTGAAGGAGATGGAGACGAACTTATACTTGCGCCGCGCAATGTCGGAGAGAATGTCCGCATTTTCCAGGTACTGGTTGAAGAGATAGTTCGAATCGGACGCCTTCACCGCCTTGAGGAGAAGGGGACGGTGCCTTGGCCACGATCCCCAGAACAAAGTGGTCGAGCGGCCCATGCTCCTGGGAAGAACGACCATGATGGCGCAGATGAGCGCGGCCAGTGACGAGCCTGCAAGCAAAGCCGAGCTGATATTCATGAAAATCGTGCCCGTCAGGTACCGGCCGGGGGAAAACACGTCGCGTCCATCGCTCGAGGAAACGATGAAGGCAATCAGAAAGGTGAAGATGTAGGCTGCCTTCTGATCGGAAATCTTGATCTGATCATAGAATATGTCGTTCACTTTTTTGACGTGAGAAAAATACTCTTTCTCTACATCGTCTATGACATGATTATCTTCGATCAAGGCCGTCGTTTCGGCGGTCAAATCCATCATTCTCGAGCCCCCTCGCTCCGACTGTGCTTCCTGCGTAATACAGCGCAATAGAAAATAAGGATACATGCACAAGCCGGTCTTGACACCAAGTTGTGAATTATACAATGCAATGTCAGGTTGGGGGAACGATCTTGAAGAGGCAAGCATTCCTGATTCTGCCGCTGGTGCTGGCCGGCCTCGTTCCAGATGCCCTGGCCGAGCCGCGCCCAAGGGCAGCGGCCGCCGCTGGCGCCGTGATCGCCCGCAAGGCCGGCGAGGAGATTCGTTTCATCGACATCTCGGCCTGGGAAGTCGTCGACCTGAAGCAGGATCTGCTGTCGGGTGATGTCCTTCGCACCAATGCCAATGGCCAGCTCGCCATCCTCTTTTCGGATCGGACCCAGGTCCGCCTCGGCCGCAATTCGTCCCTCCTTGTAAGACAGGTCGCCGGCGGTCGTGATGCCGAGCTCGAACTGCAGTCGGGAACCATCTGGGCGAGAGCCGAGCGCGGCGGGCCCGGCGTTTCCGTCCAGACGCCGGCGGCGACGGCCGCCATCAGGGGCACCGACTGGACGATGACGGTGGAGGGGGACCGCACGACGCTGACGGTTCTCGAGGGCAAAGTGGAGCTCAGCAATTCCCTCGGACGGGTCGAACTGTCGCGGGGCGAGGCGGCCGTCGCCTCCATCGGGCAGGCGCCGCGCAAGATCGCCATCGTCGAATCGGATGATCGCGAGCAGATGCTGTTCTATCTGCCGCCGCGCGAAGCCTTTGAGCGCATGCCTCCCTCCGCCTTGCCGGTGGCCGATATGCGGCGGCAGGCGGATCGCATCCGGGCCATACCGGAGGCCGAGCGCAGCGCTGAGGACAGAGTCCTGCTGGCTGAGGTCGCGCTCTCCCTGGAAGGTCGCGCGAAAGCCAAGGCGGCACTGGCTGCCGCACAGCGATACCCGCTCTCGCGGGAATTGCGCGCCCGCGTGCTTCTGATAGAAGCCGTGATCTCGGCGACAGAGAACAGGCATGCGCAAGCCGCCTCTCTGTTTCAACGCGCCGCACCCGGGCTGGACAAGAAGCGTCGCGCCATTGCGCTTTACGGCGGCTATTATGCGCGCGCGCTCGCCGATCCGGACAGGGTGGAAACCCTGCCGCCGCAAGGTGGGGGCTCGGATGCCGCTTTCCTCAGGGCCTATGCCATCGGCTTCCTGCAGGATCTTCCCGCGGCCATCAACGTCTTGAAACAGGCCGAAGCGCAGTTTCCCGATGATCCGGAACTGCCGGCCTATCGGGCCTGGCTGGCTCTTCTGCTGAATGACCGCGACCAGACGCAGGAGGCGATGTCACGCTCTCTCGCCCTCGATCCGCAGGAGCCGACGGCGCTCGAAGTGCGCGCCCATGTCCGCTCGGGGCTTCAGGGCGATCTCGACGGGGCGCTTGCCGATCTTGAGGCCGCCGTCTCGGTGGCTCCGGCTTCCTCCACGGCGTGGAACGGGATCGGCAATGTCCAGTCGGCACGCGGGGCCGTCCGAGAGGCGGAGGCCGCTTTTCTAAAAGCGATCGATCTCGATCCGCAGGACCCGGTCAGCCACGCCAATCTGGCGATCTTCTATTTGGACAATTCCAGGGTCGAGGATGCGCGCCGGCACATTGATCTTGCGCTTGCTGCCGACCCGGCTTTCGATATCGCCCTTGTTGCCCGCGGTCGCTATCATCTGCAAACAGGCGAACTCGACAGTGCCCTCGACGACCTGCTGGCCGGCACCGTATCGAACCCTGCTTATGCGCAGGGCCAGGTCCTGCTGGCAGCCGCACATTACGAACGCGGCGATCGATTGCCCGCCGAACAGGCCCTCGACAATGCGCAGCGGCTGGATGCCAACGACCCGGTCATTTACTCGTTCCGGGCGGCGGCGGCCATTGACGACTATGACTCGGTCGCCGCAATCCGCAATGCGCAGGAATTCGTTCGTCGATCGCGCGACCAGGGCGGCAATTTCGCCTCTCTCGGCGCCAACCACCTTGCCGGCTCCGCCCTCAACAGTGCGTTTCGCCTGCAAGGGATGAATGCCTGGGGTGAATATTACGGCGATGTTGTCTTCAACCCGCTGGTCGCGACCTCGTATATCGACCAGAGCCTTCGCGGCAGTGCCGATCCCTTCGCCAATGACGAGACCTTCGGCGGCGATCCGATCAACAATGCCCCGAACGGCGAGGCCTTCTCCTCGCTTCTCCAAGGCCTCATGCTCGATCCGCACATTATCTCCGGCCGTTCCCGCTCCGCCAATCTGTTGCGCCGCCCCTTTCTGGAATCCGCGATCGGCGGCGGGTTCATCCGCAGTGACGGGGAGACCGGCTATGTCGGCGAAGGCGAGATCCAAGGCTATACGAACCTGCCAATTCCGATGAGCCTGTTCGGCAATCTGCAATGGAGCAAGGCGCCGGACCGGCGCGACATCGGCGCGCTGAGCCCGCTCGACAGCGAGCTCGAAATCCTCGGGGGCAATGGCTACGTGACGGCAAGCCCGACGCTTTATGATCGCGTCGTCCTCTATGCCAATCACGGGAAGAACGAGCTGGAGCGCAGCTTCGGCGTGGAAGCCAATTTCGCGCCCTTCGTGGATCCGACGGATCTTTCCGTTCTCCCGCTTCCTCTGAATACCGAGCAGGAGGTTCATTCCAGAGCCACGAATGCCGGGATCGGCTGGAGCCATACGCTCGGCTATCGCAATGTGCTCAGTGCCGCCCTCTTGTATAGCGGCGTGCGGCGCGAGGATGAGACTTATTTCGAATTCGACGTCTTCGGCCTGCCGCTTGCCACGGCGCAAACGCGCAGCGTCTTTGAGGAGGAGACCTATGTTGCCGCCGTCAACCACACGATCGGCGACGGCGATCTGACATGGCGATACGGGATGGAGGGCGGCTGGGTGAAGGCGCGCCAGTCGCAATCCTATCAGAATCTTCTGGTTCCTCCCCTCGATCTTGTGCCCTCCACATTTGAAGAGGCCGGCGACACCAGCACCGTCGGCCGCGTCTATGTCGATCTGCTGCAGGAGGTGACCAACGATCTGCGTCTGGAATATGCCCTGTTCGGCAGCTTTATCGATGGCGATAGCGCAGACAAGGCGCGGCTGGAGCCGCGCGCCGGTCTGGCATGGTCACCTGCGGATGGCCACTGGCTGCGCGCCGCCTTCAGCCGGTCGAGCCTGGACCTGAATACGCCAACCCTGTCGCCGATCGGCGTGCTTGGGCTGCAGACCAACCAGGTGTCGCTGGCGGCAACCGGCTATGTCGATACCTATGCCCTGCGCTGGGATGCCGAATGGACATCCGACTTCTTTACCGCGGTTGAATATCAGCATCAGGAGATGCATGATCTGAGGATCGCGGTACCGTTGACGTCCATTCCCTTCACCACCGCCGAAGGACAGCTCGACAGGGCAAGCCTGACGAGCAACCTCCTGCTTGGCTACGGGTTCGGCTTGTCCTCGACGCTTGCCCTTGCGCAGTCGCAGGACGAGGATCCACGCTCGCCGATCTCCGGCGAGGCGCTGCCCTTCCTCCCGAAGCTTGCCGGCCAAGTGGCCGTGACCTGGGTCAATCAGGCGAATGTCAAGGCGACGCTTGCAGCCAATTATGTCGGAGAGCGCCAGAATGAAGCGGGTCTTGAGCTTGACGATTATTGGACGCTCGATGCGTCGCTGACATGGGAGCCGCTTGACCAAAGGCTCGAGCTCAGCCTGGCGGCTTACAACCTCCTTGATGAGGAGATCGAGCTCAATGCCGGCGTTCCCGGCTGGGGGCGGTCGTTCAGGGGCGTCTTGAAGGCACGGTTCTGATGCGCATCGCCGCCGCAGCTTTTTCCGTTTCGCCGATACTGGCGGCGAGCCGGACCAGGCAGGTTCTCGTTCTGGCGCTGACTGTGCTGGTTCTGACCATCGTGATGCAGCGCCTGCCCGCCTGGGCGCTGATCGATTACCGGAGCTTCGATTACCTCTCGACATTCAGGCCGCCCGCTCTGCCGGACAAAGGCCCGGTCATCGTCGCCATCGACGAGCCTTCGCTTGCCGAGATCAACCGCCAATGGCCATGGCCGCGCAGCCTGCACGGCGACCTCGTCAAAGCCTTGCGTGCCGCCGGCGCGCGCGTGATCGCTCTCGATATCATTTTTTCGGAACCCTCGACCGCTTCGGAAGATGCAGCGCTCGCCGCTGCCGTAAGACAGGATGTCGTCCTCGCGGGGGATGAATCTGTCATCTCCTCTCCGCAAGCGGAGCAGCATTTACGCACCCTGCCGCTCGCCCTGTTCACCGATAGCGGCGCCAGCGCCGGAATTGCCTCCGTCTCGCTTCACGAGGATGGGGTGTTGCGGGCAATTCCCGGCGGCAAGGACAGTTTCGCAGCGTCGATCATGCGCGCTGCAAGCCTGCCGCCCCCGCCGCGCTCGCAAGGCCTGCTCCTGCAAACCTATGGCGGTCCAAGAACCTATCCGACCGTATCCTATTATCAGGCACTGCGGCCCGATGAATTCCTTCCCGAGGGGTTCTTTCGCGACCGCCTGGTGATCGTCGGCCTCAGCCTTCAGAATGCGCCGACCGTCAGCAGCGGCGGCTTCGATTCCTTCGCCACGCCGGCCACCATCCAGAACGGCCTGCTGACGGCCGGGGCAGAAGTGCAGGCGACCATTCTCGACAATCTGCGGGCCGGCCACGGCATTGCAAAGGCCTCGGCCGGCGTCGGTCTGCTGGTGCTCTTTTTCGCGGCAGCGCTGTCGGTGCTCCTTGTCTGGCGCGGCACGACCTGGTTCACCTGGAGCGGCGCAATCCTCGTCGTGATCCTGGGGGTGATCGGCAGCTATGCGCTTTTGCGCCTCGCCGGTCTTTTCATTTCGCCTGCAGCGCCCTCTGCGCTGGTCGCGGCCACCGTGCTCTTGCAAGGCGGGTTTGATTACGCGACCGAGCGGCGCAGTCGCCGGCAGATCACCGAGGCCTTTTCCAAATATCTCTCTCACAGCCTGGTCGAAAAGCTTGCCAGCAATCCCGACCAGCTCAAGCTCGGCGGCGAGAAGCGTGAGCTGACCATCCTGTTTTGCGATGTGCGCGGCTTTTCCACGATCGCCGAAGGCATGAAGAATGATCCCGAACAGCTGACCCGGCTTGTGAACCGCCTGCTGACACCGCTTTCGAATGTCATCCTCACCCATGGTGGAACCATCGATAAATATATCGGGGACTGCATCATGGCCTTCTGGAATGCACCCCTGCCCAATCCGGATCATGCAAGACATGCGGTCGCGGCGGCGCGTGACATGCTGCAGGCCCTGGCAGCGCTCAATGCAGAGCTTCGCGCCGAAGCAGAGCGCATGGACCGCGCCCATGTCGATCTCAAGATCGGCATCGGCATCAACACGGGCGAATGCGTCGTGGGCAATATGGGATCGGACCGGAGATTCGATTATTCGGCGCTTGGCGATGCCGTCAACCTCGCCTCTCGCCTTGAAGGTGCCTCCAAGACCTATGGCGTGCCGATCCTTCTGGGAGAAACCACGGCACTGCAGGTCAGCGATGCATTTGCGCTTCGCGAGCTGGAAAGCACGACGGTGAAAGGCCGCAGCGAGGTGTCGCGGGTTTTCACGCTGCTTGAGGAGTGACAGCTCCTGCGACCCTCGCGACGGAGCGAAGGCCGCCGCCGTCATGTCCGCCCATTGCCGCCCGCGTCACGCCAGGACCGCCACGGTCTCTGCCGCTGACCGATAGGCGCGCCATCCCCCATAGCCGGTAATGTCCGCCGCGCCGACAAGAGCCAGAGGTTCGGCGATGAAACCTTTGGCTGTCGTGCCGTCGGCCAGCTGGATGGTCCCGATGCCGAGCGGCGCAGGAATGGACGCGACGAAAGTGCCGAAGGCTGCAGGCGCGAGCTTCCAGATCTCCACCTCGATCTGGGCGCCGCCTTCTTCGACCCGCACCAGGCCGGGCTTCGGCGGCACCGTGTTGGCGAGCGCGTAGAGGCGATAGGCGGCAGCGGTTTTGATTGCCTTTGAAAAGCGGCCGTTCAAACTCGTCAACTGGTGGTTCAACGGCATGCCGGACAGATGCGCGCCGACGACGACGATCTCGATCATGTCGTCGTCGTCTTGTGCAACGGCAGCCAAGGCCGGCTCGGGATGTCGCCAGCCGGTTGCGCCAAGCGTCACGCCACTCGCGGTGTGGATGTCACGCGCAACCGTTGCCACCAGGCCGTCACGGCCGGCAGGCGCCAGAAGCGTGACGCTGGCGGGCAAGTCGTCGGACCGTTTGCCGGTGGGAACGGCAATTCCGCACATATCGAGCAGGTTGACGAAATTCGTATAGGTACCAAGGCGGGAATTTTCCCGGATCGGCTCGGCTGCGAGGTCCTTGACCGTGAAATGCCGCGGCGCGGTGGGGACGCAAAACAGATCGACGGAGGCAATGTCCGGTGCCAGCGTCTTCTTCAACGCCTGAAGAGCATAAAGCCCGCTGAAGGCATCGGCGGCGGAGAGGCTCCTGGCACCTCCGTAGATCTTCCGGGTCACCGGATGGAACGCGTCTTCCCGCGCATCGAAGAAAGGCTTGACGGCGGCATAGCGTTCCGCCACCCAGGCGCCTTCGTAGAGCAGGTCGGCAACGGTGTAGAAATCGCCGAAGGGGACTTCGACCAGCCGGTGGCCAAGCGCCTCGATCGACGCGAGCGCCTCGTCATAGGCCTTCTCCATTGCCGTATCGCCGAAGAACCTGCGATCGGAGCGCGCGACGGTGCCGATCGTCAGGACTGGCGGGGCAGATCCGTAGCCTGTCGCGGGTATGCGTCGCGAATAGGCATCCCTCTCGTCCGGACCGGCGGCGATCTCCAGGACGCGCCAGGCGTCGTCCACGGTCAGCGCGAAGATCGAGACGCAGTCCAGGGTCCTGCAGGCGGGGATGACGCCGGTGGTGGACAGGGCGCCGAGACTGGGTTTCAGGCCGACAATATTGTTGAGCCCTGCCGGAATGCGGCCGGAGCCGGCTGTGTCGGTACCGAGGGCGAAGGAGACGATGCCATGGGCGGTGGAAACCGCCGAGCCGGAGGAGGAGCCTCCCGGGACGAGAGCGGGGTCCACCGCGTTTTTCGGGATGTCATACGGCGTGCGGACGCCGACGAGTCCGGTGGCGAACTGGTCGAGATTTGTCTTGCCGATGACGAGCGCGCCGGCCTGCTGCAGCGCTGCGACCACGAAAGCGCTTTCCTGCGGCTGGTAGGCGAAGTCGGGACAGGCGGCCGTGGTCGGCATGCCGGCGACGTCGATATTATCCTTGACCGCGAAGGGTATGCCGAACAGCGGCTTGCCCGGATCAAATGCACCGAGCCTTTCGGCTTGCGCTAAAACCTGCTGTCTGTCGGCAAGATGGATGAAGATGCCCGGATCGTTCACCGCCTCGATGCGGGCGTAGACAGCCTCGATGACGTCGGAGACGCTGCCGCCGTCACGATAGAAGGCGAGAAGCGATGCGATGTCAAACGGTGGCAGGGTCGGGATCATGCTACTTCCTCTTCCAATATGATCACGGGCCGGTCCCACTGGATGAGGACCACGCAGCCGCGTTCGCTCCAGACCGAATGTTCGGTTCCCGGGGCGTTGACGATGAAACTACCACGAGGGTAATCGCCGCTCTCGTCGGACTGGACGCCGTCGAGCACGAGAATGGTTTCGAGCCCTTCATGACGATGACGCGGAACGGAAGCCCCGGCCTGGTATTTCAGGAGCGCGACGCCCGGTTGATCGCCTTCGAAAGGCCGTATCCAGTGGATGGTGACGTCACCGCGGAAGGGGGCGAAAGCGACCTGCTTCCAGCCGTCATCGGTCAGTCGGTCGCGAATGGTTTCAGCCATGCGACAGTCCCTCCAGAATGGCGGCAACAGGCGCTGTCCAGCCGATGATCGCGCCTTGCGCGCGCAGCATTTGCAGCGTGGCTGCCTTGAATTCAGGGAAATAACTCTCCGTTGCATCCTCGGCGAGCAGGCATTCGAAGCCGCGATCATTGGCCTCCCGCATGCTCGTCTGCACGCAGACCTCCGTGGTAACGCCCGCAAAGACAAGCTGCGTGATGCCTTTCTGCTTCAGGATCTCGCCAAGGCCGGTCGCGTAGAATGCGCCCTTGCCGGGCTTCTCGATCACCGTTTCGCCGGCGATCGGTGCAAGCTCCGGAAGAATGGCCGTGCCGGGTTCTCCGGCAATCAGCACGCGGCCCATCGGCCCCTGGTCGCCGATGCGCAGCACCGGATTGCCACGATCGCGCTTGGCCGGCGGCAGGTCCGACAGATCCGGCCGGTGGCATTCCATCGTGTGGATCACCGGAAGGTTCGCCGCACGGAAGCCCTCGAGAAGCAGCTTCACCTCCGGCACGATTGTGCCGATGCGGCTGACATCATTGCCGAGGGCCTCGCCGAAGCCGCCGGGTTCGGCGAAGTCGCGCTGCATGTCGATCACCACCAAGGCCAGTTCCGTCAACCGCGTCGGGAAAGCAAAGGGTTGTGCATTGATGACAGCCATTAGTGATGTCCCGCCATATGGGAGCCGATGGTGCCGATATCGGCGTCACGCGCGAGGGTCTCATAGACAAGACGGCCCTCCGACATCACGTGAATGCGGTCGGACAGCTCCATCAGCTCATCCAGGTCTTCCGACAGGAGCAGGACGGCAGTCCCGCAATTGCGAGCCCGCACGATGCGCGCCCGAATTTCCGCAACGGCGGAGAAGTCGAGGCCGAAACAGGGATTGGAGACGATCAGCAGGTCGACCTTGCCGGTCAGCTCGCGCGCCAGCACGGCGCGCTGCACATTGCCGCCGGACAAGGCGGCCATCGGCGATCCGGTGGAGGCCGTCTTGACCTTGAAGTCGGAGATCAGCGTTGTCGCCAATGTCTTGATCTGCCGCCGCGACAGCCAAATCGACCGGCGGCCGCCCGCATCAAGGTCGAAGGTCCGGAACGCCAGGTTCTCGCTCACCGTCATTCGCGGCGCGCAGGCATTCTGCAGCGGCTCTTCCGGAATGAAACGGACATTGTTCCGCCGCGCTTCTTCGCGCGTCGCGCGATAGGTGGCGCCGTTGACGCTGATCCTGCCGGTCTCGCTCGGCCTCTGCCCGGCCAGAAGTTCCGCCAGTTCCTTCTGGCCATTGCCGGAGATCCCGGCAATGCCGACGATCTCGCCGGCATGCACGGTGAGCGCGGCGATCTCGATCGTCTTCAGCCCGCTCCGGTCCAGGGCCTTGAGGTTCTCGACCTGCAGCACCGGCCTTGCCGCCTCCGCCACCGGCACCCTGCTGTCGAGCTGGGGGAGCTTGACATCGCCGATCATTTTCGCCGCCAACTCGGCAGTGGACAGCTCGCCGATCTTGCCGCCGCCGACGAGCTTGCCGCGCCGTAGGATCGAGACGGCGTCGGCAAATTTCGTGACTTCGTGAAACTTGTGCGAGATCATGAGGACCGTCAGCTCCTTGCGTTCGGTCAGGGCGCGCACGAGGCCGAGCATCTCGTCGGCCTCTGCAGGCGTCAGAACCGATGTCGGCTCGTCGAGGATGAGAAAGGAGCGTCCGAGGTAAAGCTGCTTGACGATCTCCAGCTTCTGCTTCTCGCCGGCCGCAAGCTCGCGAACGGGGCGATCGAGCGGTATTGCGAACGGCATCCGCTGCATGAATCTTGCCAGATCCGCCCGTTCCTTCGCCCAATCGATGACAGCGGAAACCTTCTGGCGGCTGATGACGAGGTTTTCCGCTCCGGTCAGCGACGGGACCAGGGTGAAATGCTGGTAGACCATTCCGAGACCGTAGCTTGCCGCCGCCTTGGGAGAGTCGACAGAGACTTCCCGCCCGTCCACCAGAAGCGCGCCGGCGGACGCATGGTAAAAACCCATGATGCATTTGACCAGCGTCGATTTCCCGGCGCCGTTTTCGCCGAGAAGGGCGTGAAAGGAGCCGGCCGGTATGCTGAGCGAAACCTCGTCAAGGGCCGTGAAGGCGCCGAACCGCATGGTCATGCCGATCGTTTCGATGCCGATCGCTTTGCCCGGAAGCGGGAGCGCAGTATCGCGTATGGTGTTCACGTCAGCCCAGCCTTTCCGCAATGATGGCCACTTGACCGGAAGCCGACTACCCTTGGAGCTCGGCCCTTCCGACACAATCTGCCTTTGAAAACCACAGCGTCGTTCATCCGGTGATCCCCGCGATCAGGGGTTCGGACGCCGATACGGCGCCGAAGACCCCGCCCTGCATCTTCACCATCTTGATGGCGGCCAGGTGATTGCCGTAATCGGTGGCGCCGCAGCAGTCCTCGAGAAGCAGGCATTCGAAGCCGCGATCATTCGCCTCGCGCATGGTCGTCGACACACAGACATCGGTGGTGATGCCGGTCAGAATGATGTTCTCGATGCGCTTCTGATGGAGGATGAGTTCGAGATCCGTGGCACAGAAGGACCCCTTGCCCGGCTTGTCGATGATCGTTTCGCCCTCCTGCGGGTAAAGCTCCGGTATGATGTCCCATCCCGGTTCCCCCCGGGTGAGAATGCGTCCACATGGTCCGGCATCGCCAATGCCGGCGCCGATGCGCTGCGAGCGCCACCGCTTGTTGGCCGGCAGGTCAGAGAGATCCGGGCGGTGGCCCTCCCGGGTATGGATGATGTGGTAGCCCTTGGCCCGCATCGCCGAAAGCACCCGCTTGATCGGCTCGATCGGCGCCTGCACGAGAGACAGGTCATAGCCCATATGGTCGACATAGCCGCCTTTGCCGCAGAAATCGGTCTGCATGTCGATGATGATCAGCGCCGTATTGTCCGGCCGCAATCTGCCGTTATAGGGCCAGGGATAGGGATCGGCGGTGATGTAGCGGCTTTCTGCCTCGACCAGCATGTCCATCTCCTCGCTCCTCACTCGGCTGCGGTCTTGAAGGTTTCGCCGTAGCGCCGCGTCGGCTTGGCAAAGCCGCAGCCGGTCCCGTCGGTCACCTTGACTCCGCCTTCCCAGGGCAGGCGATATTGGCCCGCCATCAGGTCGTGCATGTAGGTATAGGGCGCATCGCCCGCCCCACCGTCCACGGCCACATAGCCGCGGTGACCGAACTGGTAGATATTGTTCTCGACGCCCCAGCCGAGCCGCGCTTCGCGCAGGAGATCGGGCCGAACCTCGGCCGTGATGATTTCATTGACCCGGCCGGAGGTGCCGTGTGCAATGATCGTGCCGTCGAAATTGCAGATCATGCCTTCGCCCATCGAGTCGAATGTGCCGTCCGAGCCGCACATGCAGACATTGGCGGTGATCATGAGATTGCAAAAGGCGTTGGACTGGTTGGTGAAGCGCCAGCTCTCGCGGATGGGAGCCGTATAGCCGGCGGTGCGGATCATGATCTCCGCGCCCTTATAGGCGCATTCGCGCGCCATTTCCGGAAACATGCCGTCGTGGCAGATGATCAGCGCCAGTTTGGCGCCTTTGGGGCCGTCGATGACGGGAATGCCGAGATTGCCCGGCTCCCAGGGCTCCACGGGCACCCAGGGGTGCATCTTGCGGTAATAGAGCTTCAGCTCGCCCCTGTCATCGATGACGATGCCGGAATTATAGGGCATGCCCCCCGGGTTGAACTCCATGATCGAGAAGCAGCCCCAGATCTTGTTGTCGGCGCAAGCCTGCTTGAACGCCGCGACCTCCGGCCCATCAAGGCGGCACATGATGTCGGGATTGATGTCCATCGACAGGCCGTGTAGCGCATATTCCGGGAAAATGACGAGATCCATGCCAGGCTGGTTGCGCCGCGCCTTGCCGACGAGATCGACGATTGCCTGCGTCTGCCTGGCAAGGTCGGCTTTGGTGACGGTCACCGGCAGCTGCAGCTGCACGAGGCCGATGCCCACGCCGTTTTCGGATTTGTTCAATCCGCCAAGTCCGTTCATCTGGTGGCTCCTATGATTTCGTTAGCGACAGGGCGCCGGGCGCGCCGGCAAGCGGCCGGTTCGGCGACGAGGTGATGATCAGGATGATGAGGGTGAGCAGGTAGGGTGCGGCATAGAAGAGATAGTAGCCTTGCGTGACTCCCACCGACTGGAGGGCCGGACCCAGCGCGCCGGCGCCACCGAAAAGCAGGGCGGCGAGGAAGCAGCCGACGGGGTTCCAGCGGGCAAAGATGACCAGAGCGACCGCCATCAGGCCCTGTCCCGAGGAGATGCCCTCGTTCCATGATCCCGGATAGAAGAGCGAGAGATAGGCACCGCCGACCGCGGCCAGCGAGCCCCCGACGGCTGTGGCCAGAAGCCGTACGGCATCGGGTCGGATGCCCATGGCGCGCGCGGCATCCGTGCTGTCTCCCACCACGCGCAGCACGAGGCCGATCCGCGTATTGCGAAAGGCCCAGAAGAGGGCAAAGGCAAGCGCCGCGCCGATGAAGAACAGCACGTTGATGTTGAGCGCTGCCTGAACCTGCGGCACATTCGACCAGGCGCCGAGCGGGATGGAAGGAAGCTTGGGAGCGACCGGCTGGATATACGGCTTGCCCAGGAAGAAGGCGAGGCCGAGGCCGAACTGCATCATCGCAATGCCGATCGCGATGTCGTTCACTTTCGAAAAGCTGCAGATCCAGCCGTGAATGAGGCCGAAAACCGAACCGACGAGCATGGCGGCAAAGACCCCGAGCCAGGCCGATCCGGTCGTGGCAGCCACGGCATAGGCGGTAACGGCGCCAAGCACCAGCGTTCCCTCGAGCCCGAGATTGATGCGACCCGAGCGCTCGGTGATCGCTTCGCCGAGGCTGACGAAGATGAAGGGCGTGGAGACCCGGATGGCGCCGCCGATGATCGCAAGCGGGACGCCCCAGAGGCCGAGACCTGTGTCATCCATCGGTCAATTCCTTTTCCAGAGATCGGGATTGAAGAGCTTGAACCGGTCGTAGAGGGTTTCGCAAAGAAGGATGACGACGAAGAGCGTGCCCTGCAGGACAAGGACGGTCGCATCCGGCAGGCCGAGGCGTCGCTGGATAAGCCCGCCGGATGCCTCTATGCCGCCAAGCAGGATCGCTACCGGAATGATGGCCAGCGGGTTGTGCCTTGCAAGGAAGGCGACGAGAATGCCCGTATAGCCGTAACCCGCCACGATCGAGGCATTGGCACTGCCCTGGACGGCGGCGACTTCGATCATGCCGGCCAGGCCGGCAAAACTGCCGGCGATGGCCGTGAAGCCGACGATCAGCCTTCCGACCGGCAGACCCTGGATCTGCGCGGCGCGGACATTGCCGCCGGCAATGCGCGCCGCAAAGCCGAAGCTCGTCAGCTCGATCAGAACCCAGGACAGGATGCAGGCGCCGATCCCGATCAGAAGGCCCCAATGCACCGTCATGCCGGGCATGTCGCCCATCATGTAGTCCGCCGGGATCGGACTGGTCGACGGCTTGTTCAGACTTGCCGGGTCGCGCAGGGGTCCCTCGACAAGCTGATTCATCAGGGCGATTGCGATATAGGCCAATAGCAGTGACGAGATCGTTTCGTTGACGCCGCGGTAATGGCGCAGGACGCCGGAAAGGGCGATCCAGAAGCCGCCCACCAGCATTGCGGTGAGGGCCATGGCAAGAAGCGCCACCAGGGGCGCAACATTGCCCGCCAGCGGGACGGCGATGGCTGCGGCCGCGACGCCGCCCAGAACCAGGGCTCCCTCGCCGCCGATGACGACGAGGCCGAGGCGCGCGGGAAGCGCCACGCATAGCGCCGTGAGGAGGAGAGGGGCTGCGCGCGACAGACTGTTCTGGATCGAGAACCAGCTGCCGAAGCCGCCGGTATACATGACCTGAAACAGCTGCAGCGGCGATTTGCCGATCGCCAGAATGAACAGCGAGAACAGCGCCAGACCGGCGAGGATCGCGCAAAGACTGATCACCACGGGCTCCGCCCGCCGCGCCGTCCATTCCAGGAGCGGACGAAAGGACGTATGCGGAGTGGTGATCGGCAGGGCGGTAGTATCGGCCTCGACGGTCATGGCGGGCTCCTTTGCGATCAAGACGTCGAGCCGACGACGCCTTCCACGAGATAGGCCATGCTCTCCAGCTCGATGGCGTCTTCGGCGAAGGCCTGGCTGGTGCCGACGACCTCCTTGCCCTTGTTGTCCTTGAGGGGACCCTTGAAGACGGAGAATTTGCCGGTCATGATTTCGGCATGGGCCGCTTCGAACTGCTTGCGGGCCGGCTCGGTCACCGCAGTGCCGAGCGGACTCATCTTGACGAAGCCGTCCTTCAGTCCGCCGCGCACGAAGTTGCCGAGGGGCTCGCCCTTCTGGGCCGCCGTGACGAAATTGCTATAGACATTGCCCCAGGCCCATTCGGCGCCGGTCAGGTATTTTTCGAGTGCAAGCGGGCTCTGATTGGCGTGGTAGCCGCACACGAAGGCACCGCGGCCGGCGGCGGTCTCGACCACGACCTTGGGGCTGTCGACATGGCAGGTGATCACATCGGCACCCTGGTCCACGAGCGCATTGGTGGCTTCCGCCTCCTTCACCGCAAGCGACCATTCGCCCGTGAAAATGACCTGGCACGTAATGGACGGATCCACTGAACGCGCACCGAGAAGGAAGGCGTTCACATTCTGCAGCACCTGCGGGATAGGCTTGGCGGCGACGAAACCGATCTTCTTGGTCTTCGAAGCGTGGCCGGCGGCGATGCCGTTCAGATACTGGCCCTGGTGGATATAGCCGAAATAGGATCCTGTATTGGCCGGATGCTTGCCTTCCTGCCAGAGGCCGCCGCAGTGGCGAAACAGCGTCTTCGGATTTTTCGCAGCGGTTGCCAGCATGTGGGGATCGAAATAGCCGAAGGAGGTGGGAAACAGAAGCGCCGCGCCGTCGAGGTTGATCATCGATTCCATCGATTTCTGGACGTCGACCGTTTCGGCGA
Organism: Rhizobium sp. SSA_523; assembly: GCF_030435705.1. Classification (NCBI taxonomy): domain Bacteria; kingdom Pseudomonadati; phylum Pseudomonadota; class Alphaproteobacteria; order Hyphomicrobiales; family Rhizobiaceae; genus Affinirhizobium; species Affinirhizobium gouqiense. Next base: position 238,862 of record NZ_CP129381.1, read on the forward strand.
CATTCTCTTCCTCGACCACCGTCACGCCCGGCAGTGCCTTGACCACGGCCGCCCCTTCGGCATGCGCCTGGTTATAGCCGAAGTCGTCCTTGGGCCCGACATAGATGAAGCCGACGGTCAGCTCCGCCTGAGCCTGGGCGGATGAGATCCCGAAGCCGGGCAGGGCACTCGACGCGAAGCCGGCAGCGGAAGCTTGAAGGAAACGTCGGCGGTTTAGGGATAGGAAGTGCGTCATCATCATTCTCCCGCGGCGGTTAGCCTCTGGTTGTTGAACGATGATGACCAAGCAAGCCCCGTGCCAAAACACAAGTTTATGATATTGTTATGAATTTCCGGCGCGAGAATTTTGGTCGCTTAAAGTGTATGCAGTTTTGAGCGCCTGCAGCTAATTTTCAGTCAGAGCTTGCGGTCGAGAACGGATGCTGGTCCAGCGGTTGGAGATTTGAGATTTGCCAAGGGAATGACTTGGACATGTGCTCCTGAGGTGCTGCGAACGCACGCGAGTGTCGGAATCGAATCTCCAGCGCGGTCGTCAGACTTCATTCACTTCTGTCATCGCCTCATGTATCTGCAGTGATTGTACGAGGGCAGGTTCGGGAACATCATGACGCAGAAAGGGCGACGGAAGATCATTCGCGCCGGAACGACGGTGGAGCAGATGGTGCGAGCCATCGCGGATCTCATCGTGACCGGGGTCATGCTGCCCGGCGAGAAGATGGACGAAGTTTCGCTTGCCGCGCGTTTCGAGGTATCGCGCACGCCGGTCAGGGAAGCATTGCGGGAACTCGGCGCCATGGGCCTTGTCGGTCGCGAGCCCAATCGCAGCGCGGTCGTCATGAATGTCACCGATACCCAGCTGCACAGCATGTTCGAGGCTATGGCGGAGCTGGAGGGCGTCTGTGCCCGGCTATCGGCGGCACGCATGACAGAGGATGAGCGGCATACGCTCGATCGCGAGCACAAGGCGTCGCGATTGCTTGTCGACCATGGCCTGTTCGAAGATTATTCCGCTCACAACACGGAATTCCATAATCGCCTTTACAGAGGCGCGCATAACGAGCACCTTTTCGAACTGGCCACACAGACAAGGGCGCGACTGGCCCCATTCCGGCGCGCGCAGTTTCGGCTCAAGGGCAGGCTTCCGAAGTCTTACGAGGAGCATGACACGATCGTGGCGGCCATTTTGAACGGCGATCAAGATGCAGCGGGTCGGGCTGCCTATGATCATGTCTCTATCGTAAGCGACGCCAGCGCCGTCTTTGCCGCGCCTGCGCCGAAGGAGGTGACAGAGCCAGAGCCACCGGCCTCCTGAACCCGCTGACCCGTTGAAGGCTCGGCTCAGGACCGGTTATCGCAGCATTGTCCAAATTGGCCGGGCATTGGACAAGATTGAAACCTCGTAGGGCCGTAAATTTCCATGGTCTCAAGGAGAGGTGTTTTGATGTCTGCTGATCTGCTTCGTTTTCCGCTTTCCCGTCGGCAGGCTTTGCTGACCGGCGCCGCGCTCACAAGCGTGGCGGCCATGCCCTCTTTTGCGCTTTCCGCCACACACGCACAACCAGCGAAAGGACTTTCGGATATGACCAAGAGCTTCGTCGAAACCAAAGACGGCGTGCAAATCTTCTTCAAGGATTGGGGGCCGAAGGATGCCCAGCCGATCGTCTTCCATCACGGCTGGCCGCTCTCCTCGGATGACTGGGACGCGCAGCTGCTGTTCTTCGTGCAGCAGGGCTTTCGCGTGGTCGCCCATGACCGCCGCGGCCATGGACGCTCTTCACAGGTGAGCGATGGCCACGATATGGATCATTACGCAGCCGATGCCTTTGCCGTTGTCGAGCATCTCGATCTCAAGAATGCCGTGCATATCGGCCATTCCACCGGTGGCGGCGAAGTGGCGCGTTATGTTGCCAAGCACGGCGAGCCCGCCGGTCGCGTCGCCAAGGCTGTCCTTGTCAGTGCGGTCCCCCCGCTGATGTTGAAGACGCCGGCCAATCCGGGTGGTCTGCCGATGGAGGTATTCGACGGTTTCCGCTCGGCCCTGGCGGCCAATCGGGCGCAATTCTTCCATGATGTGCCCGCGGGACCCTTCTACGGCTTCAATCGCGAGGGTGCGAAGGTCTATCCGGCCGTGGTCGAAAACTGGTGGCGGCAGGGCATGATGGGCGGCGCCAAGGCCCATTACGACGGGATCAAGGCGTTCTCCGAGACCGACCAGACGGAAGACCTCAAGGCGATCACGGTTCCGACGCTGGTCATGCACGGCGATGACGACCAGATCGTGCCGATTGCAGCTTCCGCCGAACTGTCGGTCAAGCTGCTGAAAAACGGGGCGTTGAAGGTCTATAAGGGCTATCCGCACGGCATGCTCACGACGCATGCGGATGTCATCAATCCCGACCTCCTGGCCTTCATCAAGGCCTGAGCCCGGCAAGCCCGGACCATGGCCTGAGGAGCGCCTACCGTCTGCCGCCCGGTCGCGGTCGCAGCACGGGGGCAAGACCGGTGCCTGATGAAAGGGCAAGGGGAGCCACTGCTTCCCTTGCCGGCCGCGCTTCAATGCGCGAGCATTTCCTCGACGATTTCCTTGCCGGAGAGCCTGGCGGGATAATAGGTCGGCCAGTTGGTCACTTCCTTCAGCAGTTCGGCCCGGTCGTTTCCTGCATAGAGGTGGTAATGGAATGCCTTCTCCGGCGCGATCATGTGATCGCTGAACTGGATGAAGTTCGGTGCGCCGGCATCACCACTGACTTTCTTGAAGATGAAGCGCACGCCCCGATTGCCCTTGCGATAGGTCAGGATCTCGTGGCCATCTGTCTCGTAATCGCCGGCGACGGACTGTTTGCCGCGGTAAAACGTGATGTGCTTGCCGTCGATGACGATGCGATCCACATCGGTCTTGTAACCCGTCTCATAATAGTCCCGGTATTCCTGGGCGCTCTTGTCCCCGGTCTTCGCCTTCTCCGCCATGACCGGATCAAGCGTACCGTTCGTCAGATACGGATAGACCGACTGCCAGTCTCCCTCCCAATCCGAGAGGGCTCGTGCCTTGACCTGCTCGTCATCGAAGAAGCCCTTGTAGATGGATCGCTGCGTCTCCTGGGATTGCGCCGCCTGGCTCTGTGCCTTGGCTTTACTCTCCGCGCCGGCCTGAGTGGCGAGTGTGAGGAGGGCGGTGAAAAGAGCCGCCTGGCCGATCGTCTTCAACACGTGTTTCATGTCCTGATTTCCTTCCTGTCGACGCACGTTCGACATCCGCCGATTATGTATGTAATAACATTACAATCATTCTGGTAGACGGCTTTCCCCGGAGGCGCAAGAGGCAATGCTTGCGGATCGCGCAGGTTTCAAACCGGTTTGCGATGGGTCTGGTGAGGCGTCAGGGGAGATCGACGGGATTCCGCTCCGGCTGTCCATCATCGTCGCGCTGCCGCGACAGCAGGGGATAGACGACGAACCCGTCCTCCTCGCCCCGCGGAAACTGCCCGTCCCTGTGCCTTCGCTCGGCGGCTTTGTAGCCCGCCGGACTGATGCCGATATAGTGCTTGAACATGCGCGAGAAATAATAATTGTCCGTATAGCCGACCGCGGCAGCCGTCTGCTTCACCGACCGGCCACCGGCAAGCATGCCCATTGCGCGCTCCATGCGCTTGAACTCCTGGTATTTGATGGGCGTCAGCCCGACCTGGCGGCGAAAGACGCGGCGAAAATAGTCGGGATTATAGGGAACGGCCGAGAGTGCGCGCGCCACGATCGCCTCATCCAGCGGATCTGCAGCAATCCGGCTGGCCGCCACCATGACCGCCAGGGAGAGCGCATCCGGATTGTCGATCGCGGCATCCTGCTGCTGACGCCAGCCGAGAAAGGCCGCTTCGATATATTCGGTCAGGAAGACCATGAAGAGATGGTGCTGGGCAAGCGTCGTCGACGACAGAGGCACGCTCTCGCGATAGTGGCGCACCATCTGCTGCAACATGTCCCAGCGCGGCAGCCGCACGCAACGCCGCAATTCCATCTGCGACAGAAGATCGACACGACCGAACACGTCCAGCGTGAAGTGCTGGGCAAGGCCCGTATACAATTCGCTGGAAGTCGTGCGCCCCTGGAAGCGGGTCTGCGCCTCGATCAGCATGGCGCAACCGGGTTCGACCACCAGTCTTTCCCCACCGATCTCATACGCGGCTGATCCTGTAAGACATATGATAAGATCGTGGACGGAGTTCGTCTTGTCGATCCGCCAGCTGGGAGAATGCAGCATCTTGATTGTCGAACGGGTCAAGGTCAGCGTCAGCGCCTGCACCGGGATCGCAGCCAGCGGGCCTTGTTCGTTTTTCTCCATCTTTTTGTCCGGAAGCCTCTATTTTCATCTGGTGGTCTGCGCAAGATAGTAGCGACAAATGATGAGAACGGCCAGTTCCATCACCTGTTCAATGGGAGGATCAGGGCAGGACGGGTCATGGCAGGCGGAAATCGCCTGATCGACCTATCATGCTCTCATACCAAGATGCAGAATTCAGAAACGAAAAAACGCAGCCTTCGCGCGGCTGCGCCTGTTGCGTCGTGCCTGTGCGCGGCGGGGCTTGCAAACAGCGCAGCGCGCCCAGTCGCTCTCCGGAACGGCTTCAACCTGTCTGACAAGCATGCTTGCCGCCGATCATCGCATGATCGCGTCACGGCGTCAGGTGGCGAAGGAGGGGGGACATGAGCGGAGACAATCGCTTTCTCGGCCTGATCTATCTCTCGCCCTATATCATCGGGCTCATGATCTTCACGGCACTGCCCTTTGCCGCATCCTTCTACCTGAGCTTCACCGATTACAATCTGATGAGCGCGCCGGTCTTTACCGGTCTCGACAATTACTGGAAGCTCTTCACCGGCGATCGCACATTTCGCAAATCGCTATGGGTGACGCTCGTCTACGTGTTCACGACAGTTCCGCTGAAGCTCGCTTTCGCCCTCTTCATCGCGGTCATTTTGAACTACAAGCTGAAGTTCATCAATTTCTTCCGCACCGCCTTCTACGTTCCGTCGATCCTTGGCGGGTCGATCGCCATTGCGGTGATGTGGCGCTATCTCTTCGCGGATGTCGGCATCGTCAACATGGCGCTCCAGGCCATCGGGCTTGAGCCGGTGAACTGGTTCGGCGATCCGGGCAATGCGCTGTTCACCATCACCCTTCTGCGCCTCTGGCAGTTCGGCTCGGCCATGGTGATTTTTCTGGCAGCGCTGCAAAGCATCGACAAATCGCTCTACGAAGCGGCCTCGATCGATGGTGCCGGCAAGCTGTCCACGTTCTGGCACATCACCATGCCGCTGATTACGCCGGTCATCTTCTTCAACCTCATCATGCAGATGGTCCAGGCCTTCCAGGAGTTCAACGGTCCCTACATCATCACGCAGGGCGGTCCCTTGAAATCCACCTATCTGCTGCCGCTCTACATTTACGAGGAGGCCTTCAAGCGGTTCGACATGGGCTATGCCTCCGCCATCGCCTGGGTCCTCTTCGTCATCATCATGGTGCTCACCGTCATCGCCTTCTGGTCCTCGCGCCACTGGGTGTACTACGCCGGCGACAAGAGGAGCTAAGCCCATGGCCGATCAGGTACTTTCCCAAGATCTTGCCGTCGATGAAGAAGCCAGCCGCATCCAGAAGGCCCAGACCCGCAGACATCGCGTCGGCACGGTCATCCGCTATAGCGTGCTGACGCTGGTCGGATTGCTGATGCTCTATCCGCTGATCTGGCTGGTGGGCGCCTCCTTCAAGCCCAATTCGGAGATCTTTTCCGGCGCAGGATTCATTCCGGATGCGCCAACCGTGGCCGGCTATGTGAACGGCTGGCAGACCTCCACGCCCTATACGTTCGGCCGCTTCTTCTGGAACACCTTCCTGATCGTCATCCCGAAGATCATCGGAACGGCGATTTCGTGCACGGCCGTGGCCTACGGGTTTGCGCGCTTTGATTTCCCGGGCAAGAAGATCCTGTTCGCATCGCTGATCGCGACGCTTCTTTTGCCGAATGTGGTCACCCGCATCCCGCAATATCTGCTGTTTCGCGATCTCGGCTGGCTCGACACCTATCTGCCGCTCTGGGTGCCCTCCGCCTTCGCCGGCGATGCCTTCTTCGTCTTCATGCTGGTGCAGTTCCTGCGCGCCATCCCGCGCGACATGGAGGAGGCGGCCCGTGTCGATGGTGCCAATACCTGGCAGGTGCTGCTCTTCATTGTCGTCCCGCTGCTGATACCGGCGCTGATTTCGGTCTGCCTGTTCCAGTTCATGTGGACCATGAACGACTTCCTCGGGCCGCTGATCTACATTTCCTCGGTCGACAAGTTCCCGGTGTCGCTCGCGCTCAAACTCTCCATCGATACCACCGAAGCCTTCGAGTGGAACCGGATCCTGGCCATGTCGGTGCTCACCATCATGCCGGCGCTCATCGTGTTCTTCCTGGCTCAGAAATACTTCATCGAAGGCATCTCCGCCGGTGGCGTGAAAGGATAAGACATGGCTCGTCTGCAGCTTAGAAACCTCGAGAAGGACTATGGTGGCTTCAAGGCCGTCCACGGCATCAACCTTGAGGTCGCCGATGGCGAGTTCATGGTCCTGGTCGGACCGTCCGGCTGCGCCAAGTCCACGACATTGCGCATGATCGCCGGTCTGGAGCGGGTGACCGGCGGCGAGATCCGCATCGGCGACAGTCTGGTCAACGACAAGGCGCCGGGCGAGCGCGGCATTGCCATGGTGTTCCAGAACTACGCCCTGTATCCGCATATGAAGGTGCGCAAGAACCTCTCCTTCGGCCTGCGCCTGAAGCGCCGCCCCGCCGAGGAGATCGAGCAGTCGACGCAGGAAGTCGCAACCATTCTGGAGATCGGCGATTACCTGGAGCGGCTGCCCAAGCAATTGTCCGGTGGCCAGGCGCAGCGGGTTGCAGTCGGGAGGGCGCTCATCAAGAAGCCGCAGGTCTTCCTGTTCGATGAGCCGCTCTCGAACCTCGATGCGAAGCTGCGCGCCTCCATGCGCGTGCGCATCACCGACCTGCACAAACAGCTGAAGGCCGATGGTCTGCAATCCACCGTCGTCTATGTGACGCATGACCAGACGGAAGCCATGACGATGGGCGACAGGATCTGCGTGATGAAGGAGGGCCGCATCATGCAAGTGGCCGATCCCGTGACGCTCTACAACCATCCGGCCAATGCCTTTGTCGCGGGCTTCATCGGCAGTCCGGAAATGAACCTCGTCGACGCGGACCTTTCCGGCTCCCAACTGGCGATCGGGTCCCAGGCGCTGACGCTGGATGCGGCGATGCTGGATCGGCTGGGCAAGGCCGTGAGCGCCGGCATGCATGGCGGCAGGGCCGAGGCGCTGACCTTCGGGATCCGGCCGCAGCATCTGGCGATCGCCGATGAGACAGAGACGAATGCCCTGTCCGGGCGCATCTCGCATGTCGAGTTCATGGGCCACGAAGTCTATCTCTACGTCACCGTCGAGGGCCAGCAGATGATCGTGGTTGTCCCGGCCAGCACGTACGACCGCAGCAAGATCAACGGAGATGCCGTCCGCCTCGCGCCCAGCCAGGCAATGGCGCATCTGTTCAACCGCAAGACCGGGGAAAATGTCTCCCTGGCTCTACCAGCCTAAATTCATCTCGGGAGGAACGACATGAAACTGACAAAACTTCTTCTGGCCACCGCCTTCGCCGCCACCAGCCTCGCGCCATCGGCGGGCGCGGCCGATCTGCGCATGTCCTGGTGGGGAGGAGATAGCCGCCACAAGGCGACCCAGCAGGCTTTGAAGGCTTGTGGCGACAAGCATGGCCACACGATCGCCGCCGAATTCACCGGTTGGGACGGCCATCTGGAAAAAGTGACCACGCAGATTGCCGGCGGCACAGAGGCCGACATCATGCAGATCAACTGGCCCTGGCTGCCACTTTTCTCGATCAAGGGCGATGGCTTTGCCGATCTCGCGCAGTTCAAGGGCACTCTGGATCTCAGCCAATGGACGCCGGAGGAGCTGGAAGCCGGCTCGATGAACGGCAAACTGAACGGCCTGCCCGTCTCCACCACCGGCCGCGTCTTCATGTTCAACAAGACGGCCCTGGACAAAGCAGGTGTCGCCATCCCGAAGACATGGGATGAGCTTTTCGCCGCAGCCAAGGAGCTGAAGCAGAAGGTTGGCCCCGAGGCCTTTCCCATGAACGCCGTAAAGGAGACGGCCGTCCTTCTGATCTCGCTTCATGCCACCCAGACCACCGGTAAGGATCTCGTCGATCCGCAGGCGAAGACCGTGGCCTGGACACAGGAGGAATTGGCTCAGGCAATCGACTTTTATGGCAAGATGGTCAGCGAGGGCGTCGTCGTCTCGCAGAAGGACAATGCGGCAGAGGGCAATCTCAACCTCTTTGAGAGCCCCAAATGGGCGGATGGCCGGATCTCCGGCTCCTACGAATGGGATTCGACCTTCTCAAAATATGCTGATCCGCTGAAGGATCAGGTTCTGGAACCGGTGGCCCTGCTGAAGAATGCCGATGCCAAGACGGAAGGCGTCTACCGCAAGCCCTCCATGGTGTTCTCCATCTCGAAAAACACGAAGCACCCGGACGCTGCGGCACAGATCCTCAATTGCCTGCTGAACGAGCCGGAGGGGATCGACGCGCTCGGCACCTCGCGCGGCCTACCGGCCAGCAAGATTGCCGCTCAGCGATTGACGGAGGCCGGCAAGATCGAGCCGCAGATCGTGGCCGCGCATGACATCATCATGCAAGGCAAAGGGCCGACAGTTTCGCCTTTGAACGAGCACCCGGAAATCCGTGCCGTCTTCCTCGATACGCTGGAGGAATATGCCTATGAGCAGCTGGACTCCCAGGAAGCGGCCGAACAGATCATCGAGGGCGTCAACGACGTCCTGGCCAAATTCTGATGCGCTTCGGCGGCCGCCTTGCCTATGGCGCGGGGCGGCCGCCGCGTCCTGCCACCATGAGGAATGCCGCAATGCCTAGCCTCGCGCTGCTCGCCGCGACGCCCCGAACCGTAAGCGTCAGTCTCGATGCGGACCGTTTCGCCTATATGCTGGATGCGGCACGCACCTGGCGTCTGTCGGATGCGGACGGCAGGCTCATCGCAGAGGGTGAGACGGAAACCGTGGTCTTTACCCTGTGCGGGCTGACGCCGCAAAGCCATTACAGGCTGGATGTCGATGGAGAGCGTCTGGATTTCGCCACCCGCCCGGAAAGCCTGCTCATCGATATCACTGACTGCGGAGCCTCCCCCGACGGGGATGACAATGCACCGGCCATCCAGTCAGCCATCGACCGGCTGCCCCCCATGGGAACGGTCCGGATCCCGGCGGGCACCTTCCACAGCAGTCCGATCTTCCTCAAGAGCGACATGACGCTGCTCCTCGAGGAGGGGGCGGTTCTCTCCGCCGTCGCCGATCGCAGCCGCTATCCGATCCTGCCGGCGCGCCACACCGATGGGCGGGTTCTCGGAACCTGGGAAGGCGTGGCCGAGCCCTGTTTCGCCAGCCTCGTCACGGCTCTCGATTGCCGCAATCTCATCCTGACCGGCGTGGGACGGATCGACGGGGGTGGCGATCGCGGCGACTGGTGGACCTGGCCGAAGGAGACCCGCCAGAATGCCAGGCGACCGCGGACGATCTTTCTGTCCCATGGCGAGGCGATCATCCTCAGCGGGATCACCGTCTGCAACTCGCCCTCCTGGACGATCCATCCCGTCTTCTGCAGGCACCTGATCGCTGCGGGCCTGACCATCGAGAACGATCCGCTATCGCCCAATACGGACGGCTTCAATCCCGAATGCAGCCGGGAGATCGTGCTTTCCGGTCTGCATTTCTCGGTGGGCGACGACTGTATCGCCATCAAGGCCGGCAAACGCGACCCGAAAGGCGGGCTGGATCAGCCCTGCGAGGAGATCATGGTGGAGAACTGCCGGATGGAGCGGGGCCATGGCGGCGTCGTTATCGGCAGTGAAATGAGCGGCGGCGTGCGCAATGTCACTGTCCGGCGCTGCGCCATGCGCGATACCGATCGCGGCCTGCGCATCAAGACCCGGCGCGGCCGTGGTGGAGTTGTCGAGAAGATCCGCCTCGAGGACTGCGTCATGACTGGCGTCGCCGTGCCGCTGGTCGTCAACAGCTTCTATTTCTGCGATTCGGACGGGCGCTCGGATTATGTCCAGTCGCGTCTGCCGCTGCCGGTCACGCAGGCAACGCCGGTCGTGCGTGACATTGCCGTGCGCAACCTTGTTGCGGAGAATGTGGGCGTGGCGGCCGCAGCCTTTTACGGCCTGCCGGAAGCGCCCATTACCGGCATCACGATTGACGGTTACCGTGTCGGCTTCGATCCGGATGCCGTGGCGGATGTCCCCGACATGGCCTGCGGGTTCACACCCCTGCGCCATGGCCGGATCATTGCAGAAAACGCCCGGATCGACAGATCCGCCGCGCTCGAATTTTCCCCTGCGCCACAGAGTATTGCAGTATGACCATGACCAGCCTGACGGCCTATTTCGACGCCTATGCCCGGGACTATTGCTACTATAAGGGGGGCAGCTGGTGCTACGAGGACGGATGTCTGTATCGTGGCCTGATCGCCCTTTACGAGGCGAGCGGCGACGAGCGCTGGTATGCGCATCTGCGCCGGCTTGTGGATGGCCAGGTGAGCGCTGACGGCACGCTTTCCGGCTATCACCTTACCGAATACAATATCGACAATATCCTGCCAGGGCGGGCGCTTGTCTATCTGGCTCGCAAGACCGGCGAGAGCCGCTATCGCAGCGGCGCGGAAATGCTGGCAAAGCAGCTCGGATCGCATCCGCGCATAGCCGCCGGCCCGCATTGGCACAAGCTCCGCTACCCGCACCAGGTCTGGCTGGACGGGCTTTACATGGCACTTCCCTTCAAGGCCGAATATGCCGCAATGGCCTCGCAGCCGGCGCTGTCGAACGAGGCGGTGCGGGAAATGCTGACGGCGCTCAACCTCACATTCGATGCAGACAGCGGCCTCTACCGACATGGCTACGACGAGGAGCGTCTGCAGAGCTGGGCCAATCCGCAATCCGGCCTCTCGCCGGCCCATTGGGGCCGCTCGATCGGCTGGCTGGCCATGGCCATGGTCGATCTTGTCGACCTGCTGCCGCCTGGCCCCGATCGCGATGATCTGTCTGCGCGATCGAGCGCGCTTTTGCAAAGATTGGCGGCGCTCAGAACCTCCGACGGCCGCTGGCTGCAGGTGACGGACCAGCCGGCGCTCGCCGGCAATTACGCGGAAAGCTCCGCAAGCGCCATGTTCGCCTATGCCTTCCTGAAGGCGGCCCGGATTGGCGTGCCGGATGGATCCGCCTCCATCGGTCTTGCCGCACTGGACAGTTTGCAGGCGCTGGCGCTCGCGCCTGATGCGTCCGGCCGGCCTGTCTTGCAGCAGATCTGCTGCGTGGCCGGGCTCGGCGGGTTTGACGGCGTCTATCGCGACGGTACGCCCGGCTATTACCTCTCCGAAAGCCTGCGCGACGACGATATCAAGGGTGTCGGTCCTTTGATGATGGCGACAGCGGAGCGGATTGCCGCCCGCCGCCATGCCGACATTCCGAACGGCGCCGTTGCGTGACATCTGGATACTGCGGAAGGCCGGCAAGTCTGCAAGTTCCGCAAGGTTTGCAAGGTTCGCCCGGGGTCAGAGCGTATGAATGGTCACCTCCGGCACGACAGCCTTTGCAATGTCGCAGAGATGGCGGTGATGGGTCAGGTAGATGACCTGGCCAAGGCCCGCCATCCGGCCGAACAGCCGGAAGACTTCCTCGGAGCGAAACTCGTCGAAGGTCTCCATGATGTCGTCGGCAACGAAGGGAATGGCGGGGCGCACGGCCGAGAATTCCTCGAAACCCGCCATGCGCAGTGCCAGATAAAGCTGGTAGCACGTACCGGTGGACATGGCGTCCGACAGTTTCGACCCCCCATCGCGCGTCACGCCGATCAGGATTTCGCGATCTTTGTCCGGCAAGGCGGCCAGGCCGGTATAGTCGCCCCGCGTGATCTGCCGGAAGGCATCTGAAGCGCGCTCCATCATCGAGCTGCGATGCTTTTCCCGGTAGATCGACAGCGCGCGTTCGGCGGCAAGAATCCCGGCCCGGAGCCTGAGATGGCGGATGGCCAGGTCTTCGATCTCCATCAGGATCGTCACCCGCTTGCTTTCCAGACGTGCCACCGCATCGTCGCCGCCCACCGCCGCCACCCGGTCTCGCGCCCGTGTCAGATCGGCAAAGAGCTGGCGGCCGCGCTGGTCGAGATCATCCAGCCGGGCGGAAAGTTCAGCGGCTTCCCGCACCAGATCGTCTGGATCAAGCGCCTGCAGTTCCTCTATCGCCTGGGTCAGATCCTCCGCCTGCAGAACAGCAAGAAGCTGCGCCGCAATCTCGTCCTTGCGACGCTCGAGCCGGTCCCTTTCGGCGGCCTTTTCCATATGCTGGCTGACCTCGGTCAAGCTGTCGACGCCAAAGAACTCCGTCATCTCGCTGCGCTGGGCGGCATGGCCGCGCATCTGCTCGGAAAGGGCCGAAATCCGCTCACGCAGTTCGGCAAGGTCGGCCTGACGGGCCTGCCGCTGCGCGTGGTTGCGCTCCGTCTCGCTCAGGCGCTCCGACAGGCGATCGGCACCGGCAAGCGGGAATTGCGAGCGATCGAAGCCGGTTTCCATCTCGATATCGTGGACCTCCCCTTCGAACCGCAGCATGTCGCGCTCCATCAGGTCGATGCGCTGGGCCATTTGGTCGCGCTCGCGCAGGAGCGAGGGAAGGTCCGCAAGTGCATCAAGCATGGCGCGAACGGGGGAGGGCTCCTGCTCGTCGGCGAACCAGGTCTTCGCAAGCGCGGCCTCCCAGCGGTCTCGCCAGAGGCGATCTGCCTTTTCCGCCTCGGCCAGATCGCGCGAGCGTTCGGCACCCTCGCGCGCCAAAGCGGCGGCACGGTCCCGCAAGGCCTCCACCCGGCCGCGCTCCTCTGATGTCCGGGCGGCTCGGTCCGCGGCGAAGGCGATCAGCGCGCGAAGATCAAGGCCCTGCGGCCACTGCCAGCCAAGCGCGGCAAGCGCTGCCTCCAGGTCCGAGCGCACATCGGTCAGTTCACCGAACAACAAGGCCCTCTGTCGACGCCCGCGCTCCACATCGAGAGCGAGCGACAGGCATTCGGCCCGCTTGGCAAGCCAGGTCTCCATGGCCGAAAGCAGGCGGTGGATATCCGGCTCGACAGCCTCGGCAACGGCCGGCGGTACCGCCCGGGAGATCGTCGCATAAACGGCCTCCCGCTCCTCGTTTGCCGTGGCGGCAAGGGTGGCTTCCTGCTGAAGGGCGGCCGCCTGCACCTGACGATCCTGGTGCCATTGCCGCATTTGCGCAAGTTCGTCGGCCCTTGCCAGGCGCGCATCCGTCAGCCGGTCGTCGGCCCGCAGGCGCTGTTCGAACACCGCCGCGCTTTCAGGATCCAGCCTGGCGAGATGCGCTTGCCAGGCGGCCTCCCGCTCCTGTCTGGCGGAAGTCGCCGTTCGATCATCGATCGCCTCGCCGCCCTGCAGGGCCTGGAGCCGAACATCCGTTTCGAGAAGCCGCGCCTCCAGCTCCCGCCGGCGTTCGGCGTGGCGGGCAAGCCTGCGCGACAGCTCGTCCGCCTGGGACCGCCATCGCTCGATCTGCCGCGCGTCGGCCACCGCAAGCCGCTGCAATTCTTCCAGGGAACCCGTCCATGGATGGAGCTCGCCAAGCGCCTGCGCCAATTGCTCCTCACGCTGAGCAAGCGAACGCTCCTCCACGGCAAGAAGTGCCTGACGTTCGCCCTTTTGCAAAAGCGCCAGGGGTTGTTCCAGCTGCCGCAGCTCCGCGGGCGAGGGGAGGTCCTTCGCCTCCGGAAGAGCGCCGTCCTGCACAAGCGACAGAGCCTGTTCTGCCTTGTCTCGTTCGCGCTCGGCCGTCTCGAGGCGTGCCACGATGCCGGATCTTTCCTCGATCAGGTCGCGCAGGCGCGCGGTCAGCGCCGTCGGCAGGATCAGGCTGGCGGGATCGGGATGGCCCGGCTGGCCCAGCGCCTTCAGGAGCTGCGCCAATCCGGCCTCCTGCTCGATAAGCTGCGCGCGACGCTTCGGCAGATCGTTATCGGCGGTGCGGAAGCGGGCGCGACCATCTTCCAAATCGCTGATCTTGCTTTTGGCCTTCAGAATTCGATCGTCCACGACGAGGTTTGCGATCTCCTGGTCGAGCCGCTCGGCGGTCTGCACGAGGCCGGCCATCTGGGTCTGCAGGCGCGTCTCGTCGCGCAGAAGGTCAGCCAAAGCCGATGCCCATTCGCGCGGCGGTCGCGGAAGATCGGCAAGCGTGGCAAGCTCAGCTTGCAGGCGATGGACCTCCTGGAGGAGCGGCAGGGCGCGCAGGCGCGCGTCCACCCGCATGTGCCGCGCCTTCGTCGCCGCCCCCTGGGTAAGCGCTGCCTCGTAATCCACTTCCGCCTGCTGCTGGGCCGCGATCAGGCCGGCATAGACCGTGGCAAAGGTATCGATAGCGTCGCGCTCGGTTTTCAAGCTTGCAAGCTGCTGCTTCAGCTCCGCCAGCTCGGTATTGCGCGCCCGCTTGCGGTGGAAGCGCTGCGCTTCTTCCGCAGCGGTCGAGAGGGCTGCGCTGACATCGGCAAGGCCCGCGCTGGCCGAAAAGAGCAGCTCGCCGAGATCCCCCTTGCTCTCGACGATCGCCTCGCCGCCATCGCGCAGGGAATGTTCGTCGAGCGAGAACATGGACCGATAGCTGCCGCGCGTCAGCCCGCCGAGCGCCGACGTCAGCAAGGCCTCGTTCACCGGCTGGCCGGCACCATCCAGCAGCGCATTGCTGCGCTGTTTCAGCCGCACCAGTTCATGCTCCCGGCCTTCCACCTCCAAAACGCCGCCAATTTGCATGGCGCCATAGGCATGCAGGAAATTATAAGGGCTGCGTTCCGGAATGCCGAACAGCAGATCAAGATAGGCCGAGAAGGCAGTGGACTTGCCCGCTTCGTTGAGGCCGTAGACGATATGCAGATCGGGACGTCCGGCGATTGCCAGGCCGAAATCGAGAACCCGTTCGGTGAACTTGCCGTAGCGCGTGAGATCGAGACGTTTCAGCCGCATCAGGATGGCTCGTCAAGGGCAGCGGCCAGGCGGGCGATCAGGTCTTCGCCGCCCTCGCGGATGATCGTCTCGACGAAAGCATCAAGCGCCGCCTCGTCCTGGCCGGCAAAGCGCCGGCTTTCCGGTGGCAGATCGTCCAGCAGGCTCTGCACCATCTCGCGCACCTCCTGCCGGAAGGCCTCGGAGGTCGTGACATCCTCGCGCATCAGGGCGCCGAGTTCCAGCACCGGGTCGGCGGTGCTTGCCGCGGCGCGCGCGGTCTGCGGCCTTCGCAGATCGAGCTCGATCTTTTCGATCCAGGTGCGGCCGGTCCGCTCGGCCCGCTGCTCGCTATCGGCCTGCAGCAGATCGCGGTCGCGGCGCATGGCAAATGCCAGCGGCGACGTGCCGGTGAGGCGCAGGCGCGCCACCAGATGCTCCGAGCGGGTCCGCTCCCGTTCGGCCTCCAGCGCTGCGCCGATCTGATCCACCAGCTGGCGCCAGTCTTGCGCGGGCGATACATCGAGCGACACCCGCGCGAATTGCGCAAGGCTCGTCAGCCTTTCCTCCACGCGGATCGACCCATCATCATGGACGGTGACGAGCGAGACGGATTTCTCTCCAGCCTCGTTAATATCCCGTCCCTGCGGCATGCCGGGCATGATGACGGTTCGTTCGCCGGCATGATGGGTCCTTTGGTGGATATGGCCGAGCGCCCAGTAATCGAAGCCGGCGCGATGCAGATCGGGCAGCGAGCAGGGCGCATAGGCGTCATGGCCGGGGGCGCCGGCGAGGCTGGTATGCATGATGCCGATATTGACCGCGCCCGGTACCGGCGCCTTGAACTTCGGCAAAAGGCTTTCCGGCGCCTGCGGCTTGGCGAAGCTCAGCCCGTGCACGGCGATGTTGAGGCCGCCACGGGCCATCTCCACCGCCTCGGCGCGGCCGGTGAAGATCTTGACCGACGGCGGCAGGACGAGTTCCTGGGTGATCTTCGACATCGCATCGTGATTGCCGCGGATCTTGTAGACCTCTATGCCCGCCTCGTGCAGCCGCTGCATCTGGGTGGCGAGGAACCGGGCAGTCTTCATTGAAGTCTGCTCGCCGTCGTAGAGGTCGCCGGCAATGATCAGGGCGTCCACCTGTTCGCTCAGACACAGATCGACGATCCGGATCAGTGCTTGGCGGGTGGAATCGCCGATCAGGGCGGCCAGCTCTTCATGACGCATGGATAGCGAGCGGAGCGGCGAATCAAGATGAAGATCGGCAGTGTGAACAAACCTGAAAGCCATTCGCTCTAGTTATCCCGGCAAGGCTTTTCCCGCAATCGCGACACTGCATGCAACAAGGCTTAACCACAGAGATTGACAAGCCGCTTGGTTTGCAGGATGGTCACCGCCATTCCGAGGGGGGCATCGTACGATGCTGAGATGGCGGTGAGCCGGACCCTTGAACCTGATCCGGGTCATACCGGCGTAGGAACGGAAAAGCGTCACCTGATCCTGTCGATCACCGCGCCCTTTCTCTTCTTCGCTTCACCTGGATCTCCGCACTGCAAGGTTTGGAGATCGCCTCATGTCTGATTATCTGCGTCCGGGCCCGGCCCGATCCTTCCAAACTCGTCCCTTTCGCGCCGCCGCGCCAGTCTGAGCCGATGCGAGCCACTCAAGCGGTCTGCGCGCTTGCGGCGCTTATTCTGGTCTGGCAGGGGGTTGTTCACTTCCTGGCGCCGCCACGCTATCTTTTGCCGTCCCCGCAGGCGGTCGCCGGCGTGTTCCTGCAGCAGCCCGAATTCCTGCTTCGCCACGGCCTGATCACCGCAACCGAAATCCTCTTCGGCCTGGCAGCCGGCAGCCTGATGGGATTTACCACGGCCCTTCTTCTTGCCGCGCTTCCGCGGGTCGGTCAGTTCGTCTGGCCGGTCGTCCTGGTGCTGCAGGCGCTGCCAGTCTTCGTCCTGGCGCCCGTCCTGGTCCTGTGGTTCGGCTTCGGTCTTTCCTCCAAGGTCGTGATGACGGTGATCATCATCTTCTTTCCCGTCGCATCCGCCTTTGCCGATGGGCTGAACCGCACCGATCCCGACATACTCGATGCCGCCTCGCTGACACCGGCCAGCCATTGGCAGATCCTGGCGCATATCCGATTGCCGCTGGCGCTGCCCTCACTGATTTCCGGCCTGCGTGTGGCGGCCCCGCTGGCGCCGCTGGGCGCCGTCGTGGGGGAGTGGGTTGGCGCGGCGGGCGGTCTCGGCTTCATCATGATCCAGGCTAATGCCCGCATGCAGGCCGACCAATTATTCGCCGCCATGCTGATCCTGGCGCTGTTTTCCGTTCTCCTTCGGCTCCTTGTCGACCGCCTGACCGCCGGCCTTGCCCCCTGGGCCCGAGAGCAGGCGCCCCGTGTTATCTCCCATCCTGAAAGGTTTTCCACATCATGAGACGGTTCTTCATTGCTGCGGCGCTCTGCGCCGTCACCAGCCTTGCGCCTCTTTCGGCAAGTGCCGAGGACAAGCTCTCCGTTCTCTTGGAATGGTTCGTCAATCCCGATCATGCGCCCATGGTGGTGGCGCAGGAACTCGGTTATTTCGCCGAGCAGGACCTGGATGTGAGCCTGGTCGCGCCTGCCGATCCCTCCGCCGTGCCGCGTCTGGTGGCGACATCCCAGGCCGATATCGGCATTCATTACCAGCCCAATCTCTATTTCGATCACGCCGCCGGCGTGCCACTGGTCCGCTTCGGCACACTTGTCGAAACGCCGCTCAACACCGTGACCGTTCTTGCCGATGGCCCGATCAAGAGCCTGAAGGACCTTGACGGCAAACGCGTCGGCTATTCTGTCGCCGGGTTCGAAAATGTGATGCTGCAACGGATGCTGGCATCGCAGGGCGTCGAGTTGAAGAATGTCGAGCTGGTGAATGTGAATTTCTCGCTGTCTCCCTCGCTGATCGGCGGCAAGGTGGATGCGACCGTCGGTGGTTTTCGCAATTTCGAACTGACTCAAATGCGCCTCGAAGGGCATCCGGGCATTGCCTTTTTTCCCGAAGAACACGGCGTTCCCGCTTATGACGAGTTGATCTACGTCACCCGGCCGGAGCTTGTTTCGGACGATCGGCTGCCGCGTTTCCTGCAAGCCGTCGAAAAGGCGACGATTTATCTCACAAACCACCCGGAGGAGGGCTGGAACCTGTTCGTAAAGGCGCATCCCGATCTCGACAACGCGCTGAACAGGACCGCCTATTTCGATACGCTGCCGCGATTTGCCAAGCGTCCCGCCGCGCTGGACCGTGGTCGCTACGAGCGCTTCGGCCGCTTCATGGCGGAGGCCAAGCTCATTCCCGCGGCGCCGAAGCCCGATGATCTTGCAGTGGAACTGAAATGAGCAATGGCATGACATATCCGGGTGCCGGTAAAGTTTCGCACATCGGCAAAGCCGCCTCGCTTCTCGCCGAAGTGCGGCGCCGACGGCCGCGCGTCCATGCGCTGATGAACACCGTCGTGCAGAAATTCGCCGCCGACGGCCTGACCGCCGTCGGGGCGGTTCCCTCCATGACCTCGTCGGAAGAGGAGATTGCCGACTTCGTGGCCAAAGTCGATGCCCTCGTGGTCAATCTGGGCACGCTCGATCAGGCGCGGCGACGGGTGATTGGCATGGCGGTGGAGGTGGCCAATGCGGCCGGCAAGCCATGGATCCTGGATCCGGTGCATTGCGATTATTCGCCGGGTCGTCTCGCCTTCGCGCGGGAATTGATCATGCTCGGACCCACCGTCGTGCGCGGCAACAAAGCGGAAATGGCGGTAATTGGCGATACGCGGGCGAGCCTACGCATTGAAACCGGGCCTGTCGATCATCTGCAGGACGGCGCCCATCGGCTTGCCGTCCGAAACGGCCATCCGCTGATGGCCAAGGTCACCGGAACCGGCTGCCTTTGTGGCGGCGTGATTGCCGCATTTCTGGCGGTGGACCGCAATGCCCTGCATGCAGCCGCCGCTGCTCTGGCGGTCACCGGTGTCTCGGCGGAACTGGCGGCCGGCCGCGCGCTGGGGCCGGGAACCTTCGAGCCGGCCTTTCTGGATGCTCTGGCAACGCTGTCTCCGGACGACCTGTCGCACCGCGCGAGGATAGATGATGAGAATGATTGATTATCGGCTGAACGCCATTCTGGATGCATCCCTGCTCGACATTGCTCCGCTCGAGGTGCTCGCCGGCCTGGCGGCCCGCAATGGTGCGACGCTCATCCAGTATCGCGACAAGAGCGCCTCTACGCAGGTCATGATTGCCCGAGCGCTCGCCATCCGTGAAGCCTTGGCCGCATCACGGGTTCCGTTCGTCGTCAATGATCGTGTGGATGTGGCGCTGGCCAGCGGCGCCGACGGCGTGCATCTGGGGGCGGACGACATGGATGCCGAGACGGCGCGGCGCCTGATGGGACCGGACGCCATTATCGGCCTTACCGTCAAAACCGAGGCGGATGCCCGGCGTGCCGGCGCTGCCCCTTGCAATTACGCCTGCATCGGCGGCGTTTTCGAGACATTGTCCAAGGTCAATCCCGATCCACCTGTGGGTCTGGAGGGGCTGCGGCATCTGCGTGAAATGATCCGCGCGCTCCAACCCGCCCTGCCGGTCGGCGCCATTGCCGGCATCACGCTCACCCGCATTCCGGATGTCATGACCGCCGGCGCGGACGGCGTTGCCGCCATTTCGGCGATCTATCGCGCCGCCGATCCGGCCGAAGCGATTCGCGGCTTCCGCTCCACCATCGACCGCTGCCTGAAGGACAGACACGCATGACAGCCATCGCATTGACGATTGCCGGCTCCGACAGCGGCGGCGGCGCCGGGATCCAGGCGGACTTGAAGACGTTTTCGGCGCTCGGCGTCTATGGCGCAAGCGTTCTGACGGCAATCACGGCGCAAAACACCCGTGGCGTGACAGGGGTCGAAGATGTTTCGGCCTCGATGATCGGCCTGCAAATGCGTGCGGTCTTCGACGACCTGTCCGTCAATGCGGTGAAGATCGGCATGGTCTCGCGCAGCCAGACGATCGGTGTCATCGCGGATGGCCTGTCGGCGTTCCGAGGGCCGGTCGTCGTCGATCCGGTCATGGTGGCGACTTCGGGCGACCGGCTATTGCAGGAAGAGGCGATCGAGACGCTGATCGCACGGCTTCTGCCGCGCGCCGCCGTCGTCACACCCAATCTGCCGGAAGCCGCCCTGCTCACCGGCCAGCCGGTCGCCACGGAGCCTGAGGCCATGGTGGCCCAGGCTCGCCGTATCCTGGACTTCGGCGCCGGCGCCGTCTTGATCAAAGGAGGGCATGGCGCCGATCCCGAAAGCATCGATTACCTGGTGACCGCCGACGCCGTGACGCCATTTGCCGCTCCAAGGATCGAAACCAGCCATGATCACGGCACGGGCTGCACCCTTGCTGCGGCACTCACCGCGCAACTGGCGCAAGGGCTTCCGCTGGTGGAGGCCTGCCAGACCGCCAAGACCTATCTTCATGCCGCGCTGTCTGCCGGGCGCGGTCTGACCGTTGGCAAAGGCCGCGGCCCGGTTCACCATTTTCACCAATGGTGGACGGCGTGACGAAAGCCCTGCTCGCAGCGCTCGAAACCGTACTGGAAACCTGTGCTGCCGGGCTGCTCCTGGCCCTGCTGGTTCTGGTCCTGTCGAATGTCACGCTGCGCTACGGCTTTCAGACCGGCTTCATCGGCGCCGAGGAACTCGGGATCTGGCTGCACCTCGCCCTGATCTCGCTTGCCGCGCCGCTGGCGCTTCGCGGCCCCCTGGCCATGCGCTTCGAACTGGCGGTGCGTGCCCTTCCACCGCGCCTGACGGCGGTCACGGACGTGCTCGCCGATATGGTCAGCGTGCTGACGGGGCTGACCCTCCTCTTCGGCTCGCTTGCCGTCATCGGCCGATCGACCAATATGTCAGCGGCACTCGGCTTGCCGGAATGGCTGCGCTTTGCGGCCATTGCCGCCGGCGGCGGCTTGCTTCTTCTCGTTCTGATCCTGCAACGGCTGACGGAAGGGCGTGGCCGCGGCCTCCTCGCATCCCTGGTTCTCGGCTGCCTTGCCTATGGGGCCATCACGCGGATCGACCTGGCCGGAGCCTTGCCACCCAGCGCCGCGCTGGCTGTCTTCGCCGGTCTTGGCCTTCTGGTCGGTGCGCCGCTTGCGCATGCCTTTCTGGCAGCGGCATCGCTTG
Source organism: Rhizobium sp. SSA_523 (assembly GCF_030435705.1). NCBI lineage: Bacteria > Pseudomonadati > Pseudomonadota > Alphaproteobacteria > Hyphomicrobiales > Rhizobiaceae > Affinirhizobium > Affinirhizobium gouqiense. Next base: position 260,208 of record NZ_CP129381.1, read on the forward strand.
CCGGCATGTTCGGCAGCAGCCTGCCGGAACCTGCGCTGGTGTCTACCGCGGTCAACGGCATGTCGCGCTTCCTGCTGCTGGCCATCCCCTTCTTCCTGCTGGTGGGAGGGCTGCTGACGCTTTCCGGCGCCGCCGAACGGCTGGTTGGATTTGCCGCGTCCCTGGTCGGACATCGCCGGGCCGGCCTGGCGCAGACCGTACTTCTGACGAGCGTGATCTTCTCCGGCGCATCCGGCTCTTCCGTCGCCAATGCGGCTTTCGGCGCCACGACCTTTCAGCCGCAACTGGTCAAGAACGGCTATCCGCCTGCCCAGGCCGGCGCCATCATCGCGGCCACCTCGGTGCTCGATAACGTCATCCCCCCATCCATCGCTTTCCTGCTCCTGGCTGCGGCCACCAATCTCTCGGTCGGAAGCCTGCTGACGGGCGGCTTCCTTGCCGGCGGGCTGATGGCCACCTGCCTTTGTGTCGCCATCCATCTCAGCGCCGGCGCCAGTGCCCAAGGCCAGCCCGCCTCGACTGGCGCCCGGCTGGCAGCGCTCGGCTCGGCCCTGCCGGCTTTCGGTCTTGGGGTCATCGTGGTGGTCGGCATCCGCTTCGGCGCGGTAACGCCGACGGAAGCGGCAGCGCTCGCGGCATTCTATACGCTGGTTCTGGCCGGCCTGGCGCGTCCGGGCCTGCGCGCATTGGTCATGGCCTTCCGCCGCTCCGCGCTCGAAGCCGGCGCCATCGGTCTGCTCATCGGTTCGGCCGGTCCCTTCGCCTTCCTGCTGGCGGTGGATGATGTCGGCCAACTGCTGTCCTCGGCCATCCATTCGTTCGGCGGCAGTGCCTGGACGGTGCTCCTCGGCCTCAATCTCGTTCTGCTGGTGGCCGGACTGGTTCTCGATATCGGAGCCGCAATCCTTCTTCTCGGGCCGATCCTGCTGCCGGTCGCGGTTGCTGCGGGGATCGACCCCATCCATTTCGGCGTCATCCTCGTCGTCAACCTGATGATCCACGGCTTGACGCCGCCGCTCGGAATGCTCGTCTACGTCGTCTCCGGCGTCACCCATGTTCCCGCCGCCGCGCTGTTTCGCGCCGTCTTGCCTTACCTCGCGGCGCTCCTCGTCGCCCTTCTCATCCTGTGCATCGCCACCTTGGTCCTTTAGGCCTTGCTCCGAAACCTTAACCCAGTGGCCCGGCACACCAGCCTGCAAACCTTGAATGTCAACAGATCCTAGGAGTCCTCCATGTTGAAACGTCGCCTGTTCCTCGCGGCCTCTGCCACGGCCCTGGCCATGCCGGCGCTGGTGCGCCCGGCGCATGCCCGGTCGACGACCATCACCGTCGCCTCCCTCCTGTCGGAGGATAAGCCGGAAACCCGGATCTGGCGCCATATCGCCGCGGCCGTCGAGGAGAAGCTTCCCGGCCGCTTCCGCTTCAACGTCGTCACCAATGGCGCGCTCGGCGGTGAGAAGGAGGTGGCGGAGGCCACGCGTCTCGGCTCCGTTCAGGCCAGTCTCTCGACGGTTTCGGCACTGTCCGGCTGGGTTGCGGAACTCCAGCTGCTGGATCTGCCATTTCTGTTCAAGGATGCGGATCATCTGCGTCGCGTCGTCTCCGGTCCGCTGGGCGAGGATTACAAGCAGAAGCTGGCGCAACAGGATTTCGTCGCCTGCGGCTTTATCGATTACGGCGCTCGCCATCTTCTGGCCAAGGAGCCCATCGTTCGGCCGCAACAGCTTGCCGGCAAGCGGATCCGGGTCATTCAGAGCCCGCTCCACACCAAGCTCTGGAGCGCCTATGGGGCGCAGCCGGTCGGTATTCCGATCACCGAGACCTACAATGCCCTTTCGACGGGTGTGGCGGATGCCATGGACTTGACGAAATCCGCCTATGCCGGGTTCAAGCTTTATGAGGTTGTGCCCTATCTGACGGAGACCGGCCATATCCGGGCATCCGGCCTCGTCTATTTTGCGGCCTCCTTTTTTGCGACGCTGGAGGCGGAGGAACAGGCCGTTCTGACTGCCGCGGCGGCTGAAGGCGCTCAGTATTTCAACGAATTGATCGTTGCCGATGAGGCCCGCTCGATGGAAACGGCAAGGGAAAACGGGGGTCAGGTTCTGCAGGCGGAAGAGATCGACCGCTGGAGAGCCGGCGCGCAGCAGGTCTGGCAGGATTTCGCACCGGTTGTCGGCGGCATGGTGCGTATCGAGGCCGTGGCCAAAGCCTGAGCGGAGGGCAAGACTGCGGCGGAGTGGGAGCGTTCCGGCAAATTCGGCTTAGCCTGGCGGCAGAAAGGCGTTATAGCGGTGTTTGATGACGACCGACGACGACGATGCAGCCGAAACTTCAACGCCTACGCCGCGCATGCTTGCCTGGGCGAAGAATTCGGCAGCCTACCGGCTGTCACGCCGCATGATGACGCAGAAGCAACTGGCGGATGCGATCAGCCGCAAGGCGCGAGAAAAATTCGAGGCCATCACGGATGAACAGGTGCGGGCACTGGCAGACCATGCCGTTGCCTTCGGCCTCGACGTAAAAGCGCTGGACGATGCCGCCTATGCCGATATCCGCACAAGGTCTTCGGCGCGGGCCGGCAAATCCCGCAAGGCGATTGCCCGAACCCTGGTGCAGAAGGGGGTCGACCGGAAGATCGTCACGGAGGCAGTGCAGGCAACCGACGATCTGACGGCGGCCGTGATTTACGCGCGGCGGCGGGCGTTCGGTCCGTTCCGCCGGCTTGCGCTGGATGACCGGCAGAAAGCAAAGGAGCTTTCGGCCTTCGCCCGGCAGGGTTTCTCTTATGAGATCGGGGCCCGGATCGTCGGCATGGACCTTGAGGAGGCGGAAGCCTGTCTCTCGCAGCCGCCGGACCTGTTCTCCTGATTGAGGCGGGCCAGTGCCAGGGCGAAGGTCAGGGTCAGGTCCGATAGCCCGGAGCGGCGGCGGCCAATCGCGACTTACTCCGGGTTCAGGCCGGCGCAACGGGCGGTGTTGCGGATGTGAAGCTCCATCTCCGCCTTGGCGCGGGAGCCGTCGTTCTGGCGCAGCGCCTCGATGATCCGCCGATGTTCGGCGATCGACTCGCGCATGCGCTCCGGATCGGTGATGGGGATCGGCTGCCGCTGGGTCTCCGTCAGCAGTTCCCGAACCGTCTGGTAGAGGGCTTGCAGCATCTGATTGGAGCAGGCCGAGACGATCGTCGCGTGAAACTGGAGATCCGCCTCGACATTGGAGAGAAAATCCTGGGTCGCCCAGCATTCCTCCATGGTGCGGGTGGCGCGCTCCATCTCGGCAAGCTGCTGTTGCGTGAGACGGCCGGAGGCGAGGCGCGCAATGTCGCCTTCCAGAAGGATGCGGGTCTGGAACACGTCGAAGGCGGAATAGCTGTGCGAATATCGCCAGGGCGCCATGTGCGCCGCTGCGCCGGCCGGCCGCTCGGCAGGTGCCGTCACGAAGGTGCCTCGGCCGGCTTCGGTCTTGACAAGGCCCAGCGTCTCCAGCGTCAGCAGGGCTTCACGCAATGAGGCGCGGCTGACACCGAAGCGCTCGGACAGATCCCGCTGCGACTGGATCTTTTCGCCGGGCTTGAGAACGCCGGTCTGGATCATCGTCTGGATCTCGCGCGCCACGGTCTGCGGCAAGAGCGTCTTGTTGAACATGGCAATCGTCATCCCGCACACCCATTGTCAGACGCCCGAATCTATTTTCCGCCGCGCATCTTGCAAAGCACAAACTCTCATGCTTTTTTGGTCCAACTGGTCAGACCAGTTAGACCACCTATGAAATAAGGTGTAACAAATTACAAGGGGAACTTCCATGACACCGAAAACGACGCTGCGAGCAGCTCTGCTCTCGGGCCTTTTCTCTTTTCTCGGCCTTGCCTCGGCGCAATCCGCCGACCTGACCGTCGGCGCCAATATCGGCAATGTGCCGTGGGAATTTCAAGACGCAAGCGGCAAGGTGACCGGCTTCGAGGTGGATCTTGTCAACGAGATCGCGAAGCGGCTCGGCAAGTCGGTCGAATTCGTCAATACGCCGTTCAACGGCCTCTTCCCGGCCGTCCAGTCCGGCCGCATCAACATGGCCATTTCGTCGATCACTATCACGGAGAAGCGGCTGGAATCTGTATCCTTTGCCCAGCCCTATTACGACAGCGACCAGTCACTGACGGCAACGGAGAAATCCGGTATCACCGGTTTGACGGGCATGGACGGCAAGGTGGTCGGGGTCGATACCGGATCGACCGGCGACATGTGGGCCGAGAAGCACAAGCAGGAATATAAATTCGGCGATATCCGTCGCTTCGAGGGCTTGTCGCCTGCCATGCTGGATCTCGTTGCGGGTCGCATCGACGGCTATATCAGCGATATTCCGGCGCTTCTCTATTACGTGAAGGACAAGCCGGAGCTGAAAGTGGTGGAGCGCATTCCGACCGGCGAAAAATATTCCATCATGTTCAACAAGGGCGATCCTCTGGCGACGCAGGTGAACGAGGTGATCACCGCGCTGAAAGGTGAGGGCTATATCGCCAAGCTGCACGAAACCTGGTTCGGCGCAAAGGCGGAGGACACGACCTCCACCGTGAAGGTCCTGGACATGCCCAAGGGTCGTTGAGGCCTTGATCTGCCGGCGGGTTCGTCCCGCCGGCCCGAAGGAGCCGCATCGGCATGAATCTCATCAATACGTTCTTCAATCTCAGGGTCTTCCTCGAGAGCCTGCCGCAATTGCTCTGGGGTCTCGTCGTCACCCTGGAAATCGGCCTCGTCAGCATTGTCGCGGGCCTCGTCGCCGGATTGCTGCTGGCGGTCGCACGCCTTTATAGCCCGGCCTGGATCACCGTCCTCATCCGCATCTATGTCGATGTCTTCCGGTCCATTCCTCTGCTCGTCCTGCTGATCGTGGTCTATTACGCATTGCCCTTCGTCGGCATCCGCCTGTCGCCGTTTTTCTCGGCGGTCACGGCTCTGTCGCTCGTTTCGGCCGCCTATACGGCGGAAATCTTCAGGGCCGGCATAGAGGCCATCCCGCATGGCCAGTTCGAGGCCTCGGCGGCACTCGGCCTGTCCAATCGCCATACCATGGTGGATGTCATCCTGCCGCAGGCCATCCGCATCGTCATTCCGCCGCTGACGAACAACTGCATCAATGTCTTGAAGGATACGGCTCTGGCCTCGGTCGTCGCCATGCCGGATCTTCTCAAACAGGCGACGCAGGCCCAGGCGCTGGCCGCCAATCCGACGCCTCTGATCGGCGCTGCGGTCATCTATATCCTTCTTCTGTGGCCAATGGTGGCGGTGGTCTCGCGACTGGAGAAACATTTCAGCCGGGGGAAACGCTGATGCCTGAACCGATCATCTCCATCCGCAGCCTCACCAAGGCCTATGGCACGTTCACCGTGCTGCACGGCATCGATCTCGATATCGACGAGGGAGAGGTGGTCTGCGTCATCGGCCCCTCGGGCTCCGGCAAGTCCACCCTCATTCGCTGCATCAACCATCTGGAAGGCTTTGCCGACGATAGCAGCATCACGGTGGACGGCATCCGGGTCCAGCCCGGGGCGGCGCTTGCCAAGGTGCGCGCCGAAGTCGGCATGGTTTTCCAGTCCTTCAATCTCTTTCCGCACATGACCGTGCTCAGGAACGTCATGCTGGCGCCGATGCGGGTTCGCGGCACGCCTCCGGCACAGGCCGAGGCGAAGGCCCGTGACCTGCTGGCGCGCGTCGGGATATCCGAGCAGGCGGATAAATATCCGGGCCAGCTCTCGGGCGGTCAGCAGCAGCGTGTGGCAATTGCCCGGGCGCTCGCCATGGAGCCCAGGGTATTGCTGTTCGATGAGCCGACTTCGGCGCTCGATCCGGAAATGGTGGGCGAGGTGCTCGATGTCATGCGCAGGCTGGCCGGCACCGGCGTGACCATGATTGTCGTAACGCATGAGATGGGCTTTGCCCGCCAGGTCGCCGACCGCGTCATCTTCATGGATGGCGGCAGGCTGGTGGAAATGGGACCACCGACCGAGATCTTCGATACGCCTCGCGAAGAACGGACCCGCAGCTTCCTGCGCGCCGTGCTCAATCATTAGAACAAGATCAATACGGAGGATACCGGGGATGACAGTCACTCCCTCGCTCGACATGGATTTCGTACGCAGCCAGTTTCCCGGCCTGTCGAACGGATGGACGTTTTTCGACAATGCCGGTGGCGCGCAGATCCTCAAAGGAGCGCTTGAGCGGATCAACAGCTTCCTGATCGAGCGAAATGTGCAGATCGGCGGCTCCTATGCGGTGTCGCAGAATGCGGCCAAGGCGCTATGGGAGGCGCGAACCGCTGGAATGCACCTGGTCAATGCCAGCCGGCCGGAGGAGATCGTCTTCGGCAGTTCGACAACCGTTCTTCTGCAGAACCTGGCAAAGGCCATGCAGAGCCAGCTCGCTCCCGGCGATGAGATCATCGTCACCGTCAGCGATCACGAATCCAATATCGGCCCCTGGGACCGGCTGCAGGCCGCCGGCATCATCGTGAAGATCTGGCCGCTGAACCGCGATACGCTGACGCTGGACCTTGCCGATCTCGAGCCGCTGATGGGCGAGCGCACAAGGCTCGTCTGCGTGACGCATGTCTCCAATATTCTGGGGTCCATCAATCCGGTGCGAGAGATCGCCGATTTCGTCCATGCCCGCGGCGCGCGCATCTGCGTCGATGCGGTGGCCTATGCTCCGCACAGGCTGATCGACGTCCAGGCCTTCGATGCCGATTACTATGTCTTCAGCCTCTACAAGACCTATGGCCCGCATTACGCAATGATGTACGGCAAATATGCGCATCTGCTGGAGCTGGATACGCTGTATCACTATTTCTACGGCAAGGATAAGGTGCCGGGCAAGCTGGAGCCGGGCAATCCCAATTACGAGCTGGCCTATTCCACCTGTGGCATTGTCGATTATCTGACGACGCTCGGCCGGATGGCGGGCGACGAGGGCAGCCCGCGCAGCCAGATTGCCACGGCCTTCGCGGCCATTACCGCGCAAGAGGACGCTTTGACGAACCGGCTCCTCTCCTATCTGCGCTCCCGCAATGACTGCCGCATCATCGGCCAGACGCAAAACCGCGACAGCAACCGGGTGCCCACCATCGCCTTCCGCTTCGATGGGCGCGATGCCGCGCAGCTGTGCCTGGCAATGGATGAAGAGAAGATCGCAATGCGCTTCGGCGATTTTCACTCCCGCCGGCTGGCGGAATATCTCGATCTGACGGACCACGGCGGCATGCTGCGGGTCTCCATGGTGCATTACAACACCGTGGAAGAGGTCGACCGCTTCACCGCTGCACTCGACCGGCTGCTTGCAGGCAATGCCGGTCTCTCCAAGGCCGGCTGAGGAGGCAGGTTATGCAGTACGATACCATCATCCGCAATGGAACGGTCGCAACCGCCAGCGACAGTTTTGTCTGCGATATCGGCATCCGCGACGGCAAGATCGTGGCTCTGGCGAGCGATCTGCACGATGCGGCGGACATCATCGACGCGTCCGGCCTTTTCGTCTTGCCGGGTGGTATCGATAGCCATGTCCATATCGACCAGCCCTCCGGCGAGGGCATCGTCATGGCCGATGATTTCGACAGCGCCACGCGCTCCGCAGCGATCGGCGGCAACAGCACGGTGCTTGCCTTTTGCATGCAGGAAAAGGGGCAGACGCTCCGTGAGGCGCTGAAGGCCTATCATGCCAAGGCCGAGGGGCGCTGCCATATCGATGTCGCCTTCCACCTGGTGATCACTGATCCGACGCCGGAGGTTCTCGGTCAGGAATTGCCGGCGCTTGTGGAGGATGGCTATACCTCGCTGAAGGTCTTCATGACCTATGAAGGCCTGCGGCTGCGAGACGACGAAATTCTCGCCACCCTCGATGCTGCCCGCCGCAGCGGCGCGCTCGTCATGGTCCATTGCGAGAACGAGGATGCCATCCGCTATCTGATCGGCCGGCATGAGGAAGAGGGCATGCTCGCGCCCAGATTTCACGCCACGACGCGGCCGATCCCGGCGGAGCGGGAGGCGACCCACCGGGCCCTGTCGCTGGCCGAGATCGTCGACGTGCCGATCGTCATCGTGCATGTCTCCAATCGCGAGGCGATGGAGGAGATCCAGAGAGCACGTCAGCGTGGACAGAAGATTGCCGGCGAAACCTGCCCGCAATATCTGATGCTGACCGCCGATGATCTCGACCGGGACGAATTGGAGGGGGCAAAATTCGTCTGCTCGCCGCCGCCTCGCGACAAAGCCAGCCAGGAAGCCTGTTGGCAGGGGATAGAGCAGGGGGTCTTCGACCTGTTTTCCTCCGACCATTGCCCCTTCCGCTATGAGGATAGCCAAGGCAAGCTCAACGAACGCGGCAAGCGGCATTTCCGCTGGATCCCGAATGGCATACCGGGTGTAGCGACGCGGCTGCCGATCCTCTTTTCCGAAGGGGTGATGAAAGGGCGGATCTCGATCAACCAGTTCGTTGCCACCACATCGACCAATCATGCCAAACTCTACGGGCTTTATCCCCGCAAGGGAACGATCGCGGTCGGCTCGGATGCGGATATCACCCTATGGGACCCGGATTGCCGGGTGACGATTACCAATGACATCCTGCAGCAGGGGGCCGATTACACGCCCTATGAGGGTCTGGATGTGCGCGGCTGGCCGGTGCGGCTTCTGGTGCGGGGGAAAACCGTGATGCAGGCCGGGTCGCTGGCAAAGGCGAAGCCGGAGGGTACCTATCTGGCGCGGCAGCGCTCCTCGCTCGTTCCGGGGTGAGGAGGGCCGGCCGGCGGACGCAGGCGGCGGCGCATCTGCACCGGCTTCTCGCCGAAACGGCGGTGAAAGGCCTCGTAGAAGGAGGAGAGGGACCCGAACCCGGATTCATAGGCAATCTGCGTGATCGGCAGATCCGTGGCCATCAGCAGCGACTGCGCCGTATCCAATCGGTGGCGGATGATCGCCTGGTTGATCGTCATTCCGACCGACCTGCGAAACAGGGTCATGGCGTAATTGGGATGCAGACCCGCTGCCCGCGCGACATCCTCCGCTGAAACGACACCCAAGGCGTGCTCCCCGACGAAGCGCAGCATGGTTTCGACATGCGCGGCCAGATCCGGCTCGCGCCGAACCGTATGCGACAGGACGGTGCCGGCCTCGCGCAGATCGCGCCAGCCTTCCAGTTCGATGCGCATCATCCTGGCCATCACCTCCATGCGCACAAGCGCTGCGGCATCCGGCTGACCCGATAGCAGCTCCTCCCGCCAGCGCAGGAAGATATCGGTTTCCCATTCGCGCATGGTCACGGCCTCGATGACGGCGCCGCGAAACAGCGCATGGCGCAGCCGGCCCATCCCGGCATGGCCAAGAAAGACGGACATGGGCACGTAAAGGCAGACAAAGCGTGTTCCTTCCGCCCGCTCCGTCACCTGATGCGGCACCATTCCCCAGAACAGGCAGAGCCTGCCCTGGCCGATCGTCACGGAACTTCCGTCGAACCAGTAGGTCATCCGGCCACCCAACACGAAATTCAGCTCGATCTGGGTATGCATATGCGGACCCGCCATTCGCTGCACCTCCATCAGCTTGCCGGCGCAAAACTGATGGTCGCCGTATACCACCAGCGGATGGGACGGATCGAGATGCGGATGGACCGGCTCCGCCCCGAGGCGGTTCACACTGGCTGGGCGATGCAGCATGGACGGCTCCAAGCTTAGGATTCCGGAGGTTTTCGGACGAGGCGCGGAGGAAACTTGCGGCTTTCTCCGGGAGAGTCAAGCCGGGGTCGAGGGGCTGGCTGGCCGCTAATCACGCCGCTGCCCTGGACAGATGGACATTGAACGGAATCGACGACAATGCTTGGCGTTTGCTATTATCCTGAACATTGGCACGAGGATCGCTGGCCGGTGGATGCGCGCCGCATGCGCGAACTCGGCATTTCCTTCGTCCGCATCGGCGAATTCGCCTGGTCCAGGCTCGAGCCGGCTCGCGACGCGTTCGATTTCGGCTGGCTGGACCGGGCCATGGACGTTCTGACCGGGGCGGGGCTGCAGGTCGTTCTAGGAACGCCGACAGCCACGCCACCCAAATGGCTTGTGGATGAGTGCCCCGACATACTCCCCTATGGACGGGACGGGCGGCCGCGCGGCTTCGGCTCGCGCCGCCATTACACTTTCTCGTCGCAAACCTATTGGCGGGAAAGCGCCCGCATTGTCGAGCACCTTGCCCGTCGCTACGGCGATCATGATGGCCTTGTCGGCTGGCAGACTGACAACGAGTATGGCTGCCATGACACGACGCAGTCGTTCGGCCCCGAGGATCTGAAGGCTTTCCGGAATTGGCTGCGGCTGCGCTATCAGTCCATCGATCAGTTGAACGAAGCCTGGGGCAATGTCTTCTGGTCCATGGAGCTTTCGGGTTTCGAGGATGTCACCTTACCGATCCTGACGGTCACCGAACCCAGCCCCGCCGCGCGGCTCGATTTCTGGCGCTTCCATTCCGAGCAGATCGCCCGCTATGACCGCATGCAGTGCGACATCATTCGCAAACATTCTAAGGGGCGGTGGATCACCCATAACTTCATGGGTTTCACCCTGGATTTCGATCATTTCCAGGTGGCCGACAATCTCGACCTGGCCTCCTGGGACAGCTACCCGATCGGCTTCGTCGAAAAATTCCCTTTCACGGAAGAGGAGCGAAACCGGTGGGCGCAGACCTCCCATCCGGATATCGCTGCCTTCCACCACGATCTCTATCGCGCTGTCGGAAGGGGGCGCTTCTGGGTGATGGAGCAGCAGCCCGGCCCGGTCAATTGGGCGCCGTGGAATCCGGTGCCGAAGCCCGGCATGGTGAGGCTGTGGACGCTGGAGGCGCTTGCCCATGGCGCGGAGGTCGTCAGCTATTTCCGCTGGCGGCAGGCGCCCTTCGCGCAGGAACAGATGCATGCGGGCCTTAACCTGCCGGGCCTCGACGAATGGTCGCCGGGCGGCAGGGAGGCGCGTCAGGTGGCGGAAGATCTGGTCCGGCTCGGCAGCCTGCCGGAGACAGGCCCGGCATCGGTTGCCATAATCTTTGATTATCAAAGCCACTGGACGACCTCCGTCCAACCGCAGGGGGCCGATTTCCGCTATGCCGAACTCTGCTTTCGGTGGTACGAGGCTTTGCGACGGCTCGGGCTCGACGTGGATTTCGTCCGTCCCGGAGCCTCCCTCGACGCCTACAGGCTTGTCGTCCTGCCCCTGGCGACCGAGGTCGGCGAAGATCTGCGCGCTGCGCTGGAGGCGACGAAGGCGACCGTTCTGATTGGCGCGCGCAGCGGATCGCGCGACCGGCATTTCCGTCTGCCCGCCGAGCTTCCGCCCGGCCCGCTCTCGGCCCTGACCGGAAACCGGGTCATCCAGGTATCGACGCTTCGCCCGGGGCTCAGCCATGGCGTCCGCGGCGTTGTCGAAGGTGCCGCTATCCGCTGGCGGGAAGATGTTGAGGCGGCGGGAGAGGTTCTGGCGCGTTTCGAAGATGGCGAGCCTGCGCTGACCAGGAAGCAGGACATCTTCTACCTCGCCTGCTGGCCGGATGAGATGCTGCTGCAGGCCGTGATGTCGCTTCTTGCCAAGGAGGCCGGGTTGTCCGTCATGCCTGTGCCCGAGCATGTCCGCCTGCGCCGCCGTGGCGATCTGATCTTCGCCTTCAACTACGGTCCGGGCGACTGGACACTGCCGCAGGGCGTCGAACCGATCCTCGGGGAAAGGGTTCTGAAGCCGCAGGCCGTGGCCCTCTGGCGCCGCTCATCCGACTGATCCTGAGCGGCCGGACGAGAAGGCCGGCAGGCCGTAGAACCGCGACGTGACCGCAATAGGGGTGCGACTGGCAGCGTCAGATCGCAACCCTGTTTCAAGGCCTATTTCGTATTCAGCCTCGGCTTCATCGACTGGATTCCGGCCACCAGATCGCTGAAGCGGTCGCCTTGCACGACGATATGCCCGCGCAGCAGGTTGCGCGCGTCCTCGGCCTGGCCTGCAAGAATAGCCGCAACGATGCCGGCATGTTCGCGGACCGATGTCTGCAGCCGATTGCGCACCCGAAGCTGCAGGCGGCGATAAGGCCGCAGGCGCCTGTGCAGGCTGATGCACTGATCCTTCAGAAAGCCGCTCTGGCTTGCGGCATAGATGGCGTGGTGAAAAATCTCGTTGTCGTAATAATAGGCATCGGTATCGCCATTGCCGGCCGAGATTTCGCAACGGGCATGGGCGTCGGTCAGGATCTTGCGATCCTCCTCCGTGTGCCGCCGCGCTGCGAGCGCTCCCGCCATGCCTTCGAGCTCGCCCATCACCTCAAACATTTCGAACACATATTGCGGCCCGTGATCGGCAACGCAGGCGCCGCGTCTTGGCCTGATCTCGATCAGACCGATGGCGCTGAGCTGCATCAGCGCTTCCCGGATGGGAGTCCGCGAAACGCCGAAGCGGCTCGCCAGCTGGGTCTCATCCAGGCGCTCGCCCGGCTCGAACTCCCCCGTCACAATGCCGTTCTCGATCTCGTCGCGCAGCTTATAGAAGGCATTTTCCAACATGATCAACTCGCGTATATCCCTACCCAGTTTTTGTATACAAGATGATTGACATAGTACGCAAGTTAGGATCATGTTTCTCCATGCCGGTTGGGAGGCCGGCCTAATGGGAGGAATATCATGAACCGTTTCATGCGCAGTCTTGCGCTGGGCGCCAGTTTGGCGGCCTCAACCGTTTTCGCCGTATCCGCGCAGGCTGATACCATATTGAAGGCGTCGCACCAGTTCCCCGGAGGCAAGGGCGACATCCGCGACGAAATGGTCCAGATGATCGCCAGGGATGTGGCGGCGGCAAATGTCGGGCTGACCATCCAGGTCTTTCCCGGCTCGTCGCTGTTCAAGCCGAACGATCAGTGGAATGCGGTGACGCGCGGTCTTCTGGACATGACCTCGTTCCCGCTCGATTACGCCTCCGGCCGTCATCCGGAGTTTTCCGCGACCCTGATGCCGGGCCTCGTCGGCAATTTCGACAGGGCCATGCGGTTGAACGATTCGCCCTTCATGCAGAAGATCAAGGCCATTGTCGAGAAACAGGGAGCCATCGTCATTGCCGATGCCTGGCTCTCGGGCGCCTTTGCGTCGAAGAAGGGTTGCATCACCGCGCCGGAAACGATGAAGGGTCAGGTCATCCGTGCGGCCGGCCCGGCTTTCGAGGAAATGCTGGCGGCAGCCGGAGCCTCCATCGCCTCGATGCCATCTTCTGAGATCTATTCCGGCATGCAGACGGGCGTGCTCGACGCGGCCAATACGTCTTCGGCAAGTTTCGTCTCCTACCGGCTTTTCGAGCAGGTCAAGTGCCTGACGGCGCCGGGCGAGAACGCGCTGTGGTTCATGTATGAGCCGGTGCTGATGTCCAAGCGCGTCTTCGAGGGTCTCAATGCCGACCAGCAGAAGGCCATTCTCGCCGCAGGCGAAAAGGCCGAAGCCTTCTTCAATGAAGAAGTGCGCAAGGGCGATCAGATGATGATCGACACCTTCAAGAAGGCAGGCGTCGAAGTGGTGGAAATGTCCAAGGCCGATTACGATGCCTGGCTCGCGACCGCCAAGGAATCCGCCTACAAGAACTTCGCCGCCAAGGTTCCCGGCGGTGACAAGCTGATCGAGGACGCGCTGGCTGTCCAGTGACGTAAGCTGCGGGCGGCGGGCCGCCTTGGCCCGCTTCCCCTTTGCTGTCTGATGAGGGAATCCCGCTCATGGTGAAGGCCTATATCTGGTTCATCGGCCAGATCTCGCGATTCTTCGCGCTTTTGGCGACTTTGCTGATCATCTCGGCCATGCTCGTCGTCTGCCAGATGATCCTGCTGCGCTATCTCTTTGCTTTGCCGACGATCTGGCAGACCGACTTCGTCGTCTTTTCGGCGACTGTCGCCATGTTCCTCGGCGCGCCCTATGTGCTGCTCAAGAACGGCCATGTCGGCGTCGACGTTGTCGAAATGATGGTGACGACCCGCACCCGCCTGGTGCTCCAGATGGTCGGCAGCGTGCTGGGCCTGGTCTTCTGCCTGGCCATGCTGGTTGCCAGCTGGATCCAGTTCCATGATGCATGGGCGGGAGACTGGCGCCATTCCAGCATGTGGGCGCCGCCTCTGTGGATTCCGCTGTTTGCCCTGCCGCTCAGCTTTGCGATGCTGTGCCTGCAATACACCGCCAAGATCCTGAGCATGGCGACAGGCACCGGCATGCATGCCGCCGGCGTCGAGCCTGCTGTCGATCCTGCTGGCGATCCTGCTATTGCCCCCGCTGGCGGATCAATGCCTTCGCCGAAGTCACCCTTGGCCACCGAACCGCACTCCGCTTCCTGGAAGGATGCATCCCGATGAGCACAATGTCGGCCGGTTTGCTACTCATTCTGTCCCTCTTCGTTCTGCTGGGCACGGGAATGCCCATCGCATTCGCGCTTGGCTTGTCCGCCGTGGCGGCGCTGTTCCTGCAGAGCGGCTTTCCGATCTTCTACATTCTCGGCGATACGATGTTTTCCGGGATCGCCAACCTTGCCTATGTGTCGATCCCGATGTTCGTCCTGATGGGCGCTGCTGTCGCCTCTTCGCCCGCCGGCAAGGATCTCTATACCGCGCTCGATCGCTGGCTGAACCGCGTGCCGGGCGGTCTTGTCCTCTCCAATATCGGCGCCTGCGCCATTTTTTCCGGCATGACCGGTTCCTCGCCCGCCACCTGTGCCGCAATCGGCAAGATGGGCATTCCCGAAATGCTCAATCGCGGCTATCCGAATTCGGTGGCCACGGGTTCGATTGCCGCCGGGGGAACGCTTGGCATCCTGATCCCGCCCTCGGTTACCCTGATCGTCTACGGCATCGCGACCGAGACCTCGATCGGCCGCCTGTTCATGGCCGGCGTCATCCCCGGCATCATGCTGACGATCATGTTCATGATCTGGGCGGTGATCGACTGCAAGCGCAAGGGCTATAGCTTCCAGGGACGCGCCGTGCGTTATACGCTCGCCCAAAAAATGGCCGGCCTGCCGCGCATCCTGCCCTTTCTGCTGATCATCGCCGGAACGCTCTACGTGCTTTACGGCGGCGTTGCGACGCCCTCGGAAGCCGCCGGCGCCGGCGCCTTCCTGACGCTCCTCGTGGTGGTGCTCGCCTATCGGCTCTTCCGCTTCAAGCAGGTGTCCCATATCTTCGGCTCGGCCATGCGGGAAAGCGTCATGATCATGATGATCATGGCCGCGGCGGAACTCTTCGCCTTCGCCCTGTCCTCGCTCTACATCACCCAGTCGATCGCCGAGACGATCGCCGGTCTCGATGTCAATCCCTGGGTCTTGATGGGCATCATCAACCTCTTCCTTCTGGTCTGCGGCATGTTTCTGCCGCCGATCGCGGTCATCGTGATGACGGCGCCCATGCTGTTTCCGATCGTCACCGAGGCCGGCTTCGATCCCTACTGGTTCGCCATCATCCTGACCATCAACATGGAAGTGGGGCTCATCACGCCGCCGATCGGGCTCAACCTCTTCGTCATCAACGCAATTGCGCCGACGGTTCCGACCAAGGAAGTGCTCTGGGGAGCCTTGCCCTATGTGCTGGTGATGTTCCTGGCGATCGTGATCCTGTGCATTTTCCCGGGCATTGCAACCTGGCTGCCAAACCACATGATGGGAGCGGTGTGATGAACACGACCTCCTTCCTGGGCGATATGCTGCAAAGCATTGCCGACCGAGGAAAGCGTCTCTTTGCAGCGCCGAAGGAGAACCCCGCCGATCCGGTGAAGACGATGGAGCTTCAATGCGAGGCTCTGCTGTCCAGTCGCGGCGAGGCGTCCGGCATGGCATTGGCGCGTGATATCATCGAACGCTGGCAGGCGCTGAACCCGGAGGCGCAGCAGACCTTTCTGCGGCTTCTCGTGTCCCGCTTCGGCCCGAATGTCGAACGGCTGGAAAAGGCGATTGCGCGCTATCAGGAGGCGCCGGCCCCGGCGACGCTGCTGGAACTGCATGTGGCGGCCGAACCCTTGCGCCAGGAGCTCATCCGGCGCCTCAATCTTGCACCGGGAGGAACGGCATCCCTGGTCAGGATGCGCCAGTCGCTCTTGCAGATGACCAAGACCGTGCCGGAGCTTCAGGCACTGGATGCCGATTTCAGCCATCTCTTCGCCTCCTGGTTCAATCGCGGCTTTCTGATGTTGAAGCAGATCAACTGGTCGACGCCGGCCGACATTTTGGAAAAGATCATCCGGTACGAGGCGGTGCATCATATCGGCAGCTGGGAGGAATTGCGCCAGCGCCTGGCGCCGGAGGATCGCCGGTGCTTTGCCTTCTTCCATCCGCAGCTTTCGGATGATCCGCTGATCTTCGTGGAGGTGGCGCTCACGCGTCACGTTCCGGCCTCCATCGGCGAGGTTCTCCAGGACGAACGGGAGATCGTGCCGGCAGGCGAAGCCACCACAGCCGTCTTCTACTCGATCTCCAATTGCCAGGAAGGGTTGCGGGGGATCTCCTTCGGCAATTTTCTCATCAAGCAGGTGGTCGAGGATCTGCGGCGCGAATGCCCCAAGCTCTCGACTTTCGTTACCCTTTCGCCGGTGCCGGGCTTGGCCGACTGGCTGGCGCGCGAGCGGCACTCCGAAGCGAGCGACGTGCTGAGCGGCGCGGAGGAGGAGCAATTGGCTGCAATCGACCGGCCGGGATGGGAGGATGATGCCGATGCCGTGCGCCAGGTCCAGCCATTGCTGACTTCGCTTGCGGCCTGGTACTTCCTCAAGGCAAGGGATCGCAATGGACGCGTCGTCGATCCGGTGGCGCGCTTCCACCTTGGCAATGGCGCGCGTCTGGAGCGTCTCAACATGATGGGCGACAGGTCGGCCCGCGCCTTGCGCCAGTCGCACGGCTTGATGGTGAACTACCTCTACAAGCTTGAGGACATAGAAGCCAATCACGAGGCCTTTGCTGCCCGCGGCGAGGTGGTGGCGGCGCCGGCGGTGCGAAGGCTTGCGCCGGACAAGCCGGTGCGGCAGCTTGTTCCGCTCCAGGCCGGTGACGGTCATGCGGCCGAGACCAAGACAGTTCAGAACAGCAAGGAGTTCAGTGCATGAGCAACCATCTTTTCGATGCGATCCGGAAAGGGGTTCAGGCCGATGCGCCCTTCATCGAGACCAAGACGGGACAAAGCTTCAGCTATGGCGACATGCTGGACCTGTCGGGTCAGCTGGCCAATGCACTGATCTCGCTTGGCGTCGAGCCCGGTGATCGTGTGGCGGTGCAGGTGGAAAAGACGCCGCAAGCGCTGATGCTCTATCTTGCCTGCGTGCGCGCGGGCGCCGTCTACCTGCCGCTCAATACCGCCTATACCCTCACCGAACTCGACTATTTCATCGGCGATGCCGAGCCGCGCCTCATTGTCTGTTCGCCGAAAGCTCAGGCAGGCCTTACGCCCATCGCCGAGGCCAGGGGCGCCCGCGTCGAGACGCTGGACGAAACCGGCACCGGCTCGCTGATGGCGCTTGCCGCGACGCAAGCCAGGGATTTTGCCGATATCGATCGCGGTCCGGACGATCTTGCGGCCATCCTCTACACGTCCGGCACGACCGGCCGTTCCAAGGGCGCTATGCTCAGCCATGACAATCTTCTCTCCAATGCGGAGACCTTGCGGGAATATTGGCGCTTTACCCCTTCGGATCGTCTGATCCACGCCTTGCCGATCTTCCACACGCATGGCCTGTTCGTCGCTTCGAATGTCATTCTGATCTCCGGCGCCTCGATGATCTTCCTGCCGAAATTCGATGCCGATGAGGTGCTGGATCTCATGCCGCGGGCCACCGTGATGATGGGTGTGCCGACCTTCTACGTCAGGCTCGCCCAATCCCCGCGCTTGACGCGGGACGCCACGGCCTCCATGCGCCTCTTCATATCGGGTTCGGCCCCGCTTCTGGCCGAGACCCATCGCCAGTTCAGCGCCATGACCGGCCATGCCATTCTTGAGCGCTACGGCATGACCGAAACCAATATGAATACATCCAATCCCTATGACGGCGATCGCGTGGCCGGGACCGTCGGCTTCCCGCTCCCCGGCGTCTCTCTGCGCGTCACCGATCCGGAGAGCGGCGCGGCGGTTTCGGACGGGCAGACCGGCATGATCGAGGTGAAAGGCCCCAATGTCTTTCAGGGATATTGGCGGATGCCGGAAAAGACCGCCGCGGAGTTTCGCCAGGACGGCTTCTTCATCACCGGCGATCTCGGGCGGATCGATGAGCAGGGCTATGTGCACATTGTCGGGCGTGGCAAGGATCTCGTGATCACCGGCGGCTACAATGTCTACCCCAAGGAGATCGAGACGGAGATCGACCAGATCTCGGGCGTGGAGGAAAGCGCCGTGATCGGCGTGCCGCATCCCGATTTCGGCGAGGGAGTGACGGCCATCGTGGTGCGCAAACCGGCCGCCGATCTCAACGAGGCGGCGATCCTCGGCGAGCTGGAGCCGAAGCTTGCCCGCTATAAACAGCCGAAACGCATTCTCTTCGTTGATGAACTGCCGCGCAACACGATGGGCAAGGTCCAGAAGAATATCCTGCGGCAAACCTATGCGACACTCTATCAACCCTCGTGAGCAGGGAGCCTTGGCATTAATGGTTCAGGGCACCCTTCGGTGTCCTGAACCGCGAAGGAGACACAGATAATTGAGGCCCGGCGGGCTTGTTTTGGAACCGAATGCCCCAATCCAGTTTATCCTTGCTGCAATTCATGGCACACAGAATGCCACCTGGGGACGGAACAGGAGACGGGATAATTCTGAAGAAATACGGTTGGTCCGCACTGGGGCTCGTGGTCGTCGCAATTTCCGCCTGGTTCCTGTACAAGGAACTGCGCGATCTCTCACTGGGGGAATTGCAGTACAGTCTGAAAGCCATTCCTTTGTCAGCCTGGTGCCTGGCTGTTCTGGCGTCCCTGGCCGCCTATGCCGCCCTGGCCGGCTATGATGCGCTGGCGCTTTATTATCTGAGGCGCCGCATCGCCTGGTACTTCATCACGCTGACCTCCTTCACCACCTATGCGCTCTCCCACAATCTCGGAGCCTCCGTCCTTTCCGGCTCGGTCATCCGCTACCGCGCCTATTCTTCGAAAGGCATGAGCGCGATCGAGATCGGCCAGCTGGTTGCCTTCTGCTCCTTCACCTTCGCCCTCGGCACGCTGCTTCTGTCGGCAATCACGCTGCTGATCGAACCCGCGCTCGGCTTGCGCCTGGGCCTCTCGGAAGATGCGGCACGCGGGGCGGGCCTCGTAATCCTGTTGTTGATTGCGGCCTATGTCTTTGGCAGCTGGCGCCAATTGCGGCCTTTCTCGATCGGTCCCCTGAAAATCACCTATCCCAATCTGAAGACGGTCGGCCTGCAGCTGCTGATCGGTCCGCTGGAATTGCTGGCAGCCGCGGCGATCATCTACGTGGTCCTGCCATCCGCCGGCAATCCGGGCTTCGTCACCATTCTCGGCATATTCCTGCTCTCGTTCTCCGCCGCCCTGTTGTCGACAGCGCCCGGAGGGCTCGGCGTGCTGGAACTCGTTTTCGTCAACGGCCTTCCCGAAATGGACAAATCGGATGTGCTGGCTGCGCTGATCGTGTTCCGGCTCTTCTACCTTCTTCTGCCCTTCGCACTATCACTCATCGTCGTGCTGGTGTTCGAAAGGCGATCGCTGCGCCATCAGCTCTGACGCCGGACGTCATCTGCGCCTTCTTTGCCTGCGACGCCTTCACCGGTGCCGGTCATCCTCCGGCTCCTCCATCCAGATGAGAGCGAGCAGGCGCCGCAATTCCGTCCGCTCGGCGGTGGTCAATCGGCGCAGCGTCTTCTCCTCATGATCGCGAACCCGTGCCAGCCAGTCCTGCGCCGTCGCAAGGCCCGCATCGGTTGGATAAAGCCGCTGGATCCGTTGATCGGCGGGGTCATCCTTGCGGACGAACAGACCCCGCACCTCCAATTGCTGCAGAAGGCCGACAATATTGGCGCGCTTGATGCCGAGCAAACGGCAGATATCGGCCGATGTGCTGCCCGGCGCATCGATAATGGACAGAAGCACGCTCATGGTGATCGGGCGGGCGCCTACCGGCTCCAATGCCGCGACGGCACCGTTGAGGTCGTGCACCGAGGCCCGGCGCAGGTGATAGCCGACGATATCCGTCAAGGCATCGCGTATGCGGCGGGCCGCCGCTGTGTCAGACGAGACCGACATAAGCTGCATCTCCTTCATCTGCGCCCTTGACGCCGAAGCTGAAGGGAACAATAATGCTATGCATCATAGCAGTCAACGGTCGAGGGCTGGATAAGGCAAAGCAGCGGCGAGGCTTTTATCCCGTAGGCTCAACAGAGGCGCCCGGCGTAGCCGCGGAATTCACCTGCAAGCGGTAGGGCACAACGAACGCAAGGATGAAGACAATGGCAGATGACACCGATACCGTCGCTTTCGAGGTGCGCGACCGCATTGCCTGGGTGCGTTTCAACCGGCCCGACAAGCGCAATGCCATGAGCCCGACACTCAATCGCCGGATGATGGAGGTTCTCGACGAACTGGAATTCCGCGAGGATGTGGGCGTGCTCGTCCTGACGGGCGAGGGAAGTGCCTGGACGGCGGGCATGGATCTGAAGGAGTATTTCCGCGAGACGGAGGCCGAAGGGCTGAAAGGCACGCGCCGGGCGCAGCGCGAGAGCTATGGCTGGTGGCGGCGGCTGCGCTGGTATCAGAAGCCGACGATCGCCATGGTCAATGGCTGGTGCTTTGGCGGCGGCTACGGCCCGCTTTTCGCCTGCGACCTTGCCTTTTGTGCCGACGAGGCGAAATTCGGTCTTTCGGAGATCAATTGGGGCATTCTCCCGGGCGGCGGCGCGACGAAAGTGGCCGTGGAACTTCTGCCGTTCCGCAAAGCCATGTATCACGCCATGCTGGGCGAGCCGGTGGATGGCAAGACCGCTGCAGAATGGGGGCTCGTGAACGAGAGCCTGCCGCTGGCGCAGCTGGAAGACCGGGTAACGGCTGTGGCGCGTGCGCTGCTGGAGAAGAACCCCGTGGCGCTGAAGGCGACCAAGGATGCCGTTCGCCGTGTTGGCGTCATGACCTATGACGAGGCGGAGGATTATCTGGTCCGCGCGCAGGAAGCGGCCAATTCCTACGATAATGAAGGCCGCAAGGAAGGCATTCGTCAGTTCATTGACGAGAAGAGCTATAAGCCCGGCCTCGGCGCCTATGACAAGAGCCGCCGCGGATGATACGACATGCCGGAGACGGCGCGCGCCCGCGCGCCTGATCCGTCCAATGACGAATCCCTGAGCCAAAGCCTGCGAGGCCCAAGCTTGAAAACCGCATCGGGCCGGCAGGTGGGACGCATTGTGCTGCAAGCCTTTGTCAGGCACAACTGATCAATCCTCCGGTGGACGTGGCGGACAAGTCTGTGGCCGTCAAAGGGGACGAGATCGCACGGTGCCGGACTGGCTCCACCGTGGTCAGGCAGGCAGCGCAACAGGGCAAAGGTGATCATGACCGAGAAGCGGGACGTTCCGGCCAAAGTCCAGGGCTGGCGCCATCTGATCGCCGCACAATCCTATTCCATCAGCGGTTTCTTGCGGCTCCTGCAGGAAACGGCCTTCCGGCATGAGCTCCTCGCCTTCGGCCTGTCGCTCATCCTCTTCTTCCTCGTGGGGGCAACGGCCGGCGAATGGCTTGCCCTGATCATCGTCTTTCTGATGGCTTGCGCGGTCGAGGCGCTGAATACCGCCATCGAAGAGATCATCGACCGCATCTCACCCGAATTGTCACCCACCGGCCGGCACGCGAAGGATCTCGGATCCTTCGCTGTCTTCTGTCTCGTGCTCGCCTGGGGCGCGCTGGTCGCGTTCGTTGTCCTCAGCCGGCTGGTGAGCTGGTGGTGAAGCCCGATTGAGCGGGATCCATCCTGACCGCAGTCCCGATAATAGATGATGACAAACAAGAGCTCCACATTGTGGATCTCTTCATGCAGGAAAATCAGCCTCAAATATCGATATTTGCGCTTGTTCGCGTCCGCCTATGGCTGTATCCAATGATCTGTCGTTTTCGCGATCCACATCATGGACAGAAAGCGAGCATTGCAGAGGCAGTTGCTGCCCGCGCCTGACAGCGTTTCGGAAGCTGCTGCCGAAGATGGGAGGGGAGGCCCGTCGATCATGGCAAGCAATGGCGATGTTCTCGTCCTGGATGGCGATCTGCTGCACGCAGACGCCCCGTCCGGCTCAAGGTTCATGCGGCCGATCGAAGGTCTTGCCGCGCTCTTGCTCGTGGTGATGATCGGCCTGCTCCTGCTGGGCGTCAGCTCTCGCTATGCCCTCCATCTGCCGATCGTGTGGATCGACGAGGCGGCGTCCTTCTGTTTCCTCTGGTTTGCCATGATGGGCGCGGCGATCGCGATCGACCGCAATGAGCATCTGCGTCTGACCCTCTTCTTGAACATGATGCCAGAGCGGGTCATCGGCTATGTCAATGCGCTGGCTCTGGTGCTGGTCGCGACCTTCCTCGGCGCCATGCTGATGCCGTCCATCGAATATGTGATGGAGGAGTGGGCGGTATCATCCGCCGCCTTGAACGTGCCAATGAGCTTTCGCGCCTCCGCCCTGCCATTCGGCATCGTTCTGATGCTGGTTCTCGTCCTGGCCAATCTCTTCAGAACCGCGACCCTGCGCCATGTGCTGCTTGCGGTGGCAACGGTGGCGCTTGTCGGCTCCTGCCTCTGGTTGCTGTTCCCGGTGTTCGAGCAATTGGGCAATGTCAACATCGCCATCTTCCTGTGTTGCTTTGCCGCAATCTTCCTGGCGCTCGGCGTGCCCATCGCCTTCTGCTTTGGCCTGGGCGCCCTGTCCTTCCTCGTCTTCACCACATGGATCCCGCTCATCGTGATGGTCGGCCGTGTCGATGAGGGCATGTCCGGCATCATTCTCCTGTCCGTGCCGATTTTCGTGCTTCTGGGCTGCGTCCTGGACGCAACGGGAATGGGCAAGGCCATTGTGGATCTCCTCTCGACCATGTTCGGTCATGTGCGCGCCGGCATGTCCTGGGTTCTGCTCGGGTCCCTCTTTCTGGTCTCCGGCATTTCCGGCTCGAAAGTCTCGGACATGGCAACCGTGGCACCCGCGCTGTTTCCGGAAATGAAGCGACGCGGCCATAAGCCGAAGGAAATGATCGCTCTGCTTGCCACCGGTGCCGCCATGGCCGATACGGTGCCGCCTTCGATCGTGCTGATCGTTCTCGGTTCGGCGGCAGGCATTTCGATCGCGGCCCTCTTCACCTCCGGCTTCCTCATCGCCATGGTCCTGTTGATCGTCCTTGCGATCCTCGCTCGTATCAAGGCGCGGCACGAGAATATGGAAGGTGCGGTCAAGGCGTCCTGGTCGTTTGCTGCAAAGGCGGCTCTGGTGGCGGCGCCGGCGCTGGTCCTGCCCTTCCTCATCCGCAGCCTGGTGGGCGGCGGCGTTGCAACGGCGACAGAAGTGTCGACCATTGCGGTGCTCTACGCCATGGTCATCGGTGCGATCCTCTATGGCGGCATCAGCCTGCGCAAGCTTTACGCGATGCTAGTGGAGACGGCGGCGCTGTCAGGATCCATCCTGATCATTCTCGGCACGGCCTCGGCAATGGCCTGGAGCCTGACGCAGACCGGCTTCGCCTTCCAGCTGAGCACGATGATTGCTGGCCTGCCAGGCGGCTGGGTCACCTATATGATCGTGTCGATCCTCATCTTCATGCTGCTCGGATGTGTTCTGGAAGGTTTGCCCGCCATTGTCCTTCTGGCGCCGATCATGTTCCCGATCGCCAAGGCCGTCGGCATCAACGACGTGCATTATGCGATGGTGGTGGTCGTGGCGATGAATATCGGCCTCATGGCGCCCCCGATCGGGATCGGTTTCTATATCGCCTGCAAGATCGGCAATGTGTCGCCCGATGAGGCGATGGGGGCCATATGGCCTTACCTCGCCGCCATGCTGGTCGGCCTGCTCATCATCGCTTTCGTTCCCGCTTTATCCACGGTTCTGATCTGACCGGCTTCGGGAGGTGCCGTCAGATCAAGAAGAGACTGAACCAACCTGCTTTTATCGATGGAGGAGAAGACAAATGCAGATCACTCGACGCACCGTTCTGGCGGGCGCTGGCTCCGCGGTCCTGACCACGGCCTTCGTGTCGCGCGCCAGGGCAGCCGAATTCAATTACAAATACGCCAACAATCTGCCGGCCGCGCACCCGATGAACCTGCGTGCCAAGGAAGCAGCCGATCTGATCGCGCAGGACACGGGCGGCCGTGTCGCCATCAATATCTTCCCCAGCAGCCAGCTGGGCGCCGATACGGACATGCTGAGCCAGGTGCGGTCCGGCGGGGTTGAATTCTTCACGCTGTCGCCGCTCATCCTGTCGACGCTTGTTCCGAACGCGTCGATCAGCGGGATCGGCTTTGCCTTCCCCAATTACGATGCCGTCTGGAAGGCCATGGATGGAGATCTCGGCACCTATGTCCGGGGAGAGATCGCCAAGCAGAACCTGGTGGCGATGGATACGATCTGGGACAATGGCTTCCGACAGATCACCAGTGCCTCCAAGCCCATCAATGCGCCCGCCGATCTGGAAAACTTCAAGATCCGCGTTCCCGTCAGCCCCTTGTGGACCTCGATGTTCAAGGCCTTCAAATCGGCGCCGGCCAGCATCAACTTTGCCGAAGTCTACACCGCCCTGCAGACCGGCGTGGTCGATGGGCAGGAGAACCCGCTCGCCATCATTTCCACCGCCAAGCTGTTTGAAGTCCAGAAATTCTGCTCCGTCACCAATCACATGTGGGACGGGTTCTGGTTCCTCGCCAACAAGCGCGCCTGGGAACGGCTTCCGGAAGACCTGCGCACCATTGTTGCCAAGCATTTGAACGATGCAGGACGCAAGGAGCGCGACGATGTCGCCAAGCTGAACGCATCGGTCAAGGACGACCTCATCTCCAAGGGCATGACCTTCAACGATACCGACGCCAGCCTCTTCCGCGCCGCGCTGAAGGATGCGGGCTTCTATGCCGAATGGAAGGGCAAATATGGCGATGAAGCCTGGTCCATCCTCGAAAAGGCTGTCGGCTCCAGCCTCGGCTGAACGCAAGTTGTCATCGGGCCGGCGGTGATCGCCGGCCCTGCCTCACCACGTATTTAGCGCGAGCATAGGGAGACCCCGCATTGGCAGGCAGGCTTCAAGGAAAGCGCGCGATCGTCTTCGGCGCCGGCTCGTCGGGACCCGGCTTCGGCAATGGCAAGGCTGCGGCGATCGAATATGCGCGCGAGGGCGCCGAGGTCGCATGCGTCGATCTCTCGTTGGCGGCCGCACAAGAGACCAGGGATCTGATATTGGCGGAAGGCTACAAGGGCGTGGCCCTGGATGCCGATGTCACCCGGCAGGATTCCGTCGATAGAGCGGTCACCGAGACGCTTCGCCAACTGGGCACGATCGACATTCTGCACAACAATGTCGGGGTCACGCATATGGGCGGACCGGTCGAGCTGTCGGAGAGCGAGTTCCAGGCTTCCGTCGATCTTAATATCGGTTCGGTCTACAGGACCACGAAGGCGATCCTGCCCATCATGGAGGCGAAGGGCAGCGGCGCTGTCGTCAACATCTCGTCTCTGGCCGCCATCCGCTGGACCGGCTATCCCTATTTCGCCTATTACGCGATGAAGGCGGCGGTCAACCAGGCAACCGTGGCCATTGCCATGCAATATGCAAGGCGGGGCATCCGGGCCAATTGCATCCTGCCCGGCATGATCGATACGCCGCTGATCTACAAGCAGATCAGCAGCCAATATGCATCTCAGGACGATATGGTGGCCGCCCGGAACGCGCTGGTACCGCTCGGCAAGATGGGCGATGCCTTCGACATAGCCCGCGCCTCGGTTTTTCTCGCCTCCGACGAGGCGAAGTTCATCACCGGCATCTGCCTGCCGGTGGATGGCGGGCAGAGCTGCGCAGTGGGAGCCTTTTCCTGACATGAGACCGGTCCCGAACGAAGAAGGCGAGCTGAAGGGCGCCCGGGCCGTCGACCGGGCCCTGAGCCTTCTGTCCATGGTGGGCCGCCATGCCGAACGCGGCGTGGGGCTGACGGATCTCGTCATTCAGAGCGGCTCCAACAAGCCGACCGTCAGGCGTCTGCTGCTGGCGCTCATGCGGGCCGGGCTCGTCGATCAGGATGAGGAGACACGGCGCTATTATCTGGGCGAAGAGGCCTATGTCCTGGGCAGCCTGTCGGCGCGGCGCTTCGGCCTCCTGCAGATGGCGCAGGACGGTCTGCGCCGCATCTCGCGCCAGACGCAGGATTCGAGCTTCCTGTCCGTGCGGCGGGACAGCTTTTCGCTCTGCCTCTATCGTGAAGAGGGCACCTGGCCGGTGCGCACCCATGCCCTGCAGGCGGGGTTCGAACATCCGCTCGGCATCGGCGCCGGATCGCTCGCCATGCTGGCGGCGCTTCCCGATCAGGAGATCGAGGCGGTGCTTGCCGCCAATGCGCAGGTCGTTGCCAGCCAATATCCCATGGTGGGCGAAGACGATCTGCGCCACGGCATCGAACGCACCCGGCAAGCGGGCTATTCGCTCAATCCGGGTCTCATTCTCGCCAATTCCTGGGGCGTCGGGGTTGCCATCCGCAATCCGGACGGCAGCGTCGCCGGGGCGCTCAGCATTGCCGCGATCGACAGCCGCATGCAGCCGGAGCGGCAGCCGGAACTGGCAAAGCTTCTGCGCGAGGAGGCGGTGCGGATAGAGACACGCATCGGCGAAATGATGGCCGACCGAACGCGGCCGAGACAGGATGCAGACACACAAAGATCGCTGAGGAGAACATCCCGATGAGCAAGGCACATATCGTGGGCTGGGCGCATTCGCCCTTCGGCAAATCGCCGCTGGAGAATACCGAGCAATTGATGGCAAGTGTCGTGGCGCCGGCCATCGAGCATGCCGGCATCGAAAGTGCCGATATCGACGGCATCTTCGTCGGCGTCATGAACAATGGCTTCTCGAAGCAGGATTTTCAGGCGGCTCTCGTCGCGATGGGCGATGAACGGCTCACCTATACGCCCGCGGTCCGTTTCGAAAATGCCTGCGCCACCGGTTCGGCAGCGCTCTACAGCGCCATGGATTTCATCGAAGCCGGCCGGGGCCGGATCGCGCTGGTCGTCGGCGCCGAGAAGATGACGGCTCTGCCGACCGTGGAAGTCGGCGATATCCTGCTGTCCGCCTGCTACCGGGCCGAGGAGGGGGAAATCCCCGGCGGCTTTGCCGGCCAGTTCGGCCGCATTGCGCAGGCCTATTTCCAGCGCTATGGCGACTGCTCCGAAGAGCTTGCGATGATCGCCGCCAAGAACCATGAGAATGGCGCTGCCAATCCCTTTGCCCATATGCGCAAGGATTTCGGCTTCGACTTTTGCAACACGGTATCCGACAAGAACCCCTATGTGGCGGCGCCCCTCAGACGCACGGACTGCTCGCTGATCTCCGATGGCGCTGCCGCGCTGGTGCTGGCCGATGAGGAGACCGCGGCCGGCCTGTCGCGCGCCATCGCTTTTCGGGCGCGCAGCCATGTCAATGATATCATGGCGCTGAGCCGGCGCGATCCGCTGGCTTTCGAAGGGGCGCGGCGCGCCTGGGCCGGCGCGCTGGATATGGCCGGTGCGAACCTTACGGACCTATCCTTCGTTGAAACGCATGACTGCTTCACCATCGCCGAACTGATCGAATATGAGGCGATGGGCCTCGCCAAGCCCGGCGAGGGCCGCCATGTGATCCGCGACGGCGTGACCCGCAAGGATGGAGCGCTGCCCGTCAATCCCTCCGGCGGGCTGAAGGCGAAGGGCCATCCGATCGGCGCGACAGGCGTGTCCATGCATGTCATGGCAGCCATGCAGCTTGCCGGGGCGGCGGGTGACATGCAATTGGCGGATCCGCAGCTCGCCGGCGTCTTCAACATGGGCGGCACGGCCGTGACCAATTACGTCTCGATCATGGAGCGGGTGAAATGACGGAGGTCGCAGACAGGGGCGATCCGCGAGGGGGCGTGCGTCCGGCCACCACCCGGGTCATGAACCTCGCCCATTTTCTCACCCAGGCGGCGCGTCGCCAGCCGCATGAGATCGGCTTCGTCTGGGGCGATCGGCAATGGAGCTGGCTGGAGATGGAGCAGCGGGTCGATGCCATGGCCCATGCTTTGTCCACCCGCTTCGGGGTCGGCAAGGGGGACCGGATCCTCGTCCAGTCGTCCAACAACAACCAGATGTTCGAAAGCATGTTCGCCTGCTTCCGGATCGGCGCTGTCTGGGTACCGACGAATTTTCGCCAGTCACCGGACGAGGTTGCCTATCTTGCCAAGGCGAGCGGCGCACGCGGCATGATCTGCCACAAAGCCTTCGCGGCCCATGCCGCGGCGTGCCGGCTGGCGACGGAGCTGGATTTCGTGCTCTCCATCGGCCCCTCGGAGATCGGACCCGACTATGACGCGATCGTCGAGGAGCATCAGGGCATGCGCGCTGAGAGCCCGGCCATCGATCGCGACGATCCCTGCTGGTTCTTCTTCACGTCGGGCACGACAGGCCGTCCGAAGGCGGCGGTGCTGACACATGGCCAGATGGCCTTCGTCATCACCAATCATCTGTGCGACCTGATGCCGGCGACTGGCCCGCGTGATGCCTCCATCGTGGTGGCGCCTTTGTCGCACGGGGCCGGCGTCCACCAGCTTGTGCAGGTGGCGCACGGGGCAAAGACGATCCTGCCGGCCGCCGAGAAGCTGGATGTTGCCGCCATATGGCAGCTCATCGAGACGTGGCGGATCACCAATCTCTTCACCGTGCCGACGATCTTGAAGATGCTGGTGGAGGATCCGGCTGTCGATCGTTTCGATCATTCCTCGCTCCGCTATGTGATTTATGCCGGCGCACCGATGTACCGGGCGGATCAGAAGCGCGCGCTGGCCAAGCTCGGGCCGGTGCTCGTCCAGTATTTCGGTCTCGGCGAGGTCACCGGCAATATTACAGTCCTGCCGCCGGATTTCCACTCGGCGGAGGATGGGCCTGAGGCGCGAATCGGCACCTGCGGCTATGACCGCACCGGCATGGAAGTCCAGATTCAGGATGACCAGGGTGGCGAAGTGCCGGCAGGTGTCACCGGCGAGATCTGCGTCATCGGTCCTGCCGTTTTCGCCGGCTATTTCGACAATCCGGATGCCAATGCCAAGGCTTTCCGCAATGGCTGGTTCCGCACCGGCGATCTGGGGCACCGCGACGAGAGCGGCTTCCTCTACATCACCGGTCGCGCCTCGGACATGTATATTTCCGGCGGATCGAACATCTATCCGAGGGAAATAGAGGAGAAGATCCTCACCCATCCGGAAATCAGCGAGGTCGCAGTGCTCGGCGTGCCGGATCCCGTATGGGGAGAAGTGGGCATTGCCGTTTGCGTCGCGCGCGAGGGGGCACGTGCCGATGCCATCGATCTGCGCGCCTTCCTGCAGGACAAGATTGCGCGCTACAAGCTGCCGAAGGCCTACCTGTTCTGGGAGGCTCTGCCGAAATCCGCCTATGGCAAGATCACCAAGAAAATGATCCGCGAGGAGTTGGAGCGGCGGGGCGAATTGCACCCCGCATCGCAGACGGAACCCGCCTGATCGCGTCGATCATGCCGAGAGCGGAAACGGGAGACATGTATGACAAAGGGACAGGCAGTGGCCATCACCGGAGGTGCGTCCGGCATAGGCCTTGCGACGGCGCAAATGCTGATCGAGCGCGGCTGGCAGGTCTGGTTGCTGGACCTGTCGAGGGACTCGCTGGACATCGCCTGCAAAGAGCTGGAACTTCCGGCGTCGCGCGGCCTACTCTGCGACGTGTCCGACGATGAGGCGGTCGAGAGGGTGATGAGCCAGATCCTTGCGGCGGAACCGCCGCTTGGCGCAGTCGTCAATTGTGCCGGGACAGGAATGGATAAGCTTGCCGTTGATACCTCGCCCGCGGAATTCCGCCGCCTGCTCGACATCAATCTCGTCGGCAGCTTTTCCGTTGCCCGCGCTGCGGCACGGTATTGGCTGGAGAGGGGTCTGCAAGGCGCGATCGTCAATATCTCATCGGTGTCGGGTCTTTGCGGCAATCGCGGCCGCACCGCATATGGCGCATCGAAGGGCGGCGTCAATCTCATGACGCTGGTCATGGCCAATGAACTCGGTCAGTCGGGCATCCGCGTGAACGCCGTCGCGCCGGGGCCCGTCGATACGCCTCTGACACGCAAGGTGCACACCGAAAACGTCCGCGAGCAGTGGCATCGCCGCGTTCCCATGCAGCGCTACGGCACCTGCAGCGAAATCGCCTCCGCCATCGCTTTTTTGATCTCCGAGGAAGCAAGCTATGTCAACGGCCAGATCCTGGCGGTGGATGGTGGCTTCGTCACGGCGGGCCTTGCCGTATGAGCGCATCTGAACAGACAGCCATGCGGTCCATCCGCCATCCCGGCCCGGTGACGAATGAGCGGACCCGCGCCATCGCGTGTCGCGCGCATGCGCTGACACTGACGCTCAAACCCGATCGCGACATCAATAGTTCGGTGGCCAATGCCTTTGTCGAACAAGGTTTCGAGGGCGGATATATCTGGCTGAGGGAGGTCTCGATGGACGTCATGCGTTTCGTCAAGCCTGCGGCGAGCTCGGATGCAAGCCACGCGGCCTGGTACAGCGAGACCTTTGCGATGCAGGGTGCCATGATCCTGGAGGCCGGTCTTCATGCCGGCACCCGTGATGACCAGCCTTTCCTTCATTGTCACGGCACCTGGCGCGACGCAGACGGTCATGTGGATATGGGCCATCTTCTGCCCTTCGAGGCGCGGCTCCGTCAGGAATGCCAGGTCCAGGCGATTGCCCTCGATGGCGCCCTCCTGGTGGCGCGGCCGGATCCGGAAACCAATTTCACCCTCTTCACACCGGAGCCGCGGCCGGCATCTCCCCTTCGTGGCGGGGCGCGGGCCGTGTTGGCGACCGTGCGTCCGAACGCCGACCTCTGCCTGTCGCTCGAGGCGATTTGCAGTCAGCACGGCATCGCGACCGCCACTGTCCACGGTATCGGGAGCCTGGTCGGTGCCGATTACGAGGACGGCACGAGCCTGTCTGCCCATGCAAGCGAGCTCTACATCCGGGATGGCCAGGTGGTTTCGCGTCAGGGGCAGCCCCGCGCCATGATCGATATCGCCATGATCGACCTCACCGACCGGCAGAGTGCAGGCAGGCTGAAACGCGGGTTGAACCCGGTCTGCGTCACGGCGGAATTGCTGATCGTCGAAAGCCGGGCAGAGGCCTGACCGGCTTTGACAGGGTGCGGCGACAGCGCCTCGCGGGGCCTGTGCGCCCGCTTTAGCGTCGGCGCGGAGAGGCTGTGGAGGTGAGCCAGCGCGGGTGGGACCGAGCCCACCCGCAAAGCCATCATACCAATGAAGCTCGTTGCTTCGCCGGCGGCTACTTGACCAGCGATTCCTTCAGCTTGGAAACGTCGTCGGCCTCCATCTGGCCGATTGTCGTGACCGTGCCATCCTTGATCTGCCAGAGACGGAAGGGGCCGGTGATATCTCCGTTCTTGTCGAAGTTCACGGGGCCGATCACGCCTTCATACCGGATCGCCTTGCCCTCCTTGATCAGCTTCAGGGCTTTCTCGAACTCCTGCTTGCCGGCGTAGATCGGCTCTCCACCCTGCGCCACGACGTCGGGAATGGCCGCCTTGATCGCTGCCTTGTCGGGCTTGCCGGCCTTGGCAATGGCCAGCGCCACGATTGCGCCGGCGTCATAAGACCGGTCGGCTGCCGGAGCGCCGGGCGAAATGCCGCCGGAGAAGGATTCGTAATTGGCGTTGAAATATTCCGTCGATGCCGTCGGGCTGGTGCCGGAGGAGGTGCCATAGGCATCGTTCAGATATTGCGCGCCAACGCTCTCGATGAAATCCTTGGAATTCATGCCGTCATTCAGCAGGAATTTCTGGGCGCCGCCGCCGGAGATCCAGGCCCGGGCCACCGTTGCTCCGTCCACCGGTGTGCTGACGAGATAAAGGGCTTCGGGATCGCCGTTCATGGCAGCACTCGCCTCGGACGAATAGCTGGCCTGCTTCTCGTTATACGGCGTGGTCGAGGTGATCGTGCCGCCGAGCTTCTCATAGGCTGCGGAGAATTCCCGCACCATGTTGACGCCGAAATCATTGTTGACATGGATGATCGCAATTTTCTTCAGGCCCTGGTCGACCGCATATTTGGCCGCTGCCGTGCCCTGCAGGGCATCCGACGTGATGGTGCGGAAGAAGACGCCATTTGTCTTGCCGTCCCGGCCGAGCGCCGTCAGGGTCGGCGAGGAAGAGGCGGGGGAGACTTGCACGACACCTGCCGGAGCCGTGACGGAGGTCAGGATCGGGATGGAGACGGACGAGATGATCCCCCCGATGATGACCGGCACTTTCTTGATGTTGACGAGCTGCGTCGCCTGATCGACAGCGACGGTGCCCTGGCTCTGGCTGTCGCGGGTATCCATGACGAGCTTGCAGCCGTCGACGCCACCGGCCTCGTTGAAGTCGCGGAAGGCCATTTCCACGGATTTCGCGCCGGCCTTGCCATATTCGCCCGCAGGGCCCGTCAATTCGAGGACGACGCCGACGGTGATGTCGCAATCGGCGGCCTCAGCGGACAGGGCGGCAAATGACGCGCCTGCCAGCAATGTGGATGCAAAGATCAGTTTCTTCATGTTCATTCCCCTTTGTTTAAGTTGTATTTCATAATGCTGCCGTGACGTCCCTTGCGATCGCGCTCCAGCGAATAGACGTCACCCTCCAACTCCCGGCAACCGGCCATGACGGCCTCGATTTCGGAGAGATCCTGCGCCGACAGATTCGTGTCGGAAATAGCCAGGTTCGACGCCAGATGGTCGCGGTTGCGCGCGCCGACAATGACGGCTGCGACAGCCGGTCTGCGCAACATGGCGGCACTGGCGATGGTTGCGATATCGGTTTCATGGCGATCCGCAATTTGTCTCAGAACCGTCAGAAGGGCCTGGAACTGATCCCAGCCGCCGATATCGTCGATGATCAGCTTGTATTTGGTCAGCGATCGGTTCTCCAGCGGATGCATGGGCTCCGCAACGCCGAGCCATTTGTCGCTCAAGAAGCCGCCTGCAACCGTGCCGTAACACAGGAGGGAGAAATTCTTCTCCTGCGCCAGCGAGACCATGCGCTTTTCCGGGCGCCGGTCGAGCAGCGAATATTGCAGCTGCAGCGAGGTCAGCGGCAGGCCACCGGAAACCAGCGCATCGATATGATCGCTGTCGAAATTGGTGGCGCTGATCTTGTCGATCTTGCCGGCATGCTGGAGTTCCTTCAGCCAGCCCGCAGTCTCCTGCCAGCCGGGAATGTCATAGGCCCACCAGTGGAACTGAACGAGGTCCAGCCGCTGCAGGTTGAGACGCTTCAGCGAGGTATCGATGACGCTCTCGACATAGGCCTTGCTGATCGTCGAGAGGACCGCAAGATCCGGCACGAACTTGGTGTGGACCCGGATCGCGCGCAGCGCCTCCTCGCCGCGCAGGTCGCGGTATTTCAGGCGGAACCGGCCGATCATCTCCTCGACGCCGGTGTAGATGTCGGCGCAGTCGAAGGTGGTGATCCCGGCATCGGCAAAGGCCACCATATCGTCGATCGCCGCCTCGGCGTCGATTGCGCCATGGCCGCCGGCCAATTGCCAGCCGCCGCGAATGACGCGGGAAATTTTGTAATCGGGGGCTAGCGCTATGCGTTGCATCGGTCAATCTTCTTTCAGGGGAACGGCGGTTGTTTCGGCATGGCTGAAGCGACGAATGCCCGTTCGCGTGATGCGCAGGCGCGTTCCGCAATTGGGGTCGGGGCAGGCGATGTCGGCGTCGGTGGCCATCCAGTCATGCGGATGGAGCGGGCGCTGCTTGGCGGCCAGGAGCGGCAGTACCGATGCCAGCGAATAGATGGAAATGCCCTGGCCCGGCGGCAGATGCAGCATTTCCCCCTTGAGTTCGAAATGGTCGCCCGGCTTGGCGCCGCAATAGACCGGGCCGCTTTCCGGCATGACCACATCCACCCGCAGGTCGAAAAGTTCGAACATATCGTCCTTCGTCATCGCGATCTCCTCACGCTGCCTGTTCATCGGCGTCGAGCCGGGCGCGGACAAGGTCGAAGGAGCGACCGATGTCATCCGCCAGCGCCTGCATCGCCGCCTCGCCGTTGCCTGTCTCGAGCGCGGCGATCATCGCCCAATGATGGTCGGTTGCTGCAAGCCCGCCCGCTTCATTGTGGATCTGTGCCGCGGCCCTGACGACCGGACCGGATTGCAGCCACAGGCTCTCGACGATGGGAATGAGGACATAGGATCCGGCCGCGCCATAGATCTGGAAATGGAAGCGCTGGTTGAGGAGCGACGTTACAGGGCCGATATCCTGGCCGTGCTCGTCGAAGGCGCGATCGCATTCACGGTTGATCTGCCTTAAGGTTTCCAGGGCCTCGGGATTGAGGTTGGGCATGGCCATCTGCACCAGCCGGCCTTCGATCAGCACGCGGGCCCGCTCCAGATCATCCAGCCTCTGGCGGGTAATGAGCGGCACACGGACCGTCCGGTTCGGCATGGCTTCCAGAGCCTGTTCGGAAACCAGGCGGCCCAGCGCTTCGCGAACCGGCATGGTGCTGGTCTGCAGGCGCTCCGCCAGTTCCACGATCCGCAGAAGATCGCCCGCCGCAAAGCCGCCGCTGATGAGCGACTGGCGCAACTGCGCATAGACGCGATCCTGCACCGTCTCCCGCGCAACGGGGGTAAGACCTTCAACGCTGCCCGGCACTGTATCGCTCATTGGCACCTCGCATCTTGTCGGATGGTTCTGCCGAAATTTTAGGGTTGCTTTTCTTTTAGGCTTCAAGTTTGATCAAACATCATTCATCAAATCAAGTCCGAAAATGGCGATGACCGCAAGCGAAAACATCTCACAGAATGCCGAGACGTCGCCGGTCATCGATGCGCGACGGCTGACCAAGCGTTTCGACGGCCTGACTGTCGTCTCCGACATGTCGCTGACGGTGGCCAAAGGCGAGATGGTGGGACTGATCGGCCCCAATGGCGCCGGCAAGACGACCATGTTCAATCTCATCGCCGGGAGCCTGAAGCCGACATCGGGGCAATTGTGGGTGAACGGGCGGGATGTTTCGCGACAGCCGCCCGAGGGACGCATTGCGCAGGGGCTTGCCAGAACCTTCCAGATCCCCAAGCCCTTCTCCGACATGACCGTTCTCGAAAACCTGCTTGTCGGTGGACAGCAGCAGGAGGGGGAGGGCATGCTGGCGAATTTCTGGCGCCTGCCGGCCGTTCGTGCAAGGGAGGCACGGCTGATCGAGAAGGCGCGCGCGCTCCTCGATTTCGTCACCCTGTCCCATCTCGAGCATCAGCCGGCGCGCGTGCTCTCCGGCGGCCAGCGCAAGCTTCTGGAACTTGCGCGCGTGTTGATGGCCGATCCCGATGTCATCCTGCTCGACGAACCGGCGGCCGGGGTGAACCCTGCTTTGCTCGAGCTCATCATCGAGCGGGTGATCCTGCTGAACCGCCAGG
This sequence comes from Rhizobium sp. SSA_523, assembly GCF_030435705.1. NCBI lineage: Bacteria > Pseudomonadati > Pseudomonadota > Alphaproteobacteria > Hyphomicrobiales > Rhizobiaceae > Affinirhizobium > Affinirhizobium gouqiense. The sequence continues at coordinate 295,878 of NZ_CP129381.1, forward strand.
GCACCTCGATCCTCCTGATCGAGCACAACATGGAAATGGTATCGCGGCTGTGTTCGCGGGTGGTCGCCATGGCGCTTGGCCAATGGCTGGCAGAAGGCTCTCCGGCCGATGTCGCAAGCAATCCGAGAGTCATCGAAGCCTATCTGGGAGGCGGCATGTGAGCGAGATCGTTCTCTCGACAAAGGATCTCGTCGCGGGCTATGAGCCGGACCTGCCGATCGTGCGCGGCATCGATTTCGCGGTCAGGAGCGGCGAGCTGGTTGTCCTTCTTGGGCCCAACGGTGCCGGCAAATCCACCTTCGTGAAAGCGATCGCCGGGCTTGTCCCCATTCATGCGGGACAGATGGAGTTGAACGGTCGCGACATCACCCGCGTTGCGCCGCACCGGAAAGTGGCCGAAGGCCTGGCCTTCGTGCCGCAGACGGATAATGTCTTCGCGACCATGTCCATTCTGGAGAACCTGCAGATCGCGGTGGCGCATCTGCCGAAGGCTCGGCGAAAGGCCGCGATCGACAGTCTTTTCGCGCGCTTTCCGGACCTGGCGGCAAAGCCGTCGCGCCTGGCGGGCGCATTGTCGGGCGGGCAGCGGCAGATGCTGGCGGTGGCGCGCGCGCTGGCGCTCGACCCGCCGGTGATCATCCTCGATGAGCCGTCCGCCGGCCTCTCGCCCAAGATCGTGGGTGAGGTCTTCGCCATGCTAAAGAGCATCAACCGGGAGGGGGTCACCGTCATCCTGGTGGAGCAGAACGTCAAAGCCGCGCTTGCGATCGCCAGCCGCGCCATCATTCTTGCCGAAGGACGCTTCCGCCACGAGGGGCGGCCGGAGGACCTGATCAACGATCCGCTGGTGGGCCGCATCTATCTGGGCGCGGCACCACATGCCGACACTGGGGGCGCGGCATGAACCCGCAATTTCTGATGGATGGCGTGATTGCGGGAGCCATTATCGGGCTCGGTGCGATCGGCGTCACCTTGACCTATTCGATCCTGCGCTTCTCGAATTTCGCCCATGGCGAATTTCTCTCCTGGGGCGCCTATCTCGCGCTTGCCGTCAGCAGTGCGCTCGGCTTTCTCTCCGCCGGTCTGACAAAGCCGATCGGGCCGTTTTCCTTCGGCTGGTCGCTGCCGTTTGCCGTGCTGGTCGCCATGGCGCTGACGGCCCTGCTTGCTCTGGTGGTGGATGCGCTGCTGTTTTCCAGCTTCCGGCGCCGCGGCAGTCCGATCATCATCATGGTCATGGCCAGCTTCGGCGCATCGCTTGCCTTGCGCAGCCTGCTGGAATTCCTGTTCACCTCGCGCCCGGCCTATTTCTCCAAGGCCTTGCAGATTGCGATGAAGCTCGGCGGCGGTCTGCGAGCGACGCCCGACCAGTTGCTGATGCTTGTCCTGTCGGCGTTTGCCGTCATCGCCGTGCACCTCGTTCTCACACGCACCGATACCGGTCGCGCCATGCGCGCCGTCAGCGAAAACCCGGCGCTGGCAAGCATTGCCGGCATCGATGTGCGGCGGGTCATCCGCACCGCCTGGTGCCTCGGCGCCGCGCTGGCCTGCATAGCAGGGATCATGAGCGGTCTGCTGATCCAGATCCGCCCCTATCTCGGTCATGACCTTCTCCTGCCGCTGTTTGCCGCGGCCATTCTTGGCGGGATCGGCAGCGTGCCGGGCGCCATGGTCGCAGGCCTCTTGATCGGCGTTTGCGAAGCGCTGGCCGTGCAGATGGTGGGGGCGGAATGGCGCGCCGCCGTCTCCTTCGTCATTCTCATCGCGGTGCTGCTGATCCGGCCGCGCGGCCTGTTCGGGAGGGCGGCATGAGCCTTGATATCCTCGCCTATGGTGCTTTCTTTCTCTCCATGGCCCTGACCTATGCCATCATCTGCCTCGGGCTGAACGTCCAATGGGGCATGACCGGCCTTTTCAATGTCGGTATCGCCGCCTTTGTCGCGATCGGCGCCTATACCTCGGCCATTCTGACGACGCCCGACAGCGCCGATCGGTTCGGCGGGTTTGAAATGCCTGTCGCTATCGGCTGGCTCGCCGCCGCCTGCGCCTCGGGCGCGGCCTCCTGGGCCGTGGGAGCCCTGACCATTCGCCTGCGCGCCGATTATCTGGCGATTGCCACGTTCGGCGTGGCCGTGACGGTTCAGCTATGCATGCTCAATCTGCAGCCTTTGACCGGCGGCGCCTTCGGTATCGGCTTCATTCCGCGGCCTTTCGCGGACTATCAGGACAATGCCCTTCTGTTCAGCCTCGCCAATCTCGGCGTCATGGCGCTGGTGGTGCTGCTCCTTTATCTTGGCCTGGAGCACCTGGCGAAAAGCCCATGGGGCCGGGTGCTCAGGGCCATTCGCGAGGATGAGATGGCGGCACAGGCGCTTGGCAAGCGTCCGGTGCGCTTTCGGCTGCAGGCCTTCGCCCTGGGCGGCGCGATCATGGGACTGGCCGGCGCGGCCCAGGCGCATTTCATCGGTTTCATCGCGCCGGACAATTACATGCCCGTCCTGACGTTCCAGGTCTGGGCCATGCTTATCGTCGGCGGATCCGGCAATAATCGCGGCGCGATCGCCGGCGCGGTGATCGTCTGGGGACTCTGGGCGCTGAGCGCAGCCGCCGTCTCTGCTTTCGTTCCACCGGAGCAGCAGGCGCGTGCCGCCGCCCTGCAGATCGTTGCCATCGGCACCGGTCTCTGCCTGATGCTGCTGTGGCGGCCGCGCGGCCTGTTCGGCGAGATCAGCCCGCTGACGCGCCTGAGGGCCGCACGCTCCAGGCAGCCGATGCCATCCGCCATCGAGGCGGCCGCCGCCCCTGCCGACGGCTTTGCCTCTTCAAGCGTCAATTCCACTTCTACGGCCGCCAATTTCAGGGCCAACACTGCCAAGGACTGATACCATGCCAATGCGTCCAGACCGTACCCTGCTTGCCCCTGGCCTCGAGATCAGCCGCCTTGTCTGCGGCCTCTGGCAGGTGGCGGATATGGAGAAAGACGGGACGACCATCGATCCCGAAACCGGCGCCGATGCGCTGCAAGCCTATGTTGAAGCCGGCTTCGACAGTTTCGATATGGCTGATCATTACGGGTCGGCAGAGATCATCACCGGTCATCTTCTGAAGCGTTACGGTGCAGGCGAAAAGAGGCCGCGCGCTTTCACGAAATGGTGCCCGGAGCCTCAGCCGATGACACGGGATGTGGTTCGCCGGGGTGTGGAAGAGCGGCTGCGGCGACTGGGCGTCGAGAAGATCGACCTGCTGCAGTTCCACTGGTGGACGTTTCAACATCCGGCCTGGCTCGACGCCTTGCACGAAATGCAGGCCATGAAGGACGAAGGGCTGATCGGGGCGCTTGGCCTCACCAATGTGGATGCCGCGCATCTGGCGCTGGCGCTGGCCGACGGGATCGAGATCGCCAGCAATCAGGTATCGTTCTCGCTCGTCGATCGCCGCGCGTCGCAGGACCTTTCGGCACTCTGCCAGCGCAGCGGCGTCAAGCTCCTGGCCTATGGCACGCTCTGCGGTGGCTTCCTCTCAGAACGCTGGCTTGGCCAGCCCGAGCCGCACGCGATCGCCGATTGGAGCCGGTCGAAATACAAGCGCTTCATCGATGTGGCGGGTGGCTGGACAGCCTATCAGGGCATTCTGCGGGCCGCTTCCAGCATTGCCCGCAAGCACGGCGTTTCACTGTCCAATGTTGCGAGCCGCTGGGTTCTGGAGCATGAGGCGGTTGCCGCAACCATCATCGGCGCAAGGCTGGGGGAGAGCGAGCATCGCGACGATAACCTCAACGTCTTCCGTTTTTCGCTGGACGACGAGGACAAGGCGCTGCTGGATGACGCTTTCGCCGGGACGCAGCCGATTCCGGGCGATTGCGGCGACGAATATCGCAAGCCACCGTTTCTGACGGCATCCGGCGATCTCAGCCATCACCTCGATGCAATCCCGTCGGTCTATGAAGCGGTTCCGGTCGAGGGCAGGCCGTCCCGCCGCCGGGTCTCTTCGGGCAGTATCTGGGAGCCGCTTGCCGGGTATAGCCGTGCCGTGCGCATCGGCAATCGCGTGCTCGTCTCGGGCACGACAGCAACTCACGGCACTGATCGCTGCGTGGCGCCCGGCGATGCGGGCGCCCAGGCGACCTATATTCTCGACAAGATCGCAGCCTCGCTTGCGCCGCTGGGGGCGAGCATGGACGATGTGGTGCGCACGCGGATCTATCTTCGCGATGCCGCGCAATGGGAACCGGTGTCGCGCGCTCATGGCCGCGTCTTTTCGACCATCCTGCCGGCCAATACGCTTATCCAGGCCGGCGGGCTGATCGGCGATTACGAGGTCGAGATCGAAGCCGAGGCGATGATCGACGGCTGATCAGCGCGTGAGCTCCTGCTGGCTGACGCCGCACAGGCACACGTCGATACCGAGTTCACTGGCGAGTGCGGCCTTGGCGAGCGCTGCCTGATCGGCCTCTTCCGCCGAGTGGGCATAGGCCACCTGGATGTGGTTCGCCTTGTGTCGCGCCATCATCTGGTCGCGGCTGACGCCGGTCAGCACGGCGTGCATGATCGGCCATTGCTCGTTGGTGGAGGACCAGCGGCGCTCCGTCTCCTCCGCCGGAAGCTTGATCGCCCTTGCGCGCCCGATATCCATCTTCAGGCGCTGATCGTCAACGAATATGCGGGACCAGACAATTTCCCCCGGCCGCGCCACGCCGCGCAGCGTCCCGCCGCCTGCCGGAAAGAACATGGGAGGCTGACGCAGGCTGTCGGATCCCGCCCATCCGCCGTCATGATGGGCAGGCGGCGCGGCACCGGAAATTTCAAAGACCCAGACGAAGTCGTCGGTGGAGCCACTGGCATCAAGATCGCCCCAGCGAAGGTCGTGCAGGGTATTTTCCACGGGCTGGCCAAGCGCGCGGTGGAGGCGATTGGTCATCAGGCCGTCGAGACCGGCGCATTCATCCACCTCGTTGAAATGGACGATGGCTTTGCCCTGGCGGATGATGGCTCCATCGCCAGCTCTCACATCCGGCCGGTCATCATCGTTGAGAATGCCCTCCACCAGGTCGGAGGCGGGCAGAAGGTCCTTCAATCCCTGCTGATACTGTATGCCGATGGCCTCGCAGCCGAAAGCCTCCGCCATGCGGACCGCAGCGATATACATGCGGCATTGATCGATCACCTGATCCTCGGTGAGTTCGGTCGTCGGATCCGTTCCGAGGTGGAAGGTCATTCCCTTTGCGCGCAGTTCCTCGAAAATCGCGCGACCCTCTTCCTTCGGTACCTGCATGGTCGCGTGGTAGAGGCTCGACTGCGATAGCCGCTCCTTGTAGATGCCGAGCGGCATCAGCAGCTCATCGGGGATGATCGCATTGTACATGCCCATGCAGCCTTCGTCGAAGATGCCGAGGATGACCTTGTTGCGGCGGAAATCGGCGGCGATGTCCCGGGCAAGGGTCTGCAACGTGCTCGGAAGGGCGGCCGGGTCGAGAGCGCTGACGTGATTGACATCATGGGTGACCGCACCCGTCTCCAGCCATTCCTGCAACCCGTTCAGGAAGAAGGCGTCGTCAAAGTTTTCGCTCCACAGCGAAGCATAGGAGACGCCCGCTTTGGTCAGGGAGCCGTTGAGGTTCAGCATGCCGACCAGTCCCGGCCATTGACCGGACCAATTGGCGAGGGTGAGGATCGGACCCCGATGGGAGACGAGGCCTGCCAGGACATGATGGGAATATTGCCAGACGGATTCCGCCACGATGACCGGCATGTCCGGATCGATCGCGGCAAAGGCGTCCATGCCCTCGCGCTGCGAGGCGAGGAAGCCGTGTCTTTCCGCCGGCTTGTAGGGATGTCCGCGGCGGACAGACCATCCGAGCCTGCGAAGGACCTCCGTCAGTTTCTGTTCCATTGCCTGCTGCGTCGGCCAGCATTGCTGATTGGCCGATAGACGCAGGTCGCCACTGGCAAAAAGTGCGATCTCTCTCGTCATGATCCTCATCCCTTATCTAGTTGATGTCCTGGCCCGTCAGTCGGCCATCAGCGCGGCATAGGCAGCAAAGTCCTGCTGCAGCCGTTGGAAGACCCGGTATTTGCGATCGTGGAAGGACGCCACCTTCCCGCCCCGCGGCGCGAGAACGCGGCCGCGGCCGCTCATCGCCTGCATGGCTGCGGGAAGATCGGGGAAATGACCGCTTGCAACGGCGCCCAGCATGGCGCTTCCCACCAGGACGGGTTCTCTCTGCTCGGGAACAATGATGGCGCACTGCGTCGCATCGGCATGTTCGCGCAGGAAGAGCGCGTTCTGGGCGAGCCCGCCGCTGACCACGAGTAGCTCCACGCGGACGCCCTTGCGGCGCATTTCCTCGATGATCTGACGCGTGCCATAGGCCAGTGCCTGCAGGGTGGCGAGGTAATCCAGCGCCAGGTCATCAAGGCCGCGATCGAGCGAAAGCCCGACAATCGCCCCTTTCCGCGTCGGATCAGCCAAAGGCGAGCGGTTGCCATGAAAATCGGGCTGGACATGGCGATCAAAGGTGAGACCGGCCGTGTCGCCATCTTCCGCCGTTGCAAGCACTGCCAGCCTTTCGGCGAGGAGCTCGTACAGGCTGATGCCGTTCGAGGCCGCCAAAGCTTTGGCCTCTGCGGCCGCGGCGTGGCCTTCTATGATGCGATCGATCAGGGCGCCGGCTGCCGACTGTCCCGCCTCATTCGCCCACATTTCCGGCAGGAGGACCGAGAAATAGGGTCCCCAGACGCCTGGCACGAAGGGAGGCGTCGGGCTGACGGTGATGTGGCAGGAGGAGGTGCCGGCGATCAGGGCCAGGCGCGTGTCGAGGCCGCCATGCGCCATTTCGACGCCAAGCGTGCCGAGCGCACCGGCATAGGCATCGATCAGGCTCGCCGAGACGGCAATGCCCTCGGCAAGGCCAAGATCCGCAGCGGCCTTGCGGGAAAGGGATCCGGCCCGCGCGCCGGGTGCCGCAAATGAGCTGCCGATGGCGGCGAACCCGCTTCGGCTCAGGCTTTCGAGGCCGATGCGGGCGAGGAAGTCACTGTCCCAGCCTTCTCCGGACAGCCCCTTTTGTCCCAGATAGGTCCATTTGCAGACGGTGCTGCAGAGTGACCGGGTCTGTGTTCCGGTGGCCCGATGAACAAGCCAGTCCGGCAAGTCGAAAAAGGCTGCCGCCCGCTCGAAGCTCTGCGGCATGTTGCGTTTCAGCCAGCGCAGTTTCGGCAATTCCATTTCCGGTGAGATGACGCCGCCGACATAGGTGAGAACCTCTCCGCCGATCGCGTTGATCGTCTGCGCATCCTCGATGGCGCGGTGATCCATCCAGACGATGATGTTCCAATCATCGTCGCCGGACGGACTGACAGTCACCGGTTCACCCTCTCCATCCACCACGACGAGCGAGCAGGTGGCGTCGAAGCCGAGGCCGGTGATCTGGGTGCCGTCGATGCCAGCGGACCGGCAGGCGGCTCGCACGCAATGGCAGACGCTCTCCCAAATGTCCCGCGACGATTGTTCGGCATAATCCTCGCGCGGCCTTTGCATGGCGATCGGCCGGGATTCGGCGGCAAGAAGCCGGCCGGACGCATCGAAGATGCCGGCGCGGGCGCTGCCTGTGCCGACATCGATGCCGATGAAATAGGTCATTCCTGATCCTCCCGCGCGTCTTTCCGACGCTGTTGTGGCGGCACGGCAGCGCCGCCTTTCTTGTCAGAGCGAAAGCCGAAGCCCGAGGAGCCAGAGCCGGGGCAGGGGGCGGAGCCTATGCCGTTCCGGCTCCGGCCTTCCATGATCTCCTTCAGCCGTGCAGGTCGAGCTGGAACGTCTGTCCGGCGAGCGAGATGGCAACCTGACCAGGATGGTCGATGGTCAGCAGGCCGCACAGAGTGCCGGTGGTGATGACCTGGCCGGCCTCAAGTTTGACCAGCGGCGTCAGCGGTGCCTGATGGCAGAGCGTCAGCAGCGCCTTCAGCGGGTCGCTATCGGCATGACGAGCCTGGTCGTCGTACAGCGTTCGGCCATCCAGCGCCACGGTCAGGCGACCGGGAGAGACGCCGTCGGCGATCAGGCCGCGATCCAGTTCCGGGCCGAGAAGGTAGCCGATATTGCTCATCAGATCGGCCACGGCCAAACCGGGATCGCCACGCGACCCACCCTTGTAACGGCTGCGCAAGAGCTCCACCCCGAGGCGGACGGAGGAGATCGCATCCACGATGTCGCCTCGCTCGATGGCGGGATCCTGCAGCCGCAGATCCTTTCCGAGAACCAGTGCCAGCTCAACCTCGATGGCAAGACCTGATTGGTGAGGATACTGACCGCCTTCCTTCACGAACAAGAGCGGCGCGCTGTGCGCAACGGCGCCTTTGGACGCGAGTTTCGAGCCGAGCAGCGGCTGGTCGAACTGGCGAAACAGCGCAGTCTGGATCGAGAAAGCGTCGGCGAGCGGCAATCCCAGATGCGGTTCGGGATCGATCACAGTTCCGTCCCGAAGGGCGGCGCTGATGGCGTTTAGCAAGTCATCGGTCGTGGGCATGCGTGTAATCCTGAGTTTATGCAAGGGAAGGATGCGGCATCCCACCTCCGGCCGCCTTTGGCAAGGCGGCTCCGCAATGCAGCCGTCTGCGCGCAGTCGCGGCGGGACCTTCCCTTGCCAGCCACCATGCCGCAACTGCCGGTCGATGTAAACAGACATTTGACGACTGATCAACAAACTGATTATATCAGTCTTCTAACGAGGAACATTCCATGTCTGATTCAGCACTCGCAGGCGTTGTTGCCGCATCCATCACCCCCGTCACCGCAGACTTCAAGATCGATATTCAGCGGTTGAGAACACATGGGGAGCACTTGCTGGATTGCGGATGCAGCTTCATCTCGACATTCGGAACGACGGGAGAGGGCGCGTCCTTTTCCACCGCCGAAAAAATTGCGGCGCTGACCGAACTGAAGGCTCAGGGCATGGAGATGGGCCGGCAATTGCCCGCCGTGATGACGCCCAGTCTTGATGATGCGGTAGAATCGCTGCTCGCCTATGGCCGGCTTGGCTGTCGCGCTGCTCTTGTGCTGCCGCCATTTTACTACGGCGCGAGCGAGGCAGGCATTGCCGCCTTCTTCGATGCCCTGATCGCGCGGACCGAGACGCAGACGCGCATCGATCTGGTTCTCTACAATATTCCCCAGCTCAGCCGCCACCGCTTCACCCAGCCCCTGATCGCCCGCCTGATCGAGCGCCACGGCACACGCATCGCGGGCATCAAGGATTCCACCGGCGATCTCGACAATGGGTTGATGCTGGTGAAATCCTTTCCGCAATTGCGGGTCTTCACCGGCGATGATCGCGTGCTTCCCGTGCTCGTGCGCAATGGCGGGGCCGGTATGATCGGCGGCATGCCGAATGTCTTTGCCTCCGAGTTGAAGGCACTCTTCGACAATCCGAATGATGCAGCCATATTGAACAAGCAGGCGCGCCGCATTGAAGCTGTCGATACGCACGGATCGCTCGTTGCATTGAAGGCGGCTCTCGCCCATTACCGCAACGACGAAAATCTGGCGACGGCCATGCCTCCGCTGCTTGCTCTCAGCCGCGAGGAACGTGCTATGCTGGTTGAACTGATCGAGCAGACGGGCTATCGCGCCGCTGCTTGATCAGCCGGCTCGTGTCCGGCGAGAGGAGAGAGATGAGCGCCCAAGATCCGTCGTCCGGCACCGGACACACCGAACTGCGTTCGGTAAAGCAGATGGCCTATGATCGCTTTCGGGAGGCCCTTTTCGATGGTCGTCTGAGGCCGGGGCAATTCGTCTCCCAGCGGGAGCTGGTGGCTCTGCTCGGCCTGTCGATCGGCGCATTGCGCGAACTTCTGCCGCGACTGCAGTATGAAGGCCTGCTGGTCGTGATGCCGCAGCGGGGTATCCAGATCACGCAGATCGATCTCTCGATGATCCGCCAGGCTTTCCAGGTCCGCATGGCTTTGGAGCGCGAGGCGGTTCTGACGGCGGTCCGGCGCATGCCGGATGCCGTGCTCGACGAGCAGAAGCAATTGCATCAGTCCATTCTGGACGAGGTGAAGTCTGCGCCGTCGCCCGATGTCTTCGAGCGCGGCCAGCGGGTCGATGACGGGTTCCACAGCCTGCTCATCGAGGCCACCCAGAACGACCTGCTGATCCAGGCCTATGCGGTCAACGCTATCCGCATGCGGCTGATCAAGCTCGACAGAATCACGCTTTCGGAGCGGGTTCTGCCGTCTGCTTTCGAAGATCATCTGCTGATCATCGACGCTATCAAGAGCCGCGATCCCATTGCTGCCAGCCAGGCCATCGAGCGACACATCATGAATGCTCGGGAGCGCGCTATCGAGCTCTGACGCCCTGCCGCGCAGATGCATCGAACGGTTCTACCCGGTGCTATAGGTCGCCGCAGGCGCCGGTGCCTGCCGGTTGCGCCCAACGACCGCCGCAGGCCGTGGGAAAGGCGGCCACCCCTTCGGGAGCCTTGCGCGTTGTTGCAGAAAAAGCCCGCGGCCAGCGCGTGTTCGGGCTGGTCCGGCGGCTTTCCTGCCGTGGTCTCCCATCGCCCCCTTCCCCGATCCGACGATACGGGCAGGCTGAACATACAACTGATCATATAAGTTTGCATAGAAGTTATCAGATGACATATTTACAAGCTTTTGGTTTTCATGCATGGTGCCTGTGTCAGCCAAAGCTGGCAACGAATAGAAATTGAGGGAGGAGCAGCTTTGGCGCGTCTGGAGTTGTCCAACGTTTCGAAAAGCTATGGGGCGTTCGACGCCGTCAAGAATGTCTCGCTGGCGATCGAGGACGGCGAATTCGCTGTCTTCGTGGGTCCTTCGGGTTGCGGCAAGTCGACCTTGCTGCGGCTGATTGCGGGTCTCGATCCGATCAGCGACGGGGCCATCATGATCGGTGCTGACGACGTTACGCGGCGCCCGGCTGGAACGCGCAGCGTCGCGATGGTCTTCCAGTCCTACGCTTTGTATCCGCATATGACAGTTTACGAGAATATTGCCTTCCCGCTTCAGATGGAGGGGCGGTCGAAAGGCGACGTCAAGCAGGAGGTCGAGAAGGCTGCGGCAACGGTCCGGCTCTCGACAAGACTGAAGGACAAGCCGTCCAAGCTCTCGGGCGGCCAGAGGCAGCGCGTGGCGATTGCCCGGGCCATCGTCCGCAAGCCTGAAATTTTCCTGATGGATGAGCCCCTATCCAATCTCGACGCCGCGCTGCGGATCGAGATGCGCACCGAACTGACGCAGTTGCACAAGGATCTCGGCGCGACCATGGTCTATGTGACACATGATCAGCTCGAAGCCATGACCATGGCCGACCGCATCGTCGTCCTCAATGGCGGCCGCGTGGAGCAGGTGGGGCGTCCGATGGATCTCTATCACAATCCGGTCAACCGTTTCGTCGCCGGCTTTATCGGCAGCCCGCCGATGAACATGCTGCGCGGCAGGTTGAGCGCCGTCGAAGCCGAATATCATGCATTTGACGTTCCCGGCATCGGTCGCGTCGTTCTTGCCGGTCTTGCCGGCCAGCTGAAGCCGGGCGACGAGGTCACGCTCGGGATCCGGCCGGAATATCTCGCGCCGCAGCCGCATGGCGGCGAACCGCTGCTGAAGATCGCCATCGTGCCGCGCTCGGTGGAGCGGCTGGGCGCGCAGACCATTCTGCATTCCGCCGTGGAGGGGCAGAATTTCACCTGTGTCTTCTCGGGCGATCAGCGCCTCGAGCCTGGCCTCGGCATCAATGTCTATTGTGACCCGGCCAATATTCACGTCTTCGATGCGGCAGGACTGACGGTCGCTCGGCGGTAGATCAGAAGAAATGGTAACCTTTGGGAGGAAATTGCCATGAAAGATGATATCCGGAATGTTCTAAAACCCACGCGACGGGGCTTCCTGTCGGGAACGGCAGCTGGGATTGCCACGCTTCCACTGTTGATGTCGGCGTCCGGCCGTGCCCTGGCAGCGAGTGAGGAACTCGTCTTCTGGTCGCAGCTGGCCGGCAGCAAGAAAGCGGCAGGCGAGGCGCTCGAGGCGTCCTTCAAGGCCAAGCATCCCGAAGTGGCGCTGCAGTCGAGCCTTTACGCGGAGCCTGCGCAGCTGAACGAGAAAATGCTGACGGCGATCAACGGCAATACGGGGCCGGATCTCATCGTCCAGCATTGGGATTACAACCTGACCTACGCCTCCGGAAAGAAGCTGGTGGAGCTTGGCAAGGCGCTGCCCGAGGTGAAGATGGATGGGCTGGATGCCTCGCTTCTGGCCTATGGCAAATATGATGGCGGGCAGATTTCGATGCCGCTCTACGGCACGTCTCGCGGCCTTGGCATCAATCGCAAGCTGATCAGCGAAGCGGGCCTCAATCCCGATCAGGGGCCGCAGAACTGGGCCGAACTCCGCGAATGGGCAAAGGCCGCCACCAAGCGACCGGGCGGCGACATGCTTCAGGTGGCAGGCCTGCAGCTCTACCAGAATGATCTGGAAGCCTTCGAGCTCTTCACCCTCTTCCTGCAGGGCGCAGGCGGCACCTTGCTGACGGCGGATCTGTCTGCCCCGTCCTTTGCCGGTCCGGAGGGCATCAAGGCGCTGCAGTTCATTCAGGATCTCATCGTCGTCGACAAGATCACCGATGTCGGCTTCGGCGTTGGATCCGGCGGCATGTCCAACCCCTTTAACCAGGGGCGCGCTGCCATGCTGATCGCCGGCAACTACTCCACCAACAATGCGCTGAAGGGCGGCGTCGATTTCGATGTCCTGCCGATCCCGAAGGAGAATGGCGGCTTCACCTCCATCGTCGATCCGTTCTGCTTCGCCATCCGCGCCGGCTCCCCGAACGAGAAGGCGGCCGCCAAATTTGTCGCCTTCGCGGTCGAGCCGGAGCAGCAGATCGCCTTCGCGCTGGCTTCCAAGAACGTACCGGTCCTGAAATCGGCGCAGCAGGATCAGGCCGTTCAGGCTGACAAATATCTCGCGAAGTTCATCAAGACCGCCAGCTACGCGCCGCAGACGGCGCCCGCGACGCCGGTCTTCCCGCGCATGATGACGCTGGTTGCACGCGGCGTGCAGGAAGTGATCTTCCAGAGGAGCACGCCGGAGCAGGCGCTGAAAAGCGCGGCCGCGGAAGTCCAGACCTTGCTGAAGAGGGGCTGAGGCAAGCAATGGCGTTCCAGAACCTGACATCCCGGCCGTCGCAAACGGTCAGCTTCCATCAAAACTGGAGCGCCTACGCCTTTCTTGCACCGGCGCTTGTCATCCTGTTTCTGTCGCTGATGCTGCCGGCAGCGGCCACGCTGGTGATGAGTTTCACCGATGTCTCCTTCCTCAGGCCGACGAATTTCGTCGGCCTCGAGAATTACATCAAGCTGTTTTCCGATACCGGCTTCCGTCAGGCCGTCGGCAATACCGCTTACTATACGGTCGGCGTGACCTTCCCGACCATGGCGCTCGGCCTGCTTGCCGCAGTCGCCTTGAACCGGAAGGTGCCCGGCCGCATTGCCTTCCGCACCATATTCTATCTGCCGGTTCTGACATCACTGATCGCTGCTGCGGTTGTCTGGGCCTATGTCTACGATCCCTATGCCGGTCCCCTGAACAATATTCTGACCCAGATCGGCATCAGCCCGCGGCCCTGGCTGCAGGATCCGAACCTTGCCCTGAATGCCCTGATCGTCATGGCGATCTGGCGCGATTTCGGCACGGCGATGATCATCTATCTGGCCGGCCTGCAGGATATTCCCAACGATATCTATGAAGCGGCCCGCCTGGATGGCGCCAAGGGGCGGCATATCTTCTTCCGCATCACCGTGCCTATGCTGAGTTCGGTGACATTCTACCTGTTGATCATCCTGATCGTGCAGACCTTCCAGGTCTTCGGCGCCATCTATGTGATGACGCAGGGCGGACCGCTCGGCTCCACCGAAACAGTGGTCTACCAGATGTATCGGACCGCCTTCAGCTACACCGAGTTCGGCTATGCCGCCGCCATGTCGACGGTTCTGTTCTTCACCATTCTCCTGTTTTCCATCATCGGAACGAGAATCATGCGGAGGAAAGACGCGTGACCGATCTTGCTGAACCGGCTTCGTTCGAAGCGCAACTGAACCACGGCGCCAAGCCGCGAAGGACCGGCTTTGCCAGCTTCGACCTGATGAATGTCATCGGCTATGCTCTTCTGATCTTCGCTGCCGTCGCAACCATCATGCCCTTCCTCTGGATGGTCTCGACCTCGTTCAAGACCGACCAGGAGATCTTCCGGTTTCCGCTGAGCTTCATGCCCGACGGGCTGGAATGGAAGAACTATCTCGATGCCATACGCTCGCCGGAAGCCGGGCGGCAACTCGTCAACAGCCTGATCTATGCGCTGGGCTCCACCTTTTCGAACCTCGTCTTCTGCTCGCTGGCAGGCTATGCGCTGGCCCGCATGCAGTTTTCCGGCAAGAACCTGATCTTCGCGCTGGTTGTCGGGCTTCTGATGGTGCCCGCCCAGAGCCAGATCGTCCCGGTCTATCTGATCGTCCAGAAAATCCCCTTTGCCGGCGGCAATGACTGGCTGGGCAACGGCGGCACTGGTCTGCTCAACACCTATTGGGGCATGATCCTTCCGACGGCGGCAACGCCCTTCGGCATCTTCATGATGCGCCAGTTCTTCACCCGCATCCCAATGGAATATGAGGAATCGGCAAAGCTCGACGGAGCGCCGCCCTTCACCATTTTCCGCCGGATCCTGCTGCCGCTGGCGCGGCCTTCTCTGGCCGTCCTTGGTGTCCTGAGCTTCCAGAGCGCCTGGAACGACTTCGTCTGGCCGCTGATCCTCAACTCGCATCGGGAAATGGCGACGCTTCAGATCGGCCTGCAACTCCTGCAGAGCGGGCCGGACGCGCGCTGGAATGTGGTGATGGCGATGGCCACGCTGATAACCATGCCCATCATCATCGTCTATCTGTTCGCCCAGCGGCATGTCGTCGATGGCGCCGTGTCCAGCGGCGTGAAGGGCTGATCCGACTAAATCTATCATCAATGCAAGCAGGCCGCTTCCGCGGCATGGAGGATGCACGTGACAAAGCCGACCAGTGTCAAGAATGTCGAAGTCTATCGCCGCCCCGCGGAGTTTGCCGCCTGGCCCGCCAATTATGGTCTGTGGATCTGGGGCGACGAGGCCGTGACCATTTTCGTCCAGGGTTTTCGCGGCGTGTCGGAAGATCTGCATGCCCGCGACAAGTCGCGGCCTTTCATTCCGGTCCAGGCGCGCAGCCGCGATGGTGGCGAGACCTGGCAGATCGAACGCTTCAACGGCTTCGTACCGGGAAGCCAGACCCTGTCCGGCGACGAGCATGTTCAGCCCGATCTGGAGGCCCTGCCGAGGATCGATGTGGAGCGGGACTTGCGGCCACTCGATCAACCGATCGATTTCACGGATCCGGAGACGATCGTCATGTGCGCCCGCACCGGTCTGTTGGGCGGCTCCATCAGCTGGTTCTATGTCAGCAACGACCGCGCACAGACCTGGCGCGGGCCGTATCGGCTGGGCGATTTCGGATTGCCGGGGCTTTCGGCGCGTACGGATATCGTGCCGCTCGGCAAACATGATGCGCTCTTCCTGCTGACCGCGGCAAAGCCGAATGGCCGGGAAGGCCATGTGTTCTGCGTCCGCACCCGCGATGGCGGCAGGAGCTTCGAATTCCAGAGCTTTTTGGGGGAGGAGCCGGAGGGCTTCTCCATCATGCCGGCCTCCATCCAGCTGAAGAACGGCAAGGTTCTGACGCTTGTTCGCTGCTCGACACCCGGCAAGGGTCCGGACCGCAAGGCCTGGATCGATGCCTATGAGACCAGCGATCAGGGCAAGACCTGGCATTACAGGAACCGTCCTGTGGAAAATACCGGCTATGCCGGCAATCCGCCGACCCTCAACCGGCTGTCGGACGGACGGCTGGTGCTGGTTTATGGCTACCGCGATGCGCCCTTCGGCATCCGCGCGCGGCTCAGCGCCGATGAAGGCGAGAGCTGGAGCGAGGACATCATCATCCGTGACGATGGCGGGATGTCCGATCTTGGCTATCCGCGCAGTGTCATTCGCCCCGATGGCAAGCTGCTGACGGTCTATTACTATAATGACGGCAGCGAGAGCGAACGCTATATCGCGGCATCGATCGTCACCTTGGACATGTAACCGATCGCGGGCCGAGGCGGTTCGCACGCTGAAGGAATAAAAAGCCCTTCGCATTGCCGTTTCGACGGCCGTGTGAGGGGCTTTCGCCATCGACCGGTTGCGGATCGACCTATACCAACGTGCATGCCGTTCGATACCACAGGCTGATATTGGACCCGGGAATGATTTTGTAGCTTCAGTCAGGTTTTCCGCAGCGTCGGCAACCGGTTTTCCAACTGGAGATGATCATGACCAATCCTTCCCTTTCGGCTCGGCGCCTTGCGCCTCTCACCACGCCCACGGATCTCGGTGCGACCGCCCGCCACGAGATCTCCGCCTCGCTGACCGCCTTGCTGGCAGATGTCTTCGCGCTGTATCTGAAGACCAAGAATTTCCACTGGCACATGTCCGGCCGCAATTTCCGCGATTATCACCTTCTCCTGGATGAGCAGGGCGACGAGCTCTTCGAGCTGACGGATGTGATTGCCGAGCGCGCCCGCAAACTTGGCGGCACTACGCTGCGGTCACTCGGCCACGCCGCGCGCCTGCAGCGCATTGCCGATAATGATGCGGATTTCGTCACGCCGGACGACATGCTGGCGGAGCTGCGGGAAGACAACACGCAGCTGGTTTCGATCCTGCGCCAGCTTCACGGCGCCACTTCGGAACACGGTGATGTGGCCACCACGAGCCTGATCGAGAACTGGATCGATGAGGCCGAGCGGCGCGTCTGGTTCCTGTTCGAAACCTCCCGCTCCGTCTGACCGGCGGGGAGGAAGATGAAGATCGTCTGCAACCGCAGACGGTTTCAGCAATTCTCCCCTGGACGGCCAATCGGCGGTTTTGATCGTTTCATCGAGGAGTGCAGCATGACCATGAAGACAGCCGACATCATCACCGAAGTCCTGCATGCGGCCGGCGTGCGCCGCATCTATGGCGTGGTGGGCGACAGCTTGAATGGGTTGACGGAATCCTTGCGCGTTCGCAACGATATCGAGTGGATCCACACACGGCACGAGGAAACGGCTGCCTTCGCCGCCGGCGCCGAAGCGCATCTCACAGGCAGGCTTGCCGTTTGCGCCGGCAGCTGCGGGCCGGGCAATCTCCATCTGATCAACGGCCTGTTCGATTGCCATCGCTCGCGCGTGCCGGTGCTTGCAATTGCGGCGCAGATCCCTTCGGCGGAAGTCGGGCGCGGCTATTTCCAGGAAACCCATCCGGACCAGCTCTTTCGCGAATGCAGCCATTTTTGCGAAGTGGTCAGCCATGCGGAGCAATTGCCGGGCGTGCTGGAATCGGCGATCCGCTCCGCCCTTGGCAATCGCGGCGTGGCGGTCATCGTCATTCCCGGCGATGTGGCGCTTTCGGCGTTCAGCGGCAAGATCTCCGAGGCCGCCACCTTTGAGTTGCCGCAGCCGAGCGTTACGCCGCAGGCCGGCGAAATCGAAAGGCTGGCCGGGATGCTGAACGAGAGCGGCAAGACGGCGCTTCTGTGCGGTCGCGGCTGCCAGGGCGCACATGCCGAATTGCTGCAGCTGGCCGAAGCGCTCAAGGCGCCGATCGTCCATGCGCTTGGCGGCAAGGAACATGTGGAATGGGACAATCCCTATGATGTCGGCATGACGGGTCTTATCGGCTTCTCCTCCGGCTATGCGGCGCTGCAGGAATGCGACACGCTTGTCATGCTCGGCACGGATTTTCCGTACCGCCAGTTCTATCCGTCCGAGGCAAAGATCGTGCAGGTGGATATCCGACCGGAAAACCTCGGCCGGCGTGTTCCGCTCGATCTTGCGCTTGTGGGCGATGTGAGATCGACGCTCTCCGCCGTTCTGCCGCACATTGCAGTGAAGACCGACGCCTCCTTCCTCGAGCTCTGCCAGGACCGCTATGTCAAGGCACGCGCCGATCTGGATGATCTCGCCACGGGCAAGGCCGGCCGGACCATCCATCCGCAATATCTGGCGAAGCTGCTGAGCGATCATGCCCGCGAAGATGCGGTCTTCACTTTCGATGTCGGCACGCCGACGATCTGGGCAGCCCGCTACCTCAGGATGAACGGCAAGCGCCGCATGATCGGCTCGCTGGTCCATGGTTCGATGGCAAATGCCATGCCGCAGGCCATCGGCGCCCAGGCAGCCTATCCCGGCCGCCAGGTGATCAGCCTCTCGGGCGATGGCGGCTTTGCCATGCTGATGGGCGATTTTCTAACCCTCGTTCAGCAGGATCTGCCGGTCAAGGTCGTGATCTTCAACAATGCGAGCCTCGGCTTCGTGGCCATGGAAATGAAGGCTTCGGGCTTTCTGGAAACCGGCACATCGCTGAAGAACCCGAATTTCGCGGCCCTTGCCGAAGCGGTCGGCGTGCATGCCATCCGGGTCGAGGACCCTGCGGCGCTGGAGGATGCGGTCAAGGATATTCTTGCGCATGACGGACCGGCACTCCTCGATGTCGTCACCAATACGCAGGAATTGTCCATGCCGCCGCAGATCAGCGCCGAGCAGATCAAGGGTTTCAGCCTCTGGGCTCTTCGGACGGTGATGAACGGCCGTGGAGACGAGCTGGTCGACCTCACCCTGTCGAATTTCCTCAGACGGTGACGAAAGACTTGAGGCCGGTTGCCGTGCGTGGCGGCAGCCATCCGCGAGCACCGTCCGACCGTCATTTTCGTCGTCAGCGCGCCATCCAGCCGCCATCGACCATCAGATTATGGCCGGTCAGGTAAGTGGCTTCTTCGCTGGCAAGGAAGAGAACGGCGCGAGCGACATCGATCGGCGTTCCGAGGCGAGGAAGCGGCGTGCGGCTCCTGGAATAATCCAGCATCTCCGGATCGATTGCCCGCCCGCCTTTGCCGGTCAGGATCTTGCCCGGCGCCACGGCATTGCAGATGATGTTCTCATGGCCGTAATCCGAGGCTACCTGCTTGGTCATGTAGACCATGCCCGCTTTGCTGACGCCATAGGCGAAATCTCCGGGAGCAGCGATCATGCCGTGCTGCGAGGTGATGTTGACGATGCGTCCGCGCGCCTCGCCGATGATATCCTGCGTCAGCATCTGACGCACGGCCGCGCGCAGGCAGAGATAGGCGCCTTTCAGGTTGACGTCCGTCACACGGTCCCACTCCGCCTCGTCGGTCTCGACGAGCGATGAGCCGCCTCGCACGACCGCGTTGTTGACGAGAATGTCGATCCGTCCAAAGCGCTGCGCCGTTTCGTCGAACAAAGTCTGCACGTCGGAGCTTCTGGAAATATCCGCCTTGGCGAAGATCGCCGCGTCACTAATCTTTCGAAGCTCGTCGATCACCGGTGTTCCGCCTTCGACGACATCGGCGGTCACATCGGCCGCCACCACGGTTGCGCCCTCACTGGCGAACAAAAGGGATATTGCGCGGCCTATTCCAGAGGATGCGCCGGTGATGATCGCGGTCTTGCCTGCCAATCTCATTCTTCTGATCCTAATGCCTGATAACCTGCTGCAGAAAGGTCTTGGTCCGCTCATGCTGCGGGTTGGAGAAGAAGGGCTCGGGCGCATTGCGCTCGACGATCGTGCCGCGATCCATGAAGATGACCTCGTCGGCGATGGACCGTGCAAATCCCATTTCATGGGTCACGCAGACCATGGTCATGCCCTCATGGGCCAGCTCCACCATGACATCCAGCACTTCCTTGATCATCTCCGGGTCGAGAGCGGATGTCGGCTCGTCGAACAGCATGATCTGCGGCTCCATGCACAGGGCGCGTGCAATGGCGACCCGCTGCTGCTGCCCGCCGGAGATCTGCGAGGGCATTTTGTGGGCGTGATCGGCAATCTGCACACGGTCGAGATAATGTCGCGCCAGCGCCTCGGCCTCGGCACGGGGCTTGCCGCGGTTCTTCATCGGCGCAATCATCAGGTTCTGCAGCACGGTCAGGTGCGGGAAGAGATTGAAATGCTGGAAGACCATGCCGACTTCCTGCCGCACCTTGTCCAGATTGCGGGTGGAGCCGCCGATGGAGAAGCCGTCGACCGTGATGGAGCCGGTATCGAAGGTCTCAAGCCCG
Organism: Rhizobium sp. SSA_523; assembly: GCF_030435705.1. Lineage (NCBI taxonomy): Bacteria > Pseudomonadati > Pseudomonadota > Alphaproteobacteria > Hyphomicrobiales > Rhizobiaceae > Affinirhizobium > Affinirhizobium gouqiense. Next base: position 316,067 of record NZ_CP129381.1, read on the forward strand.
TTGATGCAGCGGATGAGCGTCGACTTGCCGGATCCGGATGGGCCGCAGATGACGATGCGCTGTCCGCGGGTGACATCAAGATCGATGCCGTCCAGGGCCTTGAAGCCTGAGAAGGATTTGGTGAGGGCGCGGATGGCGATCACGGTGCGGCCGGAATTGACGGTGTTCATGCACTTGTCCTTGTCGCGGGCGGGTCGAAGCGGGTAAGCCAATCGGCATAATCGGAGGCGGCCTCGTCAGGACTGCGGGCATGGTGGCCGCAATCCTGCACCAGGCGTTCGATGCAAAGGGGTGCGCGATCCTGCGCCATGGTGACGCTGACATTCGCCGTTTCATGCGGTCCGGCAAGCGCGGCATCGCCGCCGCCGATCCGGGGCGAGAGAGTATTGGCCCAATCCAGCACGGTATGCGAGGATCCGGCGCCGACATTGTAGGTCATGTGCTGAAGCCTCTCGCCTGTCAGTAGCCCGAGAAGGTCCAGCCCGGCATCGCGGCTGTAAAGCCAGTCGCCGGCGAGCGGCCGTCCAAGACGGGCGGGCCTGCCCTTGCGCCAATGGGACAGGATCTGCGCATGCGGGCTGAGCAGCGGGCGAACGCCTGTCGAATGTTCCCAGGGACCGAAGAGCGGACCGAGCCGGGCGATCCTGAGATCGTAACCGAAAAGCGCGGCCATCCGGCGCGCCGTCCCCTCGGCCGCGACCTTGGTGATGCCGTACAGGCTGGCGGGATCGAGCTTGCGATCTTCCGCTATGGAGCCCTCGTCGAGGCCGACATGGCCATAAACGGCGACACTGCTCGCACAGACAATGCGGGACAGATCCTCCGCCTGCGCCAGCATCTTCATCAGCGTGGCGGTGCCGCCGATATTGACGGCGATGATCCGTGCGGCCATCTCCCGCTCGGCGTCGACGTTAGGGGTCATCGCCGCCAGGTGCAGGACGGATTGCGGCCGGGCCGCAGCGATGGCTCGAGAGAGATCCGCCTCGCTGCAGATGTCGCCGAGGACGAGGCTGGCTCCAGCAAGTTCGGGGGCATCGCGAAAGGGATCGGCAAGGCCCGTTGAGGCAAACAGCGTCACCTCATGGCCTGCCTTCAACAGCGCCTCTGCGCTGGCCAGGCCGACAAAGCCGGTGCCGCCGGTGATCAGAATGCGCACGGTCTCATCCTCTTCCGATAATGGCCTTGCGCTCCAGGCGCGACACCCAATGGGAGAAGGGCCAGAGCATGATGAAGAAGATGACGGCCGCAGCCGTCAGCGGGGTCGGATTGTAGGTCTGCTCCTGCGCCACGCGGGCAGAGCGGAGAAGTTCGGGAAGCGCCACCAGCGAAGCGATCGACGTCGTTTTGACGAGTTCGAGCGAGTTGCTGGCGAGCGGTGCGACGACTTTCCGGATGGCCTGCGGCAGGATGATGTAAATCATGCCGCGGAACTTGTGAAAGCCAAGCGCTGCCGCGGCCTCGTGCTGACCCTTGGGGATCGATTCCAGTCCTGCGCGGAAAATCTCGCTGAAATAGCCGGTATTGTTAATGACCAGCGCCACTGTGACGGCGGTGAAGCTGCCAAGCGTCAGCCCGAAGAAGGGCAGGCTGTAATAGATGAGCACGAGCAGGACGAGCACCGGAAAGGCACGCAGAAGATCGATGACCACGACCATCAGCCGGCGTATGCCCGGATTTGCGAAACTGTAGGCGACCGCAACCGTCAGGCCGGAGAGCAGCGACAGGGGCAAGGCGACGGCCGCCAATAGCAGGGTCAGCTGCAATCCCTGCAAAAGCAGGGGGTAGACGAGCTTCAAGGAGTCGATATTGGCAAAATTGAGCAGAAGAAGTTCCATGCCCGTTTCCTCAATGGGAGTATCGACGTTCCACATAGCGGCTGAAGGCCACCAGCGGGATGAAGAACAGAAGGTAGAAGAAGGCGGCGAGCGTCAGCGGCGAAGGATTGGCCTTGATCGACATGATGCTCTGCGCGGCGCCGAGAGTCTCCTGCAGCGAGACCGCGACACCCAGCGCAGTGCCCTTGGTGATCGCGATCGAGCGATTGGTGACGAGCGGCAGGGCAAGGCGCACCGCCTGCGGCAGGATGATGTAAGAGAGCGTGCGCCATGGCTTGAAGGCAAGCGCCGTCGCCGCCTCCCATTGCCCCTTCGGCACTGCGACGATGGAGGCCCAGAAGATTTCAGCCGCGAAGGCGGACAGGACTGCGGCCAGGCCGAAGACCGTTGCCAGGAAAGGGGAGAAGGCGATGCCGAGATAGGGCAGGCCGAAATAGACGAAGATCAGTACCACGAGCTGCGGCAGGGTACGGAAGATCTCGATATAGGTGGTGATCACCCCATCGATGATGCGATTGCGCAGGCACCGGAGAATGGCCAGCACAAGCCCGGTCATCAGGCCGATGACGATGACGGCGAGCGAGGCCTGGACCGTCACCCAGAAACCCGCCAGCACGTCGGGAAATGCCTCCTTGAGGATCTCCCAATTGAGATAGTTGTCGATGATTTTCTGCATGGCGCACTCCCGGAAGAGGCCGCTGAACCAGGGTCCGCGGCCTCCGCTGTCAGGATTTATTTGCAGGCGAGTTCATGCGGCGTGGCATCGTAGCCGGTAAAGTCCGGGGCGCCATAGCCCGGATAGACTGTGCTCAGCGGGCTGTCGGCCGCCGGCTTCTCGTTGTACCACTTCTCATAGAGCGCCACGAGAACGCCTTCCTTCTTCAGGCATTCGATGGCGTCTTCCACCTTGTTGCGCAGCGCCTGGTCGTCGTTGCGGAAGGCATAGCCGAATTTTCGACCATCGAAATCCTTGAAGGCGACCTCGATCATCGGATTCTTGCTCGCGGCATAGACGGTGGTCGGGATCTCGTTGAGCGCGGAGAAGGCGCGGCGGGTGAGGACCGCCTGGACGGAATCCGGGAACGTATCGTAGCGCTGGACCTCGAAGCCGTATTTCTCCGCATTCGCGGTTGCCCAGGTATCGGAGAGGGTTCCGCGATTGACGGCAATGGCCTTGCCCTTCAGATCCTCGAAGCCGCCGATCTTGTCACCCTTGGCGACGATGAAGCCGTTGCCGGTCGCGAAGATCGGCTCGGAAAACAGCATTTTCTCGCTGCGGTCCTTGGTGATGTTCAACGGGTTGACGGTGATGTCGATACGGCCGGCAAAAAGCGCGGCGAAGAGACCGGAGAAATTGACGTCGGTGATCTCGACCTTGGGTCGGCCGATCTTTTCGCCGACGGCGTTGATCAGATCGACGCCGAAGCCTTCCGGCCCGTTCGCGCCCCTGACCATCCAGGGTGCAACGCCGAAGTCGGAGCCGACAACGAGCGGCGCTGCGTCCTGGGCGGTGGCTGTGGAGGCCAGGGTCAATGCCATGACGCCGGCGATGGTGGAAAGAAGCATTGTCTTCATTTTTAAGTTCCCCTTTTGTCGAACTATGCTTGCGGTGGATGGTGACGCCGCCAGTGGTGGGCGATAGCGGAGCGGGTGGTGACCCACACCGCATCGCCGTGGCTGGCAACGTGGTCGAGAAAGCGTTTCAGGCCCGAGGCGCGGCCCGGATGTCCGGCTATGCGCAAATGCAGGCCGACAGACATCATTTTCGGCGCGGTTGCGCCCTCCGAAAGCAGCATGTCGAAGCTCTCGCGCAGCATGCGGAAGAATGCTTCGCCGCTGTCGATGCTGCCGCGCATGAATTTGGCATCGTTATTGGTCAGGCTATAGGGGACCACAAGATGGCTCTTGCCATCGACGTCACGCCAGTAGGGCAATTCGTCATTGTAGGCATCGCTGTCGTAGAGAAAGCTGCCATTCTCGCTGAGCAATTGCCGCGTGTTCATGCTCGGCCCGTAACGGCAATACCAGCCTTCCGGCTGGCGCCCGGTGGTTTCCCGAATGGAGGCAAGGGTGCGGGCAATGCGCTCCCTCTCCTCGTCGCGCGTCAGGCCGCGATGGTGTTCCCAGCGGTAACCATGGGCGCAGACATCGAAAAGCGTGGTCTCGCGAATATGAGCCGCGATCGCCGGATTGCGTTCGAGCGCCAGAGCGCATGCCATGATGGTGGCCGGCATGCCGCGCTCCTGGAAGAGCCGGACAAGGCGCCAATAGCCGACGCGGCTGCCATATTCGAACATCGATTCCGCCGCCAGGTCCCGGCCGGGAAACTGGCCCGAGGCGCCCTCGGTCAGGGCGGATTCGGTTTGCGCGTCGCCATCCTCGATGGAGGGCTCCGAACCCTCTTCGACATTTATGACGAAGTTGAGCGCGAGCTTCGCGCCTGAGGGCCATTTCGGATCGGGCGGGTTCCTGCCGTAGCCCTCGAAGTTGCGGTCCGGATGGCGGTTCTGCATCAGGCGCTCTCCTCGGACGTGACATGGAAGGGCTCGTCCAGCGGGAAGAAGACATCGGTATCGGGTGCCGCCTCGCCCATGGCCATGGTCACGACGAATTCCGACGGCAGGTCGAGCACCGACATTCCCGCGTGCCAGACGTTGCGGCGGTACAAGATCCCCTGGCCGGGCTTGGAGACAAAGGCTCGCAGATCCGATCGATCCGGCGAACCATCCGCAAGCGAGGGGCAGACGACGATCAGCATGCGCTGGCCCGAAAGCGGAAAGAATGCCTGGTCCGAATGCGGGTGGCGCTCCATCCGGTCGATCTCGAACGGGAAGGAGATGGCTTCGGCCACCTTTGTCACCCAGAATGTCTGGGCAAGTCCGTCGCTGCCGTGGAGCGGGAAATAATGGCGACGTTCGTGTCCCCGATGGGCAATCACTTCACCGAATCCCAGAAAGGCCTCCGCGGTCAGTGGGCTGGGTTGCAAATTCACGAGGCACTCCGTCTGCAAATGCGTTATGCTGATGGTGAATACCGCTGGTATCCCAAGCGGATCCTGATGGGATTTTTATAGAAGAATATTCTGGTGTAAAGAGATTCATCGCGCCGCAGCATAAATTGTCGTGAACGGACGGAGAGAGCGCCACGACTGGCATTCCGCCGCGGGCTGGATTAACGAGGATAGTTGTTGCGTGGCTCGCGGCACACGCAAACAGTGGGGAGAGAGCATATGGCCGAGGCTAGCGAAATGGTCACAATGGCAGGCAAGAAGACAGTGAGCTTGACAGAGCAAGCCTATCAATATGTCCGCAGCCTCATCCTGGCGCAGGAATTGCAGCCGGGCGAGGTGTTTACCGAACGGGCGCTCGCCGATCAGCTGAACGCGTCGCGAACCCCCATGCGCGCCGCCATCAACCGGCTGGTGGGCGAGGGGCTGGTGGAGCGCCTGTCCAATGGCACCATCGTCATCAAACAGGTGGCGATCGAGGAGCTGATGGATATCCTTATCATCCGCCGCATGCTGGAGGGTGAGGCTGCAGCCCAGGCCGCACAACGCCATGGTCCCGCAAGTCTCGACGCGATCTTGCAGAAGAGCCGCGAGGTGGCGGCCAATCCGGAAATGGAGCTCGAGCCCTTCTGGAAATATGATGACGATTTCCACGAATTCATCGCCGAGGCCAGCGGTCGGCCAATCCTGAAGCAATATGTTCAGAATATTCGTCAGCGTGCCCGCATGTGCCATGTGGTGCGGATGGAAAAGAATTTCGAACACCAGGCCATGGAGCACATTGCCGTGCTGGAGGCTATCGCAGCCGGCGATGCCAGCCGCGCGCGGGCTGCAATGGAAGCGCATGTCGATGGCGTGAGAGACCGGTTCGTCCGCTGGTATTTCGCCTGAGGCCAAGCGGCGTCTGCGGGCGGGAGCGACCTCTAGGGCGCTCACCACTAACCAGGGATTGCACGGCCTGGCGGCCCTGCGGCTTCCTAGCCGACAAGGTCGCACGACGCCGCCGCTCAGGGCCTGGCGATATGCGTCGGGCAGGTCGGGTCGACGGCATGTCGGGGAGCAAGAGCGCCAGGGCCAAAGTGCAGGGGCGAACCATTTCAACGGTCACGCGTTTGCGATGGAGCACTCTCTCCACAGGAAACCGCCATGTCCCGGACACCCAATTTCGAACATCTCGCGAGGTCCGGTTACGCGGCCCGCGGGGTGGTCTTCCTCCTGATCGCCGCGCTTGCCCTTCTCTCGGGTGTCGCCGGCGGCGAGCCCGATTCCAAGTCTGCCGTCGCAAGCGTGCTGGAGCAGCCGCTCGGCCGCTTATGGGTGGCGCTGATCGGCTTCGGCCTTCTCGGCTTCGTTGCCTGGCGGCTGGCGCAAGCGCTGGCCGATAGCGACGGTCACGGAAAGGACTGGAAGGGGCTGATCATCCGCCTGGCCATGCTCGGCAGCGCCTTCACCTATATCGGCCTTGCCGTCTTCGCCCTCAGCCATGCCATTCTCGGAACGGGTGGCAGCGGCGGGTCCGGCGAAAAAGGCCTGGCCAGCTGGGTCATGGGGATGCCGTTCGGCTCCTATCTGGTGATCCTGATCGGCATCGGCTTCATCATCGGCGGGATGGTCACCTCCTGGAAGGGCATCACCCGGCGGTTCGAGCGATATCTGCAGATCCCGAGCGCCAGGCAGATCGTCACGTGGATCTGCATTTACGGCCTGGTCGCCCGGGGCGTCGTGTTTGCCATCACCGGCGTTCTCTTTGCCTATGCCGGCTTTGCCGTCGATGCCGAGCAGGCAGGCAGCATTGCCGATGCCCTGGCATCCCTCAGGCAGCTGCCCTTCGGTGGTGTTCTCTACATCATTCTTGCGGCAGGGCTCGCAGCCTTCGGTCTCTACAATATGGTCGAGGCGCGCTACCGGGTGGTGCGCGGACCTTCCGTCTCCGACTTCAAGCGGCCCTTCGAGAAGACCCTGAACGCCTGACCCCTTTCCGTCCCATCGGACCAAAGTCCCTGGTGGGGACTGAGGTCCCTGCCGCGGAACGGAAGAAGAGGATGCTCGTTGTCTGGTCGGTACAACAGGAACAGGAGAAACATCGTGTATAACAAGCTGTTTGTCGCCGTCGGAGCGCTTGCTCTTCTTTCGGGCCAGGCCATGGCGCAGTCATCCACCGTCAATGGCGCTGCCGGTGGCGCAGTCACAGGTGCGATCGTCGGCGGTCCCGTCGGTGCGGCCGTTGGTGGCGTGGTCGGCGCTATCGCCGGCACGGCGATCGATCCGCCGCCGCAGCAGGTCGTGACCTATGTACGCGAGGCTCCCATGCCGAGCACCCCGGTCGTGGTGCAGGAGCAGGTGGTTGTCGGCAAGGCTCTGCCGTCCACCGTCGTGGTGACGCCGGTTCCGGAAAACCCGACCTATGGCTATGCCGTGGTGAATGAACGCCGCGTCATCGTCGAGCCGTCGACGCGTCAGGTCGTTCAGATCATCGACTGATGCCAAAGGGGAGGCGCATGTTTTGCATGCGCCTCCCCTTCGTTCGTCTTCTTCCTGATCGCATATTCCAATTCCAAGCATGTGCCGCGAGGCCCGGTTTCCCGGTAACCCGTCAGGCGGCTGCCTCGCTCATTCGCCGTAACACGGCTGCAGGCACGTTCCCGCCGCATTGCATTCTCCCCGCTCTCCACAAGCACGAGCCTGACGACCAACCCCTTCCGCCTGCCGGCGAACAAGGCTGGTTTCCTGCGGCGACCTCTGTTCACGGCATTGTGCGCCATTGCGCTTGCACTTCCCGCATTCGTCGTTCCATTTCTAGATCCGCACATCTCCGACGCCGAAGGGCTCAGATCACGTCCTCCCGTCGAGCTATATGACCTAAGCTTTGCGCCCACAGGTCATTTCGAAAGCGCGGAAGTTTCGTTTGACATTCGTTGTAGGTTCGCTTTAGGTTGTTTTGCGAGCGTTATTCGGCGATTTTCGCCGTATACTGCTTCGGGCCTGTGCTTGTAGATTTATTGAAAGAGGTTCATGTTCTTTGCTTCCCGTTTCGAATGGGGAGCGCGCCATTGCGTGCCTTGGGAGGGGCGTTTGACTGATGTCCGCATGGTTCGACCTGCCGTTACACTGCGATTGTCTTGGCTGCGCAAGGGGTGTTTTGCCCGCGGCGCATCGCTGATCCGGTTGCGGGCAGAGAGTTGGCGGTTGGCTCGGCGCGTCTTTGCGGTGAGCCGCCCCGGTCATGACTGCGAGGGTTGGGAGGCCCGAGTTATCGATGCTGGAATTGCGCGACGTTTCGAAAATCGTGGGGCGTGACGTCCATATTCATGCGACGCACCTCACGCTTCACCGTGGAACGTTGAATGTCCTTCTGGGGCCGACGCTGTCCGGCAAGACGTCGTTGATGCGGCTGATGGCCGGATTGGATCGCCCGACCAGCGGCGCGATCGTTTTCGACGGGCAGGATGTTACCCATTTGCCGGTCCAGAAGCGCAATGTCGCCATGGTGTACCAGCAATTCATCAATTATCCGGCGCTGACCGTCTATGAGAATATCGCATCGCCCATGCGGATCGCCGGCAAGGATGCCGCAGCGATCGACCGGGAGGTTCGCAAGGCGGCAGATCTGCTGCGACTGACGCCTTACCTTGATCGCACGCCACTCAGCCTGTCCGGCGGACAGCAGCAGCGAACGGCTCTTGCCCGCGCCATCGTCAAGAATGCCAATCTCGTCCTTCTCGACGAGCCTCTGGCCAATCTCGATTACAAGCTGCGCGAGGAATTGCGCGAGGAACTGCCGAAGATCTTCGCCCAGTCAGGTGCGATCTTCGTTTATGCCACCACCGAACCGTCCGAGGCGCTGCTGCTTGGCGGCAATACGGCGACGCTGAGCGAAGGGCGAGTGACGCAGTTCGGCAGGACCATCGACGTCTATCGCAAACCTGCCGATCTTCGAACCGCGAAGACCTTCGCCGATCCGCCGCTGAACACGATCGACCTGGTGCGCGACGGCGACAGGCTCCTGCTCGGCGGAGTGGCCGTGCTGCCGGTTCCTGCGCATCTCGGCAACGTTCCGGCAGGACCGGTGACGATCGCCTTCCACCCGCATCATTTGTCGCTCAAAGCCGGGCCTTCGACCCATGGGCTTTCCGCGCGAACACAACTTTCGGAACTGGCCGGCTCGGAGAGTTTCATCCATGTCAGCTTTGCCGAGCGGAAATGGGTTCTGTTGACCCATGGCATCCACGATATCGAGGAGGATCGCGCGCTCGAGATTTATCTCGATACCCGTCACCTGATGGCATTCGACCCGGCGACCGGCCGGTCGCTGGCCGATGCCAGCCGTGAAGCAGCGTGAGGGAGAGCCGATGGCACGCATCAATCTCAACCATATCCGCCACGCCTACAGCGCCAAGGCTGCTGCTGCCGGCGATTATGCCCTCAAGGAAGTGCATCACGAATGGGCGGATGGTGGCGCCTATGCGCTGCTCGGCCCTTCGGGATGCGGCAAGACGACACTGCTCAACATCATTTCCGGGCTGCTTTATCCTTCCGAGGGCCGGATAGAGTTCGATGGCCAGGACGTGACGGATCTTCCGACGGAAAAACGCAATATCGCGCAGGTCTTCCAGTTCCCCGTCATCTACGACACGATGACCGTCTACGACAACCTGGCCTTTCCGCTGCGCAACCGGCAGGTTCCCGAAGCCGAGGTCAAGCGCCGGGTCGACCATATCCTCGACATGATCGATCTCGCCTCCATGGCCTCCAAGAAGGCGCAGGGACTGACGGCGGACCAGAAGCAGAAGATCTCGCTGGGGCGCGGCCTCGTGCGCTCCGATGTGAGCGCCATCCTCTTCGACGAGCCGCTGACGGTGATCGACCCACACATGAAATGGGTTCTGCGCTCCCAGCTCAAGCGGCTTCACCGGCAATCCGGCTTCACCATGGTCTATGTCACGCATGACCAGACGGAGGCGCTTACCTTTGCCGACAAGGTCGTCGTCATGCATGACGGCCAGATCGTCCAGATCGGGACACCGGCGGATCTTTTCGAGCGGCCGATGCACACTTTCGTCGGCTATTTCATCGGGTCGCCTGGCATGAACGTCATGCCCGTGGAGATCGATGGGGCGCAGGCAAGGCTCGGCGACCAGGTGATCGCGCTCGCCGGACGGCCGCGGATCAAGACGACCGATCGCTTGGAACTCGGCATTCGCCCGGAATTCCTGCAGCTTGGCCGGGAAGGCATGCCGGTCCGCGTGGTGAAGGTGGAAGACATCGGCCGCCAGAAGATCGTCCGCGCCATTTTCGAGGGGCATCCGCTCGCGATCGTCGTGCCGGAGGACCAGCCGATACCGGAGGATGCGCGGCTGAGCTTCAAGACAGACGCCATCGGCATCTATGCCGGATCCTGGCGCGCCGAGATGGAGGGCTGAGACATGGGAAAGACCTGGAACAACAAAGCCTGGTTCATGGTGCTGCCCGTGCTTGTGCTGGTCGCCTTCTCCGCGGTGATCCCTCTCATGACGGTGGTGAACTACTCGGTCCAGGATACGTTCGGCAACAACCAGTTCTTCTGGGCGGGCACCGACTGGTTCGTGCAGATCCTGCATTCCGCCCGCTTCTGGGATGCTCTGGCGCGCAACCTGTTTTTTTCCGGCGTGATCCTGGCAATCGAGGTGCCGCTCGGCATCCTGATCGCCCTGAACATGCCGAAGAAGGGGCCGGGCGTGCCGGTTTGCCTCGTTTTGATGGCGCTGCCGCTCCTGATCCCCTGGAACGTGGTCGGCACGATCTGGCAGGTCTTCGGCCGCGTCGATATCGGGCTGCTCGGCTATGTGTTGAACAGCCTCGGCGTGGATTACAATTATACGCAGGACTCAGTCGATGCCTGGGCCACCATCATCGTCATGGATGTCTGGCACTGGACGAGCCTTGTCGTCCTGTTGTGCTATGCCGGCCTCGTCTCCATTCCGGATGCCTATTACCAGGCGGCGAAAATCGACGGGGCGTCGCGCTGGTCGGTCTTCCGCTATATCCAGTTGCCCAAGATGAAGCGCGTGCTTTTGATCGCGGTTCTCCTGCGCTTCATGGACAGCTTCATGATCTATACCGAGCCTTTCGTCGTCACCGGCGGCGGTCCGGGCAATTCCACCACATTCCTGTCGATCGACCTGGTGAAAATGGCGGTCGGCCAGTTCGATCTTGGGCCGGCCGCGGCCATGTCGATCATCTATTTCCTGATCATCCTGCTGCTGTCATGGGTCTTCTACACCGTCATGACGCAGAGCGATGAAAACCCGTCGTGAGGAGGCAGCCATGAACACCAGCAAGAGCCGCCGCAGCTTCGGCTTCCTCATCCCGACGCTCTACATCGTCTTCCTGCTCCTGCCGATCTACTGGCTGGCGAATATGAGCTTCAAGACCAATACCGAAATCCTCGGCGCCCTGTCGCTGTGGCCGCGCGATCCGACCCTGAACAATTACCGGGTGATCTTCACCGATCCGTCCTGGTATGGCGGGTACATCAATTCCATCATCTACGTTGCGCTGAATACGGTGATCTCGGTCACCGCGGCATTGCCGGCGGCCTACGCCTTTTCCCGCTACCGCTTTCTTGGCGACAAGCACCTGTTTTTCTGGCTCCTGACCAACCGGATGGCGCCTCCGGCCGTCTTTGCCCTGCCGTTCTTCCAGCTCTATTCCGCCTTCGGGCTGATCGACACGCATATTGCCGTCGCTCTGGCGCACTGCCTGTTCAACGTGCCGCTGGCGGTCTGGATCCTTGAGGGCTTCATGTCCGGGGTGCCGAAGGAAATCGACGAAACCGCCTATATCGACGGCTACAGCTTCCCGCGCTTCTTCACCAAGATCTTCATGCCGTTGATCGCCTCGGGCGTGGGCGTTGCCGCCTTCTTCTGCTTCATGTTCTCCTGGGTCGAACTGCTGATCGCCCGGACCCTGACGACCACGGACGCGAAGCCGATTGCCGCGACCATGACCCGCACGGTCTCCGCGTCCGGCATGGACTGGGGCGTGCTGGCGGCCGCGGGCGTGCTGACCATCATTCCCGGCGCGCTGGTGATCTATTTCGTCCGCAATTACATCGCCAAGGGCTTTGCCCTTGGTCGTGTTTGAAGGGAGGTTGCGATGGATTTCACCTGGATGGCCTGGACGCTTCCGACGGCGGTGTTCTTCGTGACCATCTTCACCCTGATCGCCGGCATGGGCGTCTGGGAATACTTTCGGCCGGGCGGCAGTCCGAGGGTCGGCATCCTGCGCTTCGAGACGACCCGCGGCGACCGCCTCTTCATCTCGCTTCTGGGGTCGGCCTTCATCCATCTGGCATGGCTTGGTCTGGGAGGGCCGAGCCTTTGGTGGGCGCTTGCCCTCTCGGTGGTCTACGCCATCGGCGTATTCCGCTTCGTCTAAACCGGAATTGCCGTCTGGGGGCTTGGCCTTCATCCGGCATGTAGATCGATAATCACGTTTCGCAAACTTCGGGAGGATGAACATGCGAAAGAGACTTTTGACAACGACGGCGGTGATGCTGCTCGCCATGGGCGGTTCTGCTTTTGCCGACATGGAGGCGGCAAAGAAGTTCCTCGACAGCGAGATCAAGGACATGTCCGCTCTTGACCGGGCGGGCCAGGAAAAGGAAATGCAATGGTTCATCGATGCCGCAAAGCCTTTTGCCGGCATGGAGATCAAGGTGGTTTCCGAGACGATCACCACGCATGAATATGAATCCAAGGTGCTGGCCCCGGCCTTCAGCGCGATCACCGGGATCAAGATCACCCACGACCTGATCGGCGAGGGCGATGTTGTCGAAAAACTGCAGACGCAGATGCAGTCCGGCGAGAACATCTACGATGCCTATGTCAATGACTCCGATCTGATCGGCACCCATTGGCGCTACAAGCAGGCGCGCTCGCTGACCGACTGGATGGCCAATGCCGGCAAGGATGTCACCAATCCCGGCCTCGACCTGCAGGATTTCATCGGCCTGAAATTCACCACCGCGCCGGACGGCGATCTCTACCAATTGCCGGACCAGCAATTCGCGAACCTCTACTGGTTCCGCTATGACTGGTTCAACGACGAGAAGAACAAGGCCGATTTCAAGGCCAAATACGGCTATGATCTGGGTGTGCCGGTCAACTGGTCTGCCTATGAGGATATCGCCGAATTCTTCACCGGCCGCGAAATGGACGGCAAGAAGGTCTATGGCCATATGGATTATGGCAAGAAGGATCCCTCGCTCGGCTGGCGCTTCACCGATGCCTGGCTCTCGATGGCGGGCAATGGCGACAAGGGTCTGCCCAACGGCCTGCCGGTCGATGAATGGGGGATCAAGGTTGATGAGAACTCGCGGCCCGTGGGCTCCTGCGTGGCGCGCGGTGGGGATACCAATGGCCCTGCCTCGGTCTATGCAATCCAGAAATATCTGGACTGGCTGAAGGCCTACGCGCCTCCGGCCGCCCAGGGCATGACCTTCTCCGAATCCGGTCCTGTTCCGGGCCAGGGAGAGGTGGCGCAGCAGATGTTCATGTACACAGCCTTCACCGCGGATATGGTCAAGGACGGTCTGCCGGTCGTGAATGCCGATGGCACGCCCAAATGGCGCTTCGCCCCCAGCCCGCATGGTGTCTACTGGAAGGATGGGATGAAGCTCGGCTACCAGGATGTCGGCTCCTGGACCCTTCTGAAATCCACGCCGGACGACCGCGCCAAGGCTGCCTGGCTCTATGCGCAGTTCGTCACGTCCAAGACGGTCGACGTCAAGAAGAGCCATGTCGGCCTGACCCTGACCCGTGAGTCGACCATCCAGCACAAGAGCTTCACCGATCGCGCACCGAAGCTCGGCGGTCTCATCGAGTTCTACCGCTCGCCGGCCCGCGTGCAATGGTCGCCGACGGGAACCAATGTTCCGGACTATCCGAAGCTGGCGCAGCTCTGGTGGCAGGCTATCGGCGATGCCTCCTCGGGTGCCAAGACGGCGCAGGAGGCGATGGATTCGCTCTGCGCCGAACAGGAAAAGGTGCTTCAGCGGCTGGAGCGTGCGGGCGTACAGGGCGATATCGGCCCGAAGCTGGCCGAGGAACATGACCTCGCCTACTGGAACAAGGATGCTGCGGCAAAGGGCAATCTTGCCCCGCAGCTGAAGATCGAGAACGAGAAGGAAAAGCCGATCACGGTCAATTACGACGAACTCGTGAAGAGCTGGCAGAAATAAGACCGGGTTTCCGGTCCTCCTTGGCCGGAGCGGCAGTCTGCCGCTCCGGCTTTTTTATGGGCATGTTTCACGACGCAGATGCGCGGTCGGTAGTTTCACTGCAGCGATCTGCGAAAACCGCGCAGGGACAGGCTGAAGAGGATCGCGGCGATTGCTGCCAGCCAGACGAATTGCGGCCAGACGACCGAGAAGCCGGCGCCGCGATAGAGTACAGCCTGCGCCATCGTGATGAAATGCGTATTGGGCGCGGCCAGCATGATGGTCTGGATTGTTTCCGGCATGCTTTCGCGCGGCGTCGTCGCGCCGGAGAGGATTTGCAGCGGCACCAGGACCAGCATCAGCAGCAGGCCGAATTGCGGCATGGAGCCGGCAAAGGTCGCAAGCGCAATGCCCATGGCTGTCGTCGCCAGGAGATGCAGAGCCGCGCCGGCCATGAACAGGGCGAGCGAGCCTCCCAGGGGCACCGCAAGTATTCCCTGAACGACGACGAGAAGAGACAGGATCGTCGCGATGAACACCACGAGCCCCATGGACCAGATCTTGGCAAGCATGATCTCGGCGGGCGAGACCGGCATCACCAGCAGATGCTCGATCGTGCCATGTTCCCGTTCGCGGATCAAAGCGGTACCGGTCAGAATGATCGACAGCATGGTGACATTGTTGATGACATGCATGACCGAGGCAAACCATGTCTGGTTGAGCTCCGGGTTGAAGCGGGCCCGCAGGACGAGGTCGACGGTCGGGACGGAGACCGCCGATTGTGAGGCGGCAAAGCGAGTGACCTCCTCCGTTACGATTGCCTGGATATAGCTTGCGCCGGAAAAGGCCTGGGTCATGCGCGTCGCATCGACGTTCAGCTGAACGATCGGCGATTTACCGGCCAGAAGATCGCTCTGGAAGTTCGGCGGGATGTCGAGCGCGAAGGTATCGGTGCCGGCATCCATCCGGGCATCCATCTCGCCGGCAGTGATCAGCTCCGGTGTCTTGAAGAAGGGGGCCAGAAAGGCATCCGCTATCCGGCGCGACAGCGGTGAGGCATCCTCATCGACGATCGCGATCGGCGCATTGTTGAGGGTTTCCGGAACGGCTCGGGCTTCCGAATAGACGGCAATGGTGAAGGAATAGACGATCAGGCCGAGCAGGATCGGGTCCCGCATCAGCCCCCGCAGCTCCTTGATCCCGAGGTGGATTATGGTGGCAAGGCGCATTCTCTTACCCCGCCTGTTTCTTGAGGAAGAGGGCACTCGTTGCAAGCAGCAGCGGACCTGCGACGAGGAGCGGAAGCAGGGCGGCTTGTAGATCCGCCAGGCCGAGCCCTTTGGAAAAGGTGCCGCGTGAGATGATGTTGAAATAGGTGGTCGGGAAGACCTGGCCGATCAGCGCGCCAAGCCCCTCCAGCGAGGAGACGGGATCGATCATGCCGGAGAACTGCACGGCGGGAATGATGGTCATCAGTGCGGTCCCGAAGATAGCGGCGATCTGGCTCGACATGAAGGTGGAAACGAGCAAACCGAAGGCAGTCGCGAAGGCGACGTAGAAGAAGGCGGAGACGCCGAAGGCGAGCAGGCTGCCGGTGAACGGAACCTGGAAGACGAGAACCGCGAAAAGCCAGAGCAGCGCCGCGTTGACCATGCCGAGCGCGAGATAGGGCAATTGCTTGCCGATCAGGAATTCCAGCCTCGTCGTGGGGGTGGCGTAGAAATTGATGATCGAGCCCAGCTCCTTCTCGCGCACGACCGAAAGGGCAGAGAGCATGGCGGGAATGAGCAGCAGCAACAGGGGAATGACGGCCGGCACCATGGCCACAAGGCTTTCGATGCCGGGATTGTAGCGGAAACGGGTTTCGATCGAGAAGGCGCCCGGAGCCTGGTCGCCATAGATCTCGCGCGCCTTCCGGGCAAGCCAGCTGGTATGCATGCCCTGGACATAGCCGCGCGTCGTCTCCGCCCGCTGCGGCATGGCGCCATCGATCCAGGCGCCGACCTCGACATCATGACCCCGCGCGACATCCTCGGCAAACCCTGCGGGAATTTCAAGCGCAAGCTTGAGGGAGCCGTCGCGCATGCGCTGCTCAAGGTCGGCATAGCCGTCGATCGGCGCCTGTTCCAGGAAATAGCGCGAGCCGGCGATATCGGCGACGTAGTCCCGGCTTGCCACGGTATCGTCCCGGTCCAGAACCGCAAAGGTCAGGTCCTTCACAGCCATGTTGATGCCGTAGCCCACGACAAACATCAGGATCACGCTGCCGATCAGCGCCAAGGTTGCACGGATGGGATCCCGGCGCAGTTCAATGGCTTCGCGCTGGCTGTAGCTGAGGATGCGGCGGATATCGAAAAGACGGTTTTGGCTGTCGACCGGATGGGAGTTTGGTGCGAGCGGCTTGTCCGATCCGGAGGCTTCGCTTGCCTCTGCCGAGCCTGCGCGTGCATCCGTTTGCGGAGCCGTGCCGATCGCCTCTTCCAGATAGCCGATGAAAGCCTGCTCCAGCGTCGCTGCATGGCGACTGTCGCGGATCGCCTGCGGCGTGTCGCTCACCAACACCCGGCCTGCATGCATCAGCGAGATGCGATCGCACCGTTCCGCCTCGTTCATAAAATGGGTGGAGATGAAGATGGTGACCCGATCCTTGCGCGAAAGCGCGATCAGCGTCTCCCAGAGCTGGTCGCGGGCAATCGGATCGACGCCGGACGTGGGTTCGTCCAAGATGAGCATTTCCGGCGCATGGATGAGTGCCGCCGCGAAGGAGAGGCGTTGCCGGATGCCGAGAGGCAGCGAATCCGGAAGCGAATCCATCACCTCGATCAGTTCGAAGCGCTCTGCGATCTCCTGGACCCGGCCGGGTATCTGCGCCTTTGGCAATGCGAACAACCGCGCATGCAGATCGAGATTCTGCCGCACGGTCAGTTCCGAATAGAGCGAGAAGGCCTGGCTGACATAACCGACACGCTGGCGCAGGCTGCTGTCCTGCGCGTCGATCGGCTTGCCGAAGAGCTTCGCGTCGCCTTCGCTCGCCGGCAGCAGGCCGGTCAGCATTTTCATGGTTGTCGATTTGCCGCAGCCGTTCGAACCCAGGAAGCCGAAGATCTCGCCACGGCGGATCTGGAACGAGACATTGTCGACAGCGGTGAAATCGCCGAAACGCTTGGTCAGACCATCGGCCTCGATCGCGTAATCCGCCTCCTGAGCGCCCTGCCAGGGCGTCAATGTCACCGCATGATGTGCGGCCCGCCTCTCCTCCGGCATGAGGGCGATGAAGGCGTCGTCGAGCGTTGCGGTTCCGGTCGAGGCAAGCAGCGCACCCGGCGCCCCGGTGGCAACCACTTGTCCTTCATCCATCGCCGCCAGCCAGTCGAAGCGCGCTGCCTCTTCCATATAAGCGGTGGCCACCAGGACGCTCAGCCCTGGCCGCTCGAGGCGGATGTCGTCGATCAAGGACCAGAACTGCTGGCGTGACAGCGGATCGACGCCGGTGGTCGGTTCATCGAGGATCAGGAGGTCCGGGTCGTGAATGAGGGCGCAGCAAAGGCCGAGCTTCTGCTTCATGCCGCCGGAGAGTTTGCCGGCGGGTCGGTCCTCGAAACCGGCAAGGCCGGTGCGGCCCAGCAGCGTGGCAATCCGATCGGCCCGCTCGGCGCGTCCCTGGCCGAAGAGCCGGCCGAAGAAATCGACATTCTCGAACACCGAAAGTGTCGGATAAAGGTTCTTGCCGAGACCCTGCGGCATATAGGCCACCAGCGGGCAGACCCGCCGGCGGTGACTGCTGTGACGCATGTCGCCGGACAGGACCTCGACCTTTCCTTGCTGGACCTTGCGTGCGCCGGCGATCAACGACAGAAGCGTCGACTTGCCGACCCCGTCGGGACCGATGATCCCGGTCATCCGCCCCTGCGGGATGGAGAGCGAGACATCCGAAAGGGCGATTGTCTTTCCATAGGCATAGCTGACATGGTCGAGACTGGCGACGGAGGATGTCGCATCGTCCATTTCTGTTGTCGACTGACCCGCTTCGGTCTGGGACTGCTCCATCGCTGCCGACCCCTATGGAGAAACGGGCTGCGACAGTGGCGCAGGCCATTGCGCATCGGGGTCGAGCTTGACATAGGCGCGACCGGGCAGGCCGGTCTTGACCTGGGTTATGTATTTGCGCAGTAGTTCCTCCGGAACCTGCGCGCGCAGCCGGAACATCAGCTTCTCGCGCTCTTCTTCGGTTTCGACTGTCTTGGGCGTGAACTGCGCAACATCGGACACGAAGGAAATGCGGGCCGGTATGACATATTGCGGCGCTGCGTCCAGAACGATCCGGGCTTCGCTGCCAATCGCGGTGCGGCCCGCTTCGGCGGTGGGCAGGAAAAATGTCATGTAGACATCACCGAGATCGAGCAGAGTGAGAACACGCCCACCGGCGGCGACCACCTCACCGGGACGCGAAATGATATATTGCACGCGCCCGCTGCGGGATGCCTTCAACTCGCTGTCGCGCACATCGGCATCCACCCGTGCCAGCGTGGCTTCAGCAGCTTCGACCGCGGCCCGTGCATCGACAACCTGCGCCTCCGCGGCGCTGATGCCGGATTTCGCCGCCGCCAGATTGGCCTTCGCCGCGCCAAGCGCTGCCCTGGCCCCATCCACCCTTGCCCTGTCGTCATCCAGGGTCTGCTCCGAAACCGACCCGCTCCGGGACAATTGCGTGCTGCGGGAAAACCGTCTTTCGGCAGATTGAAGCTGGACTTCGGCCTGAGAAACGGCTGCCTGCGTTGCATCCCGCTCCGCTTCCCGCTGGGTCACCAGGACGCGAACCGTCTCGACGCCGATCCTGGCTCTCGACAGCTGAGCGGATGCCTCGCGCTTCTGGGCGCTGAGCTGTTCGATATCCATGGTCGCGACGATCTGACCCGCTTCGACGAATTGGCCCTCTCGAACGGTCACATCCCTGAGACGTCCGGGCGTCCTTGCGGCAATGTCGATTTCCACGGCCTCGATCCGCCCGTTGCCGCTGGCAAATCCGGCCATGGACTGCGCCGCCTGCCGCTCCTCCATGTAACGCCAGCCAAAAAAGCCCAATCCCGCGACGAGGATAAGGCCGGTTCCGATCTTCCAATAGGTCTTCAACGCAAGGCATCCTTTTTTCGAAAGCGCGGCAATCCTTCATCCTCCATTTCGACACGCCCCGCGTTGACGACGATCAACTGCCAGGGACGCATTCGGCCGCAGATGGTCACGCCTCGCGCATGGACGCGTCGGCCCCCTTGCGCGCCCGCCGCAGAAAGGCAGCGGCAGTTCGATCACCGGCGGAGCAGCCAGTCGCCATTCCCGGCCATCAGTGGTGGCGTCGCCAGAGCCATTTCTCGATCTCCGTCACCGCCAGCAGCGAAGCGGCGAGGAGGAGGAGAACCAGCCATTCTGCCGGCGTGACCGGCGAAAGTTGCAGCGTATCCCTCAGCCAGGGAATGTATGTTGCTGCGAGGTGCAAGGTCTGCGACGCGCAGATGGCAAGGACGAGGAACGGGTTGCGGAAGATCGAGTTCTGGAAGACGGAATGCCTTTCGGACCGGCAGGCAAGCGTCTGCACGTTCTCGAACAGCACGAACAGCATCAGGAGGAGATTGCGCGCTGAGGCAAGTTCGTAACCCTGCGCCAGCAGAAACGAGAAGACGGCAAAGCCGCCGCCACCGATCACCAGGGTGGACTGGATGATGCGCCGTATCATCAAACGGTCGAAGATCGGCTCCTGCGGACGTCTTGCCGGCCGCGTTAATTCGTCGCCTTCCGGTTTTTCGCCGGCAAGGGCGACATCCTGGATGCCGTTCGTCACGAGGTTCAGCCAGAGGAGTTGTACGGGCAGTAGCGGCATCGGCAGGCCGAGCGGAATGGCCAGCAGGAAGATCAGCATCTCGGCGGCTCCGGTCGCCGTCAGCATCAGAATGACCTTGCGGATATTCGAATAGGCAGTGCGGCCCTCGCTGATCCCGCTGACGATCGAGGCAAAATTATCGTCGGAAATGACGATATCGGCGCTCTCCTTCGCGACATCGGTGCCCTTCATGCCCATGGCGACGCCCACATGGGCGTGCTTCAGGGCCGGCGCATCATTGACGCCATCCCCGGTTACCGCCACGAAGTGCCCGTTGCGCGCCATGGACAGAACGATCAAAAGCTTTTGGGCGGGTGCAACGCGGGCATAGATGCGAACCCGGCGGGTCAGTGCATCCAGGGCCTGCTCGCCGGCGGCCACGGCCTTTTCAACCGTTGCGCCGGTCGCGATCTGGTCCGGCCTGACGGTCAGCCCGGCGCGTGCCGCAATCGCTGCGGCGGTCTTCGGATCGTCGCCTGTCACCATGGCCACCTCGATGCCGGCCGCGCGGCATTGACGGATGGCGGGCGGCACTTCCGGCCGAATGGGATCCTGCATGCCGGCAAGGCCAAGGAAAACGAGATCGATGAGATGGTGATGGGCGAAAGCCTCGGCCTTCCCGCTGCTGATCTCGCCTTCGGCAAAGGCGAGCACTCTGAGCCCGCGCGCTGCCATATCTTCCTTTTGCATGAGAAGCGTCTCGCGCGCGATCGGCGCGATGCGGTCGCCCAGGTCCATGCGGTCCGCCATGTCGATCAGCGTCTCGGCCGAACCCTTGACAAAGATGCGGATCCGCTCGCCCCTTCGGTGGAAGGAAGCCGCGTATTTCAGATCCGGTTCATAGGGAATGCGTTTGATAAGCGGGTAATCGTCGCTGATGCGGTCCTGCTCCAGGCCGGCTTTGCGCGCCGCGGCCAGAAGCGCGATATCAACGGTATCGCCAATGCCTTTCCAGCCGTCCTCGTCCTTCGAAAGTGCCGCTTCATTCGGCAACGAGGCGGCGCGAAGCAGGCGAGAGGCACGCTGTCTCGCTTCATTGGGTTCGATATCCGGTCCATGCAGCGCACAGGCATCGAGATCAGCCCCCGCTTCGACGAGAATATCTGTGCCGTCGGGCAGGCGGATATCCGTCACGGTCAGTTCGTTCAGGGTCAGCGTGCCCGTCTTGTCGGTCGCGATCATGGTGCAGGAGCCAAGCGATTCCACCGCCGGCATATGCCGCACGATAACATTGCGCCTCGCCATACGGCGCATGCTGATCGCCAGCGCCACCGAGATCGCGATAGGCAGCCCCTCGGGAATGGCACTGACGGCCAGCCCGACGGCCATCAGGAACAGTTCGTTCCAGTGCATCCCTCGCATCAGCCCGATCACCGCAAGAGCCAGAGCGGCGAGACCGACCGACCAGGCGACGATGTTGGAGAAATGCGCGAGCCGGATCATCAGCGGCGGCTGGGACATCGATGCCTTGCCGATCTCGGCGGCGATCACTCCGATCTGCGTGGATAATCCGGTATGGGTCACGATGCCCCTGCCGCGGCCACGGGTGACAAGCGTGCCGGCAAAGGCGCTGTCCGTCCTGGATGCATCGGACTCTGTCGAACGCGTCGACGCAACCCGCTTGCGCACCGGCTTGAATTCGCCTGACAGGAGGGATTCATCGCACAGAAGATCGTTCGCCTCGACCAGACTGAGATCGGCCGGCACCCGCGCTCCTGCTTCGATCGTCACGAGGTCGCCGGGCACCAGGAGGCGCGCTTCGATATCCTGCAGCCTGCCATCCCGGATCACCGTGGCATGCGGCTGTTCAAGCCCGCGCAATGCCGCGGCCGCCCGTCCAGCCGAATATTCCTGGCCGCAACCGATCATGCCGTTCAGCAAAAGCACGACGCCGATGAAGATGGCATCTTCCACCTCGCCGAGGAAGAGCGAGACCGCCGCGGCAACCAGGAGGATGTAGATGAGCGGGCTCTTGAACTGCCGGAGAAATGTCGAGACGAGTGAGGCGGCCTTGGGCTCGGGCAGGCGATTTTCCCCGATGCGCTGGAGGCGCTCGATCGCTTGTGCCTCGGTCAGGCCGGTGGCGGCGGCGCCTGGCGGCGAGGCCTGGTCAAGCATCGTCATGACGCATCCCCCGGGCCAGGGCCGCGGCCGGGCTCTTCTGGCGATGCGGGCGCAAAGGGTTGTGCGCTGAAAACCGGGATGACTGTGGCTTTGATCGATCGCGACATGAAGGGCTCTTCCATCGGAAAGCCCGGAGCTTAGTCGAATATCGCAGTCGCCTAATTGACGTCAGTCAATGTCGGATCCGAATCCCCCGGCCTTGGGCGTCAATCCCGGCCCAAGCCGAACCGGTCGAAATCGGCTGCGGTCGCGGCGCGATTGATGATCGTCCTGCCGCGCCTGTCGCGCATGATATAGCGCCCATTGACGAGCTGCTCGCGAATTCCATTGGCATGCCGCACCTCGCCCGACCCGCGGGTATCCTGTGCCCGCGAACGCGGCTCATTGCCGTTCCGGCCGCGCGACCCGGCATTGCCATTGTTCGATCCCGAACGGCCGGAGCTATTATTGCCGCTGGATGATGCGCCATTGCCGGAATTTCCGTTGCCCGAATTGCCGTTGCCGCCACCGTTGCCGCCACCGTTGCCGCCACCGTTGCTGCCACCGTTGCCGCCACCGTTGCCGCCGCCGTTGCCGCCGCCGTTGCCGCCGCCGTTGCCGCCGCCATTGCCGCCACCATTGCCACCGCCATTGCCGCCACCATTGCCGCCGCCGTTACCACCGCCATTGCCGCCACCGTTACCACCGCCATTGCCGCCGCCATTGCCTTGCGCGAATGCCATGTCAGGCTTGGTCACAGGGGAAGAGGCCAGCGCGAATGCCGCCACTGTTGTGACAATGAGCTGCCGGCGATTGAGCAACATGGCCTCCATCGGTTGGACGTGATCGGTCTGCCTCTTGAGAACGCGACCTAATAATGTTCCGTTGCATGCGTCAATTACGAGACTTCAACCGATGGGCGAAGGGCGCCATTGGCCTGAAGCGGCGGGCGTGGATCTTGATTTCGCCGGTCGACGAAACAGCTCCGGCAGCACGGCTTGCTGCCTTCGCTCTCCTTGTTTAACGGCCTGAGCGACCAACTGGATCCCCGGCCAAAGCGAGACGTCCTGTCGCATTCTGCGCATGAGCGGCGGCGGGCTCGCGGCCGGTCTCGCGAGAGGCCAACGCCCCGGCACCAATCCCGGCCGACATCAGGCCTGTGGTCAGCACGAGCATGACGATGAGTATCCAGCGGGCTTCGTAAACGCTTCTGTCCATGTCCTTTATCCTGTGTGCGTTGCGTTGCGGTCGTGTCGGCGGTGCAACCCTTGTTCGCGCCGCCTGTTCCGTGGGAAGGCCTAAGGGCCAGGGCCGCCCGGACCTCTGTCGAGACCGGCTTGGACGAAGGTCCGATGGCCGCTCCGACTGAGGCCCCGCACCTGGAACGGCCTGCGATTCCAAGGGTTGTCCGGTTGGCTTCCACGAAGCTCACGGACTTAAAACTCTGAGGAAACGCAAGGAGATAGATATGACGCTCGCTAGAACGGCAGCTTTCGCTGCAGTACTTTTCGCCGGCACCACGCTCACCGCATTCGCCCAGACCAGCAGCACCGTCGGCACCGGAGGAACCAGCGCAGGCGGCGGCACGTCCAGCAGCACGATCGGCACTGGCGGCTCGTCAGCCGGCACCGATTGCCCGGCCGGCAGCACCAATTGCGGCGCGGGCTCGGCCTCTACCCTCGGCACGGGCGGTTCTTCTGCCGGTGGCGGCACATCCAGCAGTTCGGTCGGCACCGGCGGCTCGGCCGCAGGCTCGGGTAGCGGCTCGGGTTCGGCCTCCACGCTCGGCACCGGCGGCACCTCTGCGGGCGGCGGCACATCCAGCAGCTCGGTCGGCACCGGCGGTTCCGCCGCAGGCACAGGCAGCGGTTCGGGCTCGTCGTCGACGCTTGGCACGGGCGGCAGCTCTGCCGGTGGGGGCACATCCGGCAGCAGTGTCGGTACGGGATCGAGCGCCGCGGGTGCGGCCCAGGACGACATGAGCAACAAGGATTGTCCTCCCGGCCAGTCGAAGAAGAGCGGCGGCAAGTGCTCTTGAACCGAGATGCGGTGAATTGATGTGCCGGTAAAGACATGCCGGTAAAGACATGCCGGTGAATTGACATGCCGGTGAATTGACATGCCGGCCGCAGCCTTCCTGCGGCCGGCTTCCCCAGGGAGGAATTGAGATGATGTCTTCACGACGAAGTTTTGCCGGTCTTCCGGCCGGCGTCCTGATCGCTCTGGCCACCATGGTTCCGACATTCCACGCCGCTTCGGCGGAAACCACGGAAACCCTGCAGGACGGGACGCGGTGTAGCGTGATCACCGGACAAACAGACAGCGGGAGCGGTGTCTCGACACAGGTCACGGCCGGAGGCGGTACGGTGAGCTCCTCCACCAGCATCGGCAAGGCCGGCAATACCGGCCAGACGGCCTCATCGGGAGCGGCTGCGAGCAGTTCCTCGTCCAGCACGGGCAGCGCGCAGGCCATTTCCTCGACAAGCATGACCCGTTCCGACGGATCCGTCGTCACCCGCAGCTCCGACGGCAGCTGTGTCATCACCAGACCTGCGAAGTAAGGAGAAACGAAGATGAGAATGAACCTCGTATCCGCAAGCCTTGCGGCAATGCTATCGCTCGGCGCGCCCGCTGCCGTGCTTGCCCAGGATTGCAATTCCGCGGGAACTGTCGGAACCGGCGGCAGCGCTGCCGCCGGCGGCACATCGGCCAGCACGCTCGGAACCGCCGGCGCCTGTGCAACCGATAGCGGCACATCCGCCTCTATTGCTTCGGGCGGCAGCGCTGCCGCGGCCGACGGCACGGCGAAAAGCCAGACCAGGGTCAACGAGAACCCCAATCAGCTGAAGACGCAGTCCCGGGCCCAGGCCATGGATCAGGGGACCTTCAGCAAGTCGCAAACGAAGACGCGCGTCAAGGGTGACGAACTGGAGAGCAAGACGCGGACCATGTCGCATGTGCCGGGTCAGAAACCGGTCAAAAGCACTACGGAAACAGGGGTCACCCTTCCGCAGCAGTGATGGGGACCAGGCAGCAGGTAGAGAGATCCGTCCCCTTTGCCGGGTCTCTCCGTCATTGAAGATGACACCTGCTGACATATCTTGTCCGATGATATGGATCAGGCGTGACATCAATCGTGCAAATCTTAGTCCAGCGGTTCAACTCCCTGTCCCTCGCCCGGCAGTTCCTTCTGGCGGGCGGGGCCGTCACGCTTCTGGGCATGCTGGCAATTGGCGCTTTCGTGACGGAACTGATCGAGAAGGCCGTCACCCGCAATGCCGCGGCCAGCACGGCTCTTTATGTCGACAGCATCATCGCGCCTGTCCTGCCTGACATGACGACGACCGAGCGTCTGGACGAAAGCGTCGAGCGCGCTCTCGACGAGACGCTGGGGCAGGGGGCGCTTGGCCGGCGCCTCGTCGCCTTTCGTCTCTGGCGTGGCGACGGCACGGTGCTCTACTCCAACGACAAGACGCTGATGGGCCAGGTCATTCCGGTCGGAGAAGACCTGCGCGCCGCCTTTGCCGGGCAGATGGTCTCCGAATTCGAGATCGATGACGATGAGCACGCCGCAAGCGCCGTTATCGGGCATCAGCCGCTTCTGGAAATCTACAATCCCATTCTGCAGCCCTGGTCGGGCGAGGTGGTGGCCGTCGCCGAATTTTATGAAGTGGCGGAGGGGTTGGAGAGAGATCTGGCGGAAGCACGGCTGAAAAGCTGGCTTGCCGTGGCACTCGTCACGCTCGGCTTCTACCTCCTGCTGTCGGTGATCGTCTTCAGGGGAAGCCGGACGATCGATGCGCAGAAGCTACAGCTTGAAACGCAGATTGCGGAACTGCGCCAGCTTCTCGATCAGAACCAGAAGCTCAGTTCGCGGGTGCGCCAGGCCGCCCAGCGCGCGGTCGATCTCAACGAGCGCTTCCTGCGCCGGATCGCCGCCGATCTGCATGACGGCCCGGCACAGCTCATCGGTTACGCTTCCCTGCGGATCGACAGCAAGTCCATCACCGATGTGACGGTGCCCGCGGCGGATCGGGGGCGGGAGGTTCAACTCATCAAAAGCAGCCTTGACGAGGCCATGGGGGAGATCCGCAACATCTGCCAGGGTCTGGTTCTGCCGGAAATCGAAGCGCTTTCGACCGAGCAGGTGATCCGACGCGTGGTCCAGGGCCACGAGCGGCGGACAGGATGCCCGGTCGCTCTCGAGCTTGAGGGATCGCGCGCCGACTTGCCGCTTGGCGTGAAGATCTGCCTCTATCGTTTCGTCCAGGAAGGGCTTCACAATTCCTGGCGCCATGCCGGAGGCCGCGGCCAGTCGGTCCGGCAACTTAATCAGGACGACACCGTTATTGTGCAGGTTGGTGACAGCGGCGGCGGATTTGATCCTTCCGCCATCGGGAGCGACAGCCTGGGACTGTCGGGGCTGAGAGAGCGGATCGAAAGTCTCGGCGGACAATTGTCCATCGAGACGGGGCCGCGCGGAACGGTTCTGACGATGATTTGGAAAGTATGAGGAGACACTATGGGCGCGCCATTATCGATCGCTGTCGTGGACGATCATCCGCTGTTTCGGGAAGGGGTGGGCCGCAGCCTTGAAGAACGCGGCTGTTCGATCATCGCCGAGGGTGCGTCGGCCGACGAGGCAGTGCGCATTGTTGCCGATTACGAGCCGGATATCCTGTTGCTCGACGTTTCCCTCCCCGGCGGCGGGCTGCGCGCGCTGGAAGAGATACGCGAGCGGCAGCCCGAGCAGAAAGTGGTGATGCTGACCGTGTCGGAACAGAGCGACGATGTTCTGCAGGCCCTGAAACTCGGCGCGCAGGGCTATGTCTTGAAAGGGATCGGCTCTGCAGCTCTCGCCGATGTGCTGGCCACCGTGTCTTCCGGCGCCCGCTATGTGGCGCCATCGCTGAGCGCCGATCTGCTGGCGCGCCGCGCCGAGGTGAAGCAGGCAGGCGAACGCCCCCAGCCCGATACAAGCGGACTGACGGAGCGAGAGCAGGATGTCATGATCCACCTCTCACAAGGTCTCAGCAACAAGATGATCGCCCGCAAGCTCGGCCTGCAGGAGAAGACCATCAAACATCATATCACGCGGATTTTCGACAAGCTGTCGGTCAGCAACCGGACGGAAGCGGCGCTTGTCTGGCGGCAACGGCATCCGGAGCCGCCGGCTATTGCCGCCCTGGCACCCTCTGCACCGCGAACGCTGACGATCTGAAGGCAGAGAGGAGGATCCGGGGCGCAACCGTTCGGGCGGTTGCGAGGTTCGGCTGGCAGTTCCTGGCGTTCGCGGGGGTGACGTTGCGACCGCCGGACTTTAGTCCCTCGAGGAGGGACCAAAGTCCATGAAACACAGCGGAAAAGGGTCGCCATCGCCATTTTTCCTCCACGTCTCGACCGTTTCCGACACTCGCGCGCCTATCCGCGCGGCTGCGTCGTCTATCGGCTGTTGACACGATGCAGCCTCGGACGCATTGACTGTTGAGGAAACCGCCCGCTTCTGTTTTACGGCTTCGGGGCGGAGTGGAGGATGCATGGCGGACGGGGCACTGGGAAGTCATAACAGTCTTCTGATGATACTCGCTGTGCTCGTCGCCATCGCAGCGTCCTATACGGCTCTCGATCTTGCGCAACGCATCAGCGCGGCACCGACAAAGCTCGGATCCACTGCCTGGCTGGCGACGGCGGCCGTCTGCATGGGCGGCGGCATCTGGTCGATGCACTTCATCGCCATGCTGGCCTATAGTGTCTCGGATGCGGCCATAGCCTATGATCCCTTCCTGACCTTGTTGTCGCTGCTGATCGCCGTTCTGGCCACGGGCGGCGGCTTTGCCGTGGTGTCGAGGCCGTCGACCGGCCCCATGGCGCTCATTCTGAGCGGCCTCTTCATGGGGGGCGGCGTCCTTGCCATGCACTATATCGGCATGGCGGCCATGCGGCTGAATGCGACGCTCTCCTATGCTGCCGGCTGGGTCGCCGTGTCCGCCTTCATCGCGATCGGCGCGGCCATCGCCGCCCTGTGGCTCGCATTTCGCGGCGGCGGCGTCGCGCAGAAGGGCTTGTCTGCGCTGGCCATGGGTCTGGCAATTTCCGGCATGCACTTTGCCGGCATGCGGGCAGCCTCCTTCGGCGCACATCAAGGCCCGATCGGCAGTGAGGGTCCCGCCGGCGTGGATCAGGGGAGCCTGGCACTCTCTGTCGCAGCCATCACCTTTCTCATTCTGCTTGCGGCCATTGTGGCGGCCATGTTCGATCGGCGCTTCGCGGCACTTGCCACCAAGGAAGCGCTCGCGCTGAAGCGCAGCGAAGAGCAGTTCAGGCTGATGTATCGCCGGACGCCCCTGCCGCTCCACTCTCTCGACGAAGAGGGGCAGATCGAGGATGTCAGCGATGCCTGGCTTTCGCTTCTCGGTTATGACCGCGCCGCCGTGATCGGCCGGCCGCTGATCAATTTCATGACGGAAGCCTCCGCAAGGCAGCGGGTGAAGGACTGGCAGACCTTGCGGGAACTGGGCGAGCTTCGCGAACAGGAGTATCGGCTGGTAACCCGCAGCGGCGAATTCATCGACGTATTGTCGACATCGAGGATCGAGCGCGACCAGGATGGCCGTTTTCTGCGCGCGGTCGGCGGGCTCGTGGATGTCACCGCGCGGCGCAAGGCGGAAGAGGCGCTGCGCCAGGCCCAGAAGATGGAGGCGGTCGGTCAGCTGACCGGTGGCATCGCCCATGACTTCAACAATGTTCTCGCCATCATTCTCGGCAGCCTGGAAATGATCCGGAAGCGCGTTCCAGAGGATCCGCGGGTGATCCGCATGGTCGACAATGCGCTGGAGGGTGCCAAGCGCGGCGCAGCGCTCACGCAGCGCATGCTTTCCTTCGCGCGCCGGCAGAGCCTCATGCCGCAGGCGGTGGACCCGCTGTCGCTCGTCGAGGGCATGCGCGACATGCTGGAAAAATCGCTCGGGCCGCGCCTGTCTCTTCTGGTGCAGGTGCCGCCCGGACTGGCGCCGGTGCAGGCCGATCCGCACCAGCTGGAAATGGCGCTGCTCAATCTCGTCGTCAATGCGCGGGATGCGATGGAGGACGGTTTCATCACCATCACCTCCGAGCCGGACAGAAAGCTGCCGGCGCGGCTGGGAAAGGGGCGGTTCGCCTGCCTCAGTGTCATCGACCAGGGAACCGGCATGGACGAGGAGACGCTTTCACGGGCGCAGGAGCCATTTTTCACCACCAAGGGCGTCGGGCAGGGGACCGGGCTCGGCCTCTCGATGGTGAGCGGCTTTGCCGAACAGTCGGGCGGGATGATCGACATTAGAAGCCGGGTGGGAGAGGGGACCAGGGTCGACATCTGGCTCCCGCTCGCGGCAGAGGATGCGCTGCCCGACGACATGGGGGCCACTGCGCCGGACCGGCCGGACCAGCCTTTGCAGAACAGGACTGTTCTCGTCGTCGACGACGAGCCGCTTATCCTCATGACAACGGCTGCGACCCTGCGGGAAGCCGGCGCCAGGGTTCTCTCTGCCGCGACGGCGATGGAAGCCCTGGAGGTGGTGCGGCGCAATCCCGGCATCTCCTGCGTACTGACAGATTATGCCATGCCGGGCATGACAGGCGCGCAATTGGCGGCGGCAATCCGGGTTAAGCTGCCGGGACTTCCGGTCATCATCGCGACAGGGTACGCGGACGTGCCGGAAGAGATCTCCGGCTATGGCAGATTGCAGAAGCCCTTTACGGAGGCCGATCTCCTGGAAACGATCGCCGTCGCGGTAGCGCCTCTGACGGCCGATATCATCCCCTTTCCGCCGCAGGCGCAGCCCGGCACGGACTAGAGCATCGGAAAAAACCGTGGATGCGCTTCTTCGCAAAAGACCGATTCAATAAATAAAAACTCCGTAGCGCCGGGCCGTATCCGACTACTCGCCCGACGCTATAGCGGCGGCTCGGCCGCAGAGGGTTCCTCGGCCAGCAGATGGCCTGGGGAACTTCACCTCATCAGGCCATCTGCCTTTCGGGCCGTCACGCCTTTCCAGCCGGCGATGCGTCGGTATCGGCCTTTCGCCCCGGCCAGGCCCTCAATGCAATATCGATCAGTCGCTTAAGCCGTTCATTGCAGGCACCGTCACAGGCCTGGGCGGACATGCCCTGAATAACTGCACCGTAAAAGCGCGCAAGCGTGTCGGTATCGGTTTGCGCCGGCAGTTCATCCTCCTGGATCGCGCGGTCGAAGCGTGCCTTGAGGGTCTGGATCGAACTTTCCCGCAGGTCCGCCGTCATCCGCGCCACGGAGGCATTTTCCTCCGCATGCTGCAGGACTGCCGTCGAGACCATGCAGCCCCGCGGCTTGTCCGGCTGCGTGTCGCCATCGGCAATGTCGTAGAGATACAGGCGCAGCGCCTCCCAGATGGGACGGGATGAATGCAGGATCTCCGAGCGGCGCGCGGTTTCGCGTGCGATGCTGAAGTTGAGCGCCTGGCGGTATAGTTCCTCCTTCGATCCGAACATCGAATAGAGGGTCGGCGGATTGATGCCCATGGCCTTGGTCAGGTCGGCAGTCGACGTTCCTTCATAGCCGCGCTCCCAGAACAGCCGGGACGCGATATCGAGGCCCACATCGCGGTCGAGCGCGCGCGGTCTGCCCCGTTTGCGAACTGGATCGGACATTTAAATAGTGATCCCTATTAAATTGTTGACACTGGGGTTTCACGCATTAATATAGAGATCACTATTTAATTTCGCAACGGAGTGACCCATGACCAAGAGACTGAGCAACAAGACCGCCCTCATCACCGGCAGTTCCCGCGGCATCGGCCGGGCGGTCGCGCTTGCCTTTGCGAGAGATGGCGCAGCGTTCATCGGCGTGCATTACAGCGAGAATGCCAAGGCGGCCGAAGCGACCGTGCGCGACATCGAGGCCCTCGGGGTGAAGGCGGTGGCGGTGAAGGCGGAACTGCGGCAGGGCAAGGCGGCGGCAGACAGCATCTGGTCGCAGTTCAGCGAGGCGGCGCGGCGCGAAACCGGGACGGATGGGCTGGATATTCTGGTGAACAATGCCGGCATTGCGCCGGCCCTGCCCCTCAGCCAGACGAGCGAGGACGTGTTCGACGATGTCATGACGATCAACTACAAGGCGCCGTTCTTCCTGATACAGGCGGTGGCCAATCATATTCGAGACAACGGCCGGATCATCAACATTTCGACCGGTTTCACGCGCATCGCCGCACCCACCCATCCCGCCTATGCGGCGTCCAAGGGCGCGCTGGAGACACTGACGCTGGCGCTGGCGCCTGACTTTGCCGGGCGCGGGATCACCGTCAATGCCGTGCTGCCGGGCGTGACCGCAACGGATATGAATGCCGAATGGCTGTCCTCGCCTGATGCGCGCGCCGGCGCAGAAGCGCTTTCCGTCTTCTCGCGCGTTGGTCAGCCGGAAGACGTTGCCGATGTCATCGCCTTCCTCGCTTCCAACGATGCCCGCTGGACAACGGGCCAGATGATCGACGCGACAGGCGGCGCAAGGATCTGAGAAAAGCCCGGGCTCGCACCCCCCGTTTCCGTCTCACTTCCCCTCTCGCTTCCGCTCTGGCTTTCTCTCGCACCATGCCCCGCGCTGTTTCGCGTGGGGCACAGCGCGGGCAGGATCTTCGAGGCCTGACCTCTCTCGGCGCGACCCTCTGGGCCGGGCCGGCAAGGTCCGGTCCCTCGACGCCTACTGCAGCAGATCGTAGCTGATGAGATCGAGCTGCGGCGCACCTGTCCGCAGAACGGTATCGCGCGCGACAAAGGAATAGCGGCGCCCTTCTTGCAGGGGAACCGGCATCAGCGTCTCCAGATCGCGATTGACGTAGAGGACGATATCTTTCCCGTCAGGGGTGCGGACCTGCATGGCTGGGCCGACATGACGGGACCGAGGCTCGTTCACCATGAGTGTGCGGTCTGTCGGATCGGGCGCGGTGGTCATCAGCGTGGCGTCCAGCCGGAGCAGCTTGTTTTCAACCGGATCCCTGGCGGGATCATAGGGTGTGGTCGCCTTGGCCCGTTGCTCGAACATTTTTTCATCCGCAGCCTGATAGGCCGCGAAATCCGGGTAACGGATCACCCAGTCCAGCGACTTTGCCTGGCTCATTACCCGGTAGGCGGCTCCCGCGATGGTGGAACTCACGCGCTGTGGCTGGCCGCCGCCTTCGACGATCTTGAGAAAATCGGCAAGGCGTTTGCGCGGCGAGGGGTCGTTCTCGAACAGCACCCGAAGGCCCGGCCCCAGAGACAGGCCAACCTTCTTCTGGTTTGGCGCGACGACAAGCACAGCGCCGTTGCCGACGTCCATCTTCCCGACCCGCATCTGCCGCATGAAATCAAGGGCGAACTGGTCGGGATCCCGTTCCTGGAGATCCTTGGTGACGACGGTCACCACTTCGACATTCGCCGCCGCCGCGAACTGGTAAGCCGTCTCTTGCAGCTTCTCGCGGACGGCAGGATCGAACACGCCCACATCATCGTAGACGAAGCGGTCGAATTTCGATGGTGTGGCCTCGGCCTGCAGGCGCGGGATTTGGTCGAGAACGGCAGGGCCGGGTTTCGCCGCACCGCTCCCCGCACCCGGGATCACGATATCGAGCGGTCCTGGAATGTCCGGCATGGGGGTAGATGTGACATTGGCAGGCGCAGCACCCTGACCCGTCGCCGCCGAGCCTGGGGGAGCCTCCTGCGGCGGCGCCTTTGGCAGGGCCGGCCGGCTGGGTTCAACGCTTGCCACAGCCACAGTCTCCTCGCCGCAGTCCTGCTGCTGCTGCCGGCAGGATTCCATCCAGCCGGCCTGCAGCGCCTTCAAACGCTTCGCCTGGCCGGGATGGGTCGGGCCATCGGCGAGCGGGATCAGGGTTGCGATTGCCTTGCGCGCCTGCGGCAAGCTTGCGCCCATCTTGAACAGGACAAAGCCGGAGAACTTATCGGCTTCAAGTTCGGTCGGTGGCTGGCTGCCGCCCGGCATCAGCGTGTGGCCGGACAGGTGATGTCCGATTTCATGGGCCAGAATGGACGTGCCGGGCCAGCCATCCTCTCCGGTGGCTTGGGCAACCTCTCGCATGAAGGCGCGGCTATAGGCGATCACCCGCCTGGGTATCCTGTCCTCCCCCAGCACGATGATCGCGGCTGCATTGGGAACATCGCTCTCCATGATGGTGAAGTTCTGCGGCAGGCCGGTGAAGCGCATGATCCTGTCGACGGTCGCCTTGCCCTCCGCGCTATCGGGGCTCTGCTGCGGCTGGGGCCTTACCGTCAGAGCCTTTCCGTCATAGGAACATGCCTGCAGCATTGCCGAAAGCTCTGTCGTCAACTCCTCCTCGTTCGGCGGCTTTTTGGTTTCAGCCTTGGCCTTTTCGGACGGTGGAGGGATCTGCGCTTGTGCGACCAGGGTTCCTTCTTCCATTTGCCGCAGCTTTGAAAAAATCGGCGCGCAGATTGCACTGTCGTCCCGCGTCGGCCAAAGGCTGGCAGGGGCGGCGGCGTCAGCGCCCTGAGGGAGGAAGAGTGCGCCGGCAAGGCCGGCTCCCATCAGAACAATGGCTTTCATGGAGTTTTCCTATCGTTCGTATCGACCTCGATCAGGACAATTGGGCCATCACGATCCGGATGACCGCCCGCGCGTAAAGGTAGAAAAGTCCTTCTTTCGCGACGTAGAAAACAGCCGCACCAAGCGCGGGCCACCACCATTGTTGCCGCCAATTGATGGCGAAAAACTGACCAAACGCAAGAAACACGATGGCTGCTTCGACCCAGCCCATATAGGTTGCGGAGGCTGCGCGATGGGCAGCGACTGCCTCCGGCGAGCTATGCCAGAGAAGCGGCGTGAGGTTGACGATGCTGGCAACGAGAATGACGAAATGGGTATAGGTGGCGAGCACCAGATGTTCCACCATGTTGAACCCGCCTCGAAACCAGAAGACAGTATTCGAAGCAATCAGAACAGCCACGATGCCGAGCGAGAAGGACCACTTGGAATAGGTGCGGACCAGTTCGATCGCTTTGCTCAGCGTCTCGTCGTCCGTGCCGAGATAGTCCGTTCGTGCAATGACAAGCAGGAGCACGACGATTGCGGCAAGCAGGAGCTTGAGGGGATGGGTGTGGTTCTTTCGCTGGCCGAAGACGAATTCCCGAGCCACCACGCCAGGTCGCAGCATGACCTTCACCGCTGATTTGACGAGCCCTCCCTCGAACCAGCGAAGCTTTTCCCAGGCCTCCTCGCGCAGGTGCCGGCTGCTGAGCCGCGATACCTTCTTCTGCCCGCAGGCATGGCAATAGTCATCCACGAGGCCGGTACCGCAATTGCGGCAGACCGGAAGATCGAAAAGGGCCTGGCTGATCTTTTCCGTGCGTATCCTTGCTGCGGCTTCTGCTTCAGCCTCAGCCTCAGCCTCGGCCTTGATGTCAGGAAAGGCACCGGTCTTCGCCGCCGGGCGGGGAGATTGCTCATTCACGCGATGCTACTCCCGGCGCTTTTCCCAGCGGGGCGCCCAATGGTGGCCTTCTGGTAACACAATTTTCCTGCATGCGGACGGCGCGCTTCGCGCATGACGCTCCGGGGGCCTCATCATCCCCGTCCTGCATGCAGCGCCTCCCGAATGCCCACAGGCGTTTGACCATCAAGCTCTCCCGAACGACCTCTTCAGGTTATCGGGCGCTTGGCCTTCGTTTCAAGGGCAGTGTCGCATGCGGGGCGCCGGCGTCAGGGCTTCCGGTCGCGCCATGCTGTCGGGGGAGGAAAGCCGCTTATCAGTGCAGGAGCAAGGTGTGACGCATGCTTTCGCGCAGGGCTTGGTCCAAGCCTTCTGTCATTGGTCAGCAATAACAGTGTCATCGGCAAAGCGGAACGGTGATTGGAAAGTTTTTGCACTGTCTGCGGCCGACAGGGCGCTGAGGGAATTGCAAGAGAAGGGAGCCGTCCGCGGCTATTTCTTCTTCTCCTGATCGTGATGCCACTTGATGGCGTAGAACATGCCCGTGCCCAGCACAAGCAGCTTGAACGGGAAGAACACGATCGGAAACCAATCCCACATTTGGATACTACCCTGGCTATGACGATGGTGTCAGCGCTACCGCAAAACCGTAGATGCCTACATGGGCCATGTTGCCGCAGATTCTGCGCCGCATCGAATTCTGCGCCGGCTCAATTCGCCTTGCCACCGGCAGGACATATGCTACAGCGGACACGGCACTGCCCGATCCCCAGCGGCACCTCATGAGCACCGGCGGACCTTCACGGGTTTGACCGGGACACTTTGCAGTCTCGGGGCTCGATGGATCAGCAAACACGGCAGAGCGAATGAAACAGGAGCAGATATTGAACGAACCGACCGTTGCAGAGGCCACAGATCAGATCTATGCGTCGCTTCAAGCCGATAATGCCGATCTTGACCAGCACATCGCGACCCTACGGGCAGCCCTGGCCCGGGCCGGCTCGAAGGAGGCTGTCTTCGATCCGGCAAAGCTGGTGCAGAACAACCGGTCCGGCAGAAAGCTGATGCAGGCCTATTTCCGGCAGCGCGGCGTGACGGTGACGTTTAAAGCCTGAGCGGCCAGAAGCCGTCGGGCGAGCGCTGATCGTAAGGCCGGCGCTTTGCGGCCGGCAAGGCGGGTCCGGCGCATCGGAGCTGAAGGAAGGAAGAGACATGTCGATATCCGTTCAGAAGACCATTCCCGCCGCGCGCATGCGCCAGTTCAACCAGATGGTTGAGCGCTGGCTGGAGGAAGGCCCGATCAAGCTCGCGACGAATGCGACGATCACGGCGCTGGACAATGCCGATATCCCGAAGGCCGAGCAGGCCGCCATCATCGAGGACAGGGATATCATCATGAAGCACAACATGCGTCTCGGCCTTATCAGCGAGATCTTCGCGCCGGCCATCGAGAAGGCCGTCAAGGCCTCTCGATCAGGGAGCGAGGCGCAGGACGAGATTGCCCGGCTGATCGTGACCGCCGTCGGTATTCGTCAAGACGATGAGAGCGAGCTCGTCACTTTCAATTTTCTGACGCAAAGCGAGGCAGACGCCTTCAATGCAGCGGCTTAGGCAGGCGTTTCAGCCTGTCGATCGCCTGGATGCCTTAGGCGGCAACATAGCCCCGGCTGCCGTCGCGCAGCATGCGCGTATAGGGATGGGTTATCCTGCCTTCCACGAGCTGTTGTCTGTCGGCGATTTCAACGAAAGTCCCATGTTGCATGACAGCGATATGGTCGCACAGATGCGCCACCACTGCGAGGTCGTGGCTCACCAGGATATAGGTGAGTTTCTCCCGTTCGCGGAGGTCTTTCAGCAGGTTGAGAATTTCGGCCTGGATGGAGACGTCGAGGGCCGAGGTCGGTTCGTCCAGCAAGAGAATGCGCGGCTCCAGAATGAGCGCGCGGGCAATGGCGACGCGCTGTCGCTGGCCGCCTGAGAGCTGGTGCGGATAGCGATAGCGGAAAGCAATGGGCAGACCGACATCGGTCAGAACCTTTTCGATCCTTTCCTGCCGCTGCCCGATGCCATTGATCTCCAGGGGTTCGAGAAGCGTCCGCCCGATCGTGTGCCGCGGATGGATGGAGCCGAACGGGTCCTGGAAGACCATCTGCTGGAGCGCCAGCTGCGAGCGTGTCCGCCTGCGGCCAATGTCTTCGCCGTTAATGGTCATCCGGCCGGTCCACTGCTTGTTGCGGCCGGCAAGCGCACCGAGGATCGTGGATTTGCCGCAACCGCTTTCTCCGACCAGGCCGAAGCTCTCACCTTCGGCGACCTGGAAGCTGACGCCTTTGACGATCTGGATTTCGGAATCCTTCGAGCCGTAGGAAACGGTGAGGTTGTCGACGTCGATCATGGTCATGCGGTGGTCTCCAGCCATGCCGGATCGCGCTTGAGCACATCCAGGCGGTCACGGGGATGGTCGAGGCTCGGCAGGGCGTTCAACAACCCTCTTGTATAGGGATGCCGGGCCTCTCCCAGATCCCGGGCGGCGATCTGTTCGACGATCTGTCCGGCATACATGATGATCACCCGGTCGCAGAAGGTCCGGACAAGATTGAGGTCGTGCGAGATGAAGATCAGGCCGATATTGCGTTCCGTTACCAGCTCGTCGAGGATGGCTAGAACCTCCTGGCGCACCGTCACGTCGAGCGCCGAGGTCGGCTCGTCGGCGATGATCAGCGAGGGCGAGGCGATCAGCATCATGGAGATCATGATACGCTGCCCCATGCCGCCGGAGACTTCGTGGGGATAGAGAGTGTAGACCCGCTCGGGATCGCGGATCTTGACCCGCTCCAGCATGGTAAGAGTTCGCTGTCTTGCGTTGCGTTTCGTCACCTTTTCATGCAGCAGGACGGTCTCGGAAATCTGCTCGCCAACGCTCATCACCGGGTTGAGGGAGTATTTCGGATCCTGCAGGATCATGGCCATGCGGCGCCCGCGGATGGAGAGCATGTCCTTTTCCGAAGCAGCGAGCAGGTCTACGTCCTCGAACCGCATGTGATCGGCGCGCACCACCGCCTGCGGCGGCTGAAGGCGCATCAGGGCGCGCCCGGTGGTGCTCTTGCCGGAGCCGGATTCGCCGATGATGCCGACTTTTTCCCGACCGACGGTGAAGCTGACATTGCGCACCGCCTGGACGACGCCCGACAGGGTCGGGAACTCGACCGACATATTTTCGACGGACAGGATCGGTTTTGATGTGTCAGGCATTGCGGGGATCCAGAATGTCTCTCAGGCCATCGCCGAGCAGGTTGAAAGCGAGACTGACGGTCAGAATGGCGATGCCGGGGAAGGTGGTCAGCCACCAGGCATCCAGGAGATATTGGCGGCCGGAGGCGGCCATCGCTCCCCATTCCGCCATGGGCGGCTGCGCGCCGAGGCCGAGAAAGCCCAATCCGGCCGCCGTCAGGATGATGCTCGACATGTTGAGCGTCAGGCGAACGATGATCGACGGCGCGCAGAGCGGCACGATGTGACGCCACAGGATGCGCATCATGCCGGCGCCCTGCAGTTCTGCCGCCACGACGAAATCGGCATTGCGGAAGGTCAATGTCTCCGCGCGGGCCAGGCGCGCGACCGGCGGCCAGACCGTCAGGGCGATGGCGATCACGGCATTTTCGATGCCGGGCCCGAGGCTGGCGGAGAAGGCGAGCGCCAGGACAAGGCTGGGAAAGGACAGGAAGATGTCGGTGATGCGCATCAAAACCGTATCGACCCAGCCGCCGAGATAGCCGGCCGTTGCACCGACGACGAAGCCGATCGGGGCGACGATGACGGTGACGAGAATGCTGATGTAGAGCGTCGTGCGCGCGCCGTAGATCAGCCGTGCATAGACATCCCGTCCGAATTCGTCGGTTCCGAACCAATGGGCAGCGGACGGCGCCTGCAACGCCATCGCAAGGTCCTGGGCATAGGGATCATGCGTGGTGATGACAGGCGCCAGCGTGGCGATAACGACCAGCAGCACGACGATCATCAGACCCAGGAAGGCGAGAGGATTGGCCAGCAGGTTCAGCCAGCCGACGTAATAGGTGTGCAGCCGCGCCTGGCGGGTCGAGGTGAAATCCTCGCTGATCAGCCAGTTGTGCAGGGCGGCGAAAGATCCGGTCTTGCTCATGATGTTACCGTGTTCTCGGGTCGATGAAGCGGTAGACGATATCCGACAGAAGATTGATCGCGATCGAGATGATGCCGATCAGGAGCACGCTGCCGAGAACGGCATTCATGTCGGCGAAGAAGAGGGCCGACGTCAGATACTGCCCCAGTCCCGGCCAGGCGAAGACGGTTTCGATCAGGACCGTGCCGTCGAGCAGGCCGCAATAAGCCAGCGCCACGACCGTCAGCAGCTGCACCCGGATATTGCGGAAGGCATGGCGCCAGACAACCGTATGCTGGCTGATGCCCTTTGCGCGGGCCGTCAGGATATATTCCTGCCGCAGCTGCTCGAGCATGAAGCTGCGGCTCATGCGGCTGAGATAGGCCATGGCGGCGTAGCCGAGAATGATGGCGGGAGCGGCGACGTGGTGCAGGGCGCTGAGGAAGACGTCCCATTCGCCGGCGATCAGGGAATCGAGCAGCAGCGAGCCGGTCGGCCCTTCGACGAGGCCCTCATTATAGATATCAATGCGTCCGCCGCCAGGGATCAGGCCGAACTGCGCGTAGAAGATCAGGATGACGATTGTGCCGAGCCAGAAGATCGGGGTGGAATAGCCGAGCAGACCCACGACGCGTCCCAGATGATCCACCCAGGTTCCCTTGCGCACGGCCGAGATTACTCCGAGCGGCACGCCAAGCCCGGCGCCGATCAGCGTTGCAAGTGTTGCAAGCTCCATGGTTGCCGGGAAGACCCTCGCCAGATCGCTCGCGACCGAGTTCTTGGTTATATGCGACTGCCCGAAGTCGAGATGCACGATATTGCTGAGATAGGTGCCGAACTGGACGATAAGCGGCTTGTCGAGGCCCATCTCCTTATAGACGCGCTCATAGGTTGCCTGATCCGCCTGATCTCCAATCGCGGCAATGACCGGGTCTGCCGGCACCAGCCGCCCGATCGCGAAGGTGATCACGAGCAGGCCGAAGAGGGTGGTCAGGATCACGGCGAAGGATGTGGCGATCTTCCGGGAGCCGGACAACAGCTTGCTGCTGCCCGGCCCCGCTGCCACGGTCGTTTGGGAGGTGGTCAATGTCGGCATCCTCTGTCAGGCAATCATTCGCCCTTGGTCACTGTGTCCCAGCGGGTGAGCCAGGTGGAGTGGCCGAGATAGCCCTTCACGACACCGCGGACGGCCTTGGCATCCGTGCGCTGGAAGGAGGTGATGAGGGGCGGAGAGGATTCCAGATAGGCGCGGTTGATGCTCTCATAGAGCGCGGCGCGCTTGGCCTTGTCCGTTTCATGCGCGGCGGCGGTCACCATCTCCTGAATTTCGGCTGGGACATCCCAGGCTGTGCGCCAGGCAAGAAGTCCGGTCAGCTTGGCGGCGTCCGCATTGTCGCGATTGGTCGCATAGGACGCCAGCACGGCATGCGGATCAGGAAGACGCTCGCCAGAGCGGGCCGAGAACAGTTCGAAGGCGCGCTCGCGGAACTTGCCGATATGATCGCCGCCCTGCAGGTCGAGCTTGATGCCGGCCTTCGCGGCATTGGCCTGAAGCGACTGCGCCACTTCATATTCCGGCGTCACCGGCGTGGCATAATAGACCTTGGAAAAGCCATCCGGATAGCCGGCTTCGGCCAGCAGCTGCTTGGCTTTGTCGATATCCAGCTTGTAGGGGTTTTCCGTCAATGCGCCAGGCAGACCGGCAGGAATGATCGTCTGCTGCTTGATGCCGTAATATTTCATGACGGTACCGGCGAGCCCATCATAATCGATGAGATAGCGGAAGGCCTCCCGGACCTTGGGATTGCCGAGGATCTCATCCTTCTGGTTCAATGCCAGATAGTAGAAGCCAAAGCCGGGCGTCTTCTGGATCGTGACATCATCCTTGGCGTCGAGCGCCGCGAGATCGGTCGACGACAGGCGTGTCGCGACATCCAGGTCGCCGGCCTCGATCTGCAAGCGCTGGGCCGAGGATTCCGGCAAGTGGCGCATCAAAACGCGGCGCATGGCGGGCGCGCCCTGCCAGTAGTCCTTGAAGGCGTCGGCAATCAGCAGCTCGTTTGCACGCCAGGTGCGCAGGGAATAGGGGCCGGAGCCGGCATCGGCGGTCTGCAGATATTCGCGTCCCATATCGCCATTCTTGTCCTTGTCGGCCAGGAATGCGCTGTCGAGGATGGATGTCGAAAAACTTGCGAGCGACAGCAGGATGAGGTCGGCATTCCACAGTTCAGGCGTCTTCAGTTCGAGCGTCTGGTCGTCCGTTGCGCGGATCAGCGTGTCGACATTATCGGCACTGAAGCCCCACTGACGAAGATCGGTCGAGGGTGCCAGGCCGAGCTTCACCAGGCGACGCAGGGACCACTCGACATCCTTGGCGGTGAGCGTATTGCCGGAATGGAAGGTGACGCCCGACCTGATTTTGAATGTGAAGGTCTTGCCGTCGTCGGACACGGTCCAGCTTTCGGCCAGGCCCGGCTCGGGGCTGGCGATATTGTCCGCCGGCAGGACGATCAGGCGCTCGTAGAGATTGGCAACGACTTCCGCCGATTCGAGCTGGTTGAGCTCGTGCGGGTCGAGACCGCGCATGGACGACATGTTGACAGCAATGACGAACTGATCGCCGGGCGTTGCGGCCATGGCAAAATTCGGCGCCGATGCAGCGAGCACGAGGGCGCTGGCGAGGGTCATGAATTCACGTCTTAACATGGGATTTTTCCTCCGTTGAGGCTCCTCAACCTCTTTTTGCCGACGCAACTTTTCGTATCGACATCAATGTGAAATCTGGTATATCAGATCTCACATCATGATTTGCGCGTCAACAGGATTTTGCAGAGATGGTTCAGGGGCACAGCCAGACAGATCTTGACGGACGGATTACGCGACTTGATCCCGCGCTGCAGGTCACGGTGCGTGATCATGTTCACCGCAACCTTCGGGCAGCGATCATTGCCGGCAAGTTCGCGCCGGATGAAAAGGTCAATGAGCGGCAACTGGCCGAACAGTTCGGAGTGAGCACGACGCCGATCAAGGAGGCTTTGCGGCAGCTGGAATCGGAGGGTCTCGTCGAGGCTCTGCCGCGACGCGGCGTGATCATCCGTTTCAACATGGGCTGGGCCGAGGAGATGATCCTGGCACGCGCTGCGCTGGAATCGATGATCGGCCATCTGGCGGCAAAGCGTGTCTCGGACGAGGCCTGCCGGGCGATCGAGGCGACGGTGCGTCTGATGGAGACGGCAACCGTATCCGGAAATGCCGATGAGCTGATCGCGCTCAACGAGAGCTTTCACGAGCAGATCCACCGCGCCTCCCGCTGCGACTATCTGGCCCGGCTGATCGAGCGCCAGCAATTCTACGATGCCAGCATTCGCCGGGTCATTCATTCGGATCCGGCGGAACGCGAAAGGGCCCTTGGAGAACATCGAGACATCGCCCAGGCGATTGTCGAGAAGAATGCGGACCGTGCGGAGCGCTGCATGCGCGACCATGTGGTCCGCTCCGGCGACATCTATCTGTCGATTGTATTTGGGAAGAAAGAGGAAGAGTGACGTGAGTGCAAAACTAGAGGCCGTCAGAAAGGCGCTGACCGGGATATCAGGGGTTCCGGTAACTCCCTACACCAAGGATGGGAGCATCGACCCGGTCAAGCTTGACGGGCTCATCAGGAAGATGGCGGCCGCCAAGGTCCATAATCTGATGGCGGCCGGCAATACCGGCGAATTCTTCACGTTGACTTTGGACGAAATCCGCCTGGTTCATCGCACCACGATCAAGGCCGCCGACGGCAAGGCGCTGGTCAGCGCCGCCGTCGGCCGCTCGCTTGCCGATGCCAAGGCGCTGGCCTCGGACGCGATTGCAGCGGGTGCCGATGCCATCATGGGGCACCACCCGATGGACCCCTTTGCCGGTCCCTCGTACCAGGCGCGGTATTTCCTCGATCTTGCCGATTTCTGCAGCGTGCCGGTGATTGCCTATGTCCGCGGCGACGGGCTTTCGGTTGCCGATTTCCGCCAGATGGCGCTCCACCCCAATATTGCCGGCATCAAATTCGCCTCGCCGAACCTCATGCTGCTTGCCGACGTCATCCGCTCCACCAGGGATGCGCCGGCCATCTGGGTTTGCGGGCTGGCCGAAGGCTGGGCGCCGGCCTTCTACGCGACCGGCGCGCGCGGCTTCACCTCGGGCCTCGTCAATGTCTTCCCGGAACGCTCCCACGCCATTCATGCCGCTCTGGAGAGCGGCGACTATGCGCGGGCACGCGGCCTCATCGATGGGATTGCCGAATTCGAGGCGCTGCGCACCAAATATAACAATGGCGCCAATGTCACGGTGGTGAAGGAAGCGCTCGCCATGCTGGGCACGGAAGTTGGACCGGTTCGCATTCCGGGTGTGGTTGCTCTCAACGATGAAGAGCGGACGATCCTGCGCGGGGTCGTCGATCGCGTGACCGCCGAAACGCGTGCG
The DNA here is from genome assembly GCF_030435705.1 of Rhizobium sp. SSA_523. Lineage (NCBI taxonomy): Bacteria > Pseudomonadati > Pseudomonadota > Alphaproteobacteria > Hyphomicrobiales > Rhizobiaceae > Affinirhizobium > Affinirhizobium gouqiense. Next base: position 359,137 of record NZ_CP129381.1, read on the forward strand.
GCCTGACGGAGCAAGACAATGCATATCACCGGTTTCAAGACCTACATGCAGAGGGTGGACGATCGCCCCCGGCTGCTGCTGAAGATCGAGACGAGCGAAGGCATAGACGGGTGGGGGGAGTGCTACAATCACGGCCCCGACTGGGCGCTGCCGCCGCTCTTCGACTATCTGTTTCACCAGATCGAGGGCGAGGATCCGCGACGGGTCGAATTCCTCGTTCTGAAACTCAACCAGCAGTGCCGGTTTCCGCCGGGCGCCATGGGGCTCGCAGCGATTTCGGCGATCGATCATGCGCTCTGGGATATCGCCGGGAAATCCGCCGGTCTGCCGGTCTATATGTTGCTGGGGGGCAATGTGCGGGATCGGGTGCGGGTCTACTGCGGCGTCTATACCGCGCCGGACGCCGAACATGCCCGCGACCAGACCCAGCAGCTCTTTGAGGAGTACGGCTATACGGCCTTCAAGCTGAGCCCCTATCGCCGCGACCTGCATTCCGGTCGCTGGGGTGAACTGGTGAAGGAGACCGGCGACTGGTTTGCAAGGATCCGGGAGATCACGCCGTCGCATTTTGAATTTGCCTTCGACGCGCATGCGAAGATCTTCGAGCCCTACCAGGCGATCCAGCTTGCCGCGGCCATCGCACCCAATGATCCGTTCTTCTATGAAGAGCCGATAAGACCGGAGCATATTCCGGCCTGGGCGGAGCTAAAATCCAAGGTCACGGTGCCGCTTGCGACGGGAGAATCGCTCTACAACCGTTTCGAGTTTCTCTCGCTGCTGACAGCAAGGGGTGCCGATATCATCCAGCCGGATATCTGCGTCGTGGGCGGGGTCTCTGAGATGCGGCGCATTGCCAGCATTGCCGAGGCGCATTTTGTGACGGTCGCGCCGCACAATCCGATGGGGCCGCTGGCGACGGCCGTGAATGTCCATTTCTGTGCCGCCCAGCCGAATTTCAAGGTCCTGGAGTTCAAGCCGCACGTGCACGCGCCTTGGGCTGTCGATCCCTATATGCCCGTCGATGGCCATATGGAATTGCGTCCGGACCGGCCGGGCTGGGGTCTCGAAATCGACGAAAAGGCCCTTCAGACGGAAGACTATATCCACTGGGAGCGCAAGGTCACGCGCAAGCCCGACGGATCCACGGCCTATCCCTGACAGCCGATTTTCACAGCGCCGCCGGCGAGCCGGCGGTGGTCGCCCCTGTCGTCATGCATGAACAGCCAGCGACCCGGCGTCATGCCGAAGGCCTTGCGGAAATGGCGGGTGAAATGCGCCTGATCCGCAAAGCCGGCTTCGGCCGCTGCCGAGGCCAGGCTCTCGCCGAGCAGCATCGCGCGTTTGGCCTGTTCGAGCCGGCGCATGATGAGGTAACGGTGCGGGCTGGTGCCCATCAGCCGGCGGAATTGACGGGCCAGTTCATAGCGGTTCAACCCCGTTTCGGCTTCCAGCATTTCGGAATCGACCGCCTGCCCGAAATGGCTGTCCAGGAAGTCGCGCGCCCGCAGCACGCCGGTCTGAGCCAGATGATGGACGGGCTTTCCCGGGGCGCCTGACTGTCGGGACAGGCCAGCGGCCAGCCGCATCACCACATCGTCCATGGCAAGCGCGTCGGGCTCCTCTTCCAGATCTGCCAGGATCTCGGCCAGCGCCTGGCGAAGACCGGCATCGGATAGCACGGGATCGGCAACGAAGGGCAACGCTTGGCGATGACCGTTCACCCCGCTGATCATGGTCGGCGGAAGATAGATCATCCGGTAGATCAGGCCGTCCTCCGTGCCGGCAGCTCCATCGTGAAGCTCGTCCGGATGCAGCACGATGACATTGCCGGCATTGCTGAAATGGTCCCGTCCGCGATAGCGGAATGTCTGAACGCCGCGCAGTGTCAGTCCAAGCGCATAGGTATCGTGCCGGTGCGGCGCAAACAGCGTGCCGTGGAAGCGTGCTTCGATGCGCTCGACCCCATGCGAGGGGATTGCGCTGCGGATCGCGGCCGGCGGACGGGCTTTGCACGAACGTTCAAGACCATCCAGCGCAGCCGGCGCTAGATCTTCGTCACCTTCAATGCCCTGCACGGAGTTTGCTTGCATGTTCGACACCAAGATCGCCTTCGTCATCCGCGATGACCTTGAAAACTGGCAGAAGCTGAACGTGACCGCCTTCCTGACCAGCGGCATCGTTGCTCAGACGCCGACAATCATCGGCGAACCCTATCGTGACGGCGCCGGGCATGTCTATAATCCAATGACCATTCAGCCCATGGTGGTGCTTGCCGCTGACCAGGACATTTTGCGAACCATCCACAAGCGTGCCATCGAGCGCCAGGTGACAATTTCCGCCTATATCGAGGACATGTTCTCGACCGGCCACGATGCCGCGAATAGAGACGTCTTTGCGCGATACACTCCCGATGACGCGAAGCTTGTCGGATTGGGCCTGCGCGCCGAACGCAAGATCGTCGACAAGATCGTGAAGGGCGCCAGGATGCATCCGTGAGGGTCGGGCCACCAGCTCTGCTTCTCTCTCTGTTCGATGCTGGTCAAACTAGTCCTGCCTCCGGCTCCAGTCGTCCGTCGGCGTTTTGAGGCTGACTTCCCTCTGCGGCAGGGGGATCGAGATGCCAGCGGTCTTGAAGGCATCCCAGAGCGCAAGCAGGACCTGCCCCCGGACATTGGTGAGACCGTTCGCCGGATCGGATATCCAGAACCGCAGACGGAAATCCAGGGAGGATGATCCGAATGCGGTCAGCCAGCAGACGGGCGCCTTGAACTCATTGGCGACGCGGCCGACGGATGATGCCGATTCGATGGCGATGCGGATCACCTGGTGCGGATCGCTGTCGTAAGAGGTGCCGAAGTCGACGTCGATCCTGACATAGTCGCTCGAGAACGACCAGTTCACCACCTGTTGCGAGATGAAATCCTCATTGGGGATCAGAAATTCCTTGCCGTCCCGCGTGATGACGGAGACGAAGCGGGAGCGAAGGTCGCGGATGGAGCCGAACGTGTCTCCGAGCGTAATCGTATCGCCCGGCTTGATCGACTTGTCGAGCAGGATGATGATCCCCGAGATGAAGTTCGAAACGACCTTCTGCAGGCCGAAGCCGATGCCTACGCCGACCGCGCCGGAGAAGATCGTCAAGGCCGTCAGATCGATGCCGGTCGCCGACAGCGCGGCTGCGGCCGCAATGGCAATGAAGCCGATCTTGATGAACTTGCTGATGAGAACCTTGATGGAGGGCGACAGATCATTCGATTTCTGCACCCAGTGCGACAGGACATTGCCGATCAGGACTGCGACCCAGATGAGCGAGGCCGTGAGCACGATGGCCTTCAGCACCAGGAGCAGCGAAACCCGGACCGCGCCGAGATTGACGGCCATGCCGTCCAGCGCCGCAAGCAGCGGATCATCCAGCCGCAGCGCATGAAGCGCGAGATAGCTCCAGCTGACCCAGGCAACGGCACGCGACAGAGCGGAGTTGCGGATGATCTTGGTGAGGATGGAGATGACGAACCAACCGGCCGTCAGGGTGAGCGCCATCGACATCAGCCATCGGTGCGTAGACGGAAGATATTGAGACAGGCCAAGATTGGCGAGCCAGAGCAGAACCGTGAGATAGAGCCATTTCAGGCGCCGCATGAAGGCGATGATCACACGCAGCAGGTCGGGATTGCCTTTGATGCGCCGGGCGCGCGCCTCGAAGGCCGGCTCCGTTCGCGCCGCGGCAAACAAGGCTATGCCATAGAGGACGATGATCAGGCCCAGCTGGATCAGAACCCAGCCATTCAGGACGAAGGTCTCGAGCCATCGTTCAACACTGGCCATCGCCGACGAAAGGGTCATCTTCCTGTCCTTCCGGAATGCCGATGCTCGCACAGAGGCGGACGAGCGGTCTGACCCTGCGAGAAGTGCGGGCAGGGCAAAAGGTTTCCGCGCCCTCATGAGAATCATGATCCATCGATGAAAAGCGTCCTGTGGCTGGCTCACCCGTCCGCCAGGCCGGTCGCCCGGCATCGCCGGGGACGAAGCTGGGCGGCCGATGTTTTGCAGACGGCGGCGTGGACAGAGGATGCCGCCCATGAAACCGTATTTGTCGTCGCGGGCTTTGTGTGGCATCCAGTAGGCACGTGTATTCGCAGCTGAAACGAGGAAATCTCCGTGGCAGAGGAAATGTGGTCGACCCTTGTGAAGGAATTTTCCGACATACCCGATCTGTCGACCATCACGCTGATTACCGTGCGGCTGACGATTGCGGCGGCACTCGGCGGCATTCTCGGATATGAGCGGGAGCGCAAGGGGCGAAGCGCGGGCGTGCGAACCCATATGCTGGTCGCCGTGGGCGCGGCCCTGTTCGTCATCGCGCCGCTTCAGAGCGGCATGGAGGTCGGCGACCTCTCACGCGTCCTGCAGGGCATTATCCAGGGGATCGGCTTTTTGGGGGCGGGCGCTATCATGGTCCGCTCGACGCGCCAACAGGTCGAAGGCCTGACAACGGCTGCCAATATCTGGGCAACCGCCGGGATTGGCATCATTGCCGGCCTGGGCCTGGAGGCGACGGCCATTCTGTCGACCGTGGTGGTGCTGATCATCCTTGCAGCCGTGCCACTGGTCCTGCCCAAGGATGCCGATGGCGATCGATAATGGCAAGGCCGAGAGAGCGGGCTTGCCGCCTGCTTGCGGCCCGGCTGGGTGTGCGCTTACTCGGACATGACGAGGTGACCCTCGGAGACGGCGCGGTAGCTGCGGGTCGGCAAGACGGTTTCCGGCGAGCGGATCGGGCTCTTCAGTTCATCCACGATCATGTCGCGCCTTTGCCTGCGCCGGGAGGGATCCGGCACGGGAACGGCATCGAGCAGCTTTCGCGTATAAGCGTGCTGCGGATTGCTGAAGACGGCTGCCCTTGGACCGATCTCGACAATCTCGCCCAGATACATCACAGCGACCCGGTGACTGGCGCGCTCGACGACAGACATGTCATGGCTGACGAACAGGAAAGCGAGTTCGAGCTCCTCCTGCAGGTCGAGCATCAGGTTGATCACCTGGGCCTTGATCGACACATCGAGCGCTGAGACGCTTTCGTCCGCCACGATGACGCGGGGACGCAAGGCAAGAGCCCGGGCAATGCAGATGCGCTGCCTCTGTCCGCCGGAAAACTCGTGCGGATAGCGCTTTGCCATGTCGGCGGAAAGGCCAACCTTGAACAGCAGATCCGCGACGACGTCCTGCGCCTCTTTTGCCGTGCCCATCCGGTGTTCCAGATAGGGTTCGGCGATCGCCTGGCCGACGGTCATGCGGGGATTGAGCGAAGCGAAGGGATCCTGGAAAATCATCTGCACGGATTTGCGCATCTGGCGGATGTCGCGCGGGCCAAGGGTCAGCATGTCGCGGCCATCCACCATGACGGAACCCGCATCGGGCTCGATCAGACGCATGATCGCTCGACCGGTGGTCGACTTGCCGCAGCCGGATTCGCCGACCAGCGACAGCGTTTCTCCGGCCATCAGGTCGAAGGAGACGTTTTCGACCGCATGCACGCGACCGACCAGCCGGCCCAGAGGTCCTGCATGAATATCGAAGCGCTTGGTCAGCCCCTTGACCGACAGGACCGGACGTGTGGCATCGACAGTGTCCTTGACCTCCGTGGCCTCCATCGCCATGCCGGTCGAAGGATCGACGACCGGGAAGCGCAGCGGTCTTTCGTGGCCGCGCATCGAGCCGAGCACCGGAACGGCGGCGAGCAGCGCGCGAGTATAGGGATGCTGCCCACGATGGAAAATATCGGCGGTGGCTCCGGTCTCCACCTGTTCGCCGCGATACATGACCACTGTCCGATCGGCGATCTCGGCGACCACACCCATATCGTGGGTGATGAAGAGGACAGACATGCCATCCTCCTCCTGAAGTTCCTTGATCAGATCCAGGATCTGGCCCTGGATCGTGACATCGAGCGCCGTCGTCGGCTCGTCCGCAATCAGCAGTTTCGGCTTGGAGGCCAGCGCCATGGCGATCATCACCCGCTGGCGCATGCCGCCGGAGAAGCGGTGCGGATATTCGTCGAAGCGGGAGGCGGCGGAGGGAATGCGCACCTTTTCCAGAAGCCGGATGGTCTCCGCGCGGGCCTCGCCGAAGGAAATATCGCGATGGCAGAGAAGCGCCTCCGAGATCTGGTCGCCGATCGTGAAGAGCGGGTTCAGCGAGGTCATCGGCTCCTGGAAGATCATGGAGATCTCGTTGCCGCGCACCTTGCGCATCTCCTGTTCCGGCAGCGACAGGAGTTCGCGGCCGGAAAGCCGCACCCGGCCGCTGATTCGGCTGGTCGCCGGGTCCAGGAGACGCATGATCGACAGGGAGGTGACGCTCTTGCCGGAGCCGCTTTCGCCGACGATCGCCACCGTCTCGCCGGCCGACACCGTGAAGGAAACGTCCCGCACGACCGGGCGCCAGGCGCCATCCACCATAAAGGCGGTCGTCAGGCCGTCCACCTCGAGGATGGCCGGTCGATCGCCTGGCGCGCCGTGCTGCTGCGTGTTCGTCATGTCTCGCATGGTCCTTCGTCCCTTGGCTTTCCTGGAGGCTTGGCTCTCGATCCCCGTTCAGTCGGGCCAGCGCAGCATGCCGTCGAAGCGGTGACGGCTGAGATTTTCGATCGGCGTCGCGATGATCTCGTTGGAAGCCCGGGCCTTGTCCAGCTCCGCGGTCAGCCGCTCGGCCACGACGACCTCTTCACCCGGATGCAGGTTGCACGGGTCGAGATAGAAGTAGTTATGTTCCGCCTCATGGTCGCGGACGATGATCGGCGGGCTGCCGGCGCGAAGGGCGGCGGCCAGATCCCAGGCGGTGATATGGGCCTCGCGCGGATCGACGATCACCCGCAGACGATCCAGCGGGTTCTGCGTCGGGTCGGGCTCGATCAGCGCGGTTACGCCGGCGCGATCCTTCAGGGCCTCGCGCCACAGGCTCAGATAGCCGCTTTCACGCGCGCGGATCCCTTCATGATCCCGATTCTCCCAGGCCTCCAGGGCTGCCATGACGCCGAAAATGCTCTCTTTGCCGACCTTCATGCCGCGGCCGATGCCCATGTTCTGCAGAAAGGTGTTGCGCACCATTTCCTTGCGGCCGGCAACGATGCCGGTGGTTGGCCCACCGAGGAATTTATGGCCCGAATAGAGCGCTGTGTCCGCGCCGGCCGCCAGGAAGGTCTTGAGATCGTATTCGGAAGCGGCATCGACAATGACCGGAACGCCGCGAGCATGGGCGATCTCGATAAACTCGGAGAGATGCAGCAGCCCGTAATCGACGACATGATGGGAGACGACATAGACGGCTGCGGCCGTGCGTTCGTTGATCGCGTTCTCCATGTGATAGCGGTGCGTCGAGGTTGCCTGGCCGATCATCACCACCTTGCCGCCCGCCAGCCGGATCGATTGATCGACGGGAGCGCCATAGCTCACGACATGGCCCATCTGCACCAGGACCTCGTTTCTGGCCGGCGCGACATCCGGCAGACGTTCGATGGCGAGCAGGTCCGGCCCGGTAATGGCGCCGGCGACGGCAAGGCTGATGCCGGCGGCGCAGGACGCGGTCACGAAGCCCGCTTCGCCCCCCGTCAGCCGCGCGATCACTGTGCTTGCCTTGCGCTGCAGGTCGTTGATCTCGACAAAGTGCGGCAGGATTTCCGTCATGGCGGCCACCGCCTCCGGCACGACGATGGAGGCGCCGAGGCTCGTCATGGTGCCGGATACGTTGATGACCGGCCGGAGGCCGAGCCTGGTGCGTGGGTCGTTGGACATGGTCGTGATACTCCTGATCTGGCGGCATGCGGGTCGCTATCGACAGCTATGCCATAATAATATAATAGCTCCACGAATCCTCCGAGGAGCACCGTCGTGTCATCGCAAGCAACCAGCAAACATTCCGTCCCCGATACGGCCGTGCCGACGGAGGGCGAAAAGACCGCGCGGCGAAGCCGCGTCAGCGGCATTGATCGGGCGCTGCAGGTCATCGATCATCTGTATGAAACGGGCGCGCCGGCCGGCGCCTATGCGATTGCCAAAGCGATCGGCGCACCGCTGTCCACCGTCTATGTGATCATCGAGGATCTGGTGGAAAAACAGATGCTCACCCGCAGTGCCGACAATTCGGTCTGGCTTGGTCCGCGCCTCTATCATTACGGCCTCGCCTATGCCCGGTCGCTGGATTTCATGAGCGTTGCGACGCATGAGATGCACGATCTGTGCCGGCAGGTCGGCGAGACGGTGCAGCTGTGCGGACGCGATGGTGATCACATGCTGGTCCTGGCAATGGCGGACGGGCCGAGCCATTTTCAGTTCGCGTCGCGCGTTGGAACGCGCGTGCCGTTGAACTGGACGGCGTCCGGACGTCTGCTTGTCGGCCACATGCCACCAGAAGAGCGGCGCGAACTCTTTCGCCGCTGTGCCCGCATTTCGCCCACCGGCCGCGCCGAAGTGGATGCTGCGAGCCTTTGCGACGCCGCCGGAAAGGCGTTCGAGCAGCGGCTTTCCGTGCAGGTTGCCGAATCCGATTATGCCGTGGCCTGTATCGCTGCCCCGATTGTCGACGATGCCGGCAGTTGCGCCGCCACGATTTCGATCGTGCTGCCCGAGCAGAAGGTGAAGGGCAATGACAGTCTTTACGCCGGAAGCGTCATGGCCTCGGCGGCGAAGATCGAGAAGATGATGGGCTGGCGCAACCATTGACACCGCCTAATCCCTCAGCGCCACGATGGCTTCGATCTCGACCGTGATATTGCCGGGCAGCGAGCCGAAGCCGACCGCCGATCGCGCGTGCCGGCCTGCTGCCCCGAAGACGTCGAGAAAGAGGTCTGAACAGCCGTTGATGACCTTGGGGTGATCGAGAAAATCCGGCACGGCATTGACCATGCCGAGCAGCTTGACGATCTGCTTGACGCGGGACAGATCGCCCAGCGCATCCTGCATCACCGCAATCAGATTGATGCCCACGAGGCGGGCATGGCCATAGGCCTCATCGACGCTGACATCCGCCCCGACCTTGCCGGCATGCAATGTGCCATTCTCGTCCAGGGGGCCCTGGCCGGACAGGTAGAGCATCTTGCCCTCCACCACATGCGTGACGAAGTTGGCGATCGGCGGCGGTGGGGGCGGCAGGCTGATGCCGAGTTGGGCCAGCCGGTCATAGGCGCTTTGCTGCGGATCGGCGCTGGAAATTCGGGGATGGGTCAAATTAGCTCCTTGATGCAGATGCGCGCGCTTAGCGCCACGAATAGCCATGGCTGTGGCGAACCAGCTTGCGGGCACGTGGAATGTAGCGTGAGGCGGCAATGGCTTCGGCGCCAATGATCGCATAGCGCGGCTCGAACAGACGGTTGAGGCGGGAAACGTCCCCATTGCTGTCGGTCGCTTCGAGATCGGCATCGACAAGATCGAAAATCGTGAAGTCGGCACGCGCACCGACGCTCAACCGGTTTTCCATCGACAATTTGATGACCGAGGCCGGCGCATGAGTCACGGCCTCCACTACCTTCTCGAAGGGCATTCCGACGCTGAGCAGCTTCGACATCGTGGTTGCCAGATCCCAGACTGGGAAGTTCATGGAATGGCCGTGCAGGTCTGTCGAGATCGAGAAGGGCAGGAGGCCGCGATTGATCGCCGCTTCCGCCACCTTGAAGGAGAAGGAGGCGCCGCCATGGCCGATGTCGAGGCGGATGCCTTCGGAGGCGCAGCGCTCGGCCAGAGCGAACAGATCCTCGTCTTCCAGGATGGAGGACCCAGCCTTGCCGTTGAAGCAGTGCGTCACCACGTCGCCGGGCCCCAGGATCTCAAGTACCTCGTCGTAAAGCGCCGGGGGCTCGCCGACATGCACCATCATCGGGATCTTGAGGATCTTGGCGATCTTCTTGCCGAGCTTGACCGGGGTCACGCCCCAGGAGCCGGTGATGACATGGCTGGCTCTGACCTTCAGGCCGACAATATGCTCGCTGTTCTCCGCATAGCATTCCAGGATGCGATCGAGATTGATGTCCTTGATGTCGCGCAGTTCCGGCACGCGGTTGCAGGCAACGAGGCCGATCGAGCCGAGGTTCAGGAAGGCCTTGATGCGTTCGCGCGAGGGCTCGATGATGTATTCCCGAAAGCCATGGAAATTGGCCTCGCCCGCCGATCCTGCATCGACAAGGGTGGTGACGCCGCGTTCCGCCCCGCATTCGGAGGGGCGGATGGAGATGTCGGTGCCGCCGTGCCAGATGTGAACATGCAGGTCGACCCAGCCGGGCGAGACATAGGCGCCCCCGCCTTCGATCGCGGTACAATCCTGCGGCGGCTGCAGGTTCTCGCCGATCGCGACGATCAGACCGTCGCCGCCCACGAGTATGTCTGTCGCCTTGGCCGCTTCGGACGCACCGAAAGCCATCGGCCTGATATTCTTGAGGAGGAGCGGTCTGCCCGATGCAGTGCCGGCCATGTCAGAGGTCCTTTCGAAGGCGGGGATCGAGCATGTCACGCAGTCCGTCGCCCACCATCTGGAGGGAGAGGACCGAGAGAACGATGGCGAAGCCCGGGAAATAGGTCATCCAGTCCGCCTGGCCGACATATTGGCGGCCGGCGGCAATCATCGTGCCCCAGGTGGGAATTTCGGGGCTGACGCCGAGCCCCAGGAAGGAGAGGCCTGCTTCCGCCAGCATGGCGCTGGCGAAGAGGAAGGTGCCCTGCACAAGAATGGGCGAGGCCAGATTGCGCAGCACGTGCCGCGTCATGATGTGCCAGGTGGAGATGCCCAAGGCTCGCGCGGCTTCGACATAGGGCAGTTCGCGGATCACCAGTGTCGAGGCGCGCACGATGCGGGCAAGGCGCGGTGCATAGACGACGGAGAGGGCAACGATCACGGTGGCGAGCGAGGGGCCAAGCGCGGCGACGAGCGCAATGGCAAGCAGGATGTCCGGAAAGGCCATCATCGCATCGATCAAGCGCGCGATCGGCGTGTCCAGCCGCTTGAAGAAGCCGGCGAGCAGGCCAAGCGCGACACCGATCACCGCCGAAAGGCAGACGACGGAGGCGCCGACGAAGAGCGACAGGCGACCGGCATAGATGGTCCGCGAAAAGATGTCTCTGCCGAATTCATCCGTGCCGAACCAGTAGACCGAACCGGGCGGCTTCAAGCGGTTGACGATCGACAGCTTGGAGGGCGAATAGGGGGCGATCCAGGGTGCCAGAACCGCAAGCAGGACGAAGATCGCCAGCACGATCAAACCGATCGCGACGGTCTTGCGCTTGAGAAAGCGGCGCAGGAACAGGGCCCTTGGTGCGGCGGCCTGTCCGGATGTCGTGGTAATCTCGGCCATCAGTATCGCACCCTCGGGTCAATGAGCAGATAAAGCATGTCGATCAGGAAATTGATGAGGACGTAGAGCCCGGCAATGACCAGGAGTGCGCCCTGGATGACGGGATAATCGCGCCGCAGCACCGCCGACACCACCAGACTGCCGATCCCCGGCAGGCCGAAGACCGTCTCGGTGACGACGGCGCCGGCGATGAGGACCGCCGCCGTCAGGCCAAGCACGGTCAGGATCGGGATCAGCGCATTCTTCAGCGCGTGCTTCAGCACGACACGCCGCTCGAAAAGGCCCTTGGCGCGGGCGGTGCGGATGTAGTCGTCGCTGAACACGTCCAGCATGGAGGCGCGGGTGAAACGCAGGATGAGTGCCGAGGAAACCAGGCCGAGCGCTATGGCCGGCAGTGTCAGGTGATACATGCGGTCGAGGAAGCTTGCGCCCGGCCCGCCATAGCCCGAGACCGGAAAAAGCCCAAGCCGCACCGCGAAGATCTGCATCAGAATGAGGCCGAGCCAGAAACTGGGGATGCTGGCGGCCAGCATAGCGAGCGTCGTGGACGCCTGGTCGATCAGCGAGCCTCGGCGATAGGCGGCATAGATGCCGATCGGAAGTGCGATCACCGCGGCGATGAGCAGCGAGAAGACGGTCAGGAAGAAGGTGGGCTCCGCTCGCTCCACCAGGGCCTGGCCGACCGGAATGTTGAGAAAGATCGACTGGCCGAGATCGCCCTGCAGCAGCTGGCCGATGTAATAGGCATACTGGACCGGGATCGACTGATCGAGGCCAAGACGGGCACGCAGCGCGACGATGTCCTGCGGGGTTGCATCCGGGCCAAGCATCACGGCCGCCGGGTCACCCGGCGTGACGCGCACGATGATGAACACGATCGTCACGACCAGGAACATGACGACAATCATGCCGGCCAAACGTTTGAGAATATAGCTGATCATGCGGCTCGCTTCCGGTGCCTCGCGCGAAAAGTGAGGAACGGATGCGGGCAAAGGCGCCCGCATCCGCAAGCTCAGGTCAGGGATTCAGGGAGGCGTTCCAGAAATAGGGCCACGGGGCGGGCTCGACGCCGTCCAGCTTGGTGGAGATGGCGGCCACGGCGTTGAAATTGCCGATCTTCAGAAGCGGCAGCTCATCATACATGGTCTTCTGGACGGTCTGCCAGAGGGCGATCCGCTTGTCCGGATCGGCTTCCGAGGTAAAGGCATCCACGGCTGCCTTGCGTGCCGGCGTGTCCCACCAACCCGGCGAGCTCGTCGACAGCGCGCCCATCAGGGCCGGCTCCGGCAGGAAGGGGCTGTGGGAAATGTAGATGTCCCAGAGCTTCGGATCGGCGCGACGTTGCGTCAGCGTCGCCCAATCCACAACCTGGAGGTCGACCGTGAAGCCGGCAAGCTTCAGATATTCGGCCGCCACCTGCGCCATCTTGTAGTGGAATTCGTACTGGCGGCTGGTGAGGATCCGCAGCGGCTTGCCGTCGTAACCGGTGGCCTTCAGATCCTCGGCTGCGCCTTCCGGATCGCCAAGGTTGTAATTGCCTTCGGTGCCGATCTCGGTGTGCCAGGCATAAGTGTCGGGATAGAAGGCGCCGTCTGCCGCGTAGAACTCCTTGGCGCCGAAGGCGGCGGCCAGCATATCCTCTGTGTTCAGCGCCTTTTCGACAGCCTTGCGCACCGCAAGATCCGAGGAAAGGCCTTCCTTGGTGTTGAAGACGAAGACGGGAAAGCCGAAGGGCTTCAGCATGATCGGCTGCGAGGCGCTGGAGGATTTGACCCGGTCATAAGCCTCGACGGGGATCGAATCGACATAGGCATACTGGCCGGAAATCGCTGCCTCGACCCGCGTATTGGGATCGGGAACGGGCACGAAACGGATCTCGTCGAGATATTGGTGGCGCGCGCCACCATAGCCATCGGCCTCGCCCGAGCGGGACTTGTAGCCGTCAAAGCGCACCAGCTGGATATATTGGTCCGGCTTGCGCTCCTTCAGCATGTAGGGGCCGGTGCCTACGACATTGCTCAGCGTATCGGCCTGATTTTCCGACGGCAGGATGACGGCGGCCGAATTGTTGAAAGCAAGGAGCGACAGCAGCGGTGCGTAAGGCTGTTTCAGGGCGATGGTCACCGTTTGCGGATCGGCGGCGGTAATCTTTTCGATGAAGGATGCCGCCTGCTTGCCGCGCGAGGCGATCTTCATCCAGCGCTCGAGCGAGGCGACAACATCCTCCGCATTCATGGCCGATCCATCATGGAAGGTAATGTCGCTGCGCAGCTTGATCGTATAGGTTTTCCCATCGCCGCTGACCTCCGGGAGGCTCTCGGCCAGAAGCGGCGTTACCTTCCAGCTCTTGTCGAAGGTGTAGAGCGTCTCGAAGATATGCTGCGTGACGATGCCGACGAGATCGGCCGTCGATGCCATGGGATCGAGCGTCGGCGGTTCGCCGATCGTCGCGACATTCACCACGCCACCACGCTCGGCAGCAAGGACGAGGCTAGGCGCTGCGATCAGCACGGTGGCGGCAAGGAAGGCAAGTTTCATGCGCATGATGAGGTCTCCCGGTTAATTGTTCCATAGTTATGTATTGTAGTTTCTAACTATAGAGTACTCGGCAAGACGCGACTGTCAATGCTCGACGATCGGCAATCGACGAGATTTTATGGAGATGCTCGTGTGAGCGCCTGGGTGGACAGTGATGAGGGAGATTGCGGATCCGCAGCATGCGTGCCGGACCCCGATGGTGCCGGGCGGATACGTCTTGACGCGTTTTGACCCGAGAGCCATCCGACATGGATCGCCGCGCCCAAGCGCCCGCAATCCACGTCGGCAAGGCCTGTGCGGCCGGCGCGCTATGCCGTCTCTCATAGTGAACGGACGGCGCGGGATTGCGCGGGCGCATCCCGCCGGTTGGCGTTAGGCGGCCTGTTCTTCTTCCATGGCAAGATCACGCAGGAGCGCGTGAAGCTGATCGCCATCGAGCCGCGACGGATCGAATCCGCTGGCCTGGCCTATCTCGGCAAACCGTTCCGCATCACCGGGCGCCGTGCCGACAAAGCCCATGGCCCAGTTGGGGAAACAGCGCTTTGCGATCGGATCGAGCGCAAGCAGGGAGACGTCGCTGTGGCGCTCGTCCTGCTGGATGCGCTCGAATGCCGCTTCGAGCTTGTTGAGCGGCCCTTCCAGCACCTGTGCGAAACATCCGGAATTGAACAGCAGTGCTCCGGTGATTTCGTCTCTTTCATTGTTGGATCGGCTGACAGCGAGGATCTGGTCGATATTCTCGGTCATGGGGCGGAGGTCGTCAGCCGATTGGTTGCGGCTGTAATAGACAAGGCGGTGGATCGCGTCGGTCATCGTCGTCGTCATTGCTCCTGTTGGGCTTCTGCCAAAAATGCGCTGATATGGTCCGCCGGCATGGGCCTGCCGGTCAGATAGCCTTGAACATGTGTGCAGCGTTCGCCGCGGACACGTTCCAATTGTTCGGCCGTCTCCACGCCCTCGGCGGTAATCGCCATTCCGAGGCTCGTGCCAAGGGTCGCGATCGAGCGAAGAATGGCCTCGCTGTCGGAATCGTTGCTGGCGACAAAGGAGCGGTCGATCTTGATCTTGTTGAACGGAAACTTCTGCAGATAGCTCAGCGAGGAGTAGCCGGTGCCGAAATCATCCATCGAGATCCTCACGCCCAGCTCGCGCAGGCAGTTCAGGGTCTGGATAACGGTCTCCGTCTCGTCGAGGAGAGCTCCTTCGGTGATTTCGAGTTCGAGCCGCTGGGCCGGCAAGCCGGAGCGTCTCAGAGCCTCGGACACGGTTTCCAGCAGGTTATCGGCCTTGAACTGCAGCGGCGAAACATTGACGGCCACGACCATGTCTCCCGGCCACGATGCCGCTTCCTGGCAGGCCGTCCGCAAGACCCATTCGCCGATCTTGACGATCAGCCCGTTTTCTTCGGCAAGCGAAATGAAGGACAGCGGCGGGACATTGCCCTTCACCGGATGCTCCCAGCGCAGAAGCGCCTCGAAACCCTCCATGCGATTGGTGGTCACGTCGAAAAAGGGCTGGTAGTTCAGCTTGAACTGCTTCAACGCCAGTGCCCGGCGCAGATCGATCTCCATCTGGCGGCGCTCGAGCAGAAGCGTATCCATGCCGGGCTCGAACACGCGATACCGGCCGCGACCGGCCCGCTTGGCCTCATAAAGCGCAAGATCGCCATTGCGCAGCAGATCTCTCGCCTGCATCAGACCATTGCTGAAGGCAACGCCCAGGCTGACCCCGATATTGATGGTATGGCCGTTGATGATATAGGTGCGGCCGACCAGTTCAACCAAACGTGCCGCCAATTTCTCCGCGGCGGCCGCCCCTTCGACGTCCTGCTGCAGGACGACGAATTCATCTCCGCCGAGCCGTGCGACAAGATCGCCCTTGCGGCAGGCCGATCTGATGCGATCGGCGACTTTCGTCAGAAGTATGTCGCCCACCGCATGACCAAGCGTATCATTGACCATCTTGAACCGGTCGAGGTCGAGGCAATGAATGGCGATCGACGAGGGGTTCGATCCGCCCTCCAGCGCTGCGGAAAGATGGGCGAGAAGCGTGGGACGTGTTGCAAGGCCGGTCAGATCGTCCACACCTTTCGGGAGGACCGGGTCCGGGTCATCGGCAATCGGCCGGAGATCGACCAGCAGATCGCCATTGGCGAGATAGACAGCCGCGGCCCTGAAGGGCTCCCCGGCATCCGACAGGATACGTTGGCCTGAAAACTCGCTCTCACCGCTCGGCGCCCGGCTGCCGGGAAAGAGTTCCGAAAATTCGATCCCGATCGCCGCCTGAAGGATCGTCCTGCCGGCCTTGTTGGTGAAGATCACGTGACCATCCGTATCGACGATGAGGATGGGATGCGGCAGAGCATCAAGGATCTCTTCCGGGGCCGCCGTCGTCAGGGGCTTTGGCGGCACGGGATTGCGATCGGGCGAGTTCATGTTCATTGCGAGCTTCCGCATTCTGGATGGGCAGGAACATAACCGGCGGCGGTTACTCAACAACGGATTGTCGACCTGCAACTGCGGATTTTGCGCCGACAGAGTTACCGATTGCTAAAATATTGACGGATGCTCACATTTATTCGGCCTCGCCGGGGATCCTCCGGCGCGGCGTGAGCGGCAGAAGGCAATTCCGCTGCCGCTCGCTCGGCTCTTTTGCGCGATCACTCACCCTTCGGTGTCACAAGACCAGGGCGCTCACCGTGCTCTCAGACCATGCCGCCATTGACGCGAATGATCTGGCCGTTGATCCAGGCACTGTCGTCGCGCGTCAGAAGCGACACGACATTGGCGATGTCGGCGACTTCGCCCAGACGGCCAAGCGGGTTCATGTGCCTGATCCGCTCGAGCGTTGCCTCATCCTTGCCGTCGAGGAAGAGTTCAGTCGCAACGGGACCGGGTGCGACGGCATTGACCGTGATACGCCGCGGCCCGAGCTCCTTTGCCAGAATATGGGTCATCGCTTCGACGCCGGCTTTGGTTGCTGCGTAGACGGCGTAATTCGGTTGATACAGACCGACAACGCTGGTGGAAAAGTTGATGATCCGGCCTCCTTCGCGCAGGCGAGTGGAAGCTTCCCGCAAGCCGTTGAACGTGCCCTTCAGATTGATCGCAACGGTCCGGTCGAAATCCGCATCGTCGAATTTGGCGATCGGTGCGAGCTTCATGATCCCGGCATTGTTCACCAAAATGTCGACGCCGCCATAGGTCGCCTCGGCCTCGCTGAACAAGGCCCGCACCGCGGCGGGATCGCTGACGTCGGCCTGGGCCGCGATGGCCTCGCCGCCTGCGCCCTTGATCTCTTCGACGAGGTTCGCGGCAGCGTCGGCGCTGCCCGCATAGTTGACGATGACGGACAAGCCGTCGGCGGCCAGCCGCCTGGCAATCGCCGCGCCGATGCCGCGCGACGACCCGGTGACGATCGCGACTTTCGTGGTTGAGGTGGTCATGTGCATCTCCTTGTTGTCAGCGCACAGGTTCGGTCAGCCTTTGCGAGTGGCTGACCCTTCATCTGCGTGGCTTTTGAGTGGATCCAGTCGTTGGATCATCGGCCCGTGAGCGGCATCGCTCGCGTCAGGACGTTGCCCGATAATTCTCGGGAATGACGAAGACCTCGTCGGCGCGGGCATAGCCACCATCCTTGACCTCCTCGATCAGGACCATCGTATGGGGACGCGCTGCTTCGGAAAAATATTCGACCAGCATTGCGGTGGTGCGGTGGACGATCTCTTCCTTCTGGGCGCGGGTCAAAGCGGCTTCCGGAACTTTGAAATTGGCGAATGGCATGAGGACGACTCCTGTTTGTGTGTTGCCAGTGCCAGAAGTAACTATTTCATCGATGTGGAGTAGAAGGGTCCGGGCAACATCACTATTTCGTTCGGTGAAACAATGGACAAGGGCTGACCATGGACCGCCTCGACATCATGAAGCTTTTCGTCCGGATTGTCGAAAGACGCAGCTTCGCGCAGGCCGGCCGCGATTTGCAGATCCCCCGCCCGACGGTGACTCATGCCATCCAGCGGCTTGAGGCGGAGCTGGGTGCGCGCCTGCTCGATCGCACCACCCGCTCGGTGCGGCCGACGCTGGATGGATCGCATTACTACGATCGCTGCGTCAGGCTTCTGGCGGATCTGGACGATATGGAGGGTGCCTTTCGGCAGGCGGAGCCGCGCGGACCTCTGCGGGTTGACGTTCAGGGCACGATCGCGCGCTTCTTCGTCATGCCGGAATTGCCGAAATTCATTGCACGATATCCGGGCATCAGCCTGAACCTCAGCGAAGGTGACAGGATGGTTGATCTGGTTACGGAGGGTGTGGACTGCGTCGTGCGCGCCGGTGACCTGGCGGATTCCTCGCTCGTCGGACGCCGCATCGTCGCCTTCGATCAGGTGACCCTCGCCAGCCCTGACTATCTCCGGCGCTTCGGCATGCCGAAAACGCCTGAGGATCTGGACGGTCACCGTATGGTTGCCTACGCGGCGTCTGCCACAGGGCAACCATATCCTCTCGAGTTTCGGCGCGGCGAGGAGGATATCGAGGTTGCCCTTCCCTTCGATGTCGTCGTTCGCGGTGCGGAAATCTACACCGCGGCCGGCGCTGCGGGTCTCGGCCTCATCCAGGTCCCGCGCTACCGGGTGATGCAGCAGATCGCGGCCGGCGAGCTGACGCCTGTGCTGGAGGATTTTCCACCGCCGACCATGCCGGTCTCGGTCCTGTATCCGCAAAGCCGGCACCTGTCGTCCCGCCTGCGGGTGTTTGTCGACTGGCTTGCCGAAATCTTCCAGACAGACTGAGGGAATGGCGGATGCCTGCTCTCTATCGCCTCACCGCGGCATGGCCTTGATGAAATCGATGAAGGCGCGCAGAGGCGACGGCACCAGTCGTCTGCCGGGATAATAGAGGAAGGGTCCGGGAAAACTCAGCCACCAGTCTTCCATGACCGGCACAAGCGCGCCGCTGTCGAAATCAGGCCTCAGCCAGTCTTCGAACAGATACATAAGGCCAAGGCCCGCTTTCGCAGCCTCGATGCCGAGATCGGTCGCGCCTCCGGACTGTACGACCAGATTGCCCGAGGCTTCGATCAGCGACACCTGCCCGTCTCGCTCGAACTCCCATGCCGGGAGAGCCCGGCCGATAAAGCGTCCGCGTATGCAATTGTGCGACAGAAGATCTTGCGGCGTAAGCGGCATTCCCCGCGCCGCAAGATAGGCGGGCGAGGCGGCGAGCGCGAAGCGCTGCTGGCGCGGTCCGATCGGGACCGCGATCATATCCTGCTCCAGACGTTCGTCGTAGCGGATGCCGGCATCATACCCGCCCTGGACGATGTCGACGAAATTCTCATCGGTTGCGATCTCGAGCCGCACCTCAGGATAGGCCGCGAGGAACTGCGGAACGATCCGTGGCAGAACGAGCCGGGCCGCGCTCGCCGGAACATTGAGCTTCAGCGCGCCGGCAGGTCGGTTGCTGTGGCTGGAGGCCTGATTCAGCGCCGATGCGATTTCCGAAAGAGCGGGGCCAAGACGCTCCATCAGCGCCCGGCCGGCCTCCGTCGGCAGGACGCTGCGCGTCGTGCGGTTGAGCAGTCGCACGCCAAGTTCGGCTTCGAGGCGCTTGACGGCATCGCTCAGGGACGACGAGCTTATCCCCGCTCCACGGGATGCCTGGCGAAAACCGCCCGCCCGCGCCACCAGCATGAAGGCTTCCACATCCCCGATCTCCCGCATCATGTCGCCGCGATCTCCACCCGCATTGTCCGGGATGCCGGACAGCTTGTCCAGATATAGCCGGATTGTGGCATCTATGCCAGGCGCCTAATTTCTCGGTCGAAACAGGAGATCGAAACATGACTATGGTTGGAAAATCCGGCACCTTCACTCTCGGTGACCGTTCCGTAAAGCGTTTGGGTTACGGCGCAATGCAGCTTGCAGGGAAGGGCGTCTTCGGTCCTCCGCGCGATCGTGAGGAAGCCGTGGCCGTGCTGCGCGAAGCTGTTGAAAGCGGCGTAAACCATATCGATACCAGCGATTTCTATGGACCGCATGTCACAAATCAGATCATCCGCGAAGCTCTGCATCCTTACAGCGATGACCTCGTGATCGTGACCAAGGTCGGCGCACGACGCGGTTCGGATGCATCCTGGATCCCCGCGTTTTCGCGCGAGGAACTGACGCAGGCGGTGCATGACAATCTGAAGAACCTAGGGCTCGACGTTCTGCACCTGGTCAATCTGCGGGCGATGTTCGATGTCCATGGACCGGCAGAAGGGTCGCTGGATGCGCCGCTCGAGGTTCTTGCGGACTTGCAGCGGCAAGGCTTGATCCGCCATATCGGCCTGTCGAACGTGACGGCAAAACAGATCGAGGACGGGGGGCGGATCACGCAGATCGGCTGTGTGCAGAACCAGTATAACCTGGCACACCGGCAGGATGATGCGATGATCGACAGGCTCGCGGGCGAAGGCATCGCCTATGTGCCCTTCTTCCCGCTTGGCGGCTTTTCGCCGCTCCAGTCCTCCAGCCTATCGACCGTGGCATCGCGTCTCGGCGCAACCCCGATGCAGGTCGCGCTTGCCTGGCTGCTGCAGCGTTCGCCGAACATTCTGCTGATCCCCGGCACCTCCTCAAGGGCGCATCTGAGAGAGAATCTCGCTGCGGAGGCTGTCGAACTTCCGGAAGACGCGCTTCGCGAACTGGAAACGATTGCCGCCTGATCGAAATTCAGCCATCTCCAGGCGCAGGTCATGGTGATGCAAGATTGACTGCCGCGGGAGGAGGGCTGAGCACGGCCCTCCTCCTTTTTGCGTGCCGAAGCCTCGGCCCGTCATGTCTGGGCTCGACCGCGTCGAAAGACCAAGACCTCAGAGCGAGGAGACCTTCGCCGAAGATGCCTTGCATCAAAGCCGACCCTCTGCGCGCAGTTCGCGGGTGCGCTTCAGCGTCGAAAGCAAGGCCGACTTGTAGCCGCGCTCGCTATCGAACTGTGCCTGTTCAGCCTGCTCCTCCGGTCCGTTCGGGGTTTTGCCGCGCAAGCCGAGATAGCAATAGAAGCGCAGCTGAAGATTGCCCTCTTCATCCTCGTAGAGCTCGTTGACGATGGCGCCTTCACGCGGTCCGCCAGCCTGGAAGAAGGTCACCTTGTCATTTGCTTCGAGGGTGATGATTTCCTTGACCGCCGTGCCGCCGATGGTGGCTTCGCGAACGAAGTGGCTTGCGCTTTCTTCGACCACCTCGCAATGCGTGCAGAGGCCGGGCGGAAGAAACAGCCGTGCATCGCGGGCCTTCAGCTCCAGACCCTTCCAGATTTCCTGCCGTGAGAGTTTCGCCTCGCCCTCTGGGTTTACCGGAACGGTTGCCGTCGAATAAATCATGATCGTGTCTCCTTGATTGGGATCGAGAGTTCCCGGCCGGGGCCGGACCAAGCTTTGGAAACAGAACCGCGGCGAACTCAGAAGCGGAAATCCGGGTGCTGCTTGCTTGGCACCTGGACTATGTCCGGTTCGCCATCGGACCAATAGACGGTTAATCTGGACATTCCGTCTCACTAGTGAGACGGTTGCGTCAGGCCGCCCTTCGGCGGAACAGGCGGCCATCGGTAATCATGCAGCGGAGGGGGAGCAGCGAGGCGTCACCGCCTGATCTGGTTAAGCTGCCGATCGAAGTCGGAAGCGTCGAAATAATCCCGCCATACTGTTATCTTTTCGCCATCGACGGTCAGGGTGCCCATGACCGGCAGGGTAATCCGGCCGCCGCTTTCATGAGTGAAGATATCGATCCGCTCATTCAGAACGACATCGCCCGAAGCGGCCATGTGAACGACCCGCCAATCCACGGTAAAGCTCTTGCCGACCCCGAAATCGGCGTGAAATTTTCGGACATTGTCGCGGCCGACAATGTCGGGGAAGGGGACATTGTCGTAAAGGACGTCGTCGGACAGCATGCCGAGAGCCTCTTCGATGCGATTGGCGCTCCAGTGGTCAAAGAACGTCCGGGCAATGTCTAAAGGGGTAGGGGACATGATCTGGATCCTTGATAGGTGAAGGGGAGGGATGTGACGGCGCCTAGCCGATCCTGATGAGATTGAGCCCTGGCAGGGGGCCACCCGGAAACTGTACAAGGCGCGCGCCGAGCGACAGATCGCCGAGATCGAGTGCGAAGAAGCCGAGCCTTTCGATGATCCGGCCAACCTCCGCTTTGGCACTGCCGTCGTCACCGGAGAAGAACAGCACCCGCTTGCCGCCATGGCTGGAGGGATCGCCGGCGACCAGATGCGGCTGAAGGTGATTGAAGGCTTTCACCACGCGCGCTCCCGGGACCAGGTCGACAAAAACCTCCGAGGAGCTGCGTCCCTTCAGATTGGCTGGCTTGAAGAGCGGGGCCTCGATCGGATTATTGGCATCGATGACGATCCTGCCGCCGAAATTCGGAAGTCCTGCCAGCGCCACCGGCAGCTTGGACCAGTTGACGGCAACGATCACGATGTCCTTCGATGCTGCCTCCTCCCGTGTGCCGGCCGTGATGACAGGACCGAGGGCGCTGACGACATCCTTCAGGCTTTCCGGCCCCCTGCTGTTGGACAGGGTTGCCGGAATATTGTTGCGGGCCAAGGCCGTTGCGATAGCCGTGCCGATCTGGCCGGCGCCGATGATTCCGATGCTGGGCATGTGTCTTCTCCAGGATGTCCAATGGGTGTTCAGGCTGTCAGGCCGCCATCGGCGATGATGTCTGCGCCGGTGATGAAGGCGGCTTCCGGGCCGGCGAGAAAGGCGACGAGGCTGGCAATCTCGCTGGGCTGTCCGTACCGTCCGATCGCCATTCCCGCACCGACAAGCTCTGCGACCGGACCATTTGCCGGGTTCATGTCGGTGTCGGTTGGTCCCGGATGGACGGTGTTGACGGTGATTCCGCGTGGGCCCAGATCGCGGGCAAGGCTGCGATTGAAGCCGGCGACCGCGCCCTTGGTCAGCGTATAGACCGATGCAGTGGGAAAGGCGGCATAACGGGTCATGGATGAGCCGATGTGGATGATGCGGCCGCCGGACGTCATGTGACGGGCAGCCTGCTGCGTGGCAACGAAGACCCCGGTGACATTGACGGCAAGCATCCGCTCATAATCTTCGAATTTGTAGTCGTCGATGGGTGCATTGATCGCGATGCCGGCATTGTTAACCAGGATGTCCAGCCGGCCGAAGTGCTCCGCTGCCTGCGTGACAGCCGCCCGGACGGCCTCGGGATCGCCGGCATCTGCCTTGATGGCCAGTGCCTGGCCACCTCTGGCAGTAATCGCCGAAACGACGCTTTGCGCCTGATCGGCGGAGGCACTGTAGGTGATCGCCACCGCCGCGCCTTCGGCGGCCAGGCGCTGCGCGATAGACGCACCGATCGAGCGTGATCCGCCTGTCACCAAAGCTGCTTTTCTCAAAAGTGTCTTGCCTGTCTGCACCATCGTCTTCACTCCATGTCGTTCGATGGGCTGAAGATGGCGTATTCATTCCTCCTTGATTAGCTGCTTACCTCTTGTAAGATTTTAAAAGAAAATTTGAAGGGCAGGGTATGGAAACGCTCGCCAATCTGGAATGCTTCGTCCGCAGTGCCGAATGCGGCAGTTTTTCCGAGGCAGCCCGTCGTCTGTCGCTTACACCGGCCGCTGTCAGCCGGAATGTCGCCGTGCTCGAGCAAAATCTCGGCCTGCGGCTCTTCCATCGCTCCACCCGCAGGCTGACGCTGACGGAGGCGGGCGAGACGTTCCGGAGCTCCATTGCCGATCATCTGGAAGAGCTCCAGATCGCAATCGCTCATGCGTCGACGACCGTCGGCGAACCGGCCGGCACGCTGAAGGTCAGCCTGCCTCCGACCTTTGGTGTCACGCATATCCTGCCGCTCCTGCCGGGCTTTCTGGCGCGCTATCCGCATGTGCGGCCGGAGTGGCATTTCGAGAACCGTCAGGTGGACCTAGTCGCTGAAGGCTATGACGCTGCGATAGGCGGCGGGATAGAGCTTCTGCCGGGGCTGATCTCGCGCGCATTGGCGCCCGCCCACATCGTTCCGGTGGCCTCGCCGGATTATATGGCAAGGCAGACGCCGCCGGTCGATCCATCCGGATTGCAGGCATTGAACGGCATCGTGATGCGTTCCCTGCGGACCGGCCGCATCCGTCACTGGACCATGCGCAATGCGGGCGGTGACGAGATGCCCGCTCCCCTTTCCGAAACCATTGTGGTCAACGACCCGAACGCCATGCAGGAAGCCGCTCTTTTGGGCCTGGGCGTTGCCATGCTCGCGACTGCCGATGCGCTGGCGGCGCTGGAGACAGGCCGATTGGTGCGGCTCATCCCGCGATGGTATGCCGATGCCGGCGCCATCTCCATCTATTACGGATCCCGAACCCTGGTCCCGGCCAAGACGCGCGTTTTCGTGGACTGGGTCGCCGCCGCCTTCAAGGACCAGAGACTGGCGGAGCGCTTCGCCGCGAGTTTGCACTGAGAGTTCTGACAGTCCAAATTTGGCTGTCGTTCAGATCTTCTCCGGGATGAAGCCGGCGGTCTGACGTTTCCAGAGGCTGCCAAATAGGCCGTCCTGCTCGACGAGCTCGGCCGGCTTGCCCTGTTGGACGATGCGCCCCTGGTCGAGCACGATGATACGGTCCATGCTCGCAATGGTCGAGAGCCGATGGGCAATGGCGATGACGGTGCGGCCCTGCATCACCATATCGAGTTTTTGCTGGATGGCCGCCTCTGACTGGCTGTCGAGCGCAGAGGTCGCTTCGTCAAGAATGAGGATCGGCGCGTTCTTCAACAGGACGCGGGCAATGGCGACGCGCTGCCGCTGGCCACCCGACAATTTGATGCCGCGATCGCCGACGAAGGCCTGGTATCCGGTGCGGCCCTCGCTATCTGAGAGATCGGCAATGAAGCTATCGGCCGCCGCCATTTCCGCCGCCGATTCAACCTCCTGGCGGGTCGCCTCCGGCCGGCCATAGCGGATATTGTCGCCGACGGAGCGGTGCAGTAGCGAGACATCCTGCGCAATCACGCCGATCGCGCGTCGGAGGCTCGCCTGCGTAACCGACCGGATATCCTGGCCATCGATCAGGATTCCACCCCCCTGAATGTCGTAGAAGCGTAAGAGGAGGTTTGCGAGCGTTGTCTTTCCCGCCCCAGAGAGGCCGACAAGACCGACCCTCTCACCCGGTCCGACCGTTAGCGACAGATCCTCAAAGACCGGTCTGCCATTCCTGTAGGCGAAACGGATCTTGTCGAAGCGGATCTCCCCGCCTTCGATCCTGAGATCCGCCGCATCCGTCTTGTCCGTGATCGTCGGCGGGGTGGCCAGAACCGGCATGGCATCCTTGATGGTGCCAATGGCCTGGAAGATCTGCTGGCCCATCTGCAGAAAGGTGAAGACCTGGGTGGACAGGCGCTGGAGAATATAGACGGCGCCCACGAATTCGCCGATCGACAGGAAGCCTTTGACGAGACCGGAGAAGCCGATCGACAGCATTGTCAGCCACAAGATCACGTTGAGCAGGACGACGATCGCCTCGGAGGTGCGATAGATACGCTGTTCGCTGTGCTGCGTCTGTACGGCAGTCTGGATCGTGTGGCGGATGGTGCCGGCCTCGCTGTCTTCGGCAGCGAATTGCTTGATCATCTGCATATTGGTGTAGAGATCGGTGATGGCGCCGGAAACGAGGCTGCGCTGCCGGGCAGTGCGGCGCGAGCATTCGGCGAAAAGGGGTACGATTTTGACCGTGAAGGCGAGGTTGAGGGCGATCCAGACGATCACCGGCACGGCCAATTGCCAGGACAGGGCGCTGAGAAGCACCACCGAGCCGACCAGTTGCATCAGGAAGCGGGGAACGGACTGGAAAGCCGCGATGATCTGCTGCTGCACGGCGGAAGCGACCTGGGAAATCCGCGAGGCGACCTGGCCGGCGAAAAGCTCATGGAAAAAGGCGAGATCCTGTCTCTCCACCGCCTTGTGGCCCTGCCATTGAATGGCCGCCGGCATGGCAACGCCCAGCGTGTGGGATGTCAGGGTGTTGACCAGGAAGGACATGATCGGCAGGACGGGAAAGATCAGCAGGCCGAGACAGGCGAGAAGAGGCCATTGCTCTGCCAGGAAGGCGGGTGCGCCTTGCTCTGTCACTCCGTCCACGATGACCGACAATCCCCAGACGATCGACAGGTTGATGGCTTCGCTTGCCATGGAGCAAAGCGCCAGCGCAAGCAGCACGCCGCGAAACATGGAGATGAAATGCAGGAGGACGCTGCCGGGTCCCTTCGCGGGAAGCGGTCTGTAGGCGATCTCCAGCGGCCGGATCCAGGTTTCGAAGGGGCGATAGATGACATCGGAAATCGACATGGCCACTCGCAGAAAAGAAGAAGGGACGGCAAGAGAACCCTACCGGCCCCTGACGTGCTTGTCTCAATCTGAAGTAGCAGTTTGGCCTTTTTCGGTCATCGCACCTTTTGCCGCCCGTGCCATGGTCCGGCAGTCGATGACGCAGGTGCCGTCGCCCGGATGAGAGCGATAGCTCAGGATCACATCGGTGCGGTTTCGCTGCCGATCATGTCTCTGACCCGCCTGCCAAAGGCATCGGCATCGAAGGGCTTCGTCATGATCTGCATACCCTGCTCGAGATGGCCGTGGTTGAGCACCGCGTTCTCGGCATAGCCCGTGACGAACAATATCTTGAGTTCGGGCCGAAGAACGCGTGCCGCATCCGCCACCTGGCGGCCGTTCATGCCATTCGGCAGTCCGACATCGGTGATCAGGAGGCAGATCTCGCTGTCGGATTGCAAGATGCTCATCGCCGAGGCGCCGTCATAGGCCTCCAGAACAGCGTAGCCGAGATCCTCCAGAATATCGACCGCCACCATGCGCACCAGCGGCTCGTCATCGACCACGAGAACCGTCTGCTCGCCCGACGCAACGGGAGGATCAAGCACCGATTCAGGGGCATCCTCGGCAGGGGCATCGGCCAGGTGTCGCGGCAGGTAGATACACACCCTCGTGCCGTTTCCGACTTCGGAATGGATCCGCACCGAACCTCCCGACTGGCCGGCGAACCCATAGACCATAGAAAGGCCGAGCCCGGTTCCCTGGCCGAGCGGCTTGGTGGTGAAGAAGGGGTCGAAGGCCCGCGCCGCCACATCGGGGGGCATTCCGCTGCCGGTATCGCTGACGCAGAGCGACACATAATGCCCGGGCGACAGGCCCCGTTCGCGCGCAGCGCGATCGTCCAGCCAGCGGTTTTCGGTTTCGATCGTAAGCTTTCCGCCATCCGGCATGGCATCGCGTGCATTGATGCACAGGTTGAGAAGGGCATTTTCCAGCTGGCCGACATCGGCGAAGGTCGCCCACAGTCCTTCGCGCTCCGGGGCCTCCACCGTAACCGCCGGACCGACGCTTCGCGCAATCAGCTCCTGCATGCCCGCCACCAGACGGTTCAGGTCGATCGGCTTCGGCTCCAGCGTCTGGCGGCGCGAGAAGGCCAGCAAACGCTGGGTCAGTGCTGCCGCGCGCTTGACTGCGGATTGCGCGCTGTGAAGGTAACGATCGACATCAGCGAGCCGGCCTTGCGCCAGGCGGGTGTTCATCAATTCCAGGCTTCCGCTGATGCCGGCGAGAATATTGTTGAAATCATGCGCCAGGCCGCCGGTCAGCTGACCCACCGCCTCCATTTTCTGAGAATGCCGCAGAGCCTCCTCAGCCTCTATGAGGGCCGAGGTTCTCTCGTGAATGCGGGCCTCCAGCGTCGCGTTGAGTTCGGCCAGTTCATCCGCCGTCCGCCGGAGATTGGCCTCCGCCTGCACCCTTTGGATATGCGCCCAGGATCTCTCGGTCACTTCCCTGATGAGCGCCAGCTCCTCCGAGAACCAGATCCGCGGAACCCGGTCGTGGATCGCCATCAGCGCCGTCAGCTTGCCTTCCCGAACGAGCGGCATGCATATGGTGGCGGTGATCCCGATGTCCTGGAAGGTCTTCGCCTCTTCCGGAGCCAGTTCGGTGAGATTGTCGTTGATGATGAGGGGCAGGCCGGCGGTCAGGTTGGACACGGCAAGCGCGCCGAAGGCCGCAAGGCTGTAATGGCCGACAATGGACGGCGAACCCTCCGCAGCCCAGTCGCCGCGGATGGTGAAACCGTCCTCGTCCTCGTCCATGTCGGCGTAAGCGCAGTTGGAAAGGGACAAATGCTCCCCGACCATCCGCGTGGTGATGGCCAGTATCGCATCCGCGTCGCGGCTCCTGCCGGTTTCTCGCGCAAGGTCATCAAGAAAGCGGAGGCGGGTCTCCGACTGGCGCAGCGCCGCCTCGCCACGTGTGCGTTCCGTCACATCGGATCCGGATACGAATATGCGGGTGACCTCACCGGCCTCGTTCATGATCGGCTGGTAGACGAAGTCGAGGAAAAGCTCTTCCTCCGGACGGTTCGGTCGCGGGCGCGACAGGTAGCGCCGGGCGGTTGCGGAGAAGGGTTTGCCGGTGCGACAAATCTCCTCCAGAAGATCGATATAGCCTTGCTCGATGGCCTCCGGAAGCGCCGCACTGATGCTTTTTCCGACAACGTCGCGATCGCCGATCAGCCGGATGAAGGAGGGGTTGGCGTATTCGATGAAGAAGCCGGGCACGCTGAGCGTCATCATGAAGCCCGGGGCATTGTCGAACATGGCACGATAGCGTTCGCTCTCGCTGGCGATGCGCTGACGACCGCGAACGGCTTCCGTCGTCTCGATCACCGTATCGATCATTCCAAGCACGACACCGTTTTCATCACGGATCGAGCTGTAACAGAAGGTGAAATAGGCGGTTTCCGTATATCCGTGCCGGGTGGTCTCGACGGGGAAGTCTTCATGATAGACGGCCTTGCCGGACATGGCTTGCCTGCAGATCGGCTCCAGGGCCTCCCAGGTCTCCGCCCAGGTTACCCTTAGCGGCTGCCCAAGCGCCTCCGGCTTTGTCCCCAATATCGGCAGATAGCCGTCATTATAGATCGCGATCAGATCGGGACCCCAGAAGAGACATTGGGGGAATCGCGAGGCCACCATGGCATCGACGGTGATGAGAAGTGCGGGCGGCCAGGATTCAAGAGGACCGAGAGCGGTCCTCTCCCATGGAAAGGACCGGATCCGATCGGCCATCACCCCCGGGGAGGAGGGAAAATTCGAAAGATTCATGAAGCACGGCCCGCGATTGACACGGTAGATCTAGTGGAGACACAGCCGTTTGGGAACTGCGGCACCGTGCGAATTCCCTGCTTGTACGGTAGCGTTGGTTGCTTGCGGCGAAAATCTGAAATCCCCTTCATTTCAAGGTGCCGGCGTTGAAGCACCGGCACCCGTCGGCCGGTTCCGCTCTCAGGCGACCGGATACCCCGCTTCCGCAAACCAACGCCGCGCATCGGCGCCGGCGGCAATCTTCATCGGCTGGTCCGGCTGCGTCACCGCATGCCAGACGGCCTCGGCCACGTCGGCTGCCGTCGTGAATTCGGTGCCGGAGCGGAGCCCAGCGATATAGCCCTGAACGAAATCCCGGTAAGGCTCAGGGATGTCCATCCCCATCCGGCTCACCGCATTCTTGCCGAAGCTCGTCGTGGGTGCCGAGCCGGGCATGACCAGCCGGACGCGGATATTGAAGAGCGCGGCTTCGAGAGCGAGGCTTTCGGTGAAGGCATTCAAAGCGGCTTTGCTGGCACTGTAGAGCGACAGCGCGGGCAAGGGCTTGACGGTGACGCTGGAGCTGACATTGACGATGACGCCGGAACCGCGCATCCGCATCTGCGGCATGACGGCCTTCGTCACGGCCACGGCCCCCAGCACATTGGTCTCGAACAATTCGCGGGCCTTCGACAGTTGCGAGCCTTCGAGCACGTTCAGCATGCCGACGCCCGCATTATTGACCAGAGCATCCAGCGGTCCGCACGCCTCGATCGCCCTGCTGATGCTCTCCTCGCGGGTCACGTCCAGCTCTGCCACGGTCAGCCGATCGCTTGCGGGAAAGAGGTCGCGGCGCGGGCTGCGCATGGTTGCAACCACCTCCCAACCTTCTGACAGGAACATCTGCGCAATGGCAAGGCCGAACCCTGATGAGCAGCCGGTGATGAGAATTCTTGGCACGGGACATCTCCTTGTGAGTGGGTGATGACGCGCAAGATGCTGCGGTTTCTCAAGCCATTCCATTCTCCGGGGTCCGCATTCGTTTCGCCATCGTCCAGCTTTCCGACGGAAGCTTCACCGCACAGCGCCCGCACGGTCGCCGCACTTACTCCGAGGCATGGAGGTTCAATTTTTTGCCTGGTCCAGCCAGGGGCGGGGCTTTTTCACGGATCGGCTGGATCGTGACGGAGGAGATCATGGGGAGCTTTCCCGCACCTGGTTGTCCGAGCGGAATTTCGAGCGCCGCAGCAGGGCGATCGCGCTGGCGCAGATGCTGAAATGCCAGCCGATCCAGGTTGCGCTGGCCTATGTCCTTGCGCAGCCCTTTCCCGTGATCCCGCTGATCGGGCCGCGAGTGATCGCGGAACTGGAGCAAAGCCTGCAGGCGGTGGATATCGCCTTGAGGCCTGAGCAGATCCAGTGGCTCGAAGCAGGCGACGTCTGACCATGAAAAACGGTGCCCTCGTCATACTGTACGGTCGCCGCTTCCGCATGAGCGACATCGTCCAGTGCCGTATTTGCCGCCTCGCCAGGCTTGCCAGACGAGAGGCCCGGTTTTGACCCTTACTCCTCGACGAAAGCTTCTTCCCGTTTGCGGCGAATGGCCGGTGCCGCCATGGTCAGGAGAAGCCCCGCCGAGATCAGCAGCATCACGGCACTGATCGGATGCGTGAGGAAGACCGTGGCATCACCCTTTGCAAGCAGCATGGCCCGGCGAAGATATTCCTCCATCATCGGTCCGAGGATGAAGCCGAGCAGCAGCGGCGCCGGTTCGCAGTCAAGCCGGCGCAGCACATAGCCCGCGACGCCGAAGCCGACCATGAGATAGACGTCGAAGAGCGATTTGTTGATGCTGAACACGCCGACGGCGCAAAAGACCAGGATTGCCGGGAAAAGCAGACTGTAGCGCACCGAGATCATTTTCACCCAGATGCCGATCAGGGGCAGGTTCAGAACCAGCAGCATGACATTGCCGATCCACATCGAGATCACGATCGCCCAGAACAACATGGGCTGTTCCTGGATGACCGAGGGACCCGGCTGGATGCCCTGCATGATCATTGCCCCGATCATCAAGGCCATCACGGGGTTGGAAGGGATGCCGAGGGTCAGCATCGGGATGAACGAGGTCTGTGCGGCGGCGTTATTGGCGGATTCCGGCCCCGCGAGGCCCGCCAATGCGCCGTGCCCGAACGTCTCCGGCCTGGCGGACACCTTCTTTTCCAGGGCATAGGCCGAGAAGGATGCCAGCGTGGCGCCGCCGCCGGGCAGGATGCCGAGCACGGAGCCAAGCGCCGTGCCTCTCAGGACCGGGGGAAGCATGGCCTTCAATTCGGCAAGGGTCGGCATCAACCGGGTGATCTGGGCCAGTTCCGTCTTGCCACGTCGGTGATCGCCGAGATTGGCAATGATCTCGCCAATCCCGAATATGCCCATGGCGACAATGACGAAGCTGATGCCGTCCAGAAGCTGCGGCATGCCGCTGGTGAAGCGTTGAACGCCGGAATTGACGTCGGTTCCGACAAGCCCGAGAAGCAGGCCGAGGATCATCATCCCGAAAGCATGCAGGACGGAGCCATGCGCGAGGACGATGGCCGCGATCAGGCCCAGCACCATGAGCGAGAAATACTCTGCCGGCCCGAATTTCAGCGCTAAGAGAGACAGGATCGGCGCCACGAACCCCACAAGCAGCGTCGCCAGCGTGCCGGCGATGAAGGATCCGATGGCGGCTGTGGCAAGTGCCTGGCCGGCCTTGCCCTGGCGGGCCATCTGATAGCCATCAAGCGCGGTGACGACGGAGGAGGATTCGCCGGGCAGGTTGACCAGGATCGCGGTGGTGGAACCGCCATATTGGGCGCCGTAGAATATGCCCGCCAGCATGATCAGTGCCGTCTCCGGCGGCAGGCCGAATGTGACCGGCAGCAGCATGGAGATGGTCGCCACCGGGCCGAGGCCGGGCAGAACGCCAATGGCGGTGCCGAGAAAGCAGCCGATGAGACAATAGAGAAGATTGTAGCCGCTGAAGGCTGCGGCAGCACCAAGGAGGATTCCGGAAACATCCATGCCTACCTCCTCATGCCGTGAACCAGCTGCCGAGAAGGGGCAGCGGAAGCCCGAGGGCCCAGACGAAAACCATGCCGCAGAATGCGATGAGAGCGATCGCGGCAATGCCGCCGCTGATGGAATAGCCAAAGCTCGGAGCTGCCGCCGGCGCGATGAGAAGCAGGGTGGCGAGCGCGAGGATCAGCCCGCCTCCTGGAAGAAGAAGGGCAAACAAAAGCAGGGAGAGGGAGACGAAGACGACCGGCCGCCAGGCGAAGGGCTCGAGGGCCTCGCCGCTGCGCGTGATGCCGCGTATGGCGGAGATCAGGCCGACACAGGCGAGCAGACATCCGAGGACTGTCGGGAAATAGCCCGGGCCCATGCGAATGGCCGTGCCAAAGGAATAGCCGCTGGCAATGAGTGCGAAACCGGAGCCGAGGCAGATATAGATTACGCCGGCCCAGAAATCTTTAGGGGCATGAATGAAAGGCAGCATCGCATTCTCCCACCGCAACGAGGACCACTTCGGATCGTCTCATTTGCGCCTCCTCCCGAGGGGCTGGGTGCGGCCGCCGGAGAGGCGGCCACGCCCGGTCGATCATTCAGCCGTGATCTTTCCCGTTTCGATCACGGTCTTCCAGCGGTCCATGTCCTTCTGGAGGAAGGCGGCGAATTCCTCGTTGGAATTTGCAACGACCTCGAAGCCGATCTTGTTGAACTTGGCGACG
Source organism: Rhizobium sp. SSA_523 (assembly GCF_030435705.1). NCBI lineage: Bacteria > Pseudomonadati > Pseudomonadota > Alphaproteobacteria > Hyphomicrobiales > Rhizobiaceae > Affinirhizobium > Affinirhizobium gouqiense. Next base: position 391,930 of record NZ_CP129381.1, read on the forward strand.
ATTTCGGGATCGGTCAGCGCAGCCTTCAATGCCTCGTTCAACTTTGCCTTCGCCTCCGCCGGCAGCCCCTTCGGTGCTGCAACACCCTGCCAGGCGCTGACGACGATGTCGCTATATCCAAGCTCCTTCAGCGTCGGCACGTCCGGCAGAAGCGGATGGCGATTTTCGCCTGTCTGGGCCAGCGCCTTCATCTGCCCTTCCTTGACGTAATTGATGATTGCGCCGAGGTTCTGGAAGGAGGCATCCACATGGCCGCCAATCAGATCCGCCTGCGCAGCCGAACCTCCCTTATAGGAGACATGCACACCCTTCGTGTCGGTGGCCTGGAAGAACAAAGCCGCCGTCAGATGGTCCGACGAGCCATTGCCGGAATTGGCAAAGCTGACGCTGTCGGGGCTGGCTTTCATCGCCGCAACCAGTTCCTCGACGCTCTTCGCCTTGAAGTCGGGATGCGCAACGAGAACATTCGGCGTGCTGACGGCCACGGTCAGAAGGTCGAAATCCTTCAAGGGATCATAAGAAAGGCTTTTCTGCAGGAAGGGGTTGGTCGCAAACGTGCCGAGCGATGCGACCAGCAGTGTCTTGCCATCCGGAGCGGCGCGCGCGACGAGGCCGGCGCCGATAGCGCCCGTGGCGCCGGGACGGTTATCGATCACGACAGGCTGGCCAAGCGTTGCGGAAATCTTCGGCTCCATGAAGCGCGCGGTCGTATCGGTTGCGCCACCGGGCGGGAAGGGAACGATGATCGTCACCTGCTCCTGTGCATTGGCGGGAACAAGATGCGCCGCAAGGCCCATCGTCAGGCCAAGGGCCAATCCCAGTAATCTGCTCTTCGTCATTCCACTTCTTTTCCTAAGTGTTGCCGATCTGCGGTGGCGTGCCGGCTCTTGGCCGCAACAGCCTCTGGTTCCAGGGGGATTACCTCACGAGGCAAGGGCGCTTGTTGTCGAAACGCCAATCCTTCACGAGATACTGCATTGCCACGGCATCATCGCGCGCCCCCAAGCCATGCTTCAGATAAAGCTGATGCGCTTCCTCCACGCGATCCATGTCGAGTTCCACGCCGAGCCCGGGTTCGGTCGGGACCGTGACATAGCCATCGACAATGGCGAAAGGGTCGCGGGTCAGCCGCTGGCCGTCCTGCCAGATCCAATGGGTGTCGAGTGCCGTGACGCGACCCGGCGCTGCCGCGCCCACATGGGTGAACATGGCAAGCGACACGTCGAAGTGGTTGTTCGAATGCGATCCCCAGGTCATCCCGAAGGCTTCGCACAGCTGCGCCACCCGCACCGATCCCTGCATGGTCCAGAAATGCGGGTCGGCGAGCGGAATATCCACAGACTGCAACTGGATCGCATGCGCCATCTGGCGCCAGTCGGTCGCGACCATGTTCGTCGCGGTCGGCAGGCCGGTGGCTCTGCGGAATTCCGCCATGATCTCGCGGCTGGAAAAACCCCGTTCAGCGCCGCAGGGATCTTCCGCATAGGCTAAAACATCCTGCCTGTCCTTGCACAGGCGAATGGCCTCCTCGAGCGACCAGGCGCCGTTCGGGTCGAGAGTGATGCGGGCCTCTGGGAAGCGTCTCGCCAGTGCCGTGACCGCCTCGATCTCCTCCTCGCCGGCAAGCACGCCGCCCTTCAGCTTGAAGTCCTGGAAGCCGTATCGATCCTGGGCAGCTTCGGCGAGGCGAACGATCGCCTCCGGGGTCAGCGCCTCTTCATCGCGAAGGCGGGTCCAGGCGTCGGTTGCGCCCTCGCCGCGCCGGTATGGCAGGTCCGTCCTGCCGCTATCTCCGACATAGAACAGATAGCCAAGCATCTGGACCTTGTCGCGTTTCTGCCCGTCGCCCAGCAGGGCCGCCACCGGAACACCAAGATGCTTGCCGAGAAGATCGAGCAGAGCCGCTTCAAGGGCGGTGACCACATGGATCGTCGTGCGTAGATCGAATGTCTGGAGCCCGCGGCCTGCTGCGTCGCGATCCTTGAACGCGTCCCGCACGGCCTGGAGAAGCGCGTTGTAGTTGCCGATCGACCGGCCCGTGAGCAGGGCAGCGGATTCCTCCAGGGTCTTGCGAATGGCCTCTCCACCTGGAACCTCGCCGACGCCGGTATTTCCGGAACTGTCGGTCAGGATCACAAGGTTGCGCGTGAAGAAGGGCGAATGGGCGCCGCTGAGGTTGAGAAGCATGCTGTCACGACCGGCCACCGGGATAGCCTTCAGCGACGTGATGACAGGCGTGTCCCGACCCGATGAGAAACCTTTGTCCTGAGCCTCAACTGACGCCGTAAGCATGTCCAACCACCTTTCCTCATTGGGTCGACGCAGGAAGGAGAGCCTTCCTCATCTTTTGCCCAACCTTACCGGTGGAAACTAATTTGTCAATATGAGTCATAATGAGTAAACATAGGGGCTATGGAGCTTCGGTATGGAAGGCGCTAGACTGTGCGGATGAACCAGAGCAGCCAGCAGATTCGTCCCTTGCGGGATATGTCCTCGCATGTCCTTGCGCAGCTTGAAGCCATGCTCGCGCAGCCGGCATGGCACAATGGCGGCCGGCTGCCGCCGGAGGCGGAGCTTGCCCAGCAATTCGGCGTCTCGCGTCCCGTGCTGCGCAAGGCGCTGGCGCAGATGCGGGAGGCGGGCCGGATTGTCTCCAGGCGCGGTTCCGCCAATTTCGTGCAGCCGAAAGCGGATATCCTCGCCGCCGCCACGCAGGAGCAAGGCCTCTCGATCCAGACCGTGTTCGACATGCGCCGGTGTCTGCGCTTTCGCGAAGTCATCGAATGTGCCGCGGCGGAGGACGCCGCAAGGGTCGGCGATCTGCACGCAATCGCCGCCATTCAGGCCGCCTATGATAAGATGCTGGCGCTGCCGCCGGGGGAGACGGTATTCGAGACCGACTTCGCCTTCCATCTGGCGATCGCCAAGGCAACGGCCAATCCCTATTTCGCCTTCGCCCTGCGGTCCCTGAAGGACCAGATCCGTCTCACCATCGAATTCACCCGGAAGCTTCAGGATCGCCCGCCGGACCAGGTCGTGCCGCGCGTGGTTGACGAGCATCGGGCCGTGCTGGAAGCGATCAGGGCGGGTGATGCGGCGGCAGCGCAAAGCGCGATGGCCTTCCATATGAAGCAAAGCGTGGTGCGGCTTCTGGAAGAAGACTGAGACGGGAATGCTGCCGGCGGTATGTTTCCTTCATCCCGTAAGCCGCCGTTTTCACGTGATTTTCTGGTGCGCAGAGAGAGGCCCGCCGGATGGGTACTGTCAGCGAAACTATGGCTTGCATTGCATGAACACGCGTGCAATTGTGCACACGTGTTCAGACCGATTTGATGGTGATTCCGTGGACAGTTTTCACTCTGCCGATACGCTTCAGGCGCGGGCCGATCTGTGTCGCGCCGTCATCCGCTCCGCCGGAGAACTGGTGCTGAAGGGGTTCAACGGCGAGACGGGCCGCAGCGTTTCCATGAAGGGCCCGCAGGACTTTTTGACGGTTACGGATGCCGCATCGGAAGCGCATATCCGCGGCATGATCGAGCGGCATTTTCCGCAGGATACGGTGTTTGGCGAAGAGGGCGGCGGGGAGATCGGCGATAAGGTTTGGGTCGTCGATCCGGTGGATGGGACGGCCAATTTTGCCAGAGGCATTCCGCATTTCTGCATCTCGATCGCCTATGTCGAGAATGGTCGCACCGAAATCGGCGCCATCTACAATCCGGCGCTAGACGAGCTCTATTTCGCGCGGCGCGGTGAGGGAGCGACGCTGAACGGAAGACCGATCCTGGCCGCCGGAACGCAGCGTTTCGACGCAGCCTCGATCGAGATGGGGTGGTCGACGAGGGTTGCCAACGAGGTCTATCTCGGGGTCGTCAAGAACCTTCTCGATATGGGGACGAATGTTCGTCGTTCGGGCTCCGGCGCGCTCGCGCTCGCCTATGTCGCGGATGGCCGGTCGGACGGCTATATCGAATTGCACATGAATTCCTGGGACTGCCTTGCTGGCCTGCTGCTGGTCAGCGAGGCTGGTGGTGACGTTTGCCCGTTCTTCGAAATCGGCAGCCTGAGGGATGGTGGCGCGGTGCTTGCCGCCGCCCGGGGGGTCTCGGCCGGCGTCAGCGCGGCTTCGGCCATTCCGCTCTCGGCAGGCGATGGAGACGGAGCGTGCCGAGCAAGCTCTGTCGCCTGATTTGACGAGGATGATAAGCGGCCGAGCCGGTCGCCGCGAGGAGGGACTTGACCATGGACGGACCGATTTACGAGCGCCCTGCCATCAGCAGGATTGCTGAGGGTCTCGGGCCGCATAGTGCCACCCTGTATATCGGGGGGAGCAGCGGAGCCAGCGACATGGGTCTGCTGCGGGCACATGGCATTACCACGGTCGTCAACTGCGCGGTGAACCTCGACATCAATCTTGTGCCGGATCTAGCAAGCGAGGGCGACGTGCTGGCCACCGGCTATGGCGGCATCCGCTATTACAAGCTCGGCCTCATCGATGGCGAGGGAAGTCCCGATACGATGATGCTGGGTGCCTATTACATTCTCGACGGCGCGCTGCGCCAGACCATGCCGAAGCGGGAGACCTATCCTTTCCCGGATGGAGGCAATGTCTTGATCAACTGTCGCAGCGGCCGCAGCCGGTCCGTTTCGCTGGTCGCGCTTTTCCTCCACAAGCAGCAGGCCAAGCGCTTTCCCACCCTTGATGATGCCGTGGCGCATATCCGGACAATGCGGGAGCTGCGGGAGGACGAATGGTTCGAGACGCCGAAGCCCAGCCTCTATGAAGCCGCGCGGCGCGCCTCGGCATGGATCGATCTGATCGAGGCTCGAGAGAAGGCGTGAGCATGGGCAACACCGGATTTCCTCCCGTCGCTATCATTGCCGATGCGCATTTCCACGACACGCAGGCCGATTTCGGCTTTTCCGGCGTGGCGATCAATGGCCAGCGGATGACCCTGCGCAGCTGGTCGGAAACGCGGTTGTCCACCCGCGTCTTCAATGAAAGCGCTGCGGCATTGCGTGAGGCGCTCGACCGGGTGGCGGAACGCCGGATCCGCCATGTGGTGCTGCTCGGTGATTACAGTGACGATGGTCAGCGCGGCACGATGCAGGCGCTTCAGGACATGCTGACCTCCCATTCGCGAGCTTATGGAGCCCGGTTCTATGCCTTGCCCGGCAATCACGATATCTTCGGTCCGCAAGGTCGTCACCACACCAAGGAATTTTTAGGCGAGGGGGGAGAGCGCCTTTTCGTCACGAGTAATGGGGCCTCTGCCGGAAAAAACACCGTCGTCAGTTCCGCCATGTATTGCGAGGGCTACCCGGCGGGTCTGTCCCCGATGGCGGCGTTCGGCTATTTCCGACGCGCTGACGACCTTCATTGGGAGACGCCGTTTGGGGCGAGCGACGCCGTTGAAGACCGGACTTATTCCCTCGCCTCGCCGGATGGCCGCAATCGCTACCGGCTGATGGACGGATCCTATCTCGTCGAGCCGGAGGCCGGTCTCTGGCTGCTGATGATTGACGCCAACGTCTTCGAGCCGGTGAATGGTCATTTCACCGCGGGCGAGGAAGCGGCGTTTACCGACAGCACCTCCGGCGGATGGAACGCGATGCTGCGCGCCAAACCCTTCATGTTCGACTGGCTGTCGGATGTCAGCCGCCGGGCGCGGGCGCAAGGCAAGACCCTGCTCGCCTTTTCCCATTATCCTGCGCTCGATCCCTTCGATGGAGCCTGCGATGCCGAGCGCCTGCTTTTCGGCGACACCAATGTCGTGCGCCGCACGCCGGTCAAGGCGGTCGAAGAGGCCCTGGTCGCGGCGGGAATTGCGGTTCACTTCAGCGGTCACCTGCATGTCGAGGGTGTGACGCGACGCGGTGCGGGCGATCGCACGCTCACCAATATCGCTGTACCCTCGCTTGTCGCCTTTCCGGCGGCCTTCAAGATCCTGCATGCCTCGGCACGACAGGTCGATGTGGAGACCGTCGAAATATCTGACATGCCGTTCGACCGGCGACTGGGGCAGGCCTACGCCCTTGAGGCGCAGGTCTGCGGCGAAGCGGCGGATCCCGCCTTCGACGCTGAGGATTACGGCGCCTTCCTCCTGCACCACAAGCGCGCGCTTGTCCGCCACCGCTATTTTGTCAAGGAATGGCCGGCGGAGATCGTCGAGGCAATCAGCACCCGCAACCTCGGCGAGGTCTGTGCTTCGCTGATGGCCGCCACCGTTGGTCATCGTGGCAAGGGGAAGGAGTGGTCGGAGCTGCCGATGATCGACCTGCCGATGATCGATCTTATCGCCGACTGGTACTGCCTGCGACAGGGAGCCTCGCTGGCTTTGCCGCATATTGCGAAGGAGAGGTTGGCGCTCTATCGAAAACTGGCCGATGCTCTTTGCCTTCCACGAGATGCGCAACTCGGTCCGGTCGAGACCTTTCTTACCTTGTTCTTCGACACTCTCCGGCGCTTGCTCGATCGCGCCGAAAGCGCTTCGCCGCGCTTGTCGCTGCCCATGGTCGGCTCGGGGACATGTGTGCCGGCATAGCCGGCAATGTGAGGTGGGTGGATGGAATCGGCCTTAATCAGCATCAATCTCTTCGGCGCCGTCGCACTGCTGCTGTTTGGTCTGCGCCAGATCAAGGACGGAACGTCGCGCGCCCTGGGGCCAAGGCTGCGCACCGGCCTTGCCGCCGGCACCAGAAGCGGCCGGCGCTCCATTCTCGCCGGCTTCCTTGCCACCATTGCCCTGCAAAGTTCGACGGCGACGGCGCTTATGGTTGCCTCTTTCGTCGAAAAGGACATGATCGTTCCGGCCATGGCGCAAATCGTCATGCTTGGCGCCAATATCGGGACCGCCACCACGGCCTGGATTGTCTCCTTCGGGCTTGGCTGGTTGTCGCCGCTGCTGCTCCTTGCCGGCGTCATCATGATGCGCATGGCGTCTTCGACGAAGCAGGCGGCAGGAAGCGCGTTGGTGGGCGTGGGACTGATGCTGCTGTCCCTGCATCTTCTGTCGGCGGCCACGGATCCGATCCGCCAGTCACCCTCGCTCACGCTCTTCATTGCCATGCTCGCCAATGCCTGGCCGGTCGCTTTGCTGTTTTCGGCGGGACTTGCCGTCCTTGCCTCGTCGAGCCTTGCCGTCGTGGTTCTGATCCTCTCGCTGGCCGCCAGCGGCAGCATCGATCCGAGCCTGGTCATCGTGCTGGTCCTCGGGGCCAATCTGGGCGGCGCCGTGCCTCCGGTAATCGCCACCATGGGTGCCTCGGTCGCCGCTCGCCGTGTGACGCTCGGCAATCTCATCATCCGAGTGATCGGTTGTGCCGTCGTGCTGCCCTTTGTCGGCTATGGCGCAAACCTGCTGGAACTCAGTGCGTTTTCGCATGACCAGCTTGCCGTCGAAGCCCATCTGGTGTTCAACCTCGCCGTGGCGCTGGTCGCCTGGCCGCTATCACCGCTTGCGCTGAGGCTGACGGCGGCGATCCTGCCGGAAAAGCGACCGGCGGAGGATCAGCGGAGCTTTCTCGATGCGCATGATCTCGACCACCCCGTCGCCGCGCTTGCCGGGGCAAGCCGCGAGGTGATGCTGGTCGGCGACCTGATCGAGCGCATGCTGCGTCAGGCTTCGGACGCCATGATCCGCAACGACATGGCGCAGTTGAACGAGATCAGCGCGCTGGAGGGTCGTGTGGATCGGATCCAGCACGAGATCAAGGTTTTCGTCACCAAAGTGGGACAAGGGACGCTGAGCGACCAGGATTATCGCCGCTCCATGGACATTGTGGAATATGCGATCAACCTCGAGCATATCGGCGACATCATCGAGAAGGGCATCCGTCCGGAGATCGCCAAGAAGGTCGGGCTTGGTCTACAATTCTCGCAGGCCGGGCAGGAGGAATTGCTGGGACTGTTCGCCATCACGCTCGATAATCTGCGAATGGCACAGACGGTCTTTGCGACGCATGACGGAGACCTGGCCAGGCGTCTTGTCGAGGTGAAAGAGGATGTGCGCCGGCTGGAAAAGCAGTCCTCGGCGCGTCACCTGCAGCGCCTGCGCGAGGGCCGGGCGGACAGTATCCAGACAAGCTCGCTTCATCTGGATCTCCTGCGGGACCTGAAACGGATCAATGCCCATATCGTATCGGTTGCACTTCCCATTTTGAGCGATAGCGGTCTCCTGAACGAAAGCCGCATTCGCCAGGTCAGCTGAGCCGGCATGAGCCTCAGCGGGCCGTGGCCCGTTCCACCATGCTTACCGGCACGACCTGAAGACGTGTCTCCGGCGCGTCATTGTCCAGCGCTGCAAGCACTTTCTCCGTCAGCGCATCGAAGGATTGGGCGATGGTCGTCAGCTGGTAGCTTTTCCAGCCGGCCTGGGGGATATCGTCAAAGCCGACGACCGAAAGATCCTGCGGCACGCGCCGCTTCATTTCCAGCCGGGCGGCATCCAGAAAGCCGAGTGCCAGCAGATCTGTGACGCAGAAGGCGCCGTCGATCTCCTTGTCCGCCAACAATTCGCAGCCGGCCTTGTAGCCTGTTTCATAGGTGGTCGGTCCATCGGACCAGGGAACCACTTCGATATCCTCCGCAACCATGCGGGTGGTGAAGGCCCTGGCGCGTCGTAGCTGCGCCGGCGTCTGGCTGCCGCTGGTAACGACGGCGACCTTCTTGCATTTGGCCGCCCGCAGCCGCATGGCCGCCAGATCCGCGCCATGCGAATCGTCGCTCAGGACGATATTCGTATCCGTTCGGTCCATGCTCTGGTTGATCAGGATCAGGCGTACGCCGTTGGCGATGCATTCGTCGACGATCGAGGCCGGCGGCTCGCCCGAAAGCACGACGATCGCCTGGGCGCGGAATTCGAAGAGCAGTTCGATCAGCGGCGCGATGTCCTTGCGCGCATCCGCGGCATTGAGCAAGAGACATTGCGTTCCGCGCCGGAGAAGGCCCAGGCTGAGGGCATCGAGTTGCCTGGAAATGAAGGGCGAGCTCAGATTGGCGCCAACCACGCCGATCAGGTTGGAGCGGTCGTTGTTCAGTCCCTGCGCCAGACGGTTGACGCGGTAGCCGAGTTCCTGCGCTGCCTTGAGCACCTTCTTGCGCACAGCTTTCGATACGCTGCCGCCGGGCGTGAAGGTGCGCGACACGGTGGAGCGCGATACGCGCGCACGCTTTGCCACTTCTTCCGCAGTTACGAACCCACGAGCCATCGATCTGTCCCTGTCCATCTCGTCTCACCACAGGCCACAAAGCTTGGATATTTCCAATCCCCAAAATTCCGATCCTGCTGCAGCACTGGAATAATCTGGGCTTCTTACCGGTAGCCGGCCCCGGCAGCACAGCCTTCCAAGGCCGCGGCGGGTCGACATAGCCGATATTTCCCACAAGCATCCATGCAATTGGTCGCGCGTGCAATAAAAATCGTATAGAGGCGCAGTTTTATCAAACGATATCAGTTAGATAAAATAGTGAGCGCGCGTGCATTTTAATGATTGACAAAACGAAGCCCAGAACGGATCATCATCCTGTCGCCGGACCGAATGGAGCAGACATCCAGAAAGTCCGGCGATCATGAATGCCGAAGCATTGGCGTTCGCGAGGGGCTGGCGGGCCGGGAGTCCCGCCGGGAGGATTGAAGACATCGCTGGAGCTGACGCTTGAGGCTGCCAATTCGCAGCCCGCGCGGGCGCGTTCACGCGTCCAAGTGCGTGACGCTGCGATAGATGGCCTGTGGAGGAATGATGGCTTTCCTGAGTGACAAAACCGAGGCGCGAACGCTGGGGAGCAGCGCGTCCACCGCGCCCTCCGCGTGGCAGGCCTGGCGTTACCGGCTGAAGATCGCGCTCCGCGAGCCAACCACCCTGATCGGCCTGCTGACGGCCCTGCTCTTCACCTATCTGATCGTCGTGCCGATCATCTCGATCGTACTGGATTCCGTCCGGGTCCAGTTCGGCCACGAGCGCCGCCTCGGCAAGGATGTGGGTGAACTGACATTCTATTACGTCGACCGGGCCTTCTTTTCGCCCGTCGCGACCGACCTTTTCTGGCGGCCTTTGTTCAATACCTTGACGGTGGCGCTAGGGGCAATCTCGCTTTCCCTGGTGATCGGCACGGTGCTTGCCTGGCTGATCAGCCGAACCGACATGTTCGGCCGCCGCTGGTTCGCCACCGCCCTCATCGTGCCTTACATGCTGCCCGCCTGGACCTTCGCGCTGGCCTGGACGACGCTGTTCAAGAATCGCACCGTGGGCGGCCAGCCCGGCTGGTTCGAGGCCATGGGGTTTACACCGCCGGACTGGCTTGCCTATGGGCGGGTCCCGATCATCGTGATACTGGCGCTGCATTATACGCCATTCGTCATCCTTCTCTTCGGCTCGGCGCTTCGCCGGTTCGATTCTCAGCTCGAGGATTCCGCCCGCATCCTGGGGGCCCGCCGTTATCAGGTCGCGGTCCAGATCATCTTGCCGCTGATGCGGCCGGCGCTTCTGTCGTCGATGGTGCTGATCTTCGCAAAGTGCCTGGGCGAGTTCGGGGTGCCTTACGTGCTCGGCCTGCCGGTCAAGTTCGAGGTCCTGTCCACTTCGCTCTTCCGGAGCATAGCCTCCCGTCAGACGGGTGTTGCCGGGGTCGTCGCGGCGTCGATCATGCTGATCGGCATCATCACCCTGATGATCGACGCCAGGCTGGTCCGCGAGGCGCGCCGCTTCGTCACGATCGGTTCCAAAGGCTCGATGAACCGTCAGAGCCGCCTGGGCAGGCTTCGCCTTCCGGCCACGGCGTTTGCGGCGGCAATCTTCATCCTGAGCGTCGGAATGCCCTTGCTGACGCTGGTACTCTCGACCGTGATGAAGGTGCCGGCGCGCTTCACGCTCGACAATTTCACCCTGGATTACTGGATCGGCACCGACCTCCATACGGTCGCCCTGCAGACCGGCGTCCTGCTCAGCCCCGATCTCTGGGCTGCGGCCAAGAATACGCTGATGATCGTCGGCCTCGCATCGGTGACGTCGGGCGTGCTCGGCCTGCTTGTCGGCTATGTCGTCATCCGCACGCCAATGCGCAGCCTGTCCACCTTTCTTCGGCAGGTGACTTTCCTGCCATATCTCGTGCCGGGAATCGCGTTTGCGGCGGCCTATCTCTCGCTGTTTGCAGTGCCTCGCGGCCCGGTCCCCGCCCTCTACGGCACAGTCACCATCCTGATGCTCGCCTTGATTGCCGATCAGATGCCCTATGCGTCCCGTGCCGGCATTTCGGCCATGACGCAGCTCGGAAAGGATCCCGAAGAGGCGGCGCAGATTGCCGGTGCCGGTTGGTTCCGGCGGATGATTTCGATCGTCATCCCGATCCAGAAGGGCTCGCTCGTCACCGGCGTTCTGTTGCCCTTCATCTCGGGCATCAAGGGGCTCAGCCTGTTCGTCATCCTGGCGGTGCCGAGCACCGACGTTCTGACCACCTTTTCGCTCCGCCTGGTCGATTATCACTATACGCAGGCAGCCAATGCCGTGGTGCTGATCATTGCCGCGATCGCCTATCTCGGCACCCTGCTGGCGCAGAAGCTGACCCGCACAAATCTTGCAGAAGGACTTGGAAGCTGATGCCTACGATCAACCTGCGCGGCGCGCAGAAGAACTACGGTGTGAATGCCGCGAACGCCGTGGCCGATCTGGACCTGGAAATCCGCGACGGCGAATTCATGTGCCTGCTCGGTCCCTCCGGCTGCGGCAAGACGACGACACTGCGGATGATCGCCGGCCTCGAGAACCTTTCCGGCGGCGAGATCCAGGTGGGAGAACGCGTCGTCGATTCCGTATGCCAGGGCATATTCGTGCCGCCGGAAAAACGGGAAATGGGTCTGGTCTTTCAGAGCTACGCGCTCTGGCCGCATCTGACCATCGAGCGCAACACGGATTTCGGCCTTCGCCTGCGCAATCTGCCGAAGCAGGAGCGCGAGGCGCGGGTTGAGCGGGTCATGCAGGCGCTCGACATTGCCAAATATCGTGACCGCTATCCGTCGCAGCTATCGGGCGGCCAGCAGCAACGCGTTGCGCTGGCCCGCATGCTGGCCGTCAATCCCGGCGTGCTTCTTCTCGATGAGCCGCTCTCCAACCTCGATGCGCGGCTGCGGCTGGAAATGCGGGCCGAATTGAAGCGCCTGCATAATGAGTTCAAGACGACGATCATCTTCGTGACCCATGATCAGTGGGAAGCCATGACCCTGGCCACCACCATTGCGGTGATGAACGAGGGCACGCTGCAGCAGATGGGAACGCCCAATGATATCTATGACCGTCCCGCCAACCGGTTCGTTGCCGAATTCGTCGGGAGCCCGCCCATCAACATCCTGACATTCGGCAGGCCGGGAGTATCCGACATCGCGGACAAGGCGGAAGCCTTCTTCTCCAGCCATTATTCGAGCCTGCGCGGAATAGGCTCGATCGGCATGCGACCGGAGGCGCTGGCCTATTCGCGGGATAAGCAGGACGTTCCGGCCGGCAGCTTCAGCATGGAGATGACGACCACCGGCGTGCTGCCTACCGGCGGCAGCTGGATCCTGGAATTGAAGAGCGACAATCACACGCTCTTCCTCACGACCCATGTCCTGCCGCGAATCGAGACGGGCGAAAGGGTCTTTGTCCACGCGCCGCCGGAAGCCCTTCATGTGTTCAACGCCAAAGGCGAGCGCATGGACGAGGCAGACGCTCTGCTGAGGCGGACCATGCACAGCTGACAGGAATGAGACGGGACGCTTGCTGAAGGAGGACAGTATGAAGCGGGCAATGAAGGTATATTCGGGCACAAGGATGCATCGGCTTCTGGGAACGGCCGCGGCACTGACGATGCTGGCAGGAGGGGCAGGGGCGGAGGAGGCCTTCAACCTCGAAACGCTTGTCGAGGCGGCCAAAAAGGAAAAGGCCATCACCGTCTATGACAGCACCGGCAAGATCGTCGAAATGGCGGCGAATTTCGCCAAGGCCTATGGTCTTTCCGCAGAGGGCTCGAAGGTCAAGGCCACGGCGCAGCTGGAGATGATCATCCGCGAGGCGCGGGCCAACAATATCCAGGGCGACGTCTCCATCATCAGCGATGCGCCAGCTGCCATGGCCCAGCTGATCCCGCAGGGCTTTGCCGAAAGCTGGCTGCCGCCCGATCTGGCCAGCAAGATCGCGCCGGAGCACCAAAACCCTTTGACGGTGGTCAACAGCGCCAATGTCTGGGCCTATAATACCGAGCTCTTCGACAAATGCCCGGTATCGAACATCTGGCAGCTTACGGAGCCCGAATGGAAGGGCAAGGTTGCCATGCAGGACCCGCTCGGCAAGGCGTCCTATGTCGACTGGTTCAACCAGATGGCAATGCATGGCGACGAAGACGTGGCCTCCGCCTACAAGGCGCTTTACGGCAAGGATCTCGACACGAAGGAACAGAGCGCTACCGCATCGTGGATCAAGGCTCTTGCATCGAATGCGCCATTGTTGACCGATGCCGATGCGGCGGCCGCCGATGCTGTCGGCGCCCCTGGCCAGTCAAAGCCCTTCATGGGACTGATCAGCTCGGCCAAGTTCCGTGACAATGCCGACAAGGGCATGAAGCTCGGCCTGTGCAAGGATCTGAAGCCTTGGCTTGGCTGGCTCTATCCCGGTGTCGGGCTGATCACCAAGGGCACCGACAGTCCTAATGCGGCCAGGCTCTTCATCCATTACGTGATGACGGCGGAAGGGATCGCGCCGCAGGCGATCGACGGAAAAATGTCCACCAATCGCGATGTCGGCCTGCCGGCGGATGAGCCGTCGGGCATCGGTGCCGCGCTCGACCAGCTGCTGCCCTACAGCATGGCGACCGCTCTGTCGGATTGGGACGAGCGGGAAGGCTGGCAGGATTTCTGGCGGATGAACTACCACAAATGACTGGCGGACCGGAGAGTATCATGACCAACCATGCCAATGTAACAAGCTCGCATCGCAGGAGAGCCGTCGCGGCTGCGGCGATTTTCACGTCCCTGTCCTGCGCAGGCTCCGCTTTTGCTGAGCAGGCCTTCGATCTCGACGCTTTGATCGAGGCGGCGAAGAAGGAGCCGCCGATCACCGTCTACGCAGTGACCGGCAAGATCGTCGATACAGCCCAGGCCTTCACCACGAAATTCGGCGTTCAGGCGAGCGGCAAGAAAGTCAATGAGGCAACGCAGATCGAATTGCTGATCCGCGAGCATCAGGCGGGCAATGTCGTCGGCGATGTCAGCCTTGCCACGGATGTCGCCTCTGCCATGGGCGAATTGCTGCCCCAGGGCATCGTCACCAACTGGGCGCCGCCGGATCTTTCCGGCGATATTGCAGAAAACCTGCGCGACCCGCTGGTCGTCGTCTACGATCCGCATGTCTTCACCTACAATACCGAGAAATACGACAGCTGCCCGGTGACCAACATCTGGCAGCTGACGGAGCCGCAGTGGAAGGGCAAGCTTGCTATGCTCGACCTGTTCGACAAGCCGCTGTATGCGGACTGGTTCAACCAGATCGAGAGCCATCATGACGCGGAAATGGCCAAGGCCTACGAGTCGCTTTACGGCAAGCCTCTCGACACCAGCGGCCAGACGGCGACCGCGGCCTGGGTCAAGGCTTTCGCGCAGAACGGACCGATTCTTTCGGACTCCTCGACGGTTGCAGAAGCCGCCGGAGCGCCAGGCCAGGCGGATCCCTTCTTCGTCATCACCTCGACGGCCAAATATCGCGACAACCAGTCCAAGGGGTTGAAACTCGGCTTCTGCTCCGGCGTAAAGCCTTTTGCCGGGTTCCTCTATCCCGGCTTCGGCCTGATCGCCGCGCAGACCAAGAGCCCGAACGCCGCCAGACTCTTCGTTCGCTACCTGATGACGGAGGAAGGCATCGCGCCGCAGACGGCGGATGGCAAGATCTCCGGCAATTCGAAAATTGGCCTGCCGGCAGACGAGCCTTCCGGTATCGGCAAACACCTCGACACACTGATGGCATTCAGCGCGGCCACCGCAGCCGAAGATCTCGATAAGCGGGAAGGCTGGCAGGATTTCTGGCGTGTGAATTACAAGAAATAAAGCTTGCGGCAGGTAGGCCTGCCGATTTCCTTGGGAGGGGAGAGCATGAAACATTCAAGACGTTTGGTCATCCTGCTGACAACGGCAGGTCTGTACTGCGGCGCTTCGGCTGGTGGCCTGCAGGCGCAGGACGCTTTCAATCTCGACGCTCTGATCGCAGCGGCGAAGCAGGAAGCACCGATCAACATCTATGACAGCACCGGCAAGATCGTCGAAATGGCCGAAAATTTCAGCGCCAGATACGGCCTGAAGGCGACGGGCATGAAAGTGTCGGCCAATAGCCAGCTGGAAATGATTATCCGTGAAAGCCAATCCAACAATGTGCAGGGCGATGTGGTGCTGATCACCGACGCTCCGGCAGCGCTTGCGCAATTATTGCCGGAGGGTTTTGTCGAGAATTACCTGCCCGGCGACATGGCATCGAAACTACCGGAGCAATTCCAGAACCCGCTGGCGATTTCGACCAATGCCAATGTCTGGGCCTATAATACCGAAGTCTACGACAAATGCCCCGTTGCCAATATCTGGGAGCTGACGGAAGTCAGGTGGAAGGGCAAGGTCGCGCTTGTCGACCCTTTGACCAAGGGCACCTATACCGACTGGTTCAACCAGCTGGAAACCCATGGCAGTGACAAGGTCGCCGCCGCCTACAAGGCACAATACGGCAAGGATCTCCAGACGAGCGAAGAAAGTGCAGCCGCAGCCTGGATCAAGGCCTTGGCACAGAACGCGCCGCTGGCGACGGATGGCGATGATCCTGTTGCCGAAGCCGTTGGAGCGCCTGGACAGAAGGAGCCCTTTTTCGGCCTCCTGAGCTCTGCCAAGTTTCGAGACAATCAAGACAAGGGCTATAAGCTCGGCATCTGCACCGGCCTCAACCCCTGGGTCGGCTGGACCTATATCAAGCTGGGACTGATCGCCTCCAAGACCAAAAGTCCCAATGCGGCCCGGCTCTTCATTCACTATATCCTGACGGAAGAGGGCATTGCTCCGCAGATGAAGGACGGCAAAGTGCCGACCAATACCGACATCAAGATGCCGGAAGACGAGCCCTCCGGTCTGGCAAAGGTCGCCGACAATCTTCTCGGCTACAGTTCCAGAACCGGGCTCGACGATTTTGACCGTCGTGAGGAATGGCAGGATTTCTGGCGCGTCAATTACAAGAAGTAACAGCCTGCCGCGTGCGTGCATGAAGTGCCCGGCGCGGCTCTCGTCGCGCCGACTTTCCCTTTTATGACAGGAATTGAGAAGAATGCCCAGCGACACCAGCCCCATCCGCACAACACCCGCAACGGCCGATGCAATCACTCGATCCCGGCGCCTGATGGAGGTGGCAAAGCAGGCGGCGCTTTCGGTCCGCGATCCACTGCTGGACGCCTTTCGTTCCGTCATGGGCGTCGACTACAAGGTGGACCTGCATGACATCGTCACGGTGCACGACAAGCGGGCGGAGGCGACGATACGGTCCTTCATCCTGGAGCGCGAAGCAGGATCTGCGATCATGGGCGAGGAGGGAGGCCAGGTCGGGACGGGCGATATCCAGTGGTATGTCGATCCCATTGACGGGACGGCGAATTTTGCGCGCGGCCTTGCCTTCTGGTGCGTGTCGATCGCCGCGGTGATCGACGGTGAGGTCGTCGCGGGCGCCATATACGATCCGGTTTCCGAACTCATGTTCTCGGCGGATGTCAATGGCGCCTATCTCAACGGCCAGCCGATCCGCTCTCGCGCCGTTGCGGATGAAACGCGGGCCACCTTGATCACCGGCTATCCGGTCTCGCGGGATTTCCGTCTCGATGGCCGGTCGGAAGCGCTCGCCAATCTGGGAACACTCGTCGAGACCTTCTCCACGCTGCGCCGTCCCGGCAGCGCGGCGCTCAGCATTGCCCATGTCGCGGCAGGCTGGGCGGATGCGGCGGCGGGATTCGGGGTGAATGCCTGGGATGTGGCGGCGGCCGTGCTGATCCTGAAAAATGCCGGCGGCTGTTACGAGCCGCTGACCCTCGGCAAGGTCGCGCCGGGTTCCAGGGATTATCTCTGCCCGGGTTACATCGCGACGGGCGAGGGGGCCGTTTACCCGACGCTGAACCAGGTCGCCCGCTCCATCTCCGAAGGCCGCATAGCCAAAGCGGCGCAGGTAAAGGTTCAGGCCGGGTGATCCGCGGTTTGCGCAGCGACGAGTGGAGGCAGACCATCATGCATGATCGGGAATTGATAGACATGAAGACGAACGAGGCGGAGATGACGGCGCCGAAGCCCCCTGACGACGGAGATGACGAGACGCTGCCGAAGCTCAGCCGGATCTATGAGCGCCATCCGACCTATGGCGTCGACTTCTTCATCTCGGGCAAGAAGGGCGCGAGCGATCTCAACCTGCTGCGCCGCCACGGCATCACGACCGTGGTGAATTGCGCCGTCAACCTGGATTTCAACTATGTCCGTCAGCCGCAAGTCGTGTCCGATCATGAAGGCAGCGTCTACGGTCCCGGCGAGATCCGCTATTACAAGATCGGCCTTATCGACGGCGCCGGCAATCCCGAGACCCAGATGGTGGCCGCGCACTATATTCTAAGGGCGGCGCTGGAGCAGGTCCTGCCGGACAAGCCGTCCTATCCGCGGCGCGAGCAGGGCAATATCCTGATCAATTGCCGTGGCGGACGTTCCCGCTCGGTCGCCGTCATGTCGCTTTTCCTGCACCTGACGCTGCCGGAGAAGTTCGCAACGCTCGATGCGGCCATAGCGCATGTGCGCAAGCATCGCGAATTGCCGGAAGATGAGTGGTTCAAAGCGCCGAAGCCGGTGCTGGCCGAGGCGGCAAGGCGGGCGGCCGGCTGGATCCGCATGATCGACACGGCGTCCCGCTCGGACTGATCCGTTCGCCGAAGAAACCTCTGCGCTGAAAGCACAGGCTTGTTCCTCAAGCTCGCAGAGCCGGTTTCCATCACGACGCCCCGGCTCGCAGAACGGCGGTTGCGTCTCGCGCCTCCGCCGTTCCTTGCGATTGCCCCGTCTCTGCCGAGACGATCGACCCGTTGCTCCGGTCCGGATCAGACCTCTACCGTCGGATAGTCCTTCTCGCGCCAGTGCTGCAGCTTGGCGGCGAATTCGCGCTGGAAGGAGAGCGGCCCCGACTTGGTGAAATAGGGCTCGTCATAGATGCCGATATACATCGTGAGATTCAGGAAGAAATGCGCTCCCATCTCGAACAGGGCGACGTAATCGTGATTGACGAGCGCCTCGCGCTCCTGCTCGGTGAAACTGTGAACGGTCGACACCTCGACGTCATTGCCAAGCAGCTTTGGGCCGATCGACTGTTCCCAGCTTGCCACGAGATTGCGCGGATCCTCGATATAGCGCTTCATGAGCTCCGGATCGCGATCGACGGTGAACAGGAACTTGTTGACGTAATACTTGCTCATGCCGCCTGCTCCTTCGGGTACCAGGTGAAATAGGCTTCCATCGTGTGGAAGAGATCGAGATTGTCGACGTAATCGGCGCCTTCCGGTCCCGCGACGCCGAGCATCAGGATGAAGTTCAAGAAGCCGTGCGTGGCATTGCCGCTCGCCGCCATGCTCTTGTGGGTCACATTGGCAAGGATCGCTTCGATATCGCCGGACCGCAGCCACTCGATGGCCTGGCGATCGAAGACCGGGTCGGGCCCCGTCTCCATGAATTGCCGTGGCCCGCCGAGTTCCAGCGAGAGGTGGCCGGTACCGATGGCCGCAACGCGTTTGTCGGAGGGGTAATCGTCGATCGCTTTCCGGATCGCGCGGCCGACTTCGTAGAAGCGGCGCGGCGAATGCAGCGGCGGCGCGAATATATTCGTGTAGATCGGCACCACCGGCAGGTCGTTCTGCGGACGGACCGTGATGATCGGGCAGATGATCGAGTGGTCGATCTTGAGTTCGTTGGAGAAGGCGAAGTCGAAATTCTGGTCCATCAGCGACTGGTGCATGAAGCGCGACATGTCCTCGTCGCCTTCCAGAAGATATTTCGGGATGCCGAATTCCCGCTCCTCATTGTAGAAGGTCGCGTCATATCGCGGTGCCTTGCCGATCAGGAATTGCGGGCAATTGTCGAGGAAGATCTGATGGAAATGATCCGAGCCGATCATCACCAGAATATCCGGTTTGGTCTGCGCCAGGGTCTCGCGATAGGCCTCCACCTTGCGCTTCCATTCCGGCGCCTGAGGCATCTGCTGCTCGGGCGGCATTGTGGTGGCTTTTAGATAAAACGGGTGATGCGTCGATGCCAGTGTTGCTACGAGTTTTGCCAAAGGTCCTCTCCCTGCCGATAATTGGCGCGAATGCGCCGAAATCTCCCTGGGCGACCGACAAGTAGGCCGGGCGCCGTATCCTCAATTGCCTTTCGCATCCCGTCGCGGCGCGACCTGACCGAAAGCGCGGTCGCGGCCTGCTGGCGATGGGCATGCCGCAATCCTCATCCCTCGTCCCTCATGCCTCCGCCGTCCTCATGGTCCCATGATCGATTGCAGAACCGGGTAGCGGGTAATGGCGTGAGCGATGTGCGAGGCCGTCTGCCTGAGCGCCGGCAAGCGCTCGGCCACAAGGCTTTCCGGGGTCTGAAGTCCGGTATAGCCGGAGGTGTTGAGCGCGGCGATCGTGCGGCCCTCCATGTCCCGGATCGGAACGGCAAGTGCCGTGATCCCATAATCAAGCTGATCGACCGTTGTGGAATAGCCGGCCTCGCGCACGGCCAGGATTTCCCGCCTCAGTGCCTTAGGATCGGTGATCGTCTTGGACGTGAGCGCTTTCGGCGTCACCGTCGACAGGAAGCGGTCCAACGCATCGTCCGGCAGGCCGGCCAGCAGGACCCGGCCGAGCGATGTGGCGCAGGCGGGATAGCGGGCTCCCAGCACGGCGGCAGCGCGTCGAGCCCGTTGAACCGAGACATGCGCGATATAGATGACATCTTCGCCATCCAGTGTGCCGACGGACGATGCATCGCCGAATTTCTCCACGAATTCCCGCAGATCCGGCTGCAGAACCTCTTCGATCCTGGCCGAGAAATAGAAGGCCGATCCCAGCGTCATGATCTTCGGCTTCAGGTGGAAGCGCTTGCCTTTCTGGTCGACATAGCCGAGCGCCTGCAGCGTCAGCAGGCTGCGCCGGGCCGCCGCGGGCGAGAGACCGGCACGGCGCGCCACTTCGCTCAACGTCATCTCCGGATGGGCGGCATCGAAGGATTCGAGAATGGCGAGCCCCTTCGCCAGTGCTTCGACGAATTCGACGGGCCTGTCGGCCTCTCCCGCGATCATGTCTGGCGCTGCACTCACTGTTTGCATCTCCATTGCTCAGAGCCTGCAATCGATAGCGCGTTCGACGCGGAGCGCACATAGGGCGTCCGCGGCTTTTGTGCCGCATTCATGTCCGCCAAGCCAGCCATGCGACCTCCCATCATTCTCCCCCAAGATCTAGTGCCCGGCGTCAACTTCAAGCCTCCGGACGAATGGCACTTGACGCAACCGTAAATGCTGTTAACGTTTTCGGCAAGAGGAAATATTTTCGCACAGCGAAAATGAGGAGCGCAATGCGAATTGGAAAGCAAGAACAGGCACAGACCGCCATCGCGACGTCTGATGCCGATACAATCACAGTCCGCGGGCTTGATCTCTGCGATGATCTGATCGGCAAGATCGATTTCACCGATTATTTCTGGCTGCTGGTGCTGGGGGAGAAACCTTCAGCCGCACAGCGCAAGATGATGGATGCCTGCCTCGTCGCCATTGCGGAGCATGGTCTTGTGCCGAGCGTCCAGGCGGCGCGTATGACGCTCGCTGCTGGCCCTGAAGCCTGGCAGGGCGCAATGGCGGCCGGATTGCTGGGGATGGGAAGTGTCGTCGCCGGCAGTTCGGAATCGGCCGGGCTTTATCTGGCGGAGGTTCTGGCGGATGCGGACGCCAATGGTGGTGATATGGATGCGGCCGCCATCCGCAGCCTGACAGCGCTCAAAACGGCGCGCAAAAAGGTGCCGGGCCTCGGCCATCCCCAGCACAGCGAGGGTGATCCGCGCGCCAACCGCTTGCTCGAGATCGCCGATCAGTCCGGCATCAGCGGGCGGCATGTCGATATGCTCCGCGTTCTGGCCAAGCATGCCCCGACAATCATCCAGCGGCCTCTGCCGATCAATGTCTCGGGCGCCATTCCGGCAACAATTCTCGATGCCGGCTGGCCGCTCGAAGCCATCAAAGCCGTTCCCCTGCTGGCGAGAACGGCGGGCCTTGCAGCCCATCTTTACGAGGAATCGCTCCGATCGATCGGTTTCATCATGTCTCACAAGGCGGATCAGGCCATTACCTACGACGGCAAGGCCGCCACGCGGCCCGCTGCCGCGAAGAACTGAGGAGCCCGCTATGGTCAAGATATTGAAGAACATCCGGGTCATCGAACTGGGCACCTATATTACCGGGCCTGCCGCCAGCATGCATCTGGCCGATCTCGGCGCCGATGTCATCAAGGTCGAGCGGCCGAAAACGGGCGATCCCTTCCGCGCCTTCAAGGGTGGGCTCTATTCGCCGCATTACCAGACCTATAACCGCAACAAGCGCTCGATCGCGCTCGATACCACCCAGGCGGACGATCTGGCGACCTTCCAGGATCTCGTCTCCACGGCGGATGTGTTCATCCAGAACTTCCGGCCAGGCGTTGCCGAGAAGCTTGGCTGCGGCGAGAGCGAGCTGCGCAGGCTCAACCCGTCCCTGATCTATTGTGCGATCTCCGGCTTTGGCCAAAGCGGGCCGTCGCGGGACCGTCCGGCCTTCGATACGGTGGCGCAGGCGGCGAGCGGTTTCCTGCGGCTGGTCACGCCGCCGACCAATCCGCGCGTGATCGGACCGGCCATCGCCGATGCCATCACCGGCCAATATGCCGCCATGGGAATCATGGCCGCCCTTCTGGAGCGCGCCAGCACAGGCAAGGGCCGCCGTCTCGACATCTCGATGCTGGAAGCCATGGCGCATTTCAACCTCGACAGCTTCACACATTACTATTCCGTTGGCGAAATCATGGGTCCGCTGTCGCGTCCGGTGGTCTCGCAGAGCTACACATTCGAATGCTCGGATGGAAAATGGGTGGCGATCCACATGTCCTCGCCCACCAAGTTCTGGGAAGGGCTGTTGGAGGCGACGGGCCAGCAGGCTCTCGCGCATGATCCGCGCTTTGCGGAACGCCTCCAGCGCATCCAGCATCAGGACGAGCTGATCGAGATCTTCACGCCGGTCTTCAAGCGCGACAGCCGGGATACCTGGTGTGCCCGCCTGCTTGAAGCCGAAGTGCCCCATTCGCCGGCCTATGATGCCGATGAAGCGCTGGAGGACCCGCAGGCGCTGCATCTGAAGCTAGCCGTGCCGACGCAGCATCCTGAAATGGGACAATCCAAGACGGTCCGGGCGCCCTACAGTTTCGATGGCGAGCCCGAGCTGGAGGTCGTGCCGCCGCCGACGCTGGATCAGCACGGCGACGAGATCCGGGCTGAGCTGGATCGGCGCAAGGCCGGCTGAGGCGGTCGATAGGGAGGAGGAACCGATGGCAGAAGACAGTAATCCAAAATCCGTTCCCGTCGCCGCGGTGCTGGAGGCGAGCAGGGCCATGCTGCAAAAGCAGCTCTTTGCGATCTTCACCCGGCCCGTTGACGGGCTCGGACCGATCTTCGCGATCATGGAGGAGCATCTCCAGTTCCAGGTGAGCCTGGAGAAGGAGGGCATTCTGTTTGCCGCAGGCCCCATGTGGACCGATGACGGCGAAAAATGGGAGGGCGATGGCCTGGTCATCGTCCGGGCGGAAACGCGCGAAGATGCCATCGCCATTGCCGAGCGCGATCCGATGCACCGCGCCGGCGCCCGCAGTTTCAGCGTGCGGCCCTGGCTGATCAATGAGGGCACGACGACGATAAGGCTCGATTACTCGAGCCAGACATTCTCGATTGCATAGACATCAATCCTGGGGAGGAATTACCATGCGTTTTCTATTCGCGGCCATGACTGCCGGTCTGTTCGCCATGCCGGGCGCCCTTGCGGCGCAGGAAAAGATCAGTCTCACCATCGCATCCAGCCATCCGACCGTCATTCCCTGGGTGGGGATGATGAAGACCCATTTCATGGCAAAGACCGATGAACTTCTGGCCAAGGACGGCAAATACCAGATCGAGTGGAGCGAAGCCTTTGGCGGCCAGCTCTACAAGGCCAATGCGACGCTGACCTCCGTCGAGCAGGGCATTACCGATATCGGCTGGGTCTTTTCCTTTCTGGAGCCGGCCAAGCTGCCGCTGAGCCAGGCCTCAAGCTACGCGCCTTTTGCGACCGTCAATCCGCCGCTTCAGCTGGAGGTCATGCAGGACCTGCTGGAGACCAATGAGGCGCTGAAGAAGGAATGGGAGCAGTACAATATCAAGGTGCTCGGTCTCACCAGCACCGACATGTACGATATTTATACCAAGACGCCGCTGAAGAGCATTGACGACATCAACGGCATGAAGCTGTCGGCGCCGGGTGTTCTGGGCACCTGGCTGAGAGGGACCGGCGCCAATGCGGTGGACGGCTCGCTGACGAGCTTCTACACCGATATCCAGACAGGCATTTCGGACGGTGTTCTGTCGCTTGCTCTCGGCGCGCTTCCGGCCAAGCTCTATGAAGTGGCGCCCTATATCAACCGGTTCGATGTCGGCGTTGCTTTCTCCGGGGCTGTCGCGATCAACAAGGACAGCTGGGACGGACTGCCGGAAGAGGTTCAGAACGCCATGATCGAGGCAGGAAAGTTCTACACTGCCGCGCATGGCAAGGATCTGCTCGAACGTCACGAGGTGGCGCTCAACAAGATGGTCGAACTTGGGGCAGGACAGAAGCCGCCGGTCACCATCCTCAAGATGTCGGATGAACAACGCAAGGCCTGGGTCGACAAGCTGCCGGATATTGCGGGCGAATGGGCAGCCGATCTCGATGCCAAGGGAATGCCCGCCAGCGCCTTCCTGAAGGCCTATATGGACGGATTGCGGGCCAAGGGCGAGAAGCCCATGCGCAACTGGGGCGAATGACCGGCCGATGACGCTCGAGAACGAAACCGCCACGGCTCCCGAATTGCGGGAGCCGACGAACGGCATCGAACGGGTCTGGTACCTGTTCATCGATGCCCTTGCCGCGCTGGGAACCTTCCTGATCGGCGTTCTGATGGTCATAATCTGCGCGGATATTCTGGCGCGAAACCTGATCGGATCGTCGCTGCCGCTGGTTTCCGAACTCGGCGCCCTGCTTCTGGTGATGATCGTCTGTCTGCAGCTCGCCACCACGGTCCGGGCGAACCGACTTGCCCGCACCGAGCTTTTCTTCGTCGCCTTCCGGGAGAGCTCGCCGCGGGCCGGGGCTCTTCTGTCGGCCCTCTTCAATCTCGTGGGCGCCCTGGCGCTTGCCGGTATTTCCTGGGCCAGCGTCGCGATCCTGCAGAAGGACTTCAACAGCGGCGAGTTCATCGGCGTCAGCGGCATTGCCACCATGCCGACCTGGCCGTTCCGCGCCCTGATCCTTCTGGGAATGATCGTCGCCGCGCTGCAATTCTTCGTCGCCATGGCCGGCGATCTTCGCCTTGCCTTCAAGCCTGGAGCGCCACGATGAGCCCTGTTGAAGTTGGTTCGCTTTCCATCATCGCGCTGATCGTGCTGATCTATCTGGGAATGCCCATCGGCATCGGCATGCTTGCGGTCTCCTTTGCGGGTGTTGCTGCCATTCGAGGCGATGCTGTGTCGCTGCGCATGCTTGGTGCCGTCGCAAACGACTCACTGCGCGAATATCTGTTTGCCGTTGTCCCTCTCTTCGTTCTGATGGGACTGCTCGTCACCATTTCACGGGTCGGCAAAGACACATTCGATGTCTTCCAGAAATTGCTGGGCCGGGTCACGGCCGGTCTCGGCGTCGCCACCGTTTTTGCCAATGCCGTCTTTGCCGCCATTACCGGCATATCCATCGCCTCGGCCACAGTGTTCAGCCGGGTTGCCGTGCCGGAAATGCGGCGGCATGGCTATACGCGGAAATTCGCGACCGGCGTCGTCGCGGGCTCCTCGGTGCTCGGCATGCTGATCCCGCCCTCGCTGCTGATGATCGTCTATGCGGTGATGGCGGAGGAATCGGTCGGCCGCATGTTCCTTGCCGGGATTGGTCCGGGGATCCTGCTGGCCGTCGTTTTCTGCATCACCATCCTGTTGCTGGCGCGCTTCTCGAAATCCTTCGTCTTCGAGGCCACCCATGATTCCGATGCGACCGTGGATATCGGCCTGCTGGACGTCGTGCGAAAATCGATCCCGATCGCGGCTTTGATGCTCCTGGTCCTCGGCGGCCTGTATGGCGGGTTCCTCAATCCGACCGAGGCGGGGGCGGCGGGTGCCGCCGGCGCGCTGGTGATCGCGCTCCTGCGCCGTTCGCTCGACCGCAAGTCCTTCTGGAACCTGTTGGTGGAATCCGGCCAGATCACGGTCTCGGTATTGTTCCTGATCCTGGCGGCGACCTTCTTCAGCCGCATGCTGGCACTTTCCGGCGTCCCGCGCGAACTGGCGGATATTTTCCTGTCAGGCCCGGTCGGACCCTGGGGCTTCCTGCTCTTCTATCTTCTGCTGATCATCGCGCTTGGTTGCCTGATCGATTCCATCTCGATCATGCTCATCCTTTTGCCGATTGCGCTGCCGATCGCCAGCGCGGCCGGCTTCGACCTCATCTGGTTCGGCGTTCTGACCGTTGTCGCCGTGGAAGTGGGGCTGCTCACGCCGCCCTTCGGCCTGTCGGTCTATGTCATCAAGTCTGCGATGAACGAGCCGGACCTGAGGGTGGGCGAGATTTTCCGCGGATCCTTCCCCTTCGTCGTCGCAATGATCGTCGCCATCGCGCTGATCGTCATATTCCCGTCGATTGCGACATTCCTCGCACGTCTTTGATCTGGTGGTACCATGCCCGAACTTCTCTTCATTGCCGGCAGCTTGCGCAGCGCCTCCTCGTCTCGCGCCACCGTGCGTGCGCTCGTGGCACGTGTCGAGCAGACCGTGACGTGCGAGATCGCCGAAATAGGCGGCCTGCCGCTGTATAACTCGGACATCACGGACAATGCGGAAGTTGCCGCGCTCAATGCCGCGATTGGCCGCGCCGACGGCCTGGTCTTCGTCACGCCGGAATACAACTATAGCGTTCCGGGCGTTCTGAAGAACGCGATCGACTGGGCGTCACGCCCGGCGATGAATTCCGTCTTCAAGGACAAGCCCTGCTTCGTCATGAGCGTATCGGGAGGCGCTCTCGGCGGCGTGCGGGCGCAGGGCCATCTCAAATATGCGTTGAACGGCATGTTGGCGAAGGTCTTTCCCTGCCCGGAAATCGTCATTCCCTCGGCAAACGACAAGGTGAAGGACGGGCTGCTGGTGGATGAGGCAATCCTGAACTTTGCAGAGGAAAAGCTGCGGGCCTTCATCGACACGCTCGGGTCGTAACGCCTGAGCGCTTTTCCTGTTGCGGCGGACCGGCGGCGAGATCGGCAATGCCGCTCGCCGCTTCGGCTGTTCCGGTGGCGCACAGTCGGTCTCCGCCCCCGACCGCTTGAGGGCGGATCTAAAGGAACTGTTAACCATGATCGACCTAAATTAGTGGTTGTGCATAAACCGTGCTTTCGCGCCTGGCGAGGCATTGCTACGACGCCCTTTCATATTGCGTTAAGCGTCGGAGGATCCCATGGCCATTCGCACAGTCGATTTCAATCAAGTCACTGACGGTGCGGCAGGCGGGGCGGATACGACGCTCTCGGCAGGTGGGCTGACCTTTACCATCCAGGCGGCCGGCAACTGGACCGCGAACTTCGACAATGGCCGGTTCAACTTTACCGAGGACGCCAGCCTCGGTTCGTCTCCCTTCAAGATTACCGTGACAGAGACGGACGGGTCCCGCTTCTCGCTCAATGACTTCATGGCCTATGTCGACCTCACTCCCAATATCGCGAACGGGGATTTGCCAACGGCGATCCAGATCGCGCATGTCTCGAGCCTCTCGGACGATACGTTTCAAAACTACCCTTTCCAGTATTCGACAGCCTTTCCCAATGGTCCTCAGCCACCTGTGGCCACGTCCTTCGAGATCCGCGATTACGGAGACGTCAATCCGACCACGTCCCTCTGGATGGACAATCTGGTGGTCGACAGCTATCCGAACGAACCACCTGCCGTGACGAGCATCGTCCGGGCCGCAGGGGGGACCGGTCTGCTTTCCAAGGATGCAACATCGGCCAGCTACACGGTCAAGTTTTCCGAAAGCGTCTCGGGTGTTGATGCCAGCGACTTCGTCCTGACCAGAACTGGCACCGCAAACGGTAGCATTGCGCAGGTCTCCGGCAGCGGCACGACCTATACGGTTGTCGTCAATGACCTCACCGGCGATGGCACGCTCCGGCTTGATCTCAACGCCTCCGGGACCGGCATTGTCGATGGCCAGAATGCTGCGATCCAGGCCGGCTTCACCGGCGGACAGACCTACACGCTCGACCATTTTGCACCGGCTGCGCCTTCCGCGCCGGATCTGGCCGCCGCCAGTGACAGCGGCTCTTCCAGCACCGATGACATAACAAACGTCACACTTCCAACCTTTACCGGCAGCGCGGAAAGCGGTGCGACAGTCAAGCTCTACGACGGCAATCAGGCGCTGATCGGCAGCGGCACGGCGGCGCAGGATGGCACCTGGACCATCGCGTCGACTGTTGCGCTCTCGGAAGGGGTTCACACCATCCGGGCGACGGCAACCGACCAGGCAGGCAATGAGAGCCTGTCCGGAAGCGCATTGGCGATGACAGTCGATACGACAGGGCCGATCGTTGCCGTCACGAGCGACCGCGCGGAGCTGAAGATCGGCGAGACCGCCAAGATCACCTTCACCTTCAGCGAAGATCCGGGCGCGACATTCAGCGGCGCCGATGTGACGGTTACAGGCGGCTCGCTCGGTTCGTTCTCCGGCAGCGGTGCGATCCGCACGGCAACCTTCACGCCATCGACCAATACCGACACGAGCACCGCCAAAATCACCGTGACCGCCGGGGGCTATACGGATCTCGCCGGCAATGCCGGCGCTGCGGGCGTCACGCCGTCGCTGACCGTCGATACGAAGGCGCCGGCTGCTCCGTCCACGCCCGATCTGGTCGCCGCTTCGGATACCGGCCCGCGGAGCGACGACAATATCACAGGCGATACGAGACCCACATTCAGTGGCGTTGCCGAGGCAGGATCGACCGTCACGCTCTATGCCGATGGCAACGCCATCGGCTCGGCACTTGCCCTTGACGGGACCTGGAGCATCAAGAGCGATACAAGCCTTGCAGAGGGGTCCTACGGCGTTTCGGCTACAGCGACCGACAAGGCCGGCAATATCGGCGCCAGTTCCGCCGCGCTCACCGTCGAGGTCGTCACCTCCGCGCCGACGACGTCCGTCGGAGCCATACTCTTCTCCGCCGACAGTGGCTCTTCCAGCACCGACCTCATCACCAAGACTGCCGCGCAGACGCTGTCGGGACAGCTGAGTGCTCCGCTTGCGGCCGGAGAACATGTCGAAGTGTCCCTCGATGGTGGCGCCAGCTGGACGACGGCCGCGTCCATGTCCAGCGCAACGACCTGGTCGCTCGCGGCTACCCTGGTGGAAGGAACGCATGCGCTTCAGGCGAGGGTGGTCAACCAGGCCGGCAATGCCGGTCCGGAGCTGAAGACCAGTTACACGCTCGATACCGTAGCGCCCGGTATCACGGTGCGGACGGATGCGGCAACGCTGAAGGCCGGCCAGACTGCGACCGTGACCTTCGAGTTCACCGAAGATCCGGGCGACAGCTTTACCTGGAACGGCAATTCGGGTGATGTCACGGTCTCGGGCGGAACCGTGTCGGCTATCAGCGGTAGCGGGACGACGAGGACCGCGACATTCACGCCAACCGCCGGCATTGACTCCGGCACCGCCAAAATCAGCGTTGCGTCCGGTAGCTTTGCCGACATTGCGGGTAATATCAACCAGGCGAGCAAGGTTCATTCGATCGGCTACGATACCGCTGCGCCGACCGTAACGGTCGATATCGTGGACGCGAAACTCAACCTCGCCGACGATCAGTCGGATGTTGTCATCACATTTTCCGAAAAGCCCTCGGACTTCGGCCTGGAGGATCTTGTCGCCACGGGCGGCAAGCTCGCCAATCTGCAGACCACCGCCGACCCGCTGGTCTATACCGCAGTCTTCAAGGCGGATCAGGCCTATAGCGGCAGCGGCTCGGTCAAGATCGTCGCCGGCAGCTACCAGGATGCCGCAGGCAATCCGGGAGGTCCCGCCTCCGATACGGTTCTCATCGATACAGGCGTGCCCTACACGCCGCCGCCAACCCCGGATGTACCGACGCCGCCCATCGTGGCAGGGACGGAAGGTGGAATCCTGTCGGGCACGGCTGGAAATGACAGCTTCATCGGCAGCACCGGGCTCGATTATGTCAGCTATTCCGGAGGCATCAGTGACTATCGCGTCATCACGGACGCCAACGGCAAGGTCACCGCGATCCAGGGACCGCAGGGAACCGACAGTTTCGACGGGATCGAGAGGCTTGTCTTCTCCGATGGCATTCTCGCCTTCGATGAGCCTGCCAAGCAAAGCTACCGGCTCTACGAGGCCGCCTTCGACCGGGATCCGGATCTTGCAGGCCTGTCCTTCTGGGTGGGGGAACGGGATGACGGCGCGCGCGATCTCTTGACCACGGCACGCGATTTCCTTTTCTCCACGGAATTCGTGTCGCGCTTCGGCAATATTCAGCAAATGTCGAACAGCGACATCGTGCAGCTGTTCTACCAGAATGTTCTGGACCGCCCGGGGGAAGCGCAGGGCGTTGCCTATTGGCAGGCCATGCTCGACCAGGGCATGGCGCCGGAGCACGCGCTCGTCCTGTTCTCCGAGAGCATGGAGAACCGCCAGCTTGTGGACGTGGATGTTCTGGGTGGCGTTCGCCTGTCTCTCGACCTAATCTGACGGGATTAACCCCGACAGACCCGGTGGCTCGGCTCGACCGTCTGCGGCCGGATCGGCCGGGCGGGGCGGAGGCCGCTGCACATGAGACGTTTCCTTCTGGCCGCGCTTGCCGCCCTCGGCCTCTCTTTCGGTCCGGCCGCGGCATCCGATGCGGCCGCGGTCGCTGCATTTCATGATGCCGTCCAGAGCGGCAATCTTGATCTCGCGCGATCCATGCTGGCCGCCGATTCGTCCTTGGCGACCTCGGTCGGGGCGTACGGGTTCCAGCCGGTCCACCTTCTCGACATGTATTTCGACGCGAACCTCCTCGACCTCCTTCTTGCTGCCGGAGCCGATATCAACGCCCGAAATGACGAGGGCGTCACCCTGCTTCACATCGTCACCGATCCTGATGCTGTGCCCCTCCTGGTCCAGAGGGGAGCGGATCTCGAAGCCAGGGATGCCAGGGGATGGACGCCTCTTATCATGCAGGCGAACAATCAGCAGAACGGGCCCGACGTCGTTGCCGCGCTGATGGCCAGCGGAGCCAACCCGGACGCCCGAGGCGCAGACGGCGAGACCGCCCTTTCCTTCGCCCGCGAGACCGGCGATGTCGACTTCATTGCCGTCCTGACGGAGGGGGGAGCTAAGAAGTGAGGCGGCCTGCACCAAGGGTGTGAAGGCAACGGCCGCCGTGCGGCGGGTCGCAGTGACTATATCGTCGTTGCCTCCGGATCAGGCTGATGGGACGCCTCGGTGGCCGGTGTTTCCCGCGGATCCAGACCGCGCGGCTTGCCATAGAGGCCGATGTTGGCGTCGCCCCAATCCTTCAGCGCAAGCAGGACCGGCTCCATGCTGCGGCCAAGCCTGGAGAGACTGTATTCCACCTTCGGCGGAACCTGCGCATAGACCTTTCGCTCGATTAGACCATCGTCTTCCAGCTCCCGAAGCTGGTTGGTCAACATGCGCGGCGTGACATTGGCGATATGCCTGCGCAGCTCGTTGAACCGCAATGTCCCCGAGAGCAGATGAAACAGCACCACCGATTTCCATTTCCCGTCGATGAGGCCGATGGCGGCCTCGACCGAGCAGCCGGGAGAACAATCGAAGCGCGAATGGCGAGCCTTGGCCATAACAGTATCCTTTTGATACTAGGTGCAGATTTTGTGCATATTGCATTCCGACAATGATACCGCATTTTGGTGCCACATCAATCAATCGACGACGCTGATGTCGGTGAGCAAAGGAGCACATGATGAAAGCCGTTGGATACAAAGCGCCGGGCGCCATTGGCCGCGAGGATGCCCTGCAGGATATCGAGCTTCCCCGGCCTGTTCCCGAGGGGCATGATCTTCTCGTGGAGGTGCGGGCTGTCTCGGTCAATCCGGTCGACACGAAGATTCGCAAAGGGGTGGCACCCGAGGCTGGACAGTTCAAGGTCCTCGGTTGGGATGCGGTCGGCACGGTCGTGGAAGTTGGACCGCACGTGAAAGACGTCACGATCGGCGACGACGTCTTCTATGCAGGCTCCCTGGTCCGGCCGGGTGCCAATAGCCAATTCCATCGTGTCGACGAGCGGATTGTCGGCAAGAAGCCCAGGACAATTTCGGATGCCGAGGCGGCGGCCTTGCCTCTGACGGCGATAACTGCCTGGGAAATGCTGTTCGACCGGCTGGATATTCGTAGACCCGTGCCGGGCGCCGCAAATGCCATTCTCATCGTTGGCGGTGCCGGCGGCGTTGGTTCGATTGCCATCCAGCTCGTGCGGGCGCTGACCGATGTCACTGTCATTGCCACGGCATCGCGCCCGGAAACCCGGGAATGGGTCGAAAAGCTCGGCGCGCATCATGTGGTCGACCACGCAAAACCCATCGCCGAACAGGTCGCGGCTCTTGGTGTCGGTGCGCCGGCCTTTGTCTTCTCGACCACCGAAACCCATCGTCATCTGAAGGATATTATCGAGTTGATCGCGCCGCAGGGCCGTTTCGGGCTGATCGACGATCCGGAGAGCCTGGATGTGCTGGGATTCAAGCGCAAGGCGGTCTCCATCCATTGGGAGTTGATGTTCACGCGGTCGCTCTATGAGACCGCCGACATGGCCGAACAGGGCCACCTGCTGAACGAGGTTGCGCGCCTGATCGATGAGGGCAAGCTCAGGACGACCGTGACGGAAGTCCTGTCTCCCATCAATGCGTCCAATCTGCGCCAGGCGCATGCGGCCATCGAAAGCGGCAAGACGAAAGGCAAGATCGTGCTTGAAGGATTTGGTGAGGGCTGAGGCGGCGGCAAAGACACAAGCTCGCAAAATTGCGGGCTTGTGTGTCCGGACCGGGCGCGGGCACACCGCGCCTTGCCGCGCTTCTTCGGTCAGCCGCCCCAGAGCCTGCGTCGCGCCCTGAAGTTGATCGAGGGCATGGAACTCGATCCCGTCACCGCCTGCGTCTCGTCCCCATCATCAGATCCGCGTCCCGGAAGACGGGCGCTCGCAGATCATTCCATCGGATTCCTTTTCCGCAAATTTCAGGCTTGACAGATGCTGCGCGCACAGTGCTAATACGCATTAGCAGCTAATACGTATTAGCAGATTTCTGGGATGGGAATGAGCGCGTGACGGGACGCCGGAGACTGACGCAGAACGACATTGCCAAGCTCGCCGGCGTCAGCCAGGCGACGGTTTCCCTCGTTCTCAATGGGGCTCCAACAGCTCTTGCCCGCATCCCGGCCGAAACGCGCGAACGGGTTCAGCAGGTCATCCGCACCACGGGCTATGTCGCCGATCCTATTGCCAGGCGCATGGCGAAGGGTCTCAACCGCATTCTCGGCGTATTCACCTACGAGCCGGCTTTCCCGAGCGCACAGGCGGATTTCTTCACGCCTTTCCTCCTCGGAATAGAGGAAGAGGCGCAGCAGCAGAATTACGACTTGCTGCTTCTGACGAGCGCCGGCGTCGGCAGCGACCGCAAGATCTTCTCGGAAAACAACCGGCTGCGCATTGCCGATGGCTGCCTCATCCTTGGACGCGAGTTCGACCGCGAGGAGCTCGCGCGCCTTGTGGCCGAGGATTATCCCTTTGTGGCGATCGGCCGACGTGAGGACGCTGGCGGACCCGTTCCTTACGTCGGCGGCGATTATGCCGCGGGCACCCGTGCGCTGGTGGAAAAGGCCGCGGCATTGGGGCATTTGAAACTCGCCTATGTCGGGCCGCAAGGTCCGGCGGAATCGATTGCCGACAGATGGTTCGGCTTCGAGGCGGCGCTCGGCCTGACCAAGGCCGAGCTTGCCGTTCACATCGACACCGTCAATCGCCCGGCCGCGGACATCCTGGATGCGATCCGGTCGAGTGGCGCAACGGCGGCGTTTTTCATCGAACTGGCGGATGCCGTGCGCGTCGAGACATTGGCGCGTGAGCGTGGCATCTCGATACCGGGCGATTGCTCGATGATCGTGCTCGGCAGTCACATCCGAGCCAGCCGCAGCCCGGTGCGCTTCACATCCTACGATATTCCCCGGGAGGAAATGGGCAGGCGGGCGACTGCCATGCTGGTGAACCGCATCGAGACCGGCGGCATCGGCGACCAGATCCTTCTTCCCTGCGATCCGGTCGAGGGCGAAACCCTCGGACCGGCTCCCTCGATCCCTGCAACAGGACGGATTTAGACGTGAAAGACATGCGAGCAGATATTCTTGTCGTGGGTGGCGGCCTTGGTGGCGTGGCGGCGGCGCTGGGCGCCGCGCGCGCCGGCAAACGCGTCATCATGACGGAGGAATATGATTGGATCGGCGGACAGCTCACCAGCCAGGCGGTGCCTTCCGACGAGCATACATGGGTTGAACAGTTCGGCATCACCCGTTCTTACCGACGCCTGCGCGAGGGCGTGCGCCGGTATTATCGCGAGCATTATCCCCTGACGGAAGGCGCACGCGCCTGGGGCGACCTCAATCCCGGCGCCGGCTGGGTCAGCCGCATCTGCGCCGAACCGCGCGTCAACCTTGCGGTCATCGAGAGCATGCTGGCGCCTTATCGCGGCGCCGATCGGCTGACGGTGCTGACGCCGTATCGGCCGGTCGCCGCCGATGTCGAGGGCGACACGGTCCGCGCCGTCATCGTCCGACACCGTGATACCGGCGCCGAAATCGTCATCACTGCCGATTACATTCTGGATGCGACCGAGCTTGGCGATCTCCTGCCGATGACCGGCACCGAATATGCCAAGGGTTTCGAGGCGCAATCCGACACCGGCGAGCCGAGCGCCCCGGCGCAGGCGCAGCCCGACAATGTCCAGGCTGTCTCGATCTGCTTTGCCATCGACCATGTCGATGGCGACCAGACCATCGACAAGCCCGAGAACTACGATTACTGGAAACAGTATCAGCCGCATTTCTGGGGCGGTCCGCTGCTCGGCTTCACGGCGCCGCACCCGCGCACGCTGGAGCATACGACCCGCTCCTTCACGCCCAATCCCGACGATGATCCGCTTCTCGTCGATGCCGACCAGCGCAAGGGCGGCGGTGATGAGAACCTCTGGATCTTCCGCCGCATCGCTGCTCGACGCAATTTCACGCCCGGCTTCTATGCATCCGACATCTGCCTCGTGAACTGGCCGATGATCGACTATATGGACGGCACCATCATCGACGTCTCGGAGGCAGAGAAGGCACAGCATCTGAAGGCCGCGGCCGATCTGTCCTACTCGGTTTTCTACTGGCTGCAGACCGAAGCG
Source organism: Rhizobium sp. SSA_523 (assembly GCF_030435705.1). Taxonomy (NCBI): domain Bacteria; kingdom Pseudomonadati; phylum Pseudomonadota; class Alphaproteobacteria; order Hyphomicrobiales; family Rhizobiaceae; genus Affinirhizobium; species Affinirhizobium gouqiense. Next base: position 426,708 of record NZ_CP129381.1, read on the forward strand.
CCGCGCCTTGACGGCGGCCAGGGTTTTAGCGGTTTGCGCCTGCGTGGCGACATCACCGGCACGGATCATGGCCTGGCCATGGCGCCCTATATCCGCGAAAGCCGCCGCATCAAGCCGGTCACCCGCATTGTCGAGCAGGATCTCTCCTATACGGTGCGCGGCGACAAGGGTGCCGTGCGCTATCGCGACAGCATCGGCATCGGCATGTACCGCATCGACCTGCACCCCTCGACAGGGGGCGACAATTACGTCGACGTGCCGTCCTGCCCATTCGAGATTCCGCTCGGCGCGCTCTTGCCGCAACGGATGAAGAACCTCATCCCGGCCGGCAAGAATATCGGCACGACGCACATCACCAATGGCTGCTACCGCCTGCATCCGGTGGAATGGAACATCGGAGAGGTTGCCGGAATGCTGGCCGCCTACAGTCTCGAAAAGGGTCTGACGCCGCATCAGGTGCAGGCAGACGACAAGCACCTTCATGACTTCCAGGCAGTGCTGACCCGCGAGGGCATCGAGATACGCTGGCCCCATATCGCGGCCTATTGAACCACATCATCTGTTCATCGACCCCAACTTTGGAGGAGGGCTGGGAATGCCATATCATCGGACTTTGAAAGCGACTGCCTTTGCGCTGGCCCTGCTGGGGCTTGGCGGGGCGGCCAAGGCGCAGGATGCCGTCAATCTGCGGATGACCATCTGGAGCGCCAACGAAGCGCATCTGAAACTGTTCAACGAGCTTGCGGCCGGTTTCAAGAAGGATCATCCGAATGTCAGCGTGACCTATGAATCGCTGCCCTTCGATACCTATACAACGGCGCTCACGACCCAGATTGCCGGCGGCAACGCGCCGGACATGGCCTGGATCTTCGAGACGACGGCCTACGACTTCGTCAAATCCGGGGCGCTCTATCCGCTGACGGAAACACTGAAGGCGACGCAGGGCTATAATCTGGAGGAAGTCAGTGCCGGTGCGACCGAGAGATGGATGCAGGATGGCGCTCTTTATGCCTATCCTTTCTCCACCTCGCCATTCGCGATGTTCGTCAACAATGACATCATCAAGGCCGCGGGTGCCAAGACGCCGGCCGAGATGATTGCTGCCGGCGAATGGACCTGGGACAATGCGATCGCCACCGCCTCGGCTGTCGGCAAGACCGGCAAGGGCGGCCTGATCGTCCGCGACTTCAACTATCAGAACTGGCAGTATCTGACCTCCGTCTGGAACGGCTGGGGCGCCTCGCCCTGGTCCGAAGACGGCAAGACCTGCAGCATGGCCGACCAGCCGATGGCGGACGCTTTGTCCTTCATCCACGATGCCATCTTCAACAAGAAGGCGATGCCGGGCCCCGGCGAAACGGTCGACTTCTTTGCCGGCAATGCGGCCATGACGATCACCCAGATCAGCCGCGCCTCGCTGCTGCCCAAGGAGAACCCCTTCTCCTGGGACCTCGTGCCCCTGCCGAAGGGACCGGCCGGAGAGTATGCGCTGATCGGCCAGGCCGGTATCGGCGTCATGCAGTCTGGCAAACATGCCGCGACGGCGGCGGAATTCGTCGCCTATATGACCAATCCGGAAAATTCGGCGAAGCTCAGCCAGTTCTTCCCCTCCGCCCGCAAGTCGCTGCTCAGTGCCGAACTTCTGAAGAAGACCAATCCGCTCCTGACGCAGGAGCAGATCGAAAAGGTCGTGATCAACGGCATTGCCACCGGCAGGGTCATGCCCGGCCATAGCGGCTTTGCGCAGATCCAGCAGGTGGTGCGGTCCAATCTCGACGCCATCTGGCGGCCGGATGCGGACGTGCCTGCCACGCTGCAGAAGATTTGCGGCCAGATCGGCCCGCTTCTGAAGCGCTGAGGAAAACCATCATGGCTGTCGCGCACCATCATCATCAAACATCGGGACAGACCGCCTCGCGGACGTTCTGGACCATCGCGCGGCGCGACAGCCTGGCCGGCTTCCTGTTCATCGCGCCGCAGCTGATCGGCATCATCACCTTCGTCCTGGTGCCGCTCGGGCTTGTCTTCTGGTATTCGCTGCACGAATGGAACGTGCTCGCCAATACCTTCACCTTTACCGGCACCCAGAACTACCGGATGCTGATCGAGGACACGAACCTCGCTGAAGTCCTGGGTGCGACGGCGATCTTCTCCGCGGGCCTTGTGGTGTTCAACATGTCGCTGGCCCTCTTGCTGGCGGTCCTGCTCAACCAGAAGCTCGCCGGCATCGCCCTCTTTCGCACGCTGTTCTTCTCGCCCGTCGTTGTCTCGCTGGTTGCCTGGACCATCGTCTGGGGTTTCCTCCTGCAAAAGAACGGCGGCATCAACGGCATGCTGCTGATGCTCGGGATCGAGGGTCCGAACTGGCTGCGCGAGGAGACCACGGCCATGATTTCCGTCATCGTCGTCCAGGTCTTCAAGAATGTCGGTCTGAACATGATCCTGTTCCTGGCCGCTCTGCAGGGGGTGCCAAGGGAACTGTACGAGGCGGCGCGCATCGACGGCGCCCCGGCTTTCAAGCAGTTCCGCCGCATCACCCTGCCGCTGATCAGCCCGACCATTCTGTTGACGTCGATCATCACGATCGTCGGCTCGCTGCAGGTCTTCGCCCAGATCGCCGTCCTGACCCAGGGTGGTCCCGGCCTCTCCACGACGGTGCTCGTCTACTATCTCTATCAGCAGGCCTTCCAGTTCCACTATTTCGGCTATGGCTCGACACTCTCCATTCTGCTGTTCGTGATCGTCGCCGTACTGACATTTGCCCAATGGCAGATGCGCAAGAGGATCGTGTTCTATGAAAGCTGATCTTTCCCCTCGCATGCAGGTGGTGCTGTACGGGCTGATGTGCGTGCTGCTCATCCCCTTCGTCTTTCCCACCTGGTGGATGGTGACGTCTTCGATCAAGCCGATCAGCGATATCTTCGCCTTTCCGCCGCAGCTGATCCCGAAGACCTTTGACTGGACAACCTATTCCAAGGTGTTTGAGCTGCAGCCTTTCGTCCGGCAATACTGGAACTCGGCCTATATCGCGGCCGTCGTCACCATCGGCACCATGGTCGTGTCGTCCATGGCCGGCTATGCCTTCGCACGGATCAGGTTTCCCTTTGCCAATACGATCTTCATGATCGTTCTGCTCGGTCTTTTGATCCCGTCCGAAGTGACGATCGTGCCGCTGTTCCAGATGTTCCTGAAGGCCGGAATGGTCAACACCCACTGGCCGCTGATCCTCGTGCCGATCTTCGGCGCACCCAGCGTCTTTGCCACTTTCGTCATGCGGCAGTTCTTCGTGACGCTTCCGGCCGAACTGGAAGAGGCGGCGCGTGTCGACGGGCTGGGCCGCTTCAAGATCTTCCGCAAGATCGCCCTGCCGCTGGCCAGGCCGGCGCTCGCCTCCGTTGCGATCTTCACCTTCCTTCACTCGTGGAACCTGTTTCTCGAGCCGATCGTCTTCCTCTCGAGCGCCGAGCAATTCACCCTGCCGCAGGCCCTCACGCAATATACCGACGCCTATGGCGGGCCGATGTGGAACATCCAGCTTGCCGCGGCAACCCTGACGGCGCTGCCCGTCCTCATCGTCTTCATCATCGCGCAGAAGCAGTTCGTCGAGGGACTGGCGCATACCGGCCTCAAAGGCTGAATACGGGATCACACCATGGCTCAGGTCACCCTTTCCGACATCCGCAAGAATTACAGCGCTGTCAAAGTCATTCACGGTGTCGATCTTGAGGTCGAGGATGGCGAATTCGTCGTGCTTGTCGGCCCGTCCGGCTGCGGGAAGTCCACGCTGCTGCGGATGATTGCCGGGCTAGAAACCATCACCGACGGCACACTGGCAATCGGCGGCCGCGTGGTCAACGATCTCGATCCGAAGGATCGTGACATCGCCATGGTGTTCCAGAGCTATGCCCTGTATCCGCACATGACGGTGGCGACGAATATGGGCTTCTCGCTGGAGCATCGCGGCGCCAGCAAGACGGAGATTGCCGATCGGGTCAGCTGGGCCGCCGGAATCCTCGGGCTCGATGCTCTCCTGGATCGCTATCCGCGGCAATTGTCCGGCGGCCAGCGCCAGCGCGTGGCCATGGGCCGGGCGATCGTGCGAAACCCGCAGGTCTTCCTGTTCGACGAGCCTTTGTCGAACCTCGATGCAAAATTGCGGGTGGTCATGCGCGGCGAGATCAAGTCGCTGCACCAGAAGCTGAAGACCACCACCATTTACGTCACCCATGATCAGGTGGAGGCCATGACCATGGCGGATCGGATTGTCGTGCTCAACGGCGGCAAGGTCGAGCAGATCGGCGCGCCGCTGGAGCTCTACGACCGACCGGCCAACCGCTTCGTCGCCGGCTTCATCGGCTCGCCCTCCATGAACTTCATCGAGGGAAAGATCACCGCACAAGGCTTTGACGCCGCCGGTGCCCTCCTGCCATTGCCGGCCTCAGCGAAGAACCATGGAGGCCGGGCGGCCACTTTCGGCATTCGTCCCGAACATCTCCTTCTCGATCCGGCAGGCGTGAAAGCGGAGGTTCTGCTGGTTGAGCCCATGGGCGCCGAGACGCAGGTGACGATGAAGCTCGGCGATACATCCATCATCGGCGTCTTCCGTGAGCGTGTCGCGCTGGCGCCGGGCTCCATCATCGGCATTGCGCCGGATGTCGCGGCCATCCATCTGTTTGCCGCAGAAGGCGGCCGCCGCCTGGACTGAGCAGCGAAGACCGGCCTGCTTCAGCGGCAGGCGCTCTCGCAGTGCAGAGGACGCGCCGGCCATCGGCGCATCCAAAGCAAAGCCTTCGGCATTCACACCTCGTCGCCGGCGCCGGACGTGCCGAAACACTCGATCAGCATATCCGTCAGCACCCTGACCTTGCGTGACGGATACTGGCTGGGCGGCCTGACGACGAAAATCGCGGCCGGCGGGATCGGATGATTGGTCATGATCGGCACCAGCCCGCCGGAGGCGACGTGGTCGGCCACGAGCAGATGCGGCACATAGGCGATCCCGAGCCCATCGAGCGCCGCCGCAACGAGCGATACACCGTTATCGGTAACGAAGCGGCCGCGCGGCCGGATCGAGACGATCCTGTCATCCGCCATGAACTGCCAGATTTCGCCGTGGCGAAAGACAGCTTCGTGATCGGTGATCTCGTCCGGCGCCATCGGCGCGCCATGAGCCTCGATATAGGCGGGGCTTGCCACCAGCGCGCCGTATATCGGTCCGATGCGCCGCGCCACAAGGGTCGAATCCGGCAGGTAGCCGACACGGATCGCACAATCGAAACCCTCGCCGACAAGATCGACAAAGCGGTCGGTATAGGAGGAGTCGATCTGCAGGTTTGGATGTCGCCGTGCCATGTCGGACAGAACCGGCGCGAAATGCGTCGGTCCGAATGTGAGGGGCGCTGCGACGCGGATGCGGCCCCGAAGCTCGCCGGCCGGCAGAATGGTCTCGCGAGCCACATCCAGTTCGGCGGAGATCCTTGCGGCATAGTCCCTGAAGGTGGCGCCCGCTTCCGTCAGCGCTATTCCACGCGTCGTCCTTGCCAGCAACTGCACGCCAAGCTCCGCTTCCAGCTGGGTGATCCTGCGGCTGACCATCGACTTGGACAGGCCGAGCCTCAGCGCCGCCGACGATACCCCGCCCGCATCGGCTACCTCGACGAAAATCCTGAGATCTTCAATCTCCACTACGCGTTCCTCTTCTTGCAACTTCGCGTCACGAAACCGGCGGCTATCGGGCTGGGCGAGAGAATGTCACGGTCTCATGGCCTGCTTCCGAAAATGCTTCGGGGGCGGGCAGACACGCATTTCGCCACAACGAACCGCCAACCTAGGATACAATCCATGACCTTTCGTAACGGCCTCGATTCTCTGCTTCGGCCCGAGGATTCGGTCCTCGTTCTGATCGATCACCAGCCCTATCAATTGACCAATCTCAATAGCCACGATCCGCAAGCGATCGTCAACAACGTGACAGCCCTTGCCAAGCTGGCAAAGGCCTTCAACGTCCCGACCATCCTCACCAGCGTGATCGCCGATCGCGGCGGCAAGATCTTCAAGCACATCACCGATGTCTTTCCCGGCCAGGAGGTCATCGACCGCACCTGGGTTAATACCTGGGAGGACGAGAAAGTGGTCGAGCTGGTCAAGGCGACGGGCCGCAAGCAGCTGATCATTGCCGGTCTGTGGACGGAAGTCTGCGTGGCGATGCCGGCCATCCAGGCCGCCGGCGAAGGCTGGGACGTGACCGTCATTACCGACGCCTCGGGCGGAAGTTCGCTGGAATCGCACCAGGTCGCCATCCAGCGCATGATCGCGGCCGGCGTCAACATGATGACCTGGATGGCTTTGGCGGGTGAGTGGCAGCGGGACTGGGCACGGACCGAGCATGTCGAGGAACTGACGGAAGTCCTGATCTCTCACATGAGCGGCAGCGGCATTGCCTATCTCTGGGAGCAGCAATTGCTGAACACGCCGACCCCGACGAGCAAGGGCGGTCTTTGACGCGACGGCGGGGGTGGTGCGGCAGACAGCGATGACCTTCAGAGGGGGCCATCCATGCTGTCGTCGGCATCGCCCTCGCCGGCAATGACTGCCGGTGGCGGCCAAACGTGATCACGGAGATCCGATCTCGGTGTTCAACGACATCGGCTTCGAGCCGCCCTTCGGAAGTCCGAAGAGGCGTCGCACCGCATTGAGAAACGCGCCATAGGGGCGGCCAAGCACCAGCATCATGACGGCCGCGCCGAGAATGCCACTGAGCAGGCCGCCGCCTTCGGCGCCACTGATGGCAATGATGGCCGCATAGATCGGCACCTGAAACGTCATCAGGGAGAGGCTGTCCCAGAAGAGCTGCGACATCGTGGTATCGCCGGCGCGCTTCATCATCCAATCCCGCCACAGGCCGTAGGGCCTTGCCACCGGAACCATGAGCACGGCGCCGAGGAGCCGGGCATTGCAGACTTCCTCCCAGCTCATGCCGGCAATGAAACGCTCATTGAGCGCGCCGGTTGCCGTGAAGAAGATCAGGAGCGCCACCGTATCGGCGATGAATGAGCGGCGACGCAGGGACCGACCCGATAGGCGAGCCTCTGCTGCATCGCTGCCGGGCTGCCTATCTGCAGACTTGCTTGGAGACTGGGTGATGGTAACCTCTCTATCGACGAATGCGGACTTGTCTCTTGCGACTTGTCTCTTGCGACTGGCCAAGCGCGACTGGCCAAGCGCGACTGGCCGAGTGCGATCGGCCGTCGGCGTGCCTTGGAGACAGGGTAACGCGGATAGCCTCCATTAGGTGTTGCTTTTTTCGAGACAGACTATTGCAGTTTGCGCGACTATCCAGCGAGGAGCTGCAAGGCTACCTATCATGTCGGCGTCGGAGGGATGTTCAACCGAGAAGCGTCGAAGGAGCGAAAAAGGCGCCGCCGGCTGTTGTCGGTCGTTGAGGCGGCCGGAATTGAAAGGCGAGTGCATGGCTGACGTGAGCCTGGGACAGACGATCGGTCCTGCTATTGTTCTGATGGGAGCGGCCGTCGCGGCAGTGCCGTTGTTTCGCCGTCTCGGCCTGGGTTCGGTGCTGGGTTATTTCACCGCCGGCGTCCTGGTCGGACCGTCGGTGCTTGGCCTGTTTACCGATACGCTGTCCATCCTGCATTTCTCCGAGCTCGGGGTCGTCATGTTCCTGTTCGTGATCGGACTGGAATTGCGCCCGCAGAAATTATGGTCCATGCGCGGACAGATTTTCGGCCTCGGCCTTTTGCAGGTGGCGCTGGGCATTGCCGCGCTTGCCCTGACGGGGATGCTGGTTTTCGGCCTGTCCGCCCCCGTCGCCTTCATTGCCGGCGCCGGTTTTGTCCTCTCCTCGACGGCCGTTATCATGTCGGTGCTGCAGGATCGCGGCGAGGTTTCCACGCCTGAGGGGCAGCAATCCGTTTCCATTCTTCTCTTCGAAGATCTGATGATCGTGCCGCTCCTGGCGGTCGTGGCCTTTCTCTCTCCCCTGTCGGACGGCCAGGCCGGGTGGACGAGCATCCTCCTGGGTATCGGCGCTCTGCTTGTGCTGATCGGCGTGGCAAAGTGGGGACTGAACCCGTTCTTCGCCCTCCTGGCACGGGCGCGAACCCGCGAGGTCATGTCGGCCGGCGCCCTGCTGGTGGTGCTTGCGGCTGCCTGGCTTATGGATATGGCCGGGCTTTCCATGGCGATGGGCGCTTTCCTTGCCGGCGTCATGCTGTCGAGCTCGAGCTATCGGCACCAGATCGAGAGCGATGTCGAGCCGTTTCGCGGCCTGCTGATGGGGCTCTTTTTCCTGGCCGTGGGCATGTCGCTCGACCTTTCCGTGGTTGCCGCCGAATGGCTGCTTCTTCTGGCCATGCTCTGCGCTTTCACTCTGGCAAAAGGCCTCGTGGTCTTCGGCGTTGCGCGTGTCTTCGGCAGTTCCGTGCACGACGCGATCCATCGAACCTCGATGTTCCTCCAGGGCGGCGAATTCGCCTTCGTGCTTTATGCGGCTGCGGCGACAGGCGGCGTCATCGATGCGCGTGCGAATGCCGTCTTCACGACAGTGGTGATTTTTTCCATGGCGTTGACGCCGCTCCTGATGATCGTGGCCGACCGTTTCCTGCGCAGCGCACCGCAGATGCATGGTGTGGAAGCCGCGCAAAATCTGAGCGGCCGGGTGCTTATCATCGGCTTTGGCCGCTTTGGACAGATTGCCTCGCAACTCCTTCTGGCAAAGGGGGTCCACCTGTCGGTCATCGATTCCAATCCCGACCGGATCCGTGAGGCAGGGCGTTTCGGCTTCAAGGTCTTCTTCGGCGATGGCACACGGCTCGATACGCTGCACCATTCCGGCGCCGGTACGGCCGATGCGCTGATCGTCTGCATCAATGACCCCAAGGCTGCCCTCCATATCGTGGAGCTGGCGCAGCACGAATTCCCCCAGGCCAAGATCCTGGTGCGAAGCTACGATCGCGGTCATGCGGTCGAGCTGATCCGCGCCGGCGTGGATTTCGAGATCCGCGAAACCGTCGAATCCGCCTACCAGATGGGCGCGGCCGGCCTGCGCGCGCTCGGCTTTGCCGAGATAGAGGTCGAGGAAGCGGCCGAAGACGTCCGCCGCCGCGACTATGAGCGCCTGTCCGAACAGGTGCAGGGCGATGCCATGTCGGGTGCGGGCCATCTGCATGTCCGGCCCGTTCCCGAACCGCTCAGCGGTGCCAGAGCCCATCAAGCGAGAGCTTGAGCCCGAAGAGGTCCTGCAGCGAGGCAGATAGCCCGGCGCGGGATCCAGAGACGATCATCACCCCGGCATTGGCCGCATGGCGCGTTCCGGGACACGAGCAGCAAGCAGGGCGCCGCGTGCAAATCCGCGCCTGGCAAACAAGGAAAGGCGACCAGACATGAGTTGGAACCCGGCAATCGAACCAGGCTGTCCTGATGAGGTCAGCAGCGATGCAATCGAAACCCTGATCATTCCCCGTGCGCGCGACATCGGCGGTTTCGAAGTGCGCCGGGCCTTGCCGGCGCCGAAGCGCCAGATGGTCGGCCCGTTCATCTTCTTCGATCAGGCTGGACCCGCCGAACTGCTCACGGGGCAGGGCATCGATGTCCGGCCGCATCCGCATATCGGCCTTGGAACGGTCACCTATCTCTATCGCGGCGATTTTCATCACCGCGACAGCACCGGCGCCGATCAGGTGATCCGGCCGGGCGAGCTGAACTGGATGGTCGCGGGCCGCGGCGTATCGCATTCGGAGCGCACGACCGCCACTGCGCGCACCGGCCCGAACAGCCTCTTCGGGATCCAGACCTGGCTCGCCCTGCCGGACAGCCACGAGGATGTCGATCCGAGCTTCGAGCACCACGGCAAGGCGTCCCTGCCGGTCATCGAGGACGGCGGAACCACGGTTCGGCTGATCCTCGGCACTGCCTATGGCGAGGTCGCGCCGGCCACCATGTTCTCCGAAACCTTCTATGCCGATGTGACGCTGGAGAGCGGATCGCTCTTCCCGATGCCGGACAACCATGAAGATCGGGGCATCTATATCGTCGAGGGATCGATCTCGATCGCCGGTCAAAGCTTCGAGGCGCCGCAGATGATGGTGTTCCGTCCGGGCGACAAGATCACGGTCGCGGCAGGCGAGCGCGGCGCGCGTCTGATGATCCTCGGCGGTGCGACGCTTTCCGGCCCGCGTTATGTCTGGTGGAATTTCGTTGCGTCATCCAAGGAGCGCATTGAAGCGGCCAAGGCGGAATGGCGGGCCGAGAACTGGGGCAAGGGTCGCTTCGATCTGCCGGCCGATGACCGCGACGAGCACATCCCGCTTCCGGATTGAGGGTCCGGGCGACCGCGTCCGGCAAGCGCGACCGGTTCGCCCAGACCGTCATCCCTTCGCCCTCTTTCTAAGATTGGATATCCCATGAGCAGCAAATGGCCTCCCCTCGATTATCTCGGCTGGCGCGAAACGTGCTCGGCCTTGCATCTCTACCTGCAAGTGGTCGGCAAATATCGACTGGCCCATACCCCCTGGCTCAATCATTCATGGAACGCGACTTTCTATGTCACGCCGTCCGGTCTGACGTCCTCGCTTGTCCCTGACGGCCCCGGCATCGAGATCGCGTTCGATTTTCACGATCACCGCGTCTCGGGCACGAGTGGCGACGGGCGCAAGGCCTCGTTTGCTCTGCGCGCGATGACGGTTGCTGAGTTCCATGCGGCCTTCATTCGGCTGATTTCCGAGCTTGGAGGAACTCCGGATTTCCACGGTCAGCCGAATGAGGTGGCGGATCCGGTGCCCTTTGAGGAGGATCATCGGGACCGGCCTTACGACCGTGAAGCCGTCCAGAGATTTCATCGGGCCCTGATGGCCATTGACGGTGTCTTCAAGACGTTTCGGACGTCCTTTCTCGGCAAGTCCAGTCCGGTACACCTCTTCTGGGGGAGTTTCGACCTGGCCGTCACGCGGTTCTCCGGTCGTCCTGCGCCCATCCATCCCGGCGGTGTTCCGGCCCTGCCGGATGACGTAGCGCAGGAAGCCTATGATCACGAAGTGTCGTCAGCGGGCTTCTGGCCGGGCGGCGGCGGCATAGACTATCCAGCTTTCTACGCCTATGCCTATCCCGCCCCAGGCGGCTTCCGGGCGGCGTCCGTCAAACCGGATGCGGCTTTCTGGCATGAGGGTCTGTCGGAGTTCATCCTGCCTTATGAGGCGGTACAGACCGCAAGCGATCCGGATGCAGCGCTTCTCTCCTTCCTGGTCTCGACCTATGAGGCGGCCGCAGAGCTGGGTGGCTGGGACAGGGATCTGCTCGAATGCAGCCATGGCGAGCGCGGCAAGGTGCGCGCGCTGAAGGCCAGACCCTCACCGGCTGCGCCATCGGCGGTTGCCGGCGAGGTCGAGCGGGAGGATGGTGCTTCCAAGGGTCGCTACCGCCTCGTCATCGACGGCGTCGAAGCAGAGATGACCTATAGCCGCGCCGGCGAGCAACTCATCATCATCGACCATACGGATGTGCCTGCCGCCTTGCGGGGCCGAAAGGTCGGGGAACGCCTTGTTCGTCAGGCGATCGAGGATGCACGGCGCGACGGGGTCTCGATCATTCCCCTTTGCCCCTTTGCGAAAGCCCAGATCGATCGTCATCCAGAGTGGCAGGACGTGCTCCGCAAGTGAAGCGGCCGGCGGCAAGGGAGGATGATATGGCTGACGAAAGCAATCCGCTGCGGGATGCGGACAGGATCCTGATGGCGGCTGTCGACGATGCGATCGAGAATGCGGCGCGGAGTGCCGGGCATCATTTTCGGGGTGGAGATGATACCCGCTCCCGGCAGGACTATTTCGCCGATGGCGTCATGCGCCATCTGTTTCTGCGCCTTTGCGGGGCTGACCCCGCGACGGCGGCGGGTGGAGATCCGGAGATCGCCTGGAAGATCCTCTATGCGGGGCGCAACGTGGCGCGCCACTGGGAAAGGGAAGGCGAAGACCGCAAGACCGTGCGGAGAAAGAGGGAGCGGAGCGAGGATCTCGACAGGGACCGGAGCGAGCGTCGCGAGCTTATCCGCTCCGCCCAACATTATGCGATGACCCTGGTCGTGCAGGCCCTGGCGGATCAGGCGCGGCTATCCGACCCGCAACTTGTCGAGCGGCTGGAGGCGGCGATCGATGCACGAGCCGCAAAGCTCGGGATCGTTTCGGAAGCGGATGCGCTCTTTATCAGCAGCGCGAAGGACTATGTGTCGCTCCTGACCCAGACAAGGGAACAGGGGGCGGCAGAGCCCGACCATCAAGCGATCACGGAGTGACATGTGACTGACACTTGCCCGGTACCCACGCCGACAGAGCGACGGATCGCGGAGATCATCATGCGGGCGGACAGGACGCTCGCCGATGCCGTCGCCTTGTCGCTGGAGGCCGCCACGGCGCAGGCCGCGGCGGAATTGAGAGCCATGGCAGAAGAGGGCTCGGCGCCTGCGCTGGAATATTTCGCCAGCGTCATTCATCAGAGGATGTATTGCCTGATGTGTGGCGCCGATCCCGATACATTCAAAGGAGGCGATCCGAAGATCGCCTACCATGTCATCCGCAACAGCCAGAACATTGCCAAGCATTACTGGTCCGCTGATATCGAGCCTTATCCGGAACCATAGAGGATGGGCCCCGGGCTCGTGAGCTGCCTCCGCAGCTCGGGCCGGGAGCAGGATCAACGCGGTTCGAGCGTCATCAGCCCGCCACCAGCGGCTTCCAGCCTGCGCAGATAGAGCGCGGGCTCAATCAGCTGGTAGGGGAAATAGAGGCCGGGCGAAGCGGGTTCGCGCCCGTCAAGACCGGTCAGGCGCTCGAGGATCGTGGCGACACCCATGGCCGTCAGCGGCGCTGCGCCACCCGGATGAAAGACCGCATGGCGTGTCTGACGCGCCCGGCCGTCATGATCGGTCCCCGACACTGCGATCACGATTTCCGTCGACTTCGGCTCGCCACGGCGGCGGGACGAGCTGACGCCGGTGGCGAGATCGAACTGGACGTCGCCTGCGCCGGTCGCGGTTGCCAGGCCCACGACATCGATGGACGAGAAGCCGGAGCCCTTGATTTCCGTGCCGTCGATGGCGTGGAAGGTCGCCTCCGCATCCTCGCCCTGCCGCCAGATATAGGCGCCGTCGCGGCGTGTCAGCGCAGCCGGCATCATCTTCGACAAGCGTTCGAAGTCCTCTGCAACAGCGGGTCCTCCGCCATCCTCTTCATCGACGAGGGCGCCGATCTTGATTGTAGCGACATGTCCGAAGCTCTTTGCGACCTCAAGGGTCGGGATGGTGGTCGCGCCGACGAGCCATTCATAGCCGAGAACCACGGCAGACGTCCGGGGCCTGTGCATGAAACTCCCGATTTCCGGTGCGATCTCGAAAATGCCTGATGAAATGCTGAGATGCGGCACGTCGCGCGCCTGGGCGAAACGCAGCCCCGCAAGGCGGTTATCGGCGTAAAATACCGCAACGGCTCCAACCTTGCGATCGCCAAGGCCCAGATCCTCAGCCTTGAGATCCAGTTGCACCGCCTCGGCATTGCCAAGCTCCTCTGCCACGGCCCGGGCTTTCTCCATGTCCCGTCCGGCAATCAGAAACGGCAGATCGGGATGCAGGCGCCGCAACGTCGTTGCGCTCAAATGGCCGATCGCGCCCGAACCACCCATCATGAGGATTGGATTGACGTGCATGGCTTCTTCCTTTCCGTTGATCGATAAGTTACCATTGGTAGGTTTCTACTCATACCTACTTTTAGTAGGTTTGGCAACAGGGGCGTGATCATGGAGCAAAGCGGCATCAGCGAGCGGCAGGAAAAGACGGGCAAGAGGCTCTCCAAAGCCGAGCGGTATCAGCAGCTTCTCGACACCGCTCTGGCGATTGTGCGCGACGAAGGCGCCGACCGGCTGACCCTTGGCTACCTCGCGTCCTGCGCGGGCGTTTCGAAGCCGGTGGCCTATGATCATTTCAAGACCCGCTCGGACCTGCTGATTGCCCTCTACCGGTGGATCGACACCCGCAAAGTCGATGCTTTTCGAGACGCCATGGCGCGCGGTCAGCACAGCGCTTCGCAGACGGCGGAACTGCTTGCCTCCGCCTATATTCAATGCGCCGCCGATATTGACGGCGAATTCCATGCGATCGGCGCAGCCCTGGCCGGCAGCGAGGAAAAGGCCGCTGTGTTCCAGGAACTGCTCGGCCATAGCGTGGCGATGTTCGTTGCCGTTCTATCGCCACACAGCCCTCTGCCGCTTCCGGCGCTGAAGAACTGCTGCATCGGCCTTGTCGGGGCCGGTGAGGCCCTTGCAGCAGCGCGCCTTCGCGGCGATTGCGATGAGCAAGAGGCCATCCGGACCTTCGCCGGTATCATCGGTGGCGCCGCCATTGCAGCGCCGCCGGGTGCGATCAGACAGCCGAAGCCGGAGTGAGAACCTCCCGTCGGGGAAATAGCACCGCCTTCTCCTGTGTTCTTGCGCCGGTGACGAGGATGGGCTGCGCATAAGCGAGCGGCAATGGAAGCCCGAGTTTGGCATGCAGTTCACCGGCGGCCCGGGGAATGAAGGGAAGCAGGCAGCGCGCCACGACCGCGAGCCCATGCACCTGTTCTGCCAGGCATTGGCCGAGCCGATGGCGAAGCCGTGCCTGTTCATCCTCTTCGAGACCGCTGGAAAGCGCCTTTGCATCGGCCCAAGGCGTCTTGCTGGTGAAGACCCGGTTGGCGTCACCCAGATAGGCGAAGATCTCCGCCAGCCCGACATGCAGCTCATACCTATCGAAGGCCTGGTGAACCTTGGCAGGCAGGGCGTCGGCCTGGCGCACAAGCGGCGTATCCGGGACGGCTGGTGTCAGGCCGCCAAAGGCGGTCGTCAGCAGCGCAAGCACCCTGTTTGCCAGATTGCCGAGCTGCCCGCCCAGTTCCCCGGACCAGGCGGCATCCAGTCTCTCCTCCGAGAAATCCCCGTCATCGCCCGATCGGATATGGCGAAGCAGGTAATAGCGCAGGGCGTCGGGGCTCGCATAGGCATGGATCAGCCGATCCGGAGCGATCCCGTTGCCGGCGGACTTGCCGATCTTGCGGCCATCCACCGTGAGATAGCCATGCACCAGAATGGAGGAGGGCAGCGGCTGGCCTGCGGACAGCAGAATGGCCGGCCAATAGACGGCGTGAAACTTCGAAATACCCTTGCCGACAATATGGATGCGCTCGTCGGACCCGTTCCAGTACGTCTCGAAGAGGGTCGGATCCGAGCCGTAGCCAAGACCGGTCAGGTAGTTTGCCAGCGCATCGAACCAGACATAGATGACCTCGTCGCTTCCCGGCACAGCGACGCCCCATCCACGGGCGCGCTCGGCGCTGCGCGACACGCTGATATCCTCCAGTCCGCGCCGAAGCAGGGCGGTTACCTCGTTGCGGCGGTGTGCCGGCGTGATCTCAAGCTTGCCGGACTCGATCAGTTGCAGGATGCGATCGCCGTAGCGCGACAGCCGGAAGAACCAGTTTTCCTCCCGGATGATCTCCAGCTCGACGCCGTGTTCCGGGCATTTCCCGTCGATGAGTTCAGACGGGTCATAAAATTGTTCGCAGCCGACGCAATAGAAGCCTTCATACGCCTTTCGGTAAAGATCGCCGCTGGCGGCACAGGCATCCCACAAAGCATGGACGCAGGCCTGGTGCCGCGGATCCAGCGAGGTGCGCACGAATTCATCATTGGAAATGTGGAGCTGCCGCCCGAGCCGTTCGAAACTGTCGCCGTTCGCTTCGACGAAGACTGCCACCGGCTGGCCTGCGGCCTCCGCTGCCCGGACATTCTTCAAGCTGTTATCGTCGGTTCCGCATTGAAAGCGGACCTGACGGCCGAGCAGCCGGAGATGGCGGGCATAGGCGTCGGCCTGCACCAGTTCGAGCGCAAAGCCGACATGGGGCGTGGAATTCACATAAGGGATGGAGGTGGTGAGGTAGGTCGTATGGGGTGTCATGGGGATGAGCCTCTCGAAGGATTTCGTCAATCCCCAGAGGCGGATCGCCAGAGAATAGCCGCCTCTAGGGCGGTCTCTGGTGTGCCGAACACGCACAAACCCGCCACGCTATAAGCGCGGCATCATCATTTCGACGGTGGAAAAGGTGCTGTTCATGGTCTCCTGCCTAGCAGTTGCAGCGCCGCTTCACAAGACCGACGTGGTTGCGCGGTGAGCAACACCGCCTTGCAGCTTTCGCTTCAGGCAGGAGGAGCGTCTCCTTTGCCGTCAGCTGCCGTCGCTGCCTTCCCCGGGAAAGCGCCAGTGCCGGGCCCTGGCTTCAGCCTGCCATAGCGCGAAGTAGCGGCCTTTTTCCGCCAGCAGCGCGGCATGCGTTCCGCATTCCGCCACGCATCCACGCTCCAGCACGAGGATCTGGTCCGCCCGCGCAATGGTGTGCAGGCGGTGGGCAATGACGATCACCGTCCTTTGCCGCACGAGGCCGTCCAGCGCCTGCTGCACGTCCCGTTCACTCTCGAGGTCGAGTGCGGCCGTCGGCTCGTCGAGCACGAGGATCGGCGCATCCTTCAGGAAGGCACGCGCGATCGACAGGCGCTGACGTTCGCCGCCGGAGAGCCGGGCGGCTCGTTCGTCGAGGCGGGTCTGCCAGCCATCGGGCAGGTTGTCGATAAATTCAAGGCAGCCGGCCGCCTCCGCCGCGCGAATGACCTGCGCCCGCGTGGCATCCGGCCGCGCCAGGCAGATATTCTCCCAGACCGTATCATTGAACAGATAGACATCCTGGAAGACGCAGCCGATCATGCCGGCAAGCCTGTCTTGCGGGATCTGGCGAAGATCGACGCCGCCTATGCTGATCTTGCCCTGTTCGGGATCGTCCTGCCGCTGGAGCAGGCGGATGAAACTCGTCTTGCCGGATCCCGATGAGCCGACGAGCGCGGTGAAACTCCCCTCCGGAATTTGCGCCGTCACCCCGGTCAGCACCGGCGGACGCGTACGATCATAGCGGAATGTCACATCCGAGACGGCGATGTCGTGGCGAAGGGGGACGGCCTGCGGCAGCCATTGCGGCAGGGGTTCTACGGTGGTGATGGCGTCGATCTCGGTCAAGGCGGCATCCATCATCGACAGGAGGGTGGTGAAGCTGACGACCGTGCCGAGCGGCTCCATGAAACGCGCGGTCATGACGGCGGCGGCAGCGAAAATCGCCATGTCCGACCCATCGGCGCCTTGCCGGGTCAGACACAAAGCGAGGACGCAGAACAGGCTCATCTCGACGAGGATGACGACCAGCATATTGCCAGTCCCGGTCTTTCGATGCTCCTGTCGCTGAAGATTTTCCATCTGGCGAAACTGGCCGCGCAGGCCCTCTGCCTTGTCGCCTTCGAGGCAGGCCGAGCGATAGGCGGGAAGGGCCTGCAGATAGTCGAGGATCGCGGCGTTCAAGCCGGCCTGGGCCAGGCCGAGCCTCAGTCTGGACGCGTCGAGCGCTGGCCGCTGCCAATGATAGAGCACAAGCACCAGGGGCACGATGCTCAGCAGGGCAAGTCCCAGGCGCCAGTCGAAGGCGCAGAGGGCGAGATAGGCAATGATGGGCGTGATCAGCGCGCTCGCAAGCAGGTTGGCAAGGGTGAGCGCGAAGCCGAAGATTTCATCGATGCCGCCGAGCAGGGTGGCGGTGACATCGCCCGAGCGGTGGTCGGAGATCGCCTTCTGCGGCATCCGGCGCAGCGACTCACCGAGCGACAGGCGAAGCTTATGACCGCAGCGCGTCATGGAGCCGCCGAAGTCGAAGCCTTGCGCCCGCCAGCGCAGCAGGGTCGCGATGACCGTGGCGCAGCCGAATATCGCGAGCCAGGCAAGAGGAGCATGCCCGTTTTCTCCGGTGACGAGGCTGGCCAGGAGCGGTGCGAGGGCGGCAAAGGCGAGCCCCTGGAAGACGGCGGAAAGGCACAGGTCGAAAAGGCTTTGCCGCAGCGCCGATGCCTCTTTTCCGGCATGCCGGCAAAGATGTGTATAGGTCCGTACGATAGGGATGGCGGCGACACGCGCCCGGATGGCGTTCAGCATGGTGCGCCGTCCCGCTCGCCTGCCAATGCCCAGTCGCGGGATGCCAGATGCGCGGCCCAGAGCCTCGAATAGGACCCCGCGGCTGCAAGCAACGCCTCGTGCGGGCCTGCCTCGACGATCCGGCCTTTTTCCAGCAACAGGATCTGGTCGGCCTGCGTGATGGTTGCCAGACGGTGGGAGACGACAATGATCGTCTTGTCGCGCCTGAGCCTGGCCAAAGCGCGGATCATCGCCTCTTCATGATCCGGATCGGCAAAGGATGTGACTTCGTCGAGGATAAGGATGGGCCGGTCCTGCAGGATGGCGCGGGCAAGACAAAGCCGCTGGCGCTGCCCGCCCGACAGCCGGGCTCCCAATTCGCCGAGCTCGGTCGCATAGGCCTGTGGCAGGCTGTTGACGAAATCATGCAGCTGAGCGGCCTTTGCCGCAGCGACCACCGCCTCGTCCGATCTATCCGAGGCGCCAAGGCGGATATTGTCGGCGATCGAGCCGGAAAACAGATAGGGCTCCTGAAACACGAAACCGATCCTGCGCATCAGGCTGTCGCGGTCGACCTCCCGAAGATCGACGCCGCCAATCCGGATGGTTCCGGAGGTGACATCCAAGAAACGGGGAATGAGACGCGCCAGGCTTGTCTTGCCGGCGCCGGAGGGGCCGACAAGTGCTGTCACCGTGCCGGGCCTTGCGATAAAACTGATCTGCGTCAGGGCGTCGGCACCGCCGGCGTAGCGCAGGCTCACTTCGTCGAAGACGATTTCGGCACGGGCGGGCACCGGCAGGGCGGCCGAAGCCGGCTGCGCCATCCTCTCGAAAGCGAGCACCTGATTGATGCGGGCGGCGTTGATCCGCGCCTTGTTGACCATGTGGTTCAACATCATCATCGGCAGAATGGCTTCCGCCATGCCGGCGCCGAGCAGCAGGATCATCAGGAAGCTTCCGAGCTCGACGGGCTCGCGGCTCGACAGGTGGAGCGCGAGGAGGAGCAGGACGAACAGCGTCGGCAAAGGGTTGAGCAAAGCAAAGGCGCTGCGCGCAGAGAGGCTTGCATCCCGATACCACTGCGTCACCACAGTCAGATAGGCGTCGAGCGCATGGTGATAGCGGCTGAAGCTCGTGCTGCCGCTGTCGAAGCTGCGAACCACCGGCATGGCCTGGATGAACTCGACGATGGCGGCGCTGACCGCCTCGCGCGCCTGGTTGTAGCGCGCGGTGATGGCGACATGATCGCGCATGGCAAGGCTCATCACCGCGAAACCCGCCAGGATCACGCCCGCGGCTGCCAGCGCGAAACGCCAGTCGAACCCCAGGAGAAGGAGGAAGGTCAAGGGCGGCAGGATATAGGCGCGACCCGCCAGGGGAATGCTGTCGGCGACCACGACATGCAGGGCCTTCACATCCTCGAAGATCACCTTGGCCAGCATGCTGGACCCCGTCTGTTCGATCCTGCCCAGCGAAAGCTCTGCGAGATGGCGGGTGAGACGCTCGCGAAGCATGACCTCCAGCCGGAACGCCGCCTGGTGCGAGACGTCGAATGCCTTCAGCCGAAGCAGGCAGGACAGGGCGAGCGCGACACCTGCCCCGAACGGCAGCCACGGCATGTCGCTCAAGCTCCCGGTCGCGGTGAGCGTCACCGCAAATCCGAGGAGGCCGAAGGCCGCAAGACCGAGCGCGCTGCCGAGAGCCGATAGCAGGATGGCGATCAGGAGCGGCCGCCGAACCGGGGCGACCAGAGGCCAGATGCGCTTGTCCGTGATTTCAGCCATTATGCGACCTGCTGCGGCAGGCCTTGCGCCGTGCCATGCCTGGAGGAATCGGTTCGGTAGGCAAGCGACAGGAGCGCGGCCAGAAGCGCCAGGATGGAAGCCAGGATGACAACGCCGCCATAGCCGATCGGGATCGCCAGAGCCGTTGCCGCCATCATCATGGAGATCGAGACGATCTGGCTGGCGGAGTTCTGCAGCGTGTAATCCGTCCCCGGACTGCGGGGTGAGCAATGGTCCATCATCAGCGTGGCGAGCACGGTGCTGGCCGGATTGTAGCTGCAGAAGAACAACAGGGCGGCCACGGTGCCCGACACGAGGCTTGTCCCGCCGAAGGCCGGAAGCGCCATTGCCGCAACGCCGAGCACTTGCAGGAAGGCGGCCGAGACGAGCATCCGGCGCCGCCCGAACCGGCCGACGAGCCACCCGGTCGCAAGCGCGCAGACCAGGCCGCACAGCGAACCGAGACCATTGACGACGAAACCCGTCTGTTCCAGCGGCCAGCCGCCATCCGTCAGCATCGGCGTCAGGATGCCATAGGCGAGACCGTTGCCGATGGGAAAGACGATCAGAAGCGCAATCCACAAAGGAGAAGGCAGGCTGCGCCAGAAGCTCCAGGCCCGTTTGTAGACATCCGGCATCGAGGCCTTTTGCAGGCCGGATGGCGGCTCGCGGAACCGCAAGAGCTGGAGGAGCGGCAGGCAGGTCGAGGCGGCCAGAATGACCATGCAGCCGCGCCAGCCCAGGAAGGGGTAGGCGACGAGCGTCGCGCCGCCGCCCAACAGATTGCCGATCAGCCCGCCGGCCACCTGTATGCCGTTGGCAAAGCCACGACGAGCGGGCGGGACAAGGCGGCAGGCAAGCGCATCGACCGCTATATCCTGTGTGGCCGAGGCAAGCGAGACGAAAAGGCAGAGCGCGTAGACGATGGAAAAATGCTCGATCACGCTGAAAAAGGACAGGATCAAAAGCGCCAGAACCATCAGCGTCTGCAAGAGAATGAGCCAGCCGCGATAATGACCGAACCGCCCGAAGCCAAACCGATCGATGAGCGGAGCCCAGAGAGGCTTCAGGGGCCAGACGAGTCCCAGCATGTAGATCATGCCGACTTGCGACAGCGGCGCACCGGCCTGGCGCAGAATTGCAGCCAGAGCGGTGACGAAAAAGCCGAGGCCGAGAAACTGCGTAATGTAGAGACTGCCGATCAACAGCCAGTCACCGCTACGGAGATCCTGCGGACCATCCCGGCCTGCCAGGGCGGACGCGAAAGCCATGGTCTAAAACTTCCGTGTCACGCCAGCCATGACCGCACGGCCGCGGACCATGGCGCCGTAGCGGACGCCGGAGGCCGGCGCATCATAGGCATAGAGGTCGTATTTCTCGTCCAGCAGGTTCTCGCCGCGCAGGTAGAACTCGGTCTTGCCTTCCGCGAGGGCAATGCGGGCATCGAGCTTGTGGTAACCATCGAGATCGAAATGATTCTGTGGATCGGCCGGCCGCTTGCCCACATAGCGATAATCGATCCGGGTGATCAGCTGCGGCTCCGTCATGCCCAGCATGGGCTCCAGGTCCCGCGTGTAGGACAGGCTCGCCGTCGCGCTCCAGGATGCGGCGTCGGGCACCTTGTTGCCGGTCAGCACGTCGCCGTCACCGATGCCAAAGATACTGGAACGGATATCGGCATCCACATAGCTGAGCCCGGCCGTGAGGTCGAAGCCATTGCCCGGATGCCAGCCCGCGCTGAGGTCAACACCCTTGGCGCGCGTATCCGCGTTCAGCGCGCTCACGAGGAAAGTCTTGGAGTCGTAGGAGAGCAGGTGATTGTCCTCGACGCGGTTGAGATAGGCCGCGCCGCTGAGGGAAAACAGGCCTGCGGCGAATTCGGCGTCGAAACCGGCTTCGACGGAATCGGTGGTCGCGCCGCGGAACGGGCTGCCTTCGGCGATCTGCGTCGAATAGACATTGAAGCCGCCGGGCTTGAAGCCGCGCGCCACACGGGCATGGATTTCCAGGTCTGGCGTCAGAGCATAGGTCAGGCCGAGCTTGCCTGTCAGCGCATCTTCCGTGAGCTCCCGCGAATCGGTGCTGATCCCGGCTGAGCCATGATAGGTGGCATCAAACCGGGTGCGGCTTCGCTCATAGCGCAGACCGGCGTCGAGTTTCAGCCGATCGGTCAGCGGCAGCACCGTATTGCCGTAAAGTCCGTAGCGATCTGTGTCGAAGTCGCGAAAGGCGGTGCAATAGCGCCCGAAGCTGCAGCTGTCATAGGAGCGGTCGGCATGTTCGGCAAACAGCCCGAGCGCCCATTCGAGACGCTCGCCCTCCAGGGACGACCAGCGCAGATCCTGGTCGAACACATGTTCATCGGGCTTTTCCTGCCGCCAGTAGAGTGATGGCGAGTGGTAGAGAGCCGCCATCAGTGCCTTGTCGTAGACCAGCGCCTCGTTGGATTTGGCATGGTAGAAGGACGAGGTCGATGTGATGCGGCTGGTTGGAAAATCATGCGAGAGCTTCAATGCCGCCCGATCGATCGTTTGGCGCACATCATTGTAGAAGCCGGCGGGAAGGTCGAGCACCGGCTGATCCGGATAGGGACGCAGAACCAGAAGCGTAGGCCAGGCCCGCGAATCCTGCCGCTCCAGCGTGAGAAGCGCCGAGGTCGCGTCGTCAATATCCCATAAGAGGCTGCCGCGAACGGCGAAATCGCTGGGCTTGCTGATGGGCTCTCCATCCGCCAGCCTGTCGATCCAGTGGTTCTCGCCGGAATAGCGCATGGCGAAGCGCCCGCTGAGGTCTTCCGTCAGGCCGCCGCCAATCGCGCCCTCCACCGTGTGCTGCCGCCCGGTGCCCAATTCGCTGCCGATATAGCCGTCGAATTCCTGCGATGGCAGTCGCGGCGTCATGCTGACGAGGCCAGCGCTGGCTGAGGCGGAGGACTGAGTGCCCTGCGGCCCCTTCAACACGTCTATACTGTCGAGATCCAGCGTGCCAAGCCTGAGATAGCGAGCATTCATGGAGCTGCCATTGACGGAAAACGACAGGAGGCTGTCGTCCATGTTCATCGGATACATGCCGCCGACACCCCGCACATAGGTGGTCGACAAATGGTTGCCGCCCCAGGAATTGATGGCGATGCCGGGCGTCGCGTTCAGAACGTCCTCGACCGTCTTCAGCCGTCGTTCTTCCATCGTCTTCGCGCTGAAGGGCGTATGGCCGGCCGAGCCACTGCCAGTGGCCGAGACCGTCACCCTTTCCAAAACTGTGTCGTCATTCGCGCCCGGCCTGCGAGCCTTCCCATCCTGCGCCTGGCCCACTGCCGGCAGCAGAAGGACGAGGGTAAAGAGCGCGCAGGACAGACTTGTCGCATTGTGGAGGTGGCGGAAGAAGGCAGTATGCATGAACTTGCTTTCCAGTCTCGAAATACATGAGTTCATCTATCAACTATTCTGTTTGCTTTTCCGCCCCGATAGAGTCAAAGATCAACCGCTTCCAATCAAACTCATGATTGTCATGCCATCAGCATCCCGAAGACCTTCTGTCGGAACCACCTCAGCATCAGGATTTCCCCCGGAGCGGGAGAGCCATCGGCTGATCTCAAGCTTTCTCTCGCAGGACCGCGCGGGCCAGGCCGGACCGCATCGATATGAAAGCGCTTTCCTTCCCGTGCAGGATGGCCTCGAATTGCTGTATTGGAAGGGATGGTTCGCCGAGACGGTCGACATGGCGCTGCTGGATGATGCGGATCGCATTTTCTTCAGCTTCAACTGCCGCATGGACGGCGCAGCGGCCTGCATTTTCCAGGGCAATGGCGCCGGCGAGCACGTGATCGGCGAGAATGCCGGCACCATCCAATACGGCCCGGGCCGGCGCGGGATCTATCGTCAGAGCGGGCTGGTGGAAAACCTGTCGATCATGATCCGGCGGGATCTGTTCGAGACCTGGTGCCGCGATGTCGATCCGGACCTGAGCGAAATGCTGCGATCGGGAGGCTTCCAGGGAGGCCACCGGGGCGGCGAACTCATGGCGACGGCGCATCTTCTCGGCGAGGCGCTGCAGCTCGTCGCAAAGGGCGACCGGCAGGCGAGGCATTCATTGTGGTTTCAGGCTCAGAGCATGCTCATCATCGGCCTGTTTCTGGAAGCGCGGACGGAGGCCGGCGAGGGCAAAGTTTCAGAGGCGCAGCGCCAGCGCCTGCACAAGGCGCGCGACCGGCTGCTTTCCGATCTCAGTCTCGCCCCGGCGCTTGCGGATCTGGCCCGCGATGCCGGGCTGAGCCTGCCCAGCCTGACGCGCGGCTTCCGCGCGCTTTATGGCGACAGCCCCTACAACCTCTTCCAGAAAGAACGCATGCAGGCGGCCCGCCGTCGCCTTCTGGATGCGGATGGCTCCGTCGCGTCGATCGCCACGGAATTCGGTTATACCAATACCAGCCATTTCGCCTCTGCCTTCCGCAAGCAGTTCGGCATCGCCCCCGGCTCGCTGAAGCGCCAGGGCTGACAGGACCGGCTGACAGGACCGGCTGACACGTCTGGCTGGCGGGGATCAGGCCTGCGTCGTCCGATCGACCGGGTCGATCGAAATCACATAGCACATTCCCTTGCCGCTCAGGCTGATCGGATATCCGGCGGGCAGGCTGGCCGCATCCATTGCCATCAGGGCGATAGTCTGCCCGTCAGAGACAAGGGAGAGCGTCTCGGCGGCGACCAGGAGAATGGTGACGGACGATTGCGGCACCAGGTCCAAGCTCCCGCAGACATCGATCCGCCGGACGCCGTGGCTGTATCGACCCCGCCGCGTCATGACATTCAAGTCCGTGATCGGGCCGTTCGCCAGTTTCGCCGCAACGGGCGTGTCTGCCGGAAAGGCGAGCGGCTCGCTCTGCGTTGTCAGAACGTGCAGCTCCCGCCCGCCGATCTCCAGCTGCATCTCCGCTCCGCTCAGGATCGACAGGGTCCGGTCTATGCCGGCAAAGACGGAAAACGGGCCGTCGCTTGCGACCGTCGCCATGCTGACGCGCCAGTCGAAATCGGAAAGGCCGGCGTCTTCCGGGAAAACGGCAATTTCCACCGTCTCTCCACCGCCATTCTTCCAAGGCATTCTTTTGTGATCGATTTGGCGAAAGAGCTTCATGACCAATCCGGGCGCCGGAGCAGGGCAGGGGCAGGAGGGAAGGCTCAGACGTCCAAAGCCTCTCCGGTTCAAACGCCTCTTACACGAGCTTTTGCCCAGGCCGCAAGAATGGCACCGGCTCGCTTGCCGCAGTTGCAGAAAACATGCCATGAGCTTGAAGGCCGATTTGGCCGGCGCGACACGAAAGCATCGGCTGCGCCAACATGCCAGAGGTGACATGACGTCAGGACCGATCGACGCTGAGGCCCGCGCAGCAAAAGGCTTGCGGGGCCTGCAAGAGCGCAGGAAACCCGTGAAGGATTGGAAGAGCGGCTCGACGCGTGCGGTTGGATACTTCGGGCAGGCTGTCCACGCGCCTGCTCCAGGCGGAGTGGGCGATCTGCCCAAAGTCGGACATTGAGGCGCCGTCACCCGTCCTTGAAGGCGCGTCTGGTCATCCGGCAGCTGATCCTTCAGTTCCTGGCGGTGGCCGCGGCAGCCATCGGTTTCATCGTCTTTTTCCTGAATTCGGGGCTGGACGGCATGTATGTCGAGGAGGCGATCGTGGACGTCGCCGCGCAGTCGATCCTCCGCGACAGGACAGGAACAGCCGTCGTGACGGTCACGCCGGAACTCGCGCGGCTTCGCAGCGAGGCCCCGGATCTTTGGTTTGCCGCCAAGCTCGACGATGGCACGGTCGTCTCCTTCGGCCAGGTCCCGCCGGAATTTGCGCCGCTCCTTCCCCATCTCGACAAATTGTCCTCTGCGGACATGCGGGGTGAATTCGCGCCCTTTACCCTGTCCGCCATCGTGCGGCAGGAGACGGGGCCAGCGGGGTCGATGAAAATTATCGCCCATGGCACGGTCAAACCCTTCACGGCTCTCATCATGATGGCATCCAATGTGGTGGCCGCCACCATTTTTCTTACCCTCGCGCTGCTCTCCGTCATCGCGACGCCGATCATCGTGAAGCGCGCCCTCGCCGGCGTCATGAAGACGGCGGAGGAGGCGCAGCGGATCGATGCGGAGCGTCGAGGCGTGCGGCTTTCGGAGGACAAGGTGCCTCGCGAGATCGGTCCGCTTGTCCGGGCGGTCAATGATGCGCTCGAGCGGCTCGACGAGGGCCATGAGCGTCAGCATCGGTTCATTGCGTCTGCCGCTCACGAATTGCGCACACCGATCGCCATTCTCAGAATGAAGATAGAGGCCGCGGAGGAGGGCGCCCTGCAGGGTCTCCTGCCCGACGTCTCGCGGCTTGCAACGCTTGCCGAACAATTGCTCGATCTTCATCGGCTCGACAATGGCGCACCCACCGAGCGAATCGACCTTGCGCGCCTGGCGCGCGGCGTGGCGGCCGATATCGCCCCGGTTCTGATTGCTGCAAACAAGACGATCGAGGTGATCATCGAAACGCCCGGTCTGATCATGGGTAACAGCGGATCGATCGAACGGGCCTTGACCAATCTCATCCAGAACGCCGCCGAGCACGGCGGGCAAGCGGTGATCGTGCGGGTGAAGGGTGCGTGTGTGGAAGTCGAAGACAATGGCGAAGGCATCCCGGTCGAGGAGCGGGAGCGGGTTCTCGAACCCTTTTACCGGCTGCGGCCGCGCTCATCCGGCGCCGGCCTGGGCCTGAACCTCGTCAAACAGGTTGTCGAGCATCACGGCGGTCGCCTTGCAATCGCCCAGACACGCGGAGGTGGTGCCCTGGTTCAGCTGGTTTTCAAGGCAATGAACTGAGACCGAACTGGCAAAGTGCTGCGCGAGCAAAGCCAGGAGCGTTTCGTCCCGACAATGTTGCTGCAATCTTTTTGGCTGCTCTTTGCCTCTCCGGGCAATGGGCGCGCTTCAAAAGGGCGCCCTTGGCTTGGCCCGTACCGGCATGGTTTGCCGGTATCCCATCCCTATAGGAGAACAGAATGCAGAAACGCCCTCATATCCATTATCGCCGCATGGCGCTCATGGTCGCATCCCTCACTCTTCTCGGAGCGACGCTCGCCGGATGTGTGTCCGACGAAGAGCGCCGTTACCAGGGCGCCAGCACCTGCGAGAGCTTCGGAGCGCCTTACGGGTCGCGCGCCTATACGGCCTGCATGCTGCAACAACAGGGTCGGCGGGATGCTGCGCAAATGGAATCGCTCGAGCGGACGCGCATGACGCAGGAGATCGCCAGGAATGCACAGGAGATGGCCGACCGCGCCCGCTTTGACCGCTGCCGGCGCGATCCCGACCGGCGCGAGTGCCGGCGCTAAGCGCAAAGTCCTGTCCGCCACCGCGACAGACTGGGGCTCAACAGCGGAACGGCAGGAAAGTGCTGGCCGTTCCGCCATTCATCGCGGCGATCGTCAGGATGTTCGCCGCCTGGATCTCGGCCGGGTTCTGCGGACATATGGCGGTGTGGTCGAGACATCCCGCCGCCATGAACGTCTCGTTCAGGGCCTTGAAGCTTGGGGTGAAGCGCGTCGTATCCATAACCGATGGCAGATCATTCCATGCTGACCGGTAGATCTGACACTTCTTGACCTGCCAGTCGGACGGCGTGGCCGAGGCGGTGGGCGGATACGACCAGAACGCCGCGGTGAAGGCGGCGAGAACCGGAAGGCTGCTATAGGTTCGTTTCATCGTCTACTCGCTGGTTTCCTTGGCGATCGCGCGCGCGATGCCGGCAATGGTGTTGTTGCGGTCCCTCGTCGAGGCCGACGTCCGGGTGATGCAGACCCGGCGCAATCAGCGTCGCGCGTCGCACCAGTGCTCGCCAGGGCCGCCTTTGTGGTCTCACGCAGATTGATCTCCTTCAGCCGGGATCGCCGGATATGTCATGGCTGTCCGAAGGCTGGTCGGGCGACAGACCGGCGGGCGCGCCGGATCGTCCCGCGCACTGCTGCTTGCTGCACTTTCCGCTCTCCGTCAACGCCGGAAGCCAGATGCGCTGTCCGGACGCGCAGGAGCAGGCAAGACCGCACATTGCAAAAGCCAATCGCCGCACTGCGAACTAAGGACCTATCCGAGAGAGGGGGCGGTCCGCCTCTTTCGCCGGCACCTCGTCCAATGGACAGGTGCCGCAGAGCTTGAGTGAGGGGATGAGATAGCGCAGGCAGCAGACCTTCCGCTTGCGAACCGATCTGCCATCCTTGACCGTGTAGCGAACCGGCTCGTAAAGCATATTGCGCCGTCCGTCCGGCCAGAGCCGGCTGGCCAGCATGTCGCGACCGTGGGAAATGCTCTGCGTCTCGCCGATCATCCCGGCGCAGAAGCCGATCACGTTTTCGGTAATGTTGCCGACATTGGCCCACAGGACCTTCTGGGGCAGTCCGCTGACTTTGGACAGGCTGGCGACCAGCGGCAGGACATGCCCATCGAAGATCTCGTCGAACCGGTCGCTGAAATGCTCGGATACCGGCACCGGCGTGCCTGCATGCTCGAGAAAGAACTGCTGCGGACGACCATCGGCGGCAAGCGTGACCCCCATAGCCTCCAGCCGAACCGGCAATGCCCGGCTGAGGACAAGGTTGATTGCGAGGACCGGCATCAGAAGGTGGGAAAAATACTGCTTGGACCATTGCGATGCCACGGCCCGCTGTTCAGGTTCCGCGTAATTGCCGGCGAAGCGGGCCAGCACCTGGTGCAGGTAATCCGGTTCAGCGAGCACGGGCCCGGCAATGACTGCCGGCCTGCCGTCGAACAGACAGAGCCGGTCTCCCGTCTCCACGAGTGGTTCGGCAAACAGCTGCCTAAACTCTTCGATCATGCCTTAGTCCTCGCAGCAGGAAATAGAGACTGCCCAGCAGTGTTGCCACGGTACCGGCCGGGATCTGCCAGGGAAAGGCGATAGTCCGGCCCAGCCAGTCTGCGAGGATCATGCAGGTGGCGCCGATGATTGCCGCACCATAGACCTGCTGCATCGGCCGGTTCAGCCCGGCGCTCCGGGCGAGATGCGGCGCGACCAGGCCGGCAAAGCTCAGCGGGCCGACCAGGAGCGTTGCGGCACCGGTCATCGCGCCGATGAGGAGCATAAGGATCAGCCGGCTTCTGGCGACGCCGATGCCGAGCGAGCGCGTTGCTTCCGCACCCATCGGCAGGATGGCAAGCCAGCGGGCAAGAAAGGGCACGAGAGCCAGGGAAATCGCCGCGAGCAGGAGGGCGAGCCAGGCATCGCGTTCGGTCACGGAATAGGTCGATCCGGCCATCCAGCCGAGAAGCCGCTGGACGCGCATGTCGCCGAACAGCGCGAGCAGAGAGGTGAGGGCGCCGGTGAGGGCCGCAAGCGCAATGCCAGCCAGCAACATCCGTTCCGATGCAAAGCCTGACCGTCGGCCGGACCAGAGGAGAAGCGCCAGAACCAGAAGTGCCCCCGCACCGGAGAGCAGCATCATACCTGTCCGGCCAAGGCCCGGCAGGAAGAAAATGGTGATCATGAGCACCAGGGCGCCGCCGGAGGAGAGGCCGAGGATTTCAGGGCTCGCAACCGGGTTGCCGGTCAGCCGCTGGATCAGGCATCCGGCAATGGCGAGCATTGCGCCGCCGGCGCCGGCGGCGACCATTCGCGGCAGCCGCCAGGGCAGGACGGCGCCGATATCGCTGACGGATTGGAAATGCCAGCCATCCGGCAATTTCCCGAGCGTCAGGGCGATTGCGCAGGCGAGGCCGAGCAGGGAAACAGCAACGATGAGCGAGCCCGGGCCCGCGGCATCGTGTGTTTTCGACAGGACCGGAAGATGCTGCGGTCGTTCCGGACTGCCGTGCCGTCCGGCCCGGCGAAGGAGCCATATCAGGATCGGCGCGCCCAGAAGCGCGGTCATGGCGCCGGCCGGAATGTCGAGCCCGCCGGTCAGCCGCAGAATGCCCTGATCGACCACCGTCAAAAGCGCCGCAGAGATAAGGGCGCCGTAGACGAGCTTCCGGCGATAGCCCCTGGCACCCAGGCCGCGCGCGATCGCCGGGCCTATCAGGCCAACGAAACCGATCGGCCCCACCGTCGCGGCAATTGCGGCGCTCAAGCCTGCTGCAACCAGCAGGCCGGTCAGCCTGAGGGCGAATACCGGTGTGCCGGCGCTTCTGGCGCTGTCGTCTCCCAGATCCAGAACGGCCAGTGGCCGGTGCAGCAGCCAGGCGACAGAGCCCGTGCCAACGAGGATCGGCAGGAGCACTGTCACATTGTCCCAGCCGATCTGGACGAGGGAGCCGGTCTGCCAGGACAGAAGGTCGCTCAGTTCCTCGAAGTGGACGAGAAAGGCGGCGCCGCTATAGGCTTCCAGGCTCAAAGACAGCATCAAGCCGATCAGAATGACGCGCACGGGCTGAAACTGCGAGCGGTATGCGAGAAGGAAAACAGTCGCGAGGGCCGCCAGTCCGCCCAGCCAGATGATGGGTTGCTGACCAAAGGCCAGGACCGATGGCATCCACAGCACGGCTGAGAAGAGCAGGGCCTTGGCGCCGGAAAATACGGCAAGCGTGCCAGGTTCGGCCAAAGGGTTGCGCAGGATCTGCTGGAAGAGGACGCCGCTCACGCCGAGGGAAAGCCCGGCGATCACGCTGATGGCAAATCGCGGCATGAGACTGTAAGTGATGAGGATGGCCTGCAGATCATCCCCTGCCGCCTGCGTCACAGCCCTCTGCAAAGGCGCAAGGCCGCCGGCATTTGCCAGCAGGAGGGCAAGTGCGGCCATGACCGCAAGCACGGTCACGACCGGAAGCGCGGTGATGGGAAAGCGGGTCGGCGGCGCAGGTGAGGTGACAGCCATGATCATCCTGCTCCAGCCAGGGAGGCAACGAGCTGCTGCGCCAGACGTGTGGCGCTCACGACGCCGCCGCTCGGATAGATCACCGGCATCCGGTTGACCCTGCCATGGCGCACCGCAGGCAAGGCACGCCAGAGCGGGCTGTCGGCAAGGCGGGCCATTGCAATCTCCGTCTCCCGGCCGCGATCGAAATGGACGATCCGGGCATCGGGATTTCCGGCCAGTTGCTCGATGCCGATCGACGCGACACCGGAGGCGTTGACCCGGCCCGTCCAGGCATTGCGCAGCCCCAGACGGGCCATGACATCCCCGACGAGCCCGTTTCCACCGAAAATCGCCACCTGCCGGGCATTCTGATTGAACCGGCAAAGGTAAAGCGGTGGAGTGCTGCGCCGGGAGAAGCTCTCGGATGCCGCCGCCAGTTCGGCGTTGCAATGGGCAATGGTGGCTTCAGCGGCTTCCACGCGGCCGGCCAGCTTCGCGAGGATGCGCAGCTGCGCCTGCATGTGCTCGACCGCCGGCACCGTGCCGGCAAAGGTCGAAATGGTCTGAATGCTTGCAAGACGTTTGAGATTTTCCAGTCCGCTTGCCTGCCAATCGGCCATGACGATCAGATCGGGACGCAGCAATTGGAGAAATTCTAGGTTCGGCTCCTGCAAAGGTCCGAGATCCACGGTCTCCGGCGAAAGCGAGGGCTCCGAAACCAGCCGGTTGTACAGCGGCACATTGGCAATGGCCAATGGCTGGACGCCGAGCGTCAGGAGCAATTCCGTGATCAGCAAATCCATCGAAACGATCCGTCGGGGCGGCCGGACCTGCGCCGCCTGCAGCGGCGCTGCGACGGCGAGGCTGAGTGCCATGCCGCCGCAGAGAAATCGTCGACGCGTCGAAGCCGGAACTACCATTTGTAGCTGAGCGTGGCGGTCACTGTCAGCGGTTCGCCATAGCGGCATCCGTCCGAATAGGTGCAGGTATAGAATTTCTTGTCGAACAGGTTGCGGGCGTTAACCTTGAACTCAGCGCCTTCCAGGTCCTGGGTCAGCTTGCCGAGATCGATGCTCGCCATGGCGTCGACAAGCAGATAGGAAGGCGCGTCCGTCTTGCCATTGAAGATATTGGTCGATCCGGTATAGCGCATGCCGGCGCCCAGCTTGACGCCCTCCAGTCCCAGATCGTCCAGCTTGTAGTCGGCCCACAGAGAGACCGCATTCCTGGGAACGAGCGGAATCTGCTGCCCGATTTCGCTGGCCAGGGCGCTCTCGGTAATCCGGGCATCGGTATAGGAATAGGCAGCGATCAGGCCGAGATTGTCGAATTCGGCCCGGGCTTCCAGTTCGACGCCGCGCGACCGCACCTCTCCGAACTGCGACACATTGCCGAGTGCATCGGTCGTCGTGAGGTTCGTTTGCGTCAGATCGTAGACCGCGGCGCTCAGCAGGAGATTGCTGCCTTCCGGCTGATAACGCAGGCCTGCCTCGTACTGAACCGCCTCGTTCGGCTGCAAAGGATTGCCGGTTACGGTCACCGAACCGGCCTGCGGCTGGAACGACTGGGCGATGCTGACATATGGGGCAAGCCCGTTGTCGAACAGGTAGACCAGTCCCGCGCGGCCCGTCAGCGCATTGTCCGACTGGTCCGTCACGCGGCCGTTCTGGTAGGATCTGACGGTGCTGTCCGTCCAGTCCTGCCTGCCGCCCAAAAGCAGGACCCAATGATCGTCGAACTTGATCTGGTCCTGGAGGTAAAGGCCGTAGCTGTTCGCCACCGTGTCCGAACCGCGATCGACGGCATAGTTGATCGCAGGGTTGGAAAGGGTCGCGCCGGTTCTCAGATCGAGAAGGCTCACCCCTGCGCCGCGATAGCGATGGCTGTCATAGCTGCGGCGGTAATAATCGAAGCCGCCCAGCACGGTATGCTCTGCGCCAAGGGCATCGAACGTATATTCGAGCGAAGTGTCCTGCGTGACGCCGTAGGATACCTCCTCGCGCACGCTTGCAAGGCGGGCAAGCCGGCCGCCGGAATTGGCCAGCGTGGATACATTGCCCATCATGTAGTCCCAGCTGACGTCCGAGTAGAAATAGCGCGCCTTGTTGCGAAGCGTCAGGCCGTTGTCGAACTGATGCTCGAAGTCGTAGCCGATCGTGTAGCTGTCGCCCTTGTACCTGTCGAAGCCGTCTATGCCGAGAAACATGTCGCGGGGGATGCGTCCCGTTCGGACATCGTCCAACTGCAGCGGGGTGGAGAAGCCGGCATTGAAGTGCTGATAGCTGGAGAGAAGCGTCAGCGATGTCGCAGCATCCGGTGCGATCGTCAACGCCGGGGCGATATAGACCTTGTCGTCCGGCGTATTGTCGACCCAGTTGTCGGCATCGCGAACAAGACCCGTCAACCGATAGCTGAAAATGCCTTCGTCATCCAAAGGCCCGCCAAAATCCGCCGATAACTGCTTGCGGCCATAGGTGCCGAACTCGAGATTGACCTCGCGCAGCGGGTTCGTCGTCGGGCGCTTGGAGATGGCATTGACCACGCCGCCCGGCGAAAGCTGACCGTAAAGCATGGATGCCGCGCCGCGCAGGACGTCGATCCGCTCCAGTCCGTAGGGCTCCTGGCCGCCATCATAGACGTTGGACTGGTATTTCATGCCGTCCCGCAGGCTTCCGAGATTGCCGTTGGCGACATTGAACCCGCGGATGGTCAGATCGTCGACGGATCGGCTGAAGGCGCCCGATTGCATGGCGATACTGGGCGTATAGGCCAGGGAATCGGAGATCGACGTCGCGCCCTGATTGCGGATCTGGTCCGACGTGACGACAGTCACCGCCTGCGGGGTCTCGATGATCGGCGTATCGGTCTTGGTGCCCGCAGCGGTTACCCGCGCCACATAGCCTTCCACTGGTCCGGTCCCGGTCTGGTCGCCACTGACATAGACAGGGGCCAGCGTCAGCGAGTCGCCCGCCTGTCCGCCGTTCACCGTCGCCTGCTCCGCCGGACCGGAGATCGTCACCGTCGTTGCCGTCGTGAAACGATAGGTCAGGCCGGTGCCGGAAAGCAGCCGCCCAAGAGCCTCTTCCGGGCTCATGGTTCCTGAAACGCCGGCGGTCCGCTTGCTGCGCGTGATGTCAGCCGGATAAAGGAGCTGAAGATTGCTGCGGCTGCCGAAGGATGCCAGGGCGGAACCGAGCGAGCCAGGGGCAATCGAATAGGAGAGGGATGCCTGCTGGAGCCTCGGCCCGGTTGCCGCGGAAGATTGCGCCGACGCCGCTGCCGGCAGCAGGCTTACGCTTGCCAGAAGCAGGGCCGCGCGCCCTGAAAACCTCATCGTCCGCCCGTTCTTCGCGCCCGCCAACCCCGTCATGATCATCGTCCTGTCCTGTCTGCCCCGCCGGCTTTCATCGCCGTTCGGGTGCTAAGACGGGCGAAGGGGCAATCGCCTCACCCCCTTTGCGACCTTTTTTTCAGACGATTGCGCGCGGCAACAGGAGGACAAGCAGAGGCGTGACCTCGATCGCGCGGACCGGCAGCGTGCTGACGATGGCGTCCAGAATACCGTCCGGGTTCTTGACGTCGAAGACGCCGCTGACACGCAGCCGCTCCAGACTCGTACCGACGATCTGCAGCCGGCCGTGGCGATAGCGGTTCACGTCGCTGACGACGCTGTTCAGTGGCTTGTCGTTGAAGATCAGGCGCCCGTGGCGCCAGGCCGTGTCGATCTCCGCATCGGCAACACCCACCGCGCCCAGGCCGGCGGCGCGGTATGACACGGTCTCTCCGGCGCTGAGACGGATATGCTCGCCGCTCGGCGCGGTGACGGAGACCGCACTTTCCTGAACGCTCGTGCTCACTTCGTCGCCAAAGATGCTGACGACGAACTGCGTTCCCAAGGCTTCGATCTGTCCGCCCTTTGCCTCGACCGCGAACGGCCTGCGGCCATCGGCGGCGACATCGAAGAAGGCGCGGCCACGCTGAAGGCGCAACCTTCTCCGGTCGTCGGAGAAATCGATGGCCAGTGCCGAGTCGGCATCCAGTGTTACGCCGGTGCCGTCCGGCAGGCGCGTCTCGCGGATCTCGGCGATCGCCGTGAATTCGTCGCTGACGATATAATCCTGGATGTTTCCGAGCCAGCCAGCAGCAAGAGCCGATGCGGTGACGCCGCCGCCAATCAGCAGAGTTCGGCGGGAAAGCCTTTGCGGAGCGCGCGTCTTGTGCTCACGCGACGCGATCGGGAGACGATCAAATTGCATCCACAACCGTTCCAGGCGATGATATTCCGCTGCATTATCGCGACACCGCGCATACCAGGTGCGGAATTCATCGATTTCAGCCGGTGTGACCTCGCCGGAATTCATGCGTGTGAACCAGGCTGCCGCTTCCGCCTGCCGGTCCGTGCTTCCGCCGCCATCTGGGCCCGTCATCCGAGTTCCGCTCATTCCGTCGATTTGCCGTTTGCCTTGCATCTTAGACGGATGACAAGGCCAAAACCACACCCGGCTCCGCCCAAATTTCGGGAAGGATCTCTAGTCGAGAATGTCGCCCAACTCAGTCCTGAGGCTCAGTAGCGCCTTCATCATGTGCTTCTCGACCATGCTTTTCGATATGCCGAGACGCGCGGCAATCTGTGCATGGGAGAGGTCCTCGAACTTGTGCAGCAGGAAAACTTCCCGCTGCCGCTTCGACAAGGTGGCCAGCGCCTTCTCGAGCTTCTGAACCATGCGGCGATGATCCAGAGTGGCCTCGGGCGTCGGCATCGGCGCAGGCACATCGGTTGGGGCTTCAACCTGAACGAAACGCTGCCGGAGCGTGCGCGCCCTGGCGTGGTCCGTCGCAAGATTGCGGGAGATCTTGAACAGATACGCGCGTGGGTTGGCAATCGAGGCCTGTGCTTCGCGAACGGTTGCAAGGCGCATGAAGGCATCCTGCATCAGATCGGGGGCATCATCCTCCGGAACGCCGACCCGTCGGATGAACCGCATGAGTTCCTCCGAGTGGCTTCTGAACAGTTTTTGCAGGTCCCAACCCAAATCCGGGTCTCGCGTTAAAAGATGAGGATAGATCTCCTCTTTTAAGCCGCTCGTCGATCATTGCAAGATGCGGCGCTGCATCACCTTCGCAAAAATCCCGCCGTTTCGCCATTGCGGCCGGCCTGGAGGGTGGAAAGCAAGAGCATGTTCCCGCAGCCGCTCGCCTGACGGTCGAATGAGTGTTCGGCTTCTGTGCGCCGCATGCCGTCAATGCGGCTCTTTGGGCTTTGCAATGCGCGCAAAGCATGACAATGCAAGCCTGACCGAATCCATCTCAGCGTTCGCCGATCTGTGGCCGGACCCAGTCTCGCACTGTGGCCCGATCGTCACAGCGCGCGGTCGTAAGTTTTGACCCTGAAGGACTGACATGAAAGACGATCCCATCCACGCGCAGCAGGCGCCTCAGACCGAGTTTTTGAAAGGCCTCTGCTGGATGGCCCTCAGCATGGTGTCTTTCATCGGCATGTCGGTCGGGTCGCGCGAACTGGCGCAGACCTTGTCCATCCAGCAGGTTCTGTTCTTTAGGGCGCTTGTCGGTTTCGGCGTCATCCTGACGCTCGGTCCTGTCCTGTTGCGCGAGTTGCAGGCCCGCAAGCTCATTCGGCTGCATGTCCTGCGCAATGTGGTCCATTTCTTCGCCCAGTATCTCTGGACGATCGGCGTCGTCATGCTGCCGCTCGCCTCCGTTTTCGCGCTTGAATTCACAATGCCCATCTGGGTAGCCTTCTTCGCCTTCATCTTCTTGAAGGAAAGGCTGACGAGGCCGCGAATCCTGGCCACCATCGGAGGCTTTGTCGGCGTTCTGCTCATTGTCCGCCCCGGAATAGGCATGGTGGACCCTGCTGCCGGCCTCGTGCTGATCGCCGCGGCGGGTTACGGCCTCTCGCTCATCTTCGTCAAACAGTTGACGCGGGAGGTGTCGCCGGTCGCGATCGTCGTCTGGATGATCCTCATTCAGCTGCCGCTCGGCTTCCTCGCATCCTTGACGGATTGGCGGCCGGTATCCCTTGCCGACGTTCCCTGGATGCTGATTGCCGGCCTCGGCGCGCTGGCGGCGCATTACTGCCAGGCCCAGGCGCTCAAGCGCCTGGACGCATCCGTCGTCATGCCGATCGATTTCCTGCGCGTCCCCATGGCAGCTGTCGTCGGTTACTATGCCTATGCGGAAGCCATTGATCTCTGGGTCTTCCTGGGTGGCGGGATCATCCTGTTTTCCAATTATCGCGCAGTCATGGCGGAGCGGCGCGCCGTGCTGACCTGACCGCACGCGATGGCGCTCGGGTCAGCACGGTCCTGGCGGACAGGAAAATCTTATTCGCCGAGAATGCCTGGCAGGCGCAGGCCCTTTTCCCTCGCGCATTCCATGGCGATGTCGTAGCCGGCATCGGCGTGGCGCATCACGCCGGTCGCCGGGTCGTTCCAGAGGACGCGCTCCAGCCGGCGCGCTGCGTCATCGCTGCCATCGGCGCAGATCACCATTCCCGCATGCTGCGAGAAACCCATTCCGACGCCGCCACCATGGTGAAGCGAGACCCAGGTGGCGCCCGAGGCCGTGTTCAACAGTGCGTTCAGCAAAGGCCAGTCGGACACGGCATCCGAACCGTCCCGCATGGCCTCCGTCTCCCGGTTGGGAGACGCGACGGAGCCGGAATCCAGATGGTCGCGGCCGATCACGATCGGCGCGCTGAGCTCACCCGTGCGGACCATCTCGTTGAAGGCCAGGCCGAGCCTGTGGCGGTCTCCGAGCCCGACCCAGCAGATGCGAGCCGGCAAGCCCTGAAACGAGATGCGCTCGCGCGCCATGTCCAGCCAATTGTGCAGATGCGTATTGTCCGGCAGCAATTCCTTGACCTTGGCGTCCGTCTTCAGGATGTCCTGCGGATCGCCGGACAGGGCGGCCCAGCGAAAGGGGCCAATGCCGCGGCAGAAGAGCGGGCGGATATAGGCAGGCACGAAGCCGGGAAATGCGAAGGCATCCGCGAGACCTTCATCCTTGGCGACCTGGCGGATATTATTGCCGTAATCGAAAGTCGGA
This sequence comes from Rhizobium sp. SSA_523, assembly GCF_030435705.1. Lineage (NCBI taxonomy): Bacteria > Pseudomonadati > Pseudomonadota > Alphaproteobacteria > Hyphomicrobiales > Rhizobiaceae > Affinirhizobium > Affinirhizobium gouqiense. The sequence goes on from NZ_CP129381.1 coordinate 464,423, forward strand.
ATGCCCTGCCTGTGAAAATCGACCATGGCCGCGACATGGTCGCGCATGGAGGCGCGCGCCGCCTTCTCGACCGTCTTCGGCTCGCTTGAGCGCTTTTCCCTCCATTCGGCCATGGTCCAGCCCTTTGGCAGATAGCCATTGATCGGGTCATGCGCCGATGTCTGATCGGTCACCATGTCCGGCCGGATGCCGCGTCTGACCATTTCCGGCAGGATCTCGGCACAATTGCCGAGAAGGCCGACGGACTTGGCTTCGCCGGCTCTCGTCCAGCGGGTGATCATGTCCAGGGCCTCGTCCAGCGTCGCGGCCTTCTCGTCGACATAGCGGGTCCGCAGGCGGAAATCGATCGAATCCGGATTGCATTCGATGGCGAGGCAGCAGGCGCCCGCCATGACGGCGGCCAGCGGTTGCGCACCGCCCATGCCGCCGAGACCGCCGGTGAGAACCCATTTGCCTGTCAGATCGCCACCATAGTGCTGGCGGCCGGCCTCGACAAAGGTCTCGTAGGTGCCCTGAACAATGCCCTGGGAGCCGATATAGATCCAGGATCCGGCGGTCATCTGGCCGTACATGGCCAGTCCCTTCTTGTCCAATTCGTTGAAGTGATCCCAATTCGCCCAATGCGGAACGAGATTGGAATTGGCGATCAGCACCCGCGGCGCGTCCTTGTGGGTCCGGAACACGCCGACCGGCTTGCCGGACTGCACCAGTAGCGTTTCGTCCTCGTTCAGCGTCTTCAATGTCTCGACGATCCTGTCGAAGCTCGCCCAGTCGCGGGCCGCCCGGCCGATCCCGCCATAGACCACCAGCTCGGCCGGGTTTTCGGCAACATCCGGATCGAGATTGTTCATCAGCATCCGCAAGGGCGCTTCGGTCATCCAGCTTCGCGCGTTAAGCTGCGTCCCACGCGGACTTTTGATGTCGCGGCTGTTATGGCGAGGATTGTCCATGCATGATCTCCCTAACGTCTCATAGAAAGCGCGCATTGTTCGATGCGCTCGAGGATGGTCTTCAGATGGACGCGAAGCCGCTGCGCTTTGCTCTCGTCATAGGCAAAGGGCGGTGCCTCGCTGGAAAGATGGCTCGACTGCGCAAGCTCCATCTGGATGGCATGAACGTGATCCTCCGGCTGCCCGTAATGGCGCGTCGTCCAGCCGCCCTTGAACCTGCCGTTCAGCACGCAGGAATAGCCGTGGGCTTCGGCGGCGACGCTGGCGGCGGCGCTTTCGAATTCGGATGCGCAGGTCGTTCCAAGATTGGTGCCGATGTTGAAATCGGGCAGAACACCCTCGAAGAGGAAGGGGATGCGGGAACGGATCGAATGGCAGTCGTAGAGCACAGCGATGCCATGGATCGACTTTACCCGCGCGATTTCTGAAGCGAGGGCGGCATGATAGGGCGTGTGGAACCGCTTCAGGCGGTCGTCTATGTCGGCCGCGTCCGGTTCCCTTCCGGTTGACCAGATCGCCTGGCCGTCGAAATCGGTGATCGGCACAAGGCCGGTGGTGTTCTGGCCGGGATAGAGACTGATGCCGGCCGGATCGCGATTGGCATCGATGACATAGCGGTGGAAGCGCGCCCGCACGCTGGTCGCGTTCGGCAGCAGCCCGTTATAGAGCCTGTCGATATGCCAGTCGGTGTCGGCGAGGCGACGCCCGTTATCGTTCAGCCGGCTCCAGACCGCCGCCGGCACTTCGGTGCCGGTATGAGGAAAGCCGAGAATGACGGGCGAGGTGCCGCGGCTTACGTCGACAGGGATCATGTCATCGCTCCAGGGACGGCAGAAGACCGGCGGAGACGGAGGCGTTCAGCCTGCCGGACGCAACGAGTTCGATGGCATTCTGCAGGTCCGTCGCCATATACCGGTCTTCCTCCAGGGAGGGCACCACGGCGCGAATGGCGGCGACGGCCTTTTGCAGCTCCCGGCTGGTCTCAACCGGTCTGAACTCGATCCCTTGTGCAGCCGCCAGTGCTTCGATCGCCAGGATGCCAAAGAGGTTCTCGGTCATTGCCAGGAGACGACGGGCGCCGTGGCAAGCCATGGAAACATGGTCCTCCTGATTGGCCGATGTCGGCGTCGAATCCACGGAGGCCGGATGCGACATCTGCTTGTTTTCCGACATCAGCGTAGCGGAGGTGACTTCCGCGATCATCAGCCCGGAATTCAGGCCCGGCTTCTTCGCGAGAAAAGCGGGCAGGCCGTAGGAAAGCGCGGGATCGACCAGAAGCGCGATGCGGCGCTGTGAAATCGCGCCGATTTCACAGATTGCCAAAGCGATCTGATCGGCTGCGAAGGCCACCGGCTCGGCGTGAAAATTTCCGCCCGACACGACCGACCCATCCGACAGGACGAGCGGATTGTCGGTGACGGCATTGGCCTCGATTTCCAGCGTCCGGCCGACCGAGCGCAGCAGGTCCAGGCAGGCGCCATCGACCTGCGGCTGGCAGCGGATGCAATAGGGATCCTGAACGCGCTCATCGCCTTCGACATGGCTGATCACGATCGCCGAGCCGGCCAGCAGGGCGCGCAGCGCGGCGGCAGTATCGATCTGCCCCTGATGACCGCGCAGCGTATGGATTTCGGGATGAAAGGGCGCAACCGATGCCATGGCCGCGTCGGTCGACATGGCGCCGGTGATCAAGGCCGCCTGGGCCGCCCGGTGAGCGCGAAACAATCCGGCAAGGGCCAGTGCGGTCGAGGTCTGGGTGCCGTTGATCAGCGCCAGGCCCTCCTTTGCGGCCAGCGCGATCGGCGCCAGGCCAGCTTTCTCAAGGGCGGCGGCACTCTCCATGCGCTCGCCGGCATAGTAGGCTTCCCCATGGCCCATCATGGTCGCCGTCATATGGGCAAGTGGAGCCAGATCGCCCGATGCGCCGACGGAACCTTTTTCCGGAATGACGGGAATGACGCCCTTTTCCAGCATCTGCTCGATGAGCAGCACAATCTCCAGGCGCACGCCCGAGGCGCCGCGGCCGAGGGAGATGAGTTTGAGCGCCATGATCAGCCGCGTGATGTTTTCCGGAAGCGGCTGGCCGACGCCGCAGCAATGCGACAGAATGAGGTTGCGCTGCAGAGTGGCCACATCCGCAGCATCGATCTTGATCGAGGCAAGCTTGCCGAAGCCGGTATTCACGCCATAGACGGGTGCATTGGCACTGGCGATCTCGGCAATGCGTCGGGCTGCCTTTTCAATGCCCGCGTGAAAGGCCGGCTCGATGCGGACTGCATCGCCGCTCCAGTAGATCTGCTCCAGGTCTTTCAGCGATACGGATCCGGGTGTCAGCGTGATGGTCATCTTTCGATCCTCTGTCCCTGGAAGATGCGGGCATGGAGCGGGTTGTAGCCGATCCGATAGACAAGTTCGGCCGGTGACTCGACGTCCCAGACGGCAAGATCGGCCGATTTGCCGGGCTCGAGGGTGCCGGTCTGGCGATGCAGGCCAAGGGCGCGGGCGGCCTCCCGGGTCGTACCGGCAATGCATTCCTCGATCGTCAGGCCGAAAAGGGTTGCCGCCATGTTCATCGCAAGAAGCAGGGAGGTCAGCGGCGATGTACCGGGATTGCAATCGGTGGCGATTGCCAGAGGCACGCCCGCCTGCCGCAGGAGCGCCACTGGCGGTTTGCGGGTCTCGTTCAGCGTATAGAAGGCGCCGGGCAAAAGAACCGCCACCGTGCCGGCCTGCGCCATGGAAAGCACGCCATCCTGGTCCAGATATTCGAGATGATCTGCCGACAGCGCGCCGAAGGACGCAGCAAGCTTTGCGCCGCCGAGATTGGAGAGCTGTTCGGCATGCAGCTTGACCGGGAGGCCAAGCGATCTGGCCAGCTGGAAGACACGGGCCATTTCGTCAGGCGAAAAGGCGATGCCTTCGCAAAATCCGTCCACGGCGTCGACCAGACCTTCCGAGTGCGCGAGTTCGAGACCCGGCAGCACGACCTCGGCGAGATAGGCCTCCTTGCGGCCCTTGTACTCTGCCGGTGTCGCATGGGCGGCAAGATAGGAGGTCTTGATCCTGACCTCGCGCAAAGCGGCGAGCCGCCGCGCCGCCCGCAGCATGTTCAGCTCGGTCGGGATATCGAGTCCGTAGCCGGACTTGATCTCGACGGTCGAAACACCTTCGGCCAGCAGGTGATCGAGCCGAGCAAGTGCGCCCTGCGCCAGCGCCTCGACGTCTTGCGCCCGCGTTGCCGTGACCGAGGAGACGATGCCGCCGCCGGCGCGGGATATGTCTTCGTAAGTCGCGCCATTCAGCCGCATTTCGAATTCCTTGGCGCGATTGCCGCCGAAGACGAGATGCGTATGGCAGTCGATCAGGGCGGGGGTGACCAGGCGTCCTTCGAGATCGATCGTCTCAGCGCCTTGCAAGTCCCGAGGAAGATCGGTCCGTCTGCCCACGAAGGTCAGTTCGGCGCCGGCGACCGCGATGACGCCGTCGGCGATCACGCCCAGTCCGCTTAAGCCCTCTCCGCTTGATCCCTGTCCACTAAGGTCTGGGGCAAGCGTCACCAGGCGGGCATTCCGGTACAGCGTCTGTTGAGGAGGGCTCGTGCGCATCGGGTTCGAAACTCATCCCTTTGGTGTTGCGGTCCAATCCAGATGCCATTAATGTATATACATAATGATCGGGATTGCAAGACGTCCCATGGATCGCCAAGGGCCTCGGCGCAGGAAGAAGGGAGAATTCGGAATGGAGATCTTGGCTGCGCGAGCGCTTCTGGAGGAGGGGTGGGCACAGGATGTCCGGATATGTATCCGCGACGGTGTCATCGATCGGATCGAGAAGGAGTTAGGGCCGCAGCCCTCCGGCGAAAGCGTGGACATTCTGGTTGCGGGAATGCCCAACCTTCACAGCCACGCGTTCCAGCGCGCAATGGCAGGTCTTGCCGAAGTGAGGGGAACGGTCGCCGACAGTTTCTGGAGCTGGCGGAGCCTCATGTATCAGCTTGCTCTGACCATGACGCCGGATCAGATGGAGGCGGTGGCGGCAAAGGTCTATATGGAAATGCTGGAGGCCGGTTTTACTCGCGTCGGCGAATTCCACTACCTCCACCATGACAAGGACGGCAGAGCCTATGCCAATATTGCCGAGCATGCGGAACGCATCGCTGAGGCCGCCGCCGATACGGGCATCAATCTGACGCTTCTTCCGGTCTTCTACGCGCATTCCAATTTCGGCGGTGTCGCCCCCGTCGACGGGCAGCGCCGGTTCATCCATACGCTCGACGCATTCTCGGACCTGATGGAGGCAAGCGAGCGCGCGATCAAGCCGCTGCGAAACAGCAATCTCGGGCTCGCTCTGCACAGCCTGCGCGCGGTCACCCCTGCCGAACTGCAGAGGCTGGTGGAGCGGCACGGTGACGGGCCGATCCATATTCACATTGCCGAGCAGGCGAAAGAGGTGAGCGACTGCCTGGCCTGGTCGGGCGCACGGCCGGTGGAATGGCTTCTCGCCAATGCGCCGGTGGATGCAAGGTGGTGCCTCATCCATGCAACCCATATGACGCAAAGCGAGACGCTCGGCATGGCGGCAAGCGGCGCGCTGGCCGGTCTATGTCCGATCACCGAGGCAAACCTTGGCGACGGCATTTTCCCGGCAGAGACATTTCTCCAGGCCGCCGGAAATTTCGGCATCGGATCGGATTCGAATATCTCCATCTCGGTTGCGCACGAATTGAGACAGCTGGAATATTCACAGCGCCTGCGTGCGCAGGCGCGCAATGTGATCGCCGAGCCGGGCCAGTCGACGGGCCGTAAGCTGTATGAGAAGGCCCTGCTGGGAGGGAATGCCGCGCTTGGCCACCATGCCGTGGTCAGGCCGGGCGCCGCTGCCGATCTCGTATCCCTGCGCGCCGATGCCGTCTTCGTGCGTCATGCCGACCAATTGCTCGACCACTGGGTTTTTGGCGACGGCGTGACGGTGGACAGCGTTTGGGCGGCTGGCATCAAATGCGTTGCCGATGGGCGTCATATTGCTCGCGACGTCATCGTGAAGCGGTTCCGGCTGGCCATGGAGACCCTCATGGACTGCTGATGGCAGACATGCCGACGCTTGCACCTATCTGCAGAAGGCGGCACATGTCAGAGTGGCAGGCCGGCGCCCTGATGCAGACCCAAAGAGCGCCGCACCACTTCGGATGACACATGCAACAGCAGAGCAAATCGCGATCGACCCTTCACCAGACGATTCTCGGCGAACTGGAACAGAAGATCGTTTCCGGTGAATGGCCGCCCGGCCACAAATTGCCGTTCGAACTGGATCTGGCAAAGACCTACAACGTGTCGCGCATGACCGTGAACAAGGTGATGACACAGCTCGTGAAGGCCGGACTGATCGAGCGCCGCAAGCGTTCGGGCTCCTTCGTTGCCCAGCCCAAGGGCCAGTCGGCAATCCTGGAGATCAACGATATCGAGTCGGAGGTCCGAGCGCTGGGCCAGTCCTATGCCTTTTCCATTCTGTCCAAGGCCATGCGACCGATGCATGAGATCGACACGGCGGATTGGGACGTTCCCGGCACTGCGCGGATCCTTGTCCTCACCTGCTTGCACCAGGCAGGCGGCGTGCCCTTCTGCCTCGAGGAGCGGCTGATCAACCTGGATGTGGTTCCGGAAGCCTCGAGCGCCGCCTTCGAGACGGAGCCGCCGGGCAACTGGCTCATCCGGCAGGCCCCCTGGTCGACGGCCGAACACCGGATCTTCGCAGTCAATGCAACGGACCGGCTGCCCGCGCTGCTGCAGATCCCGAAAGGCTCCGCCTGCCTGATCGTCGAGCGGCGGACCTGGAGTGAGGTGGGGCCGGTCACCCATGTCCGCCTGACCTATCCCGGCAAGCAGCATGCGATCGTCGCCCGATTTTCTCCGGCCTCCAAGCCCGCCTGATCTCATCCGTCACTGCGGCACTTTCGTTGCCCTTACCTGACCGAGGCCGTTTGCCTTCCGCCGGCTGCCGTTCCTCCAAAAAATGAAAATGGGGACGTGGGAAAACGTTTTCTCATATTGACGATCGCTTTGAGAAAAGCTTTTCTCATTGCAAGAGGCAGGGAGGCGACACTGGTTAGTCAGCGAACAAGATCCACGCGTGCAACAATACACGATGTCGCCCGTGCCGCCGGCGTCAGCGTCTCCACGGTCTCGAAGGCGCTGAACGACAATGGGCGGATGGCGCCGGATACCCGTGCCAGAATCAAGCAGGTCGCGGAGGGCATCGGCTTCAGGCCCAATGCGCTGGCCCGTGGCCTGCTTTTCAACCGCTCCTTCACGATCGGACTGCTCACCAACGATACCTATGGCCGCTTCACGCTGCCGGTCATGGCCGGCGTGTCCGAGGCCCTGGTCGACGAAGGCGTCTCGGTCTTTCTGTGTGCGATCGAAGACGATCCGGCGCTTGGCAAGATCCATGTCGACGCAATGCTGGACAAGCAGGTGGATGGGATCATCGCGACCGGCAAGCGCATCGACCGGGCGCTTCCGGTGGATCTGTCGGGGCTGTCGGTTCCGGTGGTCTACGCCTTCACGCAGGGCGCGCCGGAAAGCGTGACCTTTACCTCGGACGACGCGCAAGGGGTCGAGCTTGCCGTTGCGCAGCTGCTGGCGCTTGGCCGGCGGCGGCTGGTTCATGTGACGGGGCCGGAGGATTTCGCCTCGGTACGCGAGCGCGCTGCCGCCTTTCGCACCCATACCGGAGCTGCAGCGGAGGTGCTTTGCGGCGTCTGGTCGGAGGCCTGGGGGCATGAGGCCGTCGCCAGGCTATGGGGCAGGGGTGGCGAGACGCCCGACGGCATATTCTGCGGCAATGATCAGATCGCGCGCGGCGTCGTGGATGCTCTGCGCGAGCGCGCGGTGCGTGTGCCCGTGGATGTCTCGGTGATCGGTTTCGACAATTGGGAAATCATGGCCGATCAGGCACGTCCCCCGCTGACCTCGGTCGACATGAACCTGAAGGAACTCGGCAAGGAGGCCGGGCGCACGGTGCTTGCGCTGGCGGAGGGCAAGATCATCGAGCCGGGACTGCGCAAGCTGCCCTGCCGGCTTGTGGTGCGGCAATCCTGTGGAGGCGGGGTCGCTTGAAAATCAAGACGTGAGGAGACGGGAGCGTCGCAGACGCCCCGAAGAGGAGGAGGAAGTCATGATCAAGAAATTATTGTCCGCGACATGCCTGTTTTCTGTCGCGCTGATGTCCACCGCTTCGGCGGACACCATTTCCATGTGGGTGCGCTCCGGAATCGGCGATTCTTTTAAGGAACTGGTGAAGGCCTATAACGCCAAGGGCGGCGATACGGTGGAACTGACCGAAGTGCCCTTTGCCGAACTGGTGCAGAAATACGCAACGGCGATTGCCGGCGGCCAGGCGCCCGATGCGCTCTCCCTCGATCTCATCTATACGCCGGCCTTCGCTGCGGCCGGCCAGCTGGAGGATCTGACCGATTGGGCGCGGTCGCTGCCTTATTTCAACGCGCTGTCGCCCTCGCATATCAAGCTCGGCACCTATGACGACAGGATCTACGGCCTGCCGCTCTCGGTGGAAACCTCCATCTTCGCCTGGAACAAGGACCTCTACAAGAAGGCCGGTCTCGATCCGGACAAGGCCCCGAAGACCTGGGAGGAGATCGGCGACAATGCCCGGAAGATCCGTGCGCTGGGCGGCGATACCTATGGCTTCTACTTCTCCGGCGGCGGCTGCGGAGGCTGCATGATCTTCACTTTCACCCCGCTCGTCTGGGGCGCCGGTGCGGATATCCTGTCGGAGGATGGCAAGACGGCGACGCTCGATACGCCGCAGATGCGCAAGGCCATCGATGTCTATCGCGACCTTGTCGCCAAGGATACGGTACCGGCCGGCGCCGCCAGCGATAATGGCGTCAACTTCCTGTCCATCACAAATGGCAAGATCGGCCAGCAGAGCCTCGGCGCATTTGCGATCGGGACGATGGTGACGCAGCATCCCGAGATCGATTTCGGCGTGACGCTGATACCCGGCGTCGACGGCAAGCCGTCCTCCTTTGCCGGCGGCGACAATTTCGTCGTCACCAAGGCCACGCCTCGGCTCGATCAGATCAAGGCTTTCCTGGAATACACCTATTCCGTCGAGGGCCAGACGATCATGGCCGAATATGGCAGCCTTCCGACGCGCGCCGATATTGCCGATCAGGTCCTGTCCGGGCTGGATCCGCGTCTGAAGGTAGCGATGAGTGCGGTTTCCCTCGCGAAAACGCCCTATACCCTGCAGTTCAACGATCTGATCAATTCCGCCAATGGTCCCTGGGCCACCTTCATCAATGCCGCGATCTATGGCGACGATGTTGACGGCGCCTTCTCGGATGCGCAGGCGGAGATGCAATCGATCCTCGACGCGGCGCAATAGGCAAGGCCGGCGGAACGCGGAGCCGTCCGTCCTGCGAACCTCGGGAGGAGCCGCACCGGCTCCTCCACGGATCTTCAAAAGACAAGCGAAGCGATCATGACGATGACCCTTGCAGCATCAGGGCCGCCTCGCGTGCGGCGGCGAAAACGAAGACGATCCGGCCTGACGGGCATGCTCTACATCGCGCCGGCAATGGCTCTGGTGACGGTCTTCTTCGTCATCCCGGTTCTCTTTACGCTCTGGATGAGCTTCCACCGGTGGCCGCTTCTGGGAGAGCCGAGTTGGATCGGCCTGCGCAATTACACGCGCATGCTTTCCGATGGCCGCTTCTTTACGGCCCTCGGTTTTACGGCGCGTTACACGGTGATCGTCACCATCGCCATTTTCGCCGTCGCCTTTCCGCTCGCCTTCCTGGTCGAAAAGCAGCGGTCCTTCGTGGCGACCTACCGGACGATCATCTTTCTGCCGGTGGTTGTCGGCCTTGCCTCCGCATCGCTGCTATGGGTCTGGCTTGCCAATGTCGACAGCGGCCTCTTTTCGCCGCTTTTCCAGGCGCTTGGGGTGACCTCTGGCCGGGTGAACCTGCTGGCGAATTTCGATCTTGCCTTTGCGACCATCATCGTCATGGTCGTCTGGAAAATCGCTGGTTTCACCATGATCATCCTTCTGACGGGCCTGCAGGCGATCCCGGCGGAGCTGACGGAGGCGGCGCGCATCGATGGAGCCCGCCGCTGGCAGCGGTTCCGCCATCTGACGCTGCCGCTGATGCGCCGCACCCTGGCGCTGGCACTCATCCTGTCGATTACCGGTTCGATCCTGGCATTCGACCAATTCTACATCATGACCTCGGGCGGACCGCAGAACCGGATGATCTCCGTGGTCTACTACATCTTCAATCAGTCCTTTGTGTCCTTCAATCTGGGCTATGGGGCGGCCTTGTCCATCGTGCTTCTGGCCATACTGCTTGTCATCAGCATCATCCAGCTGTGGCTGCTCAAGGTAGGAGACGAGCGGTCATGACAGGATCCCGACATCGTCGCGCCCGCAAGGCGCTGTTGAACCGCATCGCCTATCACGGCGTGGGCATCGGCACCGCCTTCTTCTTCCTTGCGCCTTTCCTCGTCAGCCTTCTTGCCTCCTTCCGCTCCAACCGGGAAAACGCCCTGCCGCCCCTGCCGCCCTGGCCGACGACCGGCATCAGCCTCGATGCCTATCGGGCGCTGGACGGCTTCGGTGCCGGCATCTGGCAACACACGCTGAACTCGCTTGCCGTTTCGCTCGGCACGGTGATCCTGACGGTGGCGGTCAGCGTGCTGGCGGGATACGGTTTCTCGCGCTACCGTTTCCCGCTGAAGAACGTGCTCTTCGTGCTGATCATCGCAACGTTGATGATCCCGTTCCAGTCGATCCTGACGCCGCTATTCATCATTCTCGCCACGCTTGGTCTCAACAATTCGCTGTTCGGACTGATGCTGATCTATGTGACGCTGCAACTGCCCTTTTCTGTCTTCATGATGCGCAATGCCTTCGATGCGGTGCCGAAGGAAATCGAGGAGGCAGCCCGCATCGATGGGGCGCGCGACCTCAGGCTCCTGGTTCGCGTGCTTCTGCCACTCGTCATGCCGGGTATCGCGACGGTCTCGATCTTCGCCTTTCTCAATGCATGGAACGAGTTTCTGGCGGCGCTCGTGCTGCTGTCCAGCAATGACAATTATACGCTTCCGGTCCTGATGACGGCGGTGCGCGCCGGGCGTCTCGGCGCCATCAATTGGGGTGCGGTGCAGGCCGGCGTTACCGTGATGGTGGTGCCCTGCCTCTTCGTCTTCCTTCTCCTGCAACGCTATTACATGCGCGGTCTGATGGCTGGCGCGGTGAAATAATGGAAAGAGAACCCATGACCATTTCTCGTAAAGATCGCCAGTTCCGCCCCGTCGCCGTTCCTGATGTCAAGATCGCCGGCTTCTGGGGCAAGTGGCAGGATGCGGTCTGCCGCTCGACCGCCGCAACGCTGCTCGACCGCTGCGTCGAGGCCGGAATGGTGCGGGCGATCGATGTCGACCAGCCAAGCCCCGGCATCGTCATTCCGATCCTCGACTGGGGCGGCACGACCCAGATGTTCTGGGATTCCGATCTCGGCAAGTCGATCGAGACCATTGCCTATTCGCTGTATCGCGCGCCCAATCCCGTTCTCGAGGCAAGAGCGGATGCGATCATCGATCTCTACGAGAAGCTGCAGGACAAGGACGGCTATGTGAATGCCTGGTTTCAGCGCGTCCAGCCCGAGCGGCGCTGGAAGAACCTGCGCGATCATCACGAGCTCTACTGTGCCGGCCACCTGATCGAGGCGGCCGTTGCCTATTATCAGGCGACCGGCAAGCGCAAGCTGCTGGACATCATGTGCCGCTATGCCGACTACATGATTAAGGTCTTCGGACACGGCCCGGGACAGATTGCCGGCTATGACGGGCATCAGGAAATCGAGCTGGCGCTGGTCAAACTTGCCCGCGTGACCGGGGAGACGAAATATCTCGCCCTCTCCAGGTTCTTTATCGACGAGCGGGGAACGGAGCCGCATTTCTTCACCCTGGAGGCGGAGCGGGACGGCCGCGACACGAAGGACTACATCCAGAAGAGCTATGAATACGGTCAGGCGCATCGTCCTGTCCGCGAGCAGAAGAAGGTCGTGGGTCACGCCGTGCGGGCCATGTACATGTATTCGGCCATGGCCGATCTTGCGACCGAGTACAGGGACGACAGCCTGACCAACGCCCTGGAAGCGCTCTGGGACGATCTCGTCTCCAAGCAGATGTACATTACCGGCGGTATTGGTCCGGCGGCCTCCAATGAGGGCTTCACCGACTATTACGACCTGCCCAATGATACGGCCTATGCCGAGACCTGCGCCTCGGTTGGCCTGGTCTTCTGGGCGAGCCGCATGCTCGGCCGTGGCCCGGATCGCCGCTACGGCGACATCATGGAGCAGGCGCTTTACAACGGCGCCCTGCCGGGACTGGCGATCGACGGCAAGACCTTCTTCTATGACAATCCGCTGGAATCGACCGGCAAGCATCACCGCTGGAGATGGCACCATTGCCCCTGTTGCCCGCCCAACATTGCGCGGCTCGTCACCTCCATCGGTTCCTATATGTATGCCGTGGCTGATGACGAGATTGCCGTGCATCTGTACGGCGAAAGCAGCCTTCGCTGCACGCTCGCCAATGGTGCCGACCTGTCGCTGAAACAGAGCACGGACTATCCCTGGGATGGAAAGATAAGCTTCGAGCTCGCGCTTTCCGATCCGGCGAGCTTCGCGCTCTGGCTGCGCATCCCCGAATGGGCCGGAGCTGCGACGCTGAGCGTCAACGGCCAGATGCTCGACCTGTCGGCCGCCATGACCAATGGCTATGCCCGCATTAATCGCGAATGGCGGGATGGCGACCGGGTGGCGCTGCTGCTGCCGCTCGCCCTCAGGCCGCAATATTCCAATCCCAAGGTGCGGCAGGATGCCGGCCGGGTGGCACTGATGCGCGGGCCTATGGTCTATTGCGCCGAGGAAGTCGACAATGGCGGCGATCTCAACGCCATCGTCGTTCCGCAGACACTGCCCGAGGCGAGCACGCAGCTGCTGGCGGACCTGAATGGTGCGGTCGCCGTCACTCTGGCGGTCGAGCGGGAGGATACCGAGGCCTGGGGCGAGGCACTGTATCGGGCGACACCGGCGCAGCGCCGTCCGGCGGATCTGCGCCTGGTTCCCTATCATCTATGGGACAATCGTGCGCCCGGCAGCATGCTCGTGTGGTTCCAGGCGGGGAAGTGACGGATGAACCACATGACGTATGACTTGAGGCCGGCCAGCCTGGTTCTGTCGGATGTTCGCAAGAGCTATGGCAGCCTGGACGTGATCCACGGCATCGATCTGACGATAGGCGAGGGCGAATTCGTCGTCTTTGTCGGGCCATCCGGATGCGGCAAGTCCACGCTCCTGCGGATGATCGCCGGGCTTGAAGAGGTGACCGAGGGTGATGTGGTGATCAAGGGCCGCGATGTCACCGATCTCGATCCCTCCGAGCGGGGCATCGCCATGGTGTTCCAGTCCTATGCACTGTATCCGCATATGAGCGTGCGCGACAATCTGGCCTTCGGACTGAAGATGTCGCGCACAGCCACGGTCGAAATCGACCGGCGGGTCGCTCAGGCTGCGGCCATCCTCAAGATCGAGCATCTCCTGGAGCGGCGGCCGGGCCAGTTGTCCGGTGGCCAGCGTCAACGGGTGGCGATCGGCCGCGCCATCGTCCGCAAACCGGATGTCTTCCTGTTCGACGAGCCGCTGTCCAATCTCGATGCGGAACTGCGTGTCTCGATGCGCATCGAGATCGCACGGCTGCACCGCGATCTCGGCAATACGATGATCTATGTGACGCACGACCAGACCGAGGCGATGACGCTCGCCGATCGTATCGTGATCCTGCGGGACGGCCGGATCGAGCAGGTCGGCTCGCCGCGGCAAGTCTATCAGGATCCCGCCAATACCTTCGTCGCGGGCTTCATCGGATCGCCGCGCATGAACCTGATCGAGGCGACATGGGAAAGGGGCGCCCCTCGTGTCAGTGAGACGGTCTTGCCCGCCCCGGCGGTGAGGCAGCCGCCTGCCGACGGCGCATCCCTCACCTTCGGCATCAGGCCCGAACACATCCGGATTGCGACGGATGACCAGGAGGGGTTGCCGGCTGTCGTGGAGTTCAGCGAATATCTTGGTGGCACCTGCTACCTCTATTGCCGGCTGTCGGGAGGACAGGCCCTGACCATTGAGAGCCGGGATGAACTCCAGCTGCAGAGCGGCGACAGGTTGACCCTCGCTCTGCCGGCAGAGCGCAGCTTTCTGTTCGATGCATCCGGCCAGCGCCTGCGCTAGATCCCAGGGGCGCATCGGAAGCCAGGCCGGGCCTTGGGGCGGGAACGTTCTTTCCGTGTGGATCGACAGGCCGATCTCAGCGGATCAGCCCGTCAAGGCGTGCAGGTGACATAGGCGACCACCGCGTCGGCGATCATCCGCTTGTGCCGGTTGTAGGTCTCGGGTTCCGACAGGTCGCGATGGAAGATCGTCCCGAAGGTGTAGCGATTCGAGACGCGGAAAAAACAGAAGGCACTGATAAGCATGTGCAGGTCGATGGCATCGACATCGGCGCGGAACAGGTTTTCGCGCCGGCCGCGCTCCAGAACCTCTTGGATCGTCTTGACGATGGAGAGGTTGAGGTCGCCGATTTCCGCCGACTGCTTCATATGATTGGCGTAGTGGATATTCTCGATGCTCACCAGCCGCACGAAATCGGGATTGTTTTCATCGTGATCGAAGGTGCTGCCGATCAGCGTCCGCAGGGCCTCCACCGGTGGCATATGCGCCAGTTCAAGATCCTCCTCCAGCGTGCGGATCTTGCGATAGGCCTTTTCCAGCACAGCCAGATAAAGACCCTCCTTACTGCCGAAATAGTAGTAGATCATCCGCTTGGACGTTTTGGTTTTCTCGGCGATGGCATCGACGCGCCCGCCTGACAGGCCAAAGGCGGAAAACTCTTCGGTCGCGACCCTGAGGATATCCTGCTTCGTCTTTTCCGGATCATTCTTCCGGGTCTCGCGTTCAACCGGCGTTGCCACCATTTCGATCCATCTCCTGTGCGGGCGACCGACCCGCAGATGTCACTTCATATTCAGCTTCGGCGCCTTCATCAACTTAGTCTTGTTGACACGTACTGGTTAGTACATTACGAGATTCGCTCAACAGGCGTTTGGAGGAGCGCCGACGGCAGACGGATCTTGTCCCTCGGCCGCCGGTGGGAATGACATGGATACTGCCCGCACTGCGAGGTTTGAAGCCGGCCTGATCGGCAAAGGAATACAGGCATCCCTGACGCCTGCCATGCATATGGCAGAGGGACGCGCCCAGGGTCTCGAATATCACTATCATCTCCTGGACCTCGATGAGGTCGACAAAGGCGCGGTAGCCCTGCCCGAGCTTATCGCCGATGCGGAGCGCCGTGGCTTTGGCGGCCTCAATATCACCCATCCCTGCAAGCAGCAGGTGATCGCTCTCCTGGACGATCTGTCGCAAGAGGCGCGGGCGCTTGGTGCGGTGAACACGGTCGTGCTGCGTGACGGACGTCGCCATGGGCACAATACCGATTGGTGGGGCTTTGCCGAGAGTTTCCGGCTTGGCCTGCCCGGGGCGGATCTCGCCTCGGTGGTGCAGCTCGGCGCCGGTGGCGCTGGCGCTGCCACGGCCTTCGCCATCCTGCGCTCGGGCGCTCGCGCGCTGACGATCTTCGATCAGGACCACGACCGCGCGGAGAAGCTTGTCGAGACCATGCGCCAGCATTTCGACAAGTCCGCAATCCGCGTCGGAACCGATCTTGCCGGCTCGATGGCGCATGCCTCCGGCCTTATTCACGCAACGCCGACCGGCATGGTGAACTATCCGGGCCTGCCGCTGCCGGCGGCGCTTTTGGAGCCGTCGGTATGGGTGGCGGAGATCGTCTATTTCCCGCTCCATACGGAGCTTCTCGTCGAGGCGCGCCGTCGCGGCTGCCGGGTGTTAAACGGCGGGGGAATGGCCGTCTTCCAGGCGGTGAAAGCCTTCGAACTCTTCACCGGCATAGAACCCGATGCGCAACGCATGCTGAACCATTTCGCGCAAATGACCAGCGCGTCTGCGCGGCAGGCTCTGCTTCAGGATTGATGCCAAGGAGGCGCTCATGAAAACTTCGATTGCGACGGTTTCCATCAGCGGCGAACTTCCGCAAAAGCTGGAGGCGATTGCGCGGGCGGGATTCGACGGCGTCGAGATCTTCGAGAACGATTTCCTCGCCTTTGATGGAAGCCCGCGCGATGTCGGGCGCATGGTGCGCGATTTCGGCCTGGAGATCACGCTGTTCCAGCCCTTCCGGGATTTCGAAGGCATGCCGGAGCCGCATCGCTCCCGCACCTTCGATCGGGCGGAACGCAAGTTTGACATCATGCAGGAACTGGGGACCGACCTGGTGCTGGTCTGCTCCAATGTCTCACCGGTTTCCCTGGGCGGTATCGATCGCGCTGCGGCGGATTTTCGGGAGCTTGGCGAAAGGGCAGCGAAGCGCGGGCTGAAGGTCGGCTTCGAGGCGCTTGCCTGGGGCAAGCATATTTTTGACCATCGCGATGCGTGGGAGATCGTGCGGCGCGCCGATCATGCCAATGTGGGCCTGATCCTCGACAGCTTTCATACGCTCGCGCGCAAGATCGATCTCGGTTCCATCCGCTCGGTGCCGAAGGACAAGATCTTCATCGTGCAATTGGCGGATGCGCCGCTGATCAACATGGATCTCCTGTACTGGAGCAGGCATTTCCGCAATATGCCGGGCGAGGGCGATCTGCCCGTTGCCGATTTCGTCGCCGCCATCGCAGAGACCGGCTATGACGGCTATTTCTCGCTGGAAATCTTCAACGATCAATTCCGCGGCGGCTCCGCCAAGGCGATCGCGGCGGATGGCCAGCGGTCCCTGCGATATCTCGGCGACCAGGTGCGCAGGCGCCCTGAAGTGAAAGCGCTCACGGTGCCGCCCATGCCCGACCGGGCCAAGGTGAAGGGCGTCGCCTTCATTGAGTTCTCCGTCGGCCAGGATGATGCGGAGCAGTTGGTCGCGATGCTGCGGGCGCTCGGGTTTGCGCGTACGGCTATCCACAAGACAAAGAAGGTCAGCGTCTATCAGCAGGGACAGATCCGCATCCTCGTCAATACGGAGGAGGAGGGCTTTGCGAGTGCCGCCTACGCCGTTCACGGCGCCTCCGCCTACGCCATGGCGCTCGACGTGGATGATGCCGAAGCCGCTCTCAGCCGCGCCGTTGCACTTGGCGCGGAGCAGTTCAGTCAACCGGTCGGGCCTGGCGAGCTGGAGGTTCCGGCTATCCGGGGCGTGGGCGGCGATCTCATCTACATGATCGATGACGTCAGCATGCTCGGCCGGCTGTGGGACATCGATTTCGAAGCCGCGCCGCAGGATGCGACGACCGGACATGCATGCCTGACATCGATCGATCATGTGGCTCAGACCGTGGCTTATGAGGAAATGCTGACCTGGCTGTTGTTCTACACATCGATTTTCGAGACGGCAAAGACGCCGATGGTCGATATCATCGACCCGGCAGGGGTGGTGCGCAGCCAGGTGGTCGAAAACAGCGAAGGCGATCTGCGCATTACGATGAACGGCGCGGAGAACCGGCGCACGCTGGCCGGCCATTTCATCGCGGAAAAGTTCGGCTCCGGCATTCAGCACATCGCGTTCAAGAGCAGCGACATCTTTGCGACCGCGAAGGCGCTGCGCGAAAACGGCTTCAAGGTTCTGCCGATCTCTCCGAACTATTACGGCGATGTCGAAGCGCGCTTCGGACTTGATCCTGAACTGACCGAACGCCTGAAAGCCGAGAACATCCTCTATGATCGCGACGATCACGGCGAATATTACCAGCTTTACAGCGGCACGTTCGGAGAGGGCTTCTTTTTCGAGATCGTCCAGCGCGAAGGCTATCGCGGCTATGGCGCGGCCAATGCGATCTTCCGGATCGCAGCACTGAAGAAGCAGATCCGACCCGAAGGGATGCCTGCCGCATGACGAAGATTGTCCCGGCCTCCAGCGTCGAATGCCTGGTTCGTTCGCGCGATCAGTTGGGCGAAACGCCATTGTGGTGCGAACAGAGCCGGAAACTCTGGTGGCTCGACATCGAGAAACCGAAGCTGCAGAGCTACGACCCTTCGGCTGATTTCCATGAAATCATGCCGATGCGCGGCATCACCTTTCTCGGCAGCCAGGCCTTGACGACGTCCGGCCAACATCTGCTTGCGCATGATCTCGATCTCGTCCTGCAAGCGGCGGATGGCGGTCCGCCCTCGCTTTTCGCACGGGTGGAACATGGTCTCGACAACCGTCTCAATGACGGGCGCGTCGACCGGCAAGGACGTCTGTGGATCGGGACCATGGACAACCAGTTGCACCGGCCAGCCGGCGCCCTCTACCGCGTCGATCCATCCGGCGAGGCGACCCGCATTCTGGGCGATGTGGTCGTCAGCAATGGAATAGCGTTTTCGCCGGATGGACGGCGCTTTCACTTCACCGACACGCGGCGGCACAAAAGCTGGGTGTTCGACATGGATCCGGACGATGGGGTCCTGTCCAATCAGAGGCTCTTCGCCGATTATTCAGCAACCGGCGACAGGCCCGACGGCGCCTGTTTCGATGCTGATGGCGGTCTGTGGACGGCCTTCTTCGCGGGGAGCCGCGTGGTTCGCTACAGCCCGGACGGCCGGATCGACACTGTCATCGAGCTGCCGGTCACCAACCCCACCTGCGTCTGCTTTGGCGGCGACGACTTGCGTACGCTGATCGTCACGACCGCCAGGAAGTTCCTGCCTGAGGAGACGCTGGAGACGGAGGCATTGGCCGGCTCGGTCCTGGCCATTCATGGCCTGGCCGAGGGACTGCCGGAAAACCGATTCGCCGCGTGAGGACGCGGCATTAAGAGAGGGAGGAACCCCATGTTCAAACTAACGCGACGGCAGGCGATCGCCGGAACTGCCGCAACCGCGGCCATGATTGGTCTGCCGAAGGCGGCCTTTGCAAAGACGACGCTCCGCTTTGCCGATGTCACCACCGCCGATGCGCCACGCTCGCAGGCTCTGGTGAATATCTTCGCCAAGGAAATCGGCGACGAGTACGAGTTCAAGCCCTATTTCGGATCGACCCTGTTGAAACAGGGAACCGAACTGGTTGCCGTCCAGCGCGGCAATCTGGAAATGGCCATGCTGCCGCCGTCCGATTTCGCCAAGCAGGCGCCGGAGTTCGATATTCTGGGTGCGGCTTACGTGGTGCGCAGTGCCGCTCATCTGCAATCGATCTTCGATAGCGAGATCGGCGAGGAATTCCGCAAGATCGCCCGCGAGAAGCTGCGGGTGGAAATCCTCGCGCCCGCCTATTACGGGGCACGGCACGTCAATCTGAAAGGCAAGAAAAAGGTCATGCGGCCCGAGGATCTGGCCGGCGTGAAGATGCGCATGCCCGGCGGCGAGAGCTGGCAGTTCCTCGGAAAGGCGGTCGGTGCCAATCCCGTGGCGATGGATTATGCCGAGGTCTATACGGGTCTGCAGACAGGCGCGATCGATGCCCAGGACAATCCGCTGCCGAACGACAAGCTGATGAAATTCTATGAGGTGACGGATCAGATCATTCTGACCGCCCATAATATCGGCTTCGGTCTTCTTCTCATCGGATCATCCACCTTTGATGCCCTGCCTGCGGCGGAACAGACGCGCATGCGCGAGGCGGCACGCAAGGGCTTCGCCTGGAGCACAGCCGAATACGAGAAGCAGGAGAAGGAACTGGTGGGCTTCTTCCGCGAGCAGGGGCTGGAGGTCTACGAACCGGATCTTGAAGCCTTCCGCGCCTATGCGCAGAAGCAATACATGGAATCGCCGCTTTCCGCTTCCTGGCCGGCCGGCATGCTCGACAAGATCAACGCGCTTTGACAGGCGGCGGCGGCCGCATCACGGAATGCGGCCGCTCTTCTGCACGTGCTCTACGCCGTTTTTCACGTGCCGGGTCAGCATCCGGCACGCACCCTCGTGATCCCGTTTCAGGGCAAGCTCGAAAAGCAGTCTGTGATCATCCACGACAGGCTGGCCGCGGAAGGATTCCGCAAGCAGGTGGTAGCGCAAGAAGCGGTCGAACACCGATGACAGCGCGGCCATGAGATTGACCGAATTGCAGGCCGACACCAGAGCCTGGTGGAACTCCCAGTCATAGCGCACCCAATCGACCGTGCGTGAGGAATCGCCGGCCAGCAGGCTTCGCTCCACGGATGAGAGCTTATGATGGGCTGCTACCAGCCGCGCCTCCCATTCCAGGTCCCCGCCTGTGAAGGACAGTCCCAACGCGTGACATTCCAGCAGGATCCTGAGATCGGCAAGCTCGAGAAGCTCGCGGGTGGAGGCAGGGCTCACCTCGAACCCGCGCTGTCCCTCCGCCACCACCAGGTTCTCGGTGGTCAGCCGGTTCAGGATTTCCCGCAATGTCGAGACGCTGACGCCGTAGCGCGCCTTTGCCTGTTCCAGCTTGATCTTGGAGCCCGGCGGCAAGGCGCCGGAGATCAGATCCTCGCGAATCCGTCTGAAGGCCGTTTCGCCGGCTGTTTCGCGCTGGGGAAGTTCCTGCTTGGTTATCATGCGGGTTACTTTACATCATATGATCTGAAAAACGTACGATAAAAATCGGTTGACTCGTGGATTTCATGCGTCATGCTGGTTTCAGCCAATTGACTAAACGTACCGTTCCGTACATTGTTAGTGCGATGCAGCCGAAGAGGAACGGCTTATCCATGGGAGGTCATCCGAAAGTTTCGGATGATGGAGACACACAGGAGGAATACAGATGAACTTCAACCTTACCCGTCGGTCCGTCATTGGTGCCGTCATGATGGCTGCCACGGCTTTGGCCAGCCCGGTGCTGGCGCAGGAAAAGCCGGTGCTGAAATTCTCGGCTGTCTTTTCAGAGCAGGATATCCGGGCCCAGATGACGAAGATGCTCGCCGAGGACATCAAGAACGATTTCACGCTTGATCCCTATTACGGCGGCAATCTGTTCAAGCAGGGAACCGAGCTCGTCGCCATCCAGCGCGGCAATCTGCAGATGGGCAACATTGCGCCGCAGGATATTTCCAAGCAGATCCCGGCATGGTCCGTTCTGACCTCGGCCTATCTCTTCCGGGATGCCGCGCATCTGACCGCTTTCTTCAACAGCGAGGTCGGCGCTGAATTCAAGAAGATGGCTGAGGACCAGCTGGATATCCACATTCTCGGGCCGACCTATTTCGGCGCGCGCCAGGTGGGGCTGAAGCCGAACAAGAAGATCACCACACCGCAGGATCTCAGCGGCATCAAGCTGCGCATGCCGGGCGGCGATGCCTGGCAGTTCCTGGGCGAGGCCCTGGGCGCCAATCCGGTTCCCGTTGCCTATGCCGAAGTCTACACCGCGCTGCAGACCGGCGCGATCGACGCGCAGGACAATCCGCTGCCCAACGTCAAGAACATGAAGTTCTACGAAGTCATGTCGCAGATCGCGCTCACCTCGCACCTGATCGGCTACGACCTCCTGGTCATTTCCAACAAGACCTGGAATGCCATGACGCCGGAGCAGCAGAAATCCTTCCAAGCGGCGGCCGACAAGGCGATGAAGTTCAGCGAGGACAAGCACCTTGCGCAGGAGAAGGCGCTGATCGAGGAATTTCGTGCGGCGGGTCTCGAGATCTACGAGCCGGATCTTGATGCCTTCCGCAAGTTCGCCCAGGAAAAATATCTGAACTCGGATCTGGCGAAATCCTGGCCGCAGGGCATCCTGGAAAAAGTGGCGGCTCTCTGACGCGCCGCCGCGCTCGCGTGTGCACACGATAGGGTGGCGGCGAGGCCGGATCGGCCGTCCCGCCACCTCTCTTCCTGGAGACTGATACATGCCCCCAAAAATGCTGGCCACCGGCGAATGGCTGAGACGGCGCGCGGAAAACCTTCTGTGCCTCATGCTTCTGACGATGTTCGTCGTCTTCATGCTGCAAATCATCTTCCGCTATGCCCTCAACATGTCCATCGGCTGGACCCATGAAGTCAGCGTGGCGCTGTGGATCTGGATCGTCCTCTTCGGTTCGGCTTTCGTGGTCCGGGAGGTGGACGAGATCCGCTTCGATCTCATCTGGGGCGGTGCAGGTGACAAAGCGCGGCGGGTCATGCAGACGATCTGCTCCCTGGCCCTGATCTTCCTGTTCAGCATCTCGCTTCCGGCCGTGACCGACTATGTCACCTTCATGAAGGTGGAAAGCACGGCCTATCTCAAGATCCGCTTTGACTACCTCTACTCCATCTACATCATCTTCGCGGTCGCCATGATCATCCGTTACCTGTGGCTCGCCGTTCAGGCAGTCCACGGACACGCGCCCGAAGCTTTCGATCCCACCAAGGCAGGCTCCGGCGTATGAATATCGCAAGTCCTTTTTCCATCACGCTTGTGATCATCACGGTCCTGGCCTTCCTGGGCCTGCCGATCGGACTGTCGATGATCTGCGGATCGATCCTCTACCTGCTGCTGATCGGCGCAGACATGGGCATTGCCGCCGAGCAGTTCCTGAACGGCATGTATTCGAACTATGTCATCCTGGCGGTGCCGCTCTTCATCCTTGCGGCGGAATTCATGAATGTCGGCTCGATGACGGAACGCCTGCTGCAGTTCTGCAATGTGCTTGTCGGACGGTTCCGGGGCGGCCTCGCGCAGGTCAACATCGTCCAGAGCATCATTTTCGCCGGCATGTCCGGCTCCGCGATCGCCGATGCGGCAGGCAGCGGCAAGATGATGCAGAGCATGATGACGCGCGACGGGCGCTATACGCCGAGCTTCGCAGCTGCCCTGACGGCAGTCACCGCGGTGGTCGGTCCGATCATTCCGCCGTCCATTCCGATGATCATCTATTCACTCGTCTCGGATGCCTCGATCGGCTATCTCTTCCTGGCCGGCATGGTGCCCGGTCTGCTGATGGCGGGCCTGCAGATGGTTCAGGTGGTGATCACGGCGCGGCGTCGCAATTTCCCGGTCGAGGAACCGGTTCCGCTGCGGCAGATTCCGAGCATCACGATCCGCGCCTTTCCCGCGCTGATGATGCCGGTCGTGCTTCTCGGATGCATCTATTCCGGCATCACCACCCCGACCGAGGCAGCGGCCATTGCGGCAGCCTATGCGCTCGTCATTTCCGTCTTGCTCTATCGCAGCATCACGCTTCGGGATTTCTATGCCTCGCTGTTGACCAGCGCTAAATCAACCGCCTCCATCGGCATGCTGATTGCCGGGGCACTCGTCTTCAATTACGTCATCACGATCGAGAATATTCCAGATAGCATCCGCGTCCTGCTGACAGCCTGGGATCTGACGCCGACCGGCTTCCTGATCCTCGTAAACATCATCCTGCTGATCCTCGGCTGCATCCTCGAAGGCACGGCGATCCTGCTGATCATCGTGCCGGTCTTCATCCCCACGGCCCAGGCCCTCGGGATCGATCTCGTCCATTTCGGCGTGGTCGTCGTCGTCAATATCATGCTGGGCCTCGTGACGCCGCCCTATGGCTTGCTTCTGTTCATCGTGGCCAAGTTTTCCGGGGCTCCGATCAAGGACATCATCGTCGATGCCGCACCCTTCCTGTTCTGGATGGTGGTCTGCCTCGCCTTCATCACCTTCGTTCCGGACAGCGTGCTGTGGCTGCCGAGGCTGCTTGGATATCAAGGATAATCATGAAACCGATCTACATACTCAATGGTCCCAACCTGAACCGGTTGGGCAAGCGTGAGCCGGACATTTATGGCCTGACCACGCTCTCCGAAGTCGAACAGATGTGCCGCGACGCCGCCGGCGAGAGGCCTGTCGAATTTCACCAGACCAATAGCGAAGAGCGGCTGATCGATTGGGTGCATGAAGCGATCGATTCGGGGGCTGGCATCATCATCAACCCGGCCGCCTTCACCTTCACGTCGATCGCTCTCCTCGACGCGCTGAAGATGTTCAAGGGGCCGATCATCGAGTTCCATATCAGCAATGTCCACCGGCGGGAATCGATCTATCACAGATCCTACGTCTCAATGACGGCAACGACTGTCATGGCCGGACTGGGCGCCGAAGGTTATCCTCTGGCGGTCAAAGCCCTGGAAACGCTCATCTCCCGCGGAATGCGGTAAAGCAAAGACTGCGCCGGATCGAAAATTCGGCGCAATTGTCATCCGCCGGTCATCCGCCCGTCGTGGATGACGAGGCGGGGCCGGGTGCAAGACCTGCCGATGCAGGGATGGGAGGGCCGGGCCTCAGTGGCGCCTGTCCGTGATGCGTTCCAGCAGTGCAGCGCCCTGCAAGGCGGCCAGGATGATCGCAACGCCCAGAATGACCCGCCATTCCGGCACTTCATCGAAGAGGAAATAGCCGATCGCCGTGGCGAAGACGATCGACAGGTAACCGATGGGCGCAAGCAGGCTCGCATCGGCCAGCCGGTAGGCCCGCAGAAAACAGTATTGGCCGAGCTGGGCGAGAAAGCCGATAGCAAGGAGCGGCGGCCAGTCGGCGGCGGCCACCGGATGCCAGGTCAGACCGGCCGGGACGGCTGTCAGGACCGCCAGACCTATCGTGTAGAAGACCATCATCACCGTGGTGTTCTCATCCCTCAGGGCCCGCGTCTGGACAACGGCGAGCGCACCGAAGACGACCGAGACAAGCACGACCAGGATCCGGCTGTCGAAGCTCGACGTGCCGGGCGCGATGATCATCAGCACGCCGAGAAAAGCAAGACCCGCGCCGGCCCAGCGAAGAGCGCTGATCCTTTCGCCCAGCATGACCGTGGCAAGTCCCATGGTGACCAGCGGCCGCGAAAAGCCGACGGCGTTGACGGTCGCGAGTGGCAGCAGCGTGATTGCCAGGAAATTGCTCGTCAGCGCTATGGCATTGCAGGTGATACGGGCGATGTTGCGCCAGGGATGCCTGATATGTCGCAAGGCCTGCCTGTGGTGCCAGATCAGCGGCAGGATGAAGAGAAGACCGATCAGGGCGCGGATGAAAACCAGCTGGAAAGCCGGATAGCTCACACCCTGCAGCTTGACGAGCGCGGTCATGCCACCGGACACAAGGCTCATATCGATCAGAAGCCAGCCAATGGCCTGACCGGGCTTCTGCGCGTCCAATGAAGCCGCCGCTCTGGTCTCGTCCCGGCTCACGCGGGCTGCACGAGATTGGCCATGATGCGGAAGGCGCCGGAAACCAGCCTGTCCATCTGATGGTGCAGGACAAGGCTCGTATGCGTGTGGCGACCCTTGCCGATCCTGGCGGAGACCAGTGCTCCCGTCAGGGGCTGTTCGCCGGCATCATGCATGGACAGGAGCGGCACATAGGCATCGTCCCAGCGGGAGGCGAAATAGAGGCCGCGCTCCTTGTTCCATCCGCGCCAATCCTCCTCATTCAGTCGGTTCGGTCCCGTCAGCAGCGGATGATCGGGCGCCAGTATGGTGACGGCGGCGTTCGGATCCGTCACCCGCCATCGCAGCGAGGGGCTGCCGATTTCGAGCAGACGAACCGGGGTCTGTGCCGGATCCCATCCGTCGCTCGGGCGATGATACAGAGTGACGAGATGTCCCCCTTCCTCCACGAACCGATGCAGGCGAGGCCTTGCTGCGGCGAGGTCGTTTCGCAAGCCGAAGGCGAAGATGCCGATGACGATCGTGGTGAAGCGGGACAGGTCACCGGAAAGGGCCGTCTCGTCCATTTCGGTGACGTCGAGACCCATCCGGGAAAGCCAGGTCCCGACGTGGTCGGCGCCTCCGCCGACATAACCGATCCTGGCGCCATCAGGCAAAGCAATATCGAGGCAGAGTATGTTGAGCGCGGCACTTTCTCGATAGGCAGACCGGCCGATATGGGGATAGACGATCGGCAGGGTGCGATAGGCAGGTCGCCCATCGATTTTCGGCTCGAGCCGCAGCAGGCCCTGCCGTGGCTCCGTCTCGGCCCGCAGTATCCAGCCCCCATCGTTAGGTTCCATGGCCCAGCCGGCGGGCGCCTCGATTGACAGTGCCGCAGTCTCGCCCTGTATCTTCGCCTGGATCGGCCATTGCCGTGCGTCCGCCGTGACCGGAACAATCACGGTCTCGGGGGTAAGGGTCACCGATTGCCGCGGTGCCACCAGAAGAGGCTCCTCGAAGTCGAAGCAGGCGCGCGCGATCCTTCCAGACACTTCCGCCGTCAGTTGCAGATGTGCCTCGCCATTGCCACCAAGACTGGACCAGCCCGGCTGGAAGAGGTTGGAGAAGGCAGCATCCTCGGAGGCGGTGAGCCGGAAGATGCATTCCTCCCCGGTCTGCTCCTGCTTTGCCGTCACGCCCGCCGGAAGAATCGGCGTGATTTCGACAGCCGTCGAAGAGGGCGACAGCTCCACCGTCAGAACGGCCGTGCCGCCTGGGCCGATCGAGGCCGGCTCGCAATAGGCACGCTCGAAAAGACCCGAAGCGTCCAGGATGGCCGCGTCGATCTCCTGGCGCTTTCGGGCGATGCGATGCGCATGCGCCTTTTGAAACGGCTCCGACGCCTGTTCTGCGACCCAGACCAGATGGCCTGCGGCAGCCGTCAGATGCTGCAGGATTGCGTCGCGATGCGGAAAGGCCTGCTGGGCGGCGGTGATGTCGCGATCAGCCGAGGCGAGCTTGTCACGCAGGGCGCGGAGAACCTCGTCCGCGGGCCCGTCGGCACGCTGCTCGAGCTCGGTGGCACTGGAGGCCAGGGCGGATAGCGAGGTGGGCAAGCCATCCTGAATGGAGGCTTCGGACCGGGGCGCAGCGGCGAATTTCAGGTGCAGCGGCCAGCGGCTTGCCGCGTGTTTCGGCCAGCGGCCCATCCCCTGGGAGGCGTGGAAGTAGCGCGACCATTCGCCGATCCGGTCAAATTCGGCGCCGGTGGGAAGATCGCGGCCTTCGACGCGCAGCGTCAGTGTCGTCTCCGGGGGCGGAACCTCATCATCATAGGTGCTCCCGCCGCCTGACCAGGCGGGCAGGTAGAATTTGGCGACCTGCCACGGAGCAAGGCCCTCATGCGCATGCTCGGGAAAGGCATTCGCATCGGAGGCCAGCGCAATCGCGGCCTCGGCCGCCTGGGTCATCGCCCGGTGGTGGCCATGCTGGCCGGGAACGTCGAGAAAAGTGGGGATCACGATATCCGGCCGTGTCTCGCGATAGGCTCTGACCAGCCGCTCGATGATCCGCTCCTTGCCCCAGCGCTCGAAGGTTGCGTCACCATCCTTGGAGAAGCCGAAATCGTGGACCGGATCATCCGGCCCGTGGCCGAGCCATGCAATGTCGGCATCGATGACGCGGGCGGATTCCTCAAGCTCGCGGGAGCGCACCACGCCAAGAGCGCCGAGCCTCTCCGGCCCAAGGGCATTCTGCCCACCCTCGCCGCGCGTGGAGCAGGCGATGATAACGCGCATGCCGAGGCCGAAGCGGAGCCATGCCAGCATGCCGTTTTGTTCATCATCCGGATGTGCTCCGGTGTTCATGACGGTCAAGACGGTGGAGAGGCGGCTGAGCTTGCGGTGCAACCGGACGAGCGCCGGATCGCTCATCTGCCGTTCGATGCGTTCGCGGGCTGTTAGCATGGGGCCTCCTCCGATTGTCAGGCAATGTCAAAAAATGAGGAACGCGATTTACGAGAACCTCATGGAATGGCTCATTCAGGGCAAGGCGCCCTGCGTGTTGTGCAGCGAGATGTCGAGCTTCGGCGTGACGATGTCGAACAGAGGAATGGCCGCGGCACCGAGAGCAGCCGTCAGCTGTCCCGTCTGCCCGCGAATGACGCGCGGCAGGTCGCGCTGGCGACGGCTGGCAACCGATGTCGGCAAGGGCGCCATATGGGCGATAAGCGCGTCGATGATTCGATCCGGCATCGTCCCGCCGATGATCAGGGTCTGCGGATCGAGAATGTTTTCCAGCATCGCGACCATCGGGCCGAGATGGCAGGCCGCCTCCTCGATCCACTCCATGATGACCGGGTGCTTGTCCGCATGCAGGCGGTCCAGATCGGCCATCTCGGTCTCGGCAATGCCTGCATTTTCCAGCCGTTCCTTCAAGGCATAGAGGGAAACATAGCCTTCGAGACAACCCTTCTGGCCGCAGGACGGGCAGGGGCGGCCGCGCGGAATGACGGTCACATGGCCGATTTCGCCCGCATTGCCGAAGGCGCCGCGATAGGGCGCGCCGTCCTGGATGATGCCGAGGCCGAGCCCCACGCCGAAATAGATCATGCAGAAATTGGAAATAGCGAGGCCGGCGCCGAACAGACGCTCGCCAACCGCTGCGGCGGTCGCATCATTTTCGACAATGACCGGGTAGCCGCAGGCGTCGCCCAGTATTTGGGCCGCATCCCGCCCGGAAAAGCCCGGCAGGGTCGTCGGGCCGACCGATGTCATTCCGTCGATCTCGAACGGCCCCGGCATGACCACGCCGGTTCCCAGAAGCCGGCTGTTGATCTCGGCGCCGATGGCCGAGAACTCCTTGGCGAACATTGCCAGAATATAGTCCGGTGTCCGATCGCGCAGCGGCAGGATGCGCTTTGCCCGCAGCCGTCCGGAAAGGTCCAGCGCCACGGTGACGATATGATCGGCAGCGATCTCGACACCGATCGTGATGCCGCCTTCGGGATTGACGGCAAACTGGATCGGCGGCTGACCGCGGCCGCTCCGGCGCCGTCCCATCTCGATCAGCAGTCCCTCGCCCACCAGTTCGTCCACGATGTTGGCCACGGCCTGCGGCGTCAGCTGGGTGAGCTTTGCGATATGCGCGCGTCCGAGAGTCTGGTGCCGTCGAACGATATCCAGCACCACGCGACGATTGTGCTCGCGGCTGCGTTCGGGATTTTTGCCGATCGCTATCGGCGTCTGGTCCTTGGGATGGATCGTCATGTCTTCGTCCTCAGCCATTCTTCCATACGTCCGTCACTCGTGAGTGGCAATAGAATAAGATAAGTAAATTATGTTATTGACATCGCTCCGGGTTCAAGAGAGCGTAGGGGCGAGGTGCCACGGGTACCGTCGTCCGGCAAGAGCGGCCGGATCAACAAGGTCATGGCGTTCGTGAAAAGCGAGCGTTGGGAACAATCGCCCCAAGACCGGAAAGCCGGCGGGGAACAGGAGGCACACATGCGCAAATCAGTTTTGTTCGCCGGACTCGTTGCCGGTTTCAGCAGCTTCGCTTTCAACGCCGCGCAGGCGGTGGAAATCGAGTATTGGCAGTATGTTTTCGACACCCGCGTCAAGGCCATGGACCAGCTGATTGCCGAGTTCCAGAAGGCCAATCCGGATATCACCGTCAAGCAGGTCACCTTTCCCTATGCCGATTACCAGACGCGGGTGATCGCTGCGAACATGTCCGGCAACGGACCGGACGTGATGCAGCTCTTCTACGGCTGGCTCGACAAGTTCGTGGCCGGTGGGATCTT
The DNA here is from genome assembly GCF_030435705.1 of Rhizobium sp. SSA_523. Lineage (NCBI taxonomy): Bacteria > Pseudomonadati > Pseudomonadota > Alphaproteobacteria > Hyphomicrobiales > Rhizobiaceae > Affinirhizobium > Affinirhizobium gouqiense. The sequence continues at coordinate 493,848 of NZ_CP129381.1, forward strand.
GCAGCCCTTGCCGCAGGACGCGTTCCCGCATGCCAAGATCGAGAGCGAGTTCTTCCCGATCGTGTCGGCCATGAAGCGCGAGGGCGAATATTACGGCCTGCCGACTGCCGTCCGTTCCCTCGCCCTCTTCTACAACAAGAAGCTCTTCAGCGAAGCCGGTCTCGACCCGAACAAGCCGCCGCAGACCCTGGAAGAATTCGTTGCTGCCGGTGAAAAGATCGCCAAGCGGGATGATGCCGGCAATCTGGTGGTCGCCGGATCGACGCTCGACATGGCCGGCCAGGACCATCAGTGGTGGCGTGAAGTTCTGATCCGCCAGTATGGCGGTGTGCCCTATACCGAGGACGACACCAAGGTCGCCTATGACAGCGAGGCGGGCGCCAAAGCTCTGGCCTTCTATACAAGCCTGCAGCTGGAGAAAAAGATCGGCCAGGCCGGTTTCATGGATGAAGGTCAGGCCGCGTTTCGTGGCGGCAAGGCCGGCATGACCATCGATGGCACCTTCCGCCTGGGCTCGTTCAGGACGATCAAGGATTTCGAATGGGGCGTGACCGAGCTTCCGGCCAATGCGGAAGGGGTTCGCTCCAACTATGCCAGCTATTTTGCCAATGGAATCAATGCCAAGACCACCGGTGAAGAACTTGAGGCCTCGAAGAAGTTCCTGGCCTATATCTCCTCGCCCGAGGCCATGGACATCTGGTTGAAGACGGTTGGCGAATTGCCGGCACGCCGGGCCGCCGCCATGACGGACGCCAATCTGAAGGATCCGGTCTTCGGTCCCTTCCTGAAGGGGCTGGAATATGCCCATACCACGATGTTCAAGGATGAGGCTGCCCAGCGGCAGAATGCCATCGACATGGTGAACCGCATTCTGCTCGAGAGCCAGCCGGTTGCGGAGTCGCTGAAGCAAGCGGCCGAAGCCGAGCAGGAAATCATCGACGCAGCCAAGCCCTGAGCCAGGAGCCAATCATGGCCGTGATCCCACAGCAGGGGGCGACGAACAGTCGCCCCGGCGGCTCCGGCCGCGACCGTTTCTCCATGCACACCAAGCGCCTGCTCTGGGTCTGGGGTTTCCTGGCACTGCCGATCCTCTTTTACGCGGTGATCCGGTTCTATCCGACGGTGCAGGCCTTCTATCTCTCCTTCACCAACTGGGATCTGCTGCGCCCGGCAAAGTTCATCGGGCTTGCCAATTACATCAAGCTGTTCAAGGATCCGCAGTTCTGGAAGGTGTTCAAGAACACGTTCACCTATCTGATCATAGGCACGCCGCTCAGCCTCCTCCTGTCTTTTGCGATCGCCTATTATCTCGATCGCGTGCGCTTCATGCACAATACCATCCGCGCGCTCTACTTCCTGCCGTTTCTCACCACGGCTGCGGCCATGGCCTGGGTGTGGCGGTGGTTTTATCAGCCGGCGCCGATCGGCGTCATCAATGATATCCTGGCAATGGCCGGCATTCCGCAACAGCCATTCATCCGCTCCACCGATCAGGCGCTGTTCTCGATCATGGTCACGGCGATCTGGGCCGGGCTCGGGTTTCAGATCATCATCTTCATGGCCGGCCTGCGCTCCATTCCCTCCACCTTCTACGAGGCAGCGCGCATCGACGGTCTCGGCGAATGGGCGATCCTGCGCAAGATCACACTGCCGCTGTTGAAGCCGACGACGGTCTTCCTCGTCGTCTTCTCCTCGATCGGCTTCCTGCGCATCTTTGACCAGGTCTACAACATGACCACGAATGATCCGGGCGGACCTCTCGGCTCGACCAAGCCTCTGGTGCTGATGATCTATCAGACGGCGTTCAACTCCTATGCCATGGGTTATGCGGCGGCCCAGACGGTTGTTCTCTTCAGCATACTGATGGTCGTCTCGCTTCTGCAGCTCTTCATCCTGAGGGAGAAAAAATGAGCGACGCTCCCGTGCTTCATCGCGCCAATATCCGCCCTGGCCGCATCATCGCCTGGACCGTTCTGTTCATCGGCGGGCTGATCATGATTTCGCCGCTGGCCTTCATGTTTTCGACCTCGCTGAAAACCGCCGACCAGGTCTACGACCTGCGGCTCATTCCGGCCGCGCCGACGCTTGCCAATTACGTGGCGGTGCTTGCGGATGGCCGCTTCATGCGCTGGTTTCTCAATTCCTCCATTGTCGCCATAGCGGTCACGCTGTCGAACTGCTTTTTCGACAGTCTGGTGGGCTATACGCTGGCAAAATTCCAGTTCCGCGGCCGCCAGTTCATCTTCATCGCCATTCTGTCGACACTGATGATCCCGACGGAAATGCTGGTCATTCCCTGGTATCTGATGTCGAGCCAGCTCGGCTGGCTGGATAGCTATTGGGGCATCATGTTCCCGGGCATGATGACGGCCTTCGGCACCTTCCTGATGAAGCAGTTCTTCGAGACGGTACCCAACGACTTCATAGAGGCGGCGCGGGTCGATGGTCTGAACGAGTTCCAGATCTGGTGGAAGGTTGCCATGCCCCTGGTGACGCCCGCCCTCTCGGCACTTGCCATCTTCACCTTCCTCGGCAACTGGACCGCCTTCTTCTGGCCGCTGATCGTGACGACAAGCAAGGAACTCTACACCCTGCCGGTCGGTCTCTCGAGCTTTGCCGTCGAACAGTCGATCCAGTGGGAAATGATCATGACCGGCGCTGCGATCGCCACCCTTCCGACACTTCTCGTTTTCCTCGTCTTGCAGCGCTACATCGTCCGCGGTGTCATGCTGGCGGGCCTGAAAGGATAATCGTCTCATGGCCGATATGAGCCCCCGTCTTTCCGATACAAGCCGCTTTCCGGACCCCGTCTACAAGGAAACGGTTCTGCGGCCGCTGTTCGATGGCGCCAAGAGCCACCACGTCGATGCCTTCCGACGCATCGACCGTGCGCATCTCGTCATGCTCCACGAGACAGGCATTCTCGATGCCGGGACGGCAGGCCGCATCGCCTCTGCCCTGGAAGCCATCGATGCCGAGGTGGATCCCGCAACGCTTGTCTATACGGGCGAAGTCGAGGATTATTTCTTTCTGATCGAAAAGGAGTTGAAGGCCCGGATCGGCGTCGACACCGCGGGACGCCTGCACACGGCCCGGTCGCGCAACGATATCGACCACACGCTCTTCAAGCTCGGTCTGAAGCACCGCATCGACATGCTGATGGAAAAGGCCCGCGGCTTGCTCGCCGCCATGATCGATGCCGCCGATCGCAACAAGGCGACCCTGATCGTCGCCTATACCCACGGACAGCCGGCACAGCCGACCACGTTCGGCCATTATCTGTCGGCCGCGATCGAAATCCTGATCCGCGATATCGAGCGTTTCGCGCAGGTGCGCCAGATCGTCGATCTGTCATCCATGGGCGCCGCCGCCATCACCACGTCCGGCTTTCCCATCGACAGGGACAGGGTCGCGAAACTTCTCGGCTTCTCCGCGGCGCAACGCAATTCCTATTCCTGTATTGCCGCGGTGGACTATACGACCTCGACCTATTCGGCAATCGAGCTGATGTTCCTGCATCTTGGCCGGTTGATCCAGGATTTCCAGTTCTGGACGAGCTTCGAGGTGGGGCAGATCTACGTGCCGAATGCGCTTGTGCAGATCTCCTCCATCATGCCGCAGAAGCGCAACCCCGTGCCGATCGAACATTTGCGCCATCTGGCGAGCCAGACATTCGGCCGCGCCCGCACGGTGATCGACGTCATGCACAACACGCCCTTCACCGACATGAACGACAGCGAAGGCGAGACGCAAGGCATGGGCTATGAGGCTTTCGCCTCCGCCTTCCGGGTGCTCGACCTTCTTGCCGCACTGGTCCGGCAGATCAGCATCGATCCGGAGCGTGTCGATCACAATATCAGACGCTCCTGCATCACGATCACGGAATTGGCCGATACCCTGGTGCGCGAGGAGGGTCTTTCCTTCCGCGAGGCGCATGAGATCGCCGCTTCCACCGCCAGAAGCGTCGTTGCCGCGGGGGGCGATCTGCCCGGCAATGGCTTTGATCCCTTCGTCGCGGCCTTCAAAGGGTCGACGGGTCGAGCACCGTCCATGGATGCCGAACGCTTTCGCGCCACCGTCTCGCCCGAGCATTTCGTTGCCGTGCGGCAAAGGTTTGGCGGACCCGCGCCGGAACCGATGGAGGCCGCTCTCGCCAGCTACCGCGATAGGCTGGCGGATTTCGAAGCCAAAGCGCAACAGGCTGCGCAATACGAGGCGGCCGCGGCCGCAGAACTGCACGACAGGTTCACCGCACTGATGGGAGCGCGCTGATGGCGACGATCGAACTGACAAAGCTGGTCAAGCGCTACGGCAAGGTGGAAGCCGTCAAAGGCATTGATCTCTCCATCAGCGACGGCGAATTCATCGTCTTCGTCGGACCCTCCGGCTGCGGAAAATCCACGACATTGCGGATGATCGCCGGTCTTGAAGAGATTTCGGCAGGTGAATTGCGGATCGGCGGCGAGATCGTCAACGAGCGGGAACCCAAACAGCGCAATATCGCCATGGTGTTCCAGAACTACGCGATCTACCCGCATATGACCGTCCGGCAGAATATCGGCTTCGGCTTGTACACCTCGGATCTCGACAAGGCGGAGAAGAACAAGCGGATCGAGGAGGCAAGCCGCATCCTTGGTCTCGATGCCTATCTCGACCGTCGACCGGCAGCTCTGTCCGGCGGACAACGCCAGCGTGTCGCTATCGGCCGTGCCATGGTGCGCGATCCCTCGGCCTTCCTCTTCGACGAACCGCTATCCAATCTCGATGCGCAATTGCGGGCCCAGATGCGGATCGAGATCAAGCGTCTGCACCAGCGGCTCGGAACCACGACGGTCTATGTGACGCATGACCAGGTCGAGGCAATGACCATGGCCGACCGTATCGTGGTGATGAAGGACGGCCGCATCCTGCAGGTGGGCACGCCGTCCGAACTCTATGAAAGCCCGGTCGACGTCTTCACCGCGCGCTTCATCGGCAGCCCGTCGATGAACCTCTTGCCGGGGCATCGCGGCGGCGGGATCGTCACGCCCGGCCCCGATGGCGATGTCATGATCGGTATCCGCCCCCATGACCTCGTCGCCAGCCGCGATGGGTCCGGCGAAGGCACGAAGATCACCGGAACGGTGACGGCGGTCGAGCCGCTTGGCCCCGAGACGCTGGTTCACCTGGATGTCGGCGGCGCGGAAGTGGTTGCAACCGCACGCGAGAAATTCGTTCCTGCCGTTGGCAGCCAATTGTCGTGCTATGCGCCTGCCGGCAGCCTCTACGTTTTCGATGGCCGGACCGAGGCCCTCCTGGAGCGGGCATGACAATGCAGGCACCTATGCCCTCGGCCGTGCTCAGTATTGGCAGGCTCTACTGCGATCTGATCTTCACCGGGCTCGACAGCCTGCCGGTGCTCGGCCGCGAGGTGTTTTCCAGCGGAATGAAGCTTGCCGCCGGCGGCGGCGCCTATATCGCGGCCGCGCATATCCATCACGTCGGCCGGCAGGTCGCGCTGGTTGCAAGACTGGGCTCTGATGCGCTCTCGCGGGAAGTCGCGACCGAACTCGCTTCCAGCGGCATAGATCTGCGCTTCGTCGAACATGCGGACGATGCAGGTCCGCAGGTCACCGTCGCAGCCGTCATGGGACATGACCGGGCCTTTTTGACGAAGCGCGCCGGCAGCGCCCGTCCGGCCACGTTGCCGGCGGCGCTGGACTGGTCGCTGGCGAAGCACCTGCATATTGCAGAATATGCCACGCTGCATGAAATGCCGGACCTCGTTCGGGAGGCGAAGGCCAAAGGCCTCAGCGTTTCGCTGGATCCGAGCTGGGACAGCACGCTGATTTACGACAAGCATCTTCTGGAAGCCTGCGAGGGCGTCGATCTTTTCTTGCCCAACCGGGAAGAGGTGGAGGCAATCACCGGTCTCAAGGATCCTGAGGCAGCGCTTGACCGCCTTCTGGAGATCTTTCCGCATGTGGCGCTGAAGGATGGTGCATCAGGCGCCTGGGTGGCGGCCAAAGGATTCCGGCTTCACCACCCTGCCGAGCCCGTGCCGGTCATCGACACCACCGGCGCCGGGGATGCCTTCAATGCCGGATTCCTCAATGCCTGGCTCGACGATACTCCCCTGGAAGACTGCCTGCATGCCGGCATTTCGGCGGGAAGTCTCGCCGTCCAGGCGGCCGGTGGCGCTTCGACTGTCCGGCCCGATCGCTAGACCATCGAGCCCGAGGGGCCGACGGTCCGTTTTCAACCTGCAGCGACAGACCTTTCTGAGGGTCTCGAGATCTGGCACAGTCATCTGCATCAGAAACGTCAGAGGCTTTGAACAGGATGGATCGGCAGAATGTGATCGCGGCAGCCTCGGCCTATGCCACGAATGGAGGATTGGCGGCGGATCTCGCCGACCTTGTCTCGCAGCGCTCGATCAGTCAGTCGGAGGGGCGCCCGGAGGACCTGCTGGCCTATCTGACAGACAGCATGCGCCCCATGCTCGAGGCGCTCGGCTTCAGCTGCGTCATCGCCGACAATCCGCGGCCCGGCGGCGCTCCCTTTCTCATCGGAAGCCGCATCGAATCGCCGGACCTGCCGACCGTCTTGATCTACGGACACGGGGATGTCTGCAATGGCGAGGCGCATCGCTGGCGCAAGGATCTCGATCCGTTCACGCTGACGGTCGAAGGCGACAGGCTCTATGGTCGTGGGACGGCCGACAACAAGATCCAGCATCTCATCAACATCAAGGCGCTGGAGATGATGATCGCCGCACATGGCCGGCTCGGCTTCAATGCCAAGATCATCATCGAAATGGCCGAAGAGACAGGCTCCTTCGGCCTGCGCGAATTCTTCGAGGCGGAGCGGGACGCGCTCTCGGCGGATGTGCTGATCGCGTCGGACGGGCCGCGGCTTGCGGAGGACGTGCCGACCATGTTCATGGGGTCACGTGGCGGCCTATCCTTCGATCTGGTCGTCAACCTGCGCGATAGCGATCACCATTCCGGCAATTTCGGCGGCTTGCTGGCCGATCCGGTCATCATCCTCTCGCATGCAATCGCCGCCATTGTCGACCGGCGCGGGCAGATCAAGATTCCGGAATGGCGTCCCACCAGCCTCACGCCCGATATTCGTGCTGCTCTGAAGGATCTGCCGCCGCGCCGCCATGATGCCGATTGGGGCGAGGCGGATCTGACGCCGAGTGAACGCGTGTTAGGGTGGAATTCGCTAGCGGTTCTGGCGATTTCCGCCGGCAATATCGATGCGCCACAAAATGCCATAGCAGGGTCCGCCCGCGCGACCTGTCAGCTCCGCTTCGTCGTGGGGACCCCGATGGAGGATATCCTGCCGGCGCTCCGTCGCCATCTGGATGCGCATGGATTCCAAGGCGTCGCGATCAGCCCGGCCAAGGGGGAGCCGTTCAAGGCCACCCGGTTTGCGCCCGATCATCCCTGGGTGCGCTTCGTCGAATCCTCGATTGCCGCGGCCACGGGCAAGGCCCCGCATGTCCTGCCCAATCTGGCCGGCTCGCTGCCGAACGATGCTTTCACCGACATTCTCGGTCTGCCGACCATTTGGATACCGCATTCGCACGCCGAATGCGGCCAGCACGGTCCCAATGAACATGCCCGCCTCTCGATCGCGGAGGAGGGAATGCGCATCATGACCGCGCTTTTTCTCGATATCGGCGAGAAAGCCGCCGATCTCGCGCAGCTTCGCACGAGATCATCTGTCTGAGCAGAGCGAGGTCGGCAAGCCGAGGCAATATCTGCGCGGATCCGTCGATTTCCCTCGGCTCCGCTGCGAAAACCGCGGGACTTTCGAGCGCTCTCAGTTAGGCGGCCTGTTCCTTCGCGCGGCGTGAGAGATGCGCAACCACATTCTCGATCATGCGCATTCCGGCATCGCCGCCCAGCGTCATGATGCTCTCCGGATGGAACTGTACGGCTGCGACCGGTTCCCTTGCGTGTTCGATCCCCATGATTGTGCCGTCCTCGCTTTCGGCTGTGATGATGAAGTCCGGATGCAGCGTCTTCGGATCAGCGAAGATCGAATGATACCGGCCCACGGTCACCTCACGGCCGAGGCCGGAAAAGACGATCCCCGGCTCCAGAACACGAATACGCGACGGCTTGCCATGCATGGGAAGGGCCAGCTGGCGCAGTTCCCCACCATAGGCTTCCGCCAAGGCCTGCAGTCCCAGGCACACGCCGAAGACCGGCAGACCGCGCGCCCTTGCGGTTCGGATCGTCGCCTTGCAGTCGAAGTCCTTGGGGTTGCCGGGCCCGGGCGACAGCACCACGAGATCGGGGTCGATCCGCTCGAAGATTTCCTCTGCAACCGGCGTGCGGACGGTGGAAACCTCGGCGCCCGTCTGTCTGAAATAATTGGCAAGCGTGTGAACGAAGCTATCCTCGTGATCGACGAGGAGAATGCGGATCCCCTTGCCGACCGGCGCGACGTCCCGCCCGAGTTTCGATGTATTGCCGCTGCGCGCATCGCGAATGGCGGCGATCATGGCCGAGGCCTTCAGCTCCGTTTCGGCCTCTTCCTCCTGCGGGTCGCTATCGTTGAGCAGTGTCGCGCCGGCGCGCACCTCCGCAATGCCGTCCTTGATGCGGATCGTGCGAAGCGTGAGGCCAGTATTCATGTCGCCGTTGAAGCCGACCATGCCGATGGCGCCGCCATACCAGGCGCGCGGGCTGCGCTCGTGCTTTTCGATGAATCGCATTGCCCACAGCTTCGGCGCGCCGGTTACGGTGACTGCCCAGGCATGTGACAGGAAGCCGTCAAAGGCATCCATATCGGGCCTGAGGCGGCCCTCGATATGGTCGACGGTGTGGATCAGGCGCGAATACATTTCGATCTGGCGTCGGCCGATCACCTTGACCGAGCCCGGTTCGCACACGCGCGACTTGTCGTTGCGATCGACATCGGAGCACATGGTCAGTTCCGATTCGTCCTTTTTCGAATTCAGCAGTTTCAGGATCTGCTCGGAATCGGAGATTGCATCCTCGCCGCGCCGGATCGTCCCGGAAATCGGGCAGGTCTCGATGCGCCGGCCGGAGACCCGCACAAACATTTCCGGCGAGGCGCCGACCAGATATTCCTGATGGCCGAGATTGATGAAGAAGGAATAGGGGGAGGGGTTGATCGCCTTAAGACGGTTCGAAATTTCCGAGGGCCGCGACTCGCAGCGCTCCATGAATTTCTGGCCGGGCACAACTTCGAAAAGATCGCCGCGGCGAAAGCTTTCTTTCGCCTTGACCACAAGCTCTGCATACTCGCCGGGCCGGTGGTCGCCCTTGGGCGGGATCGTGTCCGTCTGCCGGAAAGGCTCCGGCGCGATGTCTTCCGAGCGGCCAACCGTGGTTCGTCCATCCTTGGCGAAGTCGTAGCGGTCCACCCAGGCCTTGGCGGAATAGTGATCAACCACCAGGATTTCGTCCGGCAGGAAAAGCACCATGTCGCGCTGATCGTCCGGCCGATCGAGGACCAGATCGATGGCATCGAACTGGAAGGCCAGATCATAGCCGAAGGCGCCGAACAGGCCAATCGAACTGTCGGCATCCGAATGGAAGAGATCGACGATGGCCCGCAGAACCGTGAAGACGGTCGGCATTTTCGAGCGCTCTTCCTCGGTAAACGCCCGGGACGGCGGATCGACGGTCAGATCGAGGCGGCGCGTCGTCCGCTGGCCGAGCGACAATTCGCCTTCACCGGCCAGACGCTCCGCGATGATTTCCAGCAGGACCTCGCCGCGGCCATTATACGCTTCGATCCATAGCTTGCGCCCGAAAGACGAGATCCCGAGCGGCGGATCGACGATTGCCGTATCCCAGCGGGTATAGCGACCCGGATATTCGTAATTGGAAGAGAAGACGGCTCCGCGCCGTTCATCCAGCTTGTCGACATAGCTCGACACGGCATCGGCATAGGGTGTCGCCCGGCGCTTGCGGCTGACGGTAATGCCCCCTCGCGTCTCATAGACTTCAGAGCCGTCGTCTTCGATGATCGTTACCATGCTGACACCTCTTCCACTTTCCCATTGGCCCTGGCCTGGAGGAGGCTTGATACAAAAAAGCCGCCTCGGTCGTTGCGGGCGGCTTTGTCTTGTCGTTGGACGTGACTGATCGAGGCCGCCTTTAGCGTGCCCACCACCAATTAGCCATGTTCATCGACGTTTTCATGACTGATCTCATAGCGCGACTGCAGAAGTCTGGCAAGATGGCTGTCGCACCCAGGTCGGCCGAAGCGTCTCTCACTCCTGCGGCGACCGGATCGACGCGGTGAAGGCGCCGGCAAGGCTCAGCGGCCCCAGGTCCGTTCGAGAAGCGCAATCCAGTTGCGGTGGCCGATTTTTTCCAGCGCGTCGTCATCATAGCCAGCCTGGCGCAGCGCATCGATCAGACGCGGCAGGCCTTCGGCACTGCCGATCTTTCGGGAGATCAGTGTGCCGTCGAAATCCGAGCCGAAGGCCACGTGGTCGATTCCCACCCGCTCCACAAGATAATCAATGTGGCGAACCATGACTGCAAGCTCCAGTTCGGCATCCATCACCCCTTGCGGATGGAGAAAGCGGACGCCGAAGTTCAGGCCGATCAGGCCCTGCGTGTCCCGAATGGCATCGAGTTGCCGATCCGTGGCATTGCGGCTGTGGGGGCAGATGGCGAAGGCATTGGAATGCGAGGCCACCAGCGGCGCATCTGAAAGGCGCGCCACGTCCCAGAAGCCGGCATCATTCATGTGCGACAGGTCGATCATGATCTTCAGGCGGTTGCAGGCTCGTACCAGGTCGCGGCCGGCATTTGTCAGGCCCGGGCCAATATCCGGCGAATGACCGAAGCGGAAAGGAACGCCATGCGCGAAAATGTTCGGCCGGCTCCAGACAGGCCCGAGGCTCGCCAGGCCAGCCGCGTGCAGGACTTCGAGCAGATCGAGGTCCGGTCCGGCCGCTTCGAAGCCTTCGATGTGGAAAACCGCGGCGAATATGCCGGCCTCCAGGCAGTAACGGATCTCGGCCGCGGACCGGCAGATGCGCAATGCTGCGTCGGAGGCGGCCTCCAGGCGGCGCAGCAGTGCGGCTTGCGCAAGCGTCTGGTCCAGCGCCGAGGCCCGCTCCACCTGCGGCAGATCGCCGTTCTGGTCGGGATGACGGCCGGGGGAGGGCACGTAGACGGCGCAAAGGCCTCCGGCGAGCCCGCCGGTGCGAGCGCGCGGCAGATCGATGTGGAGATGGGGATCGCCTTGCAGAAACCGCGCTTCCATGGGTGTCGGGTTCTTTCGACTCTCGCTCATCAGGCGCGACAGGATGTCGTTATGGCCATCAAAGACCAGTATCGGGGATTTGGTGTCGGGCATGGATCATCCTGACCGGGCGCGTCGCGGGAATTAGGCCGCGCGACAGGCGCAGTGGTTTCGGGTGTGGTGAGCAAGGCTTACCACGAAAAGACAGAATAACACCCCAAACATCTCTCTGCGGACGGCGCGGCGATTGGCATCGAACCGAGGCGGCTGTTCAAGGATCTTGCCGGACAGCCCGCTCACTCCCTTTCCTTTCATCACGGTCATCCGGACGGATCGCGGTCAGGATGAAGCGGCGATAGAGAAAGGTGCGAAGACGGTTGCGGAGATCGGCTTTCTTCCTTTGGGCGGCGCGGATTGCGGCGCCACTGTGGATCGAGGCAAAGCGAAAGCCGGCCGCACCCAACAAGGGTTCGATGCTTTCAGGCGTCAGGCCGCTGCCGAAGGGAAGGCGCTGCATGATTGCGGAATGAGCCTCGCTCATGGCGCCGTCATAATGCGGGTCGGGACCGATGACTGTCTCCAGAAGCCGGATGGCGAGGTTTGCCGCCCGGCCGAGCGGCGCATGGCTTGCCCAGTTGCCGTCGAAGATCAGCAGCCGTCCCCCCGGCCGCAGCACGCGGAACCAGTCGGCAAAGGCCTGCTCGGGCCGCGTGAGCGTCCAGACCAGATGGCGGCAGATAACGGCGTCGTAAGCGGCGTCCGGCTCCATCGTCTCTTCGGCATCGGCAAGGAGAAAGCGGGCACGCGGGTTCCCGGCGTGCTTGGCGCGCGCAACGGAGAGCATGGCCTCGGAAAAATCGAGCGCCGTCACGTCATGGCCAAGCGACAAAAGAACATTCGTGACTTCTCCCGTCCCGCATGCCAGCTCCAGGACCCGTTTCGGCTCCGCCCCGATCGCGGCCCTGACCGCGGCCGCCCAGGCATCCATTTCCGGACCGGGCGGAATGCGGTGGCCGAAGGCGAGGTCGAATGTTGCCGATCGGCGGGACCAGTAGTCCCGGATGTCTTCTTTCAGGTCGTGATTGGAGAGGGCCATGATCATGCACCTGCAGCCGGCCGCAGGGGCGCCGGGGCCGATATCCGTGACGTCGCGCAAGCCACGCCGCGCGGAAGAAAGCGCAGGTGCAGGATGCCGTCGCGGTCGGGCTCGATCTCCGCCTCGACGCCGAAAACCTCCCTGACGGTCTGAACCGTCAGAACCTCTTGGGGACGTCCCAACGCCACAAGGCGTCCGCCCTGCATCAAGGCGATGCGGTCGCAGAAAAGGGCAGCGTGGTTGAGGTCGTGTAGCGCCGCGACCACCGTCAGCCTCTGCTTCTTGACGAGATCCAGGAGCCCGATCTGGTGGCCTATGTCCAGGTGGTTGGTGGGTTCGTCGAGCAGCAGGATGTCCGGCTCCTGCGCCAGCGCGCGGGCGATATGCAGGCGCTGTCGCTCGCCGCCCGACAGGGTATGCCAGGCGCGGTTTGCAAGATGGGCCATGTCGACATTGTCGAGCGCGGCGTCGACGACGGCATCGTGATGCTGCGACCAGGGCGACAAAGGCGAAAGATAGGGCGTGCGGCCAAGCTCCACCGCCTGCCTGGCGGTGATCCTCTCGCCTGTCTCCGCCTGTTGCTCCACCAAAGCGAGGCGCTGCGCCACGGCGCGCCGGCCAAGGCTGCCGATCGGCTCGCCATCGAGCCGCATTTCGCCGGAGCTTGGTTTTCGCACGCCGGCCATCATCAACATCAGGCTCGTCTTGCCTGATCCGTTCGGCCCGATAATGCCCAGGAATTCGCCGGACCGGACGCAGAGGGAGACGTCGCGAACGATTTCGGCATTCCCGCTCGACCACGATAAGCGATGTGCTTCGAGTGTCATGTGCGACCTCTCCTCTGAACCAGGATGATGGCGAAGGCCGGTGCGCCGAACAAGGCGGTGATGACGCCGATCGGCAGGACCTGGCCGGGAATGATGATCCGCGACAGGATATCGGCGACGATCATGAAGACGGCCCCGATGAGAGCCGTCGCCGGCAGGAGAACGCTGTGGCGCACCCCGACCAGAGCACGCGCCGCATGCGGGATGACAAGCCCGACAAAACCGATCGAGCCGACGATCGCCACCATGGTGGCGGTCATCATGGCCGAGACGCCGACCAGCGCCAGATAGGTGCGCCGGACGGAGATGCCGAGCGATGCCGCCGATTCCGATCCGAAGGTGAAACCGTCGAGCGCGCGCGAGTGCCACAGGCAGACCAGCAGGCCGATGACGGCGGCAGGCACGGCAAGCCAGGCATCCGGCCAGCGAACGCCCGAGAGGTTGCCGAGCAGCCAGAACATGATGCCGCGTGCCTGTTCCGCGGTGGCCGCCTTGGTGACGATGAAGGAGGTGAGGGCGTTGAAGAGCTGCGACCCGGCGACGCCCGCCAGAATGATGGATGCCGTGCCGCGCCCCGCCTTGACGGCGAGAAGGCTGATCAGCGCAAAGGCGAGGAGCGCGCCGAGAAACGCGCCGAGAGGCAAAGTCAGCAGGCCGGCCCCCAGGCCGAGAATGGCGACGCAGACCGCACCGGTCGACGCGCCGGCGGAAATGCCGAGAATATACGGATCCGCCAGCGGGTTGCGCAGCAGGGATTGCAGAACCGCCCCCGACAAGGCAAGGGCCGTTCCGCAGGATGCCGCCACGACGGCACGGCTGAGCCGATAGCTCCAGACAATGCCCTCGTCGATGGGCTCGAGAGGATAGCCGGCATTCCACAGACGATTGGCCACCGTCTGCGCGACCGTCGCGAAGGGGATGGAGGTTTCACCGATGGCAGCCCCCATCCACAGCGCCAGGAGCAGAAGGACGAGCGCGGCGAGTATCGCCACGCCGCGCCTGACCGGTCCCCGGATCCGGCTCACTGCGCAAGACCGGCGTGAGCGATGTCGTTTGCCAGCGCTTCAATGCCGTCGATCGTCCGGATCGTCGGGTTCATCGCCTGCGCATCCATGGAAAAGACATGGCCTTGCCTGACTGCCGGCATGAGGCTTGCCACCGGATCATTCTTGAGGAAGTCCAGTTTTGCCTGCAGGCTGTCGAGCGGATAGCGGCGACGATCCATGGCGCCCGCCACGATGATGGAGGGATCCGCCTTGGCGATCGTTTCCCATCCCACGGTCGGCCATTCGTCATCGGTCTTGATGATGTTGTCGATGCCGAGGGCGGACATGATATAGCCCGGCGCGCCATTCCGGCCGGCGACATAGGGATCGGCGCCGGCGGCGCTGGAGAACCAGAAAACGGCGGACAATTTGCCCTTGGCCGAAGCGATCTTGGCACGGGCAGCCGCCTCGCGGCGCTGCAGGTCCGCAACCAGTTCCTCGCCCTTGGCCTGGACATTGTAGATCATCGCCAGCTCGCGGATCTCCTTGTAAACCTGATCCATCGTGAAGGGCTGGTGGCGAACGCCGTCGCTGGCCGCCGAATTCTCCTTGTCCGCGCAATCGGAAGGAGAGGTATAAACCGGAATGTTCAGTTCCTCGAACTGCTCCGGCTTGGCAACGACCCCTTCCGGTCCCACCTGCCATTGAAATTGAACCGTCACCAGATCGGGCTTCTTGGAAAGGACGCTCTCGAAGCTTGGATCATTATCCGCCAGCCGGTCGATCCCGGCATTGACGGCCTCGAACTGCTTCAGCACCGGGCTGACCCAGAGCGCCGTTCCCACCACCTTGTCCGAGAGGCCGAGCAGATAGAGGATCTCCGTGCTGCTCTGGCCGATCGACACCGTCCGCGTCGGCGCGCGTTGAACGACGATGGTGCGGCCGCAATTGCTGAGCGTCAGCGGATAGGTCGTCTCCACCGCTGCGGCTTGAGCCGGAGCAAGGACGAAGGCGGCCGCGCCAATCGCAAAGGACGAGAAGAACACGCCCGCGCGAAGCAGGTTTTGGATGAGCATTTTCATGATTTCCCCAGACAGGATCAAAGGCCGCAAGACGCGGCGGATACAGCGAAGTTGGCTCCGATCAGTCGCGTGACCGGACAGGGACTTGGATCTGGGAAAACCAGCATGATTCGGCGCCGGAGGGCGCTGGTGGTCAACATGGCATTACTCCTGCTCGGGCATCCCCGCCCGTGACGATGGATCAGTGTTTGACGGCAGGTCTCCTGGCTCACGAATATCCGCCGCTCATCTGCCTTCCCGTACAAATCTGTACAGTGGCATGGCGCAAGGCCACGAGGATGAACGACAATCCGCTTACAGTTGCGGGGGCAGCCACGGCATTGACCCGAAAAGGGGGTCTCACCGTGTTCCCTATTAATCCCCTTCGATACTGGATCGGGGAACCGTCGCAGTGAGATAACGAGGTTCTCATCATCAGGTCAAGGCCTGTTGCGAGACGATCGGCAGGGTAGGGCTCCTGGCGATAGGCCAGTCGCGCGTTCCGGCGCCTCTTGTGCCATCATACTGTCCCATCCTCGCGTCTCTTTATCGTCCTGCCTGGCACGGCCGCAGGCGATGCCTTTGCTCGCCCTTCACCTGGCCCTGCTCGCCTCAATGGCGCCTTTGCGTCACGCGGAGACATACGTAACACTATAACATCCGTCAAGGGTTATTGTAATGTTATAACAAAATCTCGCCTCTTTATGTTTTCTTGATGTCGTGGGCTCGCCTTCGCCATCGAAGCCTGACCGCAGGCCCGGATAAGTTTCCTGCCATCAACAGGAGAACACCCATGCTTGACACCCTCTTCCTTCTGCTCGGCTGCGGCACGCTGCTCGCACTTGGCGCCTATGCCCTTGCCCTTGATCGTCTGTGAGGCCGGCAATCATGTTCGAAGCCCTTCTTGGTCTCGCCGTGGCAATCGGTCTCGGCATCTATCTCGTGGTCACGCTTCTGCGTCCCGAGCGCTTCTGATCCTCCAGGAGATTTCCTCATGACTATTCTCGGGTGGCTGCAGATCGGCCTCCTCTTCCTCGCCGTGCTGATCGCCATCAAGCCGCTGGGCCTCTACATGGCCAAAGTGTTCGCCGGCGATCCGACGCTCCTCTCACCGGTCCTGCGGCCTTGCGAGCAGGCCCTCTACCGCATGTCCGGCATTCGTGCCGACAAGGAGCAGACCTGGCTTGGCTATACGCTGTCCATGCTGGTCTTCTCCCTCTGCGGCTTTCTCGGCCTTTACGCCATCCTGCGCCTGCAGGCCTATCTGCCGCTCAATCCGCAGGGTTTTGTCGGCGTGGCGCCCGATCTGTCGTTCAACACGGCGGTCTCCTTCGTCACCAATACCAACTGGCAGAATTATGCGGGTGAGACGACGCTCAGCCATTTCAGCCAAATGGCCGGGCTGACCGTCCAGAATTTCCTCTCGGCGGCAACCGGCATGGCCATGGCGATCGCCTTTACGCGCGCACTGGCCCGTTCGAAAGTCTCCACGCTCGGTCATTTCTGGGTGGATCTCACCCGTGCCACGCTTTACGTCCTGCTTCCCATCGCCTGCATTACGGCGATCGCCTTCGTGGCGATGGGCCTGCCGCAGACGCTGGAGGCGGCGGTGTCGGCGACCACGCTGGAAGGCCCGCAGCAGGTCATCTCGCTTGGCCCCGTGGCATCGCAGGAAGCCATCAAGCAATTGGGCACGAATGGCGGCGGCTTCTTCAATGCCAATGCGGCACATCCTTTCGAGAATCCGACGGCCTGGTCCAACTATCTGAACATTTTCGCAATGCTCTCGCTTTCGGCCGGCCTCGTCTTCACGTTCGGCGAAATGGTGGGAAATCGGCGGCAAGGCTGGGCCTTGATTGCGGCGATCGCGCTTCTCCTGATCCCGGCCGTCGCGGTCACCTATCATGCGGAGGCGCAGGGCAATACGATCCTGACGGCGCTCGGCGTCGATCCGGCACTCGGCAATATGGAAGGCAAGGAGCTGCGCTTCGGCCAGGCCATGACGGCCCTGTATGCCGCCGTCACCACCGGCCTTTCGGACGGCGGGGTCAACGGCATGCATGGCTCGTTTACCGGACTCGGCGGCCTTGTGCCGATGTTCCTGATCCAGCTTGGCGAGGTGCTGCCGGGCGGTGTGGGATCGGGGCTATACGGCCTTCTCGTCTTTGCGCTTCTGTCGGTGTTCGTTGCCGGTCTGATGGTCGGGCGGACGCCGGAATTTCTCGGCAAGAAGATCGAGGGCCGGGAGATGACATTCGCCATGCTGGCAATCCTCATCCTGCCGCTCGCCATTCTCGGCTTCACCGCCGTCTCCGCCCTGCTTCCCATCGCCGTCTCCAGCATCGGGACCGCGGGCCCGCACGGGCTGTCGGAGATCCTCTACGCGTTCACCTCGGCAGCCGGCAATAACGGCTCCGCCTTTGGCGGGCTCTCCGGCAACACGCTCTGGTACAACAGCACACTCGGCATTGCGATGCTCTTGGGCCGTTTCGCCTATGTCATCCCGGTCATGGCGATTGCCGGATCGCTTGCCGCGAAGGTCCGGGCACCGGCCTCCGCCGGCACCTTTCCCACCGACGGCCCCCTGTTTGTCGGCCTGCTGGTCGGCATCATCCTCATTCTCGGCGGTCTGCAATTCTTTCCGGCGCTGGCGCTGGGACCGATCGCTGAACATTTCGCCATGCTTGCCGGCCAGACTTTCTGAAGGAAAATTCCATGTCCAAGGACCATCATGCTCCTGGCTTCCTCGATCCCTCCATTCTCTTGCCGGCGCTGCGCGGCGCCGTGCTGAAGCTCGATCCGCGCCTGCTGCTACGCAATCCGGTGATCTTCGTGACCGAAATCGTCGCGGCGGTGGTGAGCCTCCTCTTTCTGCGCGATCTGCTTGTGCAGCCCGGTACGGCTGCCTTTTCCGGTCAGATCGCCGCCTGGCTGTGGTTCACGGTGCTGTTTGCGACCTTTGCCGAAGCGGTTGCCGAAGGTCGCGGCCGGGCGCAGGCCGACAGCCTCAAGCGCAGCAAGACGGACCTGACGGCGCGGCGGGTCGAGCCGGATGGCCGGCTGGCAAGGATTGCCGCCACGGAGTTGAAGATCGGCGATATCGTTCTTGTCGAGGCGGGGGATCTGATCCCCGGCGACGGAGAAGTCATCGAGGGTGTCGCCTCGGTCAACGAAAGCGCCATCACCGGCGAATCCGCGCCAGTCATCCGCGAATCCGGCGGCGACCGCTCCGCCGTCACAGGGGGCACCCAGGTGCTCTCGGATGCGATCAGGGTCAAGATCACCGTGGCGCCTGGGTCCTCTTTCGTCGACCGCATGATCGCACTGATCGAGGGCGCGCAACGGCAGAAGACGCCGAACGAGATCGCCCTCTCCATTTTGCTCTCCGGTCTAACCCTGATCTTCCTGTTTGTCTGCGTGGCGATCTGGGGACTCGCCGGCTATTCCGGAACGCTGCTGTCGGTCACCGTGCTGGCGGCACTTCTCGTGACGCTGATCCCCACCACCATCGGTGGCCTGCTGTCGGCGATCGGCATTGCCGGCATGGACCGCCTCGTGCGCTTCAACGTCATCGCAACCTCCGGACGCGCCGTCGAGGCTGCCGGAGATGTCGACACGCTGCTTCTCGACAAGACCGGCACGATCACCTTCGGCAACCGCATGGCGAGCGATTTTTTGCCCGCGCCAGGCGTTACGGCCGCCGAACTGGCCGAGGCGGCGCTTCTCGCCAGCCTTGCAGACGAAACGCCGGAAGGCCGCTCCGTCATCGCGCTCGCCACCGGGACTTTCGGCATCGCCCCGCCGGCCGCCGCTTTCGACAAGGTGATCCACTTCACCGCCGAAACCCGGTTGTCAGGCGTGGACAAAGGCGAGCGGCGGCTGCGCAAGGGTGCGGTCGATTCCATTCTGCGCTTTGCCGGTCTGACGGAACAGGAGGCTCCGGCCGCCTTTCTCCGGGCTGTCGAACAGGTCGCCCGCAGCGGCGGCACGCCTCTCGGCGTCGTCGATGCGAACCGCCTGCTCGGCGTCATTCACCTGAAGGATGTCGTCAAGCCCGGAATCAAGGAGCGTTTTGCCGCCCTCCGCGCCATGGGGATCCGGACCGTCATGGTCACCGGCGACAATCCGGTCACCGCAGCGGCCATCGCCTCCGAGGCCGGGGTCGACGATTACCTTGCCCAGGCGACACCTGAAGACAAGCTCCAGTATATCCGGCGCGAGCAGCAGGGGGGCCGTCTGATCGCCATGTGCGGCGATGGCACCAATGATGCACCGGCGCTGGCCCAGGCGGATGTCGGGGTTGCGATGCAGACCGGCACCCAGGCCGCCCGCGAGGCCGCCAATATGGTGGACCTGGATTCCAGTCCGACAAAACTGATCGAGATCGTCGAGATCGGCAAACAGCTTCTGATGACCCGCGGCTCGCTGACCACGTTCTCGATCGCCAATGACGTTGCCAAATATTTCGCCATCATCCCGGCCCTGTTCGTGGCGACATACCCGGCGCTTGACGGCCTCAACATCATGCGCCTGGCCTCGCCGCAATCGGCCATCCTTTCGGCGGTCATCTTCAATGCTTTGATCATCATCGCCCTGATCCCGCTTGCGCTCAAGGGTGTTGCCTACCGGCCCGCCGGCGCCGCATCGCTGTTGCGCCGCAACCTCTTCGTCTACGGGCTTGGCGGGCTTCTCCTTCCCTTTGCCGGCATCAAGATCATCGACCTTGCCGTCAGCGCCCTCAATCTGGTGTAACCATGCTGAACCATGTCAGACCCGCATTCACGCTTTTCCTCGCCTTCACCGCAATCACCGGCCTTGCCTATCCGCTGGCAATCACCGGTCTGGCGCAGGCCGTCATGCCGGAGGCCGCGAATGGCAGCCTTGTCACCCGCAACAATACCGTCATCGGTTCGTCGCTGATCGGCCAGGCCTTCGCGAGCGATCGATACTTCTGGCCGCGTCCCTCCGCCACCAGCCCCTCGCCCTATGCCGCCAACGCCTCCTCCGGCTCCAATCTCGGCACGACCTCGGCGAAATTGCGCGACCGGGTCGCGCTCGACCTGGAACGGCTGCGCGCGGCGGGCTTGGCAACGCCTGTTCCGGCCGACGCGGTGAGCGCCTCCGGATCCGGCCTCGATCCCGATATTTCGCCCGACTATGCGCGCGCGCAAGTCGCACGGGTTGCGGCGGCGCGCGGGCAGGACGAAAAGACGATCGGTCCGCTGGTCGATCGTCTGATCCGCAAACCGGATTTCGGCTTCATCGGCGAACCGCGTGTGAATGTGCTAGAGCTCAACCTGGCACTGGATGCCCTGAACGAATGAGAGACTGAATGGCGGACGACGACCGCACTCACACCGGCCGGCCGGATCCGGACGCCCTGCTTGCCCTGGCGAAACAGGATCGCCGGGGCAAGCTGACCGTTTTCCTGGGCATGGCTCCGGGAGTCGGCAAGACTTATGCTATGCTGTCGCGGGCGCGCCGGCTGCGGTCGGAGGGCGTGGATATCGTCGTCGGCCTGGTGGAAACCCATGGCCGGCAGGAGACGGCCGAACTGATCGACCGGCTTGAGGTGCTGCCGCGCCGGCAAATTTCGCATCGCGGCGGGGCGCTGGCGGAGTTCGATCTCGATGCTGCCCTGCTGCGCCGGGCGCGCATCCTCATCGTCGATGAACTTGCCCATTCCAATCCGGAAGGCAGCCGTCATCCCAAGCGCTACCAGGATATCGAGGAATTGCTGGAAGCCGGCATCGACGTCTGGACGGCGCTCAATATCCAGCACCTCGAAAGTCTCGGCGACCTCGTCGGCCAGATCACCGGCGTCACCGTTCGCGAACGGGTCCCGGATGTCGTGCTGAAGCGGGCGGATGAGGTTCTGCTCGTGGATCTGCCGCCGAGCGAGCTCATCGAGCGACTGAAGGAGGGAAAGGTCTATTTGGCCGACAATGCCGGCCGCGCCATGGATCGCTTCTTCCGTCTCGGCAATCTGACGGCCCTGCGGGATCTTGCGCTGCGCCGCGCCGCCGATCGTGTCGATGATCAGATGGTCGATTACCTGAAGCAGAACGCCATCGAGGGGCCCTGGGCCACCGGGGAGCGTCTGATCGTCTGCGTCGGTTCTGATCCGCTGTCGGAAAAGGTCGTGCGGATCGCCGCACGGCTTGCCTCCGGCCTGAACGCGCCCTGGATCGTCGTTTCGATCGAAAGGGCGGATCAGGAGGTGGAAACGCCGGAGCGGCTGCAGGTGCTGGATTCGATCTTCCGGCTTGCAGAGCAGCTCGGGGCCGAAACCCGCCGGGTGATCGGTCATGATTTCGTCGACGAAATTCTGAAACTCGCGCGCCGGGAGCATGCCACGCAGATCGTGATCGGCGCGCGCCAGCGAGGCGTGCCGGCGCGGTTCTTCCAAAGGTCGCTGCCGGATGCGCTGGCCAGACGGGCATCCGGGCTTGGCATTCATCTGGTGACCTCCGACACGCCGGAGATGCAGCGCCGACCGAGAAGAGCCCGCAGACTGGACGCGCCCGCGGCTTTGCGATCTACCCTGATCGCGCTCGGTCTGGTGATGCTGACAACCTTTGCGGGGCGGCTCTTCGAGACCATCATGCCCTTGCCGAACATCTCGCTGATCTTTCTTCTCGGCGTCCTCGGGGCGGCGGCACTCGATGGTTATGTCGGCGCGCTGCTTGCCGCCGCTTTCTCGACGCTTGCCTATAATTTCTTCTTTATCGATCCGCTCTACACCTTCACCATTGCCGCGCCGCACGAGGTCTTCGCCCTCTTCGTCTTCCTGGCCGTCGCCGTGGTGTCCGGAGGCTTCGCCTCACGGATCCGCCAGCAGGCGAGCGTGGCCGGCATGCGGGCCACGGCGCTCCAGTCGCTCTACGACTTTTCCCGCAAGCTCGCCGGTACGGCAAAGCGCGATGACGCGGTCTGGCTGGCTGTCTCGCAATTGCAGGTGAGCCTGAAGCGCTCCGTCGTCTTCCTCCTGCCGAGCGAGGGCGACCTGCAGATGGCCGCCGCCTGGCCGCCGGACACAGAGCTGGATGTGACCGACATGGCTGCGGCGCGATGGGCGCAGAGCCGGCGGGAGACTGCCGGTGCGGGCACAGGAACGTTGCCGAACAGCCGGTTTCAGTTTCGCCCGCTTCTGGGGCCGCATGACATTGTCGGCGTCTGCGGGATCGCCCACCTATCCCGCGACTTCGATCTCAACGAGGAGAGGGCGGTCGCCGCCGTTCTCGACCAGACGGCAATTGCGCTGGACCGCGCCCGGTTGGCCGACGAGACGCTCGCGCAAGCCGCCAAGCTCGAAGGCGAGCGCTATCGCGAGGCGCTTCTGTCGTCCATCTCCCATGATCTGCGCACGCCATTGGCAACGATCACCGGTGCGGCCACGAGCCTCAGCGCGCTCGGCGACCGCATGGATGCCGAAACTCGGCGGGATCTGCTGGCCTCGATCGAGGAGGAGAGCGGCCGTATGAGCCGCTTCGTAGCAAACCTCCTGGATATGACCCGCATCGAGGCCGGGACCCTGAAACCCAAGCAGGATTGGATCGATGTTTCGGATGTCGTTCAATCGGCGGTGGAGCGAATCCGCAAATATGTCCCGGACGGTCTCATCGAGACCGGCATTGCACCGGACCTGCCGCTCATCCGCGGCGATAGCGTGCTGCTTGGCCAGGTGCTTTTCAACCTTCTCGACAATGCGGTCAAATATGCGGGGCACGATGCGATCAAGGTCTTTGCACGGCGCGATGGTGCGCAGGTCATCATCTCCGTCACCGATCTTGGCCGCGGCATTCCGCCGGAGGATCTGGACCGGATCTTTGAAAAATTCTATCGAAGAGGCAAGCCGGACGGCCGGGCACCCGGCACCGGTCTCGGTCTCTCGATTGCCCGCGGTTTTGTCGAGGCGATGGGGGGAACGATCCATGCCGAAAGCCCCGCCTTCAAGAAGAAGGGGACCCGCATCGTGCTGCGGTTTCCTGCCGCGGATGAATAACAAGGGATAGTCGTGGCGATGAGCCTGCCCCGCATTCTGGTCGTCGACGACGAGCCGCAAATCCAGCGCTTCCTCAAACCCGCCCTGTCGGCTGCCGGCTATGAGGTGATCGAGGCCGGCACGGGCGGCGAGGCCTTGAAGGCCGTGGCAACCAGATCCCCGGATCTGGTCATCCTGGATCTCGGCCTGCCGGACATGGACGGCAAGGATGTCATTGCCAGCTTGCGCGGCTGGAGCAATGTGCCGATCATCATATTGTCGGCGCGGGACCGCGAATCCGAGAAGGTCGATGCGCTGGATCTCGGCGCCGACGATTACATCGAAAAGCCTTTCGGCATCGGTGAACTCACCGCGCGCATCCGCACGGCCCTGCGTCACGGCAATCGGCAGGATGCGATCCCCACCATCGTGGAGGCGGATGGTCTCACCATCGATCCCCTGCGGCGACGCGTGTCTCGGGCGGGCGGGCTCGTCCATCTCACGCCCAAGGAATATGATCTGCTATTGCTTCTGGCGCGGCATGCGGGTCGCGTCGTCACGCACAAGATGCTCCTGACCTCGGTCTGGGGACCGGCGCATGGCGACGACCTGCATTATCTGCGCGTCTTCATCGGGCAATTGCGACAGAAGATCGAGCGCAACCCGACCGAGCCTGCCATTGTCCGAACGGAACCGGGGGTCGGCTATCGCCTGATCAGCGACCAGTAGGACCAAGCGCGGCGGATACGCTATCTGGCCGAGCCTTTCCAGGCTCAGCCGGCTCGGATGGACGAGCGCCAGATCAGTTCGGCCCGAAGCTGGATGCGCTCCTCGCCTTCCTCCGCCTGCGATAGCCAGCCAACCGCCTGTCGGGCAATCTCCTCCACAGGCTGGGCGAAGGTCGTCAGATCATAGGAGGTCCAGGAGGCCTGTTCGATATCGTCGAACCCGGCCACGCAAAGCTGCTCGGGAATGCCGACGGCGAACTGCTGGCGGGCGGCATCCATGAAGCCGCAGGCGATCAAATCAGTGGCGCAGAAGACGCCGTCCGGTCGCTCCGGCAGCGTCAGCAGCCTTTGCGCGAGCACGCGGCCGGATTCATAGCCCGTATGGCCAAATCGTGCGACGGTCACTTCCATCCCCATGCTGCGCGCGGCGGCGACGAAGCCGATTTCCCGCGCCACAAGGCTCGGCGTACCGGCCTGTGAATTGGCGAAGCCAAGCCTTCGGCAGCCGGCGCGGACAAAGGCCGTGACGATCCGCTGGGCGGCTTCGGCATCATTGAGGTTGATCCGCAGAGGGCCGGCCTGATCGTCGTCCCGATTGATGAGGACGAGCCTTTGCCCACTCTTGAGGCAGAGCTGGGTGATCCGTTTGTCGGGCAGGCCGGACAGAATGATGGACGCATCGGCCCGGTAGCGGATCGCCTGGCGCAGGGCCAGATCCACGCTTCCGTCTGAGCGATCCGTATTGATCAGCATGGCGATCTTGCCGGACAGCTGGAGTTGCTGAGTGATTGCCCGGATCAGGGCAGAGCGGTAGGGCGTGCCCATTTCCGAGACGATGAGGCACACAATGCCGCTCTCATTGCGCATCAGGCCGCGCGCCAACTGGTTGACGTGATAGCCGAGCGCTTCTGCAGCCTCGAGCACCTTGCGCCGCGTCTCCGCCGAAACGCTGGCGCCTGGCGTGAAGGTTCGCGACACCGCTGAGCGGGACACGCCCGCACGCTCGGCGACCTCCTGTGCGCTAACGAAGACCCTGCTCATGTTCTTACCGACGGTTGTTTCCTGGGCGACATCTGTCGCACAGACTTGCAATCTTGTGCAAGCGCGAGCTGATCAAGAACGCGACCGGTCTCAGCTTTTCGATTGACAGCCGAGTTTCTCTCATGCGACCGTTTGCACACGCTTGCAAAAGGCGACGGCAGGAGGATGCCGGAAGATCGTATCTGGGAGGAGAACTCATGAACACGTCGAAATGGATGATTGGCGGGCTTGCCGTCGGCATGTCGCTCGTCGCCTATACGGCCAAGGCCGCAGGCGACCTCAACCTGATCTGCTCGGCAGATGTCGTCATCTGCGAGCAGATGAAGAACGGCTTCGAAAAGGAGCACGACATCAAGGTCAACATGGTGCGTCTGTCCTCTGGCGAGACCTATGCCAAGATCCGCGCCGAGGCCCGCAATCCGAAGACGGATCTCTGGTGGGCCGGCACCGGCGATCCGCATCTCCAGGCCGCATCGGAAAACCTGACGCAGGAATACAAATCGCCGATGCTGGCGGAGCTCAACGACTGGGCTGTCCGCCAGGCGGAGAGCTCGCAATACCGCACCGTCGGGGTGTATGCCGGTGCACTCGGCTGGGGCTACAATAACGATCTCTTCAAGCAGAAGAAGCTGAAGGAGCCGAAATGCTGGGCCGATCTTCTGGATGCCTCGCTGAAGGGCGAGATCCAGATTGCCAATCCCAATTCCTCCGGCACGGCCTATACCGCGCTTGCGACGCTGGTGCAGATCATGGGGGAAGATAAGGCTTTCGACTATCTGAAGCAGCTCAACGGCAATATTTCGCAATATACGAAATCCGGTTCGGCTCCGGTGAAGGCGGCAGCGCGCGGCGAGACGGCGCTGGGCATCGTCTTCATGCATGATGCGGTTGCCCAGAAGGCGGAAGGCTTTCCCGTCACGGTCGGCGCTCCCTGCGAAGGAACGGGCTATGAGATCGGCTCCATGTCGATCGTGAAAGGTGCCAAGAACCTGGAGAATGCCAAGATCTGGTATGACTGGGCGCTGAAGGCCGAGGTCCAGTCGCGCATGAAGGATGCGAAATCCTTCCAGCTGCCCTCCAACAAGAATGCGGAAATTCCCAAGGAATCGCCGCGCTTCGAGGACATCAAGATGATCGACTACGACTTCAAGACCTATGGCGACCCGGACAAGCGCAAGGCGCTTCTGGAGCGGTGGGATCGAGAAGTGGGTGCTGTCGCCAACTGACCTTTCGGGTCGGGTTTCGAGACGGGCAGGGTGCGCCTGCGCCGTGCCCGTACCTGAACGATGAGATGCCGGCCTTGTGGTGCCCGACTGAACAGTCGGACCGCAGGTCTGCAACAGGTCGCGTCGCCGGCGCGGCCTCTCCCACACGGATCGATCGGATTTGGACATGGACAACAGCAGACGACGGCTGTCGATCGTGCTTGCGCTCGGCCTGGCTGGCTTTCTCATTCTGCCATGGTATCGCATCGAAGGGGGTTTCTTTTCCTTCGGCTGGCTATCGGGCTTTCCCTTCGAAGCGTCGAGCGCGCCGGCGATCCTGCAGATTTTCGCCGAAGGCAGGATCTGGCTTGCGGTGATCGGCTTGCTGATGCTGGCCGCGATCGGCGTACGGCAGATGGAGGATGCCCATGCCCGCGGCGGCTGGCTGCGCAGCATCGGCGTGGCGGGCCTTGCCTTTCTTGTCCTGCAGGGTCTGGCGATCGGCTTTTCCGGTTGGACCTGGTCGATCAGCGAGACGATCTTCGGCGCCCTGTCGGACGGTCAGCCATCCATGGGGGCGGGTGCGGTCGTCAGCGGCTTCACCTTCGTCCTCCTCTTCGCTTTCGGTCTGGCCGATCGCGGCGTCATGCGCGGCGATGCCTTCGTCGTCGCCTCGATCTCTCTGCTGGTGTTCCTCGTCGCCATTTTCGTTTTCTATCCGATCGGCAGCATGTTCGTCGGGGCATTTCAGGATTTCGACGGCTCGTTCCGCGCCGACGGCTTCCTGCGCAATATCGTCGATCCTTCGATCTGGAGCCTCGATTGCGTCATTGGCGGCCCGCGTTGCGGGGTCGCATGGCGCACTCTGTTCCTCGCCATCATGACGGCAACGGGCTCAACCCTCATGGGCCTTGCCTTTGCCCTCGTTGCCACGCGCACGCGGTTTCGCTTCAAGAAGAGCTTGCGGCTGCTGACGGTGCTGCCGATCATCACGCCGCCCTTTGTCGTGGGCCTGGCGCTGATCCTGCTGTTCGGCCGCTCGGGTGTCGTCACCCAGACACTGGCTGATCTCTTCGGTGTCGAGCCCGGGCGCTGGCTCTATGGTCTGACCGGGATCTGGATCGCGCAGGTGCTGTCCTTCACGCCGATCTCCTTCCTCGTGCTGATCGGTGTGGTGGAAGGGGTGAGCCCCTCCATGGAGGAGGCCTCGCAGACCCTGCGCGCCGACCGCTGGCGGACCTTCTGGCATGTTTCGCTGCCCTTGATGAAGCCGGGTCTCGCCAATGCCTTTCTGATCGGTTTCATCGAGAGCATGGCGGATTTCGGCAATCCCATGGTCCTCGGCGGCAGTCATGGCGTGCTGTCAACAGACATATTCTTTGCTGTGGTGGGCTCGCAGAACGATCCGAGCCGTGCGGCCGTCCTCGCCATGATCCTGCTGGTCTTCACGCTCTCGGCCTTCCTGGCGCAGAGGCTCTGGCTCTCGGGCAAGAATTTCGCGACCGTCACCGGCAAGGGCGATAGCGGCCAGCATGCGGCCCTGCCGCGTTCCGTTTCGGTGGCCGTGCACGCTCTGGTCATTCCTTGGATGATCCTCACCGTTGTCGTCTATTGCATGATCCTGTTCGGCGGCTTCGTCAAAACCTGGGGTCTCGACCATTCCTTCACCGTGGAGCACTATTTCAAGGCCTTCTCCATCCGGTTCGGCGAAAGCGGCATAGCCTGGACGGGGGTCGCCTGGAACTCCTTCTGGACGACGATGGAGATCGCGCTGATATCGGCTCCGCTGACCGCTGCCGTGGGCCTGCTGACGGCATATCTGATCGTGCGTCAGAGATTTGCGGGCCGCGAACTTTTCGAATTCGCCCTCATGATGAGCTTCGCCATTCCGGGAACGGTCATCGGCATCAGCTACATCATGGCCTTCAATCTTCCGCCGCTGGAGATGACCGGCACTGCCGTCATCCTCGTCGCCTGCTTCGTCTTCCGCAACATGCCGGTGGGCGTGCGCGGCGGCGTTGCAGCCATGAGCCAGCTCGACAAGAGCCTGGACGAGGCCTCTCTGACGCTGAGGGCAGACAGTTTCCGCACCATTCGCAAGGTCATCCTGCCTTTGCTTCGGCCGGCGATCACTGCGGCACTGGTCTATTCCTTCGTGCGGGCCATTACCTCGATCAGCGCCGTCATCTTCCTGGTCAGCGCCCAATATAACATGGCCACATCCTACATTGTCGGCCTGGTCGAAAACGGCGAATACGGGGTGGCGATCGCCTACTCCTCGACATTGATCGTCGTCATGGTCGTCATCATCCTCGGCTTCCAGCTTCTGGTGGGAGAACGGCGACTGAGACGGGAGAACCGCGTCGCAATGGCAGGAGCGCGACCGGTCGCGTCCCCGCTTGCCAAGGAGAAAACAGCATGAAGACCATAAGAGCCGGCTCGGTCGTCTTTCAGAATGTCCGCAAGATATTTGGCAGCTTCACAGCGATCCCCGATCTGTCGCTGACGATTGAACCGGGGGAACTGGTCACGCTGCTGGGCCCATCCGGCTGCGGCAAGACGACGACCCTGCGGATGCTGGCGGGCCTGGAGCATCCGACCAGCGGGCGCATCCTGATCGGCGGCAAGGATGTCACCATGCTGCCCGCCAACGAGCGCGACGTATCCATGGTCTTCCAGTCCTATGCGCTGTTTCCGCATATGAACGCCCTCGATAATGTCGCCTACGGGCTCCAGTCCTCGGGCATGAAGAAGGCCGAGGCGAGGGAAAGGGCGGAAGAGGGACTGGCTCTCGTGGGGCTTGCCGGTTTCGGGCAGCGGCTTCCTGCCGAACTGTCGGGCGGCCAGCAGCAGCGTGTGGCGGTGGCAAGGGCGCTCGCGCTCGAACCGCAGGTCCTGCTGCTCGATGAGCCTCTGTCGAATCTCGATGCGCGGCTGCGGCGGCGGGTGCGCACGGAAATCCGGGACCTGCAGCAAAGGCTGGGCTTCACCGCGGTCTATGTGACGCATGACCAGGATGAGGCGCTTGCCGTTTCCGACAGGGTGGTGATCATGAAGGATGGCGAGATCGCCCAGGCCGGATCCCCCCGCACTCTCTACGAGTCTCCGGCATCGGCCTTTATTGCCGATTTCATGGGCGAGGCGAATGTCATCGACTGCGAGATCGTCTCGACGCAGGCGGATATGGCCACTATTCGCATCGGCGGGCTGGAACAGCAGGTTCTCTCCAGAGGCTCCGTGCCCGGACCCGGTCGGCTTGCGGTCAGGCCGAACGCCATCGTTCTGGAGCCGGCCAGCGAGGCGGCCCTTCTCGGGACCATCCTGCATTCCGCCTATCTCGGCGACCATATCGAATACGAGGTCGAGACGGCGAGCGGCACTTTCTTCGTCGTCGATCCTGCAGTAGACCGCTCCCTGGCGACATCGACCCAGGTGGCGATCGGCTTCAGGGACCGAGGCATCGCCCTGATTTCCCCCTGACCAACCGAGGTTCAACGCATTCATGCCCCTTACCCTTCACGAGATGATCGACCTACGCTTCGGCTTTGCGCAGACCATGGCAAAGGAAGCCGCTGCACTCGCTCTCGATTACTTCAACCGCCGCGAGACGCTGGTGATAGAACAGAAGCGCGATCCGCAGGATGTCGTGTCGATTGCCGATCGTGAAGTCGAGACCCTGATCCGCAAGCTCGTTGCGGACCGCTTTCCCGAAGATGGCTTTCTCGGCGAGGAATTCGGTCTGCAGGCCGGCACTTCCGGCTCGACATGGGTGGTCGACCCGATCGACGGTACCAGTCCTTTCGTGAACGGCATGCCGACCTGGTGCGTCTCCATTGCCCTCATCGTGGACGGGCAGCCGGTCATCGGGGTCATTGCAGCGCCCTGCCAGGACGAGCTCTATGCGGCGGCCACCGGCCATGGCGCTTTCCTGAACGGAAAGAAGCTGACGCTTGACGGCAGCCGCACCATCCGCAATGCCGTAACAGGCATCGGCGCCAATCATCACGTGACACCGAAGGCCGTCGCGACCATCGTCGACAATCTGCTGTCGGCGGGCGGAAACTTCATTCGCAACGGGTCAGGCGCGCTGATGCTGGCCTATGTCGCCGCTGGCCGCCTGGTCGGATACTACGAACCCTATATGCATGCCTGGGATTGTCTGGCAGGCTATTGCCTCGTTCAGGAAGCCGGCGGCTGGTATCTCGATTTCCCCACGGATGGCGACGGGCTGACCCGCGGCGCGCCGGTCCTCGCCGCAGCGCCCGGCGCCAGGGAAGACCTTCTGCGGATCGCCGGTCTCTGACGATCGGCTTCCGGCGTGATCACACAGCAGTGGCCGCGGCCGCTCGGGAAAGCTGTCCCGGGGGCCGCGCCTTCAGCGCCGTCTGACAGGACGCAAACCATGTCGGCAAAAACCTATTTGACGAAAAGCTGCCGCTTGAAATTCGTCAGCCGTTCGAACCCCGTTTGCGTGATTGCAATGGTTTCCGACATGCCGAAGCCGCGGGCCAGGACATAGGTATGGAAAGTCTGCCCCGGCTCGAAGGTCCAGTCGCATCCCCTGGCGGCTTCGAGAGGTTCTCCGCCATTCGGCTGCAGCAGCAGGCCCACAGAATAGAAGGTCTTGTTGGTATAGGTCTCGCGCAGGCCGGCGGATAGAACGCCATCGCGATAAATGGCATCGGCCTCGCCGGCGGATACGCCCGGCTTCACCGCGCGCAGCGCCTCGTCCTGAATGGCGATGAGCGACTCGACAACCCGATGATCATCGTCGTGGACCGGGCCGATGCGGATTGGCCGCATGAACCTTGCGTGATAATGCCGGACATTCGGCGTGGTCTCGATCTGCACGATATCGCCCGGCTCCAGGATCCTGTCACTGTAGCCGCCGTGCAGATGGAAGGCGCGCTCCCCAGAGGACATGACACCCGGGCCCGGAAGGTCGCTTCCGGCGCGGATCATGGCCGCGCAGACTTCGGCGGCCATTTCGCGCTCCGAGACGCCGGCGGCTGCCGTATCGATGGCGGCCTGCATGCCCGCTTCCGCGGCCTTGGCCGCGCGTCTCTGATAGGCGATTTCCGCCGGCGATTTGATCAGCCGCATGCGCGGCGTCAGATCGCTTTCATCCTGCCATTCAATGCCAGGAAGCGCCGTCTTCAGATAATCGTAGCGGCCCGCCGAGAGCGGCCAGGCAGAAAGCTCGATACCCACGCGCGCATGCCGGCCGAGCCGGCTTGCGATCGCATCGGCGGCCAGTTTCATCCGGTCATCGCTGTCGCTCCACATGACACGGTCGGGAAAGACGCAGGTGCTGTCGAGGTAATATTCCTCCACGTCGCGGCAGAACAGCGTCGGATCACCCTCCGCCGGAATGATGGCGAACTGCAATGTGCCGTAGGCGCGCGTGAAGTAGCCGGTGACCCAGGTCACGGTCTCGGGCAGGAAGGCGATCAGGCCGTCGAGCTGTCTGTCGCGCAGCGCTTGCTGAACGCGGGAGAGGCGAGCGAGATATTCCTCGCGATCAAACCAGTAGGCTGTCGTCACCATCAGTGCATGTCCTTGCGATCGCCGTTCTGAACAAGTTCGGCAAAGCGTGTCAGCATGGTCTTTGCCTCGCCGGCTTCATGCGCCTCAGCCTTCAGGTGATCGATATCGGCGCCGTCGGCCTCCATGCGCTCGCGGTTTTCCTCGAACCAAGCAATGGCCTGTGCCTTGGTGACTTCCGGGTGACCCTGGATGCCCCAGACAGGACGGTCTCGATATCGCCAGATCTGGTTCGGGCAATCATCCGAAGAGGCCAATATCGTCATGTCGGCATGTCCGGCCCGGACTTCGTCATTGTGCCAGACAAACATATAGACGCTGTCCACCAGATCGCGTGCCAGCTGGTCGCTACGCGCAGCCTCGGTGAGCGGCAGATGCTTGTAACCGATTTCGCAGCTGGTCCGCCGGAAGACCTGGTCGCGGCCGCAGAGCGCGGAGGCGAGGATCTGGCTGCCGAAGCAGATGCCGAGCATAGGAATGTCCAGCTCTGCCGCTTCCTGGATCAGCTCGTGCTCCTTCAGGATGAACGGGATATCCTCATAGGCGCCGTGCGGACTTCCGGAGAGGAATATGCCGTCATAGCCTTTCAGCGAAGCGGGAAACTGCCCGTCATAGGCCCAGTAACGATCCACATTGAGGCCCCAGGTTTCGAACCTGTCATCCAGTTTGGCAACCGACTGAAACTTCCGCCCGTTGCCAAGATAAAGAAGGCGTCCTGCCATGATTATCCCCGCTTCACTAGTTTGCACACCGTTGGTATACCATTGGTCTTCAGCGTGCAACGGAGAATCTGTGACGGGCAGCCGACGGCCTGCTATTGGCAGAACAATCTTGTGAGGGAGCATCATGCGGATCGATCTCAATTCCGACCTCGGCGAAGGCTTCGGTCCCTGGAGCATGGGCGACGACGCCGCCATGCTCGACGTCGTGAGCACAGCCAATATCGCCTGCGGTTTCCACGCCGGAGATCCCGATACGATGCGCAGGACCCTGAAACTGGCAAAGGCGAGGGGCGTGGCGGTGGGCGCCCATCCGGGCTACCAGGATCTGATCGGCTTTGGTCGCCGGCGTATCCCGGGACTGACGGAAACGGAGGTGGAATCGCTTGTGGCCTACCAGATCGGGGCGATGGCCGCCCTGTGTGCGCTTGAAGGTCATCCGATGACGCATGTGAAGACGCATGGCGCGCTCGGCAATGTCTGCGCCGACGATGACGCCATGGCGCTTGCGGTGGGGCGGGCCATCCGCGCCGTCGATCGCAACCTGGCATTCATGGTCATGCCGGGAACGGCCACAGCGCGCGCAGCCGACAGGCTCGGCCTGACGCCCATCAACGAGATCTATGCCGACCGTACCTATGCCGATACGTTCAACCTGTCGCCGCGAACCGAACCCGGCGCGGTCCTGCATGATGCGGATCTCGTTGTTGCGCGCGTCCTGACCATGGTGCGCGAAAACTGCCTCACCTCCACCAGCGGGCGGCGGCTTTCCGTGCCGATCGGATCGGTCTGCGTCCATGGCGATACGCCGGGCGCGGTGGCGATGGCTCGCCGCTTGCGGCAAGGGTTGGAGGCGTCCGGCTGGACAATCGGCTCGTCGGTCGTGCCCGGGCCCGAGCCGGGCCGGTGACACGGCCACCGCGTCACCCCGGATCTCGCTCAATGGTATCGAGGACATCCGCCAGGCGATCTTGTGCATCCAGAAGAAGATCTTCGGCGGCATCGGCACTTATGCGCCGGAACCGGAATTTCTGTCCGTTGGGCATCTGCGCCAGGCGCAAGAGATCGGCCGAGGCAATGGTCGCAATCTTCGGATAGCCCCCGGTGGTCTGTCCGTCGGCCGTCAGTACGATGGGTTTGCCGGAGCCGGGCACCTGGATGGATCCGGCGAGGGTCGCGTCCGATACGATGTCATGGCCCTTGAAGGCGCAGATCTGCGGTCCCTCCAAAACCATGGCCATCCGGTCGCGCGCCGGTGTCGGGGAAAAGGGGCGGCTCAGCAGGCTGCTCCATGTCGATGCATCGAAATAATCGTCCTGTGGTCCGGCAATGATGCGGATCGGCGCCTGGCTGCGAAGATACGGGCTGCCTAGTCGTTTCGGTGCCATATCCTTGCCGTGTCCGAGCGGAAGGAGGTCGCCTGCGGCCAGCACGCGCCCGCCCAGCCCGCCGACGCCTGTGCGCAGATGGGTGGAGCGGCTGCCGAGCACGGGCTCGGTCACGATCCCTCCCGAGATTGCCAGATAGCCCCAGACGGCGCCCTCAAGCGCGCCGACGGTCAGCGTCTCGCCGCGGCGCAGCACATGGCTTTCCCAACAGGTACGCGGTTGGCCGTCGATATCGATGGCACAGCGGCCTCCGGTCACGGCGAAGAGGCAATCCCGTTCGACCTTGAACACGCCGCCGACCAGCGCGAATTCCAGGCATGCGTCTGCCTCCCTATTGCCAACCAGCCGATTGGCGATCCTCTGGGAGTCGCGGTCAACAGGTCCGGATGGAGAGAGACCGAAGGATCGATAGCCGTGGCGTCCACCGTCCTGAATGGTTACCAGCGGGCCACAGCGCAGGATCGAGAGGCAATTTGCAGGCATCATGTGGCATCCCTGCCGGTCAGCGGCTCAAGCGTGAAATCGCTTGATCCGGCCGAGGCGTCCAGCGCGGCTGCCTCATCCGCCTCGATCGCGCGGAAGCGGATCCGGTCCCCGGCTTTCAGCAAGAACGGATCGCGCCGAAGCGGGTTGAAGAGCCTGTAGGGCGTGCGCCCGAGGAAGCGCCAGCCGCTGGGGCCGGGCACGGAATTGATGCTGGTCTGGCGGCCGCCAATGCCGATGGCGCCGGCCTCGATCCTCTGGCGCGGAACGGCCAGGCGCGGCGTGTGCAGTGTCTCGGCAAGACCGCCGAGATAGGCAAAGCCGGGCGCGAAGCCGATCATGTAGACACGATATTCCGCCGCGAGATGGAGATCGATGACCGCTTCCACGGAGAGCTGCTTCATCTCGGCAAGCTCCCGCAGGTCGGCCGCATGCGCGCCGCCATAATGAACCGGAAACGAGAACAGGCGACCGGGCGGTACGATGCCTGTCTCCTCCTGCTGAACGCGACGAAGGAGCTCGAGGCCGAGCGCGTTCCCGCGGATCTGCCGGGGATCGTAGATGACGGTGAGGGAGCGATAGGTCGGGATCGTCTCGCAGGTGCCGGGTAAGGGAGCCTGGGCAAGCGATCGATCGAGGGCCAGAACCTGGCGGTTTGCCGCCTCGCTGACGGTATCGGAGAATTCGATTGCGAGGGCCTGGTCGCCGCTTCGGACGATGCGCGGATATATCGTCGTCGTCACGTCCTGATCTAGTCCTTTCGCAGCGCGCCGGTCCGCTGCAATTGCGCCAGAACCTTGTCTGCCACGAGAAGCCCGGTCCGTTCCAGTGCCTCCTGCGTCGAGCCGCCAATATGCGGCGTCAGGATGAGGTTCGGGCAGGACAGCAGCGGATGGTCGCGGACGACAGGCTCGACGGCGAGAACGTCGAGCGCCGCACCGGCGATCACGCCGGCGGACAGCGCGTCGGCGAGCGCCGCCTCGTCCACAAGCGCGCCGCGCGCCGTATTGATGAGAAATCCGTCTGGCCCGAGCAAAGCGAGGCGGTGGCAATCGATCACCGGCAGCGTGTCGGGAATGCCGTGCAGCGACAGGATGTCGGACCAGCGGCACAGAGCGTCGATATCCGGCATGACGGTCAGTCCCGCCTGTTCCAGGCGATCCTTATCGGCGAAGCGGGAAAAGACGGCGACTTCCATGCCGATCGCCTGGGCGATTTGCGCGACGCGGCCGGATATATTGCCATAGCCGAGAAGCCCGAGCCGCCGCGCGGACAGCTCGACCGTTCGATGCTCCTGGCGAAAGCGGTCATTGCCACGGCGCGCCGCCCCGTCGGCCGCGATCAACCGGCGCGCGCAGCCGAGCATCAGGGCGATCGTCAGTTCTGCAACCGATTGGGCATTGGCGCCAGGCGTATTGACCAGCGCGATCTCGCGCTGTGCCAGCAATGGCTTGTCGACTTTCTCCGTGCCGGTCCCGTGGACGCCGACGACCGACAGATGTGGCGCGGCCTCGATCTCGCGGCCGGACAATCCATGATTTCGGGTGATCACGGCGCGAGCGAAGGCGAGGTGCGGGCGCAGCGTCTCGAAAGCCGTGTCCCTCGCGACATGGACGCGAAGACCGGCCTCGATCAGACGCGCGACGGCAACGTCCGCAATCGGCTGGATGATCAGGCAGTCACAGGGCTGATCCGTCATGAGATGCGGTTTCACCCTCTGTCCGGAGGATCGAGGCAGAGGGCGGAAGCGAGCCTGGCGGCATCGGCGAAATCCGACATATCCATATGCTCCTGCGGATTATGACTGCCATGGGCATTGCGAATGAAGATCATGCCGGTCGCGACGCCTTTGCCGGCGAAGACGGCAGCGTCATGGCCTGCGCCGCAGGCCATCAACTGCGTGGGAATGCCAAGCCGCTCCGCATGCTCCGCCAGCGCCTGAACGAGACGAAGATCCATCTTTGCCGCTGTGCTCCCAGTCAGGCGGCCAAGCTCGAACCGAACCCGGTGATCGGCCTCGATGCGACGCACGGACCGGTCCAGGATGTCCTGCATCTGATCGAGCGTTTCCCGCTCCTGACTGCGAATGTCGACGGAAAAGTTCAGCCGTCCGGCAATCTTGCTGAACGCCGCCTCGGCGGGGTCGGTGGAGAATTGGCCGAAGGTGACGACGAGATCCTGTCCTTCCGCCTCCAGCCTGCTCCAGTGCTCGTCGAGATCGCTCACCAGGACGGCAGCGGCCCGCACGCAATCCTGCCGATATTCACGCGGTGTTGCGCCCGAATGCGCATAAACGCCGAGGCACCGCGCCTCGCGATAACGGAACGAGCCGCGAATGCCGGTGACGATGCCGACTGGAAGCCCCCTTTCGATGAGGACCGGCCCCTGCTCGATGTGCGGTTCCAGGAAAAGCGCGATGCGGTCAGGATCAAGAAAGGCTTTGCCTGCCCGCAAGGCGGCCGTGTCACCGCCCGCCGCATCGATGGCCGCACCAAGCGAGACCTGATCGGAGGAGCGCTTGACGTGATCCAGTTCATCGGCGCCGAGCAGGCCGAAGGCGCCGCGGCTGCCGATATAGGAGGCGCCGAACCATGTGCTTTCTTCCGCTCGTATCACCATGACCGTCACATCGCGCAGCGGGCGAATGCCGGCCTTCACATAGCCTGCGACGACTGCAAGGCCCAGCAATACGCCTGCCGCGCCATCGAAATTTCCCCCGAGTGGCACTGAATCGATATGCGATCCGATGATCACCCCAGGCCCTTCCTCGCGGCCCTTCATGGTGAGGTAAAGATTGCAGGCCATGTCCATGGCAATGTCGAGGCCGAGCTTCTTGGCCTCGCGCCGCACCATGTCATGGGCGATCTGCTCTCCCAGACCGTAAGATGCCCGGGTAATGCCGCGATCTGTGCCAGTGCGCTGCCGCAATTCGGCGAACAGCCGTTCCGCAAGGGCGATGTCTGCCGGGGCTGGATCTGCGGCGGCAGGGTTTGCCGAAGCGGCCTCTGTCGAGGGAGCCTGATGCCCACGCATGCTTTTCGTTGCCATGCTCATGCGCGCGTCAGCCTGCGGATGATGCTTTCGCGTACATTGTCGATATGTTGCCGCATCAGCTCGGCCGCCTCGTCCGACCGGCCGGTCCGCAGGGCCTCGACGATCGCCAAATGCTCCCGGCAGGTTGCCTCCTGCCGCTCCGGGACACTTCGAAGGTCGAAGATCTGTGTCTGACGGCGCAGGGTCCGGATGATCTGCGCCAATTGCGGATTGCCCGCCGCATCGCCGATGCCGTCATGCAGCTGGTCGTCGACGCCGCGCACGAGGCTGCGCTCGGGCTTGCGATCCCCGCTTCGGGCAAACTCGATCAGGCTGTTCAGGTCCTGCGTCAGCCGGTCCAGAAGGTCTGGCGGCATGCGTCCGGCCGCAAGCCTTGCAGCTTCCGGCTCGAGCAGCTGGCGGATCTGCAGCGCATCCATGTAATCCTCGATCCGCATCTGCTTGACCTGCAGGCCGCGACTTCCCTGGCGGATGAGCAGGCCTTCCCCTTCGAGCATCAGCAGAGCATCGCGGATCGGCGTCCGCGACATGCTCAAGGTTTCGGCGATGCGCCGCTCGGTGATCATCGCGCCAGGAGAGGCCTGTCCGGAAAGGATCAGGTTCAGGATCTGCTCGTAGGCCTGCAGCGCCAGCCGCTTGTCGGTCTCAATCAGCATAATAGTTCCGTTTTCCCTCCCGGTCTGGCGTCGCCGGCGGACAGAGTCGTTTGGTGCCACATGAGGCGCCGGTTGTCATCACAATGCGCATACCCGCGATGGTGCAGGGGCGTTGCAGGCATCGGACGAAGCATCACGAAATATTTGTATTCCGCTGGTTGACGGTTGGTATACCAATCCGTAGGGTGATGCAACACCAAGCTTGATCGCCACGACAGATGAGGACAAAGCAGTGACCATGATGTTCCAGCCGAACTTGCCTTTTACGCGGGAAGAGCATCTTGATCGCCAGCGCCGTCTCAGGGAGGAACTGGCCGCTCGCGGCGTCGATGCCATGCTGGTCTTTGCCCAGGAAAGCATGTATTGGCTGACCGGCTACGACACGGGCGGCTTTGTCTACTTCCAGTGCCTGGTCGTTCCCACGGATGGCCGCAAGCCCATTCTCCTCACACGTCGTCCGGATCTGGTTCAGGCGAAGCAGACCAGCATCATCGAAGACATTCGCATCTGGTGGGATGCGGAGGATGCCAATCCGGCCGCAGATCTGAAGGTCATCCTGGAGGAACTCGGTCTCGGCGGCGCGCGCATTGCCATCGAACTCAACACGCACGGCCTCACCGGATGGAATCTTTACCGGACGCAGCAGACCATCGGGGACTGGTGCCGTCTGGAAGATGACAGGCACCTGATCCGCTGGCTGCGGCTCGTCAAATCGCCGGCGGAGATCGCCTATACCCGCAAGGCGGCGGATATTCTCGATAGCTCGCTCGAAGCCGTCATCGCAGCCGCCAGACCCGGCGTGCTCGACAGCGATCTGAAGGCTGTGTATCTGACCTCGATCCTGGGGCAGGGCGCGGACATGCCGCCCAATGCGCCGCTCTTCAATTCCGGGCCTCGTGCCGTCTATGGCCGCGGCGTCTCCGATCCGCGCCGGCTGGAGGAGCAGGATCAGATCCTCGTCGAATATCCCGTCGCCTACCGGCGCTACAATGTGAAGACGGAATGGACCATCCTGTTCGGCAAGGTCTCCGATGCGCACCGCAAGATGTATGATGTGGGGCGCGAGGTCCTGCAGAAGATGACGGATATCGCTCGGCCCGGAACGACGCTGGGCGAGATCTTCGACGTCTACGCCGATGGTCTCGACAAAGCCGGCTACAAGCGCGCCCGCTACGGCGCCACCGGCTATTCCGTCGGCTGCACATTCGCGCCGACCAGCATGGATGTCCCGCCGATGATCTATTCCGGCAATCCGACGCAGTGCCAGCCGGGAATGACGCTTTTCTACCACGTGATGAATGGTGACAGCGACACCGGGCTTGCCATGGGTGTCGGCCACACCCTGCTCGTCACCGAGGGTGCGCCGGACGTGCTGACTGCCTTGCCCGAGGAGCTGACCGTGATCAGCTAGCAGGGCCCATAACCCGAACCTGGCGCATACAACAAAAAACCGCCACCCAGGTTCAAAGTCGAACCAGCCTTAGAGGGGCAACACAATGACGACATTCATGATTTCCCGCCGTACCATGGTCCTGGGGCTGGCTTCGACAGCCCTTCTTCCGGGCATAGACATGCTGCCTGCCGACGGCAGTGCAGGAGCGCTGGCCGCGGAACCGAAATCGGGCGGCACGCTAAAGATCAGCCATTCGACGCGTATTGCGACCCTGAACGTGATGACGCTTTCGGGCCCGGCCGAATATCCGGTGATCGACATGATCTATTCGGGTCTCACCCGCATGGGGCCGGACAACCAGCCCAAGCCGGATCTGGCAGAGCGGTGGGAAGCCAGCGACGATGCCAAGACCTTCACCTTCTTCCTGCGTCCGGGCGTGACTTTCCACGATGGCGCAAGCTGCACGGCCGATGATGTGGTGGCCACATTCATGGCCATTCTCGATACCAACCGTCCCGCGGCCGCCCGCTCCGTGCTGAACATGATCGACACGGTCGAGGCGGTCGATCCGACGACGGTGAAATTCTCGTTGAAGGTTCCCTTCGCCGATCTGCCGATTTCCACCGCCCATGCCAATGCCCGCATCCTGTCGAAGGCCGCCATCGATGGCCCGAAGGAGAAACTGGATACGACGGCCAACGGCACCGGACCCTTTATGCTGGAAACCTATGACAGCGCGCGCATGGTCCGTCTCGTCAAAAACCCGAAATACTACATCGCAGGCAAGCCTTACCTCGATGCCATCGAAATGCATCTCTTCCCCGATCTGGCCGCGGAGAGCGCGAACTTCCTGTCGGGTGCGATGGATGTCATGCTGACCGTTCAGCAGGCGGATTTCGACCGGATCTCGAAAGCCACCGGCATCACGGCCAAGCGCGTACCCTCAGGCCGTTTCGTCAATGTGACCATGCGCCAGGATCAGAAGCCCTTCGATGATGTGCGGGTGCGCAAGGCCCTCGCTATGGCCGTCGACCGGCCGATGCTGGTGGATCTCGTGCTGGAGGGACTGGGCCGGCCGGCTTATGACAATCTCATCTCGCCGGAATTCCCTTACGCGATCAAAACCCCGGAAATCGCCTACGATCCTGCCGCGGCCAAGCAGTTGCTGGCTGAGGCCGGCTATCCCGACGGCATCAAGATCACGCTCGTCGCCTCCAACCGGCCGGCCATTCGCGGGCAGGTCGCCATCGCTCTGAAGCAGATGGCGCTGCCGGCTGGTTTCGATATCACTGTCGAGAGCATGCCGCATGATACCTATCTCGCCAATGTGTGGATGAAGGGTCAGTTCTACATGGGATATTGGGGCATGCAGCCAACGGAGGATGCGACGTTCAACCTCCTGCTCACCTCCAATGCCTCCTACGAGGATACGGCCTGGAAGAACGAGACCTTCGACAAGCTGATCGCCGATGCGCGGGCCACCACCGATACGGCCAAGCGCGCCGAACTCTACGCCAAGGCACAGGAACTCCAGCTGGCCGAGACGCCCTATATCGTGCCGATCTTCGAAGACGTTCTGACAGCCAGCGGCAAGGATGCGCAAGACTGGACCGTGGCGCCGCTGTCGCGCTACTTCTACGCCGAGAACGTCTGGCTCAACAGGGCGTGACGGGATGAGCTGGGGCTATTTCATCCGCCGATTGTTCGCCGTCATTCTCGTGCTGGCAATCGTCACTTTCGCGGTCTTCGCCATTACGACCATGCTGCCGGGCAATGCGGCGATCATGATCCTGGGGGAATATGCCACTCCGGATTCCATCGCTGCGCTCGAAAGGCAGTTGCGGCTGGATCAGCCCTGGCACGTCCAATATCTGACCTGGGTGACCGGGCTGTTGCACGGCGATTTCGGCACCTCGCTCAGATTGTCCCTGCCGGTGACGGAGGTCGTCGGCGAGGCTTTCCTCAATTCCGCAACACTTGCGGCGACAGCATTGGTCTCGGTGACTGTCATCGCCATCCCGCTTGGGGCGCTGGCCGCCATCAAGCGGGGAACGGCCTATGATCTCCTTCTTGGCCTGTTCAGCTATATCGGCACCGCCCTGCCGGAATTCGTCACCGCGACGCTGCTTCTGGTGTTCCTGGCCGGACCGGACAATGGCCTGTTTCCCGCTGGCGGTTTTGTCGCCCCCTGGGAGAACCTGGCTGGCTTTGCCGCCCATGTCGCGCTGCCTGCCCTGACGCTTGGCCTGATCCTCATGGCGCATATCGCCCGTCAGGTCCGCTCCGAAATGTCGGAGGTCCTGGCCTCCGATTATATCCGCGCCGCGCGCCTCAAGGGCATCAGCGAAAGGCGGGTGATCCGCCGGCACGCTCTGCCCAATTCGCTGGCGCCGGCGGTGGCCGTCATCTCGCTGGATATCGGCTATCTGCTGGGCGGCATCATCGTGGTGGAGGAAATCTTCGCCTGGCCGGGCCTTGGGCGATTGCTGATCTATGCGCTGGAAAATCGCGACCTGCCGGTCATCCAGGCCGTCACTCTGCTGCTCGCAGGCGTCTACGCGCTGTCCAATCTGTTGTCGGATATCGTGATCGCCATGCTCGACCCGAGGGTGCGCTATGCGTAATGTCTTCACAACTCCCACCGCGGTCGTCGGCGCCGTTCTGCTGACGATCGTCTGCATCGCGGCGATCTTCGGCCCCTGGATCGCGCCTTACGACCCGCAGGCTTTCGACCCGCTCAACCGCCTGCAGGGTCCGTCCGCCGCCCACTGGTTCGGCACCGATCAGTTCGGCCGCGATCTTCTGTCCAGGGTCCTGAACGGCGCTCCGGCAACCGTCGCCTTCGGTGTCGGCGCAACCATTCTGGGCGTAGGCATCGGCTCCGTCATCGGTGTCGTGGCGGGCGTGACCGGAGGCTGGGTGGATTCGACCATCATGCGGATCTTGGACGGCTTGCTGGCCGTGCCGGATCTGCTGTTCACCCTGCTGATCGTCACTATTCTCGGAGGCGGCATGGAACATGCCATGCTCGCCGTCGCAGTGGCCTTCGCGCCCGGAATGGCCCGGATATCGAGAAGCGTCGTCCTTTCGGTGCGGACCCGCGATTATGTGCGTGCGGCCGTCGCACGCGGCGAATCCAGCCTCTACATCGTCGGCTGCGAAGTGCTTCCGAATGCATTGAGCCCCATCGTGGTGGAAGCGACCATCCGTGTCTCCTTTGCCATCATGATCGGCGCAACGCTCGGCTTCCTCGGGCTCGGAGCCCAGCCGCCGAGCACCGAATGGGGATTGATGGTGGCAGAGGCCCGGCAATTCATGTTCCGCAATCCCTGGTGCGTCGCCATTCCCGGCCTGTCCATTGCCATGGCTGCGCTCGGCTTCAACCTCTTCGGCGACGCCCTCCGCGACAGCCTTGATCCGCGAAGGAGCCATTGATGACCATGCTCGCCCCCATAGAGACGCGGTCGCTTTCGGATACGGCAGTGCCGGTTCTGTCTGTGCGCAATTACTCGCTTGGCTACCGAACGGCGCAGGGTCTTGTTCCGGCTCTGAAAGATATCAATCTGACGATCGCCAAAGGTCAGACCATCGGCCTGGTGGGAGAATCCGGCTCCGGAAAATCGTCGCTTGCCTGGTCAATCATGCGCTATCTGCCGGAGAATGCGCAGGAGACAGGCGGCGCGATCCGCCTTTGCGGCGAAGAACTGCTCGATCATACACCCCGGCAGATGGCGGATCTGCGTGGCCGGCGGATGTCCATGGTGTTCCAGGATCCGTCGACTGCGCTCAACCCGACGCTTCGCCTGGGCGAGCAGATTGCCGAAGTTCTGATCCGCCACCGCGGCCTGACGAAACAGCAGGCCTGGGCGGAGGCCGAGGCGGCGCTTGCGCGGACCGGCATAACCCGGCCGAAGGACATGCTGCAGCGCTTTCCGCATGAGGCGTCCGGCGGCGAAAAGCAGCGGGTGGTCATTGCGACCGCCTTTGCATGCGAGCCGGAACTCATCATCTTCGACGAGCCGACGACGGCGCTGGACATTCTGACGGCGCGCCAGATCCTGGATCTTTTCAACCGCTTGCGGGAAGAAACCGAAGTCTCGGCGCTTTATATTTCGCATGATCTCGGTCTCGTCGCGCGGGTAGTGGACGATGTGTCGGTGATCCACAAGGGTGTGATCGTGGAAACCGGCCCCGTGCGGCAGGTCTTTCGCAAGCCGACGGACCCTTATACGCGCCACCTCATAGGCGCCGTACCCAATCCGGATCGCTGGATCGGCGTGACGCCGCCGGCCGAGCCGGAAAGCCTGGTGCGGCTGGAGAAGATATCGGTCCGCTACGACAGGCCCTCCTTCCTGCAGAAATTCCTGAAACGGGGGCAGGAAGATGCCTCTGCTCTCTGGGGCGCGCGCGATATCAGCTTCGATGTCCGCAAGGGCGAACTGCTCGGCATTGTCGGCGAGAGCGGATCGGGCAAATCGACCATTGCCAAGGTGCTTGCCGGCCTGCAGGATTTCGAGGGGACGCTCGATCTCGGCGAGCAACAGCTGACGGGCCGCCGGCAGATCGACAAGGCCTATCGCCGCAAGGTGCAGATCGTCTTCCAGCACCCGGATGCCTCCCTCAATCCCCGGCAGAAGATCGGCACGATCATCGCGCGCCCGCTCAAGCTTTACGGAATCGTTGAGAAGGACAGGATCAGGCAGCGCGTTGCCGAGCTGCTCGAAATGGTCCGGCTGCCC
Source organism: Rhizobium sp. SSA_523 (assembly GCF_030435705.1). Classification (NCBI taxonomy): domain Bacteria; kingdom Pseudomonadati; phylum Pseudomonadota; class Alphaproteobacteria; order Hyphomicrobiales; family Rhizobiaceae; genus Affinirhizobium; species Affinirhizobium gouqiense. Next base: position 537,981 of record NZ_CP129381.1, read on the forward strand.
GCCGACTATGCGGGCCGCTTTCCGCACCAGCTCTCCGGCGGCGAGAAACAGCGCGTTGCCATTGCGCGGGCATTCGCGGCCGAACCATCCCTCGTCATCTGCGACGAGGTGACCGCGGCGCTGGATGTTTCCGTTCAGGCGGCGGTGGCCGAACTGCTGGTCAAGCTGCAGCACGACACGGGGACGGCCTGTGTCTTCATCACGCATGACCTGAACCTCATCCGCCAGTTGGCGCACCGGATCGCCGTCATGCACCACGGCAGGCTGGTGGATTTCTGCGATCGTGACGAGGCCCGGTCGGAGGCGCGGGATGCCTATACCAAGGCGCTGCTCGATGCCGTCCCCATCCACACCAGTGCAACCCCGGAATGAATGGAGGCTTTGATGACAAAAGCGACTGAACTTGCCGCCGGCATAGACCGCAAGGCCTGCCTCGATGTCCTTGCCGACATGGTGCGCCACAAGAGCTATTCCGAGACGCCGGGCGAGCGGGTTCTCGCCGAACATATGGCCGATGTCATGCGCAAGCTCGGTCTCGAGGTCGAACTGCAGCCGGTCGTCGGCGAGCGCGTCAATGCCATTGGCATCTGGCGCGGCACTGGCGGCGGCAAGAGCCTGCTGTTCAACGGCCATCTCGACACCAATCCGGTCACGGAGGGATGGACGGTCGATCCTTGGGGCGGAATCGTGGACGAGGATTTCATCTACGGGATCGGCGTGTCGAATATGAAGGCCGGCGATGCGGCCTCGCTCTGTGCGGTCAAGACCCTGATCGATCGCGGCATCCGCCTGAAGGGCGATGTGGTGCTGACCTATGTGATCGGCGAATTGCAGGGCGGTATCGGAACCTTGCAGGCGGTGCGCGCCGGAACAAGGGCGGATTACTTCATCAATTCGGAACCGTCCGACTTGCAGGCGATCACCATGCATGCAGCGGCCTTCACGTTCATCATCGAGCTGGAAGGCATTACGCGGCATCTGTCGAAGCGGGAGGCGGCAGTCGACGCCATCCGGGCGGCCTGCGAGCTCATCCCGGAACTCAGCGAGATGACCTTTTCCGACGCGCCGAGCGCAGAGCATGCCAAGGTCAACCGTGTGCATGTGGGCGTCATTCACGGAGCGCTCGGACGGGACCTGCATGAGTGGCGCCCGCCGCAGGTGGCGGATTTCGTTCGGCTGAAAGGCTCCGGCCGCTATGGGCCGGGGCAGACACGGGATAATGCGCTGAAGGACATGCAGAAGGTTCTGGACCGGCTGGCCGAGCGGCATCCCGGGTTGAAAGCACGGGTCTTTGCCGAGACGAAGGACGGCCAGCCGACAATGCCGGCCTTCGAGGTCGCCAGGGATGCGCGTATCGTCAAGGCGCTGAACGCGGCCTATGAAGCGGTGCGTGGCGAGCCGCAACCGACCGGCGCCATTGCGCCGCCCGCCTATTTCGGCACGGATGCAGGCCATCTCTGGGCCGAAGGCGGGATGGAGGGCGTGGTCTGCGGTCCTGGCGGCCGATACAACACGATGCCGGACGAGCGCGTCGACATTGACGACTATCTCGACATGATCCGCATCTACCTCCTGACCATGACCGATATCTGCGAGTTTGCATGACTTTCCCCTACGTTCCGCAGGAATTTGCAGCCCGCACGCCCGGCGGACGGGATGTGGCTCTGAAGTTCGCGCCCGAGGAGTTCGCCCGCCGCCTTGCCGCCACCCGCAAGCGCCTGCGCGAGCGCGGCCTCGACGCGCTGATCGTCTTCGCGCAGGAGAGCCATTATTGGCTGACCAGCTATGACACGGCCGGCTATGTCTTCTTCCAGGCCGGTCTCGTGCTGGCCGACGAGGACAGCGAGACCGTCCTTCTGACGCGGACGCCGGATCTGCGGCAGGCAAGCGTCGCCTCGCTCTACGATGACATCCGCGTCTGGCTGAACGCCGAACAGGCCAATCCGGCCGAGGACCTGCGGGCAATTCTCGCGGAAAAGGGACTTTCCGGCGGCAGGATCGGCATCGAATATGCGACTTACGGCCTGACCGGTGCCAATGCCCGCCTCGTCGACAAGGCTCTGGAGGGATTTTGCCGGACCGAGGATGCGTCCGATATCGTGCGGACCGGGCGATTGGTGAAATCCGCAGCGGAACTGGAGCATGTCCGCGCAGCCGGCCGGCTGGCGGATGCCGCGGTAAGAGCTGCGATCGAGGCCACCCGACCGGGCATTCCCGACACCGTGCTGAGCGGCGCAGCGCTGACGACCATGCTGGCGGGTGGCGGCGATATTCCTTCGGGCGGGCCGCTTGTAAATTCAGGCCCCCGCGCGCTTTACGGACGCGGTATCGGTGGGCCGCGCCTGATCGAACCGCAGGATCAGATCCTCGTCGAACTTGCAGGTTCGCACTGCCGCTATCATGTGGTGGTCGAGCATACGCTGGTCACGGGCACGCCGGATCCGCGTCAGGTCGACATGCTCAATCTGGCGCGGGAGGCGCTGGAGCAGATCAAGGATGCCGCGCGAGCGGGACGCGAACTCGGTACGCTGGACGATATTCACCGGGCGGTGCTGGATGGGGGAGGCTTTGCCAAGGCACGCTATGCCGCTTGCGGCTATGCGCTCGGCTGCACCTTCAAACCCACCTGGATGGACGTGCCGCCGATGATCTATTCCGGAAACCCGCTGGTCATGCTTCCGGGAATGGTCTTCTTCGTGCACATCATGATCCCCGATGCCTCGACGGGGCTGACGGCAGGCGTGGGCCAGACCTTCGCCATCACGGAGGGGGCGCCGGAAGTCTTCAGCGACCTTCCGGTCGAACTCTACCGGTGCTAGGGCGCCGCAGTCGCCTCCTTCGACAGGAGAACGGCGCAGTGGCGGCGCGCGAACATTCGGCTGTCCTTGAAAGCGCCGGCCGTTGCTATATGACGGTAGCCAAAGGGAAAACCGGTGAGGGACAGGCCACGCCCGGCATCAGGTTCCAGACACGATGATCGTCAATGTGACATGAAAGGTATGCCATGACATTCAGCTCGCAATCGAAAGGCGTTTATGCCATCGCCACCACGCCTTTCCTGGATGATGGCTCGATCGATTTCGACTCCGTCGACCGGTTGACGGATTTCTACCAGGATAGCGGCTGCAGCGGCATCACCATTCTGGGCATCATGGGCGAGGCACCGAAGCTGGAGCCGGAGGAAAGCCGCGCCATCGTGAAACGCGTCGTCGCGCGTGCGCGGGTTCCGGTCATCGTCGGCGTTTCGGCGCCCGGTTTCGCAGCCATGCGTTCCCTGGCGCGCAGTTCCATGGATATGGGCGCGGCCGGTGTCATGATCGCGCCTCCGCCGGCATTGCGCACCGACGACCAGATCGTCGGCTATTTCGGCCAGGCGGTCGAGGCCGTGGGCGAGGATGTTCCGTGGGTGCTGCAGGATTATCCGCTGACGCTGACGGTCGTGATGTCGCCGGGAGTGATTGCCAAGATCATGTCCAATCATCCGTCCTGCCTGATGCTGAAGCATGAAGACTGGCCGGGTCTGGAAAAGATTTCCAAGTTGAGGGCGCTGCAAAAGTCCGGCGAGCTGCGCGAATTCTCCATTCTCTGCGGCAATGGCGGCATGTTCCTCGATTTCGAGCCGGAACGCGGCGCCGACGGGGCGATGACGGGCTATGGCTTCCCGGACATGCTGAACGAACTCGTGCAGCTGTTTGCCGATGGCAAGCGCGATGAGGCGCATGACCTGTTCGACGCGCACCTGCCGCTCATCCGCTACGAGCAGCAGCTCGGCGTGGGACTGGCTGTGCGCAAGCATGTTCTCAAGCGCCGCGGCATCATCACCACCGATGCGCAGCGCCGTCCGGCCCAGATGCTGACCCCAACGGCCAAGGCTGAAGTGGATTATCTGCTGGCGAGAATGGCGAAGAAAGACAAGCGCGCGGCCTTCTGAGGCAGGCATCGCTCTCTGATCTCGTGCTCTGGCCGCGGCGCAGGACAATGTGCCGCGGCTTTTCGCATGGAGGATGGCGCTTGCCGTCAGTCGGGGGTCTTGAACTTTCGCAGCAGACCGGCAAGCGCTGAAAACAAAACGATCAAGGAGCCGTAGATCAGGGTGGTGGAGGTGAGCCCCAGCGTGCCGATCGTCAGGCCAGCGATCAGCGTGGGCAGTCCGAAAGCGAGATAGCTCAGCGTGAACAGCGAGGCGAAGAGCTCGCCCCGCTCCTCGGCCCGGACAGTCGGCACGATGGAGCGCATGACGCCGTAGAAACAGGTTCCAAATCCTGTCCCGGCAATGGTCAATGCCACCAGATAGGCTGGAAGGGATTGCCACAGGATGGCAAACAGCGTGAGCGCAGTTCCCAGTGCAAGCGCCGAGGTGCCATACAGGGTGACGCTTCGGGAGGAGTGCTTCCGGGCCAGAAAGCAGGCACCGGCTCCGGCGCCGCACAAAAGAACGATGACGATTGCCTGCGTGGTGTGATCTTCGGCGCCGAAGACCTGGCGGATGATGGGTGCGCCGAGCGAGAGATACAGACCGCCGGTGGCCCAGCCCGCGATTACGGCGGGAGCGCTGCGCCAGAAGGCCTTTGCGGCGGAGGCGGGCAGGCCGATGCGCGGGCGAAGCGATGACCAGACGCCTTCGTGGCGAGGCGCGGTCTCGGGAATTGACCAGATGACGACGGCAAGCAGTGTGTAGGCGACGATCAGCAGGCCGAACACATCGGCCTCCGCCGTCACGGTGATGTCCATCAGCAGGCCCGCCCCCAGCGCGCCCAGCGCCAGGCCGCTGAGCGGGATGACGGAATTCCAGATGGAGGCGCTGCCGGGGCGATCCCTGGGCTCAAGATCGACAATGGCCGCCGAGAGGGCCGAGAGCAACAGGCCCGCGGCAATGCCCTGCAGGGTTCTGGCCAGCATCAGCTGCGGCACGTCAGTTGCCTGGTAAAACAGGAGGAGGCTGAGAGCCAGGAGGAGAAAGCCGAAGGAGATCACCGGCCGCCGGCCCAGATGATCCGACAGCGACCCCGTGACAAGAAGCGAGGCCAGCAGGGCAATCGTGTAGACGGCAAAGATGCCGGTCAGCATGGCCGGAGAAAAGCCGATGCTTTCCTGAAGCATGGGGTAGAAAGGCGAGGGCGCGCTTGCCCCGGCCATCATCACGGCCATGGCGGCGAGCGCCGTGCGGAAATCGGAGCGGCGGGGAATGGCAAGGGTCGATCGGGACAAGGCGCACCTGATGGTTCGATTTCTTTCGAACCAATCTCTACTGTTCTTTTGCCGAGGGTTCAATTAAAATCGAACCATGGCCCATGATATTGCAGATCTACCTCATCCCTCCTGCGAGCAGATGAAGCTCACGGATGTCCTCTTCGCCTTGAGCGATCCTGAACGGCTGGAGATTGTGCGGCAGGTTGCCGATGGTCCGATCGAAATGGCGCAGTGCCATCTCCTGGACCCGCGGACGCCCAAATCGACGAAATCACATCACATGAAGGTGCTGCGCGAGGCGGGCGTCCTGCGCAATGAGATCATGGGCCGGGGTCGCCGGCTGACCCTTCGCCGGGAGGATCTCGAGGCGAAATTTCCCGGCCTGATCCAGTCCGTTCTCTCCGCTGCGGTGCCTGTTTCTTCCGACTGAACCGTCAGGCAAGAACGGAGGCTAGAAATTCCCGTGTGCGCTCCTGGCTCGGCGCCTCGAAGATCCTTTCAGGCGCGCCCTCCTCGCAGATGCGCCCTTTGTCGAAGAAGCAGACCCGGTCGGACACCTCACGGGCAAAGCGCATCTCGTGTGTGACCAGGAGCATGGTCAGATCATGCTCATGGGCAAGATCGCGAATGACCGAGAGAACTTCGCCCACCAATTGCGGATCCAGCGCCGAGGTAGGCTCGTCGAAGAGGAGGACACGCGGCCGCATGGCCATGGCGCGGGCGATCGCCACCCGCTGCTGCTGCCCGCCCGACAATTGCACCGGATAGTGATCCTTCTTGTCCGCCAGCCCCACCATCTGCAACAGCTCGATGGCCCGTGCCTCGGCCTCGGCGCGCGCCATGCCCAGAACACGAACGGGCGCCTCGACGATATTGCGCAGGACTGTCATGTGCGGAAACAGGTTGAAGCTCTGAAAGACCATGCCGACATGGTTGCGGATTTGCCGAAGATGCCTTTCGGATGCCTGGAAGCGCCCCTTGGCGCCCGGTTCGTGGTAGGAGATGCCGTCGAGCGTGAGGCGGCCCTCCTGGAATGGCTCCAGCGTCATGAGGATGCGCAGCACCGTCGACTTGCCCGATCCGGAGGGTCCGATCAGGGTCACTTTTTCGCCCTGCGCGACCTGAAAGTTGAATTGATCGAGCACCGTCAAGATGCCGAAGCGCTTGGTCACGTCGGAAAAGTCGATGAGAGGGCTGGTCTTAGTCTCGGTCATCGCATGGGGATCCCTGCTTTGGGGAGCTTTTTCTGCAGGCGGTGAAGGCCGGCCGAGCAGATCAGCGTCAGGAGAAGGAAGATCACGCCAACCAGTGTCAGCGGAACGAGATATTCGAAGGTTCTTTCGCCGATCATGTTCGCAAGGCCCATCATCTCGAGCACAGTGACGACGGACAGAACCGGGGTTTCCTTGATCATCGCCACCAGGTAATTGCCCATGGCAGGGACGATGCGCGGGATCGCCTGCGGAATGATGATGTCCCGATAGGTCTGCATGCGCGTGAGGTTCAACGCGGTGGCAGCTTCCCACTGGCCGTAATGGACCGCTTCAATGCCGCCGCGATAGACTTCCGAGGTATAGGCTGCGTATTGCAGGCCGAGCGCCAGAGCCCCGGTCAGGAAAGCCGGCAGCACGACGCCGAATTCAGGCAGCACGTAATAGAGGAAGAAGAGCTGCACAAGGAGCGGCGTATCCCGCAGGAACTCCACGATGATGGCGGTGGTCCAGGAGACGGATTTCAGGCGGCTTCGCCGCAGCAAGGCGAAGACAAGGCCGAGGACGAGCGCGATGGCGAAGCCGGCCGCCGCGGCTTTGAGCGTCACCGTCAGGCCGATCAGAAGGATCGGGAGGATGGACAGGGCATAGGTGACCCAGCTCGTCGTATCCCATTCATAACCGTACATCATGATGTGGATCTCCTCACGGCTGCGCCTCGCGGGGGAAGACATTGCCGCGCCGGACCAGACGCTCGATCACCTTGATCACCGCCATCAGCAGCAGGGACATGGCAAAATAGCCGACCAGGGTGACGGAATAGATGCTTGCGCTGTCCAATGTCAGGTTGCGGATGGATTGTGCGGCGAAGGTCAGGTCGGCAATCGAGATCAGCGAGACCAGCGAGGAGAGTTTCAGCGTTTCGATTGCAAGATTGCCGAAGGCAGGCATCATCTCCACAATCGCCTGCGGCAGGGAAATGCGAAACAGCGTCTGAAAACGGCCGAAATTGAGCGCCCGGGCCGCCTCCAATTGCTGGACCGAAACCGATGCCAGGGCGCCGCGCACGATTTCTGCGCCATAACCGCCAGCATGGGCGGCCAGCACGAAGATGCCGGTGGTGATCGGGTCAAAGCTGAAGCCGATAAGCGGCAGTGCGTAGTAGAACCAGAAGAGCTGCACGAACAGCGACGTGCCGCGAAACACTTCCGTGTAGCAGAGCGCCACCTTTGACAGGATTGGCCCACCCTCGGCCCGCATGATGCCGAAGAAAAAGGCCAGACAGGCGCCAATGACGATGGCCGCCAGCGTGATCGACATGGTCACGAGCGCGCCTTGCCACAGCATCGGCAGATAGGTTGCCCAGTTCATCGGGAAATCTCTCCAAAGCGTGTGGAGCGGCGCCTGATCCTTGCCAGGCGCCGCGCTCCGTTATTTGCCGGCGCAGAGATCGGCGACCGACTTCTCCGCAGCCGCGGCAATGCTCTGTTCGGAGAGACCATATTTCGTCAGGATCTGCTTGTATTCATCCGTCTTGCGGAATTCCACCAGAGCCGCATTGAAGGCATCGCGCAGGTCCTTATCTTCCGGGCGGAAGGCGAAGCCGCCATAATTGCGCACCGGGGCGTCCTTCACGACGGGATCGGTGAATGGCTGGACCTGTTCGACATTCGTCTGGTCCTTGGCCAGTTCCGATACAGTTAGCTCGGTGGCGGCATAGGCGTCGACACGGCTCTGAACGGTGGGGATCGCATCCGCATTGGCCGGGATGAAGACGATCTGGTCATCCTTGACACCTACGGCGCGCAGGAAATCGACATTGTTCGCGCCCGAGACCACAGCCACTTTCAAGGATGGATCCTTGGCAATATCGGCATAGGTGGTGAGGCCCTTGGGATTGCCCTTCTTGACGAGAAGTCCTTCGCCATATGAGGAATTCGGCTCGGTGAAGGCGACCTGCTTGCAGCGCTCGGGCGAAATATTCTGTTCTGCCGCGGCAAAATCGAAGCGCTTCGCCTTCAGTCCGGGGATCAGCGTTCCGAACGGCGTTACCGTCCAGTTGACCTCGTTGACGCCGATCGATTTCAGGACGGCGTTCGCAACGTCCGGGCCGATTCCTGCCGAAGTGCCGTCCGGCTGCATGTAGGAATAGGGAACCTCGTTGGCGGTGGCGGCCCGGATATAGCCCTGCTCCTTGACTTCATCGAGTGTGAGCGCGTTTGCCGCGCCGATGCCGATCGTGAGGGCAAGTGCGGAAATGCCGGCGAGTTTGGTGATATGCATGTCAATCTCCTCTGGTTGTGGTTCGCGGTCTGTTTTCAGATCTCGCTTTTTGCGGTTTCAGTCGGCTGTCTCCAGGACGGTGGCGACAACAGAAAGACAATCGCCGGCCTTGACGAGACCGGGGACGTGACGCGCGGCAAGCACGCCATCCATCGCGGCGCGATAGGTCACCGGTGCGAGACCCGTCTTGCCGATGGGGTAGACACAGGCAATGACCTCGCCTGCCTTGACGGCGTCGCCGAGATCGCGCGTAAAGGCGATCAGACCGGCATCTTCCGCGAATGTGAAACAGTCGCTGGAGGGCATGTCCAGCCAGCAGGTCGGCGCGCGCTCCGGCTCGCCCTCCAGTATCCTTGCGTGTCGCAGCAGGTTAAGGGCGCCTTTGCGAGCGATGCCGATGGTCCTGGCACTTGCCGTTCCTGCGCCGCCCAGTTCGGTCGTGACGAAGACCTTGCCCATCTCCTCGACAGTGGTGTCGAGCATTCCGACGGCATCGATCTCCAGCATTTTCATCGAGAAGGGGGCGTTGAAGGCACCCACCGCATCGAAGCAGCGGGTCTCCTGATCCTTGTCGGCAAGCTCATGGGCCGCCGCATAGGGCAGGAAATCCAGCGTGCGTCCGCCGGAATGGAAGTCGAGGACAATATCGGCCATCGGCACCAGATGGCGCGTCACGTAATCGGCGATCTTCTCCGTGACGCTGCCATCCGGCCGGCCGGGAAAACTGCGGTTGAGATTGCCGCGATCGATCGGCGAGGTCCTCGTTCCGGCACAGAAGGCGGGGTAATTGAGGGCAGGGACGATGATGATGCGGCCGCTGACCTCGGCAGGATCGAGCGTCTGCGCCAGTTCGAACAGGGCCGCCGGCCCCTCATATTCGTCGCCGTGATTGGCGCCCGTCAGAAGCGCTGTCTGCCCCTCGCCATTGGCAATGACGCAGATCGGGATCATCACCGACCCCCAGGCGCTGTCATCCCGGCTGTAGGGCAGGCGCAAATGACCGTGCTGAACGCCTTTTCCATTGAAGTCGACGGTGGCGACGATGGGGGATGGTCGGGAGAGACTGGCAAGCATCGTTTAATCCTTCACGAACAGCTTGCGCGGCGCGTTGGAGAGGCATTCGACACCGGTTTCGGTGATCGCGATGCTTTCGGTGATCTCCAGGCCCATATCGTCCAGCCACAGGCCGGTCATGAAATGGAAGGTCATTCCCGGCTTCAATTCCGTGCGATCCCCCGGCCGCAGACTCATGGTGCGCTCGCCCCAATCCGGCGGGTAGGACAGCCCGATCGGATAGCCGGTGCGGTTGTCCTTGACGATGCCGTACCTCTTCAGGACGGCGAAGAAGGCATTGGCAATATCCTCGCAGGTATTGCCGGGTCGTGCCGCGGCAAGGCCGGCCTCCATACCTTCCAGCGTCGCCTTCTCCGCATCGAGAAAGGCCTGGGTGGGCTTGCCGAGAAAGACGGTGCGCGACAGGGGGCAGTGGTAGCGCTTGTAGGCGCCGGCGATCTCGAAGAAGGTGCCTTCTCCGACACGCATGGGCTTGTCGTCCCAGGTCAGGTGCGGGGCGGATGCGTCGGCGCCGGATGGCAGGAGCGGGACGATGGCGGGATAATCGCCGCCGAATTCCGGCGTGCCGCGAATGCCGGCATCATAAATTTCCGCAACCAAATCGCATTTGCGCATGCCGGGCTCGACCACGTCGACAATACGCTGATGCATGAGTTCGACGATTTTGCCGGCCTTGCGCATGTAATCGAGTTCCGTCGGGCTCTTGACGGCGCGCTGCCAGTTAACGAGACCGGCGGCGTCCTTGAACCGCGCATTCGGAAGATGGGCCTGCAGCGATGCAAAAGCCGCAGCCGAGAAATAGTAATTGTCCATCTCGACGCCGATCGACGTCGACGACCAGCCCCGCTCGCCGATGATCTGCGACAGGAGATCCATCGGATGGCGCTCGGTCGACTGCACGTAGTGATCGGGATAGCCGATGATATTGTCGTGGTCGAGATAGGCGGTCCGCTTGGCGCCATTGCCATCCTGCTTGCGGCCGTACCAGACCGGCTCCCCTTCCGGGGGCACAAGCACGCATTGATGCACATAAAAAGACCATCCGTCATAGCCCGTCAGCCAGTGCATATTGGACGGGTCGGTGACGATCAAAAGGTCGATGCCAGCCTTCTCCATGGCGCGGCGCGTCTTGGCCAGCCGGTCCGCATATTCCTCGCGGGTAAAATTCAGCGTCAGGCTCATGCTGCGCCTCCCCTGTTCCTATCGGTTGAAAACCTGTGGCCGCGGCCCGCCTCGTGAGCGCGCCGGAGCGCGAGATTGGCAATGGCCGTATCCTGGACGCCGGTTCCGGTAAGGTCGGCGAAAGTGATGTCCTCGTCGCCGCGCCTGCCTGTGGCTTTTTTGCAGATGACGGCGCCGAGTTCGGCGAAGCTCTGGTCCGCCGCAGCCGTCCCGGCCTCGATGGCGTGATGCAATTCCCCGAGAATGCGGGTCTGCGACAGGCGGTCCGCGATATAGATCGCGCGCCCGAAGAGCGCCGGATCCACCTCGTTCTTGTGTTCTGCATCCGAGCCCATCGCGGTGAGATGCTGGCCGTGCTCCAGCCAGTCGGCCGCGAGGATCGGCGCCTGCGCCGGCGTGGTGGTAACGATGATATCGACACCCTGAACGGCATCGCGGGCAGTCTCGGCTGCCACGATCTCTATGCCGAATTCGTCTGCCGCCGCAGCGGCAAACTGCACCGCTTTGGCCGGATCCCGGGCCCAGACCCGCGCCGCGCGGATTGGCCGGACCAGCATCAGTGCAGCCAGTTGCTGGCGCGCCTGCGCGCCGGCACCAAGGATGGCGGCGGTCGATGCCTGCTGTCGGGAGAGGTGACGCGCGGCCACGGCGCCGGCCGCGGCGGTGCGAATATCCGTCAGATAGCCATTGTCCAGAAGCAGGGCCTCGACGAGGCCGGTGCGCGCGTTGAACAGGATCATCAGCCCGTTCAGGCTCGGAAGGCCAAGCTTGGGATTGTCGAAGAAGCCGGGGCTGACTTTGATCGCGAACCCGTCCAGGCCCGGAACATAAGCGGTCTTGACGTCCACCTCACCGCGAAATTCCGGTATGTCCAGCCGCAGAATGGGCGGCATGGCCACTGGCTTGGTAGCCAGCGCGGCAAAGGCCTCCTCGATGCAATCCACCGCCGAAAGATCGAGCGGGACGAGGCTTTTGAGATCTTCTTCGCTGAGGATCAGCATGTCCAGCGCCCCTGCAGAATTTGCCGGTGCAGCGCCGGATCGATATTGCCGCCGGATACGATCACGGCCGTGGGGCCGGACACGGAGAGACGGTCGGCAAGAAGAGCAGCTATTCCGACAGCGCCGGCACCTTCGAGCGTGAGCGCGTCTTTGCTCGCCGCATGACGGATGCCTGCGGCAATCTCCTCCTCATTAAGAAGAATGACCTCATCAAGAAGGCTGCGGCAGAGTGCGAAGGTGACGGCATTGGCGTCGCCGATGCCGCCGCCCAGCGAATCCGCCAGGGTCTGTTCCTCGCGAATGGCGACCGGTCGTCCGGCGGCGATGGCGGCATGCATGGCCGCGCCGCGCTGCATCGAAATCCCGATGACGCGCGTCGATGGCTTCAATGCCTTCACAGCAACGGCGATCCCGCCGGCAAGACCGCCGCCGGAGAGAGGCACGAGGATGGTTGCGACGTCCGGCAGGTCCTCAAGTACTTCCAGGCCGATGGTTCCCTGTCCCGCGACGACCTGCACATGATCGAAGGGTGGAATGGCGATGAGGCCGTCTCTGGCTGCCAGTCGATCGACTTCTGCCTGCGCATCGTCCTGAGACATCCCGACGATTTTGACCTCGGCGCCGAGCGCCCGGATGGCTTCCACCTTGTTGGCCGGAACAAGCGCCGACATGCAAACCGTGGCCGGGAGACCCAGATGGCGGGCGGCAAAGGCGACGGCGCGACCATGATTGCCCGTCGAGGCCGTGACCAGGCCACAGCGGCGCTCCGCCTCGTCCAGCGACAGGATGGCATTCATCGCGCCGCGCAATTTAAAGGCACCGATGGGCTGCTCCGTCTCCAGTTTCAGCCAGACGGCGTGGCCGCAATGCCGCGAAAGACTGTCCGACCGGATCAGCCGGGTGCGTGTGACGGCACCGGCGATCCGCGTTGCGGCCGCTTGCACGTCCGCCAGCCGGACCGGCGGGGGAGTGTTCAACGTCGCGTGATGGAGCTGTTCCCTCTTCATGATTGTCATGTTGAGAGCGAAACAAAAACATGTCAATTATTATATTGTAATGATGCAATCATTCCGACAGGCTCAGCTGAGCACGCCGATATCATAGACCGGCGGAAGCTGCTCGAATGTCTGGCGCACCACTGTCAGGGCCCGCACGAGGCCGGCATCGCTCAACCGCCCGCCGAGGCAGATGCGGATGCCACCCCCATGGCCGGCGCCGGCGATGAAAGGCTCCGACGGCGTAACGGCGACCTTTTGATGATTGAGCGCCCGGACAAGGCCATCCTCCGTCCAATGCGGTGGAACTTTCAGCCAGGCGCAGAGGGAAAGCGGATGGGTGGAGGCGATCTGGTCGTTCAATATGTCGGCGGCGATCTGCTGACGGCGCCGCGCCTCTTCGCGTTGAACCGCCACCAATTGCGCGGCAATGCCGGTCTCGACCCATCGTGTGGCGATCTCTCCGGTCAGATAGGTGCCGCTCCAGCTCGAGACGCGCAAGATCGAGGCTGCCCGGATGGAATAGGCGGGAGGCACCACAAGATACCCGACGCGCAGACCCGTCATCACGGTCTTGGTAAAGCTGGTGATGAAGAAGCCGAGCTCGGGAAGCATGTCGGTGATCGACGGCAGGTCGTCGTCGAGCATGGGGCGATAGACCTCGTCTTCGACCACGAAAATCCCATGCCGCGCGGCGATGGCGGCGATCGCCTGCCGGCGGCCCGGGCCCGAAACGTGACTGGTCGGATTGTTCAGGCTGGGAATGAGAACCAGGGCTCGCACGCCGCCAGCCGCACAAGCCGCCTCAAGGGCCTCCGGTATGATCCCCTCCTCATCCGTCGGCAGCCCCTTGATACCAAAGCCAAGCACGTTCGACAGGCCGATCACGCCGTGATCGGTCAGGTTCTCGCAAAGCACCACGTCGCCTGGCCGCACGATGCAGCTCAGAGCCAGGAAGATGCCGTGGGCGGCGCCGTTGGTCACCAGAATCCGGTCGATGCCCGCCGTCACGTTGAGCGATGCCAGCCAGACGCGGGCAGCGTCACGATGACGGTCGAGCCCGGCGATGGGACGACACGGGCGCATGAAGGCCGCATTATCGCCCTCGGAGAGCGCATGCAGGATCTCGCGCGAGGCGGTCTCATGCGCATCGAGATAGACGCCGCGGATAATCGACAGGTCCAGCACCTCATCGGGGCTGTGGTCCAGCATCATTCGCCCGGCGCGCTCGGTGACACGGGCCCTGACAAAGGTTCCGCGGCCGATCTCCCCGCTGAGATAGCCGAGCCGCTCCGCCTCCTTGTAGGAAAGGCTGACTGTCTGCACCGATAATCCGAGGTCACGGGCAAGGTCGCGATGCGTTGGCATGCGATCCATCGGCTTCAGAACGCCGCTCTCGATATCGGCGATGATGCATGCGGTGAGAGCCGCGTGCTTCGTCTCGCCGCGCTGCTTGGCCAGGCTCGGCTTCCACGCGATCGGCTTGGCGAGCATGTCCGCCGGAACCGCAGGATTGGCTTGATAACGCATGAAATTGTCTCGTTCGAATTGAGGCGCATTTCATGACATTATGCACGCTTTTGCGTAAAAGATAAGCAGGCGCGCGAAAATCAACCGGGACCGGCGACATATTTGCCGCTCCCGGTGACTGACCAGACAGAACCGACCCCGCCAAACAACAAGGGCCGAGCAGGCGAGGGGATCAGGCTGTCGCGCGCTCCCGTGCCAGTTCATCCATGACGGAGCGCACGGCGGCTTCGGCAATGGCGACCATCTCGTCGACATCGTCCTTGGTCGTGACGAGCGGCGGGGCAAAGCCGAGTATGTCGCCGTGCGGCATGGCGCGCGCGATGAGGCCGCGGCTGCGCGCCGCTTTCGATACGCGTGCGCCGACAGTGAGATTGGCGGCAAACCGCGTCTTCTTCTCCCGATCCGCAACGAATTCGACGGCCCCCATCAGGCCGACGCCGCGCACTTCTCCGACGATCGGCAGTTGGGCGAAGGCGGCCTTCAGCCGTTCCTGGAAATAGGCCCCGACGGTGCGCGCATTGCCGGGCAGGTTCTCGCCCTCGACGATGTCGAGCACGGCATTGGCCGCCGCCGCGCCGATTGGATGCCCAGAATAGGTATAGCCATGCGAGAATGCTCCAACCCGGTCGGCACCCTCTTCCAGAACCTTGTAGACCTTCTCCCCGACAATGGCCGCAGAAAGCGGGAAATAGGCCGAGGTGAGGCCCTTGGCGACGGTGATAAGGTCAGGTTCGATCCCGTAATGCTCGGAACCGAACATGGAGCCCGTGCGACCGAAGCCGGTGATCACTTCATCGGCAATCAGCAGGATGTCGTACTTCTTCAGGACCTTTTGCACCTCTTCCCAATAGCCCTGCGGCGGCGGGGTGATACCGCCCGTTCCCAGAACCGGTTCGGCAATGAAGGCGCCGATCGTGTCGGGGTCTTCGCGCAGGATCATCGCTTCGAGCTCGGCGGCGCGACGCCTGGAGAAATCCGCTTCGGTCTCGCCAGCTTCGGCGCCCCAGTAATGATGCGGGGCTCCGGTGTGCAGGATACCGGCCCGCGGCAGATCCATGTGATCATGGTAAAAACTCATGCCGGTCATCGAACCGGAGACAACGCTGCAGCCATGATAGCCGCGCTCGCGCGAAATGATCTTCTTCTTGTTGGGCTTGCCGCGCAGGTTGCTGTAATACCAGACGAGCTTCGCCTGCGTCTCATTGGCGTCCGAACCGGACATGCCGTAGAAGACCTTGCTCATCTTGCCGGGCGCCATCTTCACCAGCCGGTCCGACAGGATGGCCAGCTCTTCCGTCGTGTGGGCGGCGTAGGTGTGGTAATAGGCGAGGCGGTGGGCCTGACGGGAAATGGCCTCGGCGACTTCGGTGCGTCCATAGCCGATATTGACGCAGTAGAGGCCGGCAAAGCCATCGATCAGCTGGTTTCCGTGAACATCCTGGATGCGGATGCCCTTGCCGGTTTCAACGATGGTCGGATCGCCCATCTTGCCGCTGGCAAAATCCTTGAGCT
The DNA here is from genome assembly GCF_030435705.1 of Rhizobium sp. SSA_523. Classification (NCBI taxonomy): domain Bacteria; kingdom Pseudomonadati; phylum Pseudomonadota; class Alphaproteobacteria; order Hyphomicrobiales; family Rhizobiaceae; genus Affinirhizobium; species Affinirhizobium gouqiense. The sequence goes on from NZ_CP129381.1 coordinate 553,959, forward strand.
GCGTGAACGGGTGAAGAACCGCATTGCGGTCCATCTCTGCGATCTGTTGGGGCGTGGCGGTCATTCTTCTATTCCTTTCATGCAGCAAGATTGCCGAAGCAGACATATTTGGCTTCGAGATATTCGAGGATGCCGTGGCGCGATCCCTCGCGGCCCAGGCCGGACTGCTTCCATCCGCCGAACGGAATGGGGGCTCCGGTAAATTTCGGCGTATTGACGGCGACCATGCCGTAGTCCAGCCGGTCGGTCAGGCGCATCGCGCGCGCAAGATCGTTGGTGTAGACATAGGCGGCCAGACCCATTTCGGTGGCATTGGCCCGCGCGAGAACCTCGTCTTCCGTGTCGAAGGGCAGGATCGCGGCGACAGGACCGAATGTCTCTTCCCGGGCAATCAGCATGTCGTCGGTGACATCGGCGAGCACCGTCGGCGCGACAAAATTGCCGCCGAGCGGGCTGTCCTGACCACCGCAGACGAGGCGCGCTCCGGCCGAGAGCGCCTCGGCAATCTGCTGCCGGCACTTCTGCGCGACGGAGGGTCTTGTCATGGGACCGATATCCGTTCCGGCTTGAAGGCCGTGGCCGACAGTCAGGCTTGCGGCAGCCTCCGCGAACTGCGTGACAAAGCGGTCGTAGACGCGGCGTTGGACATAGATCCTGTTCGCCGCAAGGCAGTCCTGGCCGGAGGTTGCGAATTTTGCGCCGAGGCAACCTTTGACGGCCTTTGGCAGATCCGCATCCTCGAAAAGAAGGAAGGGTGCATGGCCGCCAAGTTCCAGCGAGGCCTTCTTGATGGTCTGGGCCGATTGCGAGAGCAGAATGCGGCCAACCTCCGTCGAGCCGGTGAAGGAGAAGGCCCGTACGGCCGTGTGCTCCAGCAGACGGCGCGCAAGGGGTGCCGCTTCCCCCGTTATGACCTGGAAGACGCCGGCGGGGATGCCCGCTTCCTGCGCCAGTCTGGCAAGAGCCAGGGCCGAGAGCGGGGTCTCAGGGGCTGGCTTCACGATCATCGTGCAGCCCGCCGCCAGGGCGGCACCGGCCTTTCTCGTGATCATCGCGGACGGAAAATTCCACGGCGTGATGGCCACTGTCACGCCCAATGGCTGCATCTGCACAGAAAGCCGGCTGTCGGCCAGATGGCTCGGGATCGTCTCGCCATAGGCACGCTCCGCCTCTCCGGCGAACCAGTCCAGAAAGCTCGCGGCATATGCGATCTCGCCTTGCGATTCCGCCAGCGGCTTTCCCTGCTCAGCCGTCATGATGACCGACAGATCCTCGGCATTGTCCCGCATCAGGCGGCCCCATTCGCGCAGGATCCGGCCGCGCTCGGCTGGCCGCGTATCGCGCCATGTCAGGAAGGCCGCGCCTGCCGCCTCGACGGCGGTATCGACATCGGCTTGTGAACAGGCCGCGACACTGGCAATAAGCTCGCCGCTCGCCGGATCGACGATGCCGAGGGAATGGTCGCGTGCGATCCAATGACCGGCGAGAAAGGCGCGGTGTTCAACGAGATCGGGCCGCTTCAGCTCTTCAAGCGCTTTTTGTGCAATGCCATTCATGAAACTCTCCCAGCTGGCGACGGCGAAGAGTAACCTGTAGCTCGCGCCGTCAGACGGCGTTGACAGCTGAGCTTGCGCAGGATTTATGCAATCTAATCGAGAAAAGCGGAGAATTTCTGCATGGCGACACTGGACAGGGCGGATCGGGCATTGCTTGAGGCGGTGCAGGCGAACAACCGGCTGACATCGGAGGAACTGGCGGCGATCGTCAATCTTTCTGCGACGGCATGCCAGCGGCGACTGAAGCGGCTGCGGGAAGAAGGGGTGATCGAGGCGGATGTGTCGATCGTATCGCCCAAAGCGGTCGGCCGCGGTATCACCATGATCGTCACTGTTTCTCTGGAGCGCGAGCGTGCGGATATTGTCGACAGGTTCAAGGCGGCGATCCGAGCGACGAAGGAGGTCATGATCGGCTTCTACGTTACCGGCGATGCGGACTTCATCCTGGTGATCACGGCAAAGGACATGGAGGATTACGAGGCCTTCACGCGCCGCTTCTTCTATGAGAACCATGACATCAAGGGCTTCAAGACCATGGTCGTCATGGATCGGGTGAAAGCGGGCTTTGCATTTCCTATTCAAGACTGAGGAAATACAGAGGTGCGACAAGGTCCGGTTAGTCTTGCTGTGGCAGAGTTGAACCTTGTCGGGAAGAAACGGGGCTGCGCCGACAGCTTTAGATTGACGCCTCGTGCCAAAGGTTCTACGCCTTCAAGCGCCGCCGCTGATCTGCGCGACCTGTTGGACCGACCCTCTTGGCTGATCCCAGGCGTTCAGGATCTGGAGGGCAGGCAAGGTGATATGTCGGACTTCGGTGGATAGAACGTGATGGTAGGCGACAACAGCGTTTCTGCAGAGCCATCGTTGGAGCAATTGCCAGACCTCCTGGATAGCCAGGCAAGGTTGCTGGTCGCCATGGCGAATGAGAAGCGTCTGCAGATCCTGAAGATCATTTCCGAAAAAGAGATGGGTGTAGGCGAACTGGCCATGCAGGTCGGCTTGAGCCAATCCGCTTTATCCCAGCATCTCGCCAAGCTTCGCGCGGATGCACTGGTGACGGCGCGGCGAGAATCGCAAACCATCTATTATTCGACGCAGCATGTGGGCGTCCGCCGGATCCTGTCGACGCTGGAAGAACTGTATTCGAAAGCTGAACCAGGGACCGGGGTCGCCTCCTGACGGAAGCGAGCTTCCGCATGCCGCAGGGACACGGGCTTTCGCATCAGAAAATCGACGGCGCACGGTCTCTTGCAACGGCAGCCGGCACGACAATGCCGGCATAGCGGACCGGATCTCCGCTTCTGTTGCGGAAGACCCGCGCAAAACAGACGACATCCTTGTAGTAGCCGTCCAGTCCACACACCCGATAGGAGTCCTGCTGCGGTCTGTGCAGCACAATACAGTCCCGTATGGTCTTCGCCAGGCGTGGCCGGTCTATAGGGTGCACGCGTGAGAGATAGGTTTCGACGGGCAGGCCCTGCTCTGCCTGAAGCGCATCCAATCCGAACAGTTCTGCAAGCGCATGGTCGGCATACAGAATATTGTCGGGAATGTCCCAGGTGAACAGACCCGTTTCGGGAACCTCAAAATCCTGCGCCGCATAGACTGTCTCCGCGGGACACATGCGCTCTCCTCTTGCACCACTACCCACAAGTGTATTCTAGGGTTCCTGAAGGCAACTTCAAGGTAAGTGGCTTACCAAGGTAGGGTCTTGTTGCCGCTAACGAGCGGCGGTTGGTGCTTCCTGCCAGGTCATCAGCTTGGCCAGAATCCGATCGACGATCTCGGCCGCCGGTCGATCGATATCGACCTCCACCGCTTCGTCGGGGCCTGGAGTTTCGAGCGCCTGAAACTGGCTGTCCAGCAAGGACATCGGCATGAAATGGCCACTGCGGTGCGCCATGCGTGCGGCAATGACTTGCCGGCTTCCGGAAAGATGGACGAAAACGACCGCACCGCCGGCGCCGGACCTGATCCTGTCGCGATAGACGCGTTTGAGAGCGGAACAGCCGATGATCAGCGGCGCGTCCCGGTTCAATGTCTGTGCGATCCGATCGAGCCAGGGCCATCGGTCCTCGTCCGTCAGCGGCGTGCCGAGACGCATTTTCTCGACGGATTGCGGCGAATGGAGATCGTCGCCATCCCGATACGGCATGCCGAGGCGCTGCGACAGCATGGCCCCGATGGTCGACTTGCCGCTGCCTGCAACGCCCATCACAACGATCCGTGAGGTCACAGGCATGCGGTTACTCCGCCATCGACATAGAGGATGTGGCCATTGACGAAGCTCGACGCGTCGGAGGCGAGGAAAATACAGGCGCCCTGCAACTCCTCGACTCTGCCCCAACGGCCGGCCGGCGTTCGCTTCTCGAGCCAGGCGGAAAAGGCGGGATCCGCGACCAAAGCGGCGTTGAGCGGCGTGTCGAAATAGCCGGGAGCGATGGCGTTGCAGTTGAGGCCATAGCGAGCCCAGTCGGTTGCCATGCCCTTGGTCAGGTTGGCAACGGCACCCTTCGTCGCCGTATAGGGCGCGATCGAAGGTCGCGCCAGGGCCGACTGAACACTGGCAATGTTGATGATCCTGCCCCGGCCTCGGCCGATCATATGGCGCGCGACCGCCTGGCCCACATGAAAGACGCTGGCAATATTGGTCTGGAGAAGGCGCTCGAAGGCATCGGCCGGGAAATCCTCCAGCGGCGCCCGGTGCTGCATGCCGGCATTGTTGACCAGGATGTCGATGGACAGGCCCTTGGCTTCATGGTCGTCTATGGCTAGGCGGACTGCTTGATGATCCGTCGCGTCGAAAGAGAGCGTATCAGAGCCGTCGATCGTCGCTGCGGCCGCTTCCAGCCGGTCGCGGTTGCGGCCGTTCAGCACGACCTTGGCACCGGCATTCGCCAGGCCCTGGGCCAGCGCAAAGCCGATCCCCTGCGAGGAGCCGGTGATCAGCGCCCGCTTGCCCTCCAGATTGAACAGGTTGATGGTCAAACTCTCGTCCTCTCCCATGCCGAAAGATGCGCCGTCCGCCTCGGCGTTCGCCGCCACTGGATGATGGATCGCTGATCAATGTCAAGCGGCGAGTGCGGACCCGTTACAGAGGCGCGGAACGGTCATAAAGCTCCGGTCCTTCCATCTGCCCGCTCTGCCCTGCCACCGATCAAGATGGCTACTCTGTTGGCCGCGAACCTAGCCCTCTGACCTCGACTGCGAAGCGCGCTTCGATCCAGCGTCCGGGCGAAATCTCGGCGAGCCCCTCTTCCTCTTCCGTCAGGGAGGCTCGGTCGAGTGCGCCGGCCCGGTGGGAGACCGGCTCAAGGCAGAGATAGTCCGGCATTCGGTGGACAGCGAGATGCGGAAGCCCGAGCGCGTAGGTCATCTCCACCATAAAGCCGCGATCCCGGACGATCTGTGCTCGCGACCATGCCGCAAGATGGATCGTATAGCCTGCCACATCCGGCAGAAGATCCTTGCGGCGCAGTTCGGGTGCAGCGCCGTTCGGCAGGTTCTGGCCGTCGAGGGGATAGGTCAGCTTCGCATCGGTGGAGGCCCTGTCGAACAGCGCTGCATCGAAATAGGGATGCCAGCCGAGACCGCCCGGCATGACGTCGCGGCCGGTATTGATCAGCCGCAGAGCGACTGTCAGCCTGTCGCCATCGATTGCGAAATCCTGCTCCGCCCGGAAATCGAAGGGCCAATCCTCGTCGGCCGCATAGTCGAGGACCAGACCGATCGCGTTCCGATCCCGGTGGCTGACGGTCCAGACGCGCCGATGGGCTGGTCCGTGCATGCCATCCGGCTTGAGCGCCGGATGCGGGGCGAGCCGGTAGCTCTTGCCGGCGTGCCGCAGCACACCGCCTCTCACCCGGTTGTGGAACGGAAACAACGGATAGGCGCCCGCCTTCGGCCACTCGAAAGGCGCGAAGGGCTCGCTCGACATCGGCACCAGAATATCGCCCAGGTCACGGTGCCAGAGGCGGCTCATGCGGCCGCCGGCGGCCGGGCGAAAGGCGGCGCGCAGGGCGCTCTCGCCAATCGTGACGTCGCCTGCCGCGTTTCGGGCGTCAGGCGAAGGCATAGGAACCGTCGGGCCGTTTGGGGACGCGCCTTTGCCAATGGATGTATCCATCCTCCTGCATGGCCTTCTCATCCATCTCGACGCCCCAGCCGGGCCTGTCCGGCCTCAGTTCCAGATAGCCGTCCTTGGGCAGGTAGGGATCGACCACATAGCGCGTCTCGTCCTCCCGGCTCTCGATCTCCGTACCGCCATAGACATAGCACTGGCCTTTCGGCAGACGATATTCGAGGATGCGAAAGTTCTGCGTGGCCGCGGCGAAGTGAACATTGACCGCGGTCGCCAGGGGTCCCATGGGATTATGCGGCGCGATACTGACGAAATGCGCTTCAGCCAGAACGGCAATCTTGCGCATTTCCGTGATCCCGCCCACCACGCAGATATCCGGCTGCACCCAGTCGGCGCCCTTCACCTGCAGAAGGCGCAGGAATTCATATCGGCTGTAGAGCGATTCGCCCGTGGCCAGCGTGCAGTTCAGGCCCTGTTTCAGCTCGCCCCAGGCCTCGAAATTTTCCGGCCGCAGCGGCTCTTCGAAGAACAAAAGATCGTAAGGGGCAAGCGCGTTGCCGAGTTGCCGGGCCGCGGCGGGCTCGAAGATTTTCGCATGCGCATCGAAGGCGATGTCGTAATCTGCGCGCACGGTCTCGCGCAGCGTCCGGAAATAGTCCGCCGATGAGCGGATTACCTCTCCCCAGCGGTTCGCATGGATATCGATCCTCCAGGGGCTGAGCTTGAAGGCGTTGAAACCCCAGCCCTCGTTCAGCCGGTCGAACTCATCGCGCGCAGCCGGCGCATCGGGGGCGGTGTAGACGCCGGCATAGACGCGGATGCGATCGCGCACAGCGCCGCCAAGGAGCTTGTAGACCGGAACGTTCAAGGCCTTGGCGGCGAGGTCCCAGAGGCAATGGTCGATTGCCGAGATTGCCGACAATCCAAGTGCGCCGGGCGGGAAGCGGCATTGCTGGACCAGCAGGTTGACGAGATATTCGACCCGGGTCGGATCCTGCCCGGCGACGAAGCCGTAAAGATAGTCCAGAAGCGGCGGCAGGGCGAGGTCGGGGCCGTGATTGTAACATTCGCCCCAGCCTGTCAGCCCATCATCGGTATCCAGTGCGACGATGACCCTCGGGCGATCCTTGTCCCGCGTCACATGGACCCGCATTCGATCAATTTTCATCAGACGGCCTCATGCACGAAAATAATTGCGGCGCTGAAGGCGGGTCTGAACATACAGATGCTCGCCATAGGTGCCGGGATTGTAGGACTTGGAACTCTCCGGCACGGGAATGGACACATTGCCTTCGCTCGGGAAGCGCGCCACGAAGTCCTCGTCGATGTCGCAGCCGAGACCGGGGGCGTCGGGAACTGCGAGAAAGCCGTCCGTCTGAACCGGATGCGGCACGATCGTGTGCTGGCGCCCCTCCCAGTCATCGTCGATGCGCTCGAGGATCAGCGCATTGGGGATGGACGCCAGAACATGCAGGGCTGCATATTCGGCAACCGGACCCAGCGAGCCGGAATGCGGCGCCATCTGGATGTGATGGGCTTCCGCCATGGCGGCGATCTTCTTCATCTGCGTAATGCCGCCGGCTCGCCCCGTATCCGGCTGGATGATGTCCACCAGTTCCTGCTCGATCAGCTGGCGCTCACCGAATATGGTGGCGCTGCGCTCGCCTGCCGCAAGCGGGATATGGGCGGCATCGCGGATGCGGCGATAGCCTTCGACATTGTCCGGCGCGATGGGATCTTCTACCCAGAGCAATTCGTACGGCTCCAATGCGCGCACGAGACGGCAGGCATCTGCCGGCGTCATCCAAGGCGGGCCGTGCAGATCGATCGCGATATCGATCTCGTCGCCGAGCGCCTCGCGCAGGCGCGCCACCTTGCGAACCGGATCGGCAACGCCGCCGCACTTGATCGCCTTGATGCCGCGGGATTTGACCGCCAGCGCCCGCTCGGGCGTATTGGCATGCGAGTAGATCGGAATGCGGTCGCGCATCTTGCCGCCGAGCAGCATCCAGACTGGCACGCCAAGCGCCTTCCCCTTGATATCCCAGAGCGCCATGTCGATGCCGGTCATCGCCCCGGCTCCCACAGTGCCGAGCATGCCATGGCCCATCATGGCGATCGCCATCTTCTGCCAGAGCTTTTCGATATGTGCGGGATCCTCGCCGATCAGCAGCGGCGCGAGATCCTTGATCGCCGTCTCGATCACGCGCGGCCAGCCGGAGCATTCGCCGATGCCGGTTATGCCCTCGTCGGTCTCGATCTTCAGGAACAGCCAGTTGCGCGTGCCTTCGAGCTTGTGCTGCGTAACGTGCTCGGCATGCCCGTCGGAGGCCCATTTGGATGGGTCCGGCTGGCCGGCATGCATCAGAAAGGTACGGATTGCCGTGATCTTCATCGTGCGGAGCTTCCATTCTTGATAGTGGGGGATTCGACATAGCGGAACCGTCGCGAGCGGTCGCGATCGCGCGGATCAGGCCGCGGGATCGCTGAGAGAAGTGCCTGGGTATAGGGGTGATCGGGGGCGTTGCAGACCTTCTCGGCCTCGCCCACTTCAACGATCTTGCCGCGATACATCACGCCCACCCGATCGCACATGTAACGGATGACACCGATATCGTGGCTGATGAAGATATAGGCGAGGCCGAGCTGGTCCTGCAGCTTCATCAGCAGATCGAGGACCTGGAAGCGCACGGATACGTCGAGCGCCGAGGTTGCCTCGTCGGCGACGATAATGCGCGGATTGAGGGTGATGGCGCGCGCAATGCCGATGCGCTGGCGCTGACCGCCGGAAAAGGCATGTGGGTAACGCTCGCGCCCACGCGGATCGAGACCAACCTGTTCCATCAGGTGGCTGACGCGCTCGTCGAGCTCCTTGCCGCGTGCAATGCCGTTGACGAGCAGCGGCTCGCCAATGACCTGGGCCACCGTCATGCGGGGATTGAGCGAGCCGAACGGATCCTGGAACACCATTCGCAATTCCCGACGCGCCGCCTTGAGCGCTGCCCCCTCGATCTTGGCCAGATCGACGACCGTCCCGTCCGCCTTGCGGTAGAGAATTTCGCCGGCGGTCGGATCGTAGAGGCGCATGATCGCACGGCCCATCGTCGTCTTGCCCGATCCGCTTTCCCCGACAATGCCGAGGGTTTCGCCCGGCAGAAGCGAGATCGACACATTATCCAGCGCCTTGACGGTCCCGAAATCCTGCGTGAGGTTCCTGACTTCGAGGATCGGCGCCGCGCTGCGATCGAGCGGCGGGCGCGCCAGCCTGATCTCGGCCTTCTGCTCCAGTTTCAGCACGGAGCCGATGAGCATCTTGGTGTAGTCATCCTGCGGCGAGTGGAAGATCTGCTCCACCGGCCCGTATTCTTTCGCCACTCCGTGATGCATCACCAGCACATCATCGGCGATCTGTGCCACCACGCCCATGTCGTGGGTGATGAAGAGCACGGCCATGCCGGTCTGCTTTTGCAGCCTGGCGATCAGGTCCAGGATTTCCGCCTGGGTCGTGACGTCCAGAGCAGTCGTCGGCTCGTCCGCGATCAGCAGCTTCGGCTTGCAGGCAAGGGCCATGGCGATCATGGCGCGCTGGCGCATGCCGCCCGAATACTGGAAAGCGTAGCGGTCGATCGCCTGGTCGGGATTGGGGATTTCGACCTGTCTCAGAAGCGAGATAGCCTCCGCCCTAGCCTGTGCCTTGGTCATGCGCATGTGCAGCCGCAGGGCCTCGGTGATCTGGTCCCCCACGGTGTGGACGGGCGACAGCGATGACATGGGCTCCTGGAAGATCATGGCGATGTCGCGCCCGCGGATATCGCGGATCTGCTTGCCGCGCGGGTTCAGTGCGGCGAGATCGACCGGTGTGCCATTCTCGGTGTTCAGCAGGATGGAGCCGGACGCGATCTGGCCGGGCGCGTCGATGATCTGCAGGATCGAGCGCGCGGTCACCGACTTGCCGGACCCGCTTTCGCCGACCACGCACAAGGTCTTGCCCGCTTCGATCGAGAAGGACAGGTCATCGACGGCGCGGAACACGCCGGTGCGAAGCGGAAACTCCGTCACCAGGTTTCGCACGTCCAGAAGAGGCTTGCGGGGCGGCATGGAGACTATAGCAGACATGATCCGCCCTCACTTGTTATAGGGATCAGCTGCGTCGCGCAGACCGTCGCCGAGCAGGTTGAGCGCCATGACGGCAACGACGACGGCAAGGCCGGGCATGAAGAGCCAGGGTGCCGTGGCGATCGAGCGAATATTCTGGGCCTCGCGCAGGAGGACGCCCCAGGAGATGGTCGGCGGCTGCAGGCCAAGGCCCAGGAAGGAGAGCGAGGTTTCCGCCAGGATCATGGCCGGTACGGCAAGCGTCACCGAGGCGATGATGTGACTGGAGAAGCTCGGCAGCATGTGGCGGAAGATGATGCGTCCTTCGGACACGCCGTCGAGCCTGGCCGCCGCGACGAATTCCTCGGTCCGGAGCGACAGGAAGCGGCCGCGCACGACACGCGCAAGCTGCGCCCAGCCGGTGAGCGACAGGATGATGGTGATCATCATATATTGCAGCGTTGCCGGCCAGCCCTGCGGCAGGGCTGCGGCCATGGCCAGCCAGATCGGAATTGTCGGCAGCGAGAGGACGAAATCGATGACCCGCTGCATGACGAAGTCGATCCTGCCGCCATAATAGCCTGAAATTCCGCCGAGGATGACGCCGAGCATCAGCGAGATGAAGACGCCGACCAGGCCGATGGACAGGGAGACCTGGGCGCCCTGGACGACACGACTGAAGACGTCGCGCCCCAGCCTGTCGGCGCCGAACAGAAAGATCGGCTGGCGAGGCTCGGCAGACGCCATCAAATGGATGTTCGCATTGAAAAGTCCCAGGATCGAATACTCATAGCCCTGTCCGAACAGCCGGATGCCGATCTTGCGCGTCTCGTCCTCCTCGTAGATCGCGGCGAGCGTTTCAGGATCGCGCGTCAGTTTCAGCGGATGGAAATAGGGGCTGATGGAGAAGCCGTTGCTGGTATCGATGAAGTGGATCGGCTGCGGCGGGTGGAAAGTCGCCCGGGCATTCTGCTGGTTCGGGTCATTGATCGCGAAAAAGCCGGGCACGAGTGCCACGAGATACATGGCAATGGTGACCCAGAGGGATATCATCGCCAGGCGGTGGCGCTTGAAGGCCCACCAGATGAGCTGCCATTGCGATGCGACGGCGGCTCGGTCGGGCTGGATGGTGGTGATGGCGATATCGGCCATGGCAGCGTGTCCTCTATTCGAGCCGGATGCGCGGATCGACCAGCGCCAACAGGATGTCGCTGATCAGGGAGCCGATCAGCGTCAGCGCGCAGATCAGCAGGACAAAGGCGCCGGCGAGATACATGTCCTGCGCCATCAGCGCCTGCAGGAGGAGCGGAGCGGCGGTTGGCAGGTTGAGGACGATGGCGACGACGACCGATCCCGAAATCAGGTTTGGAAGCAGCCAGGCGATCGTCGAGATGAACGGATTGAGCGCAATGCGCATCGGATATTTGGTCAGGAGGCGGAATTCCGAAAGCCCCTTCGCCCTGGCGGTCGTCACATAGGGCTTGGGCAGTTCATCCAGCATATTGGCGCGCATGACGCGGATCAGGCTGGCGGTCGAGGAGACCGCGAGGATGATGACCGGCAGCCACAGATGCGCCAGCAGATCGGCCATCTTTGCCAGGCTCCAGGGCGCGGTCTCGTATTGCGGCGAAAACAGCCCGCCGACATCCTGTCCGAACTCCACCGCGGCGATATACATCAGCACCAGGGCGAGCAGGAAAGAGGGAATCGACAGCCCGAGGAAGCTGAAGGCGGTGAACATGTAGTCGCCGATCGAGTATTTGCGCACGGCGGAATAGACGCCGATCGGCAGGGCGATGGCCCAGGTGGCCAGGAGGCTTGCCACGGCAAGGATCAGCGTCAGCGCCATACGTTCCCAGATCAGGCCTGACACGGGCTGCTGCCATTCGAAGGAAATGCCGAAATCACCCTCGGTGATGATCCCCCAGATCCATTTGAAATACTGGATGAGGAGGGGGTCGCCGAGACCGAAGCGCTCCCGAAGGCTGGCTGCGGTATTCTGGTCGATGATTTCGTTGGAGGCGGCCAGCGTGGCGATATAGGTGGTGACATAGTCTCCTGGCGGCAGCTGGATCAGCACGAAGGCGAGGAAACTGACGGCGAACAGGGATGGGATCATCCACAAGAGCCGTTTGACGATGAATTTCAGCATGGCAGATACTCGCAGACATCCGTCCGGGCTCCGGCCGCACATCCCTTTAGGATATGTGGCCGGGCTCAGGCATTGGGTGGGGCGTCGTCCGCTGGCGGTCGGCGCCGGTTTGTCGGCTATCAGCTGGTGAAGGTGAATTGCTGCGGAAGCGCGGGTCCGGGGTTTGGCCAGGACCAGCTGTCCGGCTCTTTCTCCGGGACATTGCGCAGATTGTTGCGGATGATACCGAAGCCGCCGACCGCAAGGCAGATGCCGACAGTCTCGAATTCGTCCGCTGCCAGGTCGAAGAGCTGCTTCATGATCGCCCCGCGCTTGTCGATATCGGCCGTCGAGCGTGCTTCGTCGAACAGCTTGAACCGCTTCTTCTGGCTTTCCGGCGGCTCTTCGCCCTTGGCGCCGTTCGACGTGTACCAGAGCGTCCACGGGATGGCGTAGCGCGAGCCCTGCGGGTGGAAGGCGAAGTAATCGCGTGGATCGAGCATCGGGTCGAGCCCGCCGGGACCCGGCCAGACGGCGGCATCATGGGCGTTGTCATCTCCGCGCGTATAGTAGAGAGCCCGCTCGATCGTATTGACCTTCATGTCGATGCCGATCTCCGCCCAGTGTGATTTGACCAGTTCCAAGGTATCGACCAGGTCCGGATACAGTGTGGGAATGACATCGATGGCAAAGAAGACCGGCTGCCCGTCCGGGCGCAGGCGCATGCCGTTCTGTCCCTTCTTGTCGAAACCGGCCTTGTCGAGCAGGGCATTGGCCTGATCGGGATCGAATTCGGTGAACTGACGGGCGAGCTTCTCGTGATACCAGGGGTGACCCGGCCGCGGTCCCGTCTGATAGGGCTCGCTCTGGCCGAAATAGACGATATCGATGATTTCCTGACGATTGACACCGAGCGACAGCGCCTGGCGGAAGGACTTGTCGGCGAACATCTTTCGCATCGCCGGGTCCTTGTGTGTCATGTTCAGGTAGATCTGGCATTGCTGGGCGGCCGAGGGAACGAGAGACAGCAGCCGGTAGTCGCCTTTCTGCATGTTCTGCGACAGTGTCGGCTTGTTCGCCAGCACGCTGATATGGCGCTCCTGAATGTCGATCTTGCCGGAAATCACGTTCAGCATCAGGGATTCAACGTCCTGCGAGATGCCGAAGTTCAGTTCGTCGATATAGGGAAGCTGGTTGCCTTCGGTATCCACCTGCCAGAAGTAGGGGTTGCGCTCCATCACCACGCGGGTCGCGCCGCCGGAATAGGGCTCCTTGACCACCCACGGATCCAGAACCGGCTTTTCCGGATTGGACCAACGCGAGGGGATTTCGATGTCACCGCATTTGGCGCGGAAAAGCTCGGTCCAGCTGGACACGCCGGCTGCCTTGACGTCGGCATCGAGGTTGGAATTGTATTTGGGCAGGAACTTGCTGCAATAGTGCTTGGCAAACAGGGTCGGGTGCTGGCCGAGCGGCGTGGCGAGGTTTTCCAGATACAGCGCGTTCGGTGCGGCAAAGGTGAATTTGACCGTCTGGTCGTCGATCTTCTCGACCAGCACCGGCTTGCCCGCGACGGCCAGCTGGGCCGGCGTCGAGCTGTAGAGCTCGGTATTCTTGACGCAATCCTCGATCGCGAACACGACGTCATCGGCGGTGAAGGGGTGGCCGTCGGACCATTTGACGCCGGGGATCAGGTGGAAAGTGAAGATGGTCGCATCGGCACTGACCTCCCAGCGCTCGGCAAGGTTCGGCAGCACTTCGGTGAATTCCATGTTCCAGCGCACGAGGCTCTGATTGCCCACCATGCGCAGGATGCCGTTGTGATCGGATGAACCGCGCAGGCCGCGCCGCAGGCTGCCGCCATAAGTGCCGACCTTCTCCAGCGGCGTCACCACCATGGGCTTCGGCGGAAGCCGTTCGGCCAGTGGCGGCAGTTTGCCATCCTTGACCATGGCCGCCAGTTGCGGGGCCTCCTTGCCCTCCGCCGCCGCAGCGCCGCGGGGAACCAGCGAAAGAGCCGCCGTCGCACTCAGGCCAGCCAGAATGGTGCGGCGGGTCACGCCACGTGATCGGAATTCCTCGTCGTGCATCGCATTCTCCTCCCGCGATCCCTCGATAGGCCGGATCATAGGCGGCTCTCCCAAGCCGATCCGGCACGGCCCCTCCAAGGCCGACGCCAGGACCATAGACACCTTTTCAGATGATGACAAGTATTGACAGATTTTTACAGCTTGCCTATGCCTCTCGCTGTGGAGAGAGGCGTTGAGACGCCGCTGGAGGACAATATGGCAATATCTGACAAGTCTAAGGACATGCTGGCAGCGGTGTCGACGGCGACGTTGACCACGGTTCTCTTGAAGCGGGGGCTGCGCAATGTCTTCATCCGCGGCATACACAAGATCAATCCCGATGCACCGCGCATGGTCGGCGAGGCCTTTACGCTGCGCTACATTCCGGCGCGCGAAGACCTGGACCATGTCGGCGCCTTCAATGATCGTAGCCATCCGCAGCGCCGGGCCATCGAGGAATGCCCGGAGGGCGCGGTCCTCGTCATGGATAGCCGAAAAGATTCCTCGGCCGCTTCGGCAGGGGGCATTCTGGTGACACGCCTGTGGAAGCGCGGCGTGGCGGGCGTGGTGACCGATGGCGGTTTTCGCGACACGCCGGATATCGCGAAATTGCCGTTTCCGGCCTATCACGCGGCGCCGTCGGCACCCACCAATCTGATCCGTCACCACGCGCTGGATATCAACCAGCCGATCGGGTGCGGCGATGTCGCCGTCTATCCGGGCGATGTCATCGTGGGAGACGACGAGGGCGTCGTGGTGATCCCCGCAAAAATTGCGGAGGAGATCGCTGCCGAAGCCTTCGAGCAGACGGTCTTCGAAGATTTCGTCGAAGAGCAAGTCAAAGCCGGCCGTGGCATTTTCGGTCTGTATCCGCCGAATGCCGAGGCGGAGGCCGAATATGCCGACTGGCGTCGAAACAAGGGGCGATAATGAACAAACCGGAGCTGATCGCCAGGTCGAGCGGCCAGACACGCTACAGCGACATCATCTACGAGAAGATCGTGTCGATGATCGCCGATGGGCGGTTTCCCGTCCACGAACGATTGCCGTCGGAGACCAGCCTTGCCGGCATGCTCGGCGCTTCACGTCCCGTTGTGCGGGAGGCGCTGGAACGGCTGCGCAAGGACGAGCTGATCGTATCGCGCAAGGGTTCCGGATCCTACGTTCGCCAACGACCCGATTCCTCCGTCCTGACCCAGGTGCCGGTGGGCTCGCTGGCCGATGTGCAGCGCTTCTTCGAGTTCCGGGCCGGGCTGGAGGCTGAGGCCGCCGCCCTTGCCGCCCGCAACTGGCAGGCGGCCGACAAGACCCGGATCCAAGCCACATTCGAGGCGCTGGAGCGCTGTCTGTTGCGCCACGATCTCGGCGCCGAGGAAGATCAGCAGTTTCACGACGCGGTGGCGCAGGCAACCGGCAACCAGTTTCATACGATGGTCCGGGAGTGGTTCAAGCCGCATATCGCGATCGGCATGTCGGTGACGAGAAGTCTCAGCCTCAAGCGGACGCCGGACCATGTCCGCGCCGTGCAGGACGAACACGACGCCATCGTGCGGGCCATTTTCGAGCGACGGGAAGCGGATGCCCACGCCGCGATGAAGACCCATATTCTCAATGCCCGGGCGCGAATGTTCCGCGGCGTCTGACATTCCATCTGCCGCATGGCATCGCCGGAGGAGGCGGGTCCTGGTGCAGGTTTCTGATAATCGTCTGTCATGAGGGAGGCAGTCATGCCGCAGACCACGATCATTCACCCGAAGACCCGCACAGTGCTGGATCGACCTTTGCATGTGGGGGAATCGCCGTGCTGGGATGATCGCAGCGGCGATCTGTGGCTTGTCGACATCCTGGCTCCCGCCGTCCTGTGCATCCATGCCGGCGGCAGCGTCTCGCACTTTCCCATGCCTGCCCTCATCGGCTGCCTGGCGCTTTGCGAGAGCGGCCGGATCGCCGTCGGCCTGCAGACGGGTGTTCATCTAATGGATCCGGAGACCGGACGTCTGGAACGCCTGTGCGATCCGGATGGTGGCCGCGCGGATAGCCGCCTGAATGACGGCAAAGTCGGTCCGGACGGGCATTTCTGGGTCGGCACGCGCGACGAGGCCGTTCCGCAGACCGGCAATGCGCGGCTCTATCGGGTGGCGCCGGATGGCAGTTTCGATCAGGTCCTGGATGGCCTCAATACGTCGAATGGGCTCGCCTGGAGCGCGGATGGAAAGACCATGTTCCACTCCGACAGCAGCCAGCAGTTTCTGCAGAGCTTCGCCTTCGATCCTCAGACCGGCGCGCTTGGCCCGGCCCGGCGGCTCTTCGACTTCACCAATGCCGAGGGACGCCCGGACGGTGCGGCAACCGACATGCAGGGCTTTTACTGGAGTGCCGGTGTTCTGGACGGCAAGCTCAATCGCATGTCGCCGGAGGGAGAAATCGTCGAGCTGTACCAGCTTCCCGTCAGCGGGCCGACAATGCCCTGTTTCGGCGGACCGGAGCTGAAGACTGTCTATGTAACCAGTCTGAAGCGCAAGGAGGGGGTCATCGATGAGATGGGAACCGTGATCGCCTTCGAGGTGGATGTGCCGGGCGTTCCGGTCCACCGCTTTCCCGTTTGACGCCTGGATCAGGAGGAGTTTCCCATGCCGATGGAACCGATGAAGACGGCGCTGCGAGGCATTTCCGGCGTCCCGGTCACCGCCTATGATGCGCGTGGCGAGGTGGAGCCGGACGTCACCGCCCAGGTCTATGCCCGTGTGGCGGCGGCGGGGATCCACAATATCGTCGCGGCCGGCAATACCGGTGAGTTCTACGCGCTGACGCCGAGCGAGATCCTGCGGGTTTACGAGGCAGCCATTCGGGGCGTCGATGGCAGGGCGCCGGTGACGGCCGCGATCGGCCGCTCGCTCCGGGAGGCGGTGGATCTGGCACAGCGCGCCAAGGACATGGGAGCATCTGCCGTGATGGCGCATCAGCCGGTCGATCCCTTCGCCGCGCCACAGGCACAGATCGATTATTTCCGACGCCTTGCAGAGCTTTCGCCCCTGCCTCTGGTCGCCTATGTGCGCGCCGATGGCTTTGCCGTGGAAGATCTGACGCGCCTTGCGGGCCATGCCAATATTGCCGGTATCAAATTCGCCACGCCCGATCTGATGCTGCTTGCGCGCGCCATTGTTGCCGCCGATCCAGCCGGTGCGATCTTCGTCTGCGGTCTGGCGGAAAGCTGGGCGCCGGCCTTTGCTGCTGTCGGTGCCCAGGGCTTCACGTCCGGGCTGGTCAATGTGGCACCGCAATTTTCGCTTGCCGTTTTGTCGGCCCTGCAGAAAGGGGATTTCGCCGCGGCGCGAGCGGTCGTCTCCCGCATCGAGGGTTTTGAGCGGCTGCGGACGAAATATCGCAACGGGGCCAATGTCACGGTGGTGAAGGAGGCGGTGGCTATGAGCGGTCTGAATGTCGGGCCGGTGCGGCTTCCGGGGCTTCCCGAGCTGGACGAAGGCGACCGCCAGGCGCTCAAAGCCATGCTCCAGGACTGGCAGAGCGGATCTGTCACCGCCTGATCATCTGCCTTTGGCAACCGGCTCTCATTGATCTTCCTGACGAGACGCCTCATTCTGCACCTGCCCCGGGTGGGAGAGTCAGCAGGGGCAGCGTCGATCAGAGGAGACAGTCATGAAGATCAGGGCAGCCGTCCTGGATAGAACGGGCGTTGAACCGCCCTATGCCTCAGCCAGGCCTCTGCGCATCCAGGAGGTGGATCTCGAAGGGCCGGGGCGTGGGGAGGTTCTGGTCAGAATTGCGGCCGCGGGGCTCTGCCATTCGGACCTGTCCGTCATCGACGGAAATCGGCCGAGACCCTTGCCGATGGTGCTCGGCCACGAGGCCTCCGGCGTGGTGGAGGAGGTTGGCGCGGATATCCATGATCTTCAGGCTGGCGATCATGTGGTCTTCGTCTTCGTTCCCAGTTGCGGGCACTGCCTGCCTTGTGCCGAAGGCCGTCCAGCGCTCTGCGAGCCCGGCGCGGCAGCCAATGGCCGCGGTGAATTGCTGGGCGGCGCAATGCGGCTGAAGCGCCATGGAGAGCCGCTCCATCATCATATCGGCATATCGTGCTTTGCCGACTATGCAACAGTCTCCCGCCGCTCGCTGGTGAAGATCGATCAGGACATCGCCCTTGACGTTGCGGGCCTGATGGGGTGCGCAGTGCTGACCGGCGCCGGAGCGGTGTTCAACTCCGGCGATATACGTCCCGGAGGCTCCGTCGCCGTGGTCGGACTGGGCGGCGTCGGGCTGGCAGCGGTGCTGGGTGCCGTTGCGGCCGGCGCCGAAACCATCATCGCCGTTGATCGTCTCGATTCCAAGCTTGCCGCGGCCCGGCAGATGGGCGCCACTCATACGTTCAATGCCGGCGATGCGGATCTGGTGGCAGGGCTGCGCGCGTTGACGAAGGGCGGCGTCGAGGTGGCGCTGGAATTTGCCGGTTCCGTCAAGGCGCTGGAACTTGCCTATGCCGTGACACGGCGCGGCGGCACGACGATCACCGCCGGTTTGCCGCATCCTGCTGCCATGATGCAGCTTCCCGCCGCCTCGCTTGTGGCGGAGGAGCGGATCCTGAAGGGAAGCTATCTCGGCTCCGGCGTGCCTGCTCGAGACATACCGCGCTTTCTCAATCTCTATCGGCGCGGCAAGCTGCCGATCGACAGGTTGCTCACGCATCGCTTCCGCCTTGACGAGATCAATGACGGCTTCGACAGGCTGGCGGACGGCTCGGCCCTGCGTCAGATCGTCGTCTTCGATTGACGGCCGGGCATTGCAACGGAAGGGCGTGAAAAAGCCAGCGACGATGGTCCGGGCGGTCAGGCTGACGGCTCGCCCTTGCTGCCCTCGGCCAAAGCTCTCAATGCCGCAAGCTCGCGGATGATGATCCGTTCCGGCTGATCGAAGGAAATCAGGCGGGATCGCTTGAAATTGCTCAGGCAGCGGCTGACGGTTTCCGGCGTCAGACCCAGCCAGTCCGCAAGCTCTGCCCGCGTCAGGTGCAGGATGATGGTGATGCGGCGGTTACTGGCCGTGCGCTTCGGGCGCGAAAAGTGGTCGGCGAGGTCGAGAAGGGCGCTGGCCACCCGCTCGGGTGCCGTCTTTCGCCCCAGGAGAAGGCTATGGGCTTGCGCCCGGAGGAGCATCTGGCGCGCGGCCGCATCGACTATCCGGGGCTGATCTGCGGCGGCGATCCGTTCGAGGTGGCAATAAGTGAGAGTGATGGCCTTGCCGTGGCCGGCGTCAAGCAAATCCCCGCTGATCACGCTACCCGGGCCAAGCACGTCGAGGATCTGCCGGCGTCCATCGGGCAGGTCCGTAAAAAGGGCCACGCATCCGCTCTCGATCCGAAACACCAGCGGCACCTTGCGGGAGCGCAGCGGGATGAGGGCGTGCGGCGGCAGGCTCGTGACAGCCATCGCCACAGGGTCGATTTCGGGCGGGCCGTGGCGGTGGATCTTCCCGAAGGCATCCGGCAATCTGTTCAACATGATGGAATCTTCCGGCTTTCGCCGGCCAGATCCTACGGATCGGATCTGCCGGCCGAGCTGACAAGGCTGTCATCTGCGACAGCGGTTCTCACATTTCGACGATCAGTCAGAGAACGGCCGGGAGAGGTGGCGCCCGCGGTGCGGCATTCGGCAAAAACAGGCGTGGAGGGATCACGGAATCGGTGAAAACCGGCAGGCGCGTGCCCGGCTTGCTCCTGTTGCCGCAAGCACTGTCCGGCGGCGCTGGCAACGCGATGTCCAGGGAAAGCCGGCAGGCCTCGCAGCCGATGCCGAGGCTGCGGCTTTGGTGCCTGGCCTTGTCCTTCTTCACAAGGCAAAGATCAGGAACTGTGCCATCGGGAAGGGTATAGGCGTTTGCCTCGGCAGCGATTGGCGAGATTTCGACGACGGTGCCAGACCCAAGGACTGCCGCAGCCGGCCCCAAAGCGGCAGAAGCGCCAGGAGGAGCGTGGGAGAGGGAGACCAGCAGCAACGCAACGACGCATAGAAGGCGGGTCAGCGCGTCTCTTATCCTGCTCCAAGCTGTCATCATCGTCCTGTCGCTGTCGAAGGCCGGCGGCTTGATCGTGACATCAAACCTCAAAATGATCGCAGTTCGGCAGGCATACCGGACCACCACAAGCGCTAGCCGCATCAAGGTCGCAAATGGCGTCAGGCCGATACCGCCCTTAGCGCAGCTAACCTCGATCTTATAGCGCCCTTCCTGGCTTCGAACAAAGGTTTCGGGCTGCGACACTTGCGCCCGCCACAAGGCATGAAGGCGCGAAAAAGGGGGGAGCAAGAGAGCAAAGAGCAAGGAGGATCGCTCAAGCCGGAGCGACGAGGGCACCGGGCGCTGGACGAAGGTTTCGGGCTTTGCCGTCCGGGCAATGAGAGGCTAGATCCGGCGACCCGCTGGGACGTCTGCCGGCCTCAGGCCGGCAAACCCCATCATGCGACGCTTTGGTGATCTGGCTGTGCGAGGCCGGCAAGCGCGCTGCTGGAAAGCGCGCTGCCGGAATCGGAGAAGAGGCGGGCGAGATCGACGATGACGACGAAGCCGCCATCGCGGCGCACGACGCCGGCAATATAATCGGAACGCCAGGCAATGCCGATATCCGGAGGGCTCTCGATCCGGCTCTTCTGGAAGGGCACGACCTCGTAGACCCGGTCGGCGACAAGGCCGAGGGTGAGGATGCGGCCGGCAATCGGCACATCGATCACCAGGATGCGGGTATGCGGTGTCTTGTCCGTGCGCGACATGCCGAGCCGCAGGCGCAGGTCGATGACCGGGACGCCCTGGCCGCGCACATCGCGCAGCCCGAGAAGATACTCCGGCCCATGCGGGATCCTGAAGGCCTCCTCATGGTCGAGGATCTCGCGCACCACATCCACCGGCACGGCAAAGATTTCCGCGCCGAGGCTGAAGGTCACGAACTGGGCTTCCGTGGTGGCGAGCATGGTCATGCGCTTTCCCGGAAATCGGCATCGTGTTCGTCGGGGCCGCCGACCGTCATGTCGAGCGCGAAACCCTTGGCCCGCGCCTGCTGGGCAGCCACGCTGTTATCGGCGCGCTTAACCGCAAGCGGACGATGAACCGCCCGGCTGGCCGCCGGTGCAACGCGGCTCGCGCCAGCCTTCGCGGACAGGTGCCGGTTCGACTGTTCGATCCGGAAGAAGGCGATGGAGGCCTGCAGTTCCTCGGCCTGTGCGGCCAGTTCTTCCGATGTCGCGGACATCTGTTCGGAGGCGCTGGCATTTTGCTGCGTCACCTGGTCGAGCTGCTGGATCGCCTGGTTGATCTGGGCAGCGCCGATATCCTGTTCGCGGCAGGCGGCCGAGATTTCCGAAACCAGTTCCGCGGTCTTCTGGATGTCGGGCACCAGACGGTTCAGCATTTCGCCGGCCTCCGTTGCCGCAACCACCGTGTCGCCGGACAGGGCGGAGATTTCCGCGGCCGCGGCCTGGCTGCGCTCGGCAAGCTTGCGCACTTCCGAGGCCACCACGGCAAAGCCCTTGCCATGTTCGCCGGCGCGCGCCGCTTCGACAGCCGCATTCAGCGCCAGAAGATCGGTCTGGCGGGCGATTTCCTGCACGATGGAGATCTTCTCGGCGATCGTGCGCATGGCGCCGACGGCCTTGCCGACGGCCTGGCCGGAGGCTTCGGCATCGCGCGACGACTGGCGGGCGATCTTTTCCGTCTGGCTGGCATTTTCGGCGTTCTGCTTGATATTGGCCGCCATTTCTTCCATCGAGGAGGAGGCCTGTTCGGCCGCCGAGGCCTGTTCGGTCGCGCCCTGGCTCAGCTGTTCCGAGCTTGCCGACAATTCCTGGCTGCCGGAGGAGACATTGTCGGAGGCCGACAGCGCGTCGCCCACCACCGCCCGCAGGCGCTCCACCATGCTCCTCAGGGACATGCCGAGCGTATCCTTGTCAGAGAGCGGCTTGACATTGACGGTCAGGTCGCCATTGGCAATCTGATCCGCAACGCGAGCCGTTTCCCGCAGATTGCCGGTCATGATGCGGACACTCTCGACGACGTCGCGAATTTCGTCATTGGTCTTGATGTCGATCTCCTGGTCGAGGTCGCCGATCGCCACCGCATCGGCAACGCTCTTCACCTTCTTCAGGCCGCTATTGATGCCCAGCGCAATCCAGGTGGCGACGCCGACCGACAGGACGAACATCGTTGCCAGTGCGGCGATCAGCAGGTTGCGGGAATCGTTGTACTGTTCATTGGTCGCTTCATCCGTCGTCTTCAGATCGGCGGCAATGGCTTCCCGAACGGCCGCCAGGCTGATGAGCATCTCATTGAAGGCCTTGCGCCCTTCGCCCATCGACAGGTCTCCGGCCGCAGCATTGCTCTGCGCGGTGTTCTCGATCGCCAGTTTGAGGACGCGTTCATCGATCTGCCGCCATGTCGCAAGCTGGTGGGTCAATTCCGTCGCCTTTTCGGCGATAAGCGGGTTCTTGCTGCGAACCAGCACTTCGAGCGCCTGATCGGCCTGCTGCAGATTGTTGCTCACCGAGGAGACGAAGCCGTTGATCAGGTCGGGATTCGTATTGATGATGGCGTTCTTTTCATCCCGGATTGCGTTGAGGATGCCCACCGACATATCCGAGGAGATCCGCAAATTGGCGGAGGGGCCGTCGACGATATCGGTGACGGCCGTGTTCAGGGCTGCCAGGTTGGAGATCGCGATGATGACGGTCGCGCTCGACAGCAGGATCAGAAAGCCGAAGGCCAGGGCCAGCTTGAGTTTAATGGTAAAGCGCATGAGAAGCTCTTTCAGCAAAATGGTGTTGATGGGTGACGCGGGCTTTGATCATCGCCCTTTGACCATGCCCGCGGGCTGGTCGGATCCCCCTCATGAGGCCCTGTAATCCTGGTGTCGGAGATGACGGCCGAATGGCCGCCAACCTAGATCTGCGGTGCTGGAATGTCCGTCCTCGTCCTTTGCGCGGAGAAGATGGTCTTGAGGTTTGGAATGATGATGAACTCGCCCTGACGTCTGACGAGGCAGTCGATGAAGTCTGGCCTCCAGCGCATTCCGACGCTGGGCGGCGGTTCGCCATTGGCCTGTTCGAGTGTGGTGACCTCGTGGACCTTGTCGGTCCGGATTCCGGTCAAGGTCGGCTCGCCGTCGAGATCGAGTTCGATGACGATGATGCGGCTGTCGATGGTGGTGGTGGTTGCCTCCATGCCGAAGGCGAGCCGGATATCGGCCAGCGGGATGACCTTGCCGCGGAAGTTGATGACGCTTGCGACGAAGGGCTTGGCGCCGGGCACCGGGTTTCGGGCAGAAGGTCGAGGATTTCCTGGACTTTCACCGCCTCGAGCGCGAACATTTCGCCGGCGATCTCGAAGGCGAGGACCTCGATCTCCTGGCGGCCTTCCCAAAGATGGTCTGGTAGCTTGCGCAATGCTTCGCTCATCCTGCCGCGCGCAAATGCGCCTCCTGTTGCTGACCGGCCGCCACGAGATGGGCGACATCGAGAATGAGGGCGACGCCGCCATCGCCGAGAATGGTCGCACCGGAGAAGGTGACGACGTCGTGATGCAGCTTGGACATGGCCTTGATCACGGTCTGGTGGTCGCCGATGATCTGGTCGACGACGAGGCCGACGCGCTCGGCGCCGGTGGAGATGACGACGACCTTCTGGAAGGGATCGGGCTTTGTGCCGGTCTGGAAGAGATCGCGCAGGCGGATGAAGGGGACCAGGCTGTCGCGCAGCGAGATGAAGCTTCGCCCGCGCGAGCGCATGTCGTCTTCGACGGAGAGTTCGAGACATTCCTCGACGGCGGACAGCGGGATGACGTAGCGGCCCGTGCCGACGCGCACGAGCAGGCCGTCGATGATGGCCAGCGTCAGCGGGATGGCGAGCGCGATCTCGGAGCCCTGGCCGGGCCTGGAGACGACATTGATGGTGCCGCGCAGCGCATCCACGGTGCGCTTGACGACATCCATGCCGACGCCGCGGCCGGACAGGTTGGTGACCTGCTGGGCGGTGGAGAAGCCCGGCTGGAAGATCAGCTGCAGCAGGTCCTGGTCGGAAAGCGTGGCATTGGCGGCGATGATGCCGGAGCTTTCGGCCTTGGCGCGCACCCTCTCGCGGTCGATGCCGCGGCCGTCATCCTTGATGGTGATGATGACCTCGCCGGCCTGCTGGCGAGCGGCCAGCAGGATGCGGCCGGTGGGCGATTTGCCGCTTGCGCGCCGTTCCTCGGCGCTTTCCAGCCCGTGATCGCAGGAATTGCGCACCAGATGCACGAGCGGATCGGCCAGCCGCTCGATGACGCTCTTGTCGACCTCTGTGGTTTCGCCTTCGGTGACGAGCTCGATCACCTTGCCGGTCTCGATGGCCAGATCATGGACGAGGCGGCGGAAGCGGCCGAAGAGCTGGGCCACCGGCACCATGCGCAGCACCATCATCGTGTCGCGCAGCTCGCCCGACAGGCGCTCGACATCCTCGGAGACGGCGCGCAGCATCAGGTCGCCGCTAGAGCCGGCGAGCTGGCTGAGGCGCGACTGGGCAATCACCAGCTCGCCGACCCGGTCCATCAGCTCGTCCAGCCGTTCGGCCGGCACGCGGACATTCTCGGCAGCCTTCTGCTGCTTGGCATCGGCAGGCGCCGCGGCGCGCCCTGAAGGAGAGGCGGGGGAGGTCGCCAAAGATGCTGAAGATGCAGGCGCCGGAGAGGCGGCAACGGACGGGGCCGAAAAAGCGGTGATGGAGGCCGAAGGCGCATCCGGCGCGGCCGCTGCAGCGGGGCCATCGGCGGCAGGCTCGGGTACGGCAGGCTCGGATACGGCAGGCTGGGATGCGGCAATCGTCGGCGCTGTATCGCTGTCCGGCGCAGGGGCCAGGCTCACCGAAAGCTCCATATCGTCCATGACGAAGATGAACACGTCGTCGATGGCCGAGCGCGGCTTGTCGGTGACAAGCTCCAGCGTCCAGCCGATGTAAAGATCGGTGGCGACCAGCGTATCGATGGCGGGAACAGGGCTGATATCGGCCAGGACGGTGCAGGCGCCGAGCTCCCTCAGCTCGTCGAGCAGGCCGAGCGGATTGGTGCCATTGGCCATGGCATTCTGTGGCAGGCGAAAGCGGATGCGATAGGTCACGGCCTGCCCGGCGGGTCCGGAGGAAGAGCCTGAGGAAGAGCCAGAGGTTGGGCCAGAGACAGAGGTTGAGCCGGGGGTTGAAACGGAATGTGCGACAGAGGTCGGCAGCCGGGCCGGCGCAGCGCCATCTGCGGCACAAGGTCCGCCGGGCTCATCGGCTCCATCCATGCCCCCATCCTTGCCCCCTTCCTTTCCGGCACCTCCCGCGGCGGCGGCAACCGCGCAGCGCAGGCGCGCCAGCAGGGTCTCGCTCATCTCGTCATGCTGGCCGCCCGGCACCTCGATGAGTGCCCGCATATGGTCGGTGGCGCCGAGCACGGCGGTGACGAGATCGTGCGTTGCCGGCACCAGGCCCTTGCGCACCTGGTCGAAGGCGGTCTCGCAATGATGGGTGAAGGCGGCAAGCGCCTCGAAGCCGAACATGGCGCCGGAGCCTTTGAGCGTATGCAGCCCGCGAAAGACCGCATCCACCTGCTCCTTGTCGGCAAGGTCGTGGTTGAGGTCGAGAAGACCCTGTTCCACCTGCTCGAGAAGCTCGGCAGCCTCGGTGCGGAAGACGGCGATCGGATCGGGGAAACTCATCGGCCGAGCACTTTCTTGGCGATCTTGACGAGGCTTTCCGGATCGAACGGCTTGGTGAGCCAGCCGGTCGCGCCGGCGGCTTTCGCCTGCGCCTTCAGTTCATTGTCGGATTCGGTGGTGAGAAAGATCACCGGCACGCCCATCAAGGCCGGGATCTTGCGCAGCTCGCGGATCATCGTCAGCCCGTCCATATTGGGCATGTTCAGATCGGTCACGACGAGGTCGAACTGGCCGGCGGACAGTTTGGCAAGCCCGTCCCGGCCATCCACCGCCTCGGTGACGCTGTAGCCGGCATTGGAAAGGGCCACGCGCGTGGTCAGCCGGATGCTGGCGGAATCGTCGACGGTGAGGATGCGGGCGGTCATGCGGTTACTCCTTCATGAAGCCAGAAGTGCCGGTCCTGAGCCGTCATGGCCGAGAGAAAGCCGGCCCGATCCAGAAGATCGAGAAGGCTGCCATCGGCGGCACGCGACAGGCGGACAACACGGCCGGCCGTGCCCGCATAAATGCGGGCCGATTCCAAAAGCTGCAGAAAACTCAGATCGAATTGCGCATCACCGGCAAGGTCGAGCTCAACCAAACCGTGCTGCGACAGAGCAGACAGAAGCCTCTCCTGATGCGCCGAAATCGACCGGAGCGTGAGATTGCCGTCAAGTTGAAGTGTGAGGGAGGAGACCACAAAGTCATTCCGGTGAAGCGTTGCGAATATGTGGTCATGATTGACTGAAACTGCTATCGAATAGTTAATTTCGGATGATGACAAATAGTATGTTCTAAATTGATAAGAAGGGCATAATCAAGAATTAACGACTCAGTTATTCTTGGCCAAGCCAGTCGAAAGCAATGCGGGAAAACAGCTGCAAGACATTCTGAAGTAATGGCGCAGCACGCATCCGATGGTTGAAGCGGCGGCAGCGCTGCGTCTGGAGAGGGGTAGGTCCCGCTCCACCGCCGATAGGATCCCACCAGCCCCTGCCGAACTCCGACCTTTCCCCGATCCATCGAACGGACGGGCCGGTGTGGCAGGTCAAACTGTCGGTTCCGACTTCCGAATCTGGTCGATCAGACCATATCGATCGACACATTCCTATGGTTTTATGCCGGAAAACGGAGAGAGACATATGCTTTGCAAATTGATCGGGGTACCGCTTCAGGATGGCGCTTCGCAACTGGGATGCGAAATGGGACCAAGTGCTTTGCGTACGGCCGGCCTCGTTTCGGCGCTCAGTGAACTGGGCCATGAGGTTTCGGATCTCGGCAATCTGTCCCCGGCGTCCGCAAATGTCCCGGCGCATCCCAATTCGGCTCTGCGCAATCTGGACCGAATCAGCGGCTGGATCGCTGCCATTGCCGATGCGGCCTACCAGGCGAGCTTTGACGGGATGCCGATCTTTCTCGGCGGCGACCATGCTTTGTCCGCCGGCAGCGTCGCCGGTCTGGCACGGCGCGCGGCAGAAGAAGGCCGGCCGCTCTTCGTCCTCTGGCTGGATGCGCATACCGACTTTCACAGCCTCGACACCACTACGAGCGGCAATCTGCATGGCGTCCCGGTCGCCTATTTCACCGGGATGCCGGGCTTTGCCCCTTTCTTCCCTGAGCTTTCGCACCGCGTCGATCCGGCCCATGTCTGCATGGTCGGGATTCGCAGCGTCGATCCGGCGGAGCGGGCGGCGGTGAGCCAGACCGATATCACGGTGCATGACATGCGGGCCATTGACGAGCATGGCATAGGGCTTCTTCTGACGGAATTCCTGGAGCGGGTATCGGCCGCGGGCGGACTGCTGCATGTCAGCCTCGATGTCGATTTTCTCGATCCGGCCGTCGGTCCCGCCGTCGGAACCACCGTGCCGGGCGGCGCGACCTTCCGCGAGGCGCATCTGGTCATGGAGATGCTGCATGACAGCGGTCTCGTCACCAGCCTGGATCTCGTCGAGCTCAATCCCTTTCTGGACGAACGCGGCCGCACGGCAACGCTTCTGGTGGACCTGACCGCCAGCCTGATGGGGCGCAAAGTCATGGACCGTCCGACCCGGCGCTATTGAGCGGAGCAGCCGGTCCTATAGAGCCCGGTTGATCGATGATTGGCCCGAGACATCGAGCTTGGCCTCAGTATGACGAGGCCTTGCCGCCGTGATAGGCTTCGCCGCGGGCGCGCAGCGCCTGGATCTCGCGAAAGCCGGCGAGTTCGGCAAGCCCGGCCTGACGCAGCAGCGCCACGTCATAGGGGCCGGGAATGAAGCGATAGCCGCGCTCGAGAAGATCATGCACATTGGCACCGGCATTGGGCACAGTGCCGAGCACCTTGCCCGCCGCCAGTATGGCGCTCTCTGCCGCTTTTGCCAGCGCCTGCACCTCAGCATGCCCGGTCTGGCCCAGCAATCCCATCGAGGCGGCCAGATCATTGATTCCGATGAAAATGATATCGGCCCCCTCGATCGCCGCAATCTCGGCGGCATTCTCGATCGCCTGGACCGATTCCAGCTGGATGGCGATCAGCATTTCCGCATTCGCGCGGAAAGCGTAATCGGGCTCCGCGCCATAGCCGGACGCGCGCACGACCGAGGCTGCATAGCCGCGAATGCCTTGCGGCGGGTAGAGACAGGCCTTGACCGCGGCCTGCGCCAGCGCCGGAGTGTCCACCGAGGGGATCATCACCGACTGGACGCCGGCATCGGCGATCCGCTTCAGAAGCACGTGATCGTTCCAGCCGACGCGCAGCATGGCCGGGCTCGGCGTTGCCTCGATCGCCCGGAGCGCGTCCACGGCATCCTTCACCTCGCCGACCCCGTGTTCGTGATCGACCAGAAGAAAATCGAAGCCGACATGGCCGAGGATTTCGCCATTGGTCGGCGAACCGCCCGCGACCCAGCAGCCAAAAAGCGTTTCGCCGGCAGCAAGCCGCGCCTTGATCGAATTGGTCTTGAACATCAGCAACTCCAAAAAAGGGCAGGCGGGCAATGTCGTCCGTTCGGGACCCTCGGCTATTTGCCAAAGGCCAAGGTGCATTTCACAGCCGAATCCCAGCCTTTCAACAGAGCGCTGCGTTCGCCCGAATTCATTGTCGGAGAAAACTCCCGCTCGCGGTGCCAATCCGCCGCGAACCCGGCGCGATCCGGCCAGATTCCGGCCCCGTGGCCAGCGAGCCAGGCCGCTCCCAGCGCCGTCACTTCGGCCGAGGCTGACCGGTCGACGGCAATGCCGAGAATATCGGCAAGCCTTTGCATCGTCCAGTCATTGGCCGACATGCCGCCATCGACTCGCAGCAAGGTATCGGCCGGTCCCGGCCAGTCCTTGCGCATGGCGCCGAGCAGATCATGGGTCTGGAAGCAGACCGATTCCAGCGCCGCCCGGGCAAATTCCGCCGGGCCGGTATTGCGGGTCATGCCGAACATGGCGCCACGCGCCTCCGCATCCCACCAGGGCGCGCCGAGCCCGGTGAAGGCCGGCACAAGATAGACACGCTGGCCGGGATCGGCCTTGGCCGCCAGCTCGGCGGTCTCGGATGCCTTGCCGATCATCTTCAGCCCGTCGCGCAGCCATTGGACCGCCGCACCGGCAATGAAGATCGAGCCTTCCAGGGCATAATGCGTGTCATTGCCCAACCGGTAAGCAATCGTCGTCAGCAGGCGGTTTTTCGAGGCGACGCGGTCGGCGCCGGTATTGAGGAGCGCAAAACAGCCCGTCCCATACGTCGATTTCATCATGCCCGGCGTGAAACAGGCCTGCCCGATGACTGCCGCCTGCTGATCCCCCGCCACGCCGCGAATGGCGATGCTTGCGCCAAAGATCTCGGGATCCGTTTCGCCGAACGCGTCAATATTGCTGAGGATCTCCGGCATCATGCTGCGCGGGATGTCGAACAGCGAGAGAAGCTCGTCATCCCAGGCCACCGTGCCGATATTGCACAGCATGGTGCGCGAGGCGTTCGTGACGTCGATGACGTGCCGCTTGCCGCCGGTCAGCTTGTAGATGAGCCAGCTGTCCACAGTGCCGAAAGCGAGATGACCGGCTTGTGCTGCCTCGCGCGCACCCTCGACATTGTCCAGGAGCCAGGCGATCTTGGTTGCGGAGAAATAAGGGTCGATCAGCAGACCGGTGCGCTCGGCCACGATGTCGGAATGACCCTCGGCGCGCAGCCTTGCACAATGATCCGAGGTGCGGCGATCCTGCCAGACAATCGCCCGATGAATGGCTTTTCCGCTGCGGCGGTCCCAGACCAGTGCCGTCTCGCGCTGGTTGGTGATGCCGAGCGCGGCGATCTGCTGTGCCGTGACACCCGCCGCTGCGATTGCCTTGCGGGCAGTCTCGACGGTCGAGGTCCAGAGATCGTCCGCCTCGTGTTCGACCCAGCCTGACTGCGGGAAATGCTGGGTGAACTCCATCTGGCCGACGCCGCGGCTCTGATAGGCGCGATCGAAGATGATCGAGCGGGTGGATGTGGTGCCCTGGTCGATGGCGAGAATGAAGTCCTTCATGCGACAAGATCCGTTTTCATCATGACATCAGCGTGTGCGGCAGCGCCATGCTGCCGAAAATCAGGGAAGGAAGGATAAGGTGCGCTGCAGCCGGCGCAAATTTCCGCCACTGCTCCCCGGCTCCCCCCGTCGAGACTGTTTTGGTAGCATAGATGCGGGCTTGCAAAAGCCTTTTTTGACGGTGAAGCCATGCCTTCAGTGTCCTTTCTTGCGCGAGGCCGGTTTCAGGATCCCATCTCCAGCGCAGACTTCAGCACGGATAGAGCGGCGGGAAGCAGAAGCGAGAGGCCCGACAGGAACAGGAGGAGAAAGGCCGCTCGCCGCATTGCCACTGGTGACAGGGGAGGCGGAAAGCGGCGCGCCAGTGTCGTGGCGGCGATGACGACCGGAATGGCGGTCAGCGCCCACCAGAACGAGGCGGAGGGAAGTTCGCCGCTTCCGGCGACGATGGCGAGGCGAATGACGGAATTGATGGCGAAAATTGCCACAAGCGTCTCGCGCACCGCGCTCGGCTTCAGCGGCTGGCGATAGAAATGATAGATCAAAGGCGGGCCGGATGTGGAGAACAGTCCGCCCATCAGGCCCGCTACGGCGCCGAAGCCGGCAAAGGATGAAGCACCCGAGGTCTTGGGAAGGACCTGCGGCTTCAGCGAGAGCTGGATGCTCGACGTGATGATCAGCGCGCCCAGCACAATCTTCAGCCAGTCCAGCGAGGCTGACACCATCAAGCCGAGCAGCCAGTAGCCGATGCCGAGGCAGAGCAAGCTCGCCGCCAGCGCCGGCCAGAACTGTCTGAATGCAATATCGCGCCAGCCTTTTGCGAGAACCTGGGCCGCATTGACGATCACCAGGATACTGACCAGCACGGCGGCGTCGGGCAGGGGCAGGATCCCCGTCAACCCGACCCCGCCCATCATGATGAGGCCGAGCGCAAAGCCCGTCAGGGTCTGCGTATAGGCAGCGATGAAGGCGATGCCGAGAAGACCCGCCAGCGCGTGCGGGCCCATGATCAGATCGTCCGCAGGGCGTCGAACAGGGCAGTCTCCGCCGCACCCGCGCGGTAGAAGACCGGCGGCGAACCGAGCGGCGAGGCGATCTCGATCTCCCGTCCGCCGGCATGCTTCTCTCCCGACCAGACATGCACCCAGGTCTCGTTCTTCGGCAGATAGACGCGGCGCGCCGTATCGCCCGCCTGCCATACAGGTGCAACCAGCAGGTCCCTGCCGTAAAGGTAGGCGTCCTGGATCGTGTAGGTGTCACGATCATCTTCATGATGCAGGAAAAGCGGGCGCTGGACGGGAAGACCGGTCGAAGCCGCCTCTGCCGACAGCGCCTTCAGATATGGGGCGAGATGAACATAGATGGAGGTCATCCGGGCAAAATGGGCAAGAACCTCCGGATCCTGGTCGATTTGCACATTGTCCAGCGGGCGGTTGCCTTCGTGACTGCGCATGACCGGCGTGAACGCCGCCATTTCGGCCCAGCGCATCAAGAGTTCCGGCGTCCGGACATTGCCGAACAGGCTCGTATAACCGCCGATATCGGAATGGTGATAGGCATTGCCAAGTAGACCGGAGGAGAGCGCGCCGCACATGACGGTCACCAGACCATCATGGCGGGAGAAGTCGACGGATTGGTCGCCGCCCCACAGGAGAGGGCAATGGGCCTGGACGCCGGTAAAGCCTGCACGCATGAAGAACAGTGCTTCCCCCGTCTGGCCCCGGCTTTCAACGGCACGGGCATTCACTTCCGCCCAGAGCGTCGGCCAGGCATTGTGCATCAGCTTGGCATCGACGCCATTGGCGAGCTTGACGTCGATCGGCAGATATTCGCCGAAATCCGCCATCCAGCCGGACAGGCCGAAGTCCAGCATGTTCTTGCCCAGCACCTCTTCCGCAAACCAGGCAGCTGCCTCGGAATTGGTGAAGTCGACGACCCCGCAGTCGAACTCGCCGAAATCCACAAGTGCCGTGTGCCCCGCCTCGTCCTTGGCAAAATAGCCTCGTTCTTCGGCGGCCGGATACAGTGTACCGTCGACGCAGATATAGGGATTGACATAGCCGAGGAAGCGGATTCCCTCGTCGCGCAGAGCGGCAATCTTCTGCCGGAGATGCGGGTAGCGCTCCTCATTGGCGCGCCAGTCCCAGAACAGGCGTGCGCCGAACGAGGTGTGGCGCAAGCCGATCCAGTCCTCGCACCACAGGCCCGAAACCTTGACACCCGCCTGCCGCATCGCCTCCATGCGTGTGAAAGAGTTGTCGCCGTCCTTCAGGCCAAGGATGGCACCGGAATAGACCCAGTCAGGCAGTTGCGGCTGGCGGCCGAAACGCTCGGACAGCTGCCCCACCAGCGCGACAAAGGTCGGGGCGGCAAAAAATTCCAGACGCTCGGGAATGGCCCAGACCTCGATTTCGTGGAAATCCGGGCGGCGGAAGTCGAAGACCAAATAGGCGGTCGTTTCGACATGGACCGCATATCTGCGCGAGGAGAGAAAGGTCGGTTGCGGATAATTGGTGTTGTAGTAGTCGCCGCCGGCGCGACCTGTCACATCGGATTTGAAGGTGATCTCGCTGGTCTTGTCACGACCCACGCCGGGTTCGGACGTCCAGAGGGGAAAACGGCGGCCGCGCATGTCGAAATAGGACATTTGCTCGCCACCGCCCCAGACATGTTCATCGCTGTCGGCGGTCAGACGCAACCAGACGCGGTTGATTTTCGCATCCAGCGCCTCGGTCACCAGATGGTGGCCGTCAAGGGTGATGACGAAGCGGGGATCCAGACCCTTGGCGGCAGAGAAGCTGAGGCGGTTTCCCTCGATCTCGACATGGACCAGCGCGGTCCGTTCGACGACATAGTCATCGATGTCGAAATTGCCGCGATACATGTCCATCCGCTCTTCGCCGTGCCCGACGAACAGGGCTGGGGATGCATCGGTGTGACGCAGGATTTCGCGGCCATCAAGGGTGAGCGAAAAGCCGCCGGGTATGAGGTCAAGCTGCATGGTCATGCTTTCTAGTTCTGGGTCAGTCCGGCATCGACGACGAAATTGGCGCCCGTGCAGCCATTGCTTTCGTCGGAACCGAGGAAGAGAGCCATGCGCGCGACATGGCTGGCATCCAGGCGGAATTTCAGCGCCTGGAGATCGATGAACTGCTGGTTCTGCTCCGGGCTGGTCCAGAGCTTCAACTGGCGTTCGGTAACAATGGCACCCGGCACGATGCAGTTGACGCGGATGCCATCGGCACCCAGTTCACGCGCCAGCGTCTTCGTCAGGCCGATAATGGCGGCTTTCGACGTCGTGTAGCCGACCATGCCCGGCCGCCCGCGCATGAAGGAGATGGAGCTGAACATGATGACGGATCCGCCGCCATTCTGCCGCATGCTTCTGCTTACCGCCTGAGTGACGAAGAACTGATGGTCCAGATTGAGCGCCAGCGCGCGACGCCAGTAATCCGGCTC
The DNA here is from genome assembly GCF_030435705.1 of Rhizobium sp. SSA_523. Taxonomy (NCBI): domain Bacteria; kingdom Pseudomonadati; phylum Pseudomonadota; class Alphaproteobacteria; order Hyphomicrobiales; family Rhizobiaceae; genus Affinirhizobium; species Affinirhizobium gouqiense. Next base: position 587,547 of record NZ_CP129381.1, read on the forward strand.
CACCTCGTCCATGGCATGGCGATCATCCTTGCCGGCATTGTTGAGCAGGACGGAGACCGGACCATGATCGGCTTCAATCCGCTCGACCGTGGCGCGGGTGGCGTCAATATCGGTCAGGTCGCAGGAATAGAAGTTCGCGCCACTTGCCGCGGCCGTGGCAGCGCCGGCGGTCTGGTCGATATCGATGAAGGAGACCCGCGCTTGCTGCGCGCGGTAGGCCTTGACTATTTCTTCGCCGATGCCCGATGCGCCGCCGGTGATCAGCACATGGCGGTTTGCAAGCGATTGGTAGCGGACGGTATCATAAGGTGCGGACATGGATCTGTGTCTCACGCGTCGAGTTTGAAGTGCGGTTTTGCCAGGCCGGCGACGTCTGTGCGCATGGCGAACAGCGCTCCGGACAGCGGATATTGCGCGAGTTCCTCAGCCGGCCGGCCAATGCTGGCACTGGTGCAATAAAGGCTGCGCAGGTCCGGGCCGCCGAAGGTGACCATGGTCGGGCATTTCACCGGCACGGGATATTCCGCCAGCAGCCGACCGTCCGGCGCATAGCGCTGTACGCGGCCCCCTTCGAACAGGGCGGTCCAATAGCATCCCTCTTCGTCGACAGCGCCGCCGTCCGGCCGTCCCTTGTCGGTTTCGGAGCCGAATGTCGCAAACAGCTGGCGATTGCCCGCTTCACCTGTCATCACGTCGTAATCATAGGTATAGAGCGCGTAACGCAGAGTGTCGGAATGGTAGAGGCGGCGGCCGTCGGGGGAAAAGGCGACGCCATTGGAGGTCAGCAAGCGATCGGCGAGAACCGTCAGGCCGCGATGGTCGAACCGGTAGAGGCTCGCGATCGCGCGTTCCCGCGTCTCGTCAACCGTGCCGGCGATGAAACGTCCGGCAGGATCGACCATGCCGTCATTGAAGCGGCTGATCGACTGATCCTCGGGATTGTCCGCCAGTTTGCGGAGGCGCTCGCCTTGCGGCGAGAGGAGCCAGAGGCCGGAGCGCAGGCCGGCGATGAAGCCGCCACCCTCGGCCAGGCCGATGCAGCCGACCTCTTCCGGCAAGTTCAGCGTCTGCAGCGCGCCGTCGGCGGGATCAAAGCGGTGAATACGGCTCTTCTTGATGTCGACGAAAAACAGGACCTGTTCGTCGACGGACCAGAGAGGGCATTCACCGAGGTCGCAGCGCATGTACAGGACGGGAACGAAAGGACTTTCCACGTTGGCCATGTCAATAGGCCGCGGTGGGGGCGACGGCCGGCTTGTCCACGCCTTTCATCTGCCCGAGCCACTCATTCGCGCGGCCGGTCATCATGGCGATGTCCGAGGCAATGGCGGCATAATCATAGCCATAGCCGATGAAGCGCTTCACCATATCGGGATTGGGACCGACAATGCCGATCGGCTTGCCGGCAGCATGCGCATCCTTGGCGGCCTTTTCAATCAGCGCCTGGACCTCCGGATGGGCGATATTGCCGATATGGCCCATGGCAGCCGAAAGGTCGCCGGGTCCGACGAACAGCGCATCAATGCCCTCCACCGAAGCGATCTCCGGCAGCCGCTCGATCGCTTCGGGCGTTTCCAGCTGCACGATCGTGCAGACATCGTCATTGGCCGTCTTCAGATAGTTTTGAATAGTGCCGAAACGCGAACCGCGATGCACGGCGGCGACGCCGCGAATGCCCTGCGGCGGGTAGCGCGTGTAGGACGCGGCGGCCTTTGCCTCTTCCGCCGTCTGCACAAAGGGCAGCATTACGGTGCGGGTGCCGGCATCCATGCAGCGTTTGACCAGGACCTGATCGTTCCAGGCCAGCCGTACGACGGCATCCGCCGGCGTACAGCCGATGGCGCGCAGGATATGCGCAAGATCGGATACCTCGATCGGCACATGCTCCATATCGACGACGAGAAAGTCGAAGCCGGCATAGCCGAGCGCTTCGGCACTCGCCGGTGCTGCAGCCATCAGCCAGGTTCCGAGCGGCGTGGCGCGGTTCTTGTCGGTGAGCCAGGACTTGAAGGGGTTCAGTGTGCTCATGGACTCATCCTTTTTCAGAAAATGACAGGGTCCGGCACCTTGGCCGATCCGCTGAGGAAGTCGAAATCGCAGCCTTCATCCGCCTGGCTGACATGGCTCTGGTAAAGCGCTGCAAAGGAGCGTTCATAGATGCGCGCCGTCGGCTTCCAGACCGCCCTGCGGCGCTGCAATTCATCATCATCGACCCGCATGTTCAGCGTGCCGGCCGTGACATCGAGCTCGATCAGGTCGCCGGTCCGCACCAGAGCGAGCGGCCCGCCAACGGCGGCCTCCGGCGTCACATGCAGAATGCAGGTGCCGTAATGGGTGCCGCTCATCCGACCGTCGCAGATGCGCACCATATCGCGCACACCCTGTTTCAGCAGTTTCTTGGGGATCGGCAGATTGCCCCATTCCGGCATGCCGGGGGCGCCAACCGGGCCCGCATTGCGCAGGATGATGACGGTATCTTCAGTCACGTCGAGATCCGGATTGTCGAGCGTCTTGTTCATCGTGGCCGGATCGTCAAAGACAAGCGCCGGACCGACATGCTGCAGGAATTTCGGATTGGCGGCGGAGGATTTCATCACCGCCCCATTGGGCGCAAGGTTGCCGCGCAGCACTTCCAGCGTCTTGCCCCTGGAGAGCGGCACGACCGGATCCTCCTCGCCGCGGATGATGTCGTCGTTCCAGCAATCCGCATTGGCGATGTTTTCGCCGAGCGTCTTGCCGTTCACCGTCGGCCGTTCGAGATGCAGGTGAGGGGAAAGCTTTTTGAGAAGCGCGTTGAGGCCGCCGGCGAAATAGAAATCTTCCATCAGATATTCGCCGGACGGAAAGACATTGGCGACCACCGGAACCCTGCCCGCCATGGCGGACATGTCGTCGAGGGTCAGGCTGATGCCGGCGCGCCTTGCCATGGCGATCAGATGGACCGCAGCATTCGTCGATCCCCCCATGGCCATGTAGGCGACGAGACCGTTTTCGAAGCTTTCCTTGCTCAGAATGTCCGAAGGCTTCAGATCCTCCCAGACCATTTCGACGATGCGCTGGCCACACAGCGAGGCCATGCGCGGGTGACCGGAATCCACCGCCGGGATGGACGAGGCGCCCGGCAGGGTCATGCCCATGGCGTCGGCGATCGACGTCATGGTGGAGGCCGTGCCGATCGTGTTGCAGGTGCCCGCCGAGCGCGTCATGCGGCTTTCAAGATCCACCCAGTCATCCTTGGTGATGTTGCCGGCGCGCAATTCGTCCCAGTATTTCTTCGTATGCGTTCCCGCGCCGGTCTTGATGCCGCGCCACTGGCCGTTGGCCATGGGCCCGGCCGGGCAATAGATGACGGGCAAATCCATCGAGAAGGCGCCCATCAACAGGCCGGGAGTGGACTTGTCGCAGCCGCCGAGAAGAACGGCCCCATCAATGGGGTGGGAGCGCAGCAATTCCTCGCATTCCATGGCAAGGAAGTTCCGGTAGAGCATGGTCGTCGGCTTGACCATGACTTCACCCACCGACAATGCCGGCATTTCCACGGGGTAGCCGCCGGCCTGCCACACGCCGCGCTTGACGGCTTCCGCACGATCGCGCAGATGCGCGTGGCATGGGCTCATCTCGCTCCAGGTATTGATGATGCCGATGACAGGCTTTCCCATGAACTCGTCGCGGCGCATGCCCATCTGCTGCGTGCGCTGGCGATGCGCGAAACCACGCATGTCATCGGAGGCGAACCAGCGCTGGCTGCGCAGTTCCGACAGGTCTCTTCTCTTGGTCATGGCGTTAACTTATCCCTTGATGCCGCCCGCCGTGAGGCCGGAGACGACACGCTCCTGAAAGATCACGATCAGGATGGCGACAGGCACGATGCCCACCACCAGAGCGGCGGAAATGACGGGCCAGGGGAAGGCGAATTCGCCCTGGTAGAGCTGGATGCCGACGGGCAGGGTGCGCAAAGCCGGATTGGAATTGAAGGACAGGGCCAGCAGGAATTCGTCCCAGGCATTGACGAAGGCGAGAATGCCGGCGGTGAAAACGCCCGGCGCACAAAGCGGAACGACAACCTTGAACAAGGCGCCAAGGCGCGTGCAGCCGTCGATCATCGCGGCGTTCTCAAGGTCTCGCGGAATGCCCTCGAAGAAGGATACCAGCATCAAGGTGCAGACCGGCAGCGACAGGACGGTATAGGGCAGGATCAAGGCGATCCAGGTGTTGAGAAGGTTCAGCGTCCGCATGATCTCGAACAGCGGAACCAAGAGCGTGACGAGCGGAAAGGTCGAGACGGCGATGATTGCCGACAGGATCAGGCCGCGATAGCGCAGGTTTAGCCTTGCAATGGCGTAAGCCGCAAGGACGGCCACCAGAAGCGTCGTGCAGGTCGAGAGCAGCGCCACCATGAAGCTGTTGAACAGGAAGATGTGCAGCGGCTGATCGGAAAAGGCCTGCATATAGTTGGCAACCGTCGGCGCATGCGGGAACCAGGTGATCGGCTTGACCGTCAGCTCGGCTTCCGTCTTCAGCGAGGTGAAGAGGATCCAAAGTGCGGGAAACATGCCGTTCACCAGCAGTATGGATGCCGCAATCAGGCGCAGCGGCTTGCCGGTGAAGAAGGATTGGGGGCCGGAGGCTGTTACCTGGCTCATGGCTTAGTCCTTGGTCCGGATGATGCGGAGATAGACGACGGTGACACACATGGAGAGCACGAACATCACCACGGCGAGGGCCGAACCGTAACCGAGATCGAGGAAGGAGACGGTGTTCTGGTGAATGTACATGGCGAGCGTGGCGGTCGAGGTGCCCGGCCCACCGCCGGTCATCATGTAGGGAATGTCAAAGGTCTGCAGGGCGGTGATGGTGCGGAAGATCAGGGCCACGACGATGGCCGGCTTCAGGAGCGGCAGCGTGATTTCGAAAAACTGGCGAATGCGTCCGGCGCCGTCCACATCGGCCGCTTCGTAGAGCGAGCGGGGGATGGTCTGCAGGCCGGCCAGGATGATCAGGGCCATGAAGGACGAGGTCTTCCAGATGATGGTCAGACAGATCGCCGCGAAAGCCAGGTTGGGCGAGTTGAACCAGATCACCCCCTCGATGCCGAACCTTGCAAGCACATCATTGACCACGCCATATTCGGAATGGAAGAACCATGCGAAAATCAGGCCGGCAAAGGACAAAGGAAGCGCCCAGGGGATCAGCAGCGACAGGCGCACCGGCCATTGCGTGCGAAACGGCAGATTGGCAAGCAGCGCCAGGGCCATGCCGACAACAAGAGCTCCGGGCACCGTGATGAGGGTGATGAGAACCGTGTTCCAGGTCGTTTCCCAGAAGACGGGATCGGTAAACATCAGCTCGTAGTTTTCCAAGCCGACGAATTCCGCCGGCAGCCCGGAGGTCAGCGACAGCGAAAAGAAGCTTGTATAGCCGAGCCGCAGCACCGGATAGACGATGATCAGCAAGAGCAGGATCGCCGTCGGCGCCAGGAGGAGGACTGCAAGCGCCCGATCGCTCAGGTCCAGCCAGCGGGACCATGCCGGCGGCTGCTTCTCGATCCTGTCGGTGATGGAAAGTGTTGAGGGTGTCACCGCTGCAGCTCCCGCATGCAAGACGAAATCAAAAGATGAAGATGAGCAAAGGCGACCGACAATCGATCAATCCCTGCGCATCGGCTCCGGAAGCGGTCGGACCGGCCGCTTCCGGATGTTCGAGAGGCGATGCCGCGCTTAGCGGATGATGCGCCGCAGACGCGCTTCGATCTGGGCTGCGCCATCTTCCGGCGTCGTGACGCCGGCCAGAACCGCATTGACGGTCGTGCGGATGACTTCGCTGACTTCGTTGTAGCGCGGCGTCACAGGGCGCGGCTTGGCGGTTTCGACGACCTGCTTGGCATCGGCGAACCACGGGGCCGCCTTCAGCACTTCGGCATCCTGGTAGAGGCTAGAATAGGTCGGTAGCAGCGAGCCGTTGACGGCCATGTGCTTGGAGGCTTCCTGGCTGGACAGGAACTCGACGAGTTTCTTGGCCTCGTCCTTGTGTTCGGAAAAGGCCGATACGCCCCATTCCCAACCGCCAAGGCAGGTGGACGATTCACCGCCGGCTACGGCCGGAAGGCGCGTGACGCCGACCTTGTCCACCACGGCCGATTCCTTGCCCTGCGACTGCGCCCAGGCATAGGACCAGTTGACGGCGAAGACGACGTTGCCGGCCTGGAATTCCTTGCGGGTATCGTCGGTCGCAACTTCGGCGATGTTCTTCTTGGAGATGCCTTCGTCGACCATGCTCTTCCAGAGCTTCAGGGAATTGACGGCCGCCTGCTTGTCGAAGGTCAGCTTGCCGTTCTCGACGAGGTTCTTGCCCTGGCTCCAATAGGGCAGGAGGAAGGTGCAGACCGCGCCTTCGATCGCCTTGCCCTGGAAGGAGAGGCCCTGCAGATCCGGGTTGTTTTCGCCGCCATTGATCTTCTTGACCGCGGCCTTCAGCTCATCCCAGGTCTTCGGCGGCTCGATGCCGTATTTTGCAAGAAGATCCTTGCGGTAGTAGAGGAACATGGAATCGGCGAAAGCGGGCAGGGCAACGGCCTTCTCGTCGACTGTATTGGCCTCGGCATAGGCCGGCAGGTAGACCGCCATATCCTTGTTCTCGAACGGCACGGTCCAGCCTGCCGCGGCGAACTGGGCAGGACGGATAACGTCGAGGATCAGAACGTCGAGCGAGGAATCCTTGGCCGACATGATCGTGTTGAGATATTGCGCCTGCGCTTCCGACGTGTTGCCGCCGGTCTCAATCGTCACTTTGGTGCCGGGATTGGCGGCCTCGAACTTGTCGAGGACCTGGCGCCAGACCTGCGGCTGATGCTGGCTGGAGATATAGACCTTCAGTTCGGTATCGGCGAAGGCCGGTACGGCAAGACCGAAGATGGTGGCGGACAGCAGCGCCTTCGTCAAAATCGAATATTTCATTGAACTTCTCCCAATTTACGTCCTGTACGCGGGCCCCGGTAACTCCCCCGCGCGCGGAGTATCATGCGATGGCGCGTTCGCTCGCGGCATCGAAGAGGTGAACTTTCGACGGATCGAGGCCGAGCCGCAAGGTGGTGCCCACCTTGGGACGCATATCGGGCGGCATGCGCGCCGTCAGCATCTCGCCGCCGATGAGGAAATGGACCAGCGTGTCGGAGCCCAGCGGCTCGACGACCTGCACATCCGCCGTCAGCGTCATCGCAGGATCGGCAAGCGTCACGAAATGTTCCGGACGGATGCCGACGATCACCTCGCGGCCGTCTTCCATGTTCTGCTTGCCGGCGGCGAGCATCGACAAGGGAATGCGGTCGCCATTGGCAAATTCCAGGGACCCGGCAGCGACCTTGGCGCGCGCGAAGTTCATGGCCGGCGATCCGACGAAACCACCGACAAAGACGCTTTGCGGCTTGTTGTAGACGTCATCGGGCGTGCCGACCTGTTCGATGTCGCCACCGCGCAGGATGACAATCCGGTCCGCCAGCGTCATCGCCTCCACCTGATCATGGGTTACGTAGATGATGGTGGTGCCGAGCTGCTGGTGGAGGCGCTTGATCTCGGTGCGCACCTGACCGCGCAGCTTGGCATCGAGGTTGGACAGCGGCTCGTCAAAAAGGAAGACCTGAGGCCGGCGCACGATCGCGCGGCCCATGGCCACGCGCTGTCTCTGGCCGCCGGAGAGCTGGCCGGGCCGACGATCCAGCAAATGACCTATGCCCAGCATCTCGGCGGCTTCGTTGATGCGGCCTTCCGCATCCTTCATGCTGACGCCGCGCACCTTGAGGCTGAAGCCCATGTTCTCGCGGACGGTTTTGTGCGGATAAAGGGCGTAATCCTGAAACACCATGGCGATGTCGCGCTCACGGGGCGCCAGACGGTTGACGACGCGATCGCCGATACGGATCTCTCCGTCGGTAATGGCCTCAAGCCCGGCGATCATGCGCAAGGTTGTGGATTTGCCACATCCGGACGGACCGACGAACACGACGAACTCGCCATCCTCGATCTCGAGATCGATTCCCTTGACGATCCGCAAAGCGCCATAGCTCTTATCAAGCTTGCGAAGGCTAACCGAAGCCATTCCTACCTCCCGACCGCCGGACGCCATATCCGGCCGCATTCCAATTGGACGCCATCATAGCGCTACGATTTCAAAATGCAATCCGGCTCTTTCTGCCTTTTCACAATTTACCTACCGTCTCCGATCTGTCGAAATTTGAGCAGAAAAAACATGAGCTTCCTTATGTCAGGCTACAATTAGTCGTTGCCCTGAGGCGACCGAAAGGATAGATTTCGCATCGTAGCGCTATGCGGAGACTGGTATGTCGGAGGATGTCAGATCGGATTTGGAGCGGCCTGTGCGGCAGCGGCGCAAGATGCAAAGCGTCACGATGACCGATGTCGCCGATTACGCAAAAGTCTCGCCATCCACCGTGTCGCTCTATCTGCGGCGGCCCGAGGCGGTTTCCGCAAGCGCCGGCAGCGCCATAGCGCGCGCCATCGACAAGCTGAATTACGTGCCGAACCTCGTCGCCGGCGGTTTGGCGGCAGCCTCCTCGCGCGCCGTCAGCATCATCGTTCCGTCGGTCCGCAATGCCTTCTTTGCTGAAACCGTCGCGGCCATGCAGACGGCACTGCGCAAGGAAAGGCTGCAGGTCATCCTCGGCCATACGGAATATGACGAGCGCGAGGAGGAGGATCTGGTGCGCACCGCGCTCTCCTGGGCGCCGGCCGCCATCGTGGTGACGGGTCTTTCGCACAGCGAGACCACACGCCGGATGCTGGGCAATGCCAAGGTTCCGGTAATCGAGATCTGGGAACTGGGCGGTCCGCAGATCGATGCGGCGATCGGTTTCCATCATGATCAGGTGGGCGCTGCGGCGGCCCGCCATCTCCTGCAGCAGGGAAGGCGCCATCTGGCCTTTCTCGGCGCCCGCATGCACGAGGACCGCCGTGCCAAACTCCGCTGCGATGGCTTCATGGCGACCGCGCGGGACGCCGGTGTCGTCGCCGAGGTCGTGCAACATCCCGATGCCTCCTCGGCCGATGTCGGCGCCATGCTCTTGTCGGAGACGATGCAGCAGCTGCCGCAGACCGACGGGATCGCCTGCTCGAATGATCACGTCGCGCTTGGTGTCCTGTTCGAATGCCAAAGAATGAGCATTGCCGTGCCGGAGAGACTGGCGACGATCGGCTTCGGAGACCTGAGCTTCAGTGCCGCCTGCAACCCGCCGCTCAGCACCATTCGGCCCTCCGGCGACCTGATTGGCCGCGAGGCCGCACGCCTGATCCTGGAGCAGCTTGCGGGGCGGGCACCGCAGCCGCAAACGATGATCGACACACGCTTCACCCTTCTGCATCGGCGCAGCAGCTAGCGCGAAGGGAGACGGACTGCGGAACCCAGGTCTCGAGGCGACGTTCCCCGAAGGCACATTCGGAGAGCCTCATGTCCCGCGCCCGCATCTCGGTCATTGTCCTGCTTGTTCTTCTCGTTCTGCTGATGGTGGCTGCCCCCTCCATGCTCCTCCTGACCTTCGCAGGCCTGCTATTTGCAATCCTGTTGAATGCGGGCGGCTCGTATGTCGCGCGCTGGACGGGGCTCGGTGACCGAACAGGCGTCCTGGCATTCACGTTCATGATCTTCGCGACGCTGATCGTTCTCGGCTTCTGGTTCGCCCCGGCGGTCGGGGAGCAGATCGACCAGCTATCCGATGCCGTTCCCAAGGCCATAGCGCGGCTGGAAACCTGGCTTAGCCATTATCAATGGGGGCAGGACATGATTTCACGGCTATCGGTGGAGGATCTGTTGACCGGCAGCCTCCGGTCGACCGCCACCTCTGCCGTCACCACGACCTTTGGCGGGCTCGGCAATATTGTCATCATCCTGTTCATCGGCCTTTATGGCGCCCTGGAGCCGCAGATTTATCAGCGCGGGCTTCTGGCGCTACTGCCGCCTTCCGCGCGCGCGCGCGGCGAGGATGTTCTGCAGAAATCGGTTTCGCGGCTGCGGCATTGGCTGAAGGCGCAATTCCTTTCGATGACCGCGGTAGGCCTCCTTACCGCCCTCGGTCTCTGGGCGATCGGCCTGCCTTTGCCCCTGCTGCTCGGCCTGATGGCGGCGCTGCTGGCCTTCATTCCGAATATCGGGCCGATCCTCGCCTGCCTTCCCGCCCTTTCGCTTGCCCTGCCGAGCGGCATGACGATGGTGATCTGGGTGTTGATCGTTTATACCGCCGTACAAACGGCCGAGAGTTATTTCCTGACGCCGCTCATCCAGCGCCATGAGGTGCATTTGCCGCCGGCACTGATCCTCTCCGTGCAGATTCTGCTTGCCGCACTGTTCGGTATTCTCGGCCTCGCGCTGGCAACGCCGCTGACGGCGCTGGCCATTGTCCTCGTCCGGGAAATCTATGTACGCGATTATCTGCGCGGGGGAGAGGCGCCGGTCGAAGAGGCATGAGCCGTCACTTCGTCGGTGACGGCTCCAGTAGCGGCTTCTTCAGGCGAGAATGCGTACCGGCACTGATTTGGAGGCCGGTGTCTTCGACTGGATGTCGTGATGCGACAGCGGGATCAGCCAATTGAGTTCCGGATAATAACCGCCGACACAACCATCGGGAAGATCGAAGGGAATGACCTTCAATCCCGTGACGCCCCGCGGCTTGCCATCCTCCGCATCCGAGGCGAGGCCAACGATCTGGCCCTCCTTCAGGCCGGCGCGCTCCATCTCCTGCGGATTGATCAGCAGGACATCGCGCGTTCCTTCGATGCCGCGAAGCCGGTCGCTGAAACCATAGATGGTCGTGTTGAACTGGTCATTGCTGCGCAGCGTGATCAGCCTGTAGCGCCCAGGCTTGTCGGGAAAGCCGGTGGCCGACAATTGCTGCGGCACGCTGAATTCGGCCCGCCCGCTTTCCGTCTTCCAGATCCGTTCACGAGCGCTGTTGCCGCGGTAGAAGCCGCCGGCGGTGAACATGCGTTTGTTGAAATCGTGGAATTCCTGGGGGTAGGTCGTCTCGATGAGATCACGGACCTTTGCGTAATCAGCCTGCCATTCGTCCCATTTGACGCTGGGATTGGGCGGCAGCGTGGCTTTTGCGATACCGGCGACAATGGCAAGTTCCGAGAGGAGATGCTCGCTTGCAGGCTTGCGCTTGCCAACCGATCCGTGGATGCAGCTCAGGCTGTCTTCCATCGTCACCGTCTGCGGGCCGCTGGCTTGCATATCCTCTTCAGAGCGCCCGAGGCAGGGAAGCAGATAGGCCACCTGCCCATTGACCAGATGACTGCGATTGAGCTTGGTTGCGATCTGCACCGTCAGCCGCATGCGCGTCCATGCCTCTTCCATCGCTCCGCGTTCCGGAATCGCCCGGATGAAATTGCCGCCGAGGCCGAAAAACGCCTTCACGTCGCCGGCAAGAATGCCCTCGCAGGCATCCACGGTATTGAGGCCTTTTTCCATCGGCGGATCGAAATCGAAGAGTTTCGCCAATTTCTCCATCGGGACCAGCTCCGGCTTTTCCGAAATGCCGACCGTTCGCTGGCCCTGGACATTCGAGTGACCACGGACCGGGGAGACGCCGGTCCCGTCGCGGCCGATATTTCCCTTCATCAGCAACAGGTTGACGAGCATTGCAATATTGTCGAAGCCGTGGACCTGCTGCGTCAGCCCCATTCCGTAAATGCCGATCACCCTCTCGGCCTCGACATAGACCTGGCCGGCCTCCTGCAGGGCTTGGCGGGTCAGGCCGGAATTCGCCTCGATCTCGTCCCAGCTGGTGGCGCGCACCTTCTCGACGAATGCATCGAAGTTATGTGTATGGCTCTTGATGAAGTCATGATCGAGAACGCTTTCGCCACGCGCCTGTGCCTCATCCTCCTTGGCAAGAACATGCTTGCAAAGGCCCATGATCGCGGCGATATCGCCGCCCGCCTTGACCTGCAGATACTGACAGGAGATCGGCGTTTCGTCTCCGGTCAGCATTTCCGTCGGGCTCTGCGGGTTGATCATCGAGATCAGCCCCTTTTCCCGCACCGGATTGAAGGTCACGATTCGACAGCCTCTCTTCACGGCTTCCTGCAGGGGGTGCAGAAAGCGCGGGCTGTTGGATCCGGTATTCTGGCCGAAGAAGAAGATTGCGTCGCAGGTGGAGAAATCCTCGAAGACGGAGGTGCCAACGGAGGCGCCAATGACCTTTTTCAGACCGACCGAAGTCGTCTCGTGACACATGTTTGAACTGTCGGGAAGATTATTGGTGCCGTAGAGCCGCGCAAACAGGGCATAGAGATAGGACGTCTCCAGGCTGGCGCGTCCCGATGCATAGAAGACCACCGATTTCGGGTCCAGCTGTTTCAGCTCCCCGCCGATCGCTGCAAAGGCCTCCTCCCAGGAGCAAGGCACATATTTGTCCTGCGCCCGGTCCAGGCGCATGGGATGCGTCAGGCGTCCCTGTTGTTCAAGATCGTAATCATTCCACGATTGCAGCTCAGTCACGGTGTGTTTAGCGAAGAAGTCGGGCGTGCAGCGGCGGGAGGTCAGTTCCCAGAGCGTTGCTTTCGCGCCGTTCTCGCAAAACTCGAAGGTGTTGTGCTTGGCCGGCTTGGTCCAGGCACAGGAGGTGCACATGAAGCCGCCCGGCTTGTTCTGGCTTGCCAAGGTCTCAAGCGCGCCGGGTGTCGGCCATTCCTTGCCGAAGATGCGGGAGATGCCGCGAAGCGAACCCCATCCGCCTGCCGGGCCATCATATTTCACCGTTTCGTGGTCGGACATGGCGCATCTCCCTGTTTGCCGGTCATATGGTGTCCCGGCAACTATGGAACAGACGCCAAGGTTCCCCCGTCGACAGCGTCATCGGGTCGCAGCCGCTGTTTCCGCTGCGCGAAGACAGCCTGCCTTGATCACTCGGAGAGATAGCGTTCGGCAAGCCGGGCCCAGAGAGCGGCACCGACAGGGATATTGGCATCGTCGAAATTATAGCGGGGATTGTGCAGGAAGGCCGAGTCAAGCCCGTTGCCAAGGCGTACGAAACTGCCGGGGCACTCTTCCAGCATATAGGCAAAGTCCTCGCTGCCGGGAATAAGCGGGCACAGGCTGACCTTGTCTTCGCCGAGAAGCTCCTCGGCCACCTGCCGTATGAGAGCCGTCTCCGCCTTGGAATTCACGACGACCGGAGTCCCGCGCATATAATCCACCTCCACACGGGCGCCATGGCCTGCGGCAGTGGACGTCGCAAGCGAGGTAATGCGGTCCTGCAGCCGGTCTCTTATGCCTGCGTCGAAGGAGCGGATGCTGAGCGCCAGCGTCGCTGTCTCCGGAATGACATTGGCGGCCTCGCCGGCATGAATGGCCCCCACGGTCACCACAGATGTCTGCGTGGGATCGATGCTGCGCGAGACCACCGATTGCAGCGACACGACCAGCAGGCAGGCGATGTAAACGGGGTCGATGGCCAGGTGCGGGCGCGAGGCATGGCCGCCTCTGCCGATCACGGTAATGCGGGCGGTATCCGAGGCCGCCATGATGGCGCCTGGCCTTATCATGATATGGCCTTGCTCGACGCCTGGATGATTGTGCAGGCCGTAGACGGCATCGCAGGGAAAGCGCGTGAAGAGGCCGTCGGCGATCATCCGCTGCGCGCCGCTCCGGCCGCTCGCCTCTTCAGCCGGCTGAAAGATGAGGTTCAAAGTGCCGGAGAAGCGTCGTGTGCGCGCCAGATATTCGGCGGCTGCCAGGAGCGTGGTCGTGTGACCGTCATGGCCACAGGCATGCATCTTGCCCGGGCTCGTGCTGGCATAGTCCAGGCCGGTCTCCTCCAATATCGGCAGAGCGTCCATATCTGCGCGGATGCCGATGCTTCGCGATCCCGTCCCCACTTTCATACGAGCCACGAGGCCGTGCCCGCCAATGCCGGTCGTCACCTCGTAGCCGAAGGCTTGCAGCTTTTCCGCAACGAAACGCGCCGTCTCCACTTCCTCGTGGGATAGTTCCGGATGCGCATGCAAATGCCGGCGGATGGCCGTGAACTCGGCATGAGTCGCTTCGAAGTCGGAAAGACGGGCATAGGCATTGTCGTGCGGCATGTTGGACCTCGCTGTTGTGCATCGCGGACTCGATATCTTTGGGAGGCATCATAAACAGCGATGGTGGCAAGGGTCACCCTGTTTCGCATTGACCGCGCGTGAGCGCCGTGGGCGGGGCCACAACTCCCCAGCCCTCGAAATATATACATTCACAAGTACATCGTGTTCTAGATTCAATATTTTTCAATATTTCTTCCTGAAAATCCGCGAATGGCAAACGGAAACTTCGGTTATTGCCTGATACGCTGCAGTATATATTGCAAGATTATAATTTAGACATCCATCATGATCAGGACCAGGCTACCTGTAGGCTTTTTTTACTGAGTGTCTGTCGGATTGGATGCCGAGATCAGGAAAGGAGAGAATATGTCGACGGAACAACCCGCACCCCGCCGCCGGATGTTGAAGAGCGCGCGGCTTGTCTTCAACGGCGGCCACAGCGCGCTGAGCTGCGTTCTGCGCGACATGTCGGAAACAGGCGCCCGCGTATCTCTCGAAAACACGATGGATGTGCCGGATGAGGTGCAATTGCTGCTGGATGACGGTACCCGCCATGAATGCCTGGTTGCGCGCCGGCAGCTCAAGGAAATCGGCCTGCGCTTTCGCTGACCGCTTCCGTCGATCAGAACTGGCGCAGCTGTGAGAGCAGTGCCCGCATCTCCACCTTGAGACCGTCCGGGGCGTAGTCGATGGTCGCGCCGCCGCTGCCGGTGAGGCCGAGCCGGATCAGTTTCGATCCGAAGCCGGTCGAAAGCGGTGCAGACACAGGCGGACCCTGGCGTTCAACCCAGGTCATCAGCAATGCGGAATCGTCATTGGCTGGCTCGACAGTCCAGGTCACGGCGACAAGCCCGCAATCATTGGCCCAGGCGCCATATTTTAGCGCATTGGTACCGAGCTCATGCATCAGCAGCGCAAGCGCCAAGGCAGTGCGCGGCCCCACCTCCAGATCCGGTCCGGAAATTTCGCAGCGGGCAGGCGGGGAGAGGGGGCCGAGCACAGAGCTCAGGACGGACATGATGCGTGCCGAGGAGCCGTCCCGGCCGAGAAGAACTTCATGGGCATTGGACAGAGCGTGCAGCCGGCTGATGAAGGCCTGGACATGAGCTCTTTCCTTGACCGGCCGAAGCGTCTGGCTGGCAATCGCCTGCACCATCGCCATCGTATTCTTCAGGCGATGGCTGATCTCGTGATTGAGAATCTGCTGTTCTTCCTCGGCCCGGATCCGGGAAATGGCTTCGCGCGTCCTGTCCGCAACCGTGCGGACGAAATCCTGTTCCTCGACCGTGAATTCGTGCGGCTTGTCATAATGGACGAACATGACCCCGACAAAAGCGCCGTGGGCCATGATCGGCACATTGACCAGCACGGAAATACCGATGGATTGCAAAAGCGCCGCCGAGCCTGCCGTGCGCGAATCCGCGGCGACATCGGATATGATGACGGTTTCGCCGCGCTTCAGGTCTTCGATGTAGGAGCCGTAGTCGCGGAAATGGTGAAGCCCAGCCACGGTATCGACGCCGGCCGCACGCCAATCCGGCAGGAGCGTCACGGTTTCAGCAATCGGGTCCACGATTCCGTAGCCAGCCCGCGTGGCGCCGGCGAGGCTGTGGGCCATGATCTCCGCAGCCGCGAAGGCAACCTCCGGCGCGCTGTCCAGTTCGCGAATCTTGTCGCCCAGCTCCAGAAAGGCCAGTTGCCGGCTTTCCGAAAGTTTTTGTGCCGTGGCATTTCGCGCGACCTTGATGAAGCCGGACATGCGCCCTTGCGCCGTATCCGGCAGCGGCCGGATCGTGCCGTCGAGAAAGACGCGCGAGCCGTCGGCCGTCATGTGCCAGCGGCGATCGGGTGCGACGCCCTCCACCAGCGCCCGCCGGCATTCCGCTGCCGGAACCCCGGCATCGCGGTCTTCATTGGTGAAGATCGAATCGAAGGGCTGGCCCAGCATCTCGGCCTCAGCCCAGCCAAACGTGTCTTGCGCGCCGCCGAACCAGCTGGTGATCGTCTGGTCTGCGTCCAAGGTCAGGATGATATAATCCTTGGCCCCCTCGACGATCAGGCGCAGCTTGGTCTCGCTGTCCTGCAAAGCCGCGGCGGATTCCATGCGGTCGGTCACGTCCAGGAAGGTGATGACGAAGAGATTGTCTCCCATCGTCTGGATATAGCCCTCCACCCAACGGCCAGGCGCCGCAATCCAGCGGGTGAAGCGGCGATTGCGCCCTGTCTGCAGCACCTCGGCGACATCGGCGATCCAGTCCGAGCCGAGATTGGGGAAAAGGGTACGGATGGTCTTGCCGCTGATCGTTTCGATTTCGACGCCGATCAGTCTCGACCAGGCCGGATTGACGGTCTCGATCCGCCAGTCGATCACACTGCCATCGCGGTCGCGGATGACGGATCCGATGACGATACCCTCTTCCAGCTGCTCGAAGAGCCGGCTCCAGCGCTGCTCTGTCAGAAACACTTCGATCTGGCCCGATGCTACCTCGCCAAGCCGCGCCATCAGGTCGACATCATGGGCCGTCCAGCCGCGCGGCGCGTTGTCGATCGCCGCCAGGGCGCCGACCACCAGCCCGTTCGGCAGGGTCAGCGGAACGCCGAGATAAGAGGTGACGCCGAGATCCTCGATCGCCAGATTGTCCCGGACGAGATCGTGCAGACGGGCGTCGCCGACGATCAGGGGCGCATTGGCGTTGACCACATGCTGGCAGAAGGAGTGGGTGAGCGGCGTTTCCCCGCGTCTGGCCCATTCCCCCGGAAGGCCGATATGCGCGGCAAAGACCTGCCGGTCCTCGTCCAGAATGGATACCAGCGCGACGGGGCAGCCGAGCGCCACCTTCACCAGTTCGACGACATTTTGCAGTTCCGGACGCGTTTGCTTGTCCAGCAATCCAGAACCACGTGCGACGCCGGCATTTCTCTTGCGGATGATATCCGACCCCTCCGGCCCGACGCCATGCGGGGCTGCGGTGTCTTCTTCATCGAGGGACGATATCGATCCGCTCACCGGCGTTCCTGTCAATGATCTTGGAGATTACGCGGAGCGCGCAGCGTGATAGGCCGGGGAGATGACCAGGCTTGGCGGCGGATCGGGATTTTCGCGATCACCGGCGACGAAGGTCTCGACGAAGGACAGGGCGTTCTTGAGGCCATTCATCGTGTAGGGCTTTTCGATAGCGCCCAGCGCGCCGGCAAAATCATCGGGGATGCGCTTCAGATTGCCCGATACGAAGACGTAAGGGATCTTCCTTTCGGCCAGGAAGCGGCCAACCTCGATCCCGGTCGGACCATCCAGAAGCTGGATATCGACGAAGGCGAAATGAGGCTGCTTTGTCTCGATGAGCTGGATCGCCGCAGTCTTGTCAGCCGCAATGCCGGCAATGTCATGCCCGGCTGCGTCGACTTCGCTTTCCAGTTCCATCGCCAGCAGCGCTTCATCTTCGACAATCAGTATTTTCACTAGTATTCCTCTCAGTCCTTGACCGGTAATGTGACGCAAACTTCCGTCATGCGTCCTTCGACATGCCTTTTGATTTCGGCGCGCAGCTGGATCGAACAGGCCTCCAGCATGCGGCGGCTGAAGGCTTCCTCTTCGGCATCAACCTCTACGGGGGTGACCGTATCGACGACACGTATGAGGAAATGGCCGTTCAGACGCCGGATCTCGAGATGAATCTCGCCTCCGCCGTCGCTCAGCCCGCGACGCACCGCATCGCCGACCAGTTCGTTGATGATCAGCGCAAGGGGTGATGCCTTGGTGGCAGGGACCACAACTTCGTGCAAATCGGTCGTCAGACGGATGTCGGTTCTCTGCAGGGCCCCGACGATATCGATCACCAGCGTATTCGCAAAATCCGCGACATCGAAATGGCCGACATCCTCGTCGTTCAGGAGCTTCCTCTGGACCGTGCTCAGGGCCTCGACACGGTTCAGCACCGACATCAGCGTCCGCTTTACCAGATCACGCTCGGCCATCCGAGCCTGAAGCTTCAGGATGGAAGCGATCGTCAGGAGATTGTTCTTGACGCGATGATCGACCTCGTGGACCAGCGCGGTCTTGGCGCGCAGCGCATCGGTCAGGTCAGCGGTGCGCTGCTCGACCTCCTCTTCGGCAATGTGACGGGCCCTTGCGAGCTCCGCCTCCTTGCTCTTGATATCGGTGAAGTCGAGCTGTGAGGCGAAGAAGTAGATGACTTCACCCGACACATCGCGGACCGGGCTGACAAAGAGCGCGTTCCAGAATTTCGAGCCATCCTTCCGGTAATTGAGGATGTCGATCGCCAGATCGCGCTCTTCGGCAACGGCCTTGCGGATCTTGTCCACCGCCTTGGGGTCCGTATCGGGACCTTGGAGAAGGCGGCAGTTGCGGCCGATGAGTTCCTCGGACGAATAGCCGGTCAGCTCGCAGAACGAGCGATTGCAGAAAATGATCGGATTGTCCGCCTGGCGTGGATCCGTAATCAGCATAGGCATGCGGGTCGCCTTGAAGGCGGCCGCGAACGGATCTTCCGAGGCATGGGCCGCGACGAGCCGTTCGCCGGCGTCTTTAGCGTCCCGCCGAGATTGAGGAGTATCGGTCATTCCAAGTCCCACCAGCGTGCAAGGCCTTCAATGCGCCGCGTCATAATTTGTTCCCGCATATGCTGGCCGTCAGCCCTCTCATCTACAGCCTATACTTGCTCTTGGCCATCGCTGTTTCACAATCAGGAAGCGCTTCGAAAACGGTCGCGATATTTGTGATCCTGTTCGATTATTTTGCTGAAAACGAAAGGTATTTGTGTCAAAGAAAGATGACAACAATGTTTGGGGGCCAACTTGCTTGCGATCATCGCCGATGATTTGACCGGAGCGCTCGATTCGGCGGCACCCTTTGCGGCGCGCGGCTGCAAGACTGTGGTCGTTCTGGCCGAAAACGGTTTGACGGAAGCCTTGCAGGAAGCGCCGGAGGTATTGTCGGTCGACCTGTCCTGCCGGGAAGCAACGGCACAGGAGGCGCGGCGAAGGGCCGCTGCAACCTTGGCGGCGCTGCCGGCCGGCACGACGCTCTTCCTGAAGATCGATTCGCGGCTGAAAGGCCATATTGCGGAACTTCTCGAGGTCTTCTCCTTCCATGCGGCGCTGGCGGCGCCGGCCATACCGGAATTCGGCCGCATCGTTCGGGATGGGCATGTGGCGGGCTTCGGGGTCGACACTCCGATCGAAGTCGCCGCAAAGCTTGGCGCCTTAGTGGAAAGATGCACGATCCCCGACACGGTGACGACCTCCGACATGCTGGAAGCCGCCCGCCAGGCGCAGGCGAGAGGTGTTGATCTCTTCATCGGTGCGCGCGGTTTGGCCGAAGCGCTCGCACAGATCGAAACGTCTACGGTGCATCCCGTGATGGCGCAGATTCCCGCAGGCCCGGCCGTCTTCGCGATCGGTTCGCGCGATCCGATCACTCTTGCGCAAATCGACATGCTGAAACAGCATGCGGCTCTCGATCTGCGACCGGCGCCGAATGGCGCAGTGTCGGACCGGGCGCCCGTGCGGGGGCCGCTCACCCTCGTGCAGGCGACGGAGGGCGTAGAGGTCAATTCACCGGAGGCGGTTGCAAAGGCTTTGGCGGACGGCATTGTGCCGGCGCTCACTGAGACGGCCGCTACCTTGCTTTTATGCGGCGGAGCGACGGCGGAGGCCGTTCTTGATCGCATGAAAATCACGCATTTCCGCCTGGTGGGAGAATGTCTGCCGGGGCTGGGCCTTGCGCAATTGGGCACGCAGTGGCTCATTGCGAAATCCGGCGGATTCGGTGAGCCGGACACGCTGCGCCGTGTCGCCGATGCGGTTCTGGCGAACTCGGCCGGCGGAGCGACCCCAAGCGGCAAACCCGGCATTCGAATAACGGCGATCGGAAAGACGAAATGAGATGAGGCCAAGCAGCGGAGCGGCACGCAAGGCGCTGCCGGACATCGTCTTTGAACGAATACACCGGGCGATCAAATCCGGCGCCTACGGCTCGGACGAGCGCTTGCCGACCGAGCATGAATTGGCGGCGGAGTTCGAAGTCTCGCGGCCGGTCATTCGCGAGGCACTGCGGCGATTGCGAGAGCAGGGCCTGATTTACTCCAGGCGCGGCGCCGGCAGCTTCGTCCGGTCGCTGGGCATGAAGGAGCCGCTGGGCTTCGGCCAGCTGGAAAATGTCGCCGACCTGTTGAACTGCTATGAATTCCGGCTGACGCTGGAGCCGGCCGCAGCGGCTGCCGCAGCACTGCGGCATTCAGCGGAAGACCTTGCAAGCCTGCGCCAGGCGCTGGAACTGCTGCGCGATGCCACGAACCGCCAGTCACATCGCGAGGATGCCGATTACCAGTTTCATCTCGCGATCGCGCGCGCGGCGCAGAACAATTATTTTTCGACCGCCATGGAGGCGTTGAAGGATCATATTGCCGTCGGCATGCGGTTTCATGGCGCCTCTGTCAAGCGGGAGGCGTCGGGCCTGTCGCGGGTCTTCGGGGAGCATGAGGCCATTGCCAAGGCGATAGCGGCGCGCGATGCCGAGGCTGCCCGCCAGCTGATGCTGGACCACCTGACGGGTTCGCGCGACCGGCTGTTCCAATCCTCGCCGCGCCGAGCGTAAACCGATCGTACGAGGAGCAGGGGCGGCGCCTGCGGGCGCAGCCGCCATGCCTTGGGCGCAAGCAGCCGGAACTTTCCCGTTGAGCCTGCTGCGCCTTCCTGCGCTGGCATGCTTTATCCGACGCTGGTCTGCGCAGATATGGGCGAAAGCTCAGTACGCTGCCTGGTAGATCCGGGAAACGTCGTCGACCGTCATGTCCACCGGATTATTGTCCATCAGCCGACGGATGGCATGCGCCTCGGCCGCGAAACCTGGCAGGTCCTCCTGGCGCGCGCCGTGCGCGGCAAGGGACATTTCAATGCCCAATGCCTGGCAGTAGTCGAAGGCCGACCGTCGCAGATCCTGTTGCGACAGGCCGCCGCCAAGACCCAAGGCCGTGGCGATCTCTGCCGTCTTTTCGACAACGCATGGCTGGTTGAAGGCCAGGACATGCGGAAAGACCACGGCATTCGCCAGACCATGCGGCAGGTGAAGCCGCGTTCCGAGCGGATAGGCAATGGCGTGGCCCGCTGCCGTGTTGACGGGACCAAGGCAGATGCCGCCGTAATAGGAGGCGAGCATCATGCCCTCGCGGGCCTCGGCATCCGAGCCGTCGCGGACAGCCCGCTCCAGATAGCGCCCGACCAGTCCAATGCCCATGCGGGCAAAGCCGTCGATCATCGGATGCGATCGCCGATTGGTGAAGGCCTCGACGCAATGCGCCATGGCGTCGACACCCGTTGCGGCGGTCACCGAGGGCGGCACGGAATAGGTCAGTTCCGCATCCAGAACCGCCAGATCGGCGATGAGATGCGGACTTTCCACGGCAATCTTGTTACCAGCCTGCGGGTCGGTGATCAGCGAGCGGATGCCAGCCTCCGAGCCTGTGCCGGCCGTGGTGGCGACCTGCGCCAGCCTTGTCGCCCGTCCCGCCACCCGGTTGGGGCCGGCGACGTCAAGAAGCGACTGAGAGGAATCCCAGAGGGCGGCGACCAGCTTGGCGACATCCATGACGGAGCCGCCGCCAAGCCCCACTACCAGATCGGGTTTGGTCTCACGTGCAGCCGCCAGGGCAGCGTCCAGAGTGGCGATGTCCGGCTCGCCGGGAATGGCGTCGAACAGGCTGACGCGGCCGCGAAGCTGCAGGCGCTCCACAAAACCTGCGGTGATCGGCGTTGCAATGACCAGCGTGGATCGTGTGTCGCCCGCCCATCTGCCCGTTTCTGCAATGCTTCCCGTGCCGACGATCAGGCGGCGCGGCTGATGCACGGTGATGGCGGTGGTGCCCATGATCGTTTGCGCCATCTTGGTCACTCCTGGCTTTTGCCGCCAGCCACCAGCCGGCGTGCATAGGCAATGGCGGACAGCATGTTGCCGTGATTTGCAATTCCCTTGCCGGCAATATCGAAGGCCGTGCCGTGATCGACGGAGGTACGGTCTATCGGCAGTTCCACCGAGACATTGACTGCCGTGTCGAAAGCCACCAGCTTGATCGGGATGTGACCCTGGTCATGATACTGCGCCACCACCAGGTCGAAGGCTCCCGAATAGGCGCGGTGGAAGACGGTATCGGCAGAGATCGGCCCCTGTGCATCGATTCCCTCTGCCCGGGCCGCCGCGACAGCCGGCGCGATCTGGTCGTCATCTTCCGTTCCGAACAATCCGTTCTCGCCGCAATGCGGGTTGATGCCCGCCACCGCGATCCGCGGCGCGGCATAGCCGATCCGTTTCAGATGACGGTCGCCGGCGCGGATGGTGGCCAGCACACGCTCCGTCGTGGCGCGTGCAATGGCCTGCTGAAGCGAAACATGGGTCGAGACATGAATGACCTTCAGACGCTCCGAGGCCAGCAGCATGTAGGCAGCCGAGGCGCCCGTGAGACTGCGCAGCATGCCGGTATGGCCATCATAATGATGTCCGGCAAGATTGAGCGCCTCCTTGTTGATCGGCGCTGTCACAATGCAGCCGATCATGCCGGCCTCGGCATCCCGAACGGCCTTCTCAATGAAGCGGAAGGCGGCATCGCCGGCGATTGGAGAGAGCTTTCCCCAGGGCAGGGGGGCGCCCTCGACTGGCAGGTCGACCACGAAGGGTTCGAGCTCGAGCGCAAGGCCAAGTGCCTGCCGCGCTGCCTCCAGCGTCGAAAGATTGCCGTAGATGCGGGTCACGGCCCGATCCGCCTCGCTCATATCTGCAAGCGCCCGGACCGCGATCTCCGGGCCGACGCCCGCCGGATCTCCCATGGTGATGCCGATGATCTTGCTCATGCTGTTCTCCCGCCCTTGATGCCGGCCCAACCTGGGGCGAGGCGAACATATTTGATCGCCCGGCGATGATAGGTATAGCTGATGTGAAGGCTGCCATCGCCACCTTCGAGAAGCCAGGGATAGGACATTTCCTGGTTTCGTCCGTCGGTCGAATCGTTCGACAGGCAGGTGCCCGGCCCGCTCTCGATCGTAAGGCGCACGGGGAAGCTCGCTCCGCCATCCTCCGACAGGCACACGCTGACCGGGGCGCGGGGAACGCCCCAGATCGGCACGCAACCGCCTTCGGGATCGGCATCGGGACGATCATCCTCCTCGCCGAGCTCGTCGTAGAGCGAGGCCCTGCGATCGCTGGCCTCTACCGCGCTCACCGGATTGCAGATCATGGCGAGCCGCCCATCATCGAGGCGAATGGCTGCGATCGACGAATTGTTATTGGGAACATCGACAGGCGCCGGGGAGGACCAGCTCAAGCCGCCGTCCTCGCTGACCGCGCGGTGGACGAAATCGGCCTGCCGACGCCGGAAGAAGGCCGCATAGCGGTTCTCTCCGATCGCGACCGGACTGAAATGGACGCAGCCGATGGAGTCCGGCACCGCCTCCAGGGTCCAGCTTTTGCCGCGGTCACGGGATATGCCCATCGCCGCCACGTCGTGGCTGCCGTTCCATTTCTGGCCGGGTCGCTGCACGCATCGGAAGATCGGCAGAAGCCACGCCCCGTCCTTTCGCACAACCAGCGGCGCACGGATGAAACAGCCAAGCGGCAGATCGAGATAGGATCCGTTTTCGGCGCTCAAGAGGCCAGGATCGGCTGGATCGCGATGCAGTTCGGTCATCCGGATCCGACATTCATCCTGATTGCCGGAGGGTTGTGAGGTGTGAAAGAGGAGCAGGCGGCCGTCGGGTGCTGTGAAGAGAACCGGGTTCTGCTCGGAATGTGCCTCATCGAAACTGAGCCTCTGCGCCGCACCCCATCGGGAGGCGCCGGGCTGCAGAAGCGACGCATAGATGGAAATGTCCGACTTGCCTTCAAGCGAGCCGCCAAACCACGCGCAGATCAAGGTGCCGTCCGGTAGCTCATGCAGAAAGCTCGCATGATTCTGGACCATGGGCGACGGAAGAAGCGCTTCCTGGCGCGTTGGCGTGATCCCGTGCAGGGCTCCGGTCATCCCGGCCGCAATGTCTTCAGGTGTCATGGACCTCTCCTCTCGGCTTCGAAGAATGACAATTCGACAAAGTTGTCAAGTTTGTTTGATGACGGATCTGGGCACGATCTCTGTATAAAACTGCCACAAGTCACTGATATGAAACAAATATTATGCTGTGTCAAAAATTCTATAGAGGGCAAAGCGGAAAACAATTTGACAAAGTAAGGCAAAAGACTGATGGTCTGGTCATCGGCTGGCATCCGCAGGGATGGGCCAAGGCGCCAGTCGCGGGGCTTTGTTTGTAGCGGCGGCGTTGTCGTCCGCAGCATGCGGGGCGAGGAAGCTGCCGGGCAGGCGAGCGCAAGGGAAAAGCCGCCTGCCTATCCTGCGAGACGCCGCGCTTGCAGCGGCTGCCGCCGGCAAGACTGAACAGAACGTCTCAACCTGGGAGGAGCATGACGTGAAGAAATCTCTATTTTCCGGCGCCCTGATTGCAGGCGTTGCGCTTGCGGCCGGTTTCTCGCCGGCGCTGGCAGCCTCCGGGCCCATCAAGATCGTGCTGCCGGAAGAGGCGGATCTGCTGGAGCCCTGCATGGCGACGCGGTCCAATATCGGTCGCATCATCATGGAGAATGTCAGCGAAACCCTGACCGAGCTCGACGTGCACGGGAAGGAGGGGGTCATGCCGCGTCTGGCGGAGACATGGGAGCAGAATGCGGACGGCAGCTGGCGCTTTCATCTGCGCGGCGGCGTCAAGTTCTCCGATGGCAGCGCCTTTGACGCGAAGGATGTGAAGCACAGCTTCGACCGGGTCATGAGCGACAAGATCACCTGCGAGGCGAAGCGTTATTTCGGCGGCATGACGATCAACACAAGTGTGGTCGACGACAAGACGATCGATATCAAGACCGATCCGGTCCAGCCGATCCTGCCGCTTCTGATGTCGCTTGTGACCATCGTGCCGGAAGACACGCCGATGGAGTTCGTGCGCGAACCGATTGGCACCGGCCCTTACAAGCTGTCCAACTGGACTCCCGGTCAGCAGATCGTGCTGGACGTGAGGGATGATTACTGGGGCAAGAAGCCGGAGGTTACCCAGGCGACCTACCTGTTCCGCACCGATCCTTCGGTTCGAGCTGCCATGGTCCAGACTGGTGAAGCCGACCTGACGCCGACGATTTCCGAACTGGATGCGACGAACCCCAAGACCGATTTCGCCTATCTGAACAGCGAGACCGTCTACCTGCGTATCGACCACAATATCCCGCCGCTGGGCGATGTGCGCGTGCGCCGGGCATTGAACATGGCGATTGATCGCGAGGCCTTCATCGGCACGCTCGTGCCGGAAGGCGCGGTCCTGGCAACGGCCATTGTGCCGCCGACGACGCTTGGCTGGAATCCCGAGGTGAAGCAATTCGCCTATGATCCCGAAGCAGCCAAGAAATTGCTGGCGGAGGCCAAGGCAGACGGCGTTCCCACCGACACACCGATCACCATCATTGCCCGGACGGCGAATTTCCCCAATGTGACGGAAATCATGGAGGCCATTCAGCAGCAGCTGCAGGAAGTGGGCTTCAAGATCGAACTGAAGCTGGTCGAGGTTGCGGAACACGAGACCTATTATTCCAAGCCCTTCAAGGAAGGGCGCGGCCCGCAGATCGTTGCAGCCATGCACGATAACTCCAAGGGCGATCCGGTCTTCTCCATGTTCTTCAAATACGCATCGAAAGGCACGCAGTCCGGCTTTTCCGATCCCAAAGTCGATGACATGATCCAGCGCGCTTCAGCCGCGGTGGGTGACGAGCGGGCAAAGCTCTGGTCGCAGGCCATTGCCTATCTGCACGACGAGGTCGTGGCGGATGCTCTCCTCTTCCACATGGTCGGATTTGCGCGGGTTTCGGAGCGGCTGGAATTCAAGCCGACAATCGCCACCAATTCGATGCTGCAGCTCTCCGAGATCGGCATCAAGTAAAGGCGGACCGGCCGGTCGCCGCTCGGGTGGCCGGTGGGCAGACGGCGGCGGGGTCACCCGCCGCCGCATTTGACTTCTGAGGGAGGATGACCATGCTCGGTTTCATACGAAAACGCTCCATCGCCAGCCTCATTTCGCTGGTCGGCCTGGTCGTGATGGTGTTCTTCCTGTCGCGCCTGACTGGCGATCCCGCAGCTTTGTTTCTTCCCGTCGAAGCCTCCGCCGAAATGAAGCAGCAGTTCCGCGAACTGCACGGCCTGAACGATCCCCTGATTGTCCAGTTCGGCCGCTATGTCGCGGATGTTGTGACCGGCGATCTGGGGGAATCCTATCGCAAGGCCCGCCCGGCCCTGGATGTCGTTCTGGAAGCCTTCATATGGACCCTGTGGCTCGCCGTCATTACCATGAGCCTGGTCACGAGTGCGGCCATCGTGGTGGGCTCGCTCGCTGCCTTCCGCTCCGGCGGCTTCTTCGACCGGTTCTCCTCCATGCTATCGCTGATCGGCGCATCCGTGCCGGATTTCTGGCTGGCCATCGTGGCCATCGTCGTCTTTTCGGTCAATCTGGCGATCCTGCCAACCTCCGGCACAGGCACTGTTCTGCACTGGATCCTGCCGATCGCCGTCCTGTTCGTGCGTCCCTTCGGGATCATCGTTCAGGTCGTGCGCGGCTCGATGATCAGCGCGCTTTCCTCTGCCTATGTGAAGACGGCAAGGGCCAAGGGCGTGCGCTCCGGCCCGATCATCTTCATCCATGCCTTGCGCAATGCCATGTTGCCCGTCATCACGGTCATCGGCGATCAGGCGGCAAGCCTGCTGAACGGTGCGGTCATCGTCGAGACCATTTTCGGCTTCCCCGGCGTCGGCAAGCTGATGATCGATTCCATTTTGCAAAGAGACTTCAACGTGGTTCTGGCTGCCATCCTGGTCACGGCGATCGCGATCTTTCTCATGAACCTGCTGATCGATCTGGCCTATGCGCTTCTCGATCCCCGCATCCGGCATTGAGGGGAGCCGTCCCATGAGCATTCCCGCCCCCCGTCTTGCAGACCAGGCAGAGGTTCTCGCCGAGGAAGCCTCGTTTCCCCGCCGTCTTTTCCGCATGCTGCTGGCCGATAAATTCGCACTCTTCGCCGCCGCCTTCCTGCTGCTGATGATTTTGCTCGCGCTGATCGGACCCGCCTGGCTGGCAGAGGAGGCGGTGAAGCAGAACCTGCGCGGCCGCAACCTGCCGCCGTTCAATTTCGACCGTCCCTTCCTGTGGTGGCTGGGCGCCGACGCTCTGGGACGGCCGCTTCTGGCCCGCATCATCGTCGCGGCACAGAACACGCTGCTGGTCGCCGCCGGGGCGGTCCTGATGTCGGCCCTGGTCGGCACCTTCCTCGGCTTGATCGCCGGCTATGCCTCGCCGCGTGTCAGCCAGGTCATCATGCGTCTCGCCGACGTGATCATGTCCTTCCCCTCGCTGCTGATCGCGGTCATCGTCCTCTATCTGCTCGGCTCGTCCATCGTGAACCTGATGGTCGTTCTGTCGATCACCCGAATTCCGGTCTATCTGCGCACGACGCGCGCGGAAGTGCTGGAAATCCGAGAGCGCATGTTCGTCCAGGCGGCCCGCGTCATGGGAGCTTCAGACAGGCGGATTCTCTTCCGGCATATCCTGCCGATCGTCTTCCCGACCCTTACCACCCTCGCGACCCTCGATTTCGCTTACGTCATGCTGGCCGAAAGTGCGCTCTCCTTTCTCGGCATCGGCATCCAGCCGCCCGATATCACCTGGGGCCTCATGATCTCGCAGGGGCGCCAGTATCTTACCAATGCCTGGTGGCTATCCTTCTGGCCCGGGCTTGCCATCATTCTCACCACGCTGTCGCTGAACCTTCTGTCCAACTGGCTGCGGATCGCGCTGGACCCGTCACAGCGCTGGCGGCTTGAAATGAAAGGGTCCGCGAATGGCTGATCACCTGCTGGAGGTGCGCAACCTCTCGGTCGAATTCCACACGGCTGCCGGCGTGGTGAAGGCGGTGCGCAATATCTCCTATCATCTTGATCGGGGCGAGACGCTTGCCATCCTCGGCGAGAGCGGATCGGGCAAATCGGTGTCGTCCTCGGCCATCATGAACCTGATCGACATGCCGCCCGGCCGGATCACGTCGGGTGAAATCCTGCTCGACGGGCAGGATCTGCTGACCATGCGCCCCGAGGCCCGCCGGGACGTGAACGGCAAGCGGATCGCCATGATCTTCCAGGATCCGCTCAGCCATCTCAACCCGGTCTACACCGTCGGCTGGCAGATTTGCGAGGCAATGACCGCCCATGGCATGCCGGCGAGAAAGGCCGAGGCAGAGGGACTGCGCCTGCTCGGCCGTGTCGGCATCCCGGATCCGCAGGCGGCAATGGAGAAATATCCGCATCAGTTTTCCGGCGGGCAGCGCCAGAGGGTCATGATCGCCATGGCGCTGGCACTGAAACCGGATTTGCTGATTGCTGACGAACCGACGACAGCGCTGGATGTGACGGTGCAGGCGGAGGTTCTGTCGCTGCTGAAAGAGCTGCAGCAGGAGATCGGCATGGGCATCCTGATCATCACCCATGATCTCGGCGTTGTTGCCGAGCTCGCCGACCGGGTCGTGGTCATGGAAAAAGGCGTCCTGGTGGAAAGCGGCAGCGTCCGCGATGTCTACAAGAACCCGCAGCACGATTATACGCGCCGGCTGATTGCGGCCGCGCCCGGGCGGGGCGCGATGCATGAGGACGAGCCACGCGGCGACCTGCTTCTCACTGTGCGCGATGTGCGAAAATCCTACGGCGCCTTCGAGGCGCTGAAAGGTGTGTCTTTCGATCTTGCCGCCGGTCAAACCCTGGCGATCGTCGGCGAAAGCGGCTCCGGCAAATCGACACTGGCCCGCGTTCTCTTGCGTCTGGACGAGCCCGACAGCGGCAGCGCGCATTGGCAGGGCAGGGATCTTTTCACCTTGTCGCCTGCCGAACTCTACAAGCTGCGGCGGGACCTGCAGATGGTCTTCCAGGACCCGACGCAATCGCTCAACCCACGCATGACCGTCTACCAGCTCATTTCCGAGGCCTGGGCAATCCATCCGGACATCCTGCCCAGATCAGGATGGAAGGAGCGGGTCGCGGAACTTCTGCACCAGGTTGGACTGTCCCCGGAGCATAGCCGGCGCTATCCGCACCAGTTTTCCGGCGGCCAGCGCCAGCGCATCGCCATTGCCCGTGCGCTCGCGCTCGAGCCACGGCTCATCATCTGCGACGAGGCGGTTTCGGCCCTGGACGTGTCCGTCCAGGCGCAGGTCATCGATCTGCTGGACCGGCTTCGCAAGGAAACCGGAATCTCCTTCATCTTTATTGCCCATGATCTGCCGGTCGTGCGTGATTTCGCCGATCAGGTCATGGTGATGCGGCAGGGGCAGATCGTGGAAATGGGCGGCGTACGAGAGATCTTCGAACGACCGCGCGAGCCTTACACGCAAGCGCTTCTGGCAGCCAGCCTGGAGCCCGATCCCGACATTCAGGCTGCAAGGCGGCTCGGCCGCAGCTAGAGACAGTTCGTCTGCAAAGGAGTTTCTCAATGTCCGCCAAGGCCTACGTCGCCCTCGTCACCTGCTTCAATGACGATGAGACCATCAATTTCGAAGCCACGCGCGCCCAGGTGCGCCGCCAGGTCGAGGCCGGCAACAACATCATGTGCGCCGGAACCAATGGCGATTTTACCGCGCTGACATTCGAGGAAAAGGTTCACCTGACGGAGCATGTCGTTGATGAAGTTGCGGGCCGGGCAAGCGTCATCGTCAATGCCGGCATGCCCGCCACCTTCGAGACCATCAAGCTCGCCAAGGCGTTCGACAGGATCGGCGTCGATGGCATCGCCGTCATCACGCCCTTCTTCATCGCCTGCACGCAGGACGGCCTGATCCGCCACTTTTCCACCGTTGCCGATGCCGTGAAGACCCCGGTCTATCTCTACGACATTCCGGCCCGCACGCAGAACCATATCGAACCGGAGACCGCCCGCGTGCTGGCCGCCCACGGAAATATTGCCGGTATCAAGGATTCCGGCGGGGCGCAGCAGACACTGGAAGCCTATCTCGGCGTGGCGCGATCCGTGCCGGATTTCGCCGTCTATTCCGGTCCCGACCATCTTGTCCTCTGGTCGCTGCAAAATGGCGCTGCCGGCTGCATTTCCGGCCTTGGCAATGCCCTGCCGCAGGTGCTTTCCGCCATGATCCAAGCCTATAATCGCGGCGACATCGACGAGGCGGAGCGCCAGCAGGCGATCTATACCGCCTTCCGGACCGATCTCTACGCGCTTGGTTTTGCGCCCGCCATGGTCAAGCGGGCTCTCTATCTTCAGGACCCGAGCGTTGGCGCCAGCCGGCAGCCGGCGCTTCTGCCCGACCCGGAGCAGGACGCCCGGATCCGTGACATTCTGGTCCGCTACGGGATCCTGACCGCCGCCTGAACCCGGCCTTTCGCGTCCGGCCTCCCGCGGGCCGGCGCTCGTCACTACTGGTCGTATTGCCCGCAGAATTGTCAGCTGCCGGTCTGCGTATGCTCCGGCGCGCCGAGCACCAGCGAGGTCTCGGGCATCTGGACCACTTGCAGGTAGCGGTCGAACTGCACCAGGACATCGGCAATGATCTGGTCGCGTCCCATTCCCATCACATCATATCCGCGGCTTCCGTCGCTGAAATAGGTGCGGGCCTCGGACCTGTGCTCCTGCCGCGTGGCCTCCAGCGCGGAAAAGGCCGGCAGCCTGAAGCGGGCGGGCTGTACGCCATAGACGAAGTCCCGCACGCCTTCGGCGGGCACTGTCAGGCTGACGGTGTGTTCCTGCGGATCGTGGGCGACCGTGGCGCGCCGTCCGCGCCGCTCCAGTTCCTGCGCCACATCCTTCAGCGCCGGCGTCACCGTATCGGCCAGAAAGCGCTGCACGTCGGCTTCCGTCGGTGCGTTCAGGATCAGGCTCAACCGCCGCTGCCAGGTCAGGCCGGCGGCGGGGGCCGCCTGCGGCTGGCTGCCGCCGAGGCTGATGCGGCTCTGGGCAAGATCCGAGGACATGCCCTTAAACAGCGCCCAGACGAGAAGAAGCATGATCAACGAGAAGGGCAGGGCGGTGGCGATGGTGGCCGATTGCAGGGCGGCAAGTCCGCCCGTCAGCAGCAGAACCCCTGCGATAATGCCTTCGAGCGAACACCAGAAGACCCGCTGGATGGTCGTTGTTTCCGTCTCGCCGCCGGCGGCGATCGTATCGACGACCAGAGAACCGGAGTCCGAGGAGGTGATGAAGAAGACAGCCACCAGCAGCACGGCGAGTGTGGAGGTGACGGTCGGCAGCGGCAGATACTGGAAGAACTGGAAGAGGGCGATGGAGAGATCATCCTGCACGGCCACGTGCAGCGCTCCCTGCGCCACCGTCGTATCGATGAAAAGCGCCGTATTGCCGAACACCGTCATCCAGAAAAAGGTGAAGCCGGCGGGGATGAACAGAACCGCGGTCACGAATTCGCGCACCGTGCGGCCCCGCGAGATGCGGGCGATGAACATGCCGACAAAAGGCGACCAGGAAATCCACCAGGCCCAGTAGAACAAAGTCCAGGCATCGATCCATGGCCGCGGTTCATAGGCATAGATATTGAAGGTCCGCAGCACGATCGAATCGAGGTAGAAACCAATATTCTGGACGAAGTCCCGCAACAATTGCGCGGTCGGCCCGACGGCAAGGACGAAGACCATCAGCAGGACGGCGATCATCAAATTGAGCTCGCTGAGGCGCCGGATGCCCTTGTCGACACCGGTGACGACGGAAATAGTCGCCGTCATGGTGATCACGGCGATCAGGATGAGCTGGACGGTGACACTGTTCGGCAATCCGAGCAGGTAGTTCAACCCGGCATTGATCTGCAGAACGCCGAAACCAAGCGATGTGGCGATCCCGAACAGAGTGCCGCAGATCGCAAATATATCCACGGCATGGCCGATCGGGCCATGAATGCGGTTCTTCAGCAGAGGATAGAGGCCGGAGCGCACCGTCAGAGGCAGATTATAGCGATATCCGAAATAGGCGAGCGACAGGCCCACGACGGCATAGATTGCCCAGGCGTGGATCCCCCAGTGGAAGAAGGTGACACTCATGGCCTGGCGCTGGGCGGCAACGCTCAGCGGCTGTGCTTCCGGGGGCGCGGCGAAATGCGTGATAGGCTCGCCAACGGAAAAATACATGAGACCTATGCCCATGCCGGCGGCAAACAGCATGGCGATCCAGGACAGATACTGGAAATCCGGCAGCGAATCCTCCGGTCCCAGCTTGAGATTTCCGTACTGGCTTGTCGCGAGAAACAGGACCGAAAATATGAAGATCGCCACCGCCAGCAAATAAAGCCAGCCGAATGTGCTCAAGATCCAGGCCTGGACTTCGGCAAACACAGTTTCCGCATTATCGGGAAAAAGAATGCCGATCGTCAGGAAGATCACGGTGACAACCACGGCGCCGATAAATACAGGCGGGTTCATGACGAGCTTCGGCATTAGCCATTCCTTGCGATGTTCTTCTTTGGAACCCTTATCTGCCGCAGCTGAATGACCTTTCAAGTGTCAGACAGCCACAACCGCGTCCCGGCTCGCATTTCCTCTCGCCCCCGGTCCGTCCGGGCGTCTTTTGGCGTTGACATTGATGATGCTGCCCCTTGTCGCGGCGGCTTCCTGCGCCACCTAAAGTGCAACGCGTGGCGGGATAGGTCACCGCCGCGATGGCGGCGTCGAATGCCGCTGACATCGACCGCCCATCCGGGCGGTGAAAATCCGGACATTGTCACTGTTGAGCGCCTGGGCGTGGGAAGATTTCGAAGGGATAGGGTATCGTGAAAATGTTTGCAAAACTGCTGATGGCGGCCACGGTTTCCGCCATGACGGCGCTCGGCGCGCAGGCGGCTGATCCGGTCGTTGTTTCGTCGAAGCTGGATACGGAAGGTAGCGTCCTTGGAAACGTCATCATCCAGGCGTTGAAGGCCAAGGACATTCCCACCGAGAGCAAGATCCAGCTGGGCGCAACGCCGATCGTTCGGCAGGCGATCACCCAGAACCAGATCGACCTCTATGTGGAATATACGGGCAATGCCGCGTTCTTCTTCAACAAGGCTGATCTTCCCGTCTGGAACAAGGCGGACGAAGGCTATGAGACGGCAAAGAAGCTCGATTACGACGCCAACAAGATCGTCTGGCTGACGCCGGCCCAGGCAAACAACACCTGGGCGATCGCCATCAGATCCGATATCGCCGAGGCCAATTCGCTGAAGACCATGTCCGATCTCGGCAAGTACATTGCCGGTGGCGGCCAGATCAAGCTTGCAGCCTCGTCGGAATTCGTCACCTCCGCCGCGGCCTTGCCAGCCTTCCAGAAAACCTATGGGTTCGAACTCAAATCCGATCAGCTGATCACCCTTGCCGGCGGCGATACGGCCGCAACCATTGCCGCAGCCGCACAACAGACCTCCGGGGCGAATGCTGCCATGGTTTATGGCACGGATGGCGGCATCGCGCCCTCCGGCCTGGTGGTGATGGAAGACGACAAGGGCGTTCAGCCGGTCTATCTCCCCACGCCGATCATCCGCGAGGAGGTTTTGAAGGCCTATCCGCAGATCGCGGAGATCTTGAAGCCGGTCTTCGAGGCGCTTGATCTGAAGTCCCTGCAGGAGATGAACGGTCGCGTCCAGGTGGGCGGCGAGCCGGCGGATGCGGTTGCCGGCGATTTCCTGGCATCGCATGGCTTTGCCAAGTAGAGTTACAGGCTCTTGACCTGCGCTTCTGGTTTGGCCCGGACGACCTTCGTCCGGGCTTTCCGGTAGACGATAAGACGGAAATTGCAAGCAGCATCCGCCCATGGCCAATCCGACGCACAAGGCACTGACCGCAGAGCCTATCCGACGCATCGACAAACTGGGTGCGATCCTGCTGCCGATCATTCTGCTTGGCCTGTTCGCCGAGCCCTTTGCGCTCTCGCGCGCGAACCGGATTGTCGCGGCGCAACCCGTTTTGCTGTTCGATGCCTTGCCGGCGTGGCAGGCCGGAGGTGCGATGGCCGGCATTGTTCTTGCGGGCCTGATGCTGATCCTGCCCACCCGCACCACCCTCAGGCTGTCTCTCGCCAGCCTGGCCATCGCTGTGTTGACCCTGCTTCTCGGACAGGCGGCGGCTAACCTGCTGCCGGAGGCGAACCGCTATGCGCGCGTCTCGCCCGGCGGCGGCTACTGGCTGATGCTGTTCGGTTTTTCCATCGCGCTTGCGGATTCCATCGCAAGGCTTCGTCTAGGGCCGGGCAGGCGGATCGGCCTTTTGGCCGTCGCTCTGCTGGCGCTTGCCGCCCTCCTGGCCTCGGGGATCTGGGATTCGGTCTCCATTCTCAAAGAATACGACATCCGCCGCGCGGCCTTCTGGCGCGAATTGCGCACCCATTTGCTGCTCGCCGGAGGCTCGCTTTGCGCTGCTGCCATCGTCGGCATTCCGCTCGGCATCCTGTGTTTTCGAGCCCCCCGGCTGCGCGCCGTCATTCTGAACAGCCTGAATATCGTGCAGACCATCCCGTCGATTGCACTCTTCGGGCTGCTGATCGCACCCTTGGCGTGGATCGGCCGCAGTGTGCCGGGCGCCAATGCGATCGGCATAGCGGGCATCGGCATCGCCCCGGCGTTTGTCGCCTTGTTCGGCTATTCTCTTCTGCCAATGGTGGCAAACACCGTCGCCGGACTGGAGACCGTATCGCGCGATGCACGCGATGCCGCCCGCGGCATGGGCATGACGGTCCCCCAAAGACTCTGGCAGATCGAAGTGCCGCTGGCCTTCCCCGTGATCCTGACCGGAATCCGGATCGTATTGGTGCAGAATATCGGAATGGCCGTCATCGCGGGACTGATCGGCGGCGGAGGTCTCGGGACCTTCGTGTTTCAGGGTATCAGCCAGACGGCAACCGATCTCGTCTTGCTGGGCGCGCTGCCTGTCGTCGGAATGGCCTTTGCGGCTGCCATCATCCTCGACGCGCTGGTAGAAATGAGTGCGCGGGGTTCAGTGAAGGGGCATGCGACATGATCGAGATCGAAGCGGTCAGCAAGGTTTTCGGAACCGAACCGGCGGTGGACAATGTCTCCCTGACCGTCGACCGGGGCGATATCGCGGTCATTGTCGGGACATCGGGTTCCGGCAAGACGACGCTGATGCGGATGATCAATCGCATGGTGGAGCCGACCTCCGGCGTGATCCGCATCGACGGCCAGGATCACCGCAGCGTGCCGCCATACCAATTGCGGCGGGGGATCGGCTATGCCATCCAGGGCCATGGCCTGTTTCCGCATCGTTCTGTCGCCGACAATATCGCTACGGTACCGAAGCTGATGGGTTGGACAAAGGCGCGCATCGATCAGCGCGTCGACGAGCTGCTGTCGCTGTTTCACCTCAACCCCGCGCAATTTCGCCATCGCCTGCCGCATGAGCTGTCGGGCGGCCAGAAACAGCGCATCGGCGTGGCCCGGGCACTTGCCGCCGAACCGCCGCTTCTCCTGATGGACGAGCCGTTCGGCGCACTGGATCCGATCATCCGCGGCAAGGCGCAGGAGGATCTTCTCACGATCCAGCGCAATTTCGCCACGACCATTGTCCTCGTGACCCATGACATGGACGAAGCCATTCACCTCGGCACCAGGATCGCGGTGATGGACAAGGGCCGCTTGCTGCAATACGCGCCGCCGGCGGAGATCGTGACGCATCCGGCGACGCAGTTCGTCCAGGAATTGCTGGGCGAGAAGGACCGGGCCTTCCGGCTTCTGTCGCTGCAGCAGGTCGGCCGGTTCATCGAGGCGGGAGAGGCGTCCGGTGCGCCCATCGACAGCCGCGCCAGCTTGAAGGATGCGCTGGCCGAATCTCTCTGGTCGGGGAGGGAGATGCTTCCGGTAACCCGCGAGGGAGCGGTCGTCGGCCGCATCAGCCGGGCACGACTGCTTGCCTCGGCGGAAGGATCGCCATGAAGGCGTCGCTTGTCGCCCGATTGCTGCTGCTTGGCCTGTTGCTCGCTTTCCTCATTCGCCCGATGATGTTTGCGCCGCTCTTTGCGCCGATGACGCTGCCGGGCGCGGCAGCGATCTACACGCAGACCAGCCTGCTATCGCTGACCCTCAGCCATCTTGCTCTGGTCGCTGCGGCAACCACGGCCGCGACCATCGTATCCGTGGGACTGGCCATTCTCGTCACGCGACCCTTTGGCGCGGAATTTCTGCCACTCTCCCGCTCGATCGCAAATGTCGGGCAGACATTTCCGCCGGTTGCGGTTCTGGCGCTCTCGGTTCCGGTCTTTGGCTTCGGCCCTGTGCCGACATTGATCGCGCTCTTCTTGTATGGCCTCCTGCCCATATTCGAAAACACCCTGACAGGCCTTACCAATCTTCCGGACGATGTCGTCGAGGCGGCCCGTGGTGCCGGCATGACCGAGCGGCAGCGCCTCATCGGTGTGGAATTCCCGCTGGCCCTGCCGGTGGTCCTTGCGGGCATTCGCCTGTCCGCGGTCATTTCGCTGGCCACGGCAACGATCGGCTCGACCGTGGCCGCGAAAACGCTCGGCGAGGTGATCATCGCCGGATTGCAGGCCAATAACATCGCTTTTGTCCTGCAGGGCGGCCTGGTGGTGGCTGCCATCGCCCTTCTCACGCATGATGGCTTCGTGTCACTGGAGCGCTATCTGGCGCGGCGCACGGGCCGAACGGCCTGAGCCGCGATCGCGCATTTCGAAGACGATCCTTCACCCGTTCGTCCCCTCCGCCCCATCCATGGAGGGGGACGGAGGAAGCGGCAGGGAACGGATGACCGGCACGAGAGCCTCGGCGAGAGCGTGATGCGCCGTCTCGGTCAGATGCACGCCATCGATCGGAGAGACTTCTGCGACGCTGCCGGCGTCGAAGAAGCTGGCGCCGATTTCGGCCGCGACCTTGGCGAAGAGCTCGGCGAGACGGGCCGACTTGGCCGCCGCGCCGGCGATCGATTCGCCAAATGGCGGCACTTCGATGACGGGGACGGGCGCTATGACGAGAAGATGCGGAGCCCGGCCTTGCGGTCCACACGCCGCCTGCCGGATCTTCAGCAGGATCTGGCGCAGGCCGTCGGCAATATCGATCGGCGGCAGGTTCAGACGCGCCTTCAGATCATTGGTACCGAGCATCACGGCGACGACGTCCAGCGGCGCATGCGTTTCGAGGATGGCGGGAAGGACGGTCATGCCGTTTTTGTGCGGCCCCGTCAGCGGGTTGTCGAAGACCGTCGTTCGGCCCGGAAGACCCTCATCGATGACCCGCCACTGCGATCCCAGAGCCTTCTGAAGGCGAGACGGCCAGCGAATATCGGGTCCGTAGCGATAATTGCTGCGATCGGGAAGCGTGGGGGAGGACCCATGAGTGTTGGAATCGCCGTAGATCAACAGAACAGGCATGCATGGTCTCGCAATTGGAGGAACAGGACGTCAGGCGCCGGTCGCTTTTACCGACGCGGGAAGCTTGAGCCGAAACCTAGGCGACAAGGCGCCGAGGGGGCAAGGTCAGGTTGCGCTGATCTCCTTCACATACTCCCTGGTTCTGGCTCACTGGCTTTGGCCCACTGATTTTGGCTCATTTTGGTTGGTAGCGTCGTTGACCTTCAATACGGAATATGATTGTCTTCATCAAAATGAAACAGCATTCCGAAAAAATCAATATCGAGTTTCGCAAAGATTGAAGGTAGGTCTGGCACTGCTGTCGCCAGGCACGAGCCGCCGAGCACTCTGGAGGAGAGACAATGGCTATCACACGCAGGCAGGTTTTGGGAGGAATGGCGGCGGGGGCCGGACTGGCCATGGCGCCGCTCGGCAATGCTCTGGCGCAGGCCAGCAGCATTCGGCATTTCTGGTGGGGAAATCCGGCGCGCGACAAGCGGACATTTGACTTCATCGCGCTTTTCCAGAAATCCCATCCCACGATCACCGTCAGCGGCGAATCCATCGGCTGGGGCGACTACTGGACCAAGATGGCAACACAGGCCGCCGGCGGGAATATGGCCGATGTGGTTCAGATGGACCACGGCTACATCCATGAATATGTGTCGCGCCAGGCGCTGCAGCCGCTCGATCCGCACATCGGCAAGGGGCTGAAGCTCGATCATTATGACGAGAGGGCCAATGCCGTCAGCACGATCGACGGGAAGGTATATGGCGTCAATATCGGCTCTACCAGCCAGGCCATTCCCTATAATATGCGCGTCTTCGAAGAGGCCGGCATCGCCTTCGATCCCTTGGCATGGACGACCGAGGATTTCAAAAAGGTCTGCGCCACGATTACGGAGACGTCGAAGGGACAGGTGAGGGGCTCCGAGGACCTCTCGCTCTATATCGAGAACTTCGAAGTCTGGGTGAGGGCGGCAGGCCATGATCTCTATCAGGAGGATGGCACGCTCGGCCTGACGGCGGAAGACATTCGAAGCTATTGGCAGTTCTGGAGCGAGCTGCGCGATGCGGGCGTCGTGGAGGACAAGAATGCGACGGTGGTGCTGGACAAGGGAATGAACGACCTGGGCATCGTCAAGGGAACGGCAGCAATGACCTTCCGCTACGCCAACCAGATCCCCGCGGTCCAGTCACTGATCAAGGATCCCGTCGGCGCCGCCATGGTTCCGCAACGGCCGGGACTCGGCTTCGGTCACTTCGTCATGCCGTCCATGTTCCTGTCGCTCAGCCGCGACGTGAAGAACCCGGACGCGGCAATTGCCTATATCAATAGCTGGATCACCGATCCGGAGGCGATCCGCATCCTGGGGGTCGATCGCGGCATTCCGCCCAGCGCCACGGGACGCGATGCTCTGGCTCCGGTTCTGTCGGATGTGGAGAAGAATGTCGTTTCCTATTTCGCCGGCATTCAAGGCAAGATCGGCCCGACCCCGAAGCCCAAGCCGAAAGGCGCCGGAGAAGTGCGCGATTCCTTCATGCGCACCGGAACGGAGGTCGTGCTCGGCAACCTGTCCGCCGATGATGCCGCCGGCCAGTTCGTTCAGGATGCCGAAGACATTCTGGCACGCGCTCAGCGCTAAGCGGCCGACTGCCGCGCGATCATCCATTGCTGCGCAGGGGAGACTTCTCGCCTGCGCAGCAATGGCGCTGGTTGCTGTACCGGTTCCAGCTCGTTTGCCGCGTAAGACACATTATGGAACTTGAGCGAACCTAAAGCCCCTGCAGTGGCTTGCCGCGATTGGATGAGGCTTTGAGCCGCCGCTTACGCCGCGTCAGGTTCAACCCGGATCTATCGGATCTCGATCCAGACCGGCGCGTGATCGCTCGTATGGTCAAGGGCTCTGGCGAAGCGATCGACGCCGGTCCGCGCAAGCGCCGGTGCAAGGGCCGGACTGAGAAGGAAATGATCGATGCGCAGGCCGGCATCCCTGGCGAAGGCGTTCCGGAAATAGGGCCAGAAGGTATAGATCCGCTCATCCGGGTGAAGATAACGGATCGCATCCGTCCATCCCTGGTTGACGAGATTGCGATATGCCGCCCTGACCTCCGGCCGGAACAAGGCGTCGTCCTGCCAGCGCTCCGGCTTGTAGACATCGAGGTCTGTCGGCATCACGTTGAAATCGCCGATCAGCGCCACGGGAGCCTCGAGATCGAGAAGATCCTGGGCATAGTGGCTGAGCCGCTCGAACCAGCGCAGCTTGTAATCGAATTTCGGGCCGGGCGTCGGGTTGCCATTGGGCACGTAAAGGCAGCCAATCAGGATGCCATTGACGATGGCCTCTAGATAACGGCTCTGCTGGTCGTCGATCTCACCCGGAAGACCGCGGCAGGTCTCCAGCGGTTGCTCGTCGCGCGCCAGGATCGCCACGCCGTTCCAGGATTTCTGACCATGCCAAATCGCGCCATAGCCGGCCTTTTCCAGCTCGCGCCGGGGAAATTTGGCATCCGGTGCCTTCAGTTCCTGCAGGCAAACCACATCCGGACGCGCCTGAGCCAACCAGGCCAGCAGAACGTCAAGACGCCCATTGATGCCATTGACATTGTAGCTGGCAAGCTTCACGCGCCATCTCCCTTACGGTCTTTTCTGCGACACAAACGCGGGCGCCAGCCAAAAGATGCAGGCTTTCAATGGCTTCGACAAGACTCGCACAGCGTGCAGGCCCATTCGGCTAAGTCATTGAAAATGGATTCATTTCGAATCGGAACGATTCGCCCGCTGATTCGGTTGAATCGCATCGGTTGCGTCAGGAGTTCGAGTGCCATGGTCTCACCCAGAGCAAATTGGAAAGGCTTCATCAAGTTCGGCGAAGTGTCCTGTCCGGTGGCACTCTATACCGCCGCGTCCTCTTCGGAACGCATCGCATTCAACACGCTCAACCGGCAGACGGGCAATCGCGTCCGGCGGGAATTCATCGACAGCGAGACCGGCGAACCGGTGGAACGCGAAGCGCAGGTCAAGGGCTACGAGATCGACAATGGATATTACGTCATACTCGAGCAGGAGGAGGTTGCCGCGGCCATACCCGGCAGCGACAAGACGCTGACGATC
The DNA here is from genome assembly GCF_030435705.1 of Rhizobium sp. SSA_523. Lineage (NCBI taxonomy): Bacteria > Pseudomonadati > Pseudomonadota > Alphaproteobacteria > Hyphomicrobiales > Rhizobiaceae > Affinirhizobium > Affinirhizobium gouqiense. Next base: position 628,191 of record NZ_CP129381.1, read on the forward strand.
GAGGCCTTCATCCCCTGCGACCAGGTGGATACGACCTTTTTCGACAAACCCTATTACCTCGCTCCCGACCGTCTGGGCATGGAGGCTTTCGTGCTGTTGCGCGATGGCATGAAACGGGAGAAGGTCGCGGCCATCGCCCGCACGGTCCTATTCCGCCGCATGCGCACGGTGCTGATCCGCCCCCATGGAAAAGGTCTCATCGCCTCCACGCTGAATTTCGACTATGAGGTGCGCTCCTCCGTCAAAGCCTTTGAAGAACTTCCGGATCTGAAGATCGAGGGGGAGATGCTGGAACTGGCGGAGCATATCATCGCGACGAAGAAGGGCGATTTCGACGCCTCGGCCGTCGACGATCGTTACGAGGCCGCCGTTGCCGAACTGGTGAAGGCAAAGATCGAGGGTCGCGCTCTGCCGAAGAAGAAGACGCCGAGCGCTGCGAAGCCCAATGATCTGCTTCAGGCTCTGCGGGAAAGCGCGGGCATGGCGAAACCCGGCCGGGCAAAGCGCGTGCCGGCAGCGGCCAATCGGGCGGCATCGGCCAGAGGCGCCGCGACGTCGTCAACGGGTGCGGCAAGGGCTAAACCTGCATCACCTGCTCGCCGGGCGAGCTGACAGGAGGAATGCGCATGGCCGTTCGTCCCTATTGGAAGGGCTATCTGAAACTGTCGCTGGTGACCTGCCCGGTGCAGATGATGCCGGCGACGTCGGAAAGCGAGAAGGTCCGTTTCCATACTCTGAACCGTGCGACCCAGAACCGTGTCGTGAGCCGCTATGTCGATTCGGTGACGGCGCGGCCGGTCAAGGAAGGCGACGAGGTCAAAGGTTATCAGCGCGGTGAGGATGACTATATCATGCTCGAAGATGACGAGCTCGATGCCATCGCGCTCGACAGCACCCGGACGATCGATATTTCCACCTTCACGCCGCGCGACAGGGTCGAGTGGATCTGGCTCGACACGCCTTATTATCTCTCTCCCAACGACCCCGTCGGGCAGGAAGCGTTCTCCGTCATCCGCGACGCCATGGAATCGCAGGCTATGGTCGGCATCTCGCGCCTCGTCATTACGAGACGCGAACGTGCAGTCATGTTGGAACCGCGCGGCAAGGGAATCATACTCTGGACGCTGCGCTATGGCGATGAGGTACGCGACGAATCGGCCTATTTCAGCGGCATCGGCGATGAGACGGCCGATGCCGAGATGATGCCTTTGGTTCAGAAACTGATCCGAACGCAGACGCGGGACTGGTCGCCGGCGCTCGTCGCCGATCCCGTTCAGGCGCGCCTGATGGACATCATCAACGAGAAGAAGAAGGCACTGAAGGGCCGCGCCAAGCCGCCCCGGAAAAAGCTCAATGCCAGCCCGGCCGGCAATGTGATCAATATCATGGATGCACTGAAAAAGTCGGTCGCCGCCGAATTGCGGTCCGGCAAATAGGCGGCGGCTATTGTCTTCAGGTCTCCTGTCTCTGCGCCAGATGGTCAGGCAGCGTTCTTCTTTGCTTTTGCAAGGCGCTTGATCGCCTGACCGAGCGGCCGGTGGCCCTCCGCATAATCCTGCCAGGCGGTTGATTTCGCCAAGAGACCCGGCACGGTCCGAATGGTAAAGCGCTTGGGGTCGAGTCCTGTTTTGACCTGCGTCCAGTTGAGCGGCATCGACACCGTCGCACCGGTCCTGGCCCGCGGCGACAGGGGCGCGACGGCCGTCGCCATTCTGTCATTGCGCAGATAATCGAGGAAAATGCGCCCTTCCCGCTGCGCCTTTGCCATCTTGATCAGATAGAGATCCGGCTGATCGCGCGCCATCTCCTGGCACACATCATGAGCGAAAGCCTTGGCCTCATCCCAATTCAGCGGCTTGCCTTTCGAAGCCGTCAGCGGCGTAACGACATGCAGGCCCTTGCCGCCTGTCGTCTTGCAGAAGCTGACCAGTCCGAGGTCTTCCAGCCGATCGCGAATCTCGCGGGCGGCCTCGATCACTGTCTCAAACGGCACATCCGGCCCGGGATCCAGGTCGAAGACGAGGCGTCCCGGCACGTCCGGCTGGCCCGGTGCGCAGTTCCAGGGATGAAGCTCGACGCCGCCGATCTGAGCTATGGCCGCAAGGCCTTCGACCCGGTCGATCTGCAGATAGGGCTTCTTGTCACCGAAGACCGTCACCAGTTCCAGCAGGTTCGACGTACCGGGCATGGCATGTCGCTGGAAGAACTGTTCGCCGCCGATGCCATCCGGCGCCCGGATGATGGAGCAGGGGCGACCGCGAATATGCTCGATCATCCAGGATCCGACAGCCTCGTAATAGCGCGCCAGATCAAGCTTGCTGACCGGCTGGTCATCACCGGCATCCGGCCAGAGCGCCTTGTCCGGGCTGGAGATCATCACGCCCATTACCGGCTCCTTGCCGCCGCGACGTGCTTTGCCCGCAGGGGCTTTGCTTGGAGGGGCTTTGCCCGCAGGGTCTTTGCCCGACGGGGCTTTGCTCGAGGGGCCTTTCGCCTTTTCCGGTTCCGGCAATTCGGTCGTCTCGGGTGCAGCCGGCGTCTCGGCCTCCACTTCGCGTGCCGGCTTATCATCCCGCAAGCCCTTGAAGGCCGCCTGGCGCACCTGGCCGTCAGTGGTCCATCCCGCAAATTCGATTTCGGCGACGAGTTCCGGTTTCAGCCAGACGATATCCGGCGATCGCTTCGGCGCGCCGATGCCGGTGAAAGGCGATTTCTCGGCCTCCATCTCCCGCAGCCGGGGCAGAAGCTTGTCCACCGTGGCAGCGCCATAGCCCGTGCCGACCCGACCGACATAGACGAAGTGGCTGCCGCGATAGACGCCGACGAGCAGAGAGCGGAATTTGCCGTTGGTCTTGGCATAGGCGCCGATTACCACCTCATGCCCTGCCCGGCATTTTGATTTGGCCCAGCTGTCGCTTCTGCCCGATTGATAGGGCGCATCCATCCGTTTTGATACGATGCCTTCCAGCGAAAGCTTGCAGGCGGATTTCAGGACCGCGTCACCGCCGCTTTCGAAATGCTCGACGAAGCGGAGCCTTTCGTCCTCGCCGGCCCCGGACACCAGGGCCTGCAGGCGGTCCTTGCGCTCGGTCAGCGGCAAATCGCGCAGATCCTCCGGTCCGTCGAACAGAAGGTCGAAGGCGAAATACACGAGCTCATCCGTCTTGCCTTCCGACATGGCGGCCTGGAGGGCTGCGAAATCGGGCGCCCCCTGATCGTCGAGCGCACAGATCTCGCCGTCTATGATGCAATCCGGCAGATCCTTGGCAGCTTCAGCGATGGCGCCGTATTTTGCGGTCCAGTCGAGGCCTTTGCGGGTTTTGAGCGCCACCTCGCCATTCTCGACCCTCAACTGGATGCGATAGCCGTCAAACTTGATCTCGTGAAGCCAATCCTTGCCGGCCGGCGGGCGGGCAAGGCTCTGGCACAATTGCGGCGCGATGAAATCGGGCATGGCGGCAGCCGGGCCTTTGGCGCCCTTTGCCTTGCGAGCAGCCGGCTTGGCCTTTTTCGCCCGGGCATTTGCCTTCTTCGCCTCCCCGCTTCCGCCGCTCTCTTTGCTCCCGTCCCTCTCGTCCTTATCCTCCATCTCCTCCCGTTCTTCGGCAGCGAGGCCCTGACTGCTGTCCCAGACAGCATCTGCCGCAACTGTGCCGCTTTGCAGCATGAAGGGCTTCGGCTTCTTGCCCTTGCCGGATGCAATGGCCTCCATGGTGCGACCCGAAGCAACCGAGGTGGCGTTCTCTTCCAGGATCGCCGCGCCATTCTCTTCTACCGAATAATCGTCGTGATGCTTGATCAGCAGCCAGTTCGTCCGCTTGCCACCATCGCGATCATTGCGCATGCGCACCAGGACGAAGCTGCCCTGCAGCCGATCGCCCGTCAGGGTGAACTTGAAATCGCCTTTCGCCAACGCCTCCTGCGGCGATTTCCGGCCTTCCGGCTCCCAATAGCCGCGATCCCAGAGCATCACGGTTCCGCCGCCATACTGACCCTTGGGTATCGTGCCTTCGAAATCGCCGTAATCCAGCGGATGGTCCTCGACCTCCACGGCAAGCCGTTTGTCATGCGGATCAAGCGAAGGCCCCTTGGTCACCGCCCAGGATTTGAACACCCCATCGAGTTCCAGGCGCAGATCGTAATGCAGCCGGGTGGCATCGTGTTTCTGAATGACGAAACGGAGCCGGTTGGACGGCTTGATATCGGTATCCCCGGCCGGCTCCTTGGTTATTTTGAAGTCCCGCTTGGATCGATAGGTGGAAAGATTGTCAGCCATGGCTGCGCTGCTCCTCACAGGATGAAAATGCGCGGCTACCGCCGGGCCTCGTCAGCGCCCCGACACCCGGATGGCGCCTGCCTCGCCAAGGCTTCGCTGGACGGCGGGCAACTGATGGGCCGCAATATCGGCGGAGACTTCGATCTCGCCATTCAGCGGGGCATCGGTTCGCGCACCATGCTCGTGGTTCGCATCGCCGCCGGATGGTGCGGCGCCGGAGGTATTGGCTGAAGATGTAGACTGGATGAAGATGTCCGGGCGGGAAATCCCGTGCTGCTGGACCAGATGTTCAACTGCAAGATCCGCAGCCTCGCGGGTCTCGAAGGTTGCGCGGACGGTGGTCGTGCTATCGTCGGCCATGATGCATGTCCTCTGCTGTTGGCGTTGACATAGTTCAAACGCGCTCCGGGCGCGCTGGTTTCGGTGCGCAGCAGACTCTTTGTCAAGAATGGCAAGGTGGCACGATAAATATCGTCGGGTTGACAGCGAAGCCCGTGCCTCCTGCCGCTTGACCGCCATCCCCGTTCCTCGTGACAATCCGGCGGAACCACAAGCGCTCGCTCTGGATTGACGGCGAGAGGATCACCATCAACAGGCTGCTATCATCGACATGTCACGACCCAGGATACGCGTCATCGATCTTGAAACAGGCGGCAATGGCGCCAATGATGTCTGCGAGATCGGCTGGCAGGATGTCGTCCAGGGCGAGGATGGGAAATGGCATGTGAATGACGAGCGCGGCGCGCTGCTCGTCAATCCGGGCCGGCCGATGTCCACCGATACGATTGCCGTGCATCACATCCTGGATTCACATGTGGCGGACGCGCCCTTCTGGAAGGAAGTCGGGGGCGGCATATTGCGCCCGCCGGGCCGGCTGGACGCGCTGGCCGCGCACCGCGCCGCCTTTGAGCAGCGCTATTGCACGCCGCGCCTGACCGGCGGAACCGACTGGATATGCACCTGGAAGTCGGCCCTGCGCGTATGGCCGGACCTGCCCCGTTTCTCCAACCAGATGCTCCGCTATCAACGCATGCCGGAGGGCCTCGTCCACGAGATCGGGCTGCCTGCGCATAGGGCCATGCCCGACGCCTATGTCACGGCACATCATCTGCGCGATCTGCTGAACGCCGCCTCGCTTGAACAGCTTCTCGCCTGGAGCCGCGAACCCGGCCTTCTCCCCCGTGTCCCAGCGGGGCCGGATCGTGGAAAGGCTTGGGACCGGCTAAGCCTGCAGGCGCTGCAGGAGGCAGCGCAGGATCGCGATGCCGACATCCGCTTCAGCGCACAGACGGAACTGTCGCGCAGGGCGCCGGGTGACGCCCCCTCGCCTCCCGAACCTGCTCAACGAACGCTTTTGTGAGGCGCCGCTTGGCCAAGACCTATCCCGTGACGCCCGATGGACGCTATTTCGTCGTCAAATCCCGTCTCTGGCGCAAGAGCGATCCTCGGCTCGATCAGCCGACAGTGGAGCGCCTTGTAAAAGAGCTCATGTCTGCCCGCCGGGCCGTCCGCGATGCAAAGCAAAAAATCAGGAGTGGCGCCGAAGCGGACGTGGCAAAGGCGCGCGATCTCTTGGCCGCTGCCCGCCGGCGGGTCGATGCGGCCAAGGTGTCGCTGGGAGAACGCGGGCCCGTATGGTGGGAGGATGGTTCGCCGGACTACAACCGGCATCTGGTCCGCAACAGCCCTTATGCCGAGTGGTTCGCGGCTTTGCCCGGCGGCAAGGAGGAGGCCAGTGGTTCGATTGCGACATTTGCATCCGGTCGCGGCACCCCCACGAGCAAATGTCGCAACCACCAGAACCACTAGCAACCATCTCACTCCAGTCGAGTTTCGGAAATCTACATTTGCTCGGAGAGCGTGCCGATGCAGGTTCAACGTGAATTCCATACCAACGCCTGTGACGGCGCTTCCGCAACAGGATCTCGTGCCCGTGAAGACGCTTCAGCCGCTCATCCTGACCGCCCGCATCGCCGAGGCCGATCTTGCGCCGTTCGATCAGCTGCGGCAGAGGCACTTCCCGCGCGATCGGGTGGTGCTGCCCGCGCATCTGACCATGTTCCATCGCCTGCCGGGCGAATACCGGCATCAGGTCCGCGATCTGATCGCGGCGGCGGCAGGCGCAAGACACGCCTTCGAGGCGCCAGTGACAGGGCTGCGGCACCTGGGCGGCGGTGTTGCCTTCGTCATCGAAAGCGTGGAGTTAGAGGGCCTGCGTGCCGAGTTGCGAAAAGCCTTTGCGCCGTGGCTGGGCGGGCAGGACATGCAGAAATGGCAGGCGCATATCACCATTCAGAACAAGGTGACGCGCCTGGTGGCCAACGAAACCTATGAATGCCTCTCGGCGGGCCTCAAGCCGACAGTGATCCACGTGGAAGGCGTGGATCTCAGGACCTATAAAGGCGGTCCTTGGGAGCACGAGCAAACGGTTCTCTTTGCTCCTCAGGCGGGAAGTTTGACGGGGGCGACGGGTTTCGGCAGATCCTCGCCATCCCGCAATCCCTGAACAAGCTTGGCCAGCCAATCGACAAAGACACGGACCTTGTTGCTGAGATGGCGCGTCTGGGGATAGACGATATAGAGCGGCAGTTTCTCGCACTCCCAATCCGTCAGGATCTCCACCAATTGCCCGCGAGCCACCGCATCGGCCGCCATGAAGGCCGGGGTCTGGCCAATGCCGATCCCCGACTGGATGGCATTGACGTAAGAGCGCGCATCGTTGACGGAGACGATATAGCGCGGATCCACCTCGACGACCTCCTCACCGCGGCAGAACTCCATGGTAAGGACACGGCCGGCCGAGGCGTTCAAATAGCCGACCGCGAAATGATCGGCTGCAATTTCCCGGGGATGCGTCGGCTCGCCAAAATTCCGGAGGTAGAAGGGCGATGCATAGGCGCGCATCCTGAGCTCCCCGACTTTACGGGCCACCAGCGACTGGTCTGTGGGAGTACCGCCGCGCAAGGCGCAGTCGACGTTTTCGGCGATGTAATCCACGAGTCGGTCACCGACGCCGATATCGAGCTGGATCTGCGGGTAACGCTGATAGAAATCACAGAGGTTGGGGATCACCAGAAGGTCGGCAAAGGCACCGGCCATTTCGACCCGCAGCCGGCCCGAAGGCTGGGCCTGCGAATTCGACATGGAGCCGTCCAGCTCCTCGATTTCCGACAGGATCTGGATTGCGCGCTCGTAATAGAGGGCACCATCCGTCGTCACCATGACACGCCGGGTCGTGCGGTTGAGAAGTGTTGTCCTGAGATGCGCCTCCAGGGACTGCACCATATTGGTGACCGTCGCCTTCGGCATTCCGAGCGCCGTGGCCGCCCGTGTGAAGTTTCCGGTTTCCACGACGCGCACGAAGACACGCATTGCCGATAGCTGATCCATGCTTGCTCCAGCGACAGCCGATTGTTGGCCAATATGGAATAGTGTTGCCATATCCGGCCGGCTTGTGTGGATATGACTGTATAATAATATTTGCACAAGAGCTGGAGCTGTTGCAACAGCAAGTGTTTGGATAAGACGATCATGACACAGTGGGACACTATCGACGCGATCGGAGCGGCAAAGCCCTCCGTTCCCCTGCGTCGCTATGAGAGCGCCGGCGTCAAGCGGGTTCCGCCGATTGTCCTCTACCTTCGCGGGCGCGCCTTCCTGGACCGCGACCGCGGCGAGACCGAGCGGCCCATCGCCAAGGCCCTGGCACAGGCGGGAGCCGTGGTGCTGGAAGCGGATTATACCAAGGCATCGCGCAATGTCTTCCCGCAGGCCATGGAATGTGCCTTCGAAGCCTTGGCCTATCTGTCTCACCGCCGCAGCGAAGTGGCCAATGCCAAGTCGCCGCTATTCGTCGCCGGCGATGAGGCCGGTGGCAACATCGCCGCCGGCGTCGCGCTGAAGGCCCGCGACCTTCTGCCCGGCAAGTTGAGCGGCCAAATGCTCTTTTCGCCGATGATCGATCCGCAGATGGCGACGGTTTCCTTTCGCAGCGCCGATGCATTGGGCATGCGCGAGGCCTGGTCGGATGGCTGGAGCCACTATCTCGGCTCCTTTCTCCAGCACCCTTATGCCGCGCCCTGCCTCTGTTCGAGATTGGCAAACCTGCCGCCCGCCCTGCTGGTCACCTCCGAGGATGATCCGCTGCGCGATGAGGTAATGGGCTATTCCAGCCGGTTGAAGACATGCGGGGTCGAGGTTCGCAATTACGTCTTTGCCGCGGAGGCGGGATGGACCAGCATCTACCGCGAAGGGACAGGCGCCTGGCTTCCGGCCCTGTGTAATGAGTTCAATACATTTGTCGAAACGGTGCAGTGACGGACCCGTACCCAAGGCGGTTTCGCATGCACTCTCACTGACGGTCGAAGGAGACCCTTATGTGCAAACTAGTGAATTGCCGATGACCAAGTGAGGCCGGACGAACTGTCAGGCCACCACCCAGACAGGAAGACCTCGTTTTCGGCCGTGACAGCGCACCGCCGAGGCCAGCGTTTTTCCTCGTCAGCCTCTGCCTGGTTCAAGACCTTTTGAGACTATTCGGCGGCGAGCCGCCAAGGAGAACACAATGACATCGAAACTGGCAAACTGGGCCCTTTGGGGCGCCGGACTTAGCACTGCTGCCCTCATTTCAGGCGCAGCCATCTATCTGCAACTGCCGCAGGGCGCCAATGCGGCAGCAGCGAGTGCGGCCGCGCAGGCACCGGCCGTACCCGTTACGGTCGCCTCCGTCGAGCCGCGCAGCTTCACCAGCTGGCAGGAATTTTCCGGCCGGCTGCAGGCGATCGACCGGGTTGAGTTGCGCCCGCGTGTGTCGGGCGCCATCCAGTCGGTGCATTTCCGCGAGGGTGGCCTGGTGCGTGAAGGTGACATCTTGTTCAAGATCGATCCCAAGCCCTATGAGGCAGCCGTCCGCGAGGCACAGGGGCTTGTCGCCTCGGCACGGGCCAAGCTTGATCTCGCGGTCATTGAACTCGAGCGCGGCGAATCGCTTGCCAGCAAGAAAACAATCTCCGAAAGCGAGCTGGCGCAGCGCCGGAGCAATCAGCGGGATGCGGCGGCAAGCCTCCAGTCCGCCGAAGCGGCCCTGACGGTTGCGGAACTGAATCTTGGCTATACCGATATCCGGGCGCCGATCTCGGGCCGGGTAGGCAAGATCGACGTCACGCTCGGAAACCTGGTGGCCGAGGGCGCCTCCTCCACCCCGCTGACAACGATCGTCTCCATCAATCCGATCTATGCCAGCTTCGACGCGAGCGAGGAGCTCATCGCGCGCATCCTCTCCGAGGTTCAGACCAAGGATGGCGTGCCGACGATCAGCAGCGTCCCGGTCGAAGTGAGAACGCTCGACGCGAGAGCGCCGGCGATCACCGGCCACATGCAGCTCATCGACAACGAGGTCAATACCGCGAGCGGTACCATTCGCGTTCGGGCCGAACTGCCCAATCCCGATGGCCGGCTGATCGCCGGACAATTCGTTCGCGTGCGGCTCGGCCAGCCAAAGCCGGAGTCCCGGCTGCTGATCAGCGAGAAGGCCGTCGGAACGGACCAGGACAAGAAGTTCGTCTTCGTCGTCGACAGCGCCAACACCGTCACCTACCGGCCCGTCCAGCTCGGCGCCGCGGTGGATGGCATGCGCGTTGTCGAAGAAGGCCTGGCGACCGGCGACCGGATCGTGGTGAGCGGCTTGCAGCGCATCCGGCCCGGCTCGCTCGTTACGCCCGAGACGCAGGCCGAACTCGCCGCGAAATAGGCAGACCGCCCGGCGGCAGGCCGGGCGCAACTTCAACCATCGACCTGGATCCCGCCCCGCGGCGCATTGCGCGCGGGGTGCGTGACCGGGCTTGCCTCTAACACCCTGGAGAGAGGGTACCACCATGAACATCTCAAGATTTTTCATCGACAGGCCGGTCTTTGCCGCAGTCTTGTCGGTGTTGATCGTCGTGGCCGGCCTGCTTGGCATGCGGGCCCTGCCGATTTCGGAATATCCGGAAGTCGTGCCGCCCTCGGTCGTCGTGCGGGCCACTTATCCCGGCGCCAATCCGACGGTCATTGCCCAGACGGTGGCGACGCCGCTCGAAGAGCAGATCAACGGCGTCGAGGACATGCTCTACATGTCCAGCCAGGCGACCTCCGACGGCGTTCTGACACTGACCGTGACGTTCAAGCTCGGGACCGATCCCGACAAGGCGCAGCAGCTTGTGCAGAACCGCGTCTCTCAGGCCGAGCCCCGGCTGCCGACGGAAGTTCGGGCGCTGGGCATCACCACGGTGAAAAGCTCGCCCGACTTCATCATGGTCGTCAACCTCGTCTCGAGCACGGATCGCTACGACCTGACCTATCTGCGCAACTATGCGACCCTCAACATCAAGGATCGTCTGGCCCGCATCGAAGGCGTCGGCCAGGTCCAGGTCTTCGGGTCGGGCGACTATTCGATGCGTATCTGGATCGATCCGCAGAAGGCGGCGGAGCATTCGCTGGCCGCCAGCGACATCACCAATGCGGTGCGGGGCCAGAATGTGCAGGCGGCTGCCGGCATTATCGGCGCCTCGCCGAGCCTGCCGGGCGTCGATCTGCAGCTTAACGTGAACGCCCAGGGTCGATTGCAGACGCCGGAGGAATTCGGCAATATCATCGTCAAGACCGGTTCGAATGGCGAGATCACCCGCCTGCGCGATGTCGCGCGTATCGAGCTCGGCGCCGCCGACTATACGCTGCGGTCACTGCTGGACGGCGAGCCGGCCGTTGCCATTCCGGTGCTTCAGGCGCCGGGCTCGAATTCCATCGAGATTGCCGACAATGTGCGCGCCACGATGGATGAACTGCAAAAGGCCATGCCGGAAGGCGTCCGCTACGAAATCGTCTACGACACCACCGAATTCGTGCGTGCCTCGATCGAGAAGGTCATCGACACCCTGCTCGAAGCCGTCGCACTGGTGGTCCTCGTCGTGATCGTCTTCCTGCAGACATGGCGCGCCTCGATCATTCCGCTGATTGCCGTGCCGGTCTCGGTCATCGGTACGTTTGCCGTCATGTATATGTTCGGCTTTTCCGTCAATGCACTCACGCTCTTCGGCCTCGTGCTGGCCATCGGCATCGTGGTGGATGATGCGATCGTGGTCGTCGAGAATGTCGAACGCAACATTGAGAACGGCTATACGCCGCGGGAAGCCACCTATCGCGCGATGAGAGAAGTGTCCGGGCCGATCATTGCGATCGCTCTGGTGCTGGTCGCCGTCTTCGTGCCGCTTGCCTTCATCTCCGGCCTGTCCGGCCAGTTCTACCGGCAGTTCGCCCTGACCATCGCCATTTCGACGGTGATCTCGGCGATCAACTCGCTCACGCTGTCGCCGGCCCTGGCGGCCCTTCTCCTGAAGGATCATCATGCGCCGAAGGATCGCCTCACCCGCATCATGGATACGCTGTTCGGCTGGTTCTTCCGTGGCTTCAACCGCGCCTTCGGTGCGGCATCGAATGGCTATGGCCGGACGGTGGGCGGGCTTTTGTCGCGCAAGAGCCTGGTGATGATCATCTATCTTGCGCTGGTCGGCCTGACTTACACCATGTTCAATGCCGTGCCGGGGGGCTTCGTGCCCAGCCAGGACAAGCAGTATCTCGTGGGCTTTGCCCAGCTGCCCGATGGTGCCTCGCTGAACCGCACGGAAGAAGTCATCAAGCAGATGAGCGAGATCGCCCTCAAGCAGCCGGGCGTCAAGCATGCCATCGCCTTCCCCGGCCTCAACATCAACGGCTTCACCAACGGCTCCAATGCCGGCGTGGTCTTTGCCGTGCTGGACGAATTCGAAAACCGCAAGACGAAGGAGCTTTCCGGCGACAGCATCGCCCTTTCGCTTAACCAGCAATTCGCCGGCATTCAAGGCGCCTTCATCGCCATCTTCTCGCCGCCGCCGGTCAACGGCCTGGGAACGACAGGCGGCTTCAAGCTGCAGATCGAAGATCGCTCCGGTTTCGGCTATCAGGCACTCGACGAGGCGACGAAGGCCGTCATCGGGAAGGCTTACCAGACGCCGGAGCTGGCGGGCATCTTCTCAAGCTATCAGATCAATGTGCCGCAACTCTATGCAGACCTGGATAGAACCAAGGCAGAACAGCTTGGCGTATCGGTGACCGATGTCTTCGAGACCCTGCAGATCTATCTCGGCTCCCTCTATGTGAATGACTTCAATGCCTTCGGGCGGACCTACAGCGTTCGTGTTCAGGCAGACGCCAAGTTCCGTGCGCAAGCAGACGATATCGGACGCCTGGAGGTTCGCTCCCAGAGCGGCGAGATGATCCCGCTTTCGGCGCTGCTGAAGGTGGAGGAAACGGCCGGGCCGGAACGGACGACGCGCTACAATGGCTTCCTGTCGGCCGATATCAATGCCGCACCGGCGCCCGGTTTCTCGTCCGGTCAGGCCCAGGCTGCCATGGAGCGAATCCTGCAGGAGACGCTGCCCTCCGGCATAGATTACGAATGGACCGATCTGACCTACCAGCAGATCCTCGCCGGCAATTCGAGCCTGATCGTCTTTCCGCTGGCGCTGCTTCTGGTCTATCTCGTCCTGGCCGCGCAGTATGAGAGCCTCACCCTTCCCTTGGCGATCATCATGATCGTGCCGATGGGCGTTCTTGCGGCGCTTGCCGGTGTCTGGCTGACGGGCGGAGACAACAACATCTTCACCCAGATCGGACTTGTGGTCCTTGTGGGACTATCGGCCAAGAATGCGATCCTGATCGTGGAGTTTGCCCGGGAACTCGAATTCGAAGGACGGACGCCTTTCCAGGCGGCCGTGGAGGCGAGCCGGCTGCGCCTGCGTCCCATTCTGATGACCTCGATGGCCTTCATCATGGGTGTCGTTCCTCTCGTCATCTCGACCGGCGCGGGTGCCGAGATGCGGTCCGCCATGGGTGTGGCGGTGTTCTCGGGAATGATCGGCGTGACCCTGTTCGGGATCTTCATGACACCGGTCTTCTACATGCTGGCCCGCCAGCTGACCGGAGGCCGGCCGCTTGCCCGCCACGAATCGGAGGCAGCTCCCGCTCTCTCTCCAGCGGAGTAACGATCTGCCTCCTTCGGCCGGAACCGCCGCATCGTCTGCCGCGATGGACGGAAGGCTCCGACCTGCCGCGCGGGTCAACCACCGCCGACCCGCGCGGCGCCCCTCTTGCCAAAGTCTCGACAGGGCGTCGCGCACGCGTCTCCGTCTCGACTTGAAGCTGCACTACTCCCAGTCGATTACTCGCACTGGCGACGCGGGCCACCACCGAAGGGCTGGTAGGTATTGTCGTCGACCCGATAGGATCTGTAGCGGGCAAAACAGGACTGGACATGCTCGGAGCGGGCATAGTCTGTAACCTCGCCGGCCATTGCAGTCTCCGTCGCGCCGGCCATGGCCGGATCGCTTGCCTCTTCGACGAAACTGTCTTCGCCACTCGGCGGCGGCGACATGGCATCCGTGCCGGTCGCGGCAACGGTTTCGCTGGACGGCGGGGTGAAGGGCGACACGCATTCCCGGCGGCCGCCGCTGAAGGGCGTGTAGGAATTATCGCGAGGACGGTAGGAGCGATAGCGCGACGAACACCAGTCGAGATGGGCCTCGCTCAGTTGCGGCTCCTCGGTGGAAGGCGTGAGATCCGGCGCAACCGAACCGGTGACGGTATCGTCGATCGTGTTCGCTGGCGGCGGCGGCGTGTCGGCCTTTGCCTCGGCAACCAGGCCCGCCACCCGTTCAAGCCCCTCTTCCGAACGGTCCACCCGAACCGGATGATTGGTCCACAGATCGGCCGAACTGGTCAGATGCCTTGTCTCCCCGCCGGCGGAAAAGAATGCGAAGGCGGTGACGACCCCGCCGACGAACATGACGACGGCAAGGGACAAGCCGCCGAGGACGAGAAGAACCACTCTCATAATGCGCTCCCTGAATTCAACTTCAGTGCAGAATGCCAGAGGATGGATCAGGTTCCGATTTCTCTGAAATCTTGCGGGGCATGCACAGAAAGAGCCTGCGCTGCCTGCTGACGCGAACGTGAAGGCCTCAGCCCCATTGCCCCTCATCTCGTAGCGGCACGCTGTAGAAGAATATGCTTACATGCACGGGATGCATGACGCACGGAGGGAACAGCATGACACGGATGACAGCCAAGGACTTTCCGCAAGAGCTTCTCGATCTTTATGATTTCTACGCGCATGGAAAGATAACCAAACGCGAATTCCTGGATCGGGCCGCGAAATTCGCCGTCGGCGGCATGACGGCCGCCACCCTCGTTGCAGCACTCTCCCCAGATTATGCCCTGGCACAGCAAGTAGCGTTCACCGATCCCGACATCACGGCAGATTACATCACCTACCCGTCGCCGAAAGGCCATGGCGAAGTGCGCGGCTATTTCGTCCGTCCGGCAAAGCTGCAGGGCAAGGCGCCGGCGGTGGTGGTGGTGCACGAGAACCGCGGCCTGAACCCCTATATCGAAGACGTCGCGCGCCGCGTGGCCAAAGCCGGCTTTATTGCGCTGGCGCCGGACGGCCTGTCCTCCGTCGGCGGCTATCCCGGCAATGACGAGAAAGGTCGCGAATTGCAGTCGACGGTTGATCCGCAGAAGCTGATGAATGATTTCTTCGCCGCCGTCGAATTCATGATGAACCACGAGGCCTCCACCGGGAAGACCGGCATTACCGGTTTCTGCTATGGCGGCGGCGTTGCCAATGCCGCGGCGGTCGCCTATCCGGAGCTCGGCGCGGCCGTGCCCTTTTACGGCCGCCAGCCACGGGCGGAGGATGTGGAGCGCATCAAGGCCCCGCTTCTCATACACTATGCGGAACTGGATACGCGCATCAACGAGGGCTGGCCCGCTTATGAGGCCGCTCTCAAAGCAAACGGCAAGACCTATGAGGCGTATATCTATCCGGGCGTGAACCACGGATTCCACAATGACTCGACGCCGCGTTACGACGAAGCGGCGGCGAAATTGGCCTGGGACCGCACCATTGAGTGGTTCAGGCGCCACCTTGCCTGAACTGCCGAGCGCATCCGCCGCAATTCTCCCACCTCATCCGGGCAAGAGCGGCAGGGTCTTGCGTCATACCTGCGAAGCGGTTTCGGCCTGGCGCCGCATCAGCTCGACAAAGGCCTCGCAGCTCCAGGACAGAGCGGCATCAGCCTTGGTGATGATGCCGTAATCCGCCTGCTTGGCGGATACGAAAGGCCGCATGATCAGCTGATCGCTGACGAAGAAGGAGGCGATCAGCGTCGGCACAATGGCCACGCCCAGTCCGTGCGCAGCGCAGACGCAGGCGGTCTCGACGGAATGAACCTCCAGACTGCACCGATAGCTCGGCACCATCCGCCGCAATTCGTGCTCCAGTTCATTGCGGTTGATCCTTTGGCGTCCGAGCAGGATGAGGTCGTTGCGCGCCAGATCGTTGACGTCGATGGCGTCCTTGCCGGCGAGCGGATGTCCGATCGGCATGACGCAGGTCGTGCCACTGGAATAGAGCGGCGTTGCCTGAAAGCCGGGCTCTTCCGGCGGCAGGCGGACAAAGCCGATCTCCGCGACGCGCCCGCGCACCATCCGCTCGATCGCATCATAGGGACCGCTGAGGATCTCCACCGTTACCCGCGGATGATCCTTTTTGAAGCGCGCCACCAATGGCGGCAGCATTGTCGTGGCCAGGCTGTGGGGAAAGGCGACGCGGATAAGCGCCTCGCCGAAGATGCCGGTGCGGAGATCGCCGATCTTGGTGCGCAGTTTCGCCATGCTCTGCGAGACTTCGTCGATCTCGCCGACCAGTAGATAGGCCTCGGGCTTGGGTTTCAGGCGTCCCTTTTCACGCAGGAACAGTTCGCGTCCGATTTCCTCTTCCAGCGCGGCCAGTTGACGGCTGATGGCCGATTGCGACAGGCCAAGCTGGGAAGCCGCCGAAATCGTCGAGCCGGTATCCATGATGGTCTTGAAGATTTCGAGCTGCTTGAAATTCATGAGTCGATCCTAGTGGTTCGGTTCCGACATTTGCGTCCATTCGCAGCACCCTCAAGCGCAAATGTCGAAATCAAGAGAACCACTAGCAACCATATGATTCTAGTGGAATTTCCGATTTGACATTTGCTCTGGGAGAGTGCCGCAGGCGGGAGACAAATGTCAAATTCATTCCACTGGCGGATCGCCGCGTAAGGCAAGCACTCATCACTCGCGACCGTCAGCGCAAAAACGCATAGGGTGATGCCGTCTCCTCATAAGATTGCGGGTCGTTTCAAGACCGCTATCGTTCACGCATCAAAAAAATCAAAAAAGGGGTTCCAACAATGGTTTTCGACTGTCCTTTCCACCTGCCCGGGATTTGAGGACGTGAGCGTCTTCATCATCCGCCGGCTCATGCAGAGCGTGGCTGTTCTGCTGGTGACCGCCCTCGTCGTCTTCCTCGGCGTCTATGCGATCGGCGATCCCATCGAGATGCTGATCTCCCCGGATGCCAGCCCGGCCGAACGGGCTCAGGTCATTGCATCTCTGGGGCTGGACCAGCCACTCTGGCAGCAGTTCCTGACATTCATCTGGAACGCTCTGCATGGCGATCTTGGCCGCTCCTTCGTCTTCAACCGTCCCACCATCCAGCTGATCCTGGAGCGCCTGCCCGCAACGCTTGAACTGACGCTCACGGCCCTGGTGATTGCCCTGGTGATCGGCATACCGCTCGGTCTCATCTCCGGTCTCAAGCCGAACAGCGCCACCGACGAAGCGATCATGACAGGTTCGATCCTCGGCTTCTCGCTGCCCAGCTTCTGGCAGGGCATGATGTTGATCATGATATTTTCCGTCTGGCTGGGCTGGCTACCCTCCACCGGCCGGGGCGAACTCGGCTCTTTCCTCGGCATACAGTCGAGCTTCTTCACGCTGGACGGTCTTGCGCATCTGGTCCTCCCGGCCGTCAACCTCTGTCTGTTCAAGCTGTCGCTGGTGATCCGCCTGACCCGAACGGGCGTGCGCGAGACGATGCCCCTGGATTTCGTCAAGTTCGCCCGCGCCAAGGGGGTGTCTGAGCGCCGGATCGTCTTCGTCCACGTGCTGAAGAACATTCTCATCCCGCTGATCACCGTCGTCGGCATGGAGCTTGGCAGCATGCTCGCCTTTGCCGTGGTCACGGAAACCATCTTCGCCTGGCCGGGCATCGGCAAACTTTTGATCGATTCCATCATGCGGCTCGACCGGCCCGTTGTCGTTGCCTACCTGCTCGTCATCGTCAGCCTGTTCATCGTGATCAATTTCATCGTCGATATCCTCTATTCGCTGATCGATCCCCGCGTTCGCCTGGGAGGTCAGTCATGAGTGTCGTTTCATCGATCCTGCGCGAGGAAACGCTGGCCGGCCGGCTCCTGCGAGGAATTGCAACCAGTCCCAAGGCTCTGATCGGCGCGTCGATCTGTCTTCTGCTCCTGGTGGCCGCGCTCGTCGGACCCTGGATCACGCCGCAGAACCCCTATGACCTGGCGGTGCTGGATATTCTGGATTCCAAGCTGCCGCCCGGTTCGGAAAGCATGGACGGCATGGTCTACTGGCTCGGAACAGACGGGCAAGGCCGCGACATGCTCTCGGCAATGATCTATGGCTTGCGCACGAGCATTGGCGTCGGCGTCTTTTCCGGCGTGGTCGCGCTCGTGATCGGCACGGTTCTCGGCCTCGTCGCTGCCTATTACGGCGGCCGCATCGACGCCTTCATCATGCGCATCGTCGACCTGATGCTGGGCCTTCCCACGATACTCGTCGCCCTGATGCTGCTTGCCCTGCTCGGCCAGGGTCTCTGGAAAGTCATTTTCGCGCTCGTTCTTGTTCAATGGGCCACCTTTGCGCGCTCCGCCCGCAGCGCGGCGCTGGTGGAGAAGAACAAGGATTATGTGGAGGCCGCTGTCACGCTGGGGATCAGCACGCCCCGCATCCTGTTCGGCCATCTTCTGCCGAACTGTCTGCCGCCGCTGATCGTCATCGGCATGTTACAGGTGGCCAATGCAATTTCGGCAGAAGCCACGCTCTCCTTCCTCGGGATCGGCCTGCCTATCACCGAGCCTTCCCTCGGCCTGCTGATCGCCAATGGCTACCAGGTTCTGATGTCGGGAGAATACTGGATCAGCGTCTATCCGGGGCTTCTTCTGCTCGTGCTGGTTTTTTCCATCAACATTACAGGAGACCGCTGCCGCGAAATCCTCAATCCCCGGCTGGGAGAAAGGTGAGCTCCATGGTTCAGCCCGTTCTTGAAGTGACCGATCTCTCAACGCATTTTTCAACCCGGCGGGGAATAGTCAAAGCCGTCGACGGCGTTACCTTCAGCGTCGGACAGCGCGAAATCGTCGGCCTCGTGGGCGAGTCCGGCTCAGGCAAATCGATCACCGGCTTCTCCGTGCTCGGGCTTGTGGATCCGCCAGGCCGCGTCGTCTCCGGCAGCATCCGCTTTCAGGGCGAGGAATTGACGGGCCTGCCGCAAAAGGCCATGCGCGCCATTCGCGGCAAGCGCATCGCAATGATCTTCCAGGACCCGATGATGACGCTCAATCCCGTCCTTTCGATCGGGACACAGATGGTGGAGGCGGTGCAGGCGCATGACCGGGTGAGCCGGCAGGAGGCCCGCGAAAGGTCGCGCGATGCGCTGGGCCTTGTCGGCATCCCCTCGCCTGAAGAGCGACTGGATGCCTATCCGCACCAGTTTTCCGGCGGCATGCGCCAGCGTGTCGCCATCGCGATCGCCCTTCTGCACCGGCCGGACCTGATCATCGCCGATGAACCCACGACGGCGCTGGACGTGACGATCCAGTCGCAGATCCTCTTCGAGATCAAGCGGCTGGCGCGGGAGTTTTCCATGGCTCTGGTCTGGATCAGCCATGATCTCGGCGTGGTTGCCGCGCTCGCCGATCGTGTGATGGTCATGTATGCCGGCCGCATCGTCGAGGCAGGACCGGTGGACGATGTGCTTGCCAAGCCGGCCCATCCCTACACGCTGGGGCTGATGCAGGCTATCCCGTCAGCCGTGCCGCGCGGCGAGGCCCTGCGTCCCATTCCCGGCATGGCGCCCAACCCGCTCGCACGCCCCTCCGGCTGCTCGTTCCGGGATCGCTGTCCGCGAGCCACCGCCGTCTGCTGCGAAGACCCGCGGCTTGATCGGGCGGATCTGCGCGAGTGGCGCTGCTTTCATCCTTTCCAGGGGGAGGCCGCCTGATGACCGACACTCTAATCGAAGCACGCAATGTCAGCCGGCGCTTCACCCGCGAACTCGATTATGCCGAAAGACTGGCGCGCGTCTTCGGGGCAAAGATTTCGCAGAAGACCGTGCATGCGGTCGATGACGTAAACCTCGCCGTGAAAAGCGGCGAAGTCGTCGGCCTTGTCGGCGAATCCGGCTGCGGAAAATCGACGCTCGGCCGCATGATGGCCGGCATCATGCCGACGAGCGAGGGCACGGTCTCCTGGAAAGGCCGGGCTCTGTCCGAGCTGAAGGGTGCCGACAAGCGACGCGCCCGCCTTGCGGCACAGATGATCTTCCAGGATCCGATGTCGACGCTCAATCCCCGCAAGCGCGTCATCGATATTATCGGCGAGGCGCCCCTGGTGCACGGGCTCGTGGCGCGCAACCAGTTGCGGTCCTATGTCGGCGAACTGGCGCAACGTGTGGGCCTCGATCCGTCCTATCTCGATCGCTACCCGCATCAGTTTTCCGGCGGGCAGCGGCAGCGCATCGGCATTGCCCGGGCTCTCGCCGTCAAACCGGAACTGATCGTGTGCGACGAATCCGTTGCTGCCCTCGACGTTTCGATCCAGGCGCAGATCCTCAACCTGTTCATGGATCTTCGCAGCGAATTCGGACTGACCTACCTCTTCATCAGCCATGATCTCGGCGTGGTGAAGCACATTTGCGACCGGGTCGTGGTCATGTATCTCGGCCGCGTCGTGGAGACCGGAACGCCCGACGAATTATTTGCCAATCCGCAGCATCCCTACACGCAGGCCCTCGTCCGCGAATTGCCGAGCGTTTCGGATCGGCGGCGTGATTTCACGCCCGTACGGGGGGAGATCCCCTCGCCGCTCCATCCGCCGCCCGGCTGCCACTTCCATCCGCGCTGTCCCTTCGCCTTCGACCGTTGCCGCGTCGAGCGGCCACTTCTTCGCGAAACCAGCCCCGGCCAGGCCAGTGCCTGCCACCTTCACGATGCCGACACTTCGGCGACCAGAACCGAAACGGCGCAGACCGTCAGTTAAACCGAGAGAGGAAGAGAACCATGTTCCGTAAGAGTTTTTTTGCTGCTGCAATGGCCAGCACATTATGGGTTGTGCCACTGGCACAGGCGGCCGATCTGACGATCGGCAGCGCGACCGAGCCGTCCTCGATCGACCCGCAATTCTCCCGCACCGGCAACAATCAGAACGTCGCGATGCAGATCTTCGACCGCCTGCTGGAGACCGATACGACCATCGGCATCCATCCAGCGCTGGCCATGTCCTGGGACAATATCGACCCACTGACCTGGCACGTGAAGCTGCGCGAGGGCGTCAAGTTCCATGACGGATCTGCGATGACGGCAGAGGACGTCATCTTTTCGCTGACGCGGGCGAAGAATATCCCCAACAGCCCCGCGCCCTTTTCCGGCAATGTCGCGTCCATCGACAGCATGAAGGCGCTGGACGACCTGACGATCGAGTTCAAGACAAAGCAGCCGACGCCGGACTTCATCGAGCAGGTCGGCTTTGTCTATATCGTCAGCAAGAAGGCCGCCGAAAACGCGACGATCGAGGACTTCAACAGCGGCAAGGCAGCGATCGGTACCGGGGCCTACAAGTTCAAGTCCTGGACACCGGGCGACAACCTGTCCCTGACCCGCAATACGGCCTTCTGGGGACGCCAGCAGGACTTCGACAATGTCACCATCAAGTTCATTTCGAATGATGCCTCCCGCGTCGCCGCTTTGCGCTCGGGTGCCGTGGATCTGATCGACGCGGTCCCGCCGGGAGACGTGAAGACGCTCTCGTCCATGTCCGAGCTCAAGGTGTTTTCCATTCCCTCGGCACGTCTTATTTATCTCGCGATCGACGCATCGCGCGACAAGAGCCCCTTCGTGACCGACAAGGCCGGCAAGCCTCTCGACAAGAACCCGCTGAAGGATCGCAAGGTCCGCACCGCCTTGTCGGAAATGATCAACCGCCAGCTGATCGTCGATCGCATCCTGGACGGGTCCGGCGAGCCGGCCGGCCAGCTGGTGCCGGACGGCGTTGCCGGCAATGATCCGGCGATCAAGGCCCCGGCCTATGCGCCCGACCATGCCAAGACGCTTCTGCAGGAGGCCGGCTACGCCGATGGCTTCGGCCTGACGCTGCATACGTCCAATGACCGCTTTCCCGGCGATGCCGAGACCGCTCAGGCGCTTGGCCAGATGTTTGCCCGCGGTGGCCTGAAGGTGAACGGCGTCGTGGCGCAGCCCTACAATGTCTACACCAAGGCGGCTTCCGGGCAGGAATTCAGCGCCTTCATCTTCTCGCTCGGCAATTCCACGCCGACCTCCGCAACGGGCCTTCGCAATCTGCTGATGACCTATAACAAAGAGGGGGGCACGGGATCCTTCAACCGCGTGAGGTACAGCGATCCGACCTTCGACAAGATGATGCAGGAGGCAATGGCCGAATTCGACAGCGAGAAGCGCATTCAGCTTCTGCAGCAGGCGACGGCCTATGTCTTCGAAGACATGCCGATCATCCCTCTCTTCTGGCAGAAGGTTCACTGGGCGGGCAAGGCCACGCTCTCCTATGATGCCAATATGACGGAAGACACCAGCGCCACACTGACCAAGCTTGCAAAGTGACGCGACGCGGACGCCGCCTGCGGCGTCCGCTTTTCACCTTCGACTTTTAAGGACATTCGAGATGAATATGCTGGCGTCTTCCGCACGGGAAGCGATCGCCGACGACGTGATCGTGGAACGCAATGTGATGGTGACCATGCGCGATGGCGTGCGCCTCGCGACTGATATCTACCGTCCGGCAGAAAATGGCCGGGCCCTGTCCGGACGCCTGCCCAGCATCATAGAGCGGACCCCCTATGGCAAGATGGAAAGGTCGCGGTCCGAAATCGAAGTCGGGATGACGACGCCTTTGCGGCGGGACGAAGTGGCGTGCTATTTTGTCCGGGCCGGCTATGTGGTCGTATACCAGGACTGCCGCGGCCGCTATGCATCGGAAGGCGAATTCTCCAAATATATCTCCGAGGCCGCGGATGGTTATGACACTGCCGCCTGGCTGGTTGAACAGGAATGGTCCGATGGCCGTTTCGCCACCATGGGTCTGTCCTATGCGGCCCACACACAGGCCGCGCTGGCGTGCCTCAATCCTCCGGGCCTTGCCTGTATGGTGATGGATTCCGGCGGCTTCTCGAACGCCTATCAATGCGGCATCCGCCAGGGTGGCGCTTTCGAGCTGAAGCAAGTCACCTGGGCCTATAACAATGCCCGCGAGGCAGCCTCGGGTCTCGTCAAGGCCGCCATCGAGGCCGAAGATCTGACCGCCTGGTTCGCCGCCCTGCCGTGGCGGGAAGGCGTATCGCCAATCCGCGAGGCACCCGAATACGAGGCCTATCTTCTCGATCAGTGGCGCAGCGGCACGTTTGACGACAGCTGGCGACGGGTAGGCCTCTATATGGAGGGCTCATACAAGACCTTTCCGCGGGTGCCGATCGTGCTGATGTCCAGCTGGTACGACGCCTATGTCAAATCGACCCTCGACAACTTCAAAGGTCTCTCCGGCGATGCGGAGCGACCGCTCTCGCTGATCATGGGGCCGTGGCTGCACGGCAATCGCAACAGCACCTTTGCCGGCGATATCTCCTTCGGCAGTGAAGCGCCGATCGGCGGGCACGTGGCGGAGAGCTGGCTCGATTTCAGGCGGCGGTGGTTCGATCGCTGGCTGAAGAACAAGGTCGAAGACAAGGCAGAAGACAGGGGTGAGAGCCGGGTGACGGAATCCTCCGTGCGCTTCTTCCTGATGGGATCGGGATCCGGCACGAAAACGGCCGAGGGTCGCCTCGACCATGGCGGGTTCTGGTGCCAGGCATCTGATTGGCCTGTTCCTGGTACCGATTATCGCTCGCTCCATCTCCACGCGAGCGGACGGTTGAAAGAGGAGCGGCCGGCAGAAGAGGCTGAGGCCCTCACCTATGATTACGATCCAGCGAATCCGGTTCCGACCATCGGAGGTTCGCTGACAAGCGGTCAGCCGATCTTTGAGGGCGGTGGCTTCGATCAGCGCGAGGCGGACCGCTTCTTTGGCTGCACAAGGCCGGGACTGCCGCTTTCCGCACGCGCCGATGTGCTGTGCTTCGAAAGCGAGCCGCTGGCGGAAGACCTGGCGGTGGTCGGGCCGATTAGCATCGAACTTTTTGTCGCTTCCAGCGCGCCGGACACAGATTTTACCGCGAAGCTCGTCGATGTTTATCCGCCGAGCAAAGACTACCCCGCGGGCTTTGCCTTGAACGTGACCGACGGCATCTTCCGCTGCCGGTATCGCAACTCCTTCGAGACGCCGGAACCGCTGGTTCCCGGCGAGATCTTCAAGATCACCATCGAGCCATTCGCAACGGCCAATATCTTCAAGAAGGGCCATCGCATCAGGCTCGACATTTCCTCGTCCAATTTCCCGAAATATGACGTCAATCCCAATACCTACGCCCCGGAAGGCACCGGGCGTGAAAAACAGGTGGCGCGCAACAGCGTCTTCGTCGATGCCGCACATCCGTCACGACTGATCCTGCCGGTCCTCCCAGGCGCTCAGATCCAGAAGTTGAAACCTCTGGCAGAACAGCAGGATACAGCGATCCGATGAACCTGACCCTAGCCGTCACGGGACAGGTTCTCATCCACCAGCCGCTGGATCTTACGGGAGCAGCGGCCGGTGACCTGCTGGACTTTCTGAAAGCAGACGTGACGATCGGCAATTTCGAAGGCGTCGTGCAGGCGCCCGGCGCCTGGCCGACCAAGACGAAGACCGTCCATGCGGTCGACAAGGAAGTTATCGCCTCGCTGGCCGGTTTGCATTTCACGGCGATGAGTCATGCCAACAACCACGCCTTCGATCTGGGCCCGCCAGGCATTTCCGCCAGTCACGCGGCCATGAAGGCGCACAAGATCCAGCTGGCCGGCAGCGGAATGGATCTCTCGGCCGCGTGTTCTGCGGCGCCGATCACCATCGGCGCCCAGACCGTGGCGCTTCTCTCGGTTGATCTCGGGCCGCAGCCGGAGATCGTCTATGCAGGACAGGATCGAGCGGGGATTGCGCCCTTGCGGCTGCGCCGGAAAATCCTCTTGCCGCCTGACGACTATGCACGCCTGTCGGCGCTGAACGAGGCATTGGGCGATGCCGCCCGTCTGCGGGCGCGGCAAAAGGTCGGCTATAGCGGCGAGGTGGTGGAGGGCTTGGAAGCCTTCGGTACGGTTTTCCTGCCCGGCGATCGACTGCAGCCGCGATGGGACGTCGACCCGACCGATCGGGAGAGGCTACAGGCGGAAATTCTGGGCGCCAAGGGACGCGGCGAAATCGTTGTGCTGGCATTGCACAGCCACCATTGGGACGCGGACTGGACGGTCACGCCGGTCTGGTATGACAGGCTGACGAAGGACCTGGTGGATGCCGGAGCGGACGTCGTCATCGGGACCGGGGCGCCGGTTCTGCAGCCTATGCGCATCTACCGCGATCGCGCCATATTGCCGGGCCTCGGCAACTTCATCTTCCATACCCGACGCGCAGCCGTCTATGACCGCGAAGGCGTGGATGTCTGGACCAGCGCTGCCGTCCGTCTGCATCTGGACCCCGAGGGTCGCTGCCTGCAAGTCAATGCCATGCCGATCCGCGCCTCTCGGGCCAGTGCGACGGGCAAGACCAAGCCGCCCTTCGCCGCCGCACCTGCGCTTCTCACTGGCGAGGAGGCGCAGACGGTTCTGCAAAGACTGGAATGCCCCGAGCGGCGCTGAAGCGGGTGCTGGCCTAGAGCAGGTCCAGCAAGAGTGCGTCACCGCTTTTGTGTCCGGACTGCGTAAAAACAAAGATATAGAGCATTTCAGGTGATCCTGTTTCTACCGGAAATGCTTGGCGTTCTCCAGGTCTCGCGCGCGTGCCAGAATGGTGTCGAAGTAGATGTCGCGAGCCGCTTGTGGCGTGAGATTGTGGTCGGCGCCCTCGATGAAGGTGACGGTCACATTTCCGAGGCCTGCCAGCCTCTCCCCGTCCGGACCGAAATGATAGGTGAGATGGTCCGTTCCGACGTCGCCGCGGCTATAGACCAGGCTCAGCCGCCGCCCGCTCGCCTGATACTGTTTGAAGCCATCCCGCACTTGCCTCTGCTCCTGCCGGCGCAGCAGGGAGAAACCGATGGCGGAGGCCAACTGCTGTTCCGCCCGTTCTGCCACTTTCCCCAGGAGGTTCTTCAAGGATTGCGCCACATCCATTTCGCCGCGCAGGGCACGGCCGATGATGGCCGGGTTCAGCAGCTTGCGCCGATAGCTGGCAAGGCTCTGCGGCAGGGCGCGCATGGTTCCATCAAGCGGATAGCGTTCATCCCACACGAAGGCATAGGGATTGACCAGAACAAGACTTTTCAGGCGGTCATCCACGAGCCCGGTTCGAAAGGCGAGATAGGCGCCGCTGCAGCGTCCGACGCCGACCACCGGTCGGCCGATGCGTGCGTCCAGGAAAGTGAGCGCTGCCTGTGCATCATCCAGCTGCGAGGTCGCATAGAGAACCTGGGCCGGCGCGCCCTCGGCCGGCGGGCTGTCGCCGACATTGGCGCAATCGAACCGAAGCGATGCGATGCCGGCGGCGGCCAACCGCCGCGCCGTGAGTGTCGCGAGCCGGCCCCAGCCGGAATGACGGTCATAGGCCGAGCCGAAGAGGAGCACGCAGACCTCCGCAGGATCTGCAAGCGGCTCGCACAGAACGCCGGCCAGCCGATGATGATTCCCGAAGGACACGCCGGTCTCGCAGAAGACAGGAGTCCGGAGTTCGGTTTCTGCGCGAGGAAAACCGCTCAACACACGGATTTGTGTAGACTTTTCATACTCTGAAGTCTGCTTGGATACCCAGCCGACCAGGGTTTCAATGTCGCTTTCGCCGATCCGGGAGCTCATCGGGCCGGCGATAAGGGCGTCATAGCCTGCGAAAGGATCGCGTTGAAGTGACGTCTGAGCTGTCTCCAGCCGCTCGGCCAGCTCATCATTCCCCAGCTGACCCGGACGTTCGAAAAGCAGATAAGGAACTTTTCCTATCTCATTGATCGTGCTGAGTTTCAGCCGTGAGAGCTCCTTTGCCGCCGCGGCTGGCATAACAAGACCGGCGATGGCGGTCTGCTCCGCAGGGCGGCGCTCGGAGGTCTCGAGGTTCAGCCCGTCATCGACCACCTTCGCCCAGACCGAAAGCTCGCGCAGGTAGGAACGGCCGGACACCACCGGCGCCAGCAGCGCCATGGCCGCAAGCCCTTCAAGGGAGGCCGAGGCCTGCAGGGCGAGCGAGGCGCCGAGGCCCTGGCCGATCAGGATGATCTCGTCATGGCCACGCTCCCTAAGGTGACGCGCGGCTTCGCAAATGCTCTCGCGCCAAAGATCCAGGCCCTCCGAAGCCGGTTCAGGATCGAGTGAATTCCCTGTGCCGGGGAAATCGAAGCGGAGGCTGGCAATACCTGTCGCCGCCAGACGATCTGCGAGGAGGCGGAAGAATTTGCGCGTCGACAGCTCTTCCAGCCCCCAGGGCGCGACGAGCAGGACCGCCGGCGACCGCGCAGTCTCTTCCGCCGCACGGGCCGGCATGTAGCGGGCCGCGCACAGGCCGAAGGAGACGGGTTCGGCTGCCGGTATCTGCCCGCGATACCCGGATCGCGCAGTTTCGTCCGCCTCTGGTGTTCGGGTCGGGGAAGCGTCAGGGGCAGTCTCGATGGCTCGGCTTTCGGAGGCTGTCAGCATGGCGTGAAACGTCGTCCTCGCGGGTCTAGATCTGAAGGGCCAGGGTATGGGTCTGCGGTTGACATTCCATGCCCAAGCTTCATTCACCCTTTTAAGGCCGAACCGTTAGGGTCGGCTTTTGCTATTCCTTAAAAAGTGAGTGTTCGCAGATTTCGGGACAGGTTACCCTGCCGCTCCGGCTTAAGAGGGTAAGAATCCGCAACGCTGATGACCGGCAAGGGCAATGGGAGGGAGATTATGACGGGATCAACCTATGCGCCGGCCTTGCGCGTGCTTCATTGGTCCATAGCCATCCTCATCTTCTGCATTTGGCCGCTTGGCTACATGATCAAATTCGTGCGTGACGAGGTCAAGCTCGACTTCTACCTGCTGCACGAATCCCTGGGATTCCTAGCGCTGTGGATCATGATCCTGCGGATCGGTCTGCGGCTGAGGCACGGCGCGCCCGCGCCGATCGTCACCGGCTTTCACGGCCGTCTCGCAGGCCTCGTCCACACATTGCTTTACGCATTCCTCATCATCATGCCGGTCAGCGGCTTTCTGGCCACGAATGCGCATGGCTTTCCGCTCAAATGGTTTGGTCTGGTCGAGGTCTGGAGCCCCTTAAACAAATCGCCCGGCGTCGCTCCAATATTTTCTCGCATACACGAATGGAGCGCATGGACCCTTTTGGCGCTTCTCGCGTTACATCTGACTGGCGTGATCTTCCACCACGTGATCCGTCGTGACCGCACCCTTTATCGAATGCTCTAACGGATGTGATCTGGATGCGCCGCATAGACATGACCGACACAATCTGGACCCGCCTTTTGGAGATCCGCGACCGGACCCGCGAGGATCTCGGTCGCTCCTCCGATCCCGCCTTTGCCTTGTATGGGCCAATAGCTGCGGCCCGCGGCCGTTTCGTTCTGGCGCAGGTCGGCCAGTCCCTTGACGGGCGCGTGGCAACGCCCTTCGGCGATGCGCAGGATATTTCGGGTCCCGAAGGTATTGCCCATCTGCACCGCTGCCGCGCGCTGGTCGATGCGGTGATAGTCGGCGTCGGAACAGTCAAAGCCGACAATCCACGCCTATCCGTGCGTGCCGTCCGCGGCCGCGACCCTGTTCGGGTCGTGATCGATTGCCATGCGCAGCTTGCGGGTGACGAAGGCCTGTTCCACGACGGCGGGGCGCCGGTCATCGTGATCCAGTCGGACGAGGCGCCGCGCCGCAGCTATCCGGCAAAGGTGATCCGCCTGCCTCTCGGCGAGAGCGGCATCTGCCCTGAGGATATTCTCGATGCGCTGGATGATTGCAAGCTGAAACGCATTCTGGTGGAAGGCGGCGCGCGGACGATTTCGCGGTTCATCGACATGGGCCTTGTCGATCATCTGCATGTCGCCATTGCGCCGCTGATTATCGGGTCCGGGCCGCAGGGCATTTCCCTGCCGCCGATCCGCAAGCTGTCGGAAGCACATCGGCCGGAGGCCGAAGTCTTCAGCCTCGGCAGCGACATCCTCTTCGACTGCCGTCTGCGCGAGGAGCCGATGATGTCACTTGGCCGGCAAAGCCAGAAGGTCCAGGTGACCGACAAGGCAGCTGCCGCCCTCGTCGATGTCGGCTAGGCGGGCATCCCGCCAGGACATGACGGAGGCGTGATCCAGTTCCGCCATTTCCAGAACCGGTGCCACCATGCCTTCCACGAAAGCCCGGTGAAGCGCAGTCTCGGCCGGACCCAGTCGCCACGGACTGTCGGCGGTCGAGACGCGGAAACCCTCATTCTCGAGAACCGTCTTCAGATGCGGCGTCGCCATCGGCCCGAGAGCCTGGCCCAGGCCCTTGTCCGTCGTCTGGTGCCGGTTGAAGATCCGCACGATCTGGAGGTCGAGGACATGCCGATTGGTCCACGCGATCCGGCCATCGTAATTCAGCGCCGCATACAGACCCGTGCCGGCGGCGGAAAGTTTCGAGGCCAGTCCTTCGCAAAAGGCCGCCGAGCAGAGATCGAAGAAGGCCGAGGCGGTCAGGACCGTGCAATCCTGCAACGGCAGGGCGTCGAGGCTGGAAAGATCCAGCTGCAGATAGTCGACATTTTCATGACCAATGCGCCTTTCCGCCTCCGCGAGCAGCATGCTGTCGTAATCGACGAGCGTCCATCTCGCATTGTCCGGCAGACGCCCGGCCAGGCTGCGAAAGGTCGAGCCCGTTCCGCATCCGATATCCATCAACCGCGCCGGCGTCTCGCCGTCATGCAGATACCGGCCAAGCTCGGCCAGCAGCCCGTCATTGCGGGCTCTGGCATCCGCCGGTTCGCGCAGGCTGAGCCAGCCGCTTTCAAATCCACTCATGCGACTGTCCTCAGGCTGTCGGCCACGATCGCGCCGGTTTGCTGCCAGGTGGGCAAGGCCTGGCCGGCGCGGTAGGACGCCTCGGCCATATGCTGGCGCGCCGCCGTGTCGCTCAGGAGCCGGCGCAAAGCCGCGGCGAAGGCTTCCACATCATCCACCGGCACCAGGATGCCCGCATCCGAAGGAACGACGTCCGGCACGGCGCCCGCCGCACAGCCGATGACGGGAAGGCCATAGGCGAGCGCTTCGGCGAAAACCATTCCATAGCCTTCGTAGCGGCTGGCGAGCGCGAAGATGTCGGCCTTTGCCAGTTCATCCGCGACGTCGAGCACTTCGCCGGCAAGGATGAGCCTGTCTCCAAGGTCAAGCTCATCGCGCAGGCCAGCCAGCGCCGCCGCCACAGCCGGATCGAGATCAGGACTGCCGATGATCGTCGCCGTGAACGGAAGATCCTCAAGCCGTGCCAGCGCTCGCATCAGGACATCATGACCTTTCCGTGTCGTCAGCGATCCGATCGAGACGATATGAGGCACCGCATTATGCGGCTTCGCCCGCGCGGCATGCGCCGTGCCGGGCAGCGCGACGGTGATGGCCTGTGCCGGGATCGAAAACAGGCTGCTCAACTCGCGGGCCGTGGCGGGCGATGTCACGATGACATGACGAACATGGGCGAGGGCCATAGCCTCCCGTTCCAGCAGCGCCTCGCGCGCGGCGGCCGATAGCCCGCTTTCCAGCCCCAGCGGGTGATGCACCAGCGCAACGATGCGCAGGCGCTGCGCCTCGCGTGCCGCCCATTCGCCCATCACGCCGAAAGCCAGGCCATCGATCAGGACCAGGCTGTCATCCGGCAGGGCGGACAGAAGGGACCCCGCGTGCTCCAGCACATCGGCGGCAGGATTGGGAAATCCGTTCCCGAGCCCGATGGTGCGCACCGGCTGACCGAGTGCGATCAGTTCGGCGATCAATTGCCTGTCATAGCCGTAGCCTCCGGTCTTGGTGTCGAGATCACCCGGATAGGCGAAGACAAGCTCGCCCCTCAAAGGTCGGCCTCGTACCAGCCGCGTGCGGCGTGGCTTTCATGCAGGAGAACCCGCAGGCGGCAGATCCGCTGGCTGCCGGAGCCGAGACGGCCCGCCTTCACGGCCACGGCCAGCTGGTCGAAAATATGCTTGGCAAGCACTTCAGTGGTCGTGACCCGGCCCTTGAAGACATCCAGTTCGTCGAGGTTCTGGTAGTTCAGCGGCTTCAACGCCTCGCCGACCACCTGCGTTGCGAGCCCGATATCCACCGCGAGGCCGTCTTCGTCGACATCCTTGGTGAAGAAGGCGGCATCGACGACGAAGGTCGCCCCATGCATTCCCTGCGCGGGACCGAAGACCGGACGCGGGAGGCTATGGGCAATCATGATGTGGTCGCGAACTTCGACTGCGAACATGGGAGGCTCTCTTTTTACTGGAATGAAATGCGATGGCACAGGGTTGCGGATGACTGGAGGATACGCGGATAATCCGCTGGCAGATCACGAAAGGCGCTTTCGCCGGAGATCAGCTGATCCAGCCGCCGATCGGCAAGGAGATCCATGGCTTTCGCCATGCGACGCCGGTGGTCCCAGCGGGCGCGCATCGAAGCCGAGACTTGCCCGACCTGCGAGGACACGATGGAGAGCCGCTTGGAATGGAAGGCGCCGCCCAGGCAGAGGCTGACCTGCCTTTGCCCGTACCAGCTGGCCTCGACCAGCCGTGCTTCCATGCCGGCCAGTTCGATGGCTTCCGCAAGCGCAGCAGCCGACCCCGACGCGTTGATCAGCCGGTCGAAACTCCCGTCGAGGCTGCCCGGCACGGTGAAAGCAATATCGAGCGCGCTGGCAAGACTGGCGCGCTCCAGATTGGGATCGACGAGGACGACCTCGGTCCCGGGAATGGATCGTGCCAGGAAAGCGACAAGCGTACCGACGACACCGGCCCCGAAGACGGCCACACGTTCGCCGGGCTGGATGGCCGCATCCCAGACGATGTTGAGCGCCGTCTCCATATTGGCCGTAAGAACGCCGCGCGCCGCGGGCAGATCCGCGGGAAGCGGAACAATGCCTGAAACAGGAACGACAAATCTGTCCTGGTGCGGGTGGAGACAGAAAACGGTCTGGCCAATCAATTCCGCCTCGCCAGCTTCCACCGTTCCAACGGCACAATAGCCGTATTTCAGCGGAAAGGCGAATTCCCCCTCCATGCAGGGAAGCCGCATCCTCTCGCGCTCGCTCTCGGGAACCAGACCCTGGAAGACCGTAGCCTCCGTACCGCGGCTGATCCCGGTATAGAGAGTGCGCACCTGGACCTCCCCGTCGCCCGGCGGACGCAATGCGGTGGACCGCATGGACGTTTTTCCCGCAGCCTCGAACCAAAGCGCCTGCGCAGACGTTGAGCGTTCTTGGGAGTCCGGTCGAAGCGGGGAAAATGTCATGCGATCATCCTGTGGAGGAGGCCTCGTAGTCAGGGGCGATAAGGGGGACAGGGTGCCAATTCAGTGTGGTCGGCTCTCGCCAGCGACTTTCGTCATCGACACCTTGAACTTCATTTCGAGTTTAGCTGGCACTAACTAGAGCAGGACAAGAGGATGTCGCCCCCTGATCAAAGAAAATTGTTTTCGGTCAAATTGACGATCCACCGGCCCTACATCTGCGTAAACACTGCCAATATACCAGGAGGACAGCATGACAGGCGAGAGCCCCTTCTCAATCAACGGGACAGATCCGGCAGTGGAGGTCGAACGCACAGTATCGGAGTTGCGCTATGGTCGCCCGATCATTCTGCACGACAACCAGAACAAGATGGCGCTCGTCGCGCTCGATGCGGTCCAGCCTCGCCTCTTCGACCAGTTTGCCGAAGCTGCGCGGCAGAACCATGGACTTTTGCTGACGCGGCCGCGGGCGGCTCGCATCGGCATCAAGACAACCACGGATGTGCTGGTCCCGCTTGCCGGTAAAGGTTTTGACTGGGCGTCCAGGCTTTCCTACGCGGTCGACGTCGACCGGCCGGAGACATGGACAGCCGCGCCGGCTCTTGCTTCCGCCGCCGTCGATCTGACTCAGACCGCTTTACTGCTCCCTGCTCTCGTCTGCGCTGACGTCTCGGAGGATTCCTCGGCGTTTTCCGGTTGCTGTAGCCTTCATGCGGACCGGATTGCCGGCGCGCGGCCGGCGCGCGAAAGCTTCCAGCAGATCGTCAGGACGCGTGTGCCGCTGAATGACTACGGCGATGCGGATTTTGTCGTCTTCCGTGGCGGCCTTGCCCAGAAGGATCAGGTTGCCATCATCGTCGGCAAGCCGGATGTGTCGAAGCCGGTTCCCATCCGCATCCACTCGTCCTGCATCACCGGCGATCTGTGCGGCTCGCTGAAATGCGACTGTGGCGACCAGCTGCGCAACGGGCTGGACCTCCTGCTACAGGCCGGCGGCGGCGTTCTGCTTTATCTCGATCAGGAAGGACGCGGGACGGGAATCGGCGCCAAGATGCGCGCCTATGGCTATCAGCATCGCGGACTGGATACGATCGATGCCGATGCGGAGCTTGGCTTTGCGCCCGACCACCGCCGCTACGAGTCGGCGATTGCCATGCTGAAGCTCCTGTCGATCTCGCAGGTCGTCGTCTACACGAACAATCCGACGAAGATCGAGAGCCTGCGACGCGCCGGCATCACCGTCCACGCCCGCACGCCGGTGCTTGGACGCGTCACGAGCGAGAATGAGAACTATCTGCGGACCAAGACCTTGCGGGCCGGCCATATGCTGGACCTCGAAACCTTGATCGCAGCGGAATGACTGCTGAGGCATCCCCATGACACTGCTTCAGGATCTGAGTGAACGGGCCGGCGAGCCACAGAAGCGATGGTTGCCGGATGGCGGCGGGCTGATGGCGAATACGCTGAAAGTCCTGCTGTCGGTCTACTGCGTCTCGCTCCTCATCGGCTGGATGGCGACACGCCATCTGGCGCTCGAGGGACATGTGGTCATGCTTGCCGCGGCAATTCTCGCCGTCATGTTTCTGTTCGTCCTCATGGGCCTGCCGCGCCACCGGCATGCGAGGTTCGGCTATGGCAATGCCGTGACCGCGATCCGGGCGGGCCTGGTCAGCCTCGTGGCGGCCACCATTCTTTCCTCGCAGAGCTTTGCCGAGGGCGAGGTCACGGTCCTCATCTGGTCAATGGTCGCCGCCACCTGCCTGGCTTTGGCCCTGGACGGTGTCGACGGTTCGCTTGCCCGCCTCTTTCGCCAGCAATCCGAACTCGGCGCCCGCTTCGACATGGAGGTGGATGCCTTCCTGATCCTGATGCTCTCCATTGCCTGCTTCGTTCTGGACAAGGCCGGCGCCTGGGTCATGGCAATCGGGATGATGCGCTATGCCTTCGTCGCGGCGCAATGGCTCTTCCCTGCCCTTCGGGCGGAACTCTTTGCCTCGGTGCGGCGCAAATTGGTCTGCGTTATCCAGGTCGCGGCCTTGTGCCTGGCCGTCGTTCCAGGCCTGGCACAGCCTTTCACCGGCGCCCTCTGTGCCATCTGCCTGCTTCTCCTGGCCTATTCCTTTGCCGTGGACACGGCATGGCTCATCACGCGGTCGAGGCGAGCAGCCCGATGAGGAAGGGCGTTTCGACCCAGCTCGGTCTGTTGCGATCGGTCGTGATCTATTACGGCCTTCCCTGGCGCCGGCGCAGTCTCCATCGGTTCTACGGCGCCCTCATCGAGCCCGGCCATCTGGTATTCGATATCGGTGCCCATGTGGGAAGCCGAAGCCGGACACTTGCGGCGCTGGGCGCGCGGGTGGTCGCCGTCGAACCCCAACCGGTCTTCGCGGATTTCCTTGAGCGGCATCTGGCCAAACGGCTGCTGGCGCTGGAGCGGGTCGCCGTGGGGCGCGAGATGGGCGAAATCGACCTGCACATCTCCACCCGTCATCCGACGGTCACCAGCATCTCGCCGGAATTCCTCGCGGCGGCGAAACAATCGCCCGGCTTCTCGTCCGTGGACTGGGACAGCAAGGTCAGGGTTCCGATGACGACTTTGGAAAGCCTGGTGTCGCGTTACGGACGTCCGGACTTCTGCAAGATCGATGTGGAGGGTGTCGAGGCCGATATCCTGCGCGGCATGGAAGCGCCGCTGCCGCTGATCGCCTTCGAATACATTCCGTCCATGATGGCGCTGACGGAAGCGGCGATCGAGGTTCTGGAGCAGAAGGGCCGCTACCGCTTCAACCGCGTGATCGGCGAAAGCCATCGTTTCCACGCGGAGGAGTGGGTGGATGCCCTGACCCTGCGCCGCGATCTTGCCGGCCTACCGAGGGATGCGCCGTCGGGTGACATTTACGCGCGCCTGTCGCCTTGAGCCGTCACATGGCCCTTACGGCGATGAAAGACGAGGACGGCGAGGCCCGGCAGCGAACCGATCAGCGCAAGAGCTCCGTACAGGATACTGGCGGCGACACCCTGCGCGCTGGCGAGCCCGACCAGCGGCCAAAGCGCCGCTGCGGCGGCTTCCCGCGTTCCCCAGCCGCCGAACCCGGTGGGGATCAGCATGGACAAGAGGCACAGAGGAATGACGGTCACCAAAGCGGTGACAGGCAGAGCACCGCCTGTTGCATAGGCCGCCAACCAGAAGAGCAGAAGATAGGCGCCCGTGGTGCCGAGACTGAGCAGGAGCTGTACCCTCCAAGCTCCTCTTTCGACGAAGGCGCGAGTGAGATCCTGGCGAAGGGACCGGAGCCGGCGCAGGATCAATCCGCTCGCGCCCAGCAGCAGCATGACGACAAGGGCAAGCCAGACCGGCGCCGCGCCCGGCAGGATCCTGGCCAGCAGGCTTGGCCAGAACAGGAGGCCGCAGGCACAGATGGAAAAGAAAGCGAGCTGGCCCGACAGGCGCTCCAGGATTACCGCTTTTGTCGAAAGAGCCATCCCCGCCCCGCCCTCTCCTCGACCGCGATAGGCGCGCAGGGCGTCTCCGGCCATGCCGCCGGGCAGGACCTGGTTCAGCGCGCTGGCGAGGTAATATTCACCGAGCGCATGGCTCGCCGGCATTTTCTGTCCGAGCCGGCCTGCGGTAAAACGCCAGCGCAGGGCGGACAGGATGATCTGGATCTGGACGATGACAAGTCCGCTCACGACGGCAAGGAGCGAGACTTGGCCCAGGGCCTGTCGGATTGCCGCCGTATCGAGAAGCAGAAACAAGGCCAGCAAAAGGCTGATGATCGCCAGGCCACTGGCTATGGGAATGGGACGCAACTGCCTTGTCTTCCTTCCTGTCTGAATAACGCATTTCTGGAGGTTTTACCGTGAGATCCGACAGTCGGGCCAGCACAATCGCAGATCAGGAAGGTCCTGGCCGGCGCGGTCTCGGTGGGCTGGCTGCCTGGACCATGGTTCTCCTGACGAGCTTTCTGGTCCTGACCCTGCCCGATCATCCAGACGCCATCACCCCCGCCGCATTTCTTCGCCTGCCATTGGAGCTTCCAATCCTGATCCTGCTGCTGGCCATGGTGCGGGGACCGGCCAACATGGCTTTGCGTCTCGCGGTTACAATGCTTGCCGGCCTCATCCTCTCGCTGAAGCTTGCCGATATCGCGGTCCAGACGGCTTTCCAGCGCCCCTTCAATCCCTATCTCGATGCCAAGATGGTGATCGACGGCTGGAACCTGTTTTCAGGAACCGTCGGGGTCACCGTTGCCGGCTTGATCATCCTGACCTCCATCCTCCTGGTCGCGGCTCTCCTGACCCTTTACGCGATTGCGATGAAACGGATCTCTCGATCCGCTCCTTACGTCCGAGGCGGCGCCGCCTTCGCGGCAGGTCTGCTCATCTGTATCGGTGCCGCATCCCTGGCCACTCACCGCGCGCTTCCGCTGCAATGGGAGGCCGGAATGGCGCCCAATCTCGTCAACCGCGTCACGCTTGTCGCGCATTCGGTTGCCGATATGGCCGAATTCGAAGCCGAGATCCTTCAAGACCGCCCTTTGCCGCCGCCTGACACCCTGTTCAACGCGGTCAAGGGGCGCGACGTCATCCTGATCTTCATCGAATCCTATGGCAGGAGCGCCATCGAGGATCCGGCCTATGCGCCGACCATAAAGCCGCGGCTTGCGCGCCTGGAACAGGCGTTCGCGGCAGAGGGATTTTCCGCAGCAAGCCGGTGGGTGACCTCCCCGACAGTGGGCGGCTTGAGTTGGCTCGCCCACGGATCGCTGCTGTCCGGCCTCTGGATCAACAATCAGGCGCGCTATGACCGCCTGATGATCAGCGAGAGGCCGAGCCTCAACCGCCTCTTCTCGCAGGCAGGATGGCGCAGCGTCGCGGTCATGCCGGCCATCACCATGGCCTGGCCGGAAGCCGATTATTTCGGCTATGATCAGGTTCTCGCGGCGCGCGACCTCAACTATAGGGGCAAGCCCTTCAACTGGGTCACCATGCCCGATCAATACACCCTGTCTGCCTTCGAGAAGCAGGTGCGCGCGGTGGATCCGCGCAAGCCGGTCATGGCCGAGATCGCGCTGATATCAAGCCATGCGCCCTGGACCCCGGTCCCTTCGCTGATCGATTGGCACTCCGTCGGTGACGGGACGAGTTTCAACGACCAGGCGGCAGCCGGTCCGTCGCCGCAGGATGTCTGGGCGCAGAATGATCGCGTGCGCAACCATTATATCCGCACCATCGATTACAGCCTCGAAACGCTCGGGAGCTACATTACGAACTTCGGTAAAGATGCGCTGTTCATCCTGATCGGCGACCACCAGCCGGCAGCACTCGTCACCGGTCCGGATGCCTCCCGCGATGTGCCTCTTCATATTGTGACGCGCGATGCTGCCCTGGCCGCTCGCTTCCAGGCGCAAGGTTTCGTGTCCGGGCTGACCCCGCAGGACGGGACGCAGATGTCGATGAGCAGCCTGCGCAGCCTGCTCATCGATACGCTGACAGATGGGTGATCAACGTCTCGCAGGTGGCTTCGAGCCTCAGAGCGCCCAGCCGCCATCGATATTATAGGCCTGTCCGGTCGTATAGGTGGCCCCCGCGAGATAGACGGCAAGGCCGGCAATCTCTTCCGGCGTTCCGAGCCGTCCCATCGGCTGACGGGCGATGAAGGCCGCGCGTGCTGCCTCGTAATCGCCTTGAGCGCGCATTCTTTCTTCCAACGAGGGGCTCTGCACGGTCCCTGGGCAAATCGCGTTGCAGCGGATGCCCTTGCCGACGTAATCCGCGGCAACCGATTTGGTCAGTCCGATGACGGCGGCCTTGGTCAGGCTGTAGGCGCAGCGATTGGGAACCCCTTTAATGCTGGAAGCGACCGACGCCATGTTGATGATCGCGCCCTCCCCCTTCTCAAGCATGCCGGGCAATGCGGCCTGGATGGTGCGGATCATGGCGCGGACATTGAGGTCGAAGGCGAAACTGAGATCCGTGTCGTTGACGTCGAGAACGCTGCCGCTATGGACGACGCCGGCGCAATTGAACAGGATATCGACGGTGCCGACCTCGGCAAAGAAGCGCTTCACAGCCTCGCTATCGAGCACGTCGAGCCGTTTGGTGGTGATCCTCTCCTCGGAAGACAGTGTGGAGAGCGCCTCCTCGTTGATGTCTGTCGCCAGGACCCGCGCGCCGGCCGCCGCAAAGGCCAGCGCGCTGGCGCGGCCGATCCCCTGCCCTGCCGCCGTCACGACAACAAGCTTATTGTCCAATCTCGTCATGATCTTCTCTTCCATCCCTGTTTGACGTCCGGGGCTCTCCTCGCGCCCGGTGCTGCAAAGGCCAGTCACGCAGATGCGCAGTCGACCGTGAGCAACCACAATTCCCCCGTTTCGGCGGAGTTTGGCAAGCGAAATTGTCTCCGGCGCGACCACTTCCGTCACTGTGTCAGGTGACACTTATGCGAAAGCACTTGCCTTTCGGGCGAAAAAACCCTTGGCTGCAAGAAAAGGTAAGGTTTGCGCCCCATATTGATGCAAGAGGCGCATGATGGACAGATGACGGATCACCAGTTTCAGGCCAAATTCTGGGGCACGCGGGGCAGCGTCCCCGTCTCCGGTAAGGATTTTCAGCGTTACGGCGGCAACACCCCTTGCATTGAAGTGCGGTGCGGCGGGCACGTGATGATTTTCGACGCGGGGTCCGGAATCCTCGGCGCGGGACAAGCGCTGCTCGGCGAGGATGTCAGCGAAATCGACGTCTTCTTCTCGCACTGTCATTACGACCATATCATCGGGCTTCCCTTCTTCAAGCCGATCTACAATCCCGCCACGACGGTCTCTTTCTGGTCCGGGCACATGCACGGGAGAATGACGACGTCGCAGATGATCAAGCAGTTCATCAGCCCGCCCTTCTTTCCGATCAATATCGAGATCTGCAACGCCACCCTGCGTTTCTGCGACTTCGCGGCCGGAGCCGTCCTGACACCGAAGCCCGGCATCACTCTGAAAACCTTCAGCCTGTTCCATCCCGGCGGATGCATCGGCTATCGCATCGAATTCATGGGCAAGATCCTGGCTTTGGTGTTCGACATCGAACATGTGCCGGGCGAGCTCGATCCCGTGGCTCTGGAAATGATGAAAGGTGCGGATGTCGTCGTCTATGATTCAGCCTTCACCGAATCGGAAATGCAGCGCTATCGCGGCTTCGGCCACTCGACCTGGGAACAGGGCGTTCGGCTGATGAAGGCGGCAGAGGCCAAGAAACTTGTTCTCTTCCATCACGCGCCGGGTCGCACCGATGGCGAAATGGCACTGTTGGAGAAACTGGCGCAGGAGGCCTTTCCGGATACGATTGCCGCCTATGACGGCCTGGTCATCGATTTCGAGACGGAAATGGAAGCGCCGCTTTCCGAGTGAGCCGATTGCCGCAAGCGCGGCGAATATGCTGCTAACTTTGTACCGAGCCAAAGTTTGCTCGCCGTTCGAGGAATGCTCCCGCCGCTCGGGTTGACGTCAACTTTGGATGGTAAACAGGTCTCGGGCCATGGAAAAGCCATCAGCATAGCGTCAGGCCCGTGGCCTATTCTGTCGGCCGGGTTCAGATCTTATTCGCACAACAGGTTTTGTCACGCGTGGATGCCATCAGGAATGCCTTTTCGGAGCGGCAATTGCGCCGGGCGCGGATCCTCAGCGGCCTGATCATCTTCCTGTTCCTGCTCATGCACACGCTCAACCACAGCATGGGGCTGATCTCCGTGCGCGCGGCCGACCAGGCCCGGCCGCTGCTATTGGCCGTCTGGCGCTCTGCGCCCGGCACCTTCCTGCTTTACGGCTCCTTTGTCGTCCATATCGTCCTCGTGCTGCGCACCCTCTATATCCGCCGCAGCCTGTCCATGCCCAATGGCGAAGCGATCCAGATCCTGCTGGGTCTGCTCGTCCCGGTTCTCATCATCGACCATATTCTGTCGACGCGAGTGGCCTCGACCCTCTTCCATCTCCGCGACAGTTACGAAACCATCGTGCATTTGCTGTGGAGCAAATCGCCGCGCGACGGCGTCATCCAGTCCATCGCACTGATCGTCATCTGGGCCCATGGTTGTCTCGGCATTCATTTCTGGCTCCGCCATCGCGCCTGGTATGTGCAGCTCTGGCCCTGGATCCTGACCTTTGCCATTCTGGTGCCGACCCTGTCGCTCCTGGGATTTGCCCAGATGGGGCGGACGCTTGCCAATCCGACCTTCCCCTTGAGCGGCTTTCCCGGCGGGACTTACGATCCCACGCTGCTTCCTGCCGGAGCTGCCGATACGTTGCGCGACATCAAGGCGGTTCTCTATTCCGGCCTCGCGGGCGCCCTGTTCTTCGTGCTGGCCGCGCGGCTGATCCGTTGGCTGAAGGCGCGCGCGCATCTTGTCACCATCCGCTACATTACCGGCGAAGTGATCAGCGTTCCCCGCGGCTTCACCGTCCTGGAGGCAAGCCGCGTCGCCGGCAAGGCCCATTATGCGGTCTGCGGCGGCAAGGGACGCTGTTCGACCTGCCGCGTCCAGATCATCGACGGACAGGACAATCTGCCGCCGCCGGATCAGCTGGAATCGCATACGCTGGAGCGCATCCATGCCGAACCCGGCGTGCGCCTTGCCTGCCAGCTGCGACCAACGGGCACGGTGACACTCTCGCCCATTCTGGTCGCCCTCCCGCAGACGCAGGGAACGCCGGACAATTACGAGGCGATTCCCGGACGGGAGCGGGAAATCGCCATCCTCTTCTGCGATATCCGCAACTTTACCAGCCTTTCCGAAAGCCGGCTGCCTTTCGATATCGTCTTTCTCCTGAACCGCTATTTCGCGGTTGTCGGATCGGCCGTCGAGGCCGCCGGCGGACGGGTCGACAAATTCATCGGCGATGGCGCCATGGCCCTGTTCGGGATCAGCGAGGGCATGGACGAAGGTTGCCGGCAGGCCGTCCGAGCCGCGGCCGCGATCATGGATGGCGTCGATGAACTCAATCGGCAAATGGCACAGGATCTGACGGTTCCACTGCGGGTGGCAATCGGCATTCATGCCGGCTCCGCCGTGGTCGGCACGCTCGGTTACGGCCAGACGCGCAATCTGACCGCGATCGGCGATACGGTGAACGTCGCAAGCCGCATGGAGGCGACGGCCAAGGAACTCGATATGCCGCTGGTCATATCCGAGCCGGTCGCCAGCTGCAGCGGCGTCGATACGACAGGGGCGGACGCCCGCGAAATCACGGTGCGAGGCCGCACCATCCCCTTGAAGATCTTCGTCTTGAACCGGCCGGCGGTCGGCTGAAGGAAGCGGCGCGGAGGTCTTGCGCGCGGTTGCGCCTCCAAGCCATCGTGCGTCCGGGAAAAATCCGTGCTAGCGTCGCGCATGACAAGCAGCGACGACAACAGCTTCTATCAAACGCTCCCGCTCCTGACGCGGTTCGAAGGGGTTGCGGATGCCTCCAACTACGCGCCTTTGCCGGAGGGCTGGCTATTGGCTGTCGCCGATATTGTCGGCTCCACGAAGGCTATCGAAGAGGGTCGCTATAAGACGGTCAACCTGGCCGGCGCCAGCGTCATATCGGCGCTCTTGAACGGAACAGGCGCGCGGGACTATCCTTTCGTGTTCGGCGGCGACGGCGCAACCGTCGCTTTACCCGGACATCTCGCCGACCAAGCGGCCGATATCCTGACTGCCGTACGTGACTGGGTGCTCATGGAGTTGCAGCTGGAGATGCGCGTCGCCCTCGTGCCGATCGCCGATATTCGCGCGGCCGGCCATGATGTGCTGCTTGCACGCTTCGCCGCCAGCGACCATGCCACCTATGCGATGTTTTCCGGGGGCGGGGCGAGCTGGGCGGAGCAGCAGATGAAGGCCGGCGCCTATCAGCTGACCACGCCTTCCGCGTTCCCTCCTGACCTGACCGGCCTTTCCTGTCGCTGGGATCCGATCGCAGCCCATCATGGCACAGTGCTCTCGATCATCGCCAAACCCGTATCCGAAGCAAGAATGGCAGAATTCAAGGCGCTGGTCGAGGACATCATCGCCACAACCATCGAAGCGGAGCGGCAATCCCATCCGCTTCCCGAGCAGGGGCCGGGCCTCAGCTTCTCCCTGTCCAGCCTGAAGGCGGAAGCCATTACCGTGCCGCCGGACCGCCGGCTGCGGAAGTGGCTGTCCGCCGTCACTCAGGTCGTCCTGTCGATCGTGCTGCACCGGTTCAACCTGTCTCTCGGCTCCTTCAACGCCCGCGCCTATGCGCGGGAGGTCGCGGCCAATTCCGACTTCAGAAAATTCGACGACGGGCTGAAAATGACGGTGGATGTCGACGAAGAGAGGCGCCGGCGGATCGAAGCCGTGCTCGAGGCGGCCGAGGCGGCCGGCATATGCCATTACGGTATTCATCAGCAGGATAGCGCCTTGATGACCTGTTTCGTGCTGGCGCCGCTTTCGCATGATCACCTGCACTTCATCGATGGCGGAAATGGCGGCTACGCGCTGGCGGCTCAGCAATTGGCGCTGAAGCTAACACCAGATAAAGCCGTGAGTGAAACAATGCGAGGCGTCGGGGCGCATGGTCCGCCACTTGCCTGATTGCCAAGCGGTTCTGCAAACGCAATAGTGGGTCCGGACGCTTGAGCAGGGGGAAGACGGGCAATCACGTCAGCAGTCGATGGTGTGAGCCGGCAGAGCACGATGGAAAAAAGTCTTACCCGCTATATCTGGTCCAATACCTACAAGCAGCAGCTGTGGATCCTGATGATCGTTGCTGCATCCATGGTCCCCTATTTCCTCTCCTTCGACCTGCCGAAGCGCATCGTCAACGGGCCGATCCAGGGGGAAGGCTTTTCCTCGCCCGACGATACGCAGCGGTTTTTCCATCTGTCCTTCGATCTGCCGGGTCTGGGCCATGTGGAGCTCTTCGAGGGCTTCGAACTGGACCGCGTGCAGATGCTGATGGCGCTCAGCGGCGTCTTCCTGGGTCTGGTCGTGCTGAACGGGCTCTTCAAATTCTATATCAATACCTACAAGGGCCAGCTCGGCGAACGCATGCTGCGGCGCATCCGTTTCGAGCTCGTGGACCTTGTTCTTCGCTTTCCGCCCTCGCATTTCAAACGCGTTCGCGGGGCCGAAATCGCCACCATGGTGAAGGACGAGGTGGAGCCGCTGGGAGGCTTCACCGGAGACGCCTTCGTCCAGCCGGCCCTGCTTGGCGGTCAGGCGCTGACGGCGCTGGCTTTCATCGTGACGCAGAATTTCTGGCTGGGCATGATCGCCCTCGGCATCGTGATGGTGCAGGCCTTGATCATCCCGCGGATGCGAAAGCGGCTGCTGGTGCTCGGTCGCCAGCGCCAGCTGACGGCGCGCGAATTGTCGGGGCGGGTCAGCGAGATCGTCGACGGCATCCACACCATTCGCGGCCATGACACATCGAACCTCGAACGAGCCGATATAGCCGATCGCCTCGGCCGGATCTTCTTCATCCGCTACGATCTGTATCAGTGGAAATTCCTCGTCAAGTTCATCAACAACTTCCTGGCGCAGGTGACGCCATTCCTGTTTTACGCAATCGGTGGCTATCTCGCCCTGCAGGGGCGGATCGATATCGGCCAGCTGGTGGCCGTCATCGCTGCCTATAAGGATCTGCCGGGTCCCCTGAAGGAACTGATCGACTGGGATCAGGCGCGGCAGGATGTCCAGGTCAAATATGCGCAGG
The DNA here is from genome assembly GCF_030435705.1 of Rhizobium sp. SSA_523. NCBI lineage: Bacteria > Pseudomonadati > Pseudomonadota > Alphaproteobacteria > Hyphomicrobiales > Rhizobiaceae > Affinirhizobium > Affinirhizobium gouqiense. The sequence continues at coordinate 671,914 of NZ_CP129381.1, forward strand.
TGGTTGAGCAGTTCGACGTGGACGGCGTGTCCGACCCCAAGGTCCAGGCGGTGGTGACAGACCATGTCGCCCGCCTGTCGGCGCCCCTGGTGGTGACGGGCCTGCTGATCACCGACGATTCCAATGCGCCGGTTCTCAGCCATGTCTCCCTGCAGATCGAGCCCAATGAAACGGTCGCCATCCTGGGTGAGAACGGCGCCGGCGGCGATGCGCTGGCCGAGGCGCTTGGCCGGATCGTCTGGCCCGCAGCGGGCCGCATCACGCTTGATGGACATGATATTCGCGAGGTGCCGGAATCGGTGACCGGGCGCCGGATCTCCTATGTGTCGGCGGATGCCTATTTCTTCCATGGCAGCCTGCGGGACAATCTTCTCTACGTCCTCAAGCACGCGCCGCTGCTGGAAGCCGACACCGAGGGGCTGGACATGCGCAGCCTGCGCCGGAACATCATGGAAGCCATGAGCTCAGGCAATCCGGTGCTCGACCTCAACAGCGACTGGATCGACTACCGGTCGGCGGGTGCAAGCGGCCCGGACGACCTGTTGAAGGTCATCCGCCCGGTCCTCGACGCGGTGACCATTTCCCACGACCTTTTCGAACTGGCCCTGCGCTCGCGCGTCGACATGGAAACCCATCCCGAACTGCCGCAGCGGATCGTCGAGGTTCGATCCGCACTGCGCCGGCGTCTCGACGCGCATGATCTGGAAGGCGTGATCGAGACCTTTGCCGACGGCAGCTATAACAGCCTCGCGACCGTCAGCGAGAACATCCTGTTCGGCGTCCTCAAGCCGGATCTGCTCGATACGCAGTCGCTGGCGCGACATCCCTATTTCCGCGCGGTCCTGCGCGATTCCGGATTGGCGGAACGGCTCTTCCGCATGGGTCTGGAGATCGCCGAGAATGCCGTTGAACTGTTCCGCGATCTGCCGCCGGACCATCCCTTCTTCCAGCAGCTGACCTTCATGGCGGCGGAGGATATTCCAACCTTCGAAGCCATGCTTCCGAGGTTGAAGGGCCAGCCCTGGGACAAGGCCTCGCCCGAAGAGCGCAGCAGCATCATTCGGTTGAGCTTCGCCTATATCGAACCGAGACACCGTTTCGGTCTCCTGACGCCGGAACTGACCGCCCTGATCGTGCAGGCGCGACGGGATTTCTACTCCGACATTCCGGCGGATCTTGCGGAAGCCATCGAGCGCTATGATCCGTCCAGCTTCATGCCGTCCGCATCGCTGATGGACAATGTTCTCTTTGGTCGCATCAGCATGCAGAATGCCGATACCACCGATCAGATCCGCCATCTCATCCGCGAGATCTTCCAGGAACTGGAGCTTGAGGATCACGTCCTGTCCATCGGGCTCGATTTCCAGGTGGGCGCGCAGGGACGAAGGCTGACGACCGTGCAGCGGCAGAAGCTCAATCTGGCGCGCGCGCTTCTGAAACGATCGGACTATTTTATCTTCAACCGCCCGCTTCCGGCCCTCGATCAGCGCGCCCAGGAGACGATCATCACCAATATCATGCGCGACCTGCATGAGGATGGCGAGAAGCCGGCGATCATCTGGGTGCTGCCGAATGCCCGGATGAGCGAACTTTTCGACCGGATCATGGTTTTCCAGAATGGCAATCTTGTCGAAAATGGGACCTATGCTGAACTTGAGGGCCAAAAGAGTATGTTCAAGCAGCTCGTCTCGTAATATCGTCAGGGCAGAGATGAAAGGTTTTAGCCAATGCTATTGAAGGACGAGGTTGAAATGCTGCGGCGGGTGCCGCTCTTTTCCAAGATCGCTCCGGCGAAGCTGAAACTCCTGGCCTTTGCCTCGGAGCGCCTGACCTGCCGCGAAGGACAAAATCTGTTCCGCCAGGGTGATGTCGGTGATGCCGCTTATGTCGTGCTGTCGGGAACAGCCGAGGTTCTGGTGGATACGGCAGACAGCGAGATCAAGGTGGCCGAGGTGGAACAGAATTCCATCGTCGGCGAGATCGCCATTCTGTGCGACGTCTCCCGAACGGCCACCGTGCGCGCCACGTCGAAGCTTGAAGTGCTCAAGATCAGCAAGGACAACTTCCTCGACCTCATGAATGACTTCCCCGACATGGCGGTGGAGATCATGCGGGTTCTGGCCGACCGCCTCAACCATACGACCCTGGAATTGACGCAGGCGCGCAGCCGCGAACACGCTCCGGCGCATTGACTGTCATCCTCGGATGAAAATCGAGCGCCCGACAATCGGGCGCTTATTGATAGGTCGTGCTGGTCGTCGGCGATGATTTCTGGATGAAGGCGACCGGACGAGCCGGCCGCCTTGCCATAACCAGCCCTCGATCAGGATTTCGCCAGATCGAAGCGATCGGCATTCATGACCTTCACCCAGGCGGCAATGAAGTCGTTCACGAACTTCGCCTTGTTGTCGTTCTGGGCGTAGACTTCCGCCAAGGCACGCAATTGCGAGTTTGATCCGAAGACCAGATCGACGCGGCTGGCGGTCCATTTCACCGCTCCACTCTTGCGATCGCGTGCTTCGAACAGGTTCTCGGCGGGCGTGACAGGCATCCAGGCAACGCTCATATCCATGAGGTTGACGAAGAAGTCATTGGTCAACTGGCCGGGACGATCGGTCAGCACGCCATGTCTGGAGCCGCCGACATTATTGCCAAGCACACGCAGGCCGCCAATCAGCACCGTCATTTCCGGCGCCGTCAGGGTCAGGAGCTGCGCCTTGTCGATCAGCATTTCCTCATCCGAGATGGTGAATTCCGCTTTCTTGTAATTGCGGAAACCATCGGCTTCAGGCTCGAGAACATCGAAGGCTTCCGCATCCGTCTCGTCCTGCGTTGCATCGGTACGGCCCGGGGCGAAGGGGACTTCGACATTGTAGCCGGCCGCCTGTGCCGCACGCTCGACGGCAGCCGACCCACCCAGCACGATCAGATCGGCCAGCGAGACCTTCTTGCCATTTGAGGCGGAGGCATCGAACTCGGCCTTGATGCGCTCAAGCACCGAAAGAACGCGCGCGAGCTGTTCCGGCTGATTGGCCGCCCAGTGACGCTGCGGCTCCAGGCGGATACGGGCACCATTCGCTCCACCACGCATATCGGAACCGCGGAAGGTCGAGGCAGATGCCCAGGCGGTCTGGATCAGCTCCTCCGCCGAAAGCCCGCAAGCCAGCAGCCTGGCCTTCAGGTCCGCGATATCCCGGGCGTCGACCAGCGCGTGATCGACAGGCGGAACGGGATCCTGCCAGATCAGGTCTTCCGCAGGAACCTCGGGGCCGAGATAGAGGACTTTCGGACCCATGTCGCGGTGCGTCAGCTTGAACCAGGCGCGTGCGAAGGCATCGGCGAACTGATCCGGGTTCTGGTGGAAGTGCCGCGAGATCTTCTCGTAGACAGGATCCATCCGCATGGCGATATCGGCCGTGTTCATGACGATCGGCACCTTCTTCGACGCGTCTTCCGCATCCGGAGCATGGTCCTTTTCGGCAAGGTTCTTGGCATGCCATTGCCATGCGCCGGCGGGGCTCTTCACCAGCTCCCAGTCATAGCCGAACAGCACGTCGAAATAGCCCATGTCCCAGGTCGTGGGATTGGGGGTCCAGGCCCCTTCGAGACCGCTGGTGATCGTGTCCGATCCCTTGCCGCTCTTGTGGGTGCTGATCCAGCCAAGGCCCATTTCGGCAATGCCTGCCGCTTCCGGCGCCGGGCCGACATGCGCGGCATCGCCTGCGCCATGCATCTTGCCGAACGTGTGGCCACCGGCCACCAGCGCGACGGTCTCCTCGTCGTTCATGGCCATCCGGGCGAATGTGTCGCGCACGTCGCGTCCCGAGGCGATCGGATCCGGCTTGCCATCCGGACCTTCAGGATTGACGTAGATGAGGCCCATCTGAACGGCAGCAAGGGGATTTTCAAGCACGCGGTCGCCCGTGTAGCGGCTATGCTCCTTGTCACTTGTCGCCAGCCATTCGGTCTCCGAACCCCAGTAGATGTCTTCCTCCGGCTCCCAGACATCGGGACGGCCGCCGCCAAAGCCAAAGGTCTTGAAGCCCATGGATTCCAGCGCGCAATTGCCCGCCAGGATCATCAGATCCGCCCAGGACAGAGCATTGCCGTATTTCTGCTTGATCGGCCAAAGGAGACGGCGGGCTTTGTCGAGATTGCCGTTATCCGGCCAGCTGTTCAGCGGCGCGAAACGCTGTGTGCCTGAGCGTGCCCCACCGCGGCCGTCGGCGGTGCGATAGGTGCCGGCGCTGTGCCAGGCCATGCGGATGAAGAAGGGGCCATAATGGCCGTAATCTGCAGGCCACCAGTCCTGGCTATCGGTCATCAGGGCGTACAGATCCTGCTTCACCGCCTTCAGGTCGAGAGCCTTGAAGGCTTCGGCATAGTTGAATGTCGGAGCCATCGGGCTCGACAGCGCGGTGTTCTGGTGCAGAATCTTCAGATTGAGCTGGTTCGGCCACCAGTCGCGATTGCCCCGCATGCTGAGGCTTGTTGCCCCATGCGCCACCGGACACTTGCCTGTCGGCTGCTTCGTCACGTCCATCTTTCCCTCCAAGATCATTATCTAGTCGATTATTATCATCATCTTCATCATCATCCCGAGATGCGACGATCATACGACGAAATCGGGCTGAAAAACGGTGGCATGGCAACCGGAAGAAACGATAGTACGCGCCGCCGGAAACCCGCTCCTGGTCATCTATCAAAAAGGTTCCATTAAAGTAATTTCGATTACCTGATGACTGTGATAATCAAATCCTATGACGAACATCACTCTGCGCCAGCTGCGATATTTCGAAGCCCTGTCCCGCCACGGCCACTTTGGTCGGGCGGCTGATTCCTGCGCAATCTCGCAGCCGGCCCTGTCAGTCCAGGTCAAGGAACTGGAGGAAACGCTGGGCGTGGAGCTTCTGGAACGGGGTGCGCGACAGGTGCGGCTCAGCAGCTTCGGGGAGGAATTTGCGCTGCGCGCCCGGGAGATCCTGCGATCCGTCGACGAGCTCGCAGATATGGCACGCGCGTCCCGCGACCGGCTGACCGGGCGCCTGCGCGTCGGCATCATCCCCACAGTCGCGCCCTATCTACTTCCGGCCATGGTCGCGCGGCTGACATCGGATAATCCGTCTCTGGATATTCATGTGCGCGAAACCGTGACGCAGAAGCTTTTGGATGAGCTGGCGGAGGGGCGACTGGACGCCGCCATCGTGGCGCTTCCCATCGCGGAGGCGGCGCTGGAAGAGGCTCCCCTGTTCGACGAGCAGTTTCTCCTCGTCAGGCCCGCCGTTGATGCGGGCAAGCCGGTACCAGACAGCCATCAATTGCGGGAGATGCGCCTCCTGCTTCTCGAGGAGGGCCACTGCTTTCGCGATCAGGCTCTGTCATTCTGTGCCAGTGGAGCCGGAAATCGCAGGCCGCGCGAACTGCTTGACGGCAGCTCGCTCTCGACGCTGGTGCAGATGGTCAGTGTCGGGATCGGCGTGACGCTCATTCCGGAGATCGCCGTGCCCGTCGAAACGCGGTCGGCCGATGTCTGCGTCGCCCGCTTCACCGCACCGCAGCCGTCCAGGCGCATCGGCATGGTCTGGCGCCGCACCAGCCCGATCGCCAGGCAGCTGCGTCAGTTGACCCTCATCGTGCGCGAAGCGGCCGCAACGGTGAAAGACACCGCTGCGGCCGCCTGCAATCTTCATGAAACCAGTCGTGGCAGCGCCGCTTAGGCGGGCGTCAGCGTCATGGACGTGCCGGTGGCCGCAAGATTCAGGCCCAGCTGGCCGGTCACGCTGACCGTCTGCAGATGGATCGAGCCTGCGGTGCCGCCAACCAGGACATTCACACCTGCGCCGGCTGCAACCGTCACTTCAGCGCTTGCGCCCTGATAGAGGCCCGACAGGGACCCGTGGTGATAGCCGGCCGTCGGTGCGAAGACCGCCCAGATCATCCGGCCGCGCGTGGTGAAGCCGATATCGACGCCCATCTTGCGCACGACGCCCGTGTAGCGGTCGAGCGGCTCGGAGCCGACGGTCGAGGTGAAGACGCAATCCGCTTCCTTGGCCGAACCGAGCACATAGCCTACACCGCCGCCGATGGCGCAATCCAGATAGCCGATGCGAACGCCGCCACGCTGGTCGGACTCCTCGTAGACCGGAGCTCGATCGCGGACGGTGAGATCGGCCGACAAAGCCGTTCCGGCGCTGGAGAGGACGGGAAGCGTGGCAACCGCTACGGCAAAGATCTTTTTCATCGAAATACTCCTTTGATGCTGTCGCTGCCGGCCCGGCGACGTTGAAACATCGGCGACCTTGCATAAGCCTGCAGAACTGCACCGTTAACGCACGTGGCAAAAAAATGATCCTGCCTGACCGCAGTAATAAAATCTTGCGGTCTTAAACAATTGTAATGGCGGGGGCTTCCGGTCCCGTTACGGGACATTCCGAAGTCTTTGGCCTAGGGGCGGCACCCTGAAGAGCAAAGGCCGGGTTTATCCCACTGGCCGTGACGGAACCGGAGATCTAGGCCTTGCCGCGCAGGAACTCTATTATGGCCGAGAAGTCGCGCCCGCCATGGCCGAGCTTGTCGAACAGGCCGTAGATCTGCGCCGCCTCTGCGCCAAGTGGGGTTGCAGCGCCTGCGGCCAAAGCCGCCTCCTGCGCGAGCTTCAGATCCTTCAACATGAGGGCGGCGGCGAAACCCGGCACATAATCCTTATTGGCGGGCGATGTCGGCACAGGGCCCGGTACCGGGCAATACGTCGTCAAGGACCAGCATTGACCGGACGAAGTCGATGCGACGTCGAACAGCGCCTGGTGCGACAGGCCAAGCTTTTCGCCGAGCGCGAAGGCTTCGCAGACCCCGATCATCGATATTCCGAGGATCATATTGTTGCAGATCTTTGCGGCCTGGCCGGCGCCGGCATTTCCGCAATGGACGATCTTCTTGCCCATCGCCTCCAGGAGATTGAGGCCTCTTTCGAAAGCGATGTCCGTCCCGCCGACCATGAAGGTCAATGATCCGGCACTGGCGCCGCCCGTACCGCCGGAAACCGGCGCATCGAGGGATTGAAGCCCGGCATCTTCGGCAATCTTATGCGCCTTGCGAGCATTCTCGACATCGATGGTCGAGCAATCGATCAGCAGAGCGCTGGACTTTGCCTCAACCGCGATCTCGGTCCAGACGCTGATCACATGTGCGCCGGCCGGCAACATGGTCACGATGACATCGGCCTTCGCCACCGCCTCGGACAGCGCGCGCGCCATGGGAAGCGAGGCGGCCTCGGCCGCCTTCCGTGCAGCCTCCGACAGATCGAATCCCGTCACCTGATGCCCTGCCTTGGACAGGTTGCCGGCCATGGGCAGGCCCATATTGCCCAAACCGATGAATGCGACAGTCGCCATTTGCAGTATCTCCCTGAATTGAAGCCCATATTTACCGATTATCGGCGAGAATCATCGCAGCCGCTTTCTCGGCGATCATGACTGTCGGCGAATTGGTGTTGCCGCTGGTGATCGTCGGCATGATCGAGGCATCAGCAATGCGCAGTCCGCGAAGCGCCCTCAATCGAAGGCGCGAATCCACGACGCTGTTCGCATCGGCCCCCATTCGGCAGGTGCCGACCGGATGGAAAATGGTGGTGCCAATCGCGCCTGCCGCCTCGATCAATTGTTCTTCCGTCTCGTAATCCGGCCCGGGCTTGTATTCTTCGGGATGGAAGCGGGCAAAAGACGGCTGCCGCGCAATCGTGCGCGTCAGGCGGATCGCCTTGACGGCCACCTGGCGATCGGCCTCGGCGCTGAGATAGCGCGGTGCGATGGCCGGCTGAAGCGCGAAATCCGGCGACCGGACATGCACCGATCCGCGACTTTCGGGCCGCAGGTTGCAGACGCTGGCGGTTACCGCCGGAAAGCGGTGTACCGGATCGCCGAACTTGTCCAGCGATACCGGCTGGACATGATATTGCAGGTCCGGCGTTTCTTTTTCCGGCCCGGAACGGGTGAATATCCCAAGCTGGCTGGGCGCCATGGCCATGGGACCGGACCGGCGCAGCAGATATTCCAGCCCGATGGCCGCCTTGCCGAACAAGGCCGAGGCTTTTTCGTTCAAGGTCGGCACGCCCGTCACCTTGAAAACGATCCGCAATTGCAGATGGTCTTGCAGATTGGCGCCGACTGCCGGAACGCTGCGGATCACATCTATGCCGGCTTGCTGGAGAATGGCCGGATCGCCGATTCCCGACAGTTCGAGAAGATGCGGCGAGCCGATGGCTCCTGCGCAGAGAACCGTTTCCCGCTTTGCCGTAAAGCGCTTGCTGATGCCCTCATGGCGAACCTGCACGCCGACGACCGCGCCATCCTCGATGATGAGTCGCTCCGCCTGGGCCTTGATCAAGACCGTGAGATTGCCGCGTGCCAGTGCCGGCTTCAGAAAGGCTTTCGACGTATTCCAGCGCACGCCGGAGCGCTGATTGACATCGAAATAGCCGCTGCCTTCATTGGTCCCGCGGTTGAAATCGCTGGTTTCAGGAATGCCGGCTTCCTTGGCCGCCTGCTGGAAGGCTTCCAGCACGGCCCAACGGACGCGTGCCCGCTCCACCCGCCATTCGCCGCCGGCGCCATGCATCTCGTCTTCGCCCTTGTAGAAATCCTCGGAACGGCGGAAGATCGGCAGGACGTCATCCCAGCCCCAGCCTTCGCAGCCCATCTGGCGCCACTGATCGTAATCCCGTGCCTGGCCGCGCATGTAGATCATGCCATTGATGGAGGAGCAGCCGCCGAGCACCTTGCCGCGCGGGTAATTCAGCGCGCGACCATTCAGCCCCTCCTCCTTCTCGGTCGTGAAGCACCAGTCGGTGCGAGGATTGTTGATGCAGTAGAGATAGCCGACCGGAATGTGGATCCAATGGTAATTGTCGCTGCCCCCGGCCTCCAGAAGCAGAACCCGCACATTGCGATCCGCCGCCAGCCGATTGGCCAGGACGCAGCCGGCCGAGCCGGCGCCGATGATGATATAGTCGAAGCTTTCCACAACAGGTCTCCACAGGAGGGTCCGCGAGGGGTTCCAGACGGGATCTCGATCAGGTCACACCGCACGCGCGGGTGCTCGCCATTCCTTGGCGCCGACCGTCACCGCGTGCGGACCGTGCGGCTTGCAAGATCCGGGCGTTACTGGCGGTGATCGAGCCCCAGGCGGCGACCGATCCGCGAGGCATAGAGCTCGCCGACAATGCCTCGACGAAACAGCAAGACGCAGACCATGAACACGACGCCGGTGATGATCGTGACCGGGAAGCCGGTGGTCGCTAGGTAATTGCCGAGCGTTACGATGAAACCCGCACCCACAATCGGGCCGAACATGGTGCCGATGCCCCCGAGCAGCGTCATCAGGATCACCTCGCCGGACATCTGCCAGGCAACATCGGTCAGCGTTGCAAACTGGAAGACCAGAGCCTTCAGGCCACCGGCGAGGCCGGCAATCGAGGCAGAGAAAACGAAGGCGCCGAGCTTGTAGCGCTGCACCGCATAGCCCAGCGAAATCGCGCGCGGCTCGTTTTCCCGGATCGACTTGAGGATCATGCCGAAGGGCGAATTGACGAAACGCCAGATCAGGAACAGACCCAGCAGGAAGGCGCCGGCAACCGTGTAATACATGGCAAGCGGCTGGTTCAGGTCGATGAAGCCCAGCAGATGGCCACGCGGCACGGACTGGATCCCGTCCTCACCCCGGGTGAATTCGGCCTGCAGGCAGAAGAAGAAGAACATCTGCGAAAGCGCCAGAGTGATCATCGCGAAATAGATCCCCTGCCGCCGGATGGCCAGGGCGCCCATGACGAAGCCGAGCACTGCGGCGCCCGCAACGCCGGTCAGCACGCCAAGCTCCGGCGGAAAACCCCATTCCTTCACCACATGAGCGGTGAAATAGGCGGCGCCGCCGAAAAAGGCGGCATGGCCAAAGGACAAGAGACCGGTATAGCCGAGCAGAACGTTGAAGGCGCAGGCGAACAGGGCAAAGCACAGCACTTTCATCAGAAAGATCGGGTAGACGAAGAAAGGTGCGGCGAGCAGCAGCCCGAGAGCGATGAGGCCAAGGATGAGCCTGGCGGCAGACTTGCCTTCGCTCTGCAGCGCGCGCGCCTGCGGCACTGCCGTGGAGGTTGTGGTGTGCGAGCTTGTCATCAGATTCAAGCCTCCCGTCCGAAGAGGCCAGCCGGCCGAATGAGCAGAACGATCGCCATGATGACGAAGATCACGATATTGGATGCCTCCGGATAGAAGACCTTGGTCAGACCCTCCGCAATGCCGAGCATGTAGCCGGTCACGATCGAGCCCATGATGGAGCCCATGCCGCCCACCACGACGACGGCAAAGACGACGATGATGATGTTGGAGCCCATCAGCGGCGACACCTGATAGACAGGCGCAGCCAATACTCCGGCAAAGGCTGCCAGAGCCACCCCAAGACCATAGGTGAAGGTCAGGAGCAACGGAACATTGACGCCAAAGGCCTGGACGAGCGTGGCATTTTCGGTTGCCGCGCGAAGATAGGCGCCAAGCTTGGTCTTTTCGATCAGGAACCAGGTTGCGATGCAGACGACAAGCGAAACGACGACCACCCAGCCACGATAGATCGGCAGGAACATGAAGCCGAGATTGGTGCCTCCCGCCAGCAGAGCGGGCGTTGCATAGGGCTGGCCGGATGCGCCGTAGAGATAGCGGAAGGTGCCTTCCAGGGTCAGCGCCAGGCCGAAGGTGAAGAGCAGGCCATATAGCGGATCCAGATCGTAGAGCTGCCGCAGAAACAGCCGCTCCACTACGGCCCCCAGCAGACCGACAATGAGCGGCGCAAGGACGAGCGCCGGCCAATAGCCAATTCCGACGAAGGTCAGCAACAGATAGGCGGTGAATGCGCCGAGCATATATTGCGCCCCATGGGCGAAATTGATCATGCGCAGCAGGCCGAAGATGATTGCCAGGCCGAGCGACAGCAAGGCGTAGAAGGAGCCGTTGATCAGGCCGATCAACAACTGACCGAGCAGGGCCTGAACCGGAATGCCGAATATCATCGTCATGGCATCAAACCCCCAGAACCTTGTGCAACATATCCATCCGCTCCGGCAGTTGGGCCACGGGGAATTCGGAGACCACCTGGCCATGATCCATCACGTAGAAGCGGTCTGCGACGCGCGCGGCGAACCTGAAATTCTGTTCCACCAGGACAACCGTCATGCCGCGCTGCTTCAGCGTTTTCAAAACTTCGCCGATGCGTTGCACGATCACGGGAGCGAGACCCTCCGTCGGCTCGTCCAGCAAAAGAACCTTGACGCCCGTGCGCAGGATACGCGCAATGGCCAGCATCTGCTGTTCGCCGCCGGACAGGCGCGTGCCGGGACTGTTGCGCCGCTCGTAGAGATTGGGAAAGAGTTCGAAGATTTCCTCAACCGACATGCCCTGGCCGACAGCCGGCGGCAGCATCAGGTTTTCGATGACGTTCAGGGAGGCGAAAATGCCCCGCTCCTCGGGAACATAGCCCAGGCCATGATGGGCGGTGCGGTGCAAGGGCACCTGCATCATGTCCCTGCCGGCAAGACGGATCTCGCCCTGCCGCTTGCGGAGAATGCCGACAATGGTTCGCAGCGTCGTCGTCTTGCCAACCCCGTTGCGGCCGAGAATGGTGACCATCTCCCCCTCGCCCACCGTCATGTCGACGCCGTGGAGGACATGGCTTTCGCCGTACCAGGCGTTCAGCCCCTTGATCTCGAGAAGGGTCTTCATCTCACGCCTCCTCCACGCCCATATAGGCGGTGCGAACTTGCGGATTGCGGCTCACCGTCTCGTAATCGCCCTCGGCGAGGATCTCGCCCCGCTGCAGCACCGTCACATGATGGCAGAGATCGGCGACGACGGAGAGATTGTGCTCCACCATCAGAACGGCGCGGGTCCTGGCGACGTCGCGGATGAGATTTGCAATCGTGCCGATATCTTCCTGGCCCATGCCGGCCATCGGCTCGTCGAGCAGCAGGACCTTCGGCTCCAGGGCGAGGGTCGTTGCGATCTCCAGCACGCGCTTGCGTCCGTAGGAGAGATCTGCAGCCAGCACCTGATGTTCGCGAGCCAGCCCCACGGAGTCCAGCAGGGCCTCGGCATGTCCGTTCAGGCTGTCCAGCGAAGAGAGCGGCCGCCAGAACTGATGGGCCAGATTGTGATTGCGTTGAAGCGCGACACGGACATTGTCAAGAACCGTCAGATGCGGAAACACCGCCGAGATCTGGAACGAGCGCACCAGCCCCATGCGTGCGACCTTGTCCGGCGGGGTGCGGGTAATGTCCTGCCCCATCAGCGTGATCTTGCCCGCTGTCGGCTGCAGAAACTTGGTCAGCAGGTTGAAAACCGTGGTCTTGCCCGCTCCGTTCGGGCCGATCAGCGCATGCACCTCCGCATGGCGTACATCGAGGTCCACATCGCGGACGGCCGTGAAGCCGCCGAAATCCCGGCGCAGACCGCGGGCGGACAAGACCACCCGCGACTCCGGCCGCTTGCTCTGCTCAGCGAAAGCGTTTGTCATCGGCGCTTGCAAGCCTCACTTCACCAGTTCGCAGCCGCTCTTGGCAGGATCGATATAGGCTTCCTTGCCAGGAATGGTGGCCAGGACATTGTAGTAATCCCAGGCCTCCTTGCTGTCCGCCGGCTTCTTGACCTCAAGCAGATACATGTCATGGATCATCCGGCCATTGGCGCCCACCGTGCCGCCGCGACCGAAGACATCGTCCACCGGCATCTCATGGATCGCCTTGGCCACGGCTTCCGTTTCGTCCGAGCCCGCCTTTTCGATGGCTTTCAGATATTGCAGCACGGCGGAATAGGTGCCGGCATGGATCATGTTCGGCATTTTTCCGGTCTTCTTCATGAAGCGCTCGCCGAATTTCCGGCTCTCGTCATCGCGGTTCCAGTAGAAGCCTTCGGTCAGTGTCAGACCCTGAGCCGCCTCCAGTCCAAGCCCGTGCACTTCCGCGAGCGTGAACAGAAGGGCTGCCAGACGCTGGCCGCTCTGCGTGATGCCGAATTCGGCTGCCTGCTTGATGGCGTTCTGCGTATCCGCCCCGGCATTGGCCAGACCGACCACCTTGGCGCCGGACGATTGCGCCTGCAGCAGGAAGGAGGAATAATCGGTCGTGGCCAGCGGATGGCGAACCGAGCCGACGACCTGACCGCCATTGGCCTTGACGAAATCGCTTGTCTGCTGCTCCAGCGAATAGCCGAAAGCATAGTCTGCGGTCAGGAAGAACCAGCTGTCGCCGCCCTGCTTGACGAGCGCGCCGCCAGTGCCCACGGCAAGCGCATGCGTGTCATAGGCCCAGTGGAAGCCATAGGGGCTGCACTGCTTTCCCGTCAATTCGGTCGTTGCAGCACCCGTGACGATGTCGATCTTCTTCTTTTCCTTCGCGATGGCCTGCACGGCAAGCGCAACCGACGAGGTGGTGAGCTCCATGATCGCATCGACCTGATCGGTATCGAACCACTGGCGTGCGATGTTGGAGGCGATATCGGGCTTGTTCTGGTGGTCGGCATCAACGATCTCGACCGGCACGCCGAGCACCTTGCCGCCGAAATCCTCGACGGCCATCTTGGCCGCCTCGACCGAAGACTTTCCGCCGAAATCCGCGTAGACGCCGGACTGATCGTTCAGAATGCCGATTTTCACTTTGCCATCGGATGGTGCGGCCACGGCAGCGGCCGCGCCGGCCACAAAGATTGCGGCAGACGCCAGAAGCATTTTGCGCATTATCGATCTCCTCCCAGAGATGCTCAAACAGATTGTGACTGTTCAGTTTTGGCGAGTGCTCTCCTTAACACCCGCCGACACGCAAGGATCATCCGGCATAGTTCTCATTGACGCAACCCGAGCAGCGGACTAATTGCAAACAGGATCTGTTCATTAATGAACAGAAGGGAGACCGATGCGCACGCCATTCACCTGGGACGACCTACAGTTCTTCCTTGCGGTCGCACGATCCGGACAATTGTCGACGGCAGCCCGGCAGCTGCGCAGCAGCCATGCGACTGTCTCACGCCGCATCGACCGGCTCGAATTCTCTCTCAAGGTCAAATTGTTCGAGCGCAATCCGCGCGGCTATGTCCTGACACCGCTCGGCCATCGCTTCGTGGAAACCGCTGAAAAGGTCGAGCAGGAAGCGGAGCGCCTGCAGGAGGAGATCTGCGGTGGTCCGGGCCTGCAACGCGGCGTCGTGCGCCTGTCCGCGCCGGAAGGGTTTTCGAATTTCTTTCTGGCGCAGAGACTGCCGGATCTGGCCGCACATTCTCCCAATATCTCGCTGGAACTGGTGACGATCCAGCAGATCATGTCTTTGTCGCGCAAGGAGGCCGATCTCGCCGTGGTGCTCGATCCGCCCAAGGCGGGTCCCTATTATTGTGAACAGCTGACGGAGTATCATCTGGGCATTTTCGCCACGGCGGATTACCTGGATGCGCACGGCGTTCCGCAATGCGCAGACGACCTTTTGGCGCATGCCTTTATCGGCTATATCCAGGATATGATCTTCGCACCGGGCCTCGATTACCTGGGCGACGTGCACCCGCGCATCCGGCCCGGCTTTCAAAGCTCGAGCATATTCTCGCAGCTGACGGCAACGCGCAATCACCTCGGCCTCTGCGTGCTGCCAATGTTCATCACGAACCAGTATCAGGAGCTTCGCCCGGTTCTTCCGGAACTCGTCCTGCGCCGCCACTACTGGCTGGCCTGCCACCAGGACCTGCTGCAGGTCGGGCGGGTGCGCTCGGTGATGGATTTCCTGCGCTCGACCGTGGGAACCAATGCCGATAATTTCGCGCCAGGCCTCTGATCGCAACAGGACCTACGGCGCGACGGGGCCGGTCATGCAGACCTGTGAGCGCAGCAGGAAGCGTTTTTCGCGCCCGTTATCGAGGGAGAACATGCCGCCGCGGCCAGGCACGACGTCGATCACCAGATCGGTGTTCTTCCAGGCCTCATATTGCAGGCCACCGATATAAAAGGGAGCACCGCCAATATAACCCAGAAGCACATCATGGTCTCCCACCAGAAACTCACGCGCCGGATAGCACATCGGCGAGGATCCATCGCAACATCCGCCCGACTGGTGAAACAGGATGTCCGGATGATCCTGCCTGATCTCATCGATCAGCGCCAAAGCGGCTGGCGTGGCGGTGACCATTGTTCGCGGAGCGGTGACCGGCATGATGACGTCCCTTATCCTTCAAGGCAGGCTCCCGATCCGCCCGGATCGGAAGCCATGGATGCGGGCCGGATCAGAAGAAACCGAGCGCCTTGGGAGAGTAGCTGACCAGCATGTTCTTGGTCTGCTGGTAGTGATCGAGCATCATCTTGTGCGTTTCGCGCCCGATACCGGACTGCTTGTAGCCGCCGAAAGCGGCATGGGCCGGGTAGGAGTGATAGTTGTTCACCCAGACACGGCCTGCCTGGATATGCCGCCCGAAGCGGTAGCAGGTATTGGCATCGCGGCTCCAGACGCCCGCGCCAAGCCCGTAGAGCGTGTCATTGGCCAGCGCCAGCGCTTCGTCTTCATCCTTGAAGGTGGTGACCGAGACGACGGGTCCGAAGATTTCCTCCTGGAAGACCCGCATCTTGTTGTGGCCGCGGAAGACGGTCGGCTTGACATAGAAGCCACCGGCCAGCTCCCCGTCCAACTCGTTGCGATATCCGCCCGTTAGGAGTTCGGCGCCTTCCTGCTTGCCGATGTCTATATAGGAGAGGATCTTCTCCAGCTGCTCGCTCGAGGCCTGCGCACCGATCATGGTGCCCAGGTCGAGCGGGTTGCCCTGGACGATCTTCTCGACGCGCTTCACGGCCTTTTCCATGAAGCGATCATAGATCGACTCATGGACCAATGCGCGGCTGGGGCATGTGCAGACCTCGCCCTGGTTGAGGGCGAACATGGCAAAGCCTTCGAGCGCCTTGTCCAGGAAGTCGTCGTCGGCATTCATGATATCGGCAAAGAAGATGTTCGGCGACTTGCCGCCCAGTTCGAGCGTGACCGGGATGAGGTTCTGGCTGGCATATTGCATGATCAGGCGACCGGTCGAGGTCTCGCCGGTGAAGGCGATCTTGGCGATGCGCGGGCTGCTGGCCAAAGGCTTGCCGGCTTCCAGGCCGAAACCGTTGACGATGTTGAGCACACCCGGCGGCAGAAGATCGGCGATCAGCTCCGCCAGGACCAGGATGGAAGCCGGTGTCTGTTCGGCCGGCTTCAGCACCACGCAATTGCCTGCGGCAAGCGCCGGCGCGAGCTTCCAGGCAGCCATCAGGATCGGGAAATTCCATGGAATGATCTGGCCGACGACGCCGAGCGGCTCATGGAAGTGATAGGCCACCGTATCTTGGTCGATCTCGCCGATCGTGCCTTCCTGCGAGCGGACGCAGGCGGAGAAATAGCGGAAATGGTCGATCGCCAGCGGAATATCCGCGGCCATGGTCTCGCGAAGCGGCTTGCCATTGTCCCATGTCTCGGCTTCCGCCAGGAGCTTGAGATTGGCCTCCATCCGGTCGGCGATGCGGTTCAGCATGTTGGCGCGCTCGGTCGCCGACGTGCGTGCCCAGCCATCCTTGGCGGCATGGGCAGCATCAAGCGCCAGGTTCACATCGTGCTCATCGGAGCGGGCCACTTCACACAGAACATTGCCCGTGACCGGCGTGGTGTTCTGGAAATAGCGACCGTTCACCGGCTCGCGAAATTCGCCATTGATGAAATTGCCGTATTTGAGCCTGAACGGCGATGCGGCCAGCGGCTGGACCTGCATGTTCATATCTGATCCTCCAGTTGATGGGCCCCTCTCCTCGGGCCCGATGGAGACATGTTTGCGCAAAGGGATGACCGGGCGATAGCGGGTGCCGCCAATGTTGCTTTGCACACTGTCGCAGGCTTGCGACAACCGGGAACTGCCTATTGAACCTCGAACCGCTTCAGCTTGCGATGCAGCGTGGCACGGCTGACGCCCAGCATGGCCGCCGCTTTCGACACATTTCCCTGGGTCCGGGACAGCGCGCGGCGCAGCGTTGCGCGTTCGGCCTCGTCCAGATCGTTGAGCGGATCGCCGCGTTCCTCGCGCAGCGCATCGCTGGCGGGCAAGCCTTGCGCAATGCGATGGTCGTCCAGTTTCAGGGCCAGGCGGGCCGCACGCGTGGCGCCGATGACGAGATCGTCCTGATCGACCGCCAGCAGGGCCGAATGCTGGCTTGCCTGCGGCACCAGAAGGATCCGCGCGCCGGCAAAGGCCTGCCTGAAGAGATTGGTCTCGACCCTGACCGCGGCATCGCGCACGGCTTGCGAGAGCATGGCAAGCGTGATGTCGCTGACATCATTGCGGCAGGTGGAGACGTCGAGCGCGGCGGCCACCTGCCCCAGATGATCCCGAATGGGTGCAGTGGCGCAGGAAAGTCCGGTATTGGCGCTCAGGAAATGCTGGTCCCGATGAATGACGACCGGTCGTTCATCGGCAAGCGCCGTGCCGATGCCGTTGGTGCCGACACAGGCCTCCGTCCAGACATGCTGCTGCCAAAGGCCGACGGCGCGAAAATCGGCATCGTCGCCGGCAGAACCCCGCCGATCGACCACGATACCTTCGGCATCCGACAGAAGTATGCAGCATCCCGCCCGCCCCACGGTCTGATAGAGCCGGTCGACCTCTTCGGCGGAACTGCCGATCAGCCGTGCCATGCGCTCGTGCGCCTCGCGAAACACGGCGTCCTCCACCCGGCGCGGTTTCATGGCCCGTTCGGGGGCCAGATGGTAGACGTCAAGGCAGCGGCGCCAGGACGCCGCAACGGGCGACGCAATGACCGCGGACGACCGCGCCGCCGTCTCATATACAAGATCCGAATGACTGGGTTCACGCCGCATCCGCCCCTCCCAAAGCATCGTCAGGCCTGGAGGCTAGCATAGACCGGGGCAGAAGACCCTGACAAATGGCAAGACGATCAGCCGGCGGAAGTGACGCAGATTTGCGACAGTTCCGCCGACTGATTGCGGATTACCGTTGGACGCTAGGCGACAGCCTGCTTGCGGGCGAGACGGGCGCGGATCGATTCCACATCGGCGCGTGGCGTTGCGGCAAAAAGCGTGCGCGTATAGGCATGCTGCGGATCGTTGAACACTGCCTCCCGCGTTCCGTATTCCACGGCCTCGCCGTAATACATCACCATCACTTCATCGGCGATGTATTTGACCACCGACAGGTCGTGGCTGATGAAGACATAGGTCAGCCCGAATTCTTCCTGGAGATCGGCAAGAAGATTGAGAACCTGCGCCTGCACAGACAGGTCCAGCGCCGAGACGGGCTCATCCAGAACCAGAAGCTTCGGGTTCAGCATGAGCGCGCGGGCGATGGCGATGCGCTGGCGCTGGCCGCCGGAAAACATGTGCGGATAACGGTTATAATGTTCCGGTGCGAGGCCGACCTTGACCAACATCTCGGTCGCCCGCTCGCGCCGCTCCGCGGCCGACATCTTCGTGTTGATGGCCAGCGGTTCTCCCAGAACATCGCCGATCTTCTGGCGCGGGTTGAGCGAGCCATAGGGGTTCTGGAACACGATCTGGACCTTGCGGCGCATCTCCGACGTCAGGTGGCCCGGCCGGGTGTCGACCGTCTTGCCCTCGATCAGCAACTCGCCGGCCGTCGGTTCGTCGATGAAGGTGAGGATGCGGGCAAGGGTGGACTTGCCGCAGCCGCTTTCGCCAACGATTGCCAGGGTCTTGCCGGCATCGAGCTTGAAGGAGACGCCCTTCACTGCATGGACGACCTTTTCCGGTTTGAACAGGCCCTGCGGAACATGATAATCCTGCTTGATATTGCGGATTTCGACCATGGGCGTCGTGCTGGTATTGTTGTCGCTCATCTTACGCCTCCTGCCAGATCTTCTGCCGTCATGAAATCCGATACGGTGCTCAGACGGTTGCCGGTCGCGTTTTCCGGCAGAGCCGAAAGAAGAGCGCGGGTATAGGCATTCTTCGGCGCTTCGAAGAGAGAGAGCACATCGGCCTCCTCCATCTTGCGCCCCTTATATTGGACGATCACCCGGTCGGCCGTCTCCGCCACCACGCCCATGTCATGGGTGATCATGATCAGGCCCATGCCATGCGCGGCCTGCAGCGACATCAGAAGATCGAGGATCTGCTTCTGGATCGTCACGTCGAGCGCCGTCGTCGGCTCATCGGCGATGAGCAGTTTGGGATTGCAGGCGATAGCGATGGCGATCATTACCCGCTGACACTGGCCACCCGACATCTGATGCGGGAAATGGTTCAGCCTTTCCTGCGGGTTGGGCAGTCCAACCTGCTCGAAAAGCTCGATGGCGCGCGCCCGTCGCTCCTGCTTGTTCATGCCCATATGGATGCGCAGGACTTCCTCGATCTGGAAGCCGACTGTGAAGCAGGGGTTGAGGCTGGCGATCGGCTCCTGGAAGATCATCGCCATGTCCTTGCCGATCAGCTTGCGGCGCTCATTATCGGACAGAGAGCGGATGTCCCTGCACTGGAACACCATCTTGTCGGCGGTGATTTTCGCCGTCCAGGGCAGAAGGCCCATGACCGCCAGCATCGAGACGGATTTGCCCGAGCCGCTTTCGCCGACAATGGCCAGCACTTCCTTCTCATCGACGGACAGGGATACGCCGTCGACGGCCTTGAACCAGCCGGTGGCCGTTTCGAATTCAACAGTCAGGTTTTCAATTTCAAGAAGCGCCATGATCAGGACCTCTTCATCTTGGGATCGAGCGCATCGCGCAGGCCGTCGCCCATCAGGTTGATGGCGAGGACGGTGATCAGGATTGCGAGTCCGGGGAAGGTGACGACCCACCAGGCACGCAGGATGAATTCGCGTGCCTCGGCCAGCATCGTGCCCCATTCCGGTGCCGGCGGCTGTGCGCCCATGCCGAGAAAGCCGAGCGCGGCCGCGTCCAGAATGGCGTTGGAGAAGGACAGGGTCGCCTGGACGATCAGCGGCGCGGTGCAGTTCGGCAGGATGGTGCGGAACATCAGACGGAACGGGCCGGCGCCGGAAATCCGGGCTGCCGTCACGTAATCACGCGTCTTCTCCGCCATGACAGCGGCGCGGGTCAGGCGAACGAAGTGCGGCTGCAGGGTGAGCGCGATTGCGATCATGCCATTCGTCAGGCTCGGCCCGAGAATGGCCACCAGCACCAGAGCCAGCAGCAGCGAGGGGAAGGCCAGGATGATATCCATGAGCCGCATGATCACCGTGTCGACCCAGCCGCGATAATAACCGGCAATCAGGCCAACCAGAATGCCGCCGGTCAGCGACAATGTGGTGACGAAGAGACCGATGAAGAGCGAATACTGCGCGCCATAGATCAATCGGGAGAGGATGTCGCGGCCAACCGCATCCGTGCCGAGCAGATAGGTCGCCCGTCCGCCTTCCAGCCAGGCCGGCGGCACCAGGACGGCATCACGATACTGTTCGAAGGGCGAATGCGGTGCGATGACCGAGGCGAAGACGGCGACGATGACGAGAGCGATGAAAACGAAGAGGCCGATGACGGCGCCCCTGTTTTCCGAAAAATAGAACCAGAACTCCGCCAGCATCTGGCGGCGAAGCGCCGCGCTGCTGACCGCTTGGGTCTTGGCTGTGTCTGCCATGGGATTTTCTCCTTCTTAGTGGCGGATACGCGGGTTGATGAGGCCGTAGAGCACATCGACGATCAGGTTCACCACCATGATGATGCCGGCGATCAGCAAGAGCCCGCCCTGGATCACCGGGTAATCCCGGCGGAAGACGCTATCCACCATCCATTTGCCGATGCCGGGCCAGGAAAAGATCGTCTCGGTCAGGATGGCGCCGGCCAACATGACGCCGATCTGCAGGCCGATCGTCGTGATGACGGGGATCATCGCATTTCGCAGGGCGTGCAGGCTCACCACACGGAACGGTGAAAGACCCTTGGCGCGCGCCGTGCGGATATAGTCTTCCGACAGAACTTCGAGCATGGCGGATCGTGTCTGGCGGGCGATCACGGCCAGCGGAATGGTGGCAAGCACGATCGATGGCAGGATCAGGTGACTGAGGGCCGAGGTAAAGGCGCCTTTCTGTCCCGACAAAAGCGAGTCGATCAGCATGAAGCCGGTAACCGGCTTGAAGAAATAGAGAAGAGAGATGCGTCCCGAAACCGGTGTCCACTGCAGGATGCCGGAAAACAGAATGATCAGCAGCAGACCCCACCAGAAGATCGGCATGGAATAGCCGACGAGCGCAATGCCCATCATGGACTGATCGAGCGCCGAGCCCCGCTTGATCGCAGCAATCACACCCGCAGGGATGCCGATCACGATCGCGATGACGATGGCGCAGAAGGAAAGTTCGACCGTTGCCGGGAACAGGGCCATGAACTGCTGGAGGATAGGCGTTTTGGAGACGATCGACGAACCGAAATCGCCGGTCAGCACGCCACCGAGATAATCCAGATACTGCATGACGATGGGACGGTCGAGACCCAGCTGCGCACTGATCTGCGCATGGCGCTCGGGCGACATGACCCGCTCGCCGGACAGGAGAGCGACCGGATCACCTGGCAGCAGCCGGATAAAGGCGAACGCAATGATCGAAACCCCGATGAATGTCGGGATCAGCACGGCGAGGCGCCGAAGGAGAAAGCCAAACATGGTGGGACCCACTTATTGTTCTTGTCGGGTTCAGGCCGGCGGCGGTGTCTGTCGCCACGTCCGGCTGCCCTTGGATCGATCCGGCGCCCGGGTCGATCGTGCGGAAAAGCCGCAGGGCGAGACACCCTGCGGCCTTAGATGAATTGCGGCGATTACTCGGCCAGGTCGACGTTTTCGAAGGTGAAGTCGCCAAGCGGGCTCTGTACGAAGCCGGTCACTCCCTTGCGCATCGGTACGATCGACAGAGAGTGATCGAGCGTTGCCCAGGGAGCTTCGCGCTTGAAGACAACCTGTGCCTGCTCGTAAAGCTTGGTGCGCTCGGCCTGGTCGGACGTGACCTTAGCCTTCTTCACCAGCTCGTCGAACTCCTTGTTGCACCACTGCGCGCGGTTGTTACCGCCAACAGCATCGCAGCCGAGAAGCGTGTCGAGGAAGTTGTCCGGGTCGCCATTGTCACCGGTCCAGCCGAGCATGGCCGCACCGTCGCGATCCTTAGCCTTCGAACGCTCGAGATATTCTGCCCATTCGTAGGAGACGATCTCGACCTTCACACCGATCTTGGAGAAATCATCCTGGATGATTTCGGCGGCGCGGCGGGCGTTCAACATGTAAGGGCGCGATACGGGCATGGCCCAGACCTTCATCGAAAGGTCCTTCACGCCGGCATCGGCCAGCATCTTCTTTGCGGCTTCCAGGTCGTAGGCGTCGTCTTCGATCGTGTCGTTATACGACCACATCGTCGGCGGGATCGGGTTCTTGGCCGGGGTGGCCATGCCCTGGAAGACGGCGTCGACGATAGCCTTCTTGTTGATCGCCTTGTTCAGGGCCTTGCGAACTTCCGGCTTGTCGAAAGGAGCCTGGGTCGTGTTGTAGGCGAGGTAGGCGACGTTCAGGCCTTCCTGTTCCATGACCTGAAGGTTCGAATCCGACTTCATCGACTGCACGTCGGCGGCATTCGGATAAGGCATCAGGTGGCATTCGCCAGCCTTCAGCTTCTGATAGCGAACCGAAGCATCCGTGGTGATTGCGAAGACGAGATCGTCGATCTTTGGCGCGCCACCCCAGTAGTCAGGGTTCTTGGCATAGCGGATGACGGCATCCTGCTGGTAGCCGACGAAAGCGAAAGGACCTGTGCCGAGCGGCATCTGGTTCAGCTGCGCCATCTTGCCGTCGGCCTGCAGCTTGTCTGCATATTCCTTCGACATGATGGAGGCGAAGGGCATGGCCAGATTGGCGAGGAAAGGCGCTTCCGGACGGTTCAGGACGAACTTGACCGTCAGGTCGTCTACCTTTTCAACCGACTTGATGAGGTCGGGGAAACCCATGCCTGCTGCATATTCCCAGGAGGTGCCGGGCACATACTGGTTCCACGCATTGTCCTTGTTGATCTGGCGATCGATCGAGAAGACGACGTCGTCAGCGTTCAGCTCGCGGCTCGGCGTGAAGAAATCAGTGGTCTGGAATTTTACGCCTGAACGCAGCTTGAAGGTGTATTCCTTGCCGTCTTCGGAAACCGTCCAGCTCTCGGCGAGTCCGGCAACCGGCTTCGTCGTGCCCGGTTCGAACTCGAGGAGGCGGCTGTAGACCGGATGCGCGGAGGCATCAAACGTCGTGCCGGCGGTATAAAGGCCGGGATCGAAGCCTTCCGGCGAGCCCTCGGAGCAATAGACGAAGGTCTTTGCACTTGCGGCTGTGGAAAGGAAGGAAGCTGCCAGCAGCGCCGCAGCAAAGCCAAATTTGTATTTCATTTCTGTCTCCCATGGGTACGAAGCGGTCCCACCGCAATCGACCGTGTTCGATGTCCAGATCGCAAATCCGCAGAGACGGCTGTTCGCTCGCTTATTATTCTCGCCGCACTCCGCCTTTGATTGCCTCCACGCCTCTGAACAGGCCTGAAACCACGCCAAAACGTCAGGCAACGCCCTTCTCTTATCCTTTGCTCGGAGCTTGTAAAGTCGAAGCCTCCGGACAAAGCCTGCAAAATTAACGAAAGATGTATCACCTTTCCGGTGTGAAAACGTTAGAGGCTTAAAGAGAAATAAAATTTCGCGCCTTGCTGCGATGCGAGATGTTTGTCCCGGTTTCGCCGAGCTTGGCAATCGGGATATGCCTCTCCCCATCAGCCTGCAGATCCCCGGCGGACCTTATGCAAACCGCGTCCGAGCAGGATCCGGGAACCTTTCCGCCCATCCGGCCTTGAGAGGAGCGCACATTCCGTGACTGATGAGGATGATCGAAAATGCAGCAACCGGAAGCCCTGACCTTCAGCGAAAGCGATTGGGTCCCCAATCATCCCTCGCTTCCGGTGCTCCTGTACCGCGGCGTCTTCGACGGCCAGGATAGCGAACGCGCCGAAATGATCGAATCGCGATTTTCTACCCACCAATGGCAGGGACTCTGGCGCGACGGCGTTTTCTCCTATCAGCACTATCACAGCCAGGCGCACGAGGTGCTTGCCATTGCCAAGGGCCACGCGCGTCTGTTGATCGGTGGCTCGAACGGCTCGATCCTGGACGTCTCGGGCGGCGATTGCCTCATCCTGCCGGTCGGCACGGGGCATATGCGGCTGGAAGCGACGGCCGATTTCCTCGTCATCGGCTCCTATCCGCCCGGACAGGAGGCCGATATCCTGACAGAGGCACCCTCCCCGGCGCAAAAGGAGGCGATCGCTCAGCTCCCCCTCCCGGCGACAGATCCCGTCTATGGCGCCGACGGGCCTCTTCTCAGCCTCTGGAGATAGGAAAGACCGCACCACGTCGCCGGCCGGGACATGACAAAGATCAATCCTGTTGTCATTTCCCTTGAAAGGTGTACCACTTACACCGTCGCGTTGAGGAGCGCGATACAGTCACTGCATTGGGAGGATCATCCATGCTGCTCACCGGCGTCGCACTCGCATTCTGTCTTGGTATCGGCGGCATCGCCTTCTTTCGCTGGCGCGACGGGACCTGACGCCGGATACCACTCCACCTGGTGGTTCGTTCCCGACATTTGCAATCGTTCGCAGCACCCTGAGAGCGTTCCGCATGCGGGAACCAAAGGTCAAGTTCATTCCCCCAGCGTCATCTGGACGATTGGCCGGCCTCGTCGCGCGGCTGCGCTGACTGGCGCGCTATCACCCGTCTTAGTCTGAGGCTTGCCTGCGCGCCGATATCACTCGGGGCGGGCGAAGCAAGCGTCGCTTCGTGTTGCGGCGGCGGTGCGCTCGTCACGATTGCCGGCGGTAGCTCGTTCACCGGCAGCGGAGGCGGTTCGCCTATCAACGGAGCCTCTTGAGCACACTGCCCTCTGGTCAGGGCAAGAGGGGTCAGCACCCCATCCAGCATCGAATAGGCCCGATCGACATAGTCCAGCACCCGCTCGCTATGGGTGACGAAAATCTTCCCGCCCTCGCTCCGCGCCAGGACATTCAGGAGATCCAGCTCCGTTTTCCGATCCAGATTGGCCGTGATCTCATCGAACAGCATCAGCCGCGGCCGACGGCAGATGATCCTGGCCGCCAGCAGGCGACGGCGCTGGCCGGTGGACAGCAGGGAGTTGTTGGGTGACACGAGAGTGGCGAGCCCCTGCGGCAGGGCCTCGACCTCCTCGGCAAGCCCAACCTCGGCGAGCGCCTGCTCGATCCGTTCGCGGGGGATCTCCGGATCGAAAAGGCTGACATTCTCGGCCACCGTGGCCGCGAAGAGGGTATCTTCGGCGAAGACGGCGCCGATATTGTTGCGATATTCCATGATGCCGAAAGCGCCGAGCGGCTGCCCGTCGACAAATATGCCGCCACCGGTGGCGGGCGCGATGCTGGCGATCACCTTCAGAAGCGAGGATTTGCCGGAGCCCGATTCGCCGACGATTGCGATGCGCTCACCCCGTTCGACATTGATCGTCAGGCTCGCATTGCGCACCACCGGCCTCTCCTCCTCGCCGAAGGAAATGGAGAGATTGCGCACCTCGACGCTGCGGCGGATCGCCTTGCGGATCGTCGCGGTCCTGCGGTTAACTTCCGGCGGGTTCTGGATAACGTCCTCCAGCCGACGGATGTGGGAGGAGATCACGGTCAGATGCATCAGATTGGTGGTGAGCGCATCCGCCATCTGAAAGAAGGTGCCGCGCAAGGCGAAGAACGCGTAGAGCATGCCGATCGTCATCTTGCTCTGCAAAACGGCCGCAACGCCAAAATAGAGGGTGACGACGGTGCCGAGCACGACCAGAAGATGGACCATCAGCTGCGTGTCTATCTGCAGGCGGCGCGAGACGAAGTCCCGACCTGCGTAGCGGGCGAGCTTGTCGAACCAGCGCTGCTCAAACCGCTCGGACAGATTATGCGCCTTCAGCGTCTGGATCCGGTTCAGCCCATCCAGCAGGACGCTGACTTCCTCGCTCTTGGCGCTGAGGGCATCCGTCGTCGCATCCTGGGTCCGCCGCATGTAGAGCATGCGAATGCCGACTGCGAGGACGAGCGTGCCGAGCACCATCAAAGTCATTTCGGTCGAATAATAGGCCATCAACGTGAGCGAGAGCACCGATACGCCGGCTTCCGCGAAGGAGCGGATCATCCCGTCCGAGGCGTAGGCCTTCACCTGGTCGACCGAATTGAGGCGGGTTACGAAGTCACCGGCATGCCGGGCCTCGAAATAGGTGAGCGGCAGGCGGAATCCGTGCCCCACCACGGAGCGGGAAAATTGCAGCTGCATGCCGATCGAGCTGCGCAGGATGATCACGTCACGCAGCCACTGCCCCACGCCGTCGAACAGGAGGAGTGCCAAAAGACCGATGGTCAGCACGCCAAGGAGATCGACATCGGCCTGCGGCAGAACGAAGTCCAGGGAGATCTGCAAAAGAATGGGCGTCGACAGCGACAGGATGCCGATCGCAACCGAGACCGTGAAGATCTTCCAGAAGATCGCTTTATAGCCGGTGGTGGCGCCAATGATCTGCCAGATGGTCAGATCATCGGTTTGCGATGCGATTTTGTCGAAGCTGGCTCTGGAGTGGAATTCCAGCGCGACCCCTGAAAAGTGGCGGGCGAAATCGTCGCGGCTGAAGTCCCGCCGGCCGACGGCCGGGTCATGGATGATGAAGCGACTGCCGCGAATGGCTTCCAGCACCACATAGTGCCGCCCTTCCCAATGCAGGATGGCCGGCAGGCTGAGGCCCGTCATTTCTTCGATATTCTGCACGCCGAGGCCCCGCGCCTCAAGCCCGAACTGGCCAGCAAGGTGGTAGAGCTCGGCAAGCGACATGCCGCCGCGGCTGATCTGGTGCAGCGAGCGCATATAGGGAAGATCGACATTGTGGCCGTGCGCATTGGCAATCATGGCCAGACAGGCCAGGCCGCATTCCTGCTGTTCGCTCTGCAGCAGGGTGCGCACGCGCATCTTGTCCGAGAAGAACGGCAGTCTCACAGGCGCCCCCTCATGGCGAGAACCGGATCAAGGACCCAATCGATGAGCCGGCGCTTTTCCACGACCACATCGGCCGACAAGGTGGAGCCGATCAGAATCGGGCGCTCCTTCCCATAGGCCATGATGGTGCGCCTTTCCGGCTCGACCTCGACAAGATATTTCGATTGTGCCGGCGCTGCCTGTGCCGCCTGGGCAGCAGCCGGCATGACCGGCGCTGCGGCCTGCTCGTCCGGCTTGGGAACGCTCATCGGCTGCGCGCTGATGGCGATCAGGCGGCCATATTGCACGCCGAAAGTCTTGTAGGGAAAGGCATCATATTTCAGCACCACGCGCTGGCCGATCTGCAGCAAGCCCATGGTCTTGGAGGGCGCTTGCAGGCCAATGACGAAAGGCGCATCCGGATTGCCGATCGCCGCCACCGTATCGCCGAGCGTCACGGCAGAGCCTTCCCGCACATTGAGCGCCACAACCTGCCCATCGGTTGCGGCGATGATATCGGTGGCGATGGCGGTGCGGGCGCGCTCGATCTTCGCCCTGAGTTCCGCCTGCAGGCGGCGCAGTTCGGCAAGCTGGCTTCGGCTGCTTGTGGTATTCAGCATGACCGAGCGGCGGCGCTCGATCGACGATGCGGCAAGCTGCGAGGTCTGCAGGCGGACAGATGCCAATTGCTGCAGGTAATCCTGCCGCAGCCTCTCCTGCGTCGCCAGCGTCTCCCGCGTCGTATAGCCCTGTTTGAGATAGGCCCGCAGCCTGCCGACGATTTCGTCCTGCGCCGACAATGCCTGAACCAGGTCCTTTTCCTGCTGCCAGAGATTGGCCTTGAGCGCCTCGAGATTCTCGTCAAATTTTGCAAGATCCTGATCGTCACGCTGCAGGACGGCCTGCAGGCTGTCGATCTGCTTTTTCACTGTGGCGCTCTGCTCGCTCAGCGCCGTCAGATCCGATTGCGAGAGCGATACCGATCCCGACGCCGTCTGCTGCGGCAGGATGGTCAGCAGCCTTTGCCCCGCTTTGACCTCCTCGCCCTGCGTCACCCAGAGTCTCGCTATGGTTCCATCCACGGTCGCCGTGATCCGCTGCCCGCCCTGCGTACCGAGCACGATGCCGCGCATCGTCTCCTGCTTGGCAAAGGAGCCGATAAAGAGCGCCAGCAGGATGAAACCGGCAAGGCTGGCAAAGAACGCGGCCAGCACGGTCGATGCCGTGTCTCGCCGCAGCTCGATCGTCGAGGACAGGTCATGCAGGCCGGCCATTTCGAAATGGCTCATGGCCGAGCGCGACCGATGAGAGCCCGTGCGATCGCGCAGCCGGTCGAGTAGCCTAGGCCATGCCGGCATTCCGGTCCTCCTCCATCCTAGACGGCGCGACCGGCCTGTCGAGAAAGAATTCGTCGAGGCGGGTCCACATATGCCATTGCGGCGGATCAAGGCTGATGAAGCTCTCGATCTGGCGCGCCACCGCACCCGCCAACCGGTTGCGATCGGCAGGCGAATTCTGCCAGACCTCGAAGGGCTGGCCGAAGACGATCCGATCCCCGCTAAGGCTGGAGACGGTCGTCATCGGCAGCACCACGGCATTGAGCATCCGGGCCATGGCGTCGAGGCCGAAGCCGATGCTGGCGGCCTGTCGAAAAAGGGTGATCGCGGCCGGATTTCCGTAAGTGTGCGGAAGATCGATCATCGACAGGACCACAGCACCTTTGCGCGCAAAGCGCATCGCCTCCATGAAGTCGCCCTCGTTCCGGGTGTTGAGGATGTAGACCTCGCTGGCCACTTCCTGGAGCCTCGCCATGGCTGCCACATTGCGCTGGTGATCCTCCCTTGCCCGAAGCACGAGCAGGCGCCTGCCATTGAAAAAGCGCCAGAGGAGATAGCTGATCGAGATGGGGAAGATGCCCATATGCATCGAGGCAAGAATGACATTGCCCTGTGAGGCCGCCATCCGTTCGACCAGCGCTTCGTCCGAGACGGAAATAGTGCGCGCATCGGCAATCAGCTGCGCACGGCTTCTCGCCAGTCCTGCCAGCCACTCCAGGATCTGCAGGCTGTCGTGAAAATCATGCTCGACCGCCATGGCATGCGCCTGCGCGGCCCCAAGTTTGAGATGACGTGACAGGAGGGGCTCGAGACCGAAGCCGACCCCATCGCGCCGAGACAATGTTGCCCGCCACAAAAGCCGCAGCAGCGGACGCCGGACCCGCAGCGGATAGTGTGCGAGGCGCTGCAGCACGCCTGCAAAGGGCAGGTCGGCCAGCACCTCGTCACCCGCCAGGGCGTCAGGAGGACCCACGGCGCTGTCGACACTGCCGCCGGCAACGCCTTGCCCCTGCCCGAGGCCCGGCACTTGGCGCACGCCATCCATCGTCCCGTCGTGATCCGCCCCTGTCCGCATAGGCCGTGCCATCTCCTTGTTCACCCTTCCCTCACCTCACCCGAGCACGCGCGGACGCCGCTGTCAGCGGAAACTGCGCGCGGTCAAACCGACATCGCGAGGATCGAGGTCTCCCATCACGGCAAGCAACCGGAAGCCCGCCAGCCGCTTGGCATGTTGCGCATCGGCAAGCGCCACCGTGGCAGTGAGCGCCGTCTGCTGGGCCTCCAACAGATCGGTGACCGTCCGCTCCCCGGCCTCGATTTCCGCCGCGACCGCTTTCACCGCGGCCTTCGCGCCCTCGGTCTGCTTCTGGATGTCGCGCAGTTGCGCGTCGTAGGACCGGTAGATCTCGAACTGTTTGCGCGCTTCCGTCGACAGTTGCAGCGAGGCATCCTGGCGGTCCCAGCGGCGCTGGAGGGCCTGGGTTCGCGCAAGATCTGCAGCCGGCGCAATTGTTGCGTCGAAGATGGGCACAGAGGCGCGCATCAGCACGGCAGAATTATCGACTCGATCAATGGCCGGCGTCGTGTCGAACGCGCGGGCGACCCTGCCGACGAGACTGATGGTCGGCAGGAATTTTCCGAGAGCGGCGCGTGCCTGGTAGTCCGCTTCCTGTTCCAGATGAACCGCCATCTTGACCTTGGGGTTCTGCTGGCCGGCGCGCTCGGCGGCATGCCCGGCGCTGTCGGGCAGACGGAAGCGGGCCAGATCCAGCACCGCGCCTTCGGGCAGCGGGTGGCCGGTGAACTGCTGATAGGCGAGCTCGGCGGTGTCCACTGCGGTTTCCGCCTGCTTTTGCGTGGCCTTGGCACCTTCCAGTGCAGCGTCCGCCAGCCTGACCTGCGAAACCGTCACCAGTTCATCATTGAGGAGGCGCTTCGCCAATTTGCTCGCCTCACGCCGCCTGCCGGTGGCCTGGCTATAGGCAGCGAAGATCGCCCGCGCCCGGATCACCTCAAGCGCGCGCTCGGCCCGCTCCAGCATCAGCGTCTGGCGGGTATCGAGCGATGCCTGTGCCGCATAGGACACGCCCTCGCGTGCCGCCTTGATCCGGTTGAGGTTCTGAAACCTGTCGAACAGTTTCCACGAGACTTCCACGCCCAGGGTCGAGGGATCGCGTTTGCCGTAGGCGTTCGGGCTTCCCATCGTGATATCCGGCGAATAGGAAATGCGCCCTCCCATGACCCACTCCCCCGCCGCCGCCACCTTCGGCAGCAGGTCGGCCGTCGCAAGCCTCAGCCGCGCATCCGCGATGGAGCGCAGGGCGGAATCCTGATTGAGCCTCAGTTCAAACTGGGAAAAATCCTGTATCTCCTGTGAAAATGCGCTGCTTCCAATTATAACTGAATATAACAATATAATTGAAGTCAGATATCTAGCTGACGGATGCGGGAGCCGAAGCATTCGGCGCGTGCAGATCCTGCTGCGTCCATGCCCATTGCTAACCTTGAGAGAGCGCTGCGACGGCCACTCTCTATTCACCCGTTTCCACAATATAATCATGGTGATAACCTTGCGGGGCCGTCGGCTTGCCGACACTTTGTCTGCCTCAGCCTTTTCATATGTAAATCTCTACCTATTAATAGTTAATCAATTTCCAAATCGCTTAGAGGTCATTTTATATTGCCTCAAATCGGGAACTACGGAATATAAACACTGCGACAGCGAAGATTGTCGTATAAAACTCTAATATACACGGAGAACGACCATGCAGGAACTCAAGCTAGAAGATCTGAAGAAGCGCGGCGGCGGCGTCGGCACGTGCGGTTACGACAAGGGCAATGGCGGCGGCAGTAATGCGAATTGCGGCTGCGGCAGCAAGAGCAATAGCTCCAAGTGCAGCTGATTGCATCTTGAGGCGCGAAAGTGTTAGATACTCAGCATTCTGAATCTGACACTTTCGCACACGCTCGCGATTCCAAGAATTATCTCACTTATTACTCGATCATGATGCTCGATTTGAGTGATTTCACACAAGCAGGCGCGGCGCCTTCAAAGTCAGTGAAGTCGCTGTCAGTTCGCCCCGCATATCCCCGACTCTCGCGGCGAAATACCAGAAGGATCCGAAAATGACGAATGAAACATTTCTTCGCATCCGGGATATACTTGTCGAAAAAGCGGCGAAGGATCCGTCGATGATCCACGTCGAGACGAAGCTCGAAGATCTCGGAATCGATAGCTTCGACTTTATCGAATTCGTATTCTTCGTCGAAGATGCGTTCGGAATCCAGATCGATGTCAATTACAATGATATCGGGTCCCGCCTGAAGACCGTCGGGGATGTTGCCAAGGCCGTCGACGATCTGCTCGCTGCCAAGCGAATGAAGACGCTCGGTTCGGACGCCGCATGATGCGCAGCGTCTTCGTCACCGGTTATGGCGTCATCTGCCCGAGCGGCAGCGACAGCTCGACCTTCTGGAAGACGCTGACCGACGGCCATGCCCATACCGCAGCCCCGCGCTGCATTCCCGGCTCGCCATTGCGCGTGGCCGAGCTGTGTGACGAGACCTTTCTGGACGGGATCGACGTAAAGCCCGTTGCGCTGGACCGCAGCGCGCAATTCGCCGTGAAGGCCTCGCATGAGGCGCTGGCCATGGCAGGTATCGTGAAGGGGCATTTCGACCCTGTCCGGATCGGCATTGTTCTCGGCAATGGCGGCGCCGGGCTGACGACGCTCGATGAACAATTCCGT
The DNA here is from genome assembly GCF_030435705.1 of Rhizobium sp. SSA_523. Taxonomy (NCBI): domain Bacteria; kingdom Pseudomonadati; phylum Pseudomonadota; class Alphaproteobacteria; order Hyphomicrobiales; family Rhizobiaceae; genus Affinirhizobium; species Affinirhizobium gouqiense. The sequence continues at coordinate 704,054 of NZ_CP129381.1, forward strand.
CGCCTCTATGGCGACAAGCAGCCCCGGTGCCATCCGCTCGCCGTGGCGAAATCCATGTCCAGTTCCTCGGCCAGCTGGGTATCGATCGCCTTCGGCATCCGTGGCCCCACATTCGTCATTGCCAGCGCCTGTGCCTCCGGAACCCATGCCATCGGCGTGGCGATGCAGATGATCCAGTCAGGCATCGTGGATGTTGCGCTGGCAGGCGGCTGCGAGGCGCCCCTCAACGAAGGCACCATCCGCGCCTGGGACAGCATGCGGATTCTCTCGCCGGATGTCTGCCGGCCCTTCTCCAAAGGACGTCTCGGGCTGACGCTTGGCGAAGGGGCCGGCGTGCTGGTGCTGGAGGCTGAGGACCATGCCCGCGCAAGGGGTGCCACATGCCATGCAAGGCTTGCGGGCTTTGCCTGTTCTGCCGATGCTGCCGACATGTTCAATCCATCGGCGGAAGGCATGGAAGGCGTCATGCGCGAGGCGGTGGCGAATGCCGGACTCGCGCTGTCCGACATCGGCTATATCAATGCGCATGGCACCGGCACCATGGCCAATGACGTGACCGAAAGCCGCGCCGTCTGCGCCGTTTTCAACGATGCGCCTCCGCCGACCAGCAGTACCAAGAGCATGACGGGCCACGGGCTCGGCGCGTCGGGCGGAGTGGAGGCGGTCGCAACGGTGATGGCATTGGCACAAGGGCTCCTGCCGCCGACGGCGAATTTCCTGGAGCCCGATCCGGATTGTCCTCTCGACTGCATTCCCAATGTCGCTCGAAAGGCCCAGGCCCTTGCGGCTCTCAGCAATTCCTTCGCATTCGGCGGGTTGAATGCCTCGCTGGTCCTGACCAGAGCATAAGGAGCGCCATGCCGCAGGAGCACGATCCGCAGAGCCTTTCGGACCTGGACATGGCGCATCACCTGCACCCCTTTGCGGATATGCGCGTGCAGCAACAGCATGGCGTGCGCGTAATGGTCGAGGGCGATGGTCTTTACGTGACCGATTCCGCCGGGCATCGCTATCTCGATGCCTTTGCCGGCCTCTGGTGCGTCAATGTCGGCTACGGCCGGCGCGAGATTGCCGATGCCGTCCACAGGCAGATGACGGCCCTGCCCTATTACAACACGTTCTTCGGAACGACGACGGAACCAGCCGCCCGGCTGGCCGAGCATATCTGCCGCCTCGCCGGTCCTCGCATGAACCATGTCTTCTTCACCAATTCCGGTTCCGAAGCCAATGATACCTGGCTGCGCATGGCGCGCCTTTACTGGCGCTGCCGGGGCGAACCGGAACGGACCGTCGTCATATCAAGACACAATGCCTATCACGGCTCGACCATTGCCGGCGCGAGCCTCGGCGGGATGCGCCACATGCATGAACAGGGCGATTTGCCCATCCCCGGCATAGAGCACATCGGCCAGCCGTACTGGTATGGCGAGGCCGGAAATCTCAGCCGGGAGGCGTTCGGCCTTGCCCGCGCCCGTGAACTGGAGGAAAAAATTCTGGAGATCGGCCCGGATCGGGTCGCGGCCTTCGTCGCGGAGCCGATCCAGGGTACCGGCGGGGTGATCGTTCCGCCCTCCACCTATTGGCCGGAGATCCAGAGGATCTGCAAGCGCTATGGCATTCTGTTGGCGGTGGATGAAGTGATCACCGGCTTCGGGCGCCTCGGACATTGGTTCGGCTATCAGCATTACGGTATCGAGCCGGATTTCTGCGCCATCGCCAAGGGCCTCTCCTCAGGCTATCAGCCGATCGCCGGTGTCATCGTCGCGGATCGCGTCGCCGATGTGCTGATCAATGATGCTGGCGCGTTCCAGCATGGCTTTACCTATTCCGGCCACCCGGCTGCGGCGGCTGCCGCTCTTGCCAATCTGGCCATTCTGGAACGGGAGAAACTCGTCGAACGGGTGCGCGACGATGTCGGACCCTATTTCCAAGCGGCGCTGCGAAGCCTCGAGGATCAGCTGATGGTGGGAGAAACCTCGGCTGTCGGGCTCCTCGGCGCCGTTCAGCTGACGCTTGAGAAATCGACGCGGACCCGCTTCAGCAGACCGGGCGACATAGGCATGGTCGTGCGCAATTTCTGCTTTCGCGACGGGGTCATTCTTCGCGCCGCCGCCGATCGTATTCTGCTCGCACCGGCTTTTACCATCACGCGCGATGAGATCGACCATATCGTCCGAACCCTGCGGGCCGTGCTGGACGAGGTGGTGGCGGAGCTATCGTGACACGCCGCTGCTCTCGGTCCAGCCGGAGGAGCCGGCCGCGGATCAGCGGAACAGACCGGCGGGGTTCCAGGCCGAGAGCGTGCCATAAATGCCGAAGATAACGGACAGGGCAACGAGCAACATCAAGCCACCGAAGATCAGTTTTCTCTGCATTCCTATAGCCTTTCTTGCATGGTCGGCCTCGACGACCGGACCGGTTCGCCCGTTGGCGCCGGCATCGGAGAGGTTTGATATCACCGCCAGCAGCGTCCGTAAGGGTTGATTACCGGTCGCGATGACAATCAGCAAGCAGGCTCCGGTCCGACGACGATCCTCTGGCGGAGCGGTGGCGGCATGATGCGGGCTGCGGCTCATCGGCCAAGGCCTCGCCATGATGTTTGACACACATGGCCAATCATGCCAGCAACTAAGACGAATGGACATCCAGAGCTCGAGGCGTGGCATGGGCAGATTTGGTTCAGGTTCAGGAGCGCAGCCGCCAATGGATTGGCTGGTCCTCATCCTCTCCGAAGGCGATGGCGAGGCCCGTCCGGCCTGCACCCGTCACAGCAGGAGCGCCGCGCAGCATTGCGCGATGCGCTTTCGGCCTCACATGCGCATCCGGACGTAACCATGGCAAGGCGGTCTGATACGCAAGGGCGGCTCGACGATGCGGCGCGGGCGGGCTGGCTTTATTATGTCGCCGGTCGGACGCAGGACGAAATCGCGACCGCCATGGGCATTTCGCGCCAGTCCGCCCAGCGGCTCGTCTCGCTCGCCGTCGCAGAGCGCCTGATCAAGGTGCGGCTGGATCATCCGATTGCGGCCTGTCAGGAACGCGGCGAAGCGCTGGCGCAGAGATATGGCCTGCGATATGTCGAAGTCGTCCCTTCCGATCCAGCCGGCACATCGACGACGGTTGGCATTGCCGAAGCGGCCGCGGCGGAAATCGAGCGGTGGCTGAAGCGACCCGACCCGATCGTTCTGGCAATCGGAACCGGCCGTACGCTGAAGGCCGCGGTGGATCAGCTGCCAAGCATGGAATGCCCGCAGCACCGAATCGTTTCCCTCACCGGCAATATCGGGCCCGACGGATCGGCCGCCTTCTACAACGTCATCTTCTCGATGGCCGACGCCATCAAGGCCCGTCACTATCCGATGCCGCTGCCGGTCCTATGCCCCTCGGCCGAAGAGCGCGACGCGCTGCACATGCAGTCGCTGGTCCAATCCACCTTGAAGCTCGGCGCCGAGGCGGACGTGACATTCGTCGGCGTCGGCGAACTCGGCACAGAGGCGCCGCTCTGCGTCGACGGCTTTCTCGCTCCGGAGGAGATGGCGGAGCTGATCTCTGCCGGCGGCGCCGGCGAAATCTGCGGCTGGATCTTCGATCACGAGGGACGCCTGCTTTCCGGACCGATCAACGAACGTGTGGCCAGCGTGCCGATTCCCTCGACCATCCGCTCAACCGTCGTCGGTGTGGCCATGGGACAGCGCAAAGAAAAGGCCATTCTGGCCGCGCTGAAGGGCGGCCTTCTCAACGGATTGATCACCGACGAGCGAACTGCCGGGCAATTGCTCAGACAGTGAGCAGATTTTTCTGAACCAAATCAAACCCCTAATTTCCAGCGGTGCATTGCAGCAACGAATGACGCTTGACATCTGTAGGTGTGAAATGAGTAATTGCCCACGAGCGAAGCTAATGCTCATTTTAGATCTTCTGGGAGGAAGAGATGACATTGAAATCCATTCTGCTGGGCGCAGTTTCCGCGCTCGCCCTTTCCGGTATCGCCTCCGCCGAGACGCTGACCATTGCGACGGTCAACAATGGCGACATGATCCGCATGCAGAAGCTTACCGACGACTTCAAGACGAAGAACCCCGGCATCGATCTGGAATGGGTCACGCTGGAAGAAAACGTTCTTCGCCAGCGGGTCACGACGGACATCGCGACCAAGAGCGGCCAGTACGACATCATGACCATCGGCATCTATGAAGCGCCGATCTGGGGCAAGCAGGGCTGGCTGGCACCGCTTGACACTCTCGCAGCGGACAAGTCCTACGACGCCGATGATCTTCTTCCGCCGATCCGCTCCGGCCTGACGGTCGACGGCAAGCTGTATGCCGCTCCCTTCTACGGCGAAAGCTCGATGGTGATGTACCGGAAGGACCTGTTTGACAAAGCGGGCCTGAAAATGCCGGATGCCCCCACCTGGGACTTCATCGCCGATGCCGCCCGCAAGCTGACAGACAAGTCCTCCGAAACCTACGGCATCTGCCTGCGCGGCAAGGCCGGCTGGGGCGAGAACATGGCCTTCCTGACGGCCGCTTCCAACTCCTTCGGCGCACGCTGGTTCGACGAGAACTGGAAGCCGCAATTCGACCAGCCGGAATGGAAGAACACGCTCGACTTCTACGTCAAGCTGATGAAGGATGCCGGTCCTCCGGGCGCATCCTCGAATGGCTTCAACGAAAATCTCGCGCTGTTCCAGACCGGCAAATGCGGCATGTGGATCGATGCCACGGTCGCCGCCTCCTTCGTGACGAATCCGAAGGAAAGCAAGGTCGCCGATCAGGTCGGCTTCGCGCTCGCCCCCGACAATGGTCTCGGCAAGCGCGGCAACTGGTTGTGGTCCTGGAACCTTGCCATTCCGGCCGGTTCCAAGAAGGTGGAAGCCGCCGAGAAGTTCATCGCATGGGCAACCAGCAAGGACTACCTCAACCTCGTTGCGGAGAAGGAAGGCTGGGCGAACGTTCCTCCGGGCACGCGCACCTCGCTCTACAACAATGCCGAATACACCAAGGCTGCGCCTTTCGCGAAAATGACGCTCGACTCGATCAACTCCGCCGATCCCAAGCAGCCGACCGTCAAGCCTGTGCCCTATGAAGGCGTGCAATACGTTGCCATTCCGGAATTCCAGGGCATCGGCACGGCCGTCGGCCAGCAATTCTCGGCAGCGCTGGCCGGCCAGGTCACCGTCGACCAGGCGCTGAAGAATGCGCAGCAGTTGACGGAACGGGAAATGGCGAAGGCCGGCTATCCGAAGAAGTAAGACTTCGTGTTTCGTGAGCCGCAGTCCATGCGGCTCACCCCCTCTGCCCTGCCGGGCATCTCCCCCTCAAGGAGGGAGATCGGCAAGATGCCAGGCCACTGCAATGACACAACGCTGCAGTGGAATGTCTCGCTGCTGATCGGTGCTGGGGTTTGAGCGGGCGAAACACGGTGATCTCCCCCGCTTCAAGGGGGAGATCACCGGCGGGACAGAGGGAGGGGTCCCTCACATCGCAAAACTCAATTCTCAATTTCAACATCGCGGAGGCGTGCTTTCATGGCGACGACCCACACACGCTCGGCAGCGCGCCTGATGATGGCGCCCTCCGTCATCTTGCTGCTGGCCTGGATGATCGTGCCGCTCTGCATGACCATCTATTTCTCCTTCCTGCGCTACAATCTCCTGATGCCGGGCATGGAGGAATTCACAGGCTTCCTGAACTATCAGTTCTTCCTGAGCGATCCGGCCTTTTTCGATGCGCTCATCAACACGCTCCTCCTGGTCGGCGGGGTCCTCGCCATCACCGTGATCGGCGGCATGGCCTTTGCACTCCTGCTCGATCAGCCGATCTTCGGGCAAGGCATTGTCCGCATCCTGGTGATTGCGCCCTTCTTCGTCATGCCGACGGTGTCCGCCCTCGTCTGGAAGAACATGTTCATGAACCCGGTGAACGGGCTCTTCGCCTGGATTGCCCGCAGCCTCGGCTTCGCGCCGGTGGATTTCCTCGCGGCGATCCCGCTGATCTCGGTCATCATCATCGTTGCCTGGCAATGGCTTCCCTTCGCCACGCTGATCATGCTCACCGCGCTGCAATCACTTGACGAGGAGCAGAAGGAGGCCGCCGAAATGGACGGCGCCGGCTTTATCCCGCGCTTCATCTATATCGTGCTGCCGCACATGGCGCGGGCAATCACCGTCGTGATCCTGATCGAGACCATCTTCCTCCTGTCGGTCTTTGCTGAAATCCTGGTGACCACCAATGGCGGACCGGGCACGGAAAGCACCAACCTCACTTATCTCGTCTATGCCCAGGCGCTGTTGCAATTCGACATTGGCGGGGCATCCGCCGGCGGCATCGTGGCGGTCATCCTCGCCAATATCGTCGCCATTTTCCTCGTCCGCCTCATCGGCAAGAATCTGGAGGCCTGAAGACAATGGCACGCAAGGTTTCCACCCGCCGCAAGCTGGTCACGAGCGCCATCGCCTGGACCATCGGGATCCTGATCTTCTTCCCGATCCTGTGGACATTCCTGACCAGCTTCAAGTCCGAGGGCGATGCGATCGCCTCGCCGCCGGTCTTCCTGTTCTTCCACTGGACGACGGAAAACTACATCGAGGTGCAGAGCCGTTCTGACTACGCGCTGCACTTCTGGAATTCGGTCATCATGTCGCTGGGCTCCACGCTGCTCGGCCTGCTGATCGCCATTCCTGCCGCCTGGGCCATGGCCTTTTCGCCGACCAAGCGGACCAAGGACGTGCTGATGTGGATGCTGTCGACGAAGATGATGCCGCCGGTGGGTGCGCTGATCCCCGTCTATCTGATCTTCCGCGATGCCGGGCTCCTCGATACCCGCATCGGCCTCGTGATCGTCCTGACCCTGATCAACCTGCCGATCATCGTCTGGATGCTCTACACCTACTTCAAGGAGATTCCGGGCGAGATTCTCGAAGCCTCCCGCATGGACGGAGCGTCGCTGGCCAAGGAGATCATCTACGTCCTGACGCCGATGGCGGTCCCCGGCATCGCCTCTACACTCCTGCTCAACATCATTCTGGCATGGAACGAGGCATTCTGGACGCTGAACCTCACCACGTCGAAGGCAGCACCGCTGACCACGTTCATCGCCTCCTATTCCAGTCCGGAAGGCCTCTTCTACGCCAAACTGTCGGCCGCTTCGACCATGGCGATCGCACCGATCCTCATTCTCGGCTGGTTCAGCCAGAAGCAACTTGTTCGCGGATTAACTTTCGGCGCCGTCAAATAGGCAGCGGATAAACAAGGAACACCCTCATGGGCAGCATCACCCTGCGCAATGTTTCCAAGATCTTTGGCGAAGCGAAAGTCATTCCTTCCATCGATCTTGATATCTACGACGGCGAGTTCGTCGTTTTCGTCGGACCGTCCGGCTGCGGCAAGTCCACGCTCCTGCGGCTGATCGCCGGGCTTGAAGATGTCAGCGGCGGCGAGATCATTATCGACGGGCAGAATGCCACCGAGGCCGCGCCCGCCAAGCGCGGGCTGGCCATGGTCTTCCAGTCCTATGCGCTCTATCCGCATATGAGCGTGCGCTCCAATATCGCTTTCCCGCTGAAGATGGCCAATGTCGACAAGGCGGAGATCGACCGCAAGGTCACGGATGCCGCTCGCGTCCTCAACCTCACCGATTATCTGGAGCGCAAGCCGCGTCAGCTCTCCGGCGGGCAGAGGCAGCGCGTGGCCATCGGCCGCGCCATCGTGCGCCAGCCGAAAGCCTTTCTCTTCGACGAGCCGCTCTCCAATCTGGACGCGGCGCTGCGCGTGAACATGCGGCTGGAAATCAGCGAATTGCACCAGACTCTGAAGACGACCATGATCTATGTGACGCATGATCAGGTCGAAGCCATGACCATGGCCGACAAGATCGTCGTGCTCAACCGCGGCCGCATCGAGCAGGTCGGTTCGCCGCTGGATCTCTACCGCAAGCCGGCCAATCTCTTCGTCGCCGGCTTCATCGGCTCGCCGCGCATGAACCTCATCGAAGGTGATTTCGCCAGAAGCCAGGGCGCCAAGACAGCTGGCATCCGGCCCGAGCATATCCGCCTGTCCCACGACAGCGGCCTGTGGGAAGGCACCGTCACGGTTGCCGAACACCTCGGATCCGACACTTTCCTGCATGTGGACGTCAAGGGCATCGGCCAGATCACGGCGCGGGCGGGCGGCGAATTCGACTGCCGGCACGGCGACCGCGTCTATCTGACGCCGGACCAGGACAAGCTCCACCGGTTCGGTGAGGACGGGCTCGCGCTGCCCCAGTAATCAATCGCCCGGCGCGCCGGGCGAATGCGACATTTCAAGTTCTGGACCCTTCGAGGACCAATCGATCATGACCGTGAAACTTTCTCTCTCTGCGCTCCCGGATCTCGCCAAGACGGCCGCGGTGCCGAGCTACGCGCAAAATCGCCTGCAGGCAGGTATCCTGCATTTCGGTGTCGGCAATTTCCATCGCGCCCACCAGGCCGTCTATCTGGACGATCTGTTCAATGAAGGCCTTGACCATGATTGGGGCATTGTCGGAGCCGGCGTTCTGCCCTCCGATCAGGCGATGCGGGACAAGCTGTCGGCGCAGGATTTCCTCACCACGGTTGTCGAGCAGGACAATAATCGCACCGCGGCCCGCGTCACGGCGCCGATGATCGACATCCTGCCGATCGGTGATGCCGCTGCCATCATTGCAGCGCTTTGCAATCCCCGCATCCGGATCGTGTCGCTTACCATTACCGAAGGTGGCTATTTCATAGACGCCAATGGCCAGTTCAATCCGCAGCATCCTGCCATTCAGGCGGATGCCGCCAATCCGGATGGGCCAAAGACGGTCTTCGGCCTGATGATTGCCGGCCTCAAGGCGCGCCGCGATCGAGGCATCACACCGTTCACCATCATGTCCTGCGATAATATTCCGGGCAATGGCCATGTGACGGAAAGCACCGTGTGCGGCCTCGCCAGGCTTTCGGATCCGGACCTCGCCGACTGGATCCAAGACAACGTTTCCTTCCCCAACTCCATGGTTGATCGCATCACGCCTGCCACGGGAGCGCGCGAGATCGATCTCCTGTCCAGCCAGTTCGGTATCGAGGATAACTGGCCGGTCTTTTGCGAGGAATTCAAGCAATGGGTCATGGAGGATCGGTTTCCGGCCGGCCGGCCCATGCTGGAGCGGGTCGGCGTGCAATTCGTGCCGGACGTTGCACCCTATGAACTGATGAAGATCCGCATCCTGAATGGTGGCCACGCCGCGATCGCCTATCCTGCGGCCCTGCTCGACATTCACTTCGTTCATGAAGCCATGGAACATCCGCTGATCCGCGCCTTCCTGGCCAAGCTCGAACATGACGAGATCATCCCCGTCGTGCCACCGGTACCGGATACCGATCTTGCAGATTACTTCCGCCTGATCGAGCGGCGGTTCGCAAACCCCAAGATCGGCGACACCATTCCGCGACTGGCGCAGGACGGCTCCAACCGCCAACCAAAGTTCATTTTGCCCTCCACCGTTGATCGCCTGCAGCGGGGCGAGGATATTGTCGGGCTCTCCCTCGTCTCCGCATTGTGGTGCCGCTATTTTGCCGGAACCTCGGACAGCGGCCGAGACATCGTCTTCAACGATGCGAGCGCCGAGCGCCTGCACGCCTCGGCCCTCCAGGCAAAAAGCAATCCCATGGCCTTTCTGGCGCATGATGACATTTTCGGCGCAGTCAGCGGCTCGGCGCATTTCCAGGCCCGTTTCGCGCATGCGCTGCAAACCCTGTGGACCAAAGGCACTGCCGAAACGCTTCAGCTCTATCTCGACGACGGCCTGGCGGTTTAGACTGATGCCATGGAACAGGCTCGTGATTCCCTGCTGATCTTCGATTGCGACGGCGTGCTGGTGGACAGCGAGCCCCTGTCCATCCGGGTGCTGATCGACGCGGTCGAGGCACATGGCGGCACGCTGGACGAGGCGGAAGCCTACCGCAAATTTCTGGGCCGCAGCCTGTCCAATCTTGTCCAGGTCCTCGACAGCGATTTCGGGCTTTCCGCCGATGCAGCGTTTCTCGAGCGCATGCGTCGCGATCTGTATCAGCGATTCAAGCAAGAGCTGAAACCGATCCGGGATGTCGACGCCGCGCTGCAGGTGCTGCCGTATCGCCGATGCGTCGCTTCGTCGAGCCAGCCCGAGCGCATCCGCCTGTCGCTTGAACTGACGGGCCTGCTGTCGTTTTTCGAGCCGCATATCTTCAGTGCGACCATGGTGGAGCGCGGCAAGCCGGCGCCGGATCTCTTTCTGCATGCGGCGCGGGAAATGCAGACCGACCCCTCGCGCTGTATCGTGATCGAAGACAGCCCGGCCGGCATCAGGGCAGCGCAGTCGGCCGGCATGGCCGTGTTCGCCTTCACGGGCGGCTCGCATGCCGATCGTCAGGAATATCGGGCGGAAATCGCAGAGCTTTCTCCCGAGGTTACATTTGACGCGATGGCCGATTTGCTCCACCTTGTGCACGCATTCAACAGTGGGAGGATCTCTCTTCCGACGCTTCGCCCGACGTGACAGCAAAGCGCGCCAGGGCTCTGGTCACAACCGACGGACGAGGGAAGAAACGGTATATGGGCGATCTGGTGGTGGCGGTCGATGTGGGGACGACCAGCGCACGTGCTGGCGTCTTCGACCTGTCCGGCCGGCTTCTGGCGAAGGCCCGCCATCCGATCCTGATGGTCCGGCAAAGCGATATTCTTGCCGAGCATTCGTCCGAAGATATCTGGCAGGCCACCTGCCTGGCCGTTCGTGCGGCCATGGGCGAAGCGGACATCGCGGCGGCCGACGTCAAGGGGATCGGCTTTGACGCAACCTGCTCGCTGGTCCTGCGCGCCCGGGACGGCACGCCCCTCAGCGTCTCGGCGAGCGGCGGGGCAGGTCTCGACACGATCGTCTGGTTCGATCACCGGGCGGTTGCGCAGGCCGAGGCCCTCAATGCCACGCACCATCCTGTCCTTCGCTATTGCGGCGGAACGATCTCGCCGGAGATGCAGATCCCGAAGCTGATGTGGCTGAAGCAGCAGATGCCGCAATGCTGGGCGCGGATCGGCCATGCGTTCGACCTTGCCGATTTCATGACCTGGCGGGCGACAGGCTCCGCGGCGCGATCGCGCTCTACGCTGAGCGCGAAGTGGAACTTTCTCGCGCATCGGAATGAGGGATGGGATACGGACTTTCTTGCCGCCGCGGGGCTTGATGATCTGCTCGAAAGAGCGGGTCTGCCGCAGAGTGGCCGGGCGGTGGGCGACAGCCTGGGCCGCCTGACGCCAGAGGCTGCACGCGACCTTGGCCTCTGCGAGGAATGCCTCGTCTCGCCCGGAATCATCGACGCCTATGCCGGTGCGCTGGGGGCGCTTGGTGGCGCTGCGGCGCGGTCGGGTGCCTCGGGCGATCTCGCCTTGATCGGCGGAACATCCAGTTGCGTCGTCTCCCTATCCTCGCAACCGGTGTTCACCAACAGCCTCTGGGGTCCGTTTCACGGCGCGCTTCTGCCCGATCTATGGCTGGTGGAGGGGAGCCAGTCCGCCGCGGGGGCGCTGCTTGATCATATCGTCGCCATGCACGCAGCCGGTGGAGAGCCGACCGCGGCACGGCATCACGAGATCATCGAACGCATTACCCTCCTCAGGCAAGAGCAAGCCTTCGACTTTGGCCGTTCGCTGCACATCCTGCCGGACTTTCACGGCAATCGGGCGCCGCTCGGCGATCCCCGCGCCACGGGCACCATAGCCGGCCTGACGCTGGACCGATCCTTCGACGGCCTATGCCGCCTGTATTGGCGCACATGCGTCGCCCTCTCGCTCGGCATTCGCCAGATTCTCGAGACCATGATCGCGACAGGCCATCCGGTCGAGACGCTTCACCTGGCAGGCGGCCATGTGCAGAACAGCCATCTGGTGGAACTCTATGCCGATGCAACCGGCTTCAAGATCCGCGTTCCGGCCGCTCCCGACGCAGTGCTTCTGGGGACCGCCATGGCGGCGGCCGCGGCGGCGGGATGCTTTACCACCCTTGCGGACGCTGCAAGCGCCATGGATCAGGGCAGCCGGCTGATGCTCCCGAACCCGGCCGCGAGGCGGATCTACGATCGCGACTACGCCAGATTTCGCGCGATGCAGCGCCACAGAGCGGAACTTGCCGGCATGGATGACGAAGCCGAGGCCGTCAATTGAGCTTTGCATTGCCCGAGCCAAAGAGCTCGCGGGCGATCACATTCAGTTCCTTCGGCTTCTCGCAGAGCGCAAAGCCGGTATAATTCTTCGGAAGGGCGGATGCACTGACGCTTGTTGCGAAGAGGAAGGGGATCTTGCGTTGCACCAGGCGATCGGCCACGAGAAAGACGGTCTCATCTCTCAAATGAAGGTCGAGAATGGCGGCATCGACCCGCTCCGTCGCCAGCTTCTCCAGCGCATCGCTTGCGGTGGCGACAGGACCAATGATCACAACTCCCGCCCGTTTCAGCGCCCGGCCAGTGTCATCCGCAAGGAAATAAGCATCCTCGACGATCAAGATCCGCTTGCCGCGAAAGAGACCTATGGAATCGGGGTTCTTCACTGGGTCTCCTGTTAATTGACGGGATGTCATGCCACGCCGCGCGAAATAGTCATGCGCGGAACAATCTTACGTGCCGGTGAGGCGCCGTTTTCTGGTCACGCCAGGGGACCAATGCTGGCCTTAACCAGCATCCACACCAACAGTTCCTGACGGGGCCGTGATTTGCCGCTTTCTCCACAGAGGCATTGAGACTGTGTGATCCGGAGCCCTCACCTTGATGTGGAAAGGGTTCAACGCATGAGGATGGACTCGACATGGCGCTGTGGCTTCGGTACAAGATTGATTAATCGATTAATCAGGGCAGATGCATGTCCCTTCCGCGCGCCGGCTCCAGTTTGCACCAGATCGCATCGCTTCTCGGCGTGTCGTCGGCAACCGTGTCGAATGCCCTGGCGGGAAAAGGCCGCGTTTCTGCCGAGCTGGTGGAAAAGATCCGGCTGACGGCGTCGCAGCTCGGCTATGTTCCCAGTCAGACAGGGCGGGCCTTGCGCACCGGCCGCACCCATGTTCTCGGCCTGGTCCTGCCCAATATCGCGAACCCGCTTTTCCCGCAGATTGCACAAGCCATAGAGCAATGCGCTGCCAAGGCCGGCTACGGCATACTGATTGCCGATTCCCACGGCGATATCGCCGCACAGACAGCGGCCATCAAGCGGTTGATCGAGCGTTCCGTCGACGGGATCATCGTCGTGCCCCGCCGCGGAACCCGAATTGCGGATGCCGGACGACCTGTCGCGGTCATCGACAGTCCCTCCACGCCCGGCAATACGGTTTCCGCCGATCACTGGCAGGGCGGCCAGGCCATTGTCGACCATCTCGCCGCTCTTGGCCACAGACAGTTTCTGCTGATCGGCAACAACCCCGATTCCAACGTGCAGAATGATCGGATCGGCGGGATGAGGTCACGGCTCCCGGCGGGAGGCCGCGCGGAGATCCTGTGGATCGAGCTGCATGAGAGGCAGCGGGGAAGCGGCGTGCTGCTCGGTCTCAGGGAGAAGGTGGCGGAGGGCTTTACGGCCTTCTGCGCGGTCTCGGACCTCCACGCCTTGCGAGCCCTTACCGAATTGCAGGGTGCCGGGATCGCTGTTCCGCAACAGGCGAGCGTGACCGGTTTCGACGATCTGGTCTTCTCATCCGTCATCACGCCTGGTCTCACCACGGTGCGGATGGACATGGCGCTCATTGCGGAGATCGCCATACGGTCTCTGACACAGACAATCGAGCACGAGACGATGGCCACACAGGAACAACCGCGGCAGGCACGAAGCACGCTTGTCGCTGCGGAACAAAAAAGCGTGCCAATGGCGCTGGTCGTCCGTCAGACCTCTGGACGGGCAGCGCAACAAAAACAACCGATGATGGATCTGCTTCCGGAAGGAGAACACGGATGACAAAGATACTGATGGCATCAGCCACCGCACTCTTGATGACGACGAGCCTGGCACTGGCTCAGGAAAAGGTCTTGACCGTTTCGGTCTACGCCTTTGCGCAGGACGACTTCAAGGCGATCGTTTACGATCCCTTCGAGAAGATCTGCGGCTGCAAGCTGGTCGTCGAGACCGGCAACAGCGTCGAGCGGCTGGCCAAAATGGAAGAATACAAGGACAATCCGGTTGTCGACATGGCCGTCGTGTCCATGGCCGATGCGCTTGCAGCATCGCGCAAAGGGCTGATCGACAAGATCGACACGTCGAAGCTTTCCAATTTCAACAAGCTCTACGACGTTGCCAAGGATCCGAACGGCGACGGCATGAGCGTCGGCTACACCTTCTACGCCACGTCCATCGTCTATCGCACGGACAAGATGAAGATCGAATCCTGGGGCGACCTCCTGAAGGATGACATCGTCTCCCACGTCGCCTTCCCGAACGTGACCACCAATCAGGGACCGCCGGCTCTCTATATGCTCGGTCAGGCTCTGGGCGGGGATGCTCCCGACCTCAAGGCGCCGATCGACGCCGTGGGCGCCAAGAAGGACGAGATCGTCACCTTCTATGTCAAGTCCTCGCAGCTCGTGCAGTTGATGCAGCAGGAAGAGATCTGGGCAGCGCCGGTGGGACGTTTCGCCTGGGCGCCGTTCACCAAGCTCGGGCTGCCGATCGCCTGGGCAACGCCGAAGGAAGGCCAGACCGGCGGCATGAACGTCATGATGGTCACCAAGAATTCCAAGAACCGCGACCTGGCGCTGCAGTTCATGGATTTCTGGCTGTCCACCGAAGTGCAGACGAAGCTGGCGGAGAAGCTGATCGACAGCCCGGCCAATTCAGAGGTCAAGGTATCCGACGAGGTTGCCAACAACATCACCTATGGCGCCGAAACGGCTGAGAGCCTGAAGCTCATCCCCTCGGATGTCGCGCTCGATTACCGGGACCAGTGGCTGAGCGAATGGAATGCGAAAGTCGGCCAGTAAAGGCCGACGGGCGGCAAGCCGCAGTCGCCGCGGCGGCTGCCCTTGGTCTGCACCCTGATCCCGGTCTCCACCCCGTGCGACGGGGTGGAGATCAGGGTTAAATGACACCAGACGTGTAATATTGCAGATGCGGCATGAGATCGTCCGCAGCTGCGCCAGTTGAGGCAAACCAGAATGTTCCAGAATCGCACGGCGGGATTGGCGCTCGCACTGCCGGCGGCCTTGTTCGCGGCCCTTGTCTTCCTCGTGCCGGTCGCCCTCTTGCTGTCGGAAGGCTTTCGCAGCGCCGATCAATGGACGCTCTCTGCCTATGTGGATTTCTTTGCCCAGCCGCTCAACCGGGCGGTCTTCCTGCGTACGCTGAAACTTGCCGCGCTTGTCACCGTCGTTGCTGCGGTGATCGGCTATGCGGCGGCTTATGCCATCGTGTCGCTGCCGCCGGGCTCCAAGGGCAAGATGATCGGCCTGGTCGTCCTGCCGCTGATGATCTCGCCGGTTGCCCGCACCTATGCCTGGATCGTCATTCTCGGACGGACCGGCATCGTCAACCAGGCCCTGCAAGCCATCGGGCTGACGGATGAGCCTTTCCGCATCCTGTTTTCCGAGACGGCGATCTTTGTCGGCCTGCTGCAGCTCTTTCTGCCGCTGATGATCATCTCCTTGATCTCCGCACTGGAGAACCTGCCGCGCGACGTCGTCCCGGCCGCCCGCATTCTGGGCGCCGGCTGGCTCAGCGTCTTCTGGAAGATCATCCTGCCGCTGACGAAGGAAGGTCTCGTCATCGGCGGAACGCTGGTCTTCACCGGATCGATGACGGCCTACATCACCCCGGCCATTCTCGGCGGGTCCAAGGTGCTGATGCTGGAGACCCTTCTCTACCAGCAGGTCAGCGTCTCGAATAATTTCGTCGCCGCCAGCGTCATTGCCTTCATCCTCATCGTCATGAGCTTTGCCGCCAACATCCTCCTGAAACGCATTGCCAGCGCAAGGAGCGGCAAATGATCCAGCGCCTCGTCACGCCCACAATCCTGTTCCTGGTGATGCTGTTCCTCATCGGGCCCTTCCTCATCATCGTGGCCGCCTCCTTCTCGGCCGGGGAGACGCTTGCCTTCCCTCCACAGGGCCTGTCGTTCCGCTGGATCATCAAGGTCTTCACCATTGAGAGCTTCCGTCAGAGCTTCGGCATCTCGATGTTTCTTGCCATCGGCGGAACCCTTGCGGCCCTTCTCCTCGGCATTCCGGCCTCCTACGCCATGTCGCGCTACCGCCTGCCCTTCTCGGAAACGGTACGATTCCTGGTCTCCATGCCGATCATCGTCCCGGGGATCATCGTGGGCCTGGCCCTGCTGCGCTATTTCGTGATCCCGGTCGGCATCCCGGTCATCCTGGCGCTCTTCATCGCCCATACGGCGCTTATCCTGCCCTATGCAGTCCGCGTCGTCTCGGCCAGCCTGGCCAATCTGCGTGCCGACATGGAGGAGGCGGCGGTCATCCTCGGCTCCTCCCGGCTCGGCGCCTTTTTCCGCATCGTGCTGCCCAATATCCGCGGCGGCATTCTCTCGGCCTTTATCCTGGGCTTTGTCACGAGCTTCAACCAGGTGCCCGTTTCGCTGTTTCTGTCCGGCCCCGGCGTGCGCACCCTTCCCATCGACATGCTGGGTTACATGGAAAATGTCTTCGATCCCTCCATCGCGGCACTCTCCTCCCTGCTTGCCTTCCTCTCCATCGGCATCGTCTTTGCCGCCGAACGCTTCCTTGGTTTTTCCCGCTATGTCTGATCAAACCTATCTCTCTCTCGAAAAGCTCTCGCTCGCCTATGGCAAGACGGTCGCCGTCAAGGATCTCGACCTCTCCATCAAGAAAGGCGAGCTCCTGGCTCTGCTCGGCCCTTCCGGCTGCGGCAAGACGACGACCATGCGCGCCATTGCCGGGCTGATGAAGCCCGTCGGCGGAAAGATCGTGCTCGATGGCCGCGACATCACCCATGTGCCGGCCAACAAGCGGGAAATCGGGCTTGTTTTCCAGTCCTATGCGCTTTTCCCGCACCTGACGGTCTTCGAGAATGTCGCCTTCGGTCTGCGGATGAAGGGAATGGACGGCCAGGATCTGCGCCGGCGGGTGGAAGACGGTCTGCGCTCCGTCGGCCTGTCGGAATTCGCCGACCGCAAGGCGACCGATCTTTCCGGCGGACAGCAGCAGCGCGTCTCGCTCGCCCGCTCAATGGTCGTTCAGCCCAAGCTGCTGATGCTCGACGAGCCCCTCTCCAATCTGGACGCGCGGCTGCGCCTGGACATGCGCAGCGAGCTGCAGCGGCTGCAGAAGGAGACCGGCATGACGATGATCTTCGTCACGCATGACCAGGTGGAGGCGCTGGCGCTGGCGGACAAGATCGTCGTGATGCGCAATGGCGCGATCGAACAGATCGGCACGCCCGAACAGATCTACAACCAACCGGCCTCCGCTTTCGTGGCCGATTTCGTCGGCTTCGAAAACATATTCGAAATCCGCAACGGCATGCTCGTCTCGGAATCGGGAGACGCGGTCATGCCGGCTGATGGTCGCGACGTCTCCGGCCTCGCCTGGCGTCCGGGCATGGTCGTGCTCGGCGAGGGATCGCAGACCGGAACTGTCAGGGGCGTCTCCTTTGCCGGCAATATTCGCGGCTACACGCTGGACACGCCGCTCGGCACCATCCGCGCCGAGGTGGATGCCGCCCTTCCCGCCTATCAATTGGGCGAGACGGTCCGATTCGACCTGCCAGTCACGAATGCCGCACCGCTGCAGCGCGTCGGATGAGTGCCATGGGCATCTGGATCGATACCGATATGGGCTTCGATGATATCGCGGCCATTTTCGTCGTGCAGCAGGCGGGACTGACGATCGACGGCATATCGCTGGTCTTCGGCAACACCGTCTTTGACCAGGTCTGCGCCAATGCAGCCGGCGCCGCAGCCGCTTTCGGCTGGTCCTTCCCGCTTCATGCCGGCCGGAGCGGCCCGGTCATGGGGCGCCTGGAGACAGCGCAGGCCATCCTTGGCGAGACCGGAATCCCAACCCTTGGCCAGTCGCTTCCAAGGCTTGCCGGCCATTATCCGTCGCTTGCATTCGACGCGCTTTGCCGATGGCTGAGCGAAGACACGGGACCGCGCCGCATCCTGGCGCTCGGCCCGCTGACCAATATTGCGGCGCTGGTTCTGGCGAGGCCGGATCTGGCTGCGCGGATCACGGACCTGACCTGGATGGGCGGCGGCGTGACGCGCGGCAATCATACCGCTTCGGCGGAATTCAATGCGCTCGCCGATCCCGAAGCCGTGGCGATCATTCTCTCGCATCGGCTGCCGCTGCGCATGGTCGATCTCGATTTTTGCCGCAAGATCCAGGCAGGTCCTTCCGATGTGGACGCCATTCGGGCCGCCGGTGGCCGCAATGCGGGTCTCCTGGCAGACCTGTTCGGGGGCTTTGTCGACATCGCTCTATCGCGCGGGCGTCCCAGCATGGCGCTCTACGATCCCGCCGCCGCCGTAGCCTTCACGCATCCTCACCTGGTGACGTTCGAACCGGCTCGCATCGACATGGAATGCGCCGGCCAGTTCACGCGCGGGCGCACCGTTGTGGAGACCCGGCAGAGTCATGGCGAGTTCAATGCCCATTTCGCCGCTGATTGCGACGCGCAGCGCGTGAAGGCGGCAATCATCGATGCACTTGCAACGGAGGCCGCACGATGACGTCGCATATTGCAGGCGAACCTTCCGATCTTCATGATGAGCACCTGCGCACAAAAGCCGTGGCGGCGGCGCGCGGAGATGCGCCTTTCGACAGGCTGATCGTCAACGGCGTGCTGATCGACATGGTGACAGGCGAGCAGCGCCGGGCCGATATCGGCCTGGTGGGGCCCCTGATCGCCAGCGTCCATGCGCCCGGTTCCCGCACCGACGCGATGGAGCTTATCGATGCCGGCAATGGCTATATCAGTCCCGGCCTGATCGATACACATATGCACATCGAGAGCTCGATGGTGACGCCTGCCGCCTATGCCGGCGCCGTCGTGCCGCGCGGGGTGACCACCATCGTCTGGGACCCGCACGAATTTGCCAATGTGCATGGGGTCGCCGGCGTCCGGTTCGCGGTGGATGCGGCGCGTGGCCTGCCTCTGCGCATGGTCGTGCTTGCCCCGTCCTGCGTGCCCTCGGCACCCGGGCTGGAATTGAATGGCGCGGATTTCGATGCCGACGTCATCACGGATCTTTTGTCCTGGCCGGAAATTGGTGGCATTGCGGAAGTGATGACCATGCAGGGCGTGATCGATCGGGAGCCCCGCATCAGCGCCATCCTGCAATCGGGTCTCGACGCCGGTAAACTGATCTGCGGCCATGCCCGCGGCCTCGGCGAAAACCGCCTGGCGGCTTTCATGGCGGCTGGGATCACCTCCGATCATGAACTGACCTCGGGCGAGGATCTCCTCCAGAAACTCAGGGCCGGACTTTCGATCGAGCTGCGCGGTTCGCATGATCATCTCCTGCCGGAATTCGTGGCAACGCTCAATCGGCTCGGCCCCCTGCCGCAGACGATCACGCTCTGCACCGACGATGTCTTCCCCGATGATCTGCATGAGCGCGGCGGTCTTGATGATGTTGTGCGCCGTCTGGTGGCCTACGGACTTGATCCGGTCAAGGCGCTGCAGGCGGCGACGCTGAATGCCGCCCGTCGATTGGGCCGCGAGGATCTGGGCCTGATCGCCAGTGGACGCCGGGCGGATCTCGTCGTGTTCGAGGATCTCCGGAGCCTGCGGGCGCGCCATGTCATCGTCAATGGGAAGGTCGTCGCCGCATCCGGACGTCTTCTTGATCCTTTGACAGCGCTTGAAACTGCCGGTCTGAAGCAGTCGATGAAGATTGACCCGGTCACCGCAGATGGTTTTCGGGTTCCCGCAGCGGGAGAGCGAGTTAGGATTGCGACCATCGACAAGCCGCGCTTTACCGCCTGGGGAGAGATGGAGGCGCAGGTCCGCAACGGCACGGTGGTTCCGCCCGATGGCACGACGCTGATTGCGGTTGCGCATCGACATGGTCGCGCCGATCCGCGTCCGCGTGTCGGCTTCCTGCTTGGCTGGGGCCAATGGCGCGGCGCTTTTGCGACAACCGTTTCGCACGACAGCCATAATCTCACGGTCTTCGGCGGCAATGAGGAGGATATGGCGGTCGCTGCCAATGCAGTCATCGCGGCCGGCGGCGGCATGGCCGTTGCACGCGACGGCGCGATCGAGGCCCTGCTCCCGCTGCCCGTCTCAGGTCTCGTCAGTGAACAATCCCTGGATTCCGTAGCGAAAGGCTTTACCGAACTCCGGTCCGCCATGGACAAGATCGTCGACTGGCAGCCGCCTTATCTGGTGTTCAAGGCCTGTTTCGGCGCCACTCTTGCCTGCAATGCCGGACCGCACCAGACGGATCGCGGCATTGCGGATGTGACGACAGGCCGTCTGCTTCAAACACCTGTGCTGTGATCCTTAAAGACCCCGCCGTTTCATCGCGACAGCGGGGCCAATGATCATGGGAACAGTCGAGGCTCAGGCAAAGCTGTGCAGCCGCTCATTGAACATCGGGCTTCGGCTGAGGCGGCTCAGTGCCTTTGCACCGGCGAGAACGGCAAGATCGATCAGCGGCTCCAGGATGACGACAGTCATGTAGGCGCCGCCGAAGGCCCCGATGTCGGCGAGGTTCTGGACGCTGACGCCGTGACCATACAGCGCCCAGAACGCGACCCAGGCAACGATCCCGCCCTGGAAGGCCGTCGAAAGTGCGAGGGTCTGCGCGTAAGTGAGATCGACATAGGCCGTCTTTGCCGGAATGATGCGCCGCGCCAGAAGCCGGATGCCCCATAGCGGCAGCAGCAGCGTCGTCACATTCATCCCATATTGCGGCAGATCCAGCGGGGCGAAGAAGAGACCCTGAAGAAGCAGTCCGGCGGCAAGGCCGATGGCTGCCGGCCCTGCGCCAAATAAAAGGAGAAGCGTCGAGCCGAGGATCAGATGCACCTCAGAGACGCCGACAGGATGATGCGGCAAGACTTCGAAAAAGCAGAATACGAGGACCGTGGTCGCCAGACTGCGCAGGGCAAGCGCGCCGAGGCCGCTTTGCCGGACGGTCTCACCCGCCATCTTGACTGTCAGTCCAAGACCGATTGCTGCGGTTGCATAACTCAACACGAGTTTGGCGCCGTCAACGACGCCGGGTTCGATATGCATGATCTTCTTCCTTATTCCACGCCCACCGCGTGAATGTGTAAAAGTTCGAGCGCGTGCGCCCAGTGCTGATGGCAGGTCTCCTGGCTTGCGGTTCATCACTTCGTCCACCTTCCCAATTCAAAAGAACCAGTGGTGTCTGGACGTCATTCGCCGCTTACAGTTGCGGGGGCAGCCATGGAATCGTGCCGCGCGGGCATCCCACCATGTTCCCTTCGAAGCGACCTTGCTTCGACTCGTCGGCGCAAGCCGACGAGAACCATCACAGGAAGTCTATCGCCGCGCCGGCCCAATTGGCAAGGCGGCCGTGATCCTCATCCACCATGGGAAGGACGGACAGGATCTGACGTAACGGCAAACGAGGGATCGCCGCCCTCGGCCTCACTGGCCATCTGCGCCAGAAGCGCTGGCGGCACGGCGCCGATCTCCGGATAACGCCAGCGCGGCGAGCGATCCTTGTCGATGATGATCGCCCGAATGCCTTCGACGAAGTCCCCATGCTCCAGCACGCGCGACACGAAACGGTATTCGTTGCGCAGGGCCGTGTTCAAATCATCGGCACGGCGTATGGTCGAAAGCGTTGCCAGAAGGGAGATCGGCGATGCGGCCGTCATCGACGCGAGCGCCTTTTGCGCCCATTCGCCGGGTTCTGTGGCGAGCCGGTCGAGGATCCCCGTCACGCTTTCGGCATCGAAGACGCGCGAAATATTGCTCTCAAGCCTTGCCACCTCACTCTCCGGCGGCTCCGAAGCAAAGCTTTCAATCTGGCTGATGTCGCCGCTATCCAGCAGGCTCTGCTTCAGCGCGGGCAAAGACTCGCGCCGGACATAGAAATCGGCGAAGCCGGCATGGATGGCGGTGGCGCCATCCATCCTGGCTCCGGTCAGGCCAAAATATTCGCCGAGCCTGCCAGGCGCGCGGCGCAAGAGATAGCTTCCACCCACATCCGGGATCAGCCCGATCGCGCATTCGGGCATGGCGACGACTGAATGTTCCGTGACCACGCGATGCGATCCATGGGCCGATATGCCGACGCCCCCACCCATGACGATACCATCCATGACGGCGACATAGGGTTTGGGAAACCGGGCGATCAAGGCATTGAGACGATATTCGTCGCGCCAGAACAGATTGCCGGAGGTGAAGTCGCCACTCTTGCCGTAGTGATACATGGACGTGAGATCACCGCCCGCCGAGAAGGCCTTTTCGCTATCGGCATCCACCATGACCAGAGCAATATCTGGATCATCCGCCCATCTCGTCAGCGCCGCCGTCATCGCGTCGACAACCGGCCGGTTGACGGCATTCAAGACCTTTGCGCGGGTCAGCGTGATATGGCCGACGCGGCCCTGCCTGCGGACTGAAATATCCTGATGCGTCTGGTCTTCCTGGCTCACAATCTCTGTCTCCCGCTCAAGCGCTTCTCGATATGGTGGCGCGGCATCGCCATCGCACTCCGTGTCCACTCTATGCTGTTAGGCCTTTGTCCGGCTCCTTTCGGCAGATCCTAACCAGATTTGCATTGGCCTCCCAATGCTTCGTCCGCTTAGTTTGATGTTTCGACGCAGGTTCTGGTCGGAAAACCGTGGGACACTTTTCCGGAACCTGCTTAGTCTGCCCTGTCCCATGCCGGCTTTCGTTTCTCGAAGAAGGCTGCGATCCCCTCGCGCGCTTCGTCCTGCTCCCAGGTGTCCGCCAAGGCTGCAATACTGTCTTCGATCCGTTGAGGATCGACGGAGCGGGACAGCGTGCGCAGGAGGTTCTTGGCCGCGGCGACAGCCCCTGGTGCCGTGGATAGATAGGCCTCTGCTTCGCGCATCGCCTCTCCCAGAAGTGCATCCCGGTCGACAAGGCGGGAAACAATGCCAAGTTCCATCGCCACCCCTGCAGAAAAGCGCTTGGCCGACATAAAGACACGCCGTGCGTGTCCTTCGCCCATTCGGGCCAGCACATAGGGCCCGATCGTGGCGGGGATCAGCCCGAGCCGCGTCTCCGTCAGGCCGAACAAGGTCTCGGGCGCTGCGAGAACCACGTCGCAAATACAGGCAATGCCGACACCGCCGCCAAAGGCGCTGCCATGCACCGCGCCGATCAGCGGCTGCGGCAGGCTGTTCAAGGCACCGAGCATCTCGGCCAGTTTGCGCGCCTCAGTCATCCGCGTCTGGCGATCTGCCGCCATCTGCTGACGCATCCAGTCCAGGTCACCGCCCGCGCAGAACACATCCCCCTCGCCGGCGAGCACGATCGCCCGAAAATCCCGGCGATCCTGCGCCGCAGCCGCGAAAGCGGTCAACTCGGCAATCATCTGGGACGACAAGCTGTTGCGCTTGGCCGGCCGGTTCAGCCGGAGCTGTACGATGCCGCGCGCATCGATGTCGCTCGTGATCGTCTCTGTCATGCCGGGCTCCTCAGTGTGCGGGCAAAGGCCGCGACCTTATCCAGGGCATCAAGATCCAGTCCGGTGTCAAAACCGCTGCGCAGCAGATGCCGGGCGACAAGCTCCGTCGCCACATTGCCGGCAGCGCCTGGCGCATAGGGGCAACCGCCTAGCCCGCCGACAGACGCATCGAACACGCGCAGGCCGGCTTTGAGAGCCACATCGATATTGGCCAGCGCCAATCCGCCGGTATCGTGAAAATGACCTGCGAGCCGGCGGGCGGGGACCTGCTCAAGGACCGCCGACAGCATGGCAAAGACGGCGTCGGGCGTGCCGCGGCCAAGTGTTTCGCCGAGCGAAATCTCGTGGCAGCCGAGCGCCAGAAGCTCCCTCGCGACTTTCGCCACCTGAGCCGGCGCAACTTTGCCTTCGAAGGGGCAATCCGTGACGACGGAGACATAGCCGCGCAGCCGCAACCCATCCGTAAGGGCCGCCTGCGCCACGGGCGCTACGCGATCGAGGCTTTCGGCGATCGATGCATTGAGATTGGCCCGGCTGAAGCCCTCGGTCGCAGAGACGAAGATCGCGACCTCGTCGGCCCCGGCCGCCTTCGCAGCCTCGTAGCCTTTAAGATTCGGGGTCAACACGCAATAGGACAGGCCTGACCGGCGCGGGACACCCGCCATGACCTCAGCCGCATCCGCCATTTGCGGCACCCATTTCGGGCTGACGAAACTGGTCGCCTCGATCCGGCTAAAGCCGCATGCTGCCAGTTGGCGGATCAGGGCCAGCTTCTCTTCCGTCGCGACGAAGCGGCTTTCGTTTTGCAGCCCGTCACGCGGGCCGACTTCGTAGAGTTCGACAAACTCACGCATCGGCCATGCTCTCCGCTTCCAGCTGAACCAGCGGATCTCCTGCGGCTATCTGCTGGCCTTCCGACACGAAAACGGCAGCCACCCGGCCGGCGCGCGCGGCTTTCAGCGTGTGCTCCATCTTCATGGCCTCCAGCAGACATAGAGGCTGATTGGCAGCCACCTCCGTGCCCTCGGAAACGAAGATGGCGCGCACCAGGCCTGGCATGGGCGCAAGCGTCATGTCATCGCCGGGACCCGCGGCAGCATTGCGGTTCAGCGCGTCATGCCGCGTGAAACTTGCCGTCGTGCCAGCGCCGAAGACGTGAATTCCCCCTGCCTCCACGATCCGCAGCGGCGCTTCCCCCTCAAGGCGCCAGCCGGCCCCCTGGCGCCGCGCCCAAAACACCTCGCCGGCAATGTCGACGCGCGCCGCGTCCGGACCCTCGACCGTGATCACCGCATCGATGACCCCATTTTGCCTGTCCAGCCGGACTTGCCGGCTCCGAGGCGACCAGAGGGCAAATCCGGCGGTTGGCGCCTCGCTTATGCCGGCGGCATGCAAGGCAGCGGCCGCGGCCAGGACAGTTTCGCGGCGGGTATGGTCCGACCCTCTTGTGAGATCCGCAAGATCACGGGCAATCAGGCCCGTATCGACCTCGCCGCGGGCAAATCCCGCATGACGCGCCAGCGCCCCCAGAAAGGAAAGATTGGTGACGGTTCCGGCAACCTCCGTCTCGTCCAGCGCCCGGCCGAGCCTCGCCAAGGCGATCGCGCGCGTCTCACCATGGGTGATGATCTTGGCGATCATCGGATCATACCAGGGGGAAATCTCGTCACCGCTGCGAACGCCGGTATCGGCACGGCAATGGTCGGGAAAGGCAAGATGCAGCAGCCGGCCCGTCGCAGGCAGGAACCCGGCCGCGACATCTTCGGCATAGAGCCGCGCCTCAAAGGCGTGGCCGGAAAGCCGGATCTCCTCCTGCCGCAAGGGCAGCCGCTCGCCGCTTGCCACCCGCAACTGCCATTCCACCAGATCAAGCCCGGTCACGGCTTCGGTGACCGGATGTTCGACCTGCAGCCTTGTATTCATCTCCATGAACCAGAAGCGGTCCGGATGAAGGCCCTCGGAGCCGTCGACGATGAATTCGATCGTTCCGGCCCCCGAATAGCCGATGGCTTTTGCCGCCCGGACGGCCGCCGAGCCCATGGCTTCGCGCATTGCGGCTGTCATTCCCGGCGCGGGTGCTTCCTCGATCACCTTCTGGTGGCGGCGCTGCAGCGAGCAATCCCGCTCGAACAGATGCACCGCGTCTTCGCCATCGCCGAAGATCTGCACCTCGATATGGCGGGGTGCGGCCACGTATTTCTCGATCAAAACAGCGTCTTTGCCGAAGGCATTGGCCGCCTCGGATTTGGCCGATCGCAGCGCCTCCGCAAAATCGGCCTTATCATCGACCCGCCGCATGCCCTTGCCGCCGCCCCCGGCGACAGCCTTGATCAGCACCGGGTAGCCGATCGCCTCCGCCTGGCCAGCCAGGAAACCGCCATCCTGTTGATCCCCGTGATAGCCGGGCACCACCGGCACGCCGGCCTGTTCCATCAAGGCTTTGGCAGCATCCTTGAGACCCATGGCGCGAATGGCTTTGGCCGAGGGCCCGATGAAGACGAGACCGGCTTTTACAACGTCATCGACGAAATCCGGATTCTCCGACAGGAAGCCATAGCCCGGATGAATGGCCTCGGCGCCGGTCTGCAGGGCCGCCGCGATGATCAAATCGCCGCGCAGATAGCTGTCCTTGGGGGCGGCGCCGCCAAGCGCCACGGCCTCATCTGCCAGCGCGACATGGCGGGCCTTTGCATCGACATCGGAATGAACGGCGACAGTCGAGACGCCTATCGCCTTCGCCGTCTTGATGATGCGGCAGGCGATTTCACCGCGATTGGCGATCAGGATCTTGCGAAACATCGTCAGGTTCTCCAATCCCGCTCACATGCGGAAGAGGCCGAAACGGGTTTCCCCGATCGGCGCGTTCAGACTTGCGCGAAGCGAAAGGGCAAGAACGTCTCGGGTCTTGCGCGGATCGACGATGCCGTCGTCCCACAGCCGCGCCGAGGCGTAGAGCGGGTGGCTCTGACGCTCGAACATCTGCAGGGTCGGCCGCTTGAACTCCGCCTCCTCCTCCACACTCCAGGAACCGCCTTTGCGCTCGATGCCCTCGCGGCGTACGGTGGCGAGCACGTCGGCCGCCTGTTCTCCGCCCATCACCGAAATGCGGGAATTGGGCCAGGACCACAGGAAGCGCGGCGAGAATGCCCGCCCGGCCATGCCGTAATTGCCGGCCCCGAATGAGCCGCCGACCAGCATCGTGATCTTCGGCACGGCTGTCGTCGCAACGGCGGTCACCATTTTCGCGCCATGTCGTGCAATGCCCTCATTCTCATATTTCCGACCAACCATGAAGCCGGTGATATTCTGCAGGAAGACGAGCGGTATGCCACGTTGCGAGCAGAGTTCGACGAAATGCGCGCCCTTCTGGGCGCTTTCGGAGAACAGGACGCCATTATTGGCGACGATCCCGACGGGGCAGCCCCTGATATGGGCAAAGCCCGTGACGAGGGTTTCTCCGAAACGGGCCTTGAACTCATCAAAGCGGCTGCCGTCAACGACGCGCGCGATCACTTCGCGAATATCATAGGGGGTGCGCAGATCGGCCGGCACGACGCTCAGGAGCTCCTCCGGATCGTAGGCGGGGTCTTCCGGGGCCTGCCATTGGATTCCGGCGCGAGGCTGGCGGTTCAGATTGAAGACGGCCCGCCTGGCAAGCGCCAAAGCATGCCCGTCATCCTCGGCCAGATAGTCCGCAACGCCGGACAGGCGCGTATGCACGTCTCCGCCGCCGAGATCCTCCGCGCTGACAACCTCGCCCGTCGCGGCCTTCACCAGAGGCGGGCCGGCCAGGAAAATCGTCCCTTGATCGCGCACGATGATCGACACGTCGGACATGGCGGGCACATAGGCGCCGCCTGCGGTGCAGGATCCCATCACGACGGCGATCTGGGCAATGCCCATCGCGCTCATCTGAGCCTGATTGTAAAAAATGCGGCCGAAATGGTCCCGATCCGGAAAGACTTCATCCTGGTTGGGAAGATTGGCGCCGCCGCTATCCACGAGATAGATGCACGGCAGATGACAGGCCTGCGCGATCTCCTGCGCCCGCAAATGCTTTTTGACCGTCATCGGATAATAGGTTCCGCCTTTGACGGTGGCGTCATTAGCAAGGATCATGACGTCCTGGCCCTCGACGCGGCCGATGCCGGCAATCATGCCGGCACCCGGCGCGGCATTGTCATACATGTCATGCGCGGCAGTCGCGCCGATCTCGAGAAAGGCCGAGCCGGCATCGAGAAGGTTGGCAACCCGGTCCCGCGGCAGCATTTTTCCGCGTGCGACATGCCGCGCCCTTGCCTCTTCGCCGCCCCCTTCGGCGGCAGCTTCGGCTGCAGCGCGCACGGTTTCGAGAAGGGACAGATGCTGGGCGCGATTGCTGCGCGCGGCCTCTGATGCGGATATAAAGTCGGATTTCAGTTTCATCGGCGCCTCCAGCCGTTATACGCGGGACGAGTGGCGAGGTATTCAGGCCATTGAGGACATCAGCTCCCGGCCGATGAGCATACGGCGGATTTCGGACGTGCCCGCGCCGATTTCCATCAGTTTGGCATCGCGGAACAACCGGCTGACGACACTGTCGCTCAGAAAGCCCGCGCCACCGAGCGCCTGCACGGCCTGGTGTGCCTGGACCATGGCCTGCTCGCTGGCGTAAAGGACGGCGCCGGCGGCATCCTGGCGCGTCACCTCGCCGCGATCGCAGCTCTTGGCCACTTCATACACATAGGCCCGTGCCGTGTTGAGTGCGACATACATGTCCGCGATCTTGCCCTGCATCAGCTGGAAGTTGCCGACCGGCTGCCCGAACTGCTCGCGTGTCGAGACATAGGGCATGACCTCGTCCAGGCAGGCAGCCATGATGCCAAGCCCGATGCCCGACAAGACCACCCGTTCGAAGTCGAGGCCGGACATCAGCACCCGAACGCCCCTGCCCTCTTCGCCCAGCACGTTGTCGAAAGGCACTTCCACCTCGTCGAATATCAGTTCGGCAGTATTGGAACCGCGCATTCCGAGCTTGTCGAAATGGGGGCTGGTGGAAAAGCCTTTCATCCCCTTTTCGACGATGAAGGCAGTGATGCCCTTGGAGCCCGCATCCGGATCGGTCTTGGCATAAACCACCAGCGTGTCGGCATCCGGACCATTGGTGATCCAGTACTTATTGCCTTTCAGGACATAATATCCGTTGCGCTTCGTGGCCCTGAGCTTCATCGAGACGACGTCCGAGCCCGCGCCGGGCTCCGACATGGCCAAGGCACCGACATGGTCGCCCGAAACCAGGCCGGGAAGATATTTCCGGCGCTGCTCCTCCGAACCGTTCAGCTTGATCTGGTTGACACAGAGGTTGGAATGCGCGCCGTAGGAGAGGCTGATGGAGGCGGATGCGCGGGCAATTTCTTCCACGGCAACGGTATGGGCGAGATAGCCCATGCCTGCGCCGCCATAGGCTTCGTCCACCGTAATGCCCAGGAGGCCAAGTTCGCCCATTTCCCTCCACAGGGCATTGGGAAAACTGTTCGAGCGATCAACCTCGGCGGCAATCGGCTTCAGCCTCTCCTGCGCCCAGTCGTGGACGGTCTCCCGCAGCGCTGCGACATCCTCTCCAAGGTCGAAGCGCATCGTGGCATGGAACATGAAATCCTCCTCACTGGCCTCACGGGCCTCACTTGGCCTCGGATCGCCTCGCTTAGCTTCATTTGGGGGCCATGCGGAGGGCGCCATCCAGTCGGATGACCTCTCCATTCAGCATGGCATTTTCGATGATGTGCCGGACCAGCGCCGCATATTCGGCGGGTTCACCGAGGCGCGAGGGAAAGGGCACGGATGCGCCGAGCGTATCCTGCACATCTTGCGGCATCCCGGCCATCATCGGCGTCTTGAATATGCCCGGCGCGATGGTCATCACGCGAATGCCGTGGCGGGCAAGTTCGCGCGCCATCGGCAATGTCAGGCCGACGACGCCCGCCTTGGATGCGGCATAGGCCGCCTGTCCGATCTGGCCGTCGAAGGCAGCAATCGACGCAGTGTTGACGATCACACCGCGTTCGCCGCCTGCATCCGCCTGCGAGCGGGCCATCGCTTCCGCGGCCAGCCGGCCCATGTTGAAGGTCCCGATCAGATTGATCTGGACGGCGCGAGCAAAGCTTTCCAGCCGGTGCGGAGCCTCCCGGCCCAACACTTTCTCACCCGGTGCAATGCCGGCACAATTCACCAGACCCTGCAGTCCGCCGAATTCGCTTTCCGCCAGCCTGACCGCGGCCTGCGCCTCCGCCTCCAGCGTCACGTCGGTTTGGACGAACCGCGCCGAGGCGCCAAGCGCCGCCGCTGCCGCCTCGCCCGCCCGGGCATCGCGGTCGGCAAGCACGACGCGCGCGCCCGCGGAAATCAACATGCCCGCCGTCGCCGCCCCGAGGCCCGATGCCGCGCCTGTGACAAGGAAGGTCTTGCCCGCAATGTCCATGGCTCACCTGTTCTTGAAATTGGCGGCGCGCCGCTCGACAAAGGCCGCCATGCCTTCGGCCCGATCATCCAGAGCAAAGGTCGACTGGAACAGGCGCCGCTCAAACAGCAGACCTTCAGCAAGCGTCGTCTCGAACGCGCGGTTCACCGCATCCTTGGCCATGGCCGCTGCCGGTTGCGACATTCCAGCGACGACAGCGGCAATCTTGACCGCCTCCTCCACCAGATCTGCGGAAGGAAAGACGCGGCTCACCAGACCGCAGCGCTCGGCCTCGGCCGCATCCATCATTCGGCCGGTCAGCACCATATCCATGGCCTTGGACTTGCCGACGAAGCGCGTCAGTCGCTGCGAACCGCCCATGCCGGGAATGGTGCCGAGCTTGATTTCCGGCTGGCCGAATTTTGCACTGTCGGCCGCCAGGATGAAATCGCACATCATGGCCAGTTCGCAGCCGCCACCGAGGGCGAAACCGGAAACGGCGGCGATGATCGGCTTGCGGCGGCCGGTGAACAGCGACCATTCCGCGAAACGATCGGCCACCGCTACATCCTGGAAGGTGAGCGCCTGCATCTCCTTGATATCGGCGCCGGCGGCAAAGGCCTTTTCCGACCCGGTCAAGACGAGGCAACCGATGCCGGGATCGGCGTCGGCATCGGCCGTTACCGCGATCAATTCCTCCGTCACCTTCGAGTTCAGGGCATTGAGAGCCTCCGGCCGATTGAGCCGGATCAGCAGAACCTTGTCCCGCCGTTCGGTGAGGATGGTTTCATAGGTCATCGATTTCTCCTTTGCCGCGTCCTGCTCACGCATCCGCCAGAACCGCGCGCGCAATGATCAGACGCATGATTTCGTTCGTGCCTTCCAGGATCTGGTGAACCCGCAGGTCACGCACGATCTTCTCCACGCCGTAATCCGCCAGGTAACCATAGCCACCGTGCAATTGCAGGGAACGGTTCGCAACCTCCCAGGCATCGTCGGTCACATGCTTCTTGGCCATGGCGCACAGCATTGTGGCATCCGGCTGGCGGGCGTCGAGCGCCGCCGCGGCCCGCCACAGGAAGGTGCGCGACACTTCCAGCGCCGTCGCCATTTCTGCGATCTGGAATTGCAGGGCCTGAAACTCGTTGAGCCTCTGGCCGAAAGCCTTGCGCTCAGAAACATAGGCGATGGCCTTTGAAAGTGCCGACTGCGCGCCGCCGAGGGAGCAGGCGGCAATCGAGGTGCGTCCGCCATCCAGCGCTTCCATGGCGAGTTTGAACCCTGTTCCCTCCGGTCCGAGCATGGCGTCTTTGCCAACCCGCACCCTGTCCAGCAACACTGTGCGGGTGGGCTGGGCGTTCCAGCCCATCTTCTTTTCATTGGCCCCGAAACTCAGGCCCTGTGCGCCCTTTTCGACAATGAATGCCGAAATACCCTTCGGACCCGGCCCGCCGGTGCGTGCCATGACAACGTAGAGATCCGTCTCGCCGGCGCCGGAGATAAACATCTTCTGGCCCGTCAGCAGGTAGGCGTCGCCATCGCGTTCGGCGCGCGTGGTCAAGGCTGCAGCATCCGAGCCGCAGGCGGGCTCGGTGAGGCAGTAGGATGCGAGGATCTCCGCAGTGCAGAGACGCGGCAGGACGTTTTCCTTCTGTGCCGCACTGCCATGCTTGTCGATCATGCTCGCCACCATGTTGTGGATCGACAGATAGGCGGAAATGGCAGGGCAGCCGGTTGCCAGGGCCTCGTAGATGAGAACCGCATCGACCCGCTGGAGACCCGACCCGCCATGATCTTCCGAGACCATGATCCCGCCAAGTCCAAGCTGCGCCGCCTTGCGGATCACGTCTACCGGGAAATGCCGGGTCTGGTCCCATTCCAGGGCCTGCGGAGCGATCTCGTCACGGGCAAAGGTCTCGGCCATGTCGCGAATGGCGACCTGTTCTTCGGAAAGCGAAAAATCCATGGGTTCAATCCAGTCTCTCGAGGGCAATGGCGGTCGCCTCACCGCCGCCGATGCAGACGCTGGCAACGCCTCGCCGCCCGCCGGCCATCTGCAGCGCCGACAGCAAAGTGACGAGAATTCGCGCACCGGAGGCACCGATCGGATGGCCGAGCGCGCAGGCGCCCCCATTGATGTTCACCTTTTCCGGCGGCAAAGCGAGTTCACGCATCGCCGCCATGGGCACGACGGCGAAGGCCTCGTTGATCTCATAGAGATCCACCTCGTCCGCAGACCATCCGCACCGCTGAAACAGGCGCTGCATCGCGCCGATCGGCGCCGTCGGGAAAAGCCGTGGCTCACTGGCATAAGCGGTCTGCGCCACGATGCGTGCGAGCGGCGACAGCCCGCGGCGCTCTGCCTCCTCAAGGCTCATCAGCACCAGGGCCGCGGCTCCATCGCTGATCGAGGATGAATTGGCCGCCGTTACCGTGCCTTGCGGGCGGAAAGCGGGTTTCAGCATCGGGATCTTATCCGGCCGCGCATGACCCGGCTGCTCATCGGTATCGATTGTCGCGGCGCCGGCCTTTCCGGAAACGGTCACCGGCGCGATCTCGTTGCCAAACCGGCCCTCCGAAATGGCAGCCTGCGCACGAGACAGTGATTGCAGCGCATAGGCATCCTGCGCTTCGCGGGTGAACTGGTAGGCTTCGGCGCAATCCTCGGCAAACGTGCCCATCAGACGGCCGCTCTCATAGGCATCCTCCAGCCCGTCGAGGAACATGTGGTCCACGACCCTGCCATGCCCCATGCGATAACCGCCGCGGGCCCTGTCCAGAAGATAGGGCGCATTCGACATGCTCTCCATGCCGCCGGCCACCAGGGTCCGTGCCTCCCCGGCCCTGATTGAATCGCAGGCCATCATCACCGTCTTCATGCCGGAGCCGCACATCTTGTTGATGGTCGATGCCGGTGTCGAGACCGGCAGACCGGCGCTCAGCGCCGCCTGGCGGGCCGGCGCCTGCCCCTGTCCGGCGGTCAGCACGCAGCCCATCAGCACTTCATCGACTTCGGAGGGGTCCAGCCCGGCACGCGCAAGTGCCGATTGAATGGCGACACCGCCCAGTTCGGCGGCCTTCCTGCCCATAAGCGCACCCTGAAAACCGCCAATGGGCGTACGGGCGGCGCCAACGACCACGACGTCATTGCGCATATCTTCCTCCTGACACGAAGACCGCGATCCTCATGCTATGCTCCCGGCCACAGACTTATCCTTTATTCGGCGGACGAGACAAGGGGCGTCTTGCCCGACCGTTTCAGCCATGCCGCGTCCCTCCGATCACTCGTAACTGCGTCGGTCCTCGATCACCTTGCCGTCATTGGGCAGTGCACCCGGCGGCAAGAGCTCCACCTGGCCCCGCATTTTCAGCGTCGCGACAATGCTTTGCTCGTAAAGCGCCGGATTGGTCGCCCGGGTTTCGATCTGCACGGTCATGATGTCCATCTCGCCTTCGCGACTGGCGACGACCCGAGCGCGGGCGATTTCATCGTGACGGGCCACCAGCTGGGCGACCTGTTCAGGCCGTACGAACATGCCCTTGATCTTGGTCGTCTGATCCGCCCGGCCCATCCAGCCCTTGATTCGCCGATTGGTGCGCCCGCAGGGGCTCATCCCCGGCAGGATGGCGGAGAGATCGCCCGTGGCAAAGCGCGTGAGGGGATAATCCGGGTTGAGCGAGGTCACCACGACTTCGCCCACTTCTCCATCCGGAACGGGATGATCGGATCCGGGCCGCACGATTTCGACGATGATCCCCTCATCCATGATGAGCCCTTCCATGGCCTTGGATTCATAGGCGATATTGCCGAGATCGGCGGTCGCATAGACCTGCAGGCAATCGATCCCCTGATCGGCATAGGCCTGGCGCAGGCTGGGAAACAGCGCGCCGCCGGAGACGGCCGCCTTGCGGATGGCAAGCGTTTCTCCCATATCCTGCGCCTTTTCCAAAAGGATCTTCAGGTAATCGGGCGTACCGGCATAGACCGTCGTACCGATATCCACTGCGGCGCGCACCTGAAGTTCCGTCTGTCCCGTTCCTGCCGGGAGCACGGCTGCGCCCACCGCGCGGGCCCCATTTTCAAAGATCATGCCGGCCGGCGTCAGATGATAGCCGAAGCAATTGTGCACGATATCGCCCCGCCCGACGCCCAGGGCATGCAGGAACCGCCCCATCCGCCACCAGTCATGGCTGACCCCGCCCGGTTCGTAGATCGGGCCGGGAGATTGAAAATAATGAACGATAGCGCCTGTCGGCAGCCCGCCGAAAGGCGGCTTTGCCTTTTGCCGTTCTGAGAGTTCGGCCTTGCGCAGGACGGGCAGCGAAGCGAGCGCCGAAAGCGAGCCGAGCCGCGCCTCGCCGCGTTGCGCAAACAGCTCGTTGAGGAGTTTCAACTGGCCGGCCTCGCGTTCATCCTGGGAGCGCGTTTCAAGGTGATCGAAATGAGTCATGATTTCTGTCCTTGCGTCTGCCGTCCTCATGCCAGCCACCGCTTCCGACGCCGGTAGCTGCGGACATCGCGGAAACTGTTGCGCCCCTTGTCCGACATGCCGAGATAGAATTCCCTGACGTCCGGATTTTCGCGAAGGTCGCGCGCCGGCCCGTCCATCACCACCCGGCCGCTTTCCAGGATGTAGCCGTAATGGGCGTATCGAAGCGCGACATTGGTGTTTTGCTCGGCCAGGAGGAAGGTCACGCCCTCGCCCTCATTGACCGCCTTGACGATCTCGAAGATCTGCTCGACCAGCTGTGGCGCGAGCCCCATGCTGGGTTCGTCGAGCAGGACGCATTCGGGCCGGCTCATCAGCGCGCGGCCGATCGCCGTCATCTGCTGCTCGCCGCCTGACGTGTAGCCGGCCTGCGATTTGCGCCGCTCCTTCAGCCGCGGAAAATAGGTGTAGACCATATCGAGATCGCGGCGAATTTCCGCCGTGCCGGCCCGACGCGTATAGGCGCCGGTAAGGAGGTTTTCCTCCACCGTCAAATGTTCGAAGCAGTGGCGACCCTCCATCACCTGGATGACGCCGCGCGCCACCAGATCCGCCGGAGACAGATCCTGCACGCGATTGCCGCGATAGATGATCGACCCTTTGGTGACCTCGCCCCGCTCCGATTTCAGGAGATTGGAGATCGCCTTCAACGTGGTCGTCTTGCCGGCGCCGTTGCCGCCGAGAAGCGCGGTGATGCCGCGCCTGGGCACCGACAGGCTGACCCCCTTCAGCACCAGGATGACGTGATTGTAAATCACCTCGATATTGTTGACCTCGAGAAGCGTCTGGTCATTGGTTTCGGCGTTCAGCATGGATGTCGTTCCGGCGGAAAGGTGCGGTTCCGCCCCGGCCGATCGGCCGGAGCGGATCCTGTCTCACTGGCAGCGCGCTGCGATGTTGTTTTCCTTGGCGTAGGCAGCCGAGTCTTCCATGATCAGCGGCGTCAGCACCTCGTCATCCGGGGCGATGAAATCCGTCACCAGGTTCCATTTCTTCGAGCTCGCATCCCACTGCTGGATGAGAGCGGCGCCCGGCCCTCCGTGATCGGCGCACGAGGCCTTGAACGGCTGGCCGAATTTCGGCAGGCCCAGTTCGGCCATGCGCGCCTCGGTGATTTCCAGCTGTTCGAAACCCTGCCGCAGATCGGCGGCGGTGATGGCGGATTTGCCGGTGATCGCCTGTGCCTTGCGAATGGCTTCGGAAATCACCAGCGCCGCATACATGCCGCGCGAGTAGAGTACCGAGCCGACCTGATCGCCGGCTCCGCTTGCCTTGCCGGCATCCAGCACATGGGTCTTGATATCCTTGTAGACTGGATAATCCATGCCGGTGCCATGCATGGCGAGCGATTTGTAGCCATTGGCGCCCGAGCCGGCAGGCAGGACGTCGTTTTCCGAGCCCGACCACCAGACACCGATGAAATTCTCCATGGGATAGTTGATATTGGCGGCTTCCTGGATGGCCACCGCATTCATCACGCCCCAGCCCCACATCACGACATAATCCGGCTTTTCCCGACGGATCTGCAGCCACTGGCTCTTCTGCTCCTGACCCGGATGATCGACGGGAACCTGCACGAGGTTGAAGCCATGCTTTTTCGACAGCTCCGTCAGGGTCCGGATCGGCTCCTTGCCATAGGCGGAGTTGTGATAGACAAGCGCGATCTTCTTGCCTTTCAGATCACCCTTGTTCTGGTCGAGCAGGTGGCGGATGGCAACGCTTGCCGCGTCCCAATAATTCGACGGATAGTTGAAGATCCACTCGAAGACCTTGCCATTGGCAGCCGATGTGCGGCCGTAGCCCGGCGTATACATGGGTATGCCGTCGGCGGTTGCCTTCGGGATCAGCTGGTATGTGATGCCGGTCGAAAGCGGGTTGTAGACCAGAGCGCCGCCGCCCTTGGTCGCCTCATAGCATTCCACGCCTTTCTCGGTATTATAGGCGGTCTCGCATTCGCGGATCACCACCTTTTCACCACCAATGCCGCCATCGCGCTGGTTGAGCAGGGTAAAGTAGTCGTTGAAGCCATCCGCATAGGGGATTCCTCCCGGTGCATAGGGGCCGGTGCGATAGGACAGGTTCGGCACGATCAGATCGGCAGAGGCCGGCATGCCGGTCATCAGCATCGTGGCGGCCGCAAGGGCTGCAAGCATT
This sequence comes from Rhizobium sp. SSA_523, assembly GCF_030435705.1. Classification (NCBI taxonomy): domain Bacteria; kingdom Pseudomonadati; phylum Pseudomonadota; class Alphaproteobacteria; order Hyphomicrobiales; family Rhizobiaceae; genus Affinirhizobium; species Affinirhizobium gouqiense. The sequence goes on from NZ_CP129381.1 coordinate 740,756, forward strand.
GTCTTCATCTCATTTCCTCCCAGACAAAGATGAATTTCCATTTTCCGTCCGCGACCCGTCGGGCCGCGGCATTTCCTGCATTGCCCGCCGCTCAATGCGGGAAGGGCCAGAGACGAAGTTTCTCCTTCGCCGTGCGCCATAGCTGGTTCAGCCCGTGCGGTTCGACGATCAGGAAGATGATGATGAGGCCGCCGACGATCATCAGTTCGATATGCGCGGCGAGATCCGTCGCCCAGCCGAACTGGCCGACAAGGATATTCTTCAAGAGCACCGGCAGGAGAACCAGGAAGGCGGCGCCGGCGAAACTGCCGAAGATCGAGCCGAGACCGCCGATGATGATCATGAACAGAACCAGGAAGCTCTTCTGGATGCCGAAGGCTTCGCCCACTTCGACGGCGCCGAGATAGACGGAGAAGAACAGCGCGCCGGCAATGCCGATGTAAAAGGATGACACGGCAAAGGCCGAGAGCTTGGCGGTCAGCGGATTGACGCCGATGATCTCCGCCGCGATGTCCATATCGCGGATCGCCATCCACCGCCGGCCGACCGAGCCGCGCGTCAGGTTGCGCGCCAGCCAGGCAAGGGCAAAAAGGATGAGGAGGCAGAACAGATATTTGGCCCAGGCCGGCGTGCTGGCGCCGGTCACCGCAACGCCCAGCATGGTGCGCTCCGGCGCGGTGATCTGGCCCGAGGCGGAGTAGTTGTAGAACCACGGAACCTTGTTGAACAACCAGACGAGAAAGAACTGCGCAGCCAGTGTGGCGACGGCGAGGTAGAAGCCCTTGATGCGCAGGCTCGGCAGGCCGAACAGGACGCCGACCCCGGCCGTGACGAAGCCGGCGAGCAGGACATGGATGACGAAGGGCACGTCCGGCATAGCCGTCATCAGTTTATAGCAGGCATAGGCACCCACGGCCATGAAACCGCCGGTCCCCAGGCTGACCTGTCCGCAATAGCCGGTGAGGATGTTCAGGCCGATCGCCGCAATCGCATAGATCAGGAACGGGACGAAGACGGCATTGGCCCAGTAATCATTGATCAGGAACGGCACGATGCCGAAGGCAATGGCCACCACGAGATAGTAGCGGATGCGATCGAACCGGATGGGGAAGGTCTGGCTGTCGGCCACATAGCTTGTCTTGAAGTCACCGGCTTCACGATACAGCATGATCTCACACCCTTTCGATGATGCGTTCGCCGAACAGACCCTGCGGCCGGAAGACGAGGAAGACGAGCGCCAGGACATAGGCGAACCAGTTCTCGGTCGCGCCGCCCACCAGCGGACCGACGAAGAATTCGAAGAGCTTCTCGCCCATGCCGATGATGAGGCCGCCGACAATGGCGCCGGGAATGGAGGTGAAGCCGCCGAGCATCAGCACCGGCAGGGCCTTCAGGGCGATCAGCGAGAGCGAGAATTGCACGCCGGATTTCGAACCCCACATGATTCCGGCGACCAGGGCCACGATGCCGGCGATCGACCAGACGAGCACCCAGATGAAGCGCAAGGATATGCCGACCGAAAGCGCTGCCTGGTGATCATCCGCGACCGCCCGCAGCGCGCGCCCCTGTTTGGAATATTGCGAGAACAGCGTGAGGGCCAGAACCAGAAGCGCGGCGACGATCGCTGCCACGATATCGAGGCGGTCGATGAAAAAGCCGTAGCCGAACCACGCGCCGGTGACGCTTTCGATCGTATCGTCGATCCCCTTCGGCAGGCCGATATCGAGCGTCTTGATATCCGATCCCCACATCACGTCGCCCAGACCTTCAAGGAAATAGGCGAGCCCGATTGTCGCCATGAACAGGATGATCGGCTCCTGGTTGACGAGATGCTTGAGCACGTAGCGCTCAACCAGCACCGCCAGCAGCGTCATCACGGCCGCTGTGAGAAGAATGGCCACCAAAGCGGGCACCTTGAAGCCGAAATGGTGCAGGTTCGTGCCGAAGATGGCATTGATCAGATGCGCGAACGGCACTTGCCCTTCCATGATCCCGACGAGCGTCAGGGCGGCAAAAAGAGCGAGCACGCCCTGGGCATAGTTGAAGATGCCGCTGGCCTTGAAGATCAGCACGAAGCCCAAGGCGACAAGGGCATACATGACACCGGCCATCAGCCCGTTCAGCATCACTTCCAACGCGTAGTAGACGGTATCGGGCATCATCCAAACCTTTCTGCGTCTGTGGGCGCCTCAGTCATGGGCCACCCCGAGATAGGCATCGATGACGGCCTGGTTGTTGCGGACCTCATCAGGCGTCCCGTCGCCGATCTTCTTGCCGTAATCCATCACCACCACCCGATCGGATAGATCCATGACGACGCCCATGTCGTGCTCGATGAGTGCGATCGTCGTTCCGAACTCGTCGTTGACGTCCAGGATGAACCGGCACATGTCCTCCTTTTCCTCGACATTCATGCCGGCCATCGGCTCGTCGAGAAGAAGAAGCCTGGGTTCGGCGGCGAGCGCGCGGGCAAGCTCGACCCGCTTCTTGAGGCCGTAGGGCAATCGACCGACCGGGGTCTTGCGAATGGCCTGGATCTCCAGGAAATCGATGATCTTCTCCACCTTCTCCCGATGCTCGGTCTCCTCCCGCTGCGCCGCGCCCCACCAGAAGGCCTGATGCAGCAGCCCGGTTTTCATCAGGGTCAGCCGGCCTGTCATGATGTTGTCGAGGACGCTCATGCCGTCGAAGAGGGCGATGTTCTGGAAGGTGCGGGCAATGCCCTGGCGCGCCACCTGATAGGGATTCATGGCCGGGCGCCGCTCGCCGCAAAAGAGAACCTCGCCCTCCTGCGGCGTATAGAAGCCGGAGATGACGTTCAGCATGGAGGATTTGCCGGCGCCATTCGGCCCGATGATCGAGCGGATCTCGCCTTCACGGATGTCGAAGCTGATATCGGTGATCGCCTTCACGCCGCCGAAGCGAAGCGTGATATTGCGCAACGCCATCAGCACGTCGCCGATCGGCCGGCCGTCCGCCGTGACGGTCCCGCCGCCGAGAGGCTGGGCAAGCGTATCGGGCAAAGGCGAGGTCTGCGGGATCTGGGCGTTCATGCCGCCGCCCTCCGCTCAGGCAGCATGACGATCGCCGCATCCTCGATTTTGAGCACCGCCTTCAGAAGACCCTTTCGGCCATCCTCATAGGTAACGTCCGTCTGCGTGGCGATCGTGGTCGAGCCATCGTAGAGCGCCCGGATGAGATCGTCATATTTCTCGGCAATGATGTTGCGGCGGACCTTGCGGGTGCGGGTCAATTCGCCGTCATCGGCATCCAGCTCCTTGTGCAGGATGAGGAAGCGGTGGATCTGGCAGCCGGCCAGCATGCTGTCTGCGGCTATCGACCGGTTCACCTCCTCCACATGGCTGCGGATCATCGCGTAGACTTCGCGATGCCCGGCCAATTCCTGATAGCTGGAATAGGCGATATTGTTGCGCTCGGCCCAGTTGCCGACCGCCGTCAGGTCGATGTTGATGAAGGCGCAGCATCGGTCGCGATCGGCTCCGAACACCACCGCTTCGAGAATGTTCGGATAGAATTTCAGCTTGTTCTCGACATATTTGGGAGCAAAGAGATGGCCCCCGGCCATCCGCCCGACATCCTTGGCCCGATCGATGATGCGCAGGTGGCCGGTCTTCGGGTCGAAGAACCCCGCATCGCCGGTCGCCACCCATCCCTCTGCATCCTTCGTCGAGGCCGTGCTGTCGGGATTCTTGAAATATTCCACGAACGTGCCGGGGCTGCGGTAGAAGACCTCGCCGGTCTCGCCGATCCGGACCTCCACACCCGGCGACGGCACGCCCACCGTATCGGAGCGCACTTCGCCATCCGGCTGCTGCGTGATGAAGACGCTGGCTTCGGTCTGTCCGTAAAGCTGCTTCAGATTGATGCCGAGCGCCCGGTAGAAATCGAAGATATCCGGGCCGATGGCTTCACCGGCAGTATAGCCGACACGGATCCGGCTGTAGCCGAGCGTGTTCTTCAGCGGGCCGTAGATCAGAAGATCGCCCAGCCGGTAGTTCAGCCGGTCGAGGACCGAAACCGGCTGGCCGTCGAGCAGGGCCGGACCGACCTTGCGCGCATGGGCCATGAATTTGCGGAAGAGCCACTTCTTGAAGGGCGCCGCATCCTCCATGCGGATCATCACATTCGTCAGCTGGCCTTCGAACACTCTCGGCGGCGCGAAGAAATAGGTAGGGCCGATCTCGCGCAGGTCCGTCATCATGGTGGCGGCGCTTTCGGGGCAGTTGACGCAAAAGCCGGCCCACATGGCCTGCCCCATGGAGAAGATGAAGTCTCCGACCCAGGCCATCGGAAGATAGGCGAGGATCTCCTCGTCAGGGCCGAGATGATCGAAACTGCAGGTATTGCGCGCCGTCTCGATGATATTGCGGTTGGACAGGACGACGCCCTTGGGCTTGCCGGTCGTGCCGGACGTATAGAGCATCACGCATGGATCATCATAGGTCAGGGCGGCAATGCGCCTGCCCAGCTCGGCTTCGAAACGATGATGCGCGGCGCGGCCCTCGGTGAGGACATCGGCGAGGGCATTCATCCGCGAATGATCGTATTTGCGCATGCCGCGCTTGTCGACATAGACGACCTGTTCGATGCACTGGACCCGTTCCTGCACCTCGATGACCTTGTCCACCTGCTCCTGATCACCGCAGATGACGAACCGCGCGGCGCAATGTTCGAGGACATATTCCGCCTCTTCCGCGACGGCATCCTGATAGAGCGGAACCGGGACTGCGCCACACATCTGCGCCGCTATGATCGACCAGTAGAGCGAGGGGCGGTTGCGCCCGACGACCGCCACGAAATCCCCCTGTCTCAGTCCGAGCGCGAGCAGGCCCATGGCAAGGGCGCGTGTCTCCACATGCGCCTCTTCCCAGCTCCAGGCCTGCCAGATGCCGAATTCCTTTTCGCGATAGGCCACGCGCTTTGGAAGCATCCGCGCATTGCGGGCCATCAAGGCCGGAATGGACGCCAAGCCCGGTTCGGGCGCGTGATCGGTCATGAAACTCCTCCCCTTGTGCCCTTGTCCTGGGGCAGGAGCGTAGCCGGTCTGCTCGCCAGCCTTCGCTCATGACGGGGAGCTTCACGGCCAAGCGTTTCGCCAGTTTGTCCAAAACCTAACGAATTGTAACAGCCGCCGATTGGCCCTTTCCCGCCGGGGTCGCCAGTGCTAGCCATGCGTCAGGGAGAACAGGGATGCCGATTTCCGGGGAGGAACATAACGGCCTCATGAAGACGGGGCTGAACCTGATCAGCCAGGCGCTGTCGATCTTCGACAGCAGCTTGAACCTGGCCGTGTGCAATCGCCGCTACCAGGATATGTTCGACCTTCCGGAAGCCTATGTCACGGCGGGGGTGAGCTTCGAAGAGACGATCCGCCTGCTCGTGCGGCGGGGCGAATACGGGCCGGTCGATGACGAAGAGGAGGCCGTCCGGTCGCGGGTCGAGGCGGCCAGGGCATTCGTCCCGCACTATATGGAACGGCTGCGCTCGAATGGCCGCTGGGTATCGGTCGAGGGCTTCCCTCTGCCGCAGGGTGGTTGGGTGACCGTCTATACCGACATCACCGAAGTACGCATCCAGCAGCAGATGCTGCGCACGCGCTCCGTCGAGCTTTCGGAACAGCTCCTGTCCAACACGGAGAGACTGTCCGAAACCAATCGCGCGCTTTCCGCCGCCAATACCGCGCTGGAAGCGGCGAAGAACCAGCTGGCGGAGATGGAGGCGCGCACGCGCCTGACCACCGAAATGATGCCGGCCCATATTGCCCACGTCGACAGAAATTTGCGCTATACCTATACCAATCGGCGGCTTTCGGCCGTCATTCCGGGCCGGCCCTCCCAGATTATCGGCCTGACCGGCTATGAGGCGCTCGGGGAAAGCTCCTTTGCGAAGATCAGACCGCATCTGGCGCGGGCGCTGGCGGGCGAAGCCTCCGTCTGCGAATTCACCGATGCCGATTCCGGCCGGCGAATCCGCACCGCCTTCACGCCAGACCGCATCGGCGAGGGACCGATCAACGGCGTCTATATCCTGTCCACCGACATCACCGAGGAAAGCCAGGCGCGGGCGGCGGTGCTGCAGACCCGCAAGCGCGAGCTTGCTGCCCAGCTGACCTCCGGCCTCGCTCATGATTTCGCCAATCTGCTGACCATCATTCTCGGCCTGCAGACACGGCTGGAACAGCTGGATCTGCCGGAGGGCGCGGCCGAACTCGTGACCTCGACACTGGCCGCGGCGCGGCGCGGCGGCACGCTGACCGACAGGATCGCCTCGATCTCCGGTCAGAAGCAGCTTCGCCCGGAACCGGTTCATATGCCGACCTTCCTGCACGATCTCTGCCGCCTGGCCGGCCCCGCCCTTCCCGATCATATTTCGCTTCGCCTGCAATCGGAGCCGATCGAGACCCCGCTGGTTCTGGATGCCGGAGCGCTGCAGGATTCGCTTCTCAATCTGATCCTGAACGCAAAGGATGCGATCGGCGCTGTCCCGGGCACGATTAGCCTGCATGCGCGCAGCATTCACGAGACCTGGCTGGAACTAGCGGTCTGCGATACCGGCTGCGGCTTCTCGGACAAGGCGCTCAGCCATGCCTTCGATCCCTTCTTCACCACCAAGGGCGGCGAGGGATCAGGGCTTGGCCTATCGATGGTCTACGATCAGGCGACGATTTCCGGCGGTACGGTGCGCCTGGAAAATCTTGCGGGCGGGGGTGCGCGCGTGGAGCTGCGCCTGCCCTATCGCCCGGCCCCGGCCAATGCTCCATCGCGCCTCGTGCTTCTCGTGGAGGATAGTGTGGAAATCCGGGAGACGGTGCGGGACATGCTGCTGCGGCTGGGACATGCCGTCGTCGAGGCCGCCAGCGCCGCAGAGGCGGAGGCTCTGGCCGACGTTCCGGAACTGGATATTCTTCTGACCGATCTGCATCTCAAGGGCAGCATCAACGGGCTGGATCTGGCGCAGAAACTCCAGAAACGCCGCGCGCTTGCCGTCGGGGTCATGACCTCGCTGCCGTCCTCGGCACCCTTAAGACAGGCGGCCGACGCAAGGTTCCCGCTCTTGGCGAAACCCTTCGAAGATCGCGCGCTGGCCAGCTTCATCACCAGGGTGGCCGGATGACGGAACCCCTGGTCGCCATTCTCGACGACGAGCCGGAGATCCGGCAGATCCTGTCCGACGCGCTTTCCGAAGCCGGCTTTCGCACCATGACCTTCGGCCGCGCCGGAGAGTTCGAAGCAGCGCTCAAACGCTGCGTTCCCGATGTCTGCCTTGTCGACCTCGGGCTGCCGGATCGTGACGGCCTGCTTCTCGTGCACCGGCTGGCCATCGATTCGGGTGCGGCCATCATCATCATTTCGGGGCGGGCGCAGGTGCAGGATCGCGTGATCGGCCTGGAACTCGGCGCCGATGACTACATCATCAAGCCTTTCGAGCCGGCGGAGATCGTCGCGCGCGTGCGGGCACGCCTGCGAAAGGGTCGATCGAGCACCGAACGAACAAGCCAGATCGCCCGCTTCGACGGCTGGACCGCTCTGTTCGACAGCTACATGCTGGTTTCGGAAACGGGCGAACAGGTTTCCTTCTCGAACGCCGAGGGCCAGGTACTACGTCTGTTTCTCGAACGGCCGCGCCGGCTGATCTCGCGCACGCAAATGCAGGAGGCACTGGGCGGGGCAGCGGGAGAGAGCTTCGACAGGGCGATGGATGTGCGCATATCCCGGCTGCGCACGAAGCTGGGTGAGGACCCGAAGAACCCGGCACTGATCAAGACGATTTATGGCGCCGGCTATATTTTTCTCGGCGATGTCCGCTGGGAGTAGGCGCCGCGTCTTTCGGTTGAAGGTAAAAACTTTGCGAGAAAGCGCTCATTTTGGCAAAATTGTGTCCCAAAGCTTGCTCAATCCGGGAAACCCTTCTACCCTGCCGCTAGAAAAACAATCATAGGAGAAGGAACGGTTATGAAACACGTCAAATTTCTCGCGGGTGCAGTGCTTGCCCTAGGTCTCGCCACATCGGCCGGTGCACAGGACATGTCCTTCTTCCGGATCGGGACTGGCGGCACGGCCGGCACCTATTATCCGATCGGCGGCCTGTTGGCGAACGCCATTTCCAGCCCGCCCGGTTCGCGCAGCTGCGACCAGGGCGGCTCCTGCGGCGTTCCCGGCCTCGTTGCCTCCGCACTCTCCTCCAACGGTTCGGTCGCCAATATCAACGCCATTGCCGGCGGCACGCTGGAATCGGGCTTTGCCCAGTCGGACGTGGCCACCTGGGCGCATTCCGGGACCGGAATCTGGGAGGGCAAGCCCGCCGTTGAAAAGCTGCGTGTGATCGCCAATCTCTATCCGGAAAGCATCCACCTCGTCGCAAGCGCGGAATCCGGCATCAAGAGCGTCAAGGACCTGAAGGGCAAGCGCGTCTCGCTCGACGAGCCGGGCTCCGGCACGCTTGTCGATGCGCGCATCATCATGGAAGGCTACGGATTGAAGGAAGCGGATGTGACCGCAGAATTCCTCAAGCCGGATCAGGCTGCCGACCGCATGCGTGACGGCGCCATGGACGCCTTCTTCTTTGTTGGCGGCTTCCCTGCCGGTGCGATTGCCGAACTGGCCAGCCAGCACAAGGTGACGCTCGTCCCGATCACCTGCGATGAGGCTCCGTCCATCTGCGAAAACTACAGCTTCTTTGCACAGGACACCGTGCCGGGCGGCACCTATGAGGGCAATCCGGATGCGGTCAAGACCCTGTCCGTCGGTGCCCAGTGGATCACCAGTGCGGATCAGCCGGAAGAGCTGATCTACGGCATCACCAAGGCTCTGTGGAACGAAAGCACCCGCAAGCAGCTGGATGCGGGCCATGCCAAGGGCAAGGCCATCACCAAGGAAACCGCGCTGAACGGCGTCGGCGTTCCGCTGCATCCGGGCGCCGAAAAGTTCTACAAGGAAGCCGGGCTTCTCAAGTAAGCACAGCGCTCTAGGGTCGACCCTCAAGCGGGGGTTGGGGCTTCGGGCGTGGCGAGAGCGGGTTCTGGGCGCGACCAGGAGAAGAGGCTGCCGTGGTGACCAGGTCCAAATAGGCTTTTCGACGCCTTCGCGGAGAACGCTCCAGACCCCGACTGGGTTTGGCCCTAGGACGCAGAACAAAGGTCGCGCAGGCAATGCGCGGCCTTGCTTGTCTTTGGATTGCAGGAGATGGATCTCATGACGACCGAAAAGAACGACAATGCGCCCGCGCAGGACATCCGTCACCTGACTGCAGACGAGCTTCAGGCAATCGAAGAGACCTATGATCCGGAGCTGCGCTTTCGGGTTCTGGCCTGGCCGCTGACGATCGTAACCGGCGCGATCCTGTTCCTGCTGTCCTGCTATCACTATTACACGGCGGGGTTCGGCATTCCCCAGGCCACGATCCATCGCGGCCTCCACATGGGGGTCACGATCCTTCTCGTCTTCCTGAGTTTTTCGGCCTTTGGCAAGAAGGAGGTCAAGCCAGGCATTCTGGCTCCCTTCGGGCTACCCGCTTTCGACTGGATACTCGGCATTGCCGGTCTTGTAACGGCCCTTTACGTTCCGTGGATCTACAGCGAGCTTGCCTTCCGCGTCGGCAATCCGCTGCCCATCGACATCGTGATGGGGACAATCCTGATCGTCGTCCTCCTGGAAGCGGTGCGCCGGTCCATGGGATGGCCGCTGCCCGTGATCGCCATCCTCTTCATGGCCTATGCCTATTACGGCAAGTCCATGCCGGGCATCTTGGTTCACCCCGGTGCGAGCTGGGGAAATATCGTCAACCATCTCTACCTCACCTCGCAGGGCATTTACGGCACGGCCCTCGGCGTCATCGCCACCTATGTCTTTCACTTCGTCCTGTTCGGCGTGATGGCGACGCGCATCGGTCTCGGGCAATTGTTCATCGACGTCGCGTCTGCGATCGCCGGCCGCTATAGCGGCGGGCCGGCCAAGGTTGCGGTTCTGTCCTCTGCACTGCTCGGCTCCATCTCCGGCTCGTCGATCGCCAATACGGTCACCACCGGCGCGCTGACAATCCCGGCCATGATCCGCGTCGGCTATCCGCGCCATTTCGCTGCGGCCGTCGAGGCCGCCGCATCGACCGGCGGGCAGATCACGCCACCGGTGATGGGCGCCGTCGCCTTTTTGATGATCGAATATCTCGGCCTGCCGCTCACCACGATCTTGACCGCCGCCCTGGTGCCGGCCTTCATGCATTTCTTCGGGGTGCTGGTGCAGGTGCATCTGGAAGCCAAGCGGCTCGGCCTGCGCGGCCTCTCCGCCTCCGAACTCCCCAATGTCCTGAAAGTGCTGCGCGAGGGTTGGCTCTCGGTCGTCCCGCTGATCATCCTGATTGCCGTGCTGCTGTCCGGCCGCACGCCGTTTGCTGCCGCCTTCTGGTCGATCAGCGCGTGCTGTGTCGTTCTTCTCATCCAGCAGGTTCGCGCCAACGGCCTCACTGCGGGCCTGGCAGCGACGGCGCATGGGATCTGGGAAGGCTTCATCCTCGGCGCCAAGCAGTCACTCTCGGTCACCGCCGCGGCAGCGCTTGTCGGCGTCGTCATCGGCGTGGTCACCCTGACCGGCGTCGGCTTCAAGATCGCCTACATGGTCACAGGCCTCGCCCAGGACTGGGCGGCGTCGGTGCATGGCGTGCTCGCCCTCCTGCCCTTCGACGTCATGGGTGTGCCGACCCTCACTCTGCTGTTCACCCTCCTGCTGACGGCGGTGGTCTGCATTCTGATGGGTTGCGGGATTCCGACCACGGCCAATTACATCATCATGGTCGCGGTCGCGGCACCCATCCTCGGCCTGCTGGGGGTGGAACCGCTTGTCGCCCACTTCTTCGTCTTCTACTACGGCGTTCTGGCCGACGTGACGCCGCCGGTGGCCATGGCCGCCTATGCCGGCGCGGGAATTGCCGGAGCCAATGCCTTCAAGGCGGGCAATACAGCCTTCCGCTTGAGCATGGGAAAGGCGCTGGTACCCTTCGTCTTCGCCTTCCAGCCGGCACTTCTGCTCGTCACCGCGAACTTCACCTGGGGCAATTTCCTGCTTGCCTTCATCGGGACCGTCCTCGGAATCATCGCGCTGGCTGCGGCCGTATCGAACTGGCTGTTTGCGCCGCTCCATTGGTATGAGCGCATCGCGCTAGTCTTCTCCGCCATCCTGCTCGTCGCGCCGGACCTGACGGCAACGATCATCGGTATCGTGCTGGTCGCCCCCATTGCGATCCGGCAATTGCTGGTCAGGAAGACAGCCCACGCCGTCGGCAGCCGCTAGGGGCAGCACCGACGATCTCCGGCCCTGACCGCGCCGCTACGGTGCGGTCAGACGGAATGTCATCAAACCATAATATCCGTGTCACCTGCCTGTCTCGAAGCGGCAGTACTCGATCCTCATTGCAATTTCACTTGCACAGGAGAGAGAGATGGCTTCGAAATTTCATCGCGCAATTGCAGCCGGCGCTCTGGCAATGCTTGTTGCCATGGGAACCTCAACGGGACAGGCCGACGCGGCCACCACCGTCAAGTTCTGGCACAGCTTCAGCAAAACCAATGGCGACGCGCTGGCGAAAATCATCGCAAGCTTCGAAAAGGCTAATCCCGATATTCGCGTCGAGGCGGAATTCGTCGGCAATTACAATGATATCGTCGCCAAACTGCAGGCCGCCATTCCGGCACGCCGCGCGCCGGATGCCGTTATCCTGGAAGTGACCCGCTACGGCCTGTTTGCCAATAACAATATCCTCACCGACCTCACGCCCTATGTCGAGGCGGATCCGCTGAAGAACGACCTTTACGATTTCGCCCGCGAGATCGGCGTCATCAACGGCAAGAATTACGTGGTGCCGTTCAATTCCTCGACACCGGTCCTCTACGTCAACAGGGATATTTTCGCCCGCGCCGGCCTCCCTGCCGACACGCCCCTGAAGACATTCGACGATATTCTCGCAGCCGCCAAGACGATCCAGGAAAAACTCGGTTCGGAAGGGGTTTCCGGCATCGCCGCGCCCGGCCAGTTCGCGCGCTGGGGCCTCGTAATGGCCAATGCCAGCGACCTGATCGACAGCACGACCAACGAAATCCTGCTCGACAAGCCCAACACTATCGAAGCCTATCAGTGGATGGCGTCGCTGGTGAAGGAGCACAAGGTCGCCTCGCCGGACGGCGTGACGGACGAGGACAACGGCAATGCTGCCTTCATGGCGGGCAAAGTCGGCATCGACATGGATTCAACCGGCAGCTATGGCGGGATGAAGAAGGCGCTCGGCGATAAGCTCGGCGTTCGGCCCATGCCCTGCAACAAGGTCTGCTCCGTGCCGATCGGCGGCGCCGGCATCGGCATCATGGCATCGTCTGCGAAAGAGGTGCAGGATGCGGCCTATAAATTCGTCAGCTATGCCGCCTCGCCGGAGGCCAATGCGATCTGGTTCGCCGCGACCGGTTACCTGCCGATCAACAAGAACAGCGCGGCTCAGCCCGCGGCACTGAAGGCGCTGGAGTCGCAGCCGGGCATCGACGTTGCGATCAACTCCCTGCCCCATGCGCATGGCCGCGCCCGATCGACCGTCGTCACCTGGATGCGTTCGAACGAGTACAAGGTCTGGCAGGTCATGGCGCTCGGCCAAGGCGGCGTCGAAGAGACCCTCAAGGATTTCGCCAAGCGCACGCGCACTGAAAACGAGCGCGTCAGCAACTGATCTCTCAGCAGAGGGCGCCGGCGGACCGTGAGTCTGCCGGCGCGGCCATGACCATGTCCCGCAAGTTCACCCCCTATCTCTTCGTTGCGCCGTTGATGATCTTCATTGCGGTCTTCACCTATATTCCCATCCTCACCAGCCTCAATCTGAGCCTGCGCCAATGGAACTTCCTGACGCCGGACATGCCCTTTGTCGGCCTGCGCAACTATCAGGACCTGGCGGCGTCGAGCGAATTCTGGAATGCCCTGAAGGTCACCACGCTGTTCACGGTCCTGTCCGTGCCCCTGCGACTGGCCTGCGCCCTGGCGATCGCGAGCTACCTCGTGCGGGAAACGCTGCCATCGCGTCTCCTGCGCGGGGCGCTCTTCCTGCCGGCCGTCACCTCCACCGTATCGATCGCGGTTGTCTTCTCGTGGGTCTTCGCGACCGATTACGGCATGGTGAATGCAGGCCTGGCAGCGCTCGGGCTGGGCAGGCCGCAATGGCTGCAGGATCCGCACCTCGCGCTCTTCGTCATCATCATGGTCAATACCTGGAAACAGATCGGCTATGACGTCGTCATCTATATTGCCGGCCTGCAAGCCGTTCCGCAGGAGCTCTACGATGCGGCGTCCGTCGATGGCGGGCGCCGCCTGCACGTGTTTCGCCGGGTCACCTTCCCGCTGGTCATGCCGACGACCTATTTCCTGCTGGTCATCTCCGTCATCGAGGCCTTCCAGGTCTTCACCATCGTCAATGTCATGACGCATGGCGGGCCTGCCGGCGCAACTGACATGATCGTCAACCGCCTCTATGAAATCGGGTTCGTCTTGTTCGACATCGGCCGCGGATCAGCACTGGCGGTGCTGCTTTTCATCCTGCTTGTCGGGCTCGCCATCCTGAAATCCCGCATTATCGGCCGCAAGGTGCATTATGAAGCGTGAACATCCCGCCTTTACCGGGCTCGCCCTTCTGGCCGGCCTGCTCTTCCTCTCGCCGGTCCTCTATTCCGTCTGGATGTCGTTCCAGACGGCCGACGCCTTCTACACCGGAACATTCGCCTTCACGCTCGCAAATTACACCCGCTCGATCAGCGAGTTCAATTTCGCCCGCTATCTGCTGAACAGCGTGATCGTTTCCGGCCTCGTGACGGTGCTTGGCATCACTCTGGCGACGCTTGCCGCCTTCGCCTTTGCCCGGTTCCGCTTCCCAGGCGGCGACCTGCTGTTCGGCGCGACCGTCGCGACGCTGATGATTCCCAGCCATATCAGCCTCATTCCGAACTACCTCACTCTGGCCAAGGCCGGGTTGCTCGATACCTATGCGGGGCTCATCCTGCCGGCCATTTCGAATGGTTTTGCGGCCTTCTTCCTTCGCCAATATATTCGCGGCATTCCGAAAGCGCTGGATGAGGCCGCCTACATGGACGGCGCCACGCCCCTGCAGGTCCTCTGGCGAGTCATCGTGCCCCTCTCGCGGCCGGCCATCGCCTCCATGGCCCTCTACATCTTCATCACCGAATGGAACAATTACATCTGGCCGCTGGTCGCCGTCGGGCGGCAGGATCTCTACACGCTGCAGGTCGGCCTGGCCCGGCTCTACAGCATCAATCCCGGCGAAGGCCTCGTCGATTGGCCGTTGGTCATGGCCGCCTCCACCATCACCATCCTTCCCGTGCTGATCGGCTTCCTGCTGGTGGAACGCCATCTGGTGCGCGGGATCACGATGGGCTCCGTCAAGTAAAGCAGGATCTTCCGAACAATGACACGCATCGCATCGCATCGCGGCGGCACCCTGGAATTCGGCGACAGTACGCCGCAAGGCTTTGCCGCAACCGCCAGAATGGGTCTCGAGGAAGTCGAATTCGACGTCCATCCGACGGCCGATGGCGCCATCATCGTCCATCACGACCCGACGCTGGATGCAACCACCGACGCCATCGGTGAGATCTCCAGCCTCACCTTGAACGAGGTGAAGGCCGCGCGGATCAACTATGGCGGTGGCGGCCATCCCTTGACCCTGGACGAGCTCTGCAGCCTTTTCAGCACGAGCCCCGTGGATTTCCGGTGCGAAATCAAACCGGGGGCGGATGGCCTGCCGTACCCGAATTTCGTTCCCAAGGTGATCGGCCTTCTGTCGGACTGCGGAATGCTGGAGCGGACCGTGTTTTCGTCGTTCCTGATCGCATCGCTGGACGCGTTGCGCAGCGCATGTGATCGCCCCCGGCTGTGGCTCGTGAGCCCGGCCGTGCTGCGTCAGCTTGGGGTGGGCACGGTTGTCGAGGTCGCCCGCAGCCATGCCATCGCCGAGATCGGCCTGCATGTCGATACGCTGGATGAGGCCACTGCCGCCGCCATCTGCGCCGCCGATATCGAGCTTGGGTGCTGGGCTGCTCACACCAGCCCGCAGATTCGCAAAGCGCTGGCCTTTGGCGTGAAGGTATTCACGACAGACCGCCCGACTCTGGCAATCGAGATCCGTAACGCAGCTGAGAAAGGATATGTTTGATGAGCGGCATAGAACTGACCGGCATCCGCAAGGCCTATCCGGGCGGCCAGCCCGTTCTGCACGGGATCACGATGGATATCCGTCCGGGCGAGTTCGTGGTCATCGTCGGCCCGTCCGGCTGCGGAAAATCGACTTTGCTCCGGATCATCGCCGGACTGGAACGGTGCGACGCCGGCGATCTCCAGATCGGTGGTCGCCGCGCCAATGATCTTGCGCCGCAGGATCGCGACATCGCGATGATCTTCCAGAACTACGCGCTCTATCCGCACATGACCGTTCGCGAGAACATCGCGTTCGGCCTGGAATTGCGCGGGATGGGTCGAACCGAACGCAACCGGCGTGCCGATGATGTGGCGCGCATGCTGCAACTGGAACCCTTTCTGCAGCGCAAGCCCGCAGCTTTGTCCGGCGGGCAGAGACAGCGCGTCGCCATGGGCCGGGCCATGGCCCGCGACAGCTCCACCTTCTTGATGGATGAACCGCTCTCCAATCTGGACAATGCCCTGCGGGTAACCTTGCGGGCCGAGATCAAGGAGCTTCACCGCCAGCTCGGCGCGACCATGGTCTATGTCACGCATGATCAGACCGAGGCGCTCTCGCTTGCCGATCGCGTCGCGGTGATGAAGGACGGCCATTTGCTGCAATTCGATCGGCCGGACGTCATCTACGACCGGCCCGCCAATCGCTTCGTCGCCGGTTTTCTCGGTTCGCCTCCGATCAACTTCCTGCCGACGGAGAAAGTGCCGGGCCTGGCATATCAAAGCGGGTTGACTGCCGGGCTGCGCCCGGAAATCCTGGAGGTGCATGCCAGCAGGCCTCAGGGCCATGCTCTGGCGGCGCGGGTGATCTTCTCGGAAATGACAGGTGCCGATCTTCTGCTTCACTGTGAAAGCGAAGCCGGCAGACTGATCGCCATTGCACCCCGCACCAGCGTGCCGGAAGATCGGGACGCGATTTGGATCTCCTGGGATCCCCGCCGGATCCTGTTCTTCGATGATCAGGACGGCAAGCGGGTCGACCCTCCGGAGGGCGTCACTGCCCTGGAGCCTGCGGAGATGCTTGAGTGACGTCAGAGGTTTTTGTCCCCGCAGCCTTTCAAAGGCTCATCCGTCATCACGCCGCTCAACTGACCGATGCGGATACGCGACTGCTGAATGTCCTGACGGAAAATCCCGTCAGAGCGGCGATGGAAAACGGGAAAGACGTCTCTGTGCGGGCGGGCGTCCATCCCGCCTCTGCCGTCCGGCTGGCACGCCGGCTGGGGTTCAAGGGATATCCCGAGTTCCGGGCCTTCCTCCAGAAAAGCCTGCTGGACGGCGGCGATGATTTCGAAAACCCGGCGGCCAGAATGGCGGCCCGTCTGGTCAAGGCGGAAGAAGGCGGCCTTCTCGGATCACTCGTCAGAAGCGAAGTCTCCGCCTTGGAGGCGCTTCGTGGATCCGTCGGGGACGAGGACATCCGGGCTTTCTCCGGCAGCCTGTGCCGAGGTCGGCGCGCCTATATCGTCGGGCGCGGCCACGCGGCAGCTCTCGCATCGCTGGTTGCCTTGCGTCTCACCCGATCGGGCTATGACGCCGTCGATCTTTGCGAGCGCATGCATCAGTTCGCCGAGACCATGGCCGGCCTCACAAAGGATGATGTAGTTTGGATCTTCGCCTTCCGGCGGACATCGCCGGTGATCCAGGACGTGATCTCGCTGAGCGCCCGGGCGGGCGCCACCTGCCTCCTGCTGACCGATCTGCCACCACCGGCTTTCAGTGCCCTTTCGCCCTCCCTCCACCATGTCATCAGGATCTCCCGCGGGAAGCCCGGCGAGTCGCAGTCCCTCGTCGTGCCGATGACGTTGGCCAATGCGGTGATTCTCGATCTGGCTGCCATCGATCAGGGACGATCGCTCCAGGCGCTCGACGCCTTCCGGGCCTTCCGCGCCGGTTCGGGCCTTTCCGCGGCGCTTCTCTGATCCTCGCGCCTCATTCAAGATGCCAGCGGTTCTTGCCGTTCATCTTGACCTGGTAGAGCAGCAGGTCGGCACGCGCGCAAAGCTCGTCGATGGCAGACTTGACCGGCGTCCAGAGCCCGCCAATGCTGGCGCCGATCGCCACACTCTCTTTCGCAAGGAGAATGGGCTCGCGGACCGCCCGTATCAGTCGTTCCGCCACTTCGCAGCCGCCCTCGCGATCGGCGGCGAGCACCAGGACAAATTCGTCGCCGCCGACGCGGGCCACCAGATCGTGATCGCGCAGATTGGCCCTCAGGCGACGGGCGGTCTCGAGCAGCACCAGGTCTCCGGCCGCATGACCGTAGCGGTCATTGATCGGCTTGAAGCCGTCGAGGTCCATCGCCAGCACGACATAGCCCGCAGGCGAGGCCATCGCCTCATAGCCATCGTCGAGGCCGCGGCGGTTGAGCAGGCCGGTCAGAGCATCCGTCTGGGCCTTCAGCGCCATCTGCTCCAGGCGATGCCGCTCGTCCGTAAAATCGACCGCAACGCCGACAATGCGGACCGGCTGCCCCGAGCCATCACGCAAAAGCCGCCGGTCGCAGCGGATCCAGCGCTCCCCGGCAACGGTCTGCAGCCGGTATTCCGCCACCGACTGATCGATCTGGCCGTTGATCAGCCGCTGAAGATCGGCCGCCGTCATGTCTTCCTTCCGCACGCGACGCAGATAGGCGTCCAGATCCAGCCGCGGCATTTCCGGGCCGCCAATGAAATGCGCCAGCTTTTCCGATGTGAGGAAGCGGTTTGCCGCTATATCCATATGCCAGAAGCCGCCCTGCAGGGCCTCCATGGCAAGCTCCACCTGCGCGGCCCTCTCCGCCAGCTCGATCTCATGCTGTTTCTGCCGGGTGATATCCTCGACCTGGGTGATGAAGCGCACGGCAGCGCCTGCCTCGTCCCGCATCACGGCAAGATGAACGCGGGTCTGGACGATGCGGCCGTCGGGAAGGGTGAAACGCTTCTCGATGGAGTAACCCTCGCTGCGCCCGGCAAGAATGGCATCCAGCAAGGCCCGCTCGGCCTGTACATCCTCGGCATAAGTGAAGGTCTCGAGGCTGTGCCCGATCAGCTTCGCCTGCGCCCGTCCAAGCAGTGCAAGAAGGGCTGCATTGCAGCGAACGACCTTTCCCTGGGCATTCAGCAGGGCAATGCCGATCGGCGCATGTTCGAAGGCGAAGTTGAAGAGGGCCAAGCGCCCCTCAGGCGTGTCGTAATGTCCGCTGTCCTGCTCTGCCATCTCGGTTCCTCCTCCGTCTGCTATGGCTGAAAAGGCCACGATCGACGGTGTGTTCCGGCGGTTGGTCGCTGAACAGGCAATGGCTACGCCCTCCTATTCATTAGTAGGATATAATATACGTCGGGTGAGAATAAAGTCGCAGGGCCATCGGATCTGCAGTCAGCCTGACGAAAGCGTAGCGGACCTGACCCCACCTGACCCGTGCCAAGTCGGAAAATATTTTATTCTCATCGCCTCGAAAAAAGGGAATTGAAAATTCCTATTCCCTAAGGCAAGGTGAAGCCCGCACCTGCAGGTGGCGCCATGCGCCGGTACCGAGGTGCTGCCTGTCAGCGAGGAGTGGGCGATGGTTGAGGATGGGAATGCCGCGCACCGCGCATCTTCAGCGCCCGGTCTGCTGGTCTTCGATGTCGGTGGCGTCTTCATCGATCTCGATCTCGGGGCGCGCCGGCGGATCCTGACCGGCGGTGGTCGGCCAGAGCACGAAAGCCAGGCCGCCCTCGCCGCGGCCAGCGCGGCGTTTCGCTTGGGGCGCATCACATCCGAGGACTATGCCGATCAGGTGGCAAGGGCCTGCGCCATCACCCGTGAGGACGTCATCGTCGCGGAGACGGCACTTCTTTCCGGCATCCTGCCGGAGATGATCGCCTATGCACGGTCGCTGCGTCCGGACCATCGCGTCGTCTGCCTCTCCAACACCCAGGCGATCCATTGGCGCCACATCATCGAACATATGCTGGGCGAGGCGCTTTTCGACGCCTGTTACCTCTCTCATGAGATGGGAATGGAAAAGCCCGGCGACGACATCTACCGCGCTGTGCAGGAACGGGAGAAGCGCAGCGGGGGCGACATCATCTTCATCGACGACACGCTTGAGAACATCGCGGGAGCCAGACGCTGCGGCTGGGTTCACAGCATCCACCACCGCACAGCGGACACCACGATCGCCGCCGTGGAGGACCTTCTGCATCCCGGTGCCGATCGCAAGCGCGCCTGACGAGACCACAAACGGAGTTTTTGCAATTGGCACGGTTGTCACTGAGGGGAATCAAGAAGCGCTTCAAGGCCGTCGAGGTCCTGCATGGCATCGATCTCGATGTCCAGGACCGCGAACTCATCGTCTTCGTCGGCCCGTCCGGCTGCGGAAAGTCCACCCTTCTGCGCTTGATCGCCGGCCTCGATCCCATCACCGACGGCGAGTTCAGGCTGAACGATCAACGGATGAACGAGGTTGCCCCGTCGCGGCGCGGGATCGCCATGGTCTTCCAGTCCTACGCCTTGTATCCGCATATGAACGTCTATGAAAACATGGCCTTCGGCGCAAAGTTGATGGGCCTCTCCAAGGCGGAGGTCGAGGCGCGGATTTCCGAGGCCTCACGCATGCTGCGCCTGGAACCGCTGCTGGAGCGGCGCCCGCGCGAACTCTCCGGCGGCCAGCGCCAGCGTGTGGCGATCGGACGCGCGCTGGTTCGCAAGCCGCAATTGCTGCTCCTGGATGAGCCCCTGTCAAATCTCGACGCTGCCCTGCGTTCGGAGGTTCGGCTGGAGATCGCGCGCCTGCATCGGGAGATTGGCGGGACGACCATCTATGTGACGCATGATCAGGTCGAAGCGATGACGCTGGCGGACCGCATCGTCGTGATAAATGGCGGCCGCATCGAACAGTTCGGCTCGCCGCGGGAACTCTACGAGACACCGGCCAATACCTTCGTTGCCAATTTCATCGGCTCGCCGCGAATGGCCCTGATACCGGTGGAGCGGGAGGGCAACCGTCTGACGGTAGAGGGAATTGGCCATCTGACGGCAGATCGCGGCCCGCAGACGCCGGACAGGAGCCTGCTCCTCGGGATCCGCCCTGACGGCATGACCATTGTCGACGCCGAAGCCGATGAGGGTCTCGCCGCCGAAGTGGTCTACACCGAATATCTGGGCGATACCGCCTTTGTCTATGTCCGCTTCGGTGACAATCCGCCCATGTCCATCCGCTGCGCTCCGGATTGCCAATACCCGCCTGGAATGCCGGTGAAGATCCGCTTGCTGCCGGGCAAGGCGCATTATTTCAGTTCAGCCACGCAACAAAGGCTGCCGGCGTGACGGCGGCTATCGAGGCGAAATCAAACCTTGTGAACGAGAAAAAGAGAGGAACAGACATGAAACGCTACCTACTGGGCGCATCCCTGGCCGTCGCAACTCTGCTGTCGGCAGGCGCGACATTCTCCGCCGACCTAACCTTCTGGACCTGGCGTCAGGAGGACAAGGCCGAATACGAGAAATTCTTCGAGGCCTTCCACAAGACCAATCCGGATATCAACATCAAGTTCGAGGCCTTCGAGGCCACAAGCTACAATACCGTTCTTGCAACGGCGCTCGCCGGCGGCAAGGGGCCGGATCTCATGATGACCCGCACCTATGGCGGCATTGAGAGCCTGGCCGGTGCGGGTTATCTGATGCCGCTGGACGAGACGAAGATCCCGGCGATCAAGGGCTTTTCGGAGCCGGCGCTCGCGTCGGAAACCATGCGCTCCGACAAGAAGCTCTACGCTGTTCCGGCGGCGAGCCAGACCATGCTGGTGATCTACAACCAGGAGATCTTCGAGCAGAACGGCCTGGCCGAGCCGAAGAGCTGGGCCGAGCTCATCGCCGCCTGCGAAAAGCTCAAGGCTGCCGGGCTGATGCCCTTCGCCAATGGCACGGCGACCGGCTGGCAGAACGAGACCATCGTCTCGGCGCTCACCTCTTCCATCATGGGCAAGGGTTTCTACAGCGACCTCATGGCGGGAAAGACGGATTTCAACGATCCGCGCTATATCGAGGCGCTGACGCGGCTGAAGGAGGTCTCCAACTATTTCCCGGAAGGCTTTGTCGGGCTTGACTATGCCTCCGCGCAGCAGCTCTTCACCTCCGGAATGGCCGCGATGTTTGCCGGCGGATCGTTCGAGCTTGCCAATTTTGCCAAGCAGAATCCCGATCTGAAGATGGGCGTCTTCGCAGCGCCCGGCCTGAAGGAAGAGGATGAGAAGCTGGTCGGGCTGTTCTTCGATTCCGGTTTTGCCGCCAATGCCAATACCAAGGAGCCGGAAGCTGCGCTGAAGTTCCTGAATTATGCGGCAAGCCCCGACTTCGCGCAGGCGTTTGCCAACCGGCTGAACAATATCTCGGCCGTCCCGGGCGTCACCTTCGACAGCCCGGTTCTGGCAAAGATCGCCGAACTCAACAAGCAGTCGATCGCCTACATGACGCTTGTCAACTTCCGCTACGGCGAACCCACAGGATCGAACCTCATCCAGGCCGGCGTTTCGAAGATGTTCAACGGACAGGCCACGCCGGAAGAGGTGGCAAAGTCGATGACCGATGGTCTTTCGGCCTGGTACGAGCCTTTCAAGAAGTAGTGGCCTTTGTGCCTCGGGGCGGGCGTTCGGCCCGCCCCGACACCCAGCCGAACCGTTCGAAAGCCGCATTGGCCTGCAAGGAATGACGATGTTGACCAGCACACTCACCGGACGCCGGCTCTGGATCGCCGCGCTCGTGGTGCCGCCGATGGCCTTCATGTGCCTGTTTCTGGTGTACCCGATCCTGTCGGCCTTCGCCTATGCCTTCTATGAATGGCATGGCCTGGCGCGGGGCGATTTCATCTGGTTCGACAATTTTCACCGGGTCCTGTTCGAATATCCCTTCTCCGAACGCACGATCAATGCCTTCAAGCACAATATCATCGTCTTCTTTGCGCTGATGGTCCTGCAGAACGGCGTCGGCTTCATTCTCGCTTACTGCCTGTGGCGCGAACTCTGGGGCGCGCGCTTCCACCGGATCGCGGTCTTCTTGCCGGTGGTCCTGTCGACGGTGATCGTCGGCCTGTTGTGGAAGCTCTTCCTGCATCCCCTGTTCGGCGCGGTCAACGTCTCTTTCCGGTCGCTCGGACTTGGCGCGCTGGCGCAGCCCTGGCTTGGTCAGGATTCCACGGCCCTGGCGGCCATCATTGCCGCCAATGCCTGGCATATGGTCGGCTTCCCCACCCTTGTCTTTCTCGCCGGAATGCAGCGGATCCCCTCCGAGATCCTCGATGCCGTGCGAATGGAAACCGAAAGCGAATGGGTCAAGATGAGCAAGATCGTCTGGCCGCTCGTTGCGCCTTCGGCAACGGTCGTCTTCACGCTTCTGTTCGTCGGTGCCTTCAACTGGTTCGAGCTTCCCTTCGTCATGGCCGGCATTGACGGATCTCCGCACGGCGCAACGGATGTGCTCGGCCTCTATTTCTACCGCACGGCCTTTGGCAGCATGTCGGCATCGGCGGAAAATTTCGGGCCAGGCAGCGCGCTGGCGGTGCTGATCTTCCTGTTCATCGCCGTGATATCGAGCGTCATCACCCTCAAACTGCGCAAGCGGGAGATCCAGCTTTGAGAAGCGACAGCCGCAGCCACACCTTCAGGACCTTCGGCTGGGATGGCCTGATCCAGATCATCCTGATCGGCAACAGCATCGTCATGCTCGCGCCGATCGTCATCATGATCTTTTCCGCCTTCAAGACCAATGCGCAGATCTTCAGGTCGCCCTTCAGCCTGCCGGACTTCCGCCATGTCGGCAATCTGGTGCGGGTGTGGACAGAGACGGATTTCGTGCTCTACCTGATGAATTCGTTCATCGTGACAGGCGCCTCCATTGCGCTCATTCTGGTGCTCGGCACCATGGCGGCCTATGCGATCGCGCGCTATGAATTCCGCGGATCGAGCGCCATCCTCCTGTTCTTCCTGGCCGGCCTGACGCTGCCGCTGAAGCTTGCGGTCATCCCGCTCTTCATTCAGATGCGCGATCTCGGCCTGATCGATTCAAGGTTCTCGCTGATCTTCATCTATGTCGCGACAGGCCTGCCGACGACCGTCTTCATCATGACCGGCTTTATCCGCAGCCTGCCGAACGAGCTGGAGGACGCTGCGCGCATGGATGGCGCCAACGAGGCGCGCATCATGTGGTCGATCATGCTGCCTCTCGTCCGACCGGCCATGGTGATTGCCGGCATACAGAACGTCGTGCCGATCTGGAACGACTTCTTCTTTCCGCTGATCTTCATCCAGAACAATGATCTGAAGACGCTTCCCCAGGGACTGACCACTTTCATGGGCGAGTTCGGCACAGATTGGGGCGTGCTGTTTTCCGGGCTGACCCTTTCGGCTCTGCCGATCATCCTGCTCTATATCGGGCTCTCGCGCCAGTTCATCAACGGCATGACGGCCGGCGCGATCAAGTGATCACGTCTTGAGGATGGCGACCGCCGCCTCGCTGGCGAGGATCTGTTCATGGGCGCCCGGCAGGGACTGGACGAGCGCAAGGAAGATCAGATCGGTGATGGCCAGTTGCGCATCCCGCGATGTAATCGCCGACGACCGGACCCGCTCCTCGTCGGCCACCGTGTGCAAGGCAATGTCGGAGAGCTCGCTCAGGCGGTTCTGGTGCAGCCCGGTCAGCGTCACGATGGTTGCGCCTGATCCGCGCGCGAGCTCGGCAAGCCGGATCGTTTCCACATTGCTGCCGGATTGCGAAATGGCGAACAGGACATCCTCTTTCGACAGGCTCGCGGCATTGGCCATCTGGATATGCGTATCGCTGTCGACGAGCACCATCAGACCCAGCTTCAGCAGCTTGTAGGAGAAATCGCGCGCGACGAGCGAGGAGGCGCCGATCCCGGCCAGATGGATGCGGCGCGCCGAGATCAGCGCCGTCACCGCACCCATGACATGATCTTCCGCATTGACCTGCATGGTCTGCTGCATGGCCGAAACCTTGCTGGCGACAAGCTTTTGCTGGATCGTGATCAGATTGTCGCCGGCCTCGATCGAGCCATGGATCATGCCCGTCGGCACGCGCCACTCCTGCGCCTTGGCACGCGTCACCGCCATCTTCAGCTGCTGATAGCCATCGAAACCGATCTTTTGCGAAAACTTGACCACGCTGGACTGGCTGCGCCCTGTCGCAGCCGCCAGCTCTGCCGAAGACAGAGTGAGCATGCGTTCGGGATCATCGATAATAAACCGGCCGATCTCCCGCTCGGCTTCGGTCATTGTCTCCAGCTTCGCATGGATGACTTTCAGAACGGACATGCTGGCCCCCGCCTCTCGTCTCGAAAAGGAATAACCTATTCGGAACTGAAAAATTATCTGGAATATTATAGACGCTCGCCTATGATCGGTCATCCCCCCATCGTCCCTTCAGAGGGCAGGAAATCAGCCGCCTGGCGGCACTGCGTGGAACCAAGATCATGGATCAGCTTCGCATTACCGGTGGTCGCAGGCTGGATGGCGCCGTCCCGATCTCCGGCGCCAAGAATGCCGGCCTGCCGCAGATCGCGGCATCGCTCCTCAGCCCCTACCCACTCGAACTGACCAATCTCCCGAAAGTCTCCGATGTCGACAATATGCTGCGCATCATCGGGCAGTATCAGGCGCAGGTCACCAGGGAGGGCCAGGCGGTCCGTATCGATCCGAGCGCCGTCGAGCCGGGGGACGTGGATTACGAGACGGTGCGCAAGATGCGGGCTTCCATTCTCGTTCTGGCGCCGCTGCTTGGTCGCTTCGGCCATGCCAAGGTGTCGCTACCCGGCGGCTGCGCCATCGGCGCTCGGCCGGTGGACATGCATCTGCGAGTTCTCACGGCGCTTGGCGCCAATGTGATGATCGAAGGCGGCTATATCGTCGCGACGGCAAAAGGCGGCCTCTCCGGCGCCCGGATCGTGCTGCCCGGCCCTTCGGTGGGGGCCACGGAAACAGCATTGATGGCGGCCTGTTGCGCGTCCGGGGAAACGGAAATCCTCAATGCGGCACGCGAGCCGGAAGTGTGCGACCTTGCCGCCTGCCTGATCGCCATGGGGGCCTCTATCGAGGGGGCGGGCACGCATCGCCTGCTCGTGGACGGGCAACGCACCTGGCGCCCTGCCAGCCATCATGGCATTCCGGATCGGGTTGAAGCCGGCACCTATGCGGCGGCAGCCGTCATTACCGGCGGACGGATCGAACTCGTCAATGCCCGCATGGAGCATCTCGCCTCGGTCTTCCAGGCGCTGGAGGCCATGGGGGCGACCATCTGGCCGGGCGATCGCGGGGTCGTGGTCAGCGGTCCGGCCACCCATCCCGGCGGTCTGCGCCCGACCGATATCACCACGGAGCCCTATCCCGGTTTTCCGACGGATCTGCAGGCGCAGTTCATGGCCATGGCCGCTCTCGCCGATGGCGCGAGCCTCTTTCGCGAGACGATCTTTGAAAACCGCTTCATGCATGTTCCGGAGCTGACGCGGCTGGGTGCCGATATCGCGCTCAATGGATCGGTCGCCATGGTGCGCGGCCGCAGCCGCTTGAAAGGCGCGCCGGTCATGGCGACCGACCTGCGCGCATCCGTGTGCCTCGTGCTTGCCGCGCTTGCCGCAGAAGGCGAAACCATCATCAACCGGGTCTACCACCTGGATCGGGGATATGAACAACTGGACCGCAAGCTGGCGCAGTGCGGAGCCGATATAGAGCGGATTTCGCAATGACCATGATGGAACAGGCGCAGCGGCTCTATCTCGGCGTCGATGGCGGCGGCACTGGCTGCCGCGCACGGCTGGAGGACGCGCATGGCGCGGTCCTCGGCCAGGGACTGTCAGGCCCGGCCACGACGCGGCTCGGCACGGAAAAGGCCTGGGCGTCAGTGCTGAAGGCCTGGCGAGCGGCGGCCGAGGAAGCGGGCCTGGACCCCGATCACGCGCCCGCCGTTTCCGCCGGGATCGGCATTGCCGGACTGACCCGGGCCGGAACCCGCCAGGAACTGGAATCGATGCCGCATCCCTTCGGCTCCACCTGCTTCACAACCGACGGCGCCGCCGCCTGCCTCGGCGCACATTCCGGCCGTGACGGCGCAATCGTCATTGCCGGAACCGGATCCATCGGCCTTGCGATTGTCAGCGGAGAGGAACGGCGGGCGGGAGGCTATGGCTTTCCGATCTCCGACGAAGGAAGCGGCGCAGACCTTGGATTGAAGTCGATCCAGGCGGCCTTGCGTGCCCATGACGGCCGGCGTGAAATGACGCCGCTGATGAACGAGGTGATGGGCCGTTTCGATCATGAGCCCGCAAAAGTGGTGGCGTGGATGGATCGAGCGACGGCCACCGATTATGCCACATTCGCGCCGCTGGTTTTTCGTCACGCCGACCAGGGGGAGCCCTCCGCGCGGCAGATCGTTCAATCCGGTGCCGAGCAGATCGACACGCTGATCCGCCGGATGGTGGATTACGGGGCGCCAAGTGTCACCCTCTTGGGCGGTCTGTCGGGTTCTCTCGAACCCTGGCTGGCCCCGGATGTTCGCCGTCGATTGAAACCGGCGGATGGCGATGCAGTCTCCGGTGCCATCATCCTGGCGAAACAGATGAAGCACCATTCGACCGGCCGCTCATGAACCTCTTCTGACGCGCCGGAAGGAATAATATATTCCTGCCTGAATTGACATTTGGAATATAAAATCCTAAACAATGAAAAACGGAAAGTGAGCATCATGTCCGCCCAGCATCTTCTTGCAGAGCTTCAGCAGCTGGTTTCGGAGGCGCGCAATCCGAACTCCATGAACATCGACCTCCTGCCCACCGAAGACATACTGACGGTGATGAACCGTGAGGATGCCAATGTTCCGGGCGCTGTCGCGAAGGTCATTCCGGAAATTGCCAAGGCGGTGGATGAAATCGTGCGGGCCTTCCGCCAGGGCGGCCGGCTCATCTATATTGGTGCGGGCACAAGTGCTAGGCTCGGCGTGCTGGATGCGTCCGAATGCCCGCCAACCTTCTCGGTACCGGAAGGCATGGTCGTCGGCCTGATTGCCGGTGGCCAGCGCGCCATCCTGCATGCCGTCGAAGGCGCGGAAGACGATGTGGATGAAGGTCGCCGCAATCTCGAGGATATAAGCCTGACGGCCAAGGATGTTGTCGTCGGCATCGCTGTCAGCGGCCGCACGCCTTACGTCGTTGGAGCTCTGAATTACGCGAAATCGATCGGTGCCACGACGGTATCCCTCACCTGCAACCCGCTGTCGACGCTTGCCGATATGGCCGATATTGCCATTTCTCCGGTCGTCGGCCCCGAGGTCGTGACCGGCTCGACGCGGCTGAAATCCGGAACGGCGCAGAAACTCGTCCTGAACATGCTGACGACCGCCAGCATGATCCGCATCGGCAAGACCTATGAAAACCTGATGGTTGATCTTACGATCAGCAATCAGAAACTGCAGGCGCGCGCCATACGCATCATTTCCGAGGCCACCGGCTGCTCTGCCGACCAGGCGGAAGAAATTCTGGAAAAGAGCGGCAACAACGTCAAGCTCGCCATTCTGATGGTGCTGACGGGGCTGGACCGAGACTCGGCCGGCGCAGCCCTTCTTCAGAGCGACGGCTTTCTGCGCAAGGCGCTTGAAGCGGCGCCACATTAGCGTTTCATCGATCAGCCTAGTCCAGGCCGCAGAAGCCCGGGCAGAGTAACAGAGGGAGAATGACCATGACGCATCGAATGACCCGCAGGCTTTTGGCCTGCGCCGCAGTGGCAATCGGCCTTATGGCCGGCGCGCCGGCCTCGGCCGAGGCGGCGACCTTGAAAATGGCCTGGGCGCAGGACGCGACCGGCCTCGACCCGCACAAGCAGACCGCCTTCTCATCCATCCGCCTTCTCGAACTGATCTATGAACCCCTGGTGCGACTGGATGGTGATCTGAAGATCGTGCCGGCGCTGGCGACGGAATGGACCTTTTCCGACGACGGCAAGACCCTGACCTTCAAGCTGGACCCGAAGGCCAAGTTCCACAATGGCGCGCCGGTCACCTCCGCCGATGTGAAGGCCTCCTTCACCCGCATCCTGGATCAGACGACGGCCGCCGCAGCGCGGGCCAATTATCTGTCGATTGCCAGTATCGATACTCCGGACGATCAGACCGTCATCTTCAACCTATCGCAGCCGGATGTGCCCCTATTGACGGCCATGGGCTCGATCAATGCCGCGGTGGTTCCGGCCTCTGAAATCGCCGCCGGCAAAGTGGGCACAGAAGCAGTCGGATCCGGACCCTTCAAACTACAGTCTTGGGAGCCGAACTCCAAGGAAGTCCTCACCGCCAATGCCGATTGGGCGGGCGGAAAGGTCGGCGTCGACGGGATCGACATCAGCGTCCTGCCGGATGAGAACGCCATTCTTGCCGCGCTGCGGGCCAAGCAGGTCGATTTCGCGCTTCTCAACGATCCGCTGGTGGCCACGCTCGTGCCGCGCGTTTCCGGGCTGACGCTTAATCGCAAACCGGTTCTCGCCTACCACGTCCTGCAGCTCAACGCGTCGCGCAAGCCGATGACGGAGCTCAAGGTGCGCCAGGCCATTTCCTGCGCCGTGGACCGCAAGGACATTCTCGATACCGCCCTTCTTGGCGAAGGCGAGGTGACCGGTCCCCTGACCATGCCGGACTACCGCTCCGATCCGAATTCCCTCTTCTGCTACAGCCGGGATCTCGACAAGGCGAAGGCTTTGATGGCCGAAGCGGGCTATGCCGACGGCTTCTCCGCCACCGTCATCGCCGCAACCGGTGAACCGCCGACGGCCGCATCGGAGGCACAGGTCATTCAGTCGCAGCTGAAGGACATCAACATCAACCTCGACATCAAGCTGATGGAGCTGAATGTCTATGTCGATACCTGGTTGAAGGGCGATTTCGACATGGCCGTAGCGCTCAATGGCGGGCGTGCCGACCCCTATTCGATGTATAACCGCTACTGGACGAAAAACGGCAATCTGCAGAAAGTGGCGAATTACATCGACGACACGCTGGACGACCTGATGCAGAAGGGCCGCGTGGAGACCGATCCTGCCAAGCGCAAGGAAATCTTCGCCGCCTTCGAAAAGCACCTTGCCGAGGTTGCACCCTGGATCTGGCTGTATACCGGCTACGCCTATACCGCGCAGCAGGCCAATGTTCAGGGCTTCGTCCCGACCCCGGACGGCTCGCTCTTCGGCTTGTCCAAGGTATCGCTGAAGTAACTGGATAATGAGGCGAATGAGCCGATGAACTACCTCTTCCGACGCCTCATCACGTTTCCGCTCGTGATGCTCGGCGTGTCCGTTCTGGTCTTCGTTGCCATTCGCCTCGTTCCAGGAGATTCCATCACCGCCATGCTCGGCACCGAGGCCGGCCTGCTCACACCGCAGCAGCGGGAGGCCTTGACCGCCTATTTCGGTCTCGACCAGAGCTGGCTGACACAATATGGACGCTGGATCAGCGGTGTCGTCACCGGTGACCTCGGCATCTCGGTCACCTATGGCAAGCCGGTGCTGGAGGTCATCCTGCAGCGGTTCCCGTTGACCCTGGAACTGGCACTGCTCTCCATGGCGATCGCGATTTGCGCCGGCCTTCCGCTCGGCGTCTTCGCGGCGACACGCAATGAGCGGCATTCCGATCTCGCGGTGCGCATCTTCGCCATGATCGGCCAGTCCACGCCAAGCTTCGTCATCGGGCTGGTGATGATCTTCATCCTCTCCTCATTCTTCGGCATCCTGCCGGCCATGGGGCAGTTCATCCCGTTCCGCGACGATCCGATCGGCAATATCAGCCAATTGATCCTGCCGGCGCTTACGCTCGGCCTTTCCTTCACCGCCTCGGTGACGCGGATCTCGCGCTCCGCCATGCTGGATGTGCTGAGCGATGACTATGTTCGCACGGCACGCAGCAAGGGCGCTTCCAAGCGTCGGGTGATCTGGCGGCACGCTTTGCCCAACGCCCTGATCCCGGTCGTCACCCTGAGCGGCGTGGAATTCGGCTATCTCCTCGGCGGGGCCGTCCTGGTGGAGCAGATCTTCGCCCTGCCCGGCCTCGGCCGCATGATCCTCGAGGCTATCTTGCAGCGCGATTACGCGCTGGTGCAGGGAAGCGTGCTCTTCGTGGCGCTCAACTTCATGCTCGTCAACCTTCTCGTCGACCTCGTCTACGTCCTGCTCGATCCGCGCATCCGGCTGGGAGGACGGACATGAGACCTTTCCTCCAACGCCTGATGCGCCATCCGAGCGGCCGGATCGGCCTTGCCGTCGTTTTGCTCTACGTCCTCGTGGCCATTCTCGGACAGGCGGGCCTGACCCCCTACGACCCCTTGCAGCAATTTCGGATCGAGCGCCTCCAGGGGCCATCCGCTGCCCATTGGATGGGTACGGACATGTTCGGCCGCGACGTCTTGAGCCGCCTGATGATCGGGATCGGCCAATCCTTCATCGTCGCCTTCTCCTCTGTCGGCATCGCCGCCGTACTGGGAACCCTGCTCGGCTTGACCGCCGCCTGGTTCGGCCACCTCTGGGACGGGCTTGTCATGCGCAGCATGGATGTATTGCTGGCCTTCCCCGCCATCTTGCTGGCCCTGCTGTTCATCGCGGTGGTAGGGCCTGGAACCTTCACCAGCATCCTCGCCATTGCCTTCGTCTATACGCCGATCTTCACCCGCGTCGTCCGTGGCCCGGCTCTCTCCATCAAGGCGCGTGATTTTGTCGATGCCGCCCGCACCTTCGGCAGTTCCACCTCCTATATCCTGTCCCGACATCTGATGCTGAACCTGGTCGCGCCGCTGACCGTGCAGGTGACACTGGCGCTTGCCTGGTCGCTCCTGACGGAATCCGGCCTCAGCTTCCTCGGCCTCGGCACGCAGCCGCCGGACTCCTCCCTGGGCCTGATGCTGTCCGACAGCGTCAATCTCATGGAAATGGCGCCATGGCTCCTGGTCTTTCCGGGCCTCGCCGTCATGCTCGGGATCCTCGGCTTCAACCTCCTCGGCGACGCCCTTCGCGACGTCCTCGATCCTCGAACACGACGAGCTGCCGCATGACCCCGCTTCTTTCCGTCAGAGATCTGAAAGTCGGCTTCGGACGCGGCGACCAGGTGCGTGAAGTGGTGCATGGCGTCACCTTCGATCTTCAGGCCGGCGAGACACTGGCCATTGTCGGAGAGAGCGGCTCCGGAAAATCGGTGACGGCGCTCTCCATCAACCGCCTCATCGACGATGGCGGCGGCCGCATCCTGGGCGGGGAAATGCACTTCGCTACCGCCGCCGGCGACCGTATCGATCTTGCAAGGGCCGGGGAGCGACAGCTGGAGAAGATCCGCGGCGCCGAGATCGGCATGATCTTCCAGGAGCCGATGACCTCGCTCAACCCGGTTCTGCCGATCGGCCGCCAGATCGAAGAGGCCTTTTCGCTGCAGCGTGGGCTGAGCGGCGCTGCCGCAAGGGCTGCGACGCTGGATGCACTGGAACGGGTGCGCATTCCCGATGCCGCGCGTCGGCTGGGCTATTACCCGCACCAGCTTTCCGGGGGCATGCTGCAACGGGTGATGATCGCAATGGCGCTGGCGACCCATCCGCGCCTGTTGATTGCCGATGAACCGACGACCGCGCTCGATGTCAGCGTGCAGGCCCAGATCATGGCGCTCCTGGCGCAATTGCAGCGCGAAGCAGGCACCGGGATGATTTTCATCACCCATGATATGGGGCTGGTGGCCGGCATTGCGGATCGTGTCATTGTCATGCAGGCCGGTCAGGTGGTGGAACAGGGACCGCTCGACCGTATCCTCGACCAGCCGGAGCATCCTTACACCCGGCATCTTTTGAAAGCGGTACCGCATTTCTCGAAGGGTCGGCAGGTGCGGACGGATTTTCACCGGTCAGACCGGGATACCGATACGCCCATGCTCAAGGTGGATGGGTTGACCGTCCGCTTCCCGGCCGTGGCCGGCCTGCTGAAACGCAAGATCGGCGCCATCCACGCCGTCGAGGATGTCGGCTTCGAGGTCATGCCGGGCGAGACGCTCGCGATCGTCGGGGAGAGCGGATCGGGCAAATCGACGACCGCCCGGGCCCTGCTCGGGCTGGTGAGGGCGGATCGCGGGCAATTCAGCGTCGAGAAGGCGCAATCCGGGACGCCGCGCAAGCCGATCCAGATGGTCTTCCAAAATCCCTATGCCTCCCTCAATCCGCGGCTGAATGTCGAAAGCCTGCTCGCCGAACCCGTCATTGCCTCGGGGCAGAGGATCGACGCGTCCATCCGCGAGAAAATGCGCCGGCTTCTGGATCGTGTCGGGCTGCCGGCCGATGGTCTTTCCCGCTACGCCCATGAATTTTCCGGCGGTCAGAGGCAGCGCCTCTGCATCGCCCGCTCGCTGATGGTCAATCCATCGGTCCTGGTTCTGGACGAGGCGGTATCGGCGCTGGACGTTTCGGTCCAGGCGACCGTTCTCGACCTCCTTATTGATCTGCAGAATGAACTGAAGCTCGCCTACCTCTTCGTGTCGCACGACATGGCGGTTGTCGAGCGCATCGCGCATCGTGTGGCCGTTCTCTATGCCGGCAGGATTGTCGAGATCGGCCGGGCTGCCGCGGTTCTCGCATTGCCGCAGCATGATTACACGCGCCGGCTGATCGCCGCGGTTCCCACCATGGACCGTCGGCACGAATCCTACGAGCTCAACACGTCGTCCGTGCCATCGCTGCTGCGGCCGAAGGGCTACGAGCCCGAAAAGCCGACATGGCGGTCTTGCGGAGACGATCATCTTGTTCGGGTCGAACCCGACGCAGCGTGAGGAGGCGTTCATGCCAAGCGATCAGGATCAACTGGCCTCTGCCGACCAGCGCCGGGCGTTTGACGATGCCTTCGCCCTGCTGGCGAGCGCCATAGAAGAGGGCCGCATTCCCGGCGGCGTCCTGGGATCAATCGACAGCAACGGGACGCGCTTGGTCAGGGCGGCCGGTCTGGCTCAGAAGACGGGCGTGCCGCGGCCCATGCTGCGTGACACCTGGTTCGATCTCGCCTCGTTGACCAAGGTCGCCTTCACCACACCGCGCATTCTCAAGCATGCAGCGGAGGGGCGTATCGATCTCGATGCTCCTTTGACGACGGTCATACCGGATCTTCGCCAATATGATCCCGCGGCCTGGGAAAGAGCCGTGACCTTCCGGCAGTGTCTGGGACACCAGACGGCTTTTCCCGCCGTCGAACCGCTTTACACCTATGGCGGCGATCCGCACCGTCTGCGGGCCTTTGTGCTGCAGAGGGAGTGGCGGCAGGGACCGCCCGTCTATTCCGACATCAATTATATCCTGCTTGGAATCGCGCTGGAGCGACTGGCGGGCAAGACCATCCGCGATCTCGATCCGGGCCCGGGCTTTGCCTTTGGCGCGGCCGAAGCCGAATGCGCAGCGACGGAATTTTGCGCATGGCGGGGTCGCGTGATGTGCGGTGAAGTGCATGACGAGAACTGCTACGCTTTGCAGGGATCCGGTCATGCCGGCCTATTCGGGCGCGTGGACGCGGTGCTGGATTATGCTGCGGATCTTATCGCCGGCGATGCATCCGGCGATCCTGTCGTCGCCTGGATGCGGACACCGCTCAGCGACCGGCGGACACATGGCTGGGAACGTCCCTATCCCGGCTGGTCCGGTGGGTTGCGCGCCAACAGTTCCGTCATCGGCCATACGGGCTTTACCGGGACAGGCCTCTGGATCGACTTCGACAACAGACGGGCATGGACGCTTCTGACGAACCGCGTCCATCCGAGCCGGCACGCCGATAGCGGCATATTCACGCTTCGCCCTGCTATTGGCGACGCGATCAATGGGATTTGAGGAGGCGATGATGGAAAACAAGATGGAGCCGGTTTGGGCGGTCGGGCTGATGACGGGGACCGTGCTGGACGGCAATATCGACGTGGCGCTGCTGAGGACCGATGGAGAATCCATCGATTCCTTCGGCGCCTATACGCTGGCGCCTTACGATCAGTCGGTGCGCGACCTTCTGGAACGGACGCTGAGCGCGGCGCGGCAGTGGAACTTCGAAGGACCGGAGCCGGACCTGTTCAGGGAGGCGGAGGACGCCTTGACGCGGGCGCAGACGCAGGCGGTCCGGGATCTGGTGGAGAGCGCCGGGCTGACGATGGCCGATATCGGCATTGTCGGCTTTCACGGGCAGACAGTGCTGCACCGCGCGCCGCAGCCGGGCCGGGTTGGCGCCACACGGCAATTGGGTGATGGCTCGCTGATGGCGGATCTCCTGAAGACCAAGGTGGCGTATGATTTCCGCAGCGCGGACGTGCGGGCGGGCGGCCAGGGCGCACCGCTTGCGGCCGTTTATCATGCGGCGCTTCTGCGCCGGGGCGCACAGGATTCCTCCGCCGCGGTGCTCAATCTCGGCGGCGTGGCTAACATCACCTGGACGGATGGCAGAGGCGGCCTTGCCGCTTTCGACACGGGTCCTGCCAATGCTCCGATCAATGACTGGGTAAAGCAGTACGGTCACGGCGAAATGGATCGCGACGGCATGCTTGCCGCAGCCGGCACGGTCGACGAAGAGCGCTTGAAGCAGTTGCTCACCCACCCTTATCTCTCCGCCGCCTATCCGAAATCGCTCGACCGCTTCGACTTCGGCGCGGCAATGGCCGACGGCCTGAGCCTCCAGGATGGCGCTGCAACCCTCACCGCATTCACCGCCTCGGCGGTCGGCAAGGCGCTCGATCTCCTGCCGGTTCGCCCGCAAAAGCTCTTTGTCAGCGGCGGCGGCCGGCACAATCCGACCTTGATGCGGATGCTGGCTGAACGGGCGCGCGTGAGCGTGCAACCGGCGGAAACGCTCGGCTGGCGGGGCGATGCCGTGGAGGCGGAATGCTTCGCCTTCCTCGCCGTTCGGGTCCTGCGTGACCTGCCGATCAGTTTCCCGACGACGACCGGCGCCAGGGAGCCGATGACCGGCGGACGGCTGGCCGGATGAGACGGCGGCGCGCCCGCCGCCGACAGATGGCGATTACAGCTTCTTTTTGAGGAAGCGGCGGGTGCGGCCAAGCGGAAAATCAGGCAGTTCGCCGAAGACCTCGAAGCCATGGCGCCTATAGGCCTTCTCCGCGACCGGGTTGAACGTGTCGATCCAGGCGCTGTGGCAGTCCCGGCTGCGCGCCTCCGCCTCCGCCGCCGTCAACATTTGCCCGGCCAATCCCCGGCCGCGTTGATCCTCAGCGACCCAGAGCCACTGGATGTAGAGCCAGCCCCAGGCCGTGTGTCCATTGATGCCGGCGACCAATTCGCCCGTCTCGTTGCGGACCAGAACCGTGAGCGGCAGGCGGTTTGAAGGACCGACATCGCCTTCGTTGAAGCCCGTCAGGTTTTCGCCGATGCGCGCAATCTCTTCGGCGGATGCGTTCGCGGTGACCTCGATCTTGTGTTTCATCTTTTCCTCTTCCGTTTGCAGGCCATAATGCGTGCCCCGTCTTCGACCGGTGACAGCGGGAACCCGGCGGCGCTTCCCAAGTTCGAGCGCTCATGGAAACCCTGGCACAGGAATTGAACCACCAAACCTATCTGTCGGTCAGCGTCATGGCCCTTCGGCTGTGCGTCGCACTTTTCTGCGGCGCTGTCATCGGTTTCGAGCGGGAATGGCATGATCATGCCGCCGGTTTCAGAACCCATATTCTCATCTGCCTGGCCGCTGCCGTGGTTGCGATCGCAGCCATAGAGATGACGCATCTCAACACGTTCGAGACGGACCAGACCCGGATCGATCCCTTGCGGCTGATCGAGGCGCTGACCAGCGGTGTGGCCTTCCTGGCGGCCGGGACGATCGTCTTCGCCCGCGGGGAAGTGCGCGGCCTCACCACCGGTGCCGGCATGTGGCTGGCGGGCGTGACCGGGCTCGCCTCCGGTCTGGGCTTCTGGCAGCTGGCCTTCCTGGCCACGCTTATGGCCATGGCGGTACTCTGGCTGCTCCGGATGGTCGAACGGGCCATGCGATTGCGCGACGGCAAACAGGCCGGCCGAAGGGAAGATGAAAAACCCTGAGCGAAAACCGCCTGCTGCGGCCCGTTTGCCAAGAGAATCGCAGAAATCAAGTGCAGAATCCTCAACTTCTGCCGCTCTCCCCTCGCCGCAAGGCAATGATTTCCTTCTTTCCAGTGCATTTCCCGGCTCGCCTTTTATAATTTCACAGCATGCCGATTTTTTTAGCAATTCATGAACAACAACACGGGATGGCAGCACGAAAGTGATTGCTCTTCGTTGAAATTTGGCGCAATTTGCATCCTAGAACTTGTATTCGGAGAGAACAGAGTGAAGAAGTCCCCCAATGCGATCGACGTGCATGTCGGTTCCCGCATTCGCCTTCGCCGCACCATGCTCGGAATGAGCCAGGAAAAGCTCGGTGAAAGCCTCGGCATCACGTTTCAGCAGGTGCAGAAGTATGAAAAGGGTGCCAATCGCGTTGGCGCCAGCCGTCTTCAGCATATTGCCGAAGTGCTCAATGTGCCGATCCCCTTCTTTTTCGAAGGCGTCCCGGGGGCAACGACCGAACAGCCGGAACTGACCGGCGATGCGGCGAGCGAATTCATGGGGTCACGGGAATGCGTGGCGCTCGCCACCGCCTTTGCGTCGATCGAGGACAAGCGCGTCCGGCAGAGCATTCTGAGCCTTGTGCAGTCGCTGGCATCGGATCAGAGCGCGAGCCGCGACAGCAAGAGCAGCCTGCACGTCACTCAGTGATACGCTGTCGGCCGAGCCTGGTGCTGACCGGGCTCTATGGCAGATGGACATCACGTTTTGCGGCCAATGCGCCACGCTCAGAGGCGCACGGGTTTGCGGATTGGTTGAAAGCGGATGGCATTCACGCTCAACACCTTGGGCAATTGCCAACTCACGGATCAGCAGGGAAAGCTGGTGCGGGCGCCGCTGATCGCCCTGCATATTCTTGCCTATCTCCACGAAAATGGCCCGCAGATCTCACGGCGAGACCTCGCTTTGATCTTCTGGCCCGGCCATCCGGAAGCCGCCGCCACCAATCTCCGGTCGACGCTGTTGCGTCTGTCGAAGGCCACGGTCCATGCGCCGGCGCCGCTGATCATCAGCGAAGGCTCGACGCTGTCCCTCAACCACGAGGTTGTCGTCTGCGATCTCGGGCGCGGCCGACAGGGCGATCCGCTGGCACGGCTACGCGCTTCCTGTGATGCGGTTGCACGCCAGTTCTTTCCTGCCGAAGCTGCGCTCAGCACGCCTTTTGCGGGCTGGGTCAGGCAGGTGCGGCGCCAGCTTCTGGCGGAACTGCGCGCGCTGCTTCTGACCATTGCCGCCTCGCCGCAAGCGCCAGAGGTTCGCGGCGATCTCCATCGTGCCGTCGTCATGATCCTGGAGCAGGATCCGCATGATGAAGAGGTGCGGCGCCATTTGTCGGCCCGCAATCCGGCCGCATCGGCCGTCATCCTGGCAGAACAGCCTTTGCAGTTCCGGCCAGAAGCCCGTCCATCCGTTCACTCGTTCCCGCTGGTGGCGCCGCAGACGGACCTCGCCGCGATCACGCCGCCGCGCGTGGCTCTGCTGCCGCCGGAAACATCGGGGGCAGCGCAGAAAGCCGGCTCCATCGCCAATGCGCTGATCGAGGATCTGACCATCGATCTCTGCGCCAGCCGCTCCGTCTCGGTGGTCGCGCCCTATACGTCCGAACAGATCCGCGCTTCCAAGGACAAG
Organism: Rhizobium sp. SSA_523; assembly: GCF_030435705.1. Taxonomy (NCBI): domain Bacteria; kingdom Pseudomonadati; phylum Pseudomonadota; class Alphaproteobacteria; order Hyphomicrobiales; family Rhizobiaceae; genus Affinirhizobium; species Affinirhizobium gouqiense. The sequence continues at coordinate 778,712 of NZ_CP129381.1, forward strand.
GCGGCGCTTCTGGAGCGTCACCGGGTCATCTATGCCCTCGACACGCAGCGCCACGGCGACACGCTTTTCGTCCAGCTGATCTTCATGCCGACGGATGAAGTCGTCTGGGCTCGCCGCTTCGACCTCGACGCGCGGTCGGTCAACACGCAGCGCGTGCAGATGGCCGATGCGATCAAGGGCAATGTGACGCAATTGGTGCGCGATCAAGCCTCGCTTGCGGATCACTTCACGGACAAGCCGGAGGCCTATTTTGCCTATCTGAGAGGCATACAGAGCCTGTCCGGCATCACCCTTCCCTCCGTTCGCAAGGCACGCCGGCATTTCCGCGAGGCGCTGGATCATGACAAGGCCTTCGGCATGGCTCTTGCGGGCGTTTCGCGCACCCTGACGCTCGAATGGGTACTGATGGCACGCGGCGACAAACAATTGCTTTTGCAGGCGGAGAATCTCGCTCTCCTGGCCATGGATGGCAATCAGCAGCTCTCCAGCGCCTATAAGGAACTGGGGGTGAGCCAGCTCTATCTGGGCAAGATCGATGAAAGCGTCGAAGCTCTCCATACGGCGGAGGCCTTGAGCCCGCATTATGCTGATGTGCTGCTCAGCCACTCGGACAGCCTGGTCCATGCCAGCAAACCGGATCTGGCGCTTGCCAAGATCAAGCAGGCCATGGACCTCAACCCCGCAACACCGGATACCTACCTGTGGACGGCCGCCGGGGCGAGCTTTTTTCTACATGCATATGACGAAGCTTTGAGTTATCTTCAACGCATGCGCGATTCCCGATCGGCAGATCGCCTTGCTGCAGCCTGTTGGGCAATGCTTGGCGAAACACAAAGGGCGCGCAGGTGCCGTAATCGCGTACTCGAAGATAATCCCGATTTCGACTTGGAGCGTTGGCTCAGCTTTATCCCGATCAAGGAAAAGTGGCAGCGCGATCTCTATCACGAAAGCCTCACCAAGGCTGGATTTTAACCTAGGATCGGAGAATGCATATGACGAAAGCTGTACTTCTCGGCCTCTCCGGCGAGCAGAACCTCTGGATCGTGGATCTGGAAAAAGGATCTGTGAGCCAGCTTGATGCGCCGATGTCTGAAAAGCTCGCCGAAGCCGCCTCGATGCGCGACATCGAGGGTGCTGTCATGAAGGGTATCGATCTTGCGGTCGCTCTTCCCTCCTCGACCAGGATCGCGCAGGGCCTCTTCGAAGGCTGAGGATCCATCGCATTGCCATTCGGCGACAGGGCGGGAACGACCTGTCGCCGCCCTGATCTTACCGACACAATCTTCATGAGAGAATCCCGCGCTTCATACGCCTGCGTCCCTGCGGCCAGTGCCGTGATCCGCGCTGTGCTCAGCCATCAAAGTCGTTAGGTCCTGGACCGTGAGCGTCTTCTCCTACAGGGCATGTCCGGCGCGCGAGACGCTGGCTCGCGTCACGCCCTTTCTGTCGCGCCTCGGCATCACACGCGTCTCCAATCAGACCGGGCTCGATCGGATTGGCATCCCCGTCTGGTGCGCGTTCGCGCCCAATGCAAAGGCCATCGTCATCGCCCAGGGAAAGGGCGTCACCGATGACGATGCACGGATTTCAGCCGTCATGGAGGCGGTGGAGCGCTCGGTCGCCACAATGCCCACCGTTCAGCCGCTACGGTCGAGCCTTCGGGATTTCCAAGGGTCCGGCAGCCGAAGTGACAGTCTGAACGAGTTCCTGGGCCTCCATTCCAAGCCACTGCCCGAAGATGGTGTCCTCGATTGGGTCGAGGGCCGACATCTTGTATCGGGGCAGGCCGTCTGGCTCCCTTATGAAGCGGTTCACCTGGACCGCAGCGACGATGACCGCCACTACTGGCAATCCTCAGACGGATTGGCCTCGGGCAATACGGCAGAAGAGGCGACATTTCACGGCTTGATGGAACGCATAGAACGCGACGCATTGGTCCTGTGGGAGACCAGCCATGCCGCGCAGCGCTGGTCGCGCCGGATCGATCCCGCGAGCATCGAAGCGGCCGATGTGCAATCCATGCTGAAAATGATCGATGCGGCAGCGCTCGACATCGCCCTGTTCGACATGACGAGTGATCTCGGCTTTGCCGCCATGGCCGCAATCCTTGCACCCAGACACAGGCCGCGCCACCCGCCGCTTCGCCATGTAGAGGTGACACTCGGATGCGGTGCCGGATTGCAGCCGGAACTTGCCGCTTCCCGGGCCATCAGCGAGGCTGTTCAATCGCGGATGACCTTCATTGCAGGCGCACGCGACGATCTTCTGCCGGCTTTGTTCGAAGACGCCGCCGATACCGATATCCTTGAGGCGCTGGATGTGCCGGTTCGCATCGCGCTGGCATCGCTCCCCAGCTGGAATGCCGCAGGCGCGGCAGATGCGCTGAAATTCACGATCCAGCGCCTGTCCGACAGGGGGATAGACCGCCTCTATGCCGTGGATCTCGCCCCGGATTGGCTGCCCGCGTCGGTCGTCAAGGTGGTTGTGCCGCAACTCGAAAGCCCGGATGGCGACCGGCGGCAGCGCCTGGGTCTCCGCGCGCTCTCAAAGGCTCTGCTATGAAAATTGTCTTTGTCGGCCCCAGCCTGCCGGATGCTGCCGCTCACGCGTCGCCGGACATGATAATTCGGCCGCCCGCCAGACAGGGTGATGTCATGAAGGCCCTGTCCGAAGATGCGACAGCCATTGGTTTGATCGACGGCGTCTTCGAGCAGGTCGCACCCATCTGGCACAAGGAATTGCTGTTCGCGCTTGCCAAAGGGCTTCCGGTATTGGGGGCGGCCAGCATGGGCGCCTTGCGCGCGGCCGAATGCGCGGCCTTCGGCATGATCGGCGTCGGGCGCATCTATGAAGAATTTGCGAAGGGTGAGCGTGTCGACGATGCCGATGTTGCCGTGCTGCATGCGCCGGCGGAATTGCGCTACGCGCCGCTGACGGTTCCGATCGTCAATATCGATGCGACTTTGGCCGAAGCCTTGCGGCAGGGACTGGTCGACGAAGCGCTGGCTGCCGCCTTGGGTTCTTCGGCACGGCAAATCTTCTACAAGGAGCGAAGCTGGAAGCGCATTGCCAGCCATGCCGGCTTCGACTGGCCGGCCATGCAGACGCTTCTTGAACGTGCCGCTATCGACCAGAAGAGATTGGACGCCCTTCAGATGCTTGACGTGCTGTCGCGCATGCCCGCCGTGCAAAAGCACGAGCCTCGCGATTGGCGGTTCAACAGCACGCCGCTCTGGCGTGCGCTCTATGGTGGTGAAGCGTAACTTCTATTAGCCCATTCTTGAAGAACGTCCCTCAAGACGTGTGCAACGCTATTGCAACGCGCATGCAACGGTCTTCTATGCGAATGTTCTGGAGTGAGAATGCTTCAGGGGAATGAAATGACGCTTGCCGATCTCGACGTGGAGATGCACGACCGACGCGAGGAATATTACGCTCTCATCAACATGCTCGGCTACGCTCAGGGAATTGCGCAGACGCTAGGAGCCAAGGTTGCCGCGGACCATGCGGATGCCGCGCGACAGATTCTTGTCGCTGCCTTGCAGGAAGAGTTTCCAAGCCCGCTGACCAAGGACGGCGTGATGCGCCTTGCCGCGACATCGGCCGGCCACTGCTGAGCCGCAGTCGCGCCGTCAGAGACAGACATCAGATCCACCGCCCAAGGCGTGTGAACGGGGGGAGGTCCAGGGGTCGGACCTTCTCCCGTCCTTTTTCCGTCTCGCCGATCATCATCCGCTCGCCCGGCGCTCCCGGCGCGGGACCGGACCTATTTGCGTTTGACACAGGGCTTGCCTCGGCGCAAATGTCAGCCGTCAGACAACCAGGCGACGCCCGATCCACTCGACCATGACAGGCGTTCGCATGCCGCAACTACCCCGGTTCGCGGCCGGGCAGCAGCAAAACAGGGAACCAGCCCTTTCATGAGACCGCATGGATGATCGCCCTCACAACCGCATAGTCGGCCAGCGCTGGTCGCATCTGCGCGCCACGATGCAGCGACTTGAAAAGGGTCGCGACGCCTGGGCCATGCGCTGGCAGGCGTTCTTTGCGCTGATCGATCTCGCGATCCTGGCCTTCTTTCTGTTCGGTCCTTACTTCCGGACCGGCCCCAGCTATCTGATCGTCGATTATGCCATTGCCTGCTGGATTGCCGGCGAACTCGTGGCACGTGCCATGGCCTCATCGGGATGGAAGCGTTTTCTGCAGCGCCCGATGACCTGGGTGGACTTCATCATCCTGGTGACGCTGCTGTTTCCGAATGTCCTGTTCAACTTCGCCTTCCTGCGCGCCATGCGCATCTGGGCGATCGGCAATAGCCCCCTCCTGCGGGAGGGGCTGCGGCGGTTCGGCTGGCTTCAGTATCAGGATGTCGTGCGCGCCTGCCTGAACTTCCTGGTCTTCCTCTTCATGGTGACCGGGTTCGTCTACACCTCCTTCTTCTACGGGCGGGATGCCGGCGAAGGTTTTGTCGACGCTTTGTATTTCACGGTGGCGACCGTGACGACAACGGGATTTGGCGACATTACCCTTCCGGGCACGCTCGGAAAGCTGACCTCCGTCGCGACGATGATTATCGGCATATCGCTCTTCGTGCGCCTGGCGCAGGCGATCTTCCGGCCCTACAAGGTCAACTTCCCCTGCCCGCAATGCGGCCTGCAAAGACATGATGCCGATGCCGTCCACTGCAAAGCCTGCGGCTATCTTCTGAATATTCCGAACGAGGAATAAGCCCGGCGGCAGCAGGGACGCCGGGATGGTGCCCATGACCGCGGCAACTGGCGGAAATGGCCCGCGGCGACAAGCGTCAGCCTCCGCGGACCTTGGCAATCCTTACCGGATCATCGGCAGCAGTTCCGTGACGGATTTCTTGGCATCGCCGTAGAACATCCGGGTGTTCTCCTTGTAGAAGAGCGGATTTTCGATGCCGGAGTATCCCGTGCCCTGACCGCGCTTCGAAACGATCACGAGCTTTGCCTTCCAGACTTCCAGCACCGGCATGCCGGCGATCGGCGAATTGGGATCCTCCTGCGCCGCCGGATTGACGATATCGTTCGAGCCGATGACGATGACCACCTCCGTGCTGGGGAAGTCGTCATTGATCTCATCCATTTCCAGAACGATATCGTAGGGCACCTTCGCTTCGGCCAGCAGAACGTTCATGTGGCCCGGCAGGCGACCGGCCACCGGATGGATGGCGAAGCGAACCTTCTTGCCGGCACTGCGCAGCTTGCGGGTCAATTCGGAAACCGCCTGCTGCGCCTGGGCCACGGCCATGCCATAGCCTGGAACGATGATCACGCTATCGGCCTCGTTCAGCGCATTGGCAACGCCTTCGGCATCGATGGCGACCTGTTCGCCGTCGATCTCCATCTGCGGTCCGGCCGTGGCGCCGAAGCCGCCGAGGATCACGGAAACGAAGGAGCGGTTCATCGCCTTGCACATGATGTAGGAGAGGATGGCACCGGAAGAGCCGACCAGCGCACCCACGACGATGAGCAGATCATTCGAGAGCGAAAAGCCGATCGCCGCCGCGGCCCAGCCGGAATAGCTGTTCAGCATGGAGACAACCACCGGCATGTCCGCGCCGCCAATGCCCATGATGAGGTGATAGCCGATGAAGAAGGCGAGCAGGGTCATCAGGAGCAAGGTCCAGATGCCGGATCCGTTGACATAGGAAAACAGCAGGACGAGCGACAGGATTGCAGCGCCCGCATTGAGCATATGTCCGCCGGGCAGTTTCTTCGCCTTGCCATCTACCCTGCCGGCAAGCTTGCCGAAGGCGATGACGGATCCGGTGAAGGTGACCGCACCGATGAAGATGCCGAGGAAGACCTCCACCTTCAGGATGACCTGTTCGACGGGATCCTTGTGGGCGAGGATGGCCGCAAAGCCGTCAAGGGTTGCGCGGGTCGCTTCGTCCATCGCCAGAACGCGCTGAAGCTCCAGATGCGCATTGAACCCGATAAAGACCGCCGCAAGGCCGACCAGCGAATGCATGGCCGCCACAAGTTGCGGCATTTCCGTCATCTGGACCCGCTTTGCGACGATCCAGCCGATCGCGCCGCCGGCGGTGATCAGCACCAGCGACAGAAACCAGTTGCCAGCCCCCGGACCGACAAGCGTTGCGAAGACCGCGAGCGCCATGCCGACGATCCCGTACCAGACGGCCCGCTTGGCGCTTTCCTGCCCCGAAAGGCCGCCCAGAGAGAGAATGAAGAGTACTGCCGCCACGACATAGGCAGCCGTCGTAAATCCGTAATCCATCGTCACCCTCTCCCGTTCACGACTTCTGGAACATGGCGAGCATGCGCCGTGTCACGAGGAAGCCGCCAAAAATGTTGATCCCGGCCATGAACACCGAGAGCGCCGCCAGGAGGATGATGAGGATGCTTCCCGAGCCGATCTGCATCAGCGCACCCAGGATGATGATGGAGGAAATGGCGTTGGTCACCGCCATAAGCGGCGTGTGCAGGGCGTGCGACACGTTCCAGATGACCTGGAAACCGACGAAGCAGGCAAGAACGAAGACGATGAAATGGCTCATGAAGCTGGCGGGGGCATAGAGCCCGGCGAGAAGCAGCAGCGCGCCGCCGCCGGCCAGCAGGGCAAACTGGTTTTTCGTCTGCGCCTTGAAGGCCGCGATTTCGCGGGCGCGCTTCTCCTCGGGTGAAAGCTCCTTCACCTTCTCTTTCGGCTTGGCCGCGGCAATGGCCTTGATCTTCGGCGGCGGCGGCGGGTAGGTGATCTCGCCGTTGAAGGCAATGGTGGCGCCGCGGATCACATCATCTTCCATGTTCTGGACGATGATGCCGTCCCTGGCCGGCGTCAGGTCGCTCACCATATGGCGGATATTGGTTGCATAAAGCGTGGATGCCTGGGCGGCCATGCGGCTCGGGAAATCCGTATAGCCGATGATCGTGACGCCATTGTCCGACACGACTTTCTCATCGGCAATGGTAAGGTCGCAATTCCCGCCCCGCTCTGCCGCCAGATCGACGATGACGGAGCCGGGCTTCATGGCCGCCACCATGTCGGCCAGCCAGAGCTTCGGCGCATCGCGGCCGGGAATGAGTGCCGTGGTGATGACGATATCGATATCCGGAGCGAGTTCGCGGAACTTGGCGAGCTGCTTTTCCCGGAACTCCGGCGAAGACGGTGCGGCATAGCCGCCGGTCGCTGCGCCATCCTGATTGGCGTCGAATTCGAGATAGACGAATTCGGCTCCCATGCTCTCGATCTGCTCGGCCACTTCCGGCCGCACGTCGAAGGCATAGGTGATTGCCCCAAGCGAAACACTCGTGCCGATCGCCGCAAGCCCCGCCACACCAGCCCCGATGACGAGCACCTTGGCAGGCGGGATCTTGCCGGCGGCCGTGACCTGGCCGGTAAAGAAGCGCCCGAAATTGTTGCCGGCCTCGATGACCGCACGATAGCCTGCAATATTGGCCATGGACGAGAGGGCGTCCATCTTCTGCGCGCGCGAAATGCGCGGCACCATGTCCATGGCAATCACCGTGGAGCTGGTCTGTTGCGCCTGCTCGAGCAGGTCTTTGTTCTGCGCGGGATAGAAGAAGGAGATCAGTGTCTTTCCGGCAGTAAGCCGCGCCACTTCGACGGGTTCCGGCGGTCGGACCTTGGCGATGACGTCCGCCTGCGCGTAAAGCGAGGCCGCATCGGCGACGATCTCGACGCCTGCACCGCGATAGGCATCATCCGAGAAGCCCGCGGCGCGGCCGGCGCCGGCCTCAAGCAGGCATTGATGGCCCAGTTTCTGCAGTTGAACCGCGCTGTCCGGCGTCATTGCAACGCGGGCCTCGCCGCCAAAGATTTCCTTTGGTGTCCCTATTCTCATCCCCATCTCCCTCTGCGGCAGCGACGGCACAGTCTTCACCATGCACGACTTCTTCACCATGCACGACATTCCCGGCCCACAGATCGCCCTTACCGACCATCGGCGGTGCGGAACCAGCCTGATCGCTGCAAACCTGTCTCTGGCCAGAGACTGGATAGCATCAAGCGGCTTCGTTTGACCACCACAGTTAGGGCTGATTCGGTACGCCGGGAGGATCTGCCGCAGCCGGATGCGGCTGCGGCTTGACCAACCAGGTCAGGCATGCGGCGCGGCGGGCCTGCGGCCGGAACCGGCAGGCTCCCTCCCGGCTTCGTCCGGCTTCGCCGGATCCCGGTCCGCTTGTCGTCAACGCTGCATCAGAAGGGATAGTGCTGATGCGGATCTTCGATGGTGATCCAGCGCAGATCGGTGAATTCGGCAATCGCCGCCTTCCCCCCGAACCGGCCATAGCCTGACCCTTTGACGCCGCCGAACGGCATCTGCGCCTCATCGGCAACCGTTGGCCCGTTGATATGGCAAATGCCCGCCTCCAGCCGCGAGGCCAGATCCATGGCGCGCTTCACATCCCGGCTGAAGATCGATGAGGAGAGGCCGTAATCCGTGTCATTGGCAATCCGCAGCGCCTCCGCCTCATCCTTGACGCGGATCACGGGTTTGACCGGGCCGAAGCTTTCCTCGTCGAAGGAGCGCATGCCCTCGCGGACATTATCCAGGAGAGTCGCCGAGACCACGCTGCCTTCAACCTTGCCGCCGGCCGCCAGATTGGCACCCTTTGCGAGAGCGTCATCAATGAAGGCCTGCATCTTCTGCGCAGCGTCGGGATTGACGAGCGAGCCGAGCACCACATGTCCGCGCGGATCGCCCGCCGGCAATTGCTGGGCGCGCGCCGACAGCTTTGCGACGAACTCGTCTGCAATGGCTTCATGGACGATCAGCCGTTCCGTCGACATGCAGATCTGCCCCATATTCATGTAGCAGCCAAAGACAGCCGCATTCACGGCGGCGTCGATATCGGCATCCTCCAGCACGATCATCGGCGCCTTGCCGCCCAGTTCCAGCAGCGCGGGCTTGAGATGGCGGCCGCAGAGCTCACCGATGATGCGCCCGACCTTGGTCGAGCCGGTGAAGTTCACGCGGCGGACTTCCGGCGCCGCGATCAGCGCTTCCACGATCGCGGCCGCGTCTTCTGGCGCATTGGTCAGAACATTGATCACCCCATCCGGAAGGCCGGCCTCCACCAGAACCTCGCCGATGAGAACATGCATGGCCGGGCAGGCTTCCGAAGCCTTCAGGATCGCGGTATTTCCGCAGGCGATCGCCATGGCGATGGCGCGCGTGCCGAGGATGACAGGCGCATTCCAGGGCGCGATGCCGAGGCAGACACCTGCCGCCTGGCGAATACCCATGGCCAGCGTGCCCGGCTTGTTCGACGGAATGACCTCGCCCTGGATCTGCGTGACCATGCTTGCCGCCTCGCGCAGGATACCGGCGGCGAGCATGGTGTTGAAGCCGGCCCAGGGTGCCGTTCCACCGGTTTCGGCGATCATCAGTTCCGCAAAACGGTTCGACTTGGTTTCCATCACGTCCGCCGCCTTCAGCAGCAGGGATCGGCGATGCCCCGGGCCGGTGCGGGACCATTCCGGGAATGCCGCCTGCGCCGCGGCCACGGCTGCCTTTACATCGTCCAGGCCGGCAGCTGGCGCTCTCGTTGCCACCTGCCCGGTAAACGGGTCCAGGCGATCGAAGGTCTTGCCGGATGCGGCAGCGACTTTGTTGCCGCCGATGATTTGCTGAATCTCGATCATGTCGTCTCCTCTTCGCTGATGCTCATGCGAATGTCACACAAAGCGCCGGCGCCTCTGCCCCCGGCGTTCCATGCAACCACCTGCCCGGCTATCGGCTACCGCTGCAGCCGCCGGGCACTCCCGAAAAATGTATGCTACACTTACTAACTCTTGCACAAGCAAAATGTCGTGAGGCAATCGCCGCCGCGGATCTTCAACGGTGGGTCAGGGAGCAGGACGGGAAGAGGCAGGGACAAACCGAGGCCACGCCGCCGGCAGCCTCGGATCATCTCTTCGGGCTGGCAGATCAGGAGGGATCAAGCCGTTCCGTCGACGATCACCTGCGGGCGACCGAAGCTGCAGCGCTCGATCCGGGCGTCGACGCGATAGACCGACCGCAGCATGTCCGGGGTCACCACGTCCATGGTCGGTCCGCTCGCCTTCAATTCACCCTCGGCAATCACCATGGTATTGGAGCAGTAGCGCAGCGCGTGATTGAGATCATGCAGCGCGATCAGGACGGCGATGCCATCCCGCTCGGCCAGGCGGCGCATGAATTCCAGTACCTCGATCTGGCGAAAGAGATCCAGCGCCGAGGTTGGCTCATCCATCAAGAGAACCTCCGGCCGACGGACCAGGGCCTGGGCGATTGCCACCAGCTGGCGCTGCCCGCCGGACAGGGCGCCGAGGTCGCGAAAGGCAAGATCGGCGATATGCAGGGAGCCGAGCAGCCGGTCGATCTCCTGCAGATCATGATCTCCGACCCGCCAGCCTGTCCCCTGCTTGGCGGCCATGAGAATCGACTCATAGACCGTCAGCACCGCATTGGCGCCGGTATCTTGCGGCATGTAGCAGATCGGACGAAAGCCTTCGCGGACGTCCTCCACCTGCACGACCCCCTGCCCTTTCAACAGCCCGGCCATGCGCTTGAACAGGGTCGATTTGCCGGCGGCGTTTGGCCCGATCAGCGCCGTCAGTTCGCCGCCGCGCAGCCAGTCCGTCGAAATGTCCTGAAAAACCTGCGCCTTGCCGTAGCGCGCGCCCACCTGATCCAGTTTGAGGGCTACCATGCGCGTCTCCGATTGGTGAAGATCAGGGAGAAGAAGAAGGGAACGCCAACCAGCGCCGTGATCACGCCGATGGGCAGGATGGCGCCCGGAATGAGCATCTTGGACAGGACGGAGGTCGAGGACAGGAGCAGCGCGCCGCAGATGACGGAGCCCGGCAGGAAGAAACGCTGGTCCTCGCCCACCAGCATGCGGGCGATATGCGGACCAACCAGCCCGATAAAGCCGATCGTGCCGACGAAGGACACGGGTATGGCTGCGAGGAGGCTGACGAGCAGCATCGTCTCCAGGCGCAGGGCGCGGACATTGACCCCGAGGCTCGCGGCCTTGTCGTCTCCCAGTCGCAGGGCCGTCAGGGCCCAGGCCCGGCGCGCAAACAGGGGAACGCAGATGACAAGCGCTAGGAACGTTACCGCGACCTTGCCCCAGGTCGCCTTGGTGAGGCTGCCCATCGTCCAGAAGACGACGGCGGCCAGCGCCTGTTCGGAGGCCAGGTATTGCAGCAGCGAGAGAAGCGCGTTGAAGGTGAAGACCAGCGCAATGCCGAGCAGCACGATGGTTTCGACCGTCACCCCCCGAAGCGTCGACACGCCGTAGATGAAGAGGGATGCCAGCATTGCCATCAGGAAGGCATTGATCGGCACCATGAACTGCACCGCCGCCGGGAAGACGGCAACCCCGGCCACCAGCGCCAGCGCCGCGCCGAAGCCCGCCGCCGCTGAAATGCCGAGCGTGAAGGGACTGGCCAGAGGATTGGCAAGGATCGTCTGCATCTGCGCGCCCGCCAGCGAAAGACAGGCGCCGACCGTTACCGCCATCAGCGCCACCGGCATGCGGATATCCCAGATGACGACGCGAAGCTGGTTGGAGACCACGTCCGGGGTGAATATGCCGGCAAGGACTTCCGAGAGCGAATAGCGCGCCGGACCGAGCCCGATATCGAGCGCCACGGATAGCGCCAGAACCAGGGCCAGTCCCATCAAGATGGCGATGCGACGCGCCGCCAGCGCACGGTAACGTCCACGCGCAACGACCTCATCTTCCCGCTGAAGTGCCACCACCATCAATTCGATCCTCGCGGCAGGGATGCGAAATAGCCGGTCTTATAAGCGATCGGCAGGAATTTCTCGTGAAACTCTCGAAAAGTCTTTTCCGGATCGAGATCGGCAAAGAGGTCGGGATGAAACCATTTCGCGAATTGCTGGATGGGGACGAATTCGTACGGGGCACCGTAGAACTGGTGCCAGACGGCATGCACCTGGCCCTTTTCGACCGCCTGCAGACCGGAGAAGGGTGTGCGCGTCATCAATGCAGCAAGCCTTTCCCTGGCAAGCTTCATATCGGCACCGCGCCCGACGGGGACGAATTGGTTGATGTCGGATTCCGCCGCCCAATTCGAGCCGGTCACGATGATCTGGTCCGGATTGGAAACCACCAATTGCTCCGCATTCAGATCGCCAAAGGTCGCGGTGATGATCCCGTCGGCAATGTTACGACCGCCGGCGGCATTCACCATGGCACCGAAGTTATAGGGGCCGAACGTGCGGCAGCAGCTGTTCTCGCCGGTAATGCCGGGTGCGCGCTCGATGAAGACTGTCGGACGGTCAAGCGTTCGCACGCCCGCCAGGCGATCCGTCACCCTGGCAATCTGTTCGCGACGATAGGCCTTGAAACTCTCCGCCTGTTGCGTCGCGCCGGAAATCTGGCCGAGGAGATCGATGGATTTCTCGGTGTTCTTGTCGGGATCGATCCTGAAATCGAGATAGACGATGGTGATGCCGGCCGCGGCAAGTTTCGCTTCCAGACCGCTATCGGTAACGGATTTTTCCGATTCCAGATTGAGCGTCAGCACATCCGGAGCAAGCGCTATGGCGGATTCGACATCGAACGTGCCGCTCGGAATATAGCCGAACATCGGCAATTCGGCGATGTTCGGGAAATGCTCGACATAGGCTGCGTAACTGTCCGGATCCTTTTTCAGCAGATCGTCGCGCCATCCGGCAATCGTGTCGAATGTGTGCTCGCCCTTCAATGCGGCAATCACGTGCACCTGCCGGGCCTCGCCGACGAGAACCCGCTTGGCCGGCAGATCCAGGGAGACCGTGCGTCCGGCCACATCGGTGATCTCCGCGGCGAAGGCGGGCGTGGCGAAAATGGATAAGAGGACGAAAAGCGTCCGAAAAAATTTTGCAGGCATGGCTGCCTCCCGTGAGAAATGACCGGCAGACAGAGGTCCGCCGGCTTCGACTATTGGTGCGGTGAGGGTCCCGCTCTTACGTCGGGTCGTTCAGCGAGACGAAGTAACCGGAGTGATAGGGCACCGGCAGGAACCGATCATGCAGTTCCTGGAAGGTCGCCTCGGGATCGAGATCCTTGAACAGATCCGGATGCAGCCACTTGGCGATCTGCTGAACAGCCACGAACTGATAGGGATTGTTGTAGAACTGGTGCCAGATGGCGTGGACGTTCTTATCCTTCACCGCCTTGATATCGGTGAAGGCCGGTCGCGCCATCAGCTCCGACAGCTTCTTGCGCGCCAGCGCCTTGTCGGCACCCGGTCCCACGCCCACCCATTTGCCGGCGGGCACATATAGTTCCCAATTCGCGCCGGTGACGATGACCTGATCCGGGTCGGAGGCGATGATCTGCTCCGGATTGACCGTGCCGAAGGTTCCGGGGATGATCTTGTCGGCCATGTTCAAGCCGCCTGCAATATCGACCATTCTGCCGAAATTCTCATTGCCGAAGGACATGCAGCAATCATCGCTATAGCCGCCGGCCCGCTCCATGAAGACGAGCGGCTTCTTCAGATCCTTGGCCTTGGCAATGACATCGGTGACGCGCTTGATCTCGGCATCGTGGAAGGTCACGAAGTCCTCGGCGCGTTTTTCCTGGCCGAACAGCTTGCCGATAAGCCGCATTGACGGATCGGTGTTCTCCATCGCCTTTTCGCGGAAGTCGACATAGACGAGCGGAATGCCGACCTTGGAGAGCTTCTCGATATAGCCACTCTCCTCCGTCGCGGATTTGGCGTCGATGTTCATGATGATGACGTCCGGCTTCAGCGTCACCGCCTGTTCCACGTCGAACGTGCCATCCTTCATGCCGCCGAATGTGGGGATCTTTGCCATCTCCGGAAATTTCTCGAGATAGATGTTCCAGCCATCCAGGTCCGCCTTCTTGAAATCGTCGCGCCAGCCGACCACGCGCTTGAACGGCGCTTCCGTATCGAGGGCAGCGGTAAAGTAGATCTGTCGGCCTTCGCCGAGAATGACGCGCTCAACCGGGATATTCACCTCGACTTCGCGACCGGTAATGTCGGTCACCTTCACCTTTTCCGCGGCATGCGTTACACCCGCCAGCAAAGCAAGTGAAACCATGGCGGCTGCGGCCACCTTAGACACGTTGAACACGTCTGCCTCCATCTGATGTTTCTGGGGCATCTATGATTTTATGACTTTTATCGTCAAGAATTATCTTTTAGAAGAATTCCAACATATTGATGACCACAACGGGAAGATGTGATGCAGGATTATGCAGCCCCCGCTAACTACAACCTCAAGGATGAGATCAAGGCTTACTGGTCTCTGCGCGCCGAAACCTTCGATACCCAGCCGGGCCATGAGATCTTTTCCGAGGCCGAACGTCAGGCCTGGCATCGTCTGATCCTGCGCCATCTCGGCGAAGGCAAGGGCCGCGCCGCGCTCGACCTGGCCTCGGGAACCGGAGTGGTCTCCCACCTTCTTGACGATCTCGGCTTTCGCGTCACCGGCATGGACTGGGCCGAGCCCATGCTGGAGCGCGCGCGCGAGAAGGCAAAGAGCCGCGGCCGCAGCATCCGCTTTCTGATGGGTGATGCGGAGCACACGATGGAGGATGACGACAGCTATGACGTGATCACCAACCGGCATCTTGTCTGGACCCTGGTCGATCCGAAATATGCATTCGTAGAATGGCACCGGATCTTAAAAACGGGTGGCCGGTTGCTGATCGTCGATGGCGACTTCGTCAATCCCGGCCTTTTCTCCATCCTCAGCAAGCGGCTTTCCACCCTGATGGGCGCATTGGGCATTTCTGGCAGAGGAATGGAGAACGGCCCGGCAGCGGCGCTTGCAGAAACCCATCGCAGCATCCTGTCACGGGTTTATTTCTCACAGGGCGCGCGAGCGGAAGCCGTCGTCGACCTGCTCCGGCAAGCGGGCTTCAGCCAGATCACCATCGACACGGATATGCGCGCCATCCATCGCGCGCAGAAACGGCATTTTAGCTTTCTGAAAGGCCTGGAACGCTCGACACAGCATCGCTACGCGATCTGCGCGGTCAAATAGCAAGTTCACCGTCTGCGTCCGCGCGCGGTCAAGGCATTGCGGATGGAGAAGCTGGAATGAATGCGGCTGACGCCTGGCAGTTTCGAGAGGATTTCCGTGTGGATCCTCTCGAACTCCCTCGGGCTTTCAACCTCGACGCGGAGAAAATAGTCCCAGTCGCCGGTCATCAGATAGCATTCGCGGATTTCAGGATGTTTGCGCACCGCATCCTCGAACCGGTTCAAATAATCTTCCGTCTGCCGGTCCAGCGTGATGTTGATCATCACCGCAAGCGTACTTCCTTCCTCGGCGGAACCGATAAGAGCGGTATAGCCGCGAATGACCCCCTCTTCCTCCATCGTCCGGATGCGCCGCAAGCAGGCGGAAGGCGACAGGCCGACAGCCTCCGCCATTTTGGCACTGCTCATGCGCGCGTCGAGCCTGAGAAGGCGGATGATGTTGCGGTCGATGGCATCCAGAGAAGCAGCCACGCGGGATTCCTTCGTCACCAGGATCAATATTGGACGGATTTGAGCACAAATGCACGATTCATGCAATAATTGATAATTTCACGCATGATCGGTGAGCTATCCTGAAGCTCCGGAAAAGGCGCACACAGGATCGATCTATGGACATGCATTCCAGTCAAACCTGGCAGAAGGTCGGTGCAGCCGGCATACTGACCGTTGATCTTGCGGCGCTGCGGCGCAATTACAGGCGGATTGCGGACATGGTCGCCCCTTCGCAGGCCGGCGCCGTGGTCAAGGCCAATGCCTATGGCCTCGGCGCCGAGCACGTGGCGCAAGCGCTGTTTGCCGAAGGCTGCCGCACCTTTTTCGTCGCGGAATATGGCGAAGCGGTCGCCTTGCGCGCCCGTTTGTCGCGCTCTGCGGAGATCGTCGTGCTCAACGGCCTGCAGCCCGGAGCCGAGGCCGATTGCGCGCAACGCGGCATCATCCCCGTGCTGAATTCTCTGGAACAGACGGCGCGCTGGCGCAGCATTGCGACGCTCTGCAGCGACGGGCTTCCTGCGCTGCTGCAAGTCGATACCGGCATGGCGAGGCTCGGCATGTCGCATGCAGAGGCGGCAAGTCTTGCTGCCAATCCCGGCATGCTGGCAGGAATCCGGCTGCGCTACATCATGAGCCATCTGGGCTGCGCCGATGAAACGGAGCACCCGCATAATCACGCTCAGGCTCAGGAAATGCAGCGGATCTCGGCGTTGTTTCCGACCATACCGCTCTCCTTCGGCAATTCCGGCGGATCCTTTCTCGGCGAAGCGTTCCGCGGCGCCCTGGTGCGGCCGGGCATTGCCCTTTACGGCGGGCGATCCACCGACCGGCCCGGCGATACAGTGGAGCCTGTCGTGCGGGTGGAGGGCGCGATCATCCAGACCCGGCTCGTGGACGACGGGACGGCCGTCGGCTATTCCGCCAGCCACACCACAACCGGCAAACGGCGCCTTGCGACCGTCTCGCTTGGCTATGCGGACGGGATCCTGCGCGCGCTCAGCAATCGCGGCGCTTTCTACGCCGGCGCACAGCGCCTGCCGATCGTCGGCCGCGTCTCCATGGACAGCACGATCATCGATATCACCGATCTCGAGGGCGAGGACCTAAAGCTCGGCAGCCTTGTCGAGTTCATAGGTCCGCATCAATCGCTGGAAGCGGTTGCGGCCTGGGCGGACACGATTTCATGGGAGGTGCTGACCTCTCTCGGCGCGCGCTACCAGCGCCATTATATCTGAGACAAGAAGAAGACGGGGAAGACCTTCATGAACATCATCATCCTTGGCGCTGGCGTCATTGGCGTCACCTCGGCCTATTATCTGGCGAAGGCAGGACATTCTGTCACCGTGCTCGACCGGCAGGCCGGGCCGGCGCTGGAGACGAGCTTTGCCAATGCCGGCGAAGTGTCCTTCGGCTATTGCTCGCCCTGGGCGGCGCCCGGAATTCCGCAAAAGGCGCTGAAATGGATTTTCATGGAGCATGCTCCGCTGATCCTGCGCCCGAAGCTGGACGGCCCGATGCTGACCTGGATGATGCGCATGCTGATGAACTGCACCTCGGCGCGCTATGCGCAAAACAAGAGCCGCATGTTGCGCCTGGCGGATTACAGCCGGCTGGCGCTGGCGGAGGTTCGGGCCGAAACGAATGTGGTTTATGATCAGCGCATGCAGGGAACTCTGCAGCTCTTCCGCACAGAGGCGCAGCTGGAAGCCTCGGCCAAGGACGTCAAGGCGCTGGCTGCCGATGGCATACCATTCGAGGTTCTGGATCCGGACGGCTGCATTCGCGTCGAGCCGGCTCTTGCCCATGTACGCCACAAGATCGTCGGCGGTCTTCTGACCCCAAAGGATGAAACGGGCGACTGCTTCAAATTCACAAATCTCTTGGCAGACAAGGCTGCGGGAATGGGCGTGAGCTTCCGGTGGGGCGTTTCCGTCAAGGGGCTGGATGTTCAGGGCGGCGAGGTGAAGGGCGTCGTCACCGAGCGTGGCCTGATCGCCGCCGATGCCGTCGTCGTGGCACTCGGCAGCTATTCGCCGTTGCTGGTCAAGCCGCATGGCATCGACCTGCCCGTCTATCCCGTCAAAGGCTATTCGCTGACCATCCCCATCACCGATGCATCGAGAGCACCCGAATCGACGGTCATGGACGAGACCTACAAGATCGCCATCACCCGGCTTGGCGATCGCATCCGCGTCGGCGGCATGGCAGAGATTTCCGGCTATACGAATGATCTCGGCGCCGCACGCCGCCGCACGCTCGAACATTCCGTCACGGATCTCTTTCCCGGCGGCGATGTCTCGCGCGCCGATTTCTGGTCCGGTTTGCGGCCGATGACGCCGGACGGAACGCCGGTAATCGGGCCGACGCGCATCCGCAATCTCTACTTGAACACCGGCCACGGCACGCTCGGCTGGACCATGAGCTGCGGCTCGGCCAAACTTCTCGCTGATCTGGTGGACGGCAAGGCACCGGATATCGAAAGCAGGGATCTTTCCATCAGCCGCTATGCGGCGTGATCAGGCCTGGCGGATAAGCGTCAGACTGCGGCGCTGCTGGCCGCGCTTGTCCTCATACATCAGCGCGTCCGCCCGCTTCACGACGCTCTCCACGCTCTCGCCGTCCTCGCTCGTCGCACAGCCAATGGCAATGCTCAGCGGTGCGCTCGAATAGAACTGGTTGTTGATCTTCAGGAGTTCCTGGATCGTCTCGCTCATGGCATTGACCGCCAGGCGGTCGGCGCCGGGCATCAGAATCGCAAACTCGTCGCCGCCGATGCGGGCCGCGTGGTTCGGCCGCGAGACCGCGCCGTTGAGCACCTCGCCGATCCGCCGCAGAAGCTGATCGCCCGCATCATGCCCGAGATTGTCATTGGCATCCTTCAGTCCGTTCAGATCGATCATGATGACCGAGAGCGGACGCAGCGGCTTGCGCTCGAGGCGGTTCATCTCTTCCATGTAGAAGGCGCGATTGTGCAATTTCGTCAGCACATCATGCTTGCCGAGATATTCCAGGTAGGCCTCGGCCTTCTTGCGTGCCGTAATATCGGTCAGCGCCACCTGGACGAGCGACCAATCCTGCTCATAGCCGGGAAGCACGGAAAACTGCAGCAGCACGTAGCGCTCCGAACCGTCGAGCGCGTAATTGACCACTTCGCGCTGGTGGAAGAGGTTGTCGTTCCACAGATCGATGAGCTGCTCCTTGAAGTGCTTCTCCATCTCGTCGCGGAATATCTCGTTCTGGCGCCGGAACAGCGTCTGCCGATCGCTGGCGCAGAAAAGATCGAGCGTCGCCTGGTTGACGTCAATCACACGGATCTCGCTCATGCATTGCTGGACAAATTCCGGATGCACATCGGTGAACACCCGGAAATCCACGATGCCGCATTGCCGGACTTCCTCGATCTTGTGCTTGATCCGGCTGAAGTCCTCGACCCACAAAGATACCGGCGAGTGCTGGAAGATGCCTTCCGCATATTGGCGGTTGCGCGCTTCTGCACGCCTGGCCTCTTCCCGCTCTGTGATGTTCTCCGTCGTCAGCAGCACCTGACCCAGCGTCGCCTCGAAGCCGGGCAGAACCGTGCCGCGCAACTGTATGTCCAGCCGGCGGCCCGAAAGGGAATAATTGACCGTGTTGCTGGCAAATTCCGTCTCGCCGTCGAAAAGCGCCGCGAGTTCGTTGATATGGCTCTCCAGCATCTCATCCCGGAAGATGCGGGAGAGATTGCCGATGAGATGCGTCTGATCCTGCGCCTCGAACAGCTCCAGAACCTTTTGGTTGACCTTCAGGACGCGGATCTGCCCGGCGCATTCGGCAATACGGGACAGATCCGCACGCAAATGCGCCCGGATATCTGTAACACCCGCTGCCTTCCAGGATTCGAACTGCCGTTTGACCTGGCTGAAGTCCTCGATCCACATCGGGATCGGCGCGAGGTCGAAAATATCGGAAGTCAGCTGCATCGCCATCATCATCAACACTTATATTCATCATGAACGATACGTGCCGCCTGCGCGGCTCGCGAATCATATGCGCAAACTAGAGTATGAAGCTTAACAGCAAACTCTCACGTGCGAGATCCTGTCATGGAGTCGGAATTTTTTCGCCACTGTGGGCTTCTTCAATGAGCCGGCCGATCAGCCGCGCAGTGTCCTGCGCACCGGAAAGCCCAATGCCTGGAGGCTTGGACCTGCGGCTTTGACCGGCCAGGGAGACGGCCCGAGCCAGCTTAGAGCCGCTCAGTTCCTCTTCGCGGACCACCTGGGCAAGCCCCATGGCCTCGAGTTTCTGCGCGCGCACGGTCTGCTCCGTTTCGCCGCCGGAGGCGAACGGCACCAGGACAGAGAGGACGCCGGTGCGCAAGACGTCGCAGACCGTGTTGTAGCCGGCCTGCGATATGGAGATGCTGGCATTTGCCAGAAGGCCCGGGAAATCCGGCCGAAACCGCACCAGTGTGACATGCGCCGGCGTCTGGCGGGACAAGCGATCGAATTCCTCTGCCGGCAGATTGGGGCCGGTGATCAGGCACCAGCTGCGTGCGTCATCAAGCAAGGCCTGCGCCTCGATAGCGGCGCCGATCAGCTGCGCCCCCACGGCGCCACCCCCCGCCGAGACGACGATATCGAACCGGTCTGCCGCCGGGACCGGCGGCTCCGGCGCGACCAGGCCTGTATAGTGGACCTTGCCGGTGATGCGCGCAGCAAGCGGAAACGTGTCTTCCAGCCGCACGAAAGCCGGATCGCCATGCACCAGGACGCCGTCGAAATCATCTTCCACGAGTTGCGCCGTCTCCTCGTCGCGTCCCGGCTTGCGGTTCTCTTGCAGAATATCGCGCACGGAACTGAAGAGGAGCGGTCGGGGCCTTGCGGTCCTGATCGCCTCCAGAAGCGGCAGCAGTTCGAACCGCATCTGCCGGCGACCAAAGGGAAAGGCCTCGATCAGCACGGCATCCGGCTTGATCTCGTGAAAGGCCGAGAGCAGCGCGTCGACGCGCCTGGCCTTGTAAGTGTCGTCCACCGGTGAACCCTGCGCATCGGCGAGACCTGAAAACGCGCTGTTGGAGGCAAGGATGGCCGGCAGTTCCACATGCCGCACCGTCTTGTCGGGAAAACCCTCGATCCGGTTGCCGCCCGTGACCATGGTCACGTCCAGGCCACTCTGCTGCATCGCGACCGCAATCCGGCTGGCGCGGACCAGATGCCCGATGCCCAAGAGGTGCTGGACATAGAAGAAAACGCGCCGCCTCATCTGCCCGGTGTCATTCATGACGGCGTATTGCTCCCCTGGTCGATCGCCCAGCTTTCCTGAAACAGCCGGTCGAGATCCTGGATACTGTTGCGGTGGTCGAAATCCCGACGCACCTTTTCCTCGGCCCGCGCGCCAAGCGCAAGACGCAGGGCGGGATCGCCGATCATCCGCTGAAGCGCTCTGGCCAGGGCCGCCGGATCGTCCGGTTCGACCAGTAGACTGTTCTCCTGGTCTTTGAACAGCTCGACTATGCCGGACACGGCCGTGGAGACCACCGGCAGGGCCTGGCTCGCGGCCTCGACCATCACATTCGGCAAGCCGTCGCGGTCGCCATCTTCGGTGATGCGGCAGGCAAGGGCAAAGAGATCGCTGTCGCGATAGTGTTGCAGAACATCCTTCTGGTCCAGGGCGCCTTTCCATTCGATGCGCGGCGATAGTTTCAGTTCATCCGCCAGCTGCTTCAGCCGAGCCAGCTCATCGCCGCCGCCAATATGGGTGAAGCGCCAGTTGATCTCCGATGGCAGCCGGCTCAGAGCCTGCAGCAGCACATCATAGCCCTTTTTCCGGACCGCCCGACCGACGCTGACAATGCGAACCGGATCCTGCGGATCCCGGCCGTCCCTGGCCGGCCGTCCGTCTCGCATGGGCGGAAAACGATCAAGGTCGAGACCGTGGTAACTCAGATGCACATGGCCGCGGCCATCGGCCAGGCGCGTGAGCTGCTCATATCCGACCCGGGTGCAGGTCACCGCCCAGGCGGCCTCCTGCAGCTTCTCCCGCAGGTCCCAATCCTCAGACGTCCAGATATCCTTGGCATGGGCGGAGACAGTCCATGGCATTTCGCCGATCAGCGCGGCATAGCGGGCGACGGAAGCCGGCGTGTGGATGAAATGCACGTGAAGCCATTCCGCATCGTTCGGCCACTCGGCCACCAAGACGGCGGCCTGGCCGAACCTGCGGATGCGGTTTCGCGAGACATCTCTCCGGAAATCGCTCCAGAAGGCCCGCAGCGCAGTCTTCAGACCTTTCCGTCTTGCCACGGCAAGAAGCGCTTTCAGCACCCGCACCGGTTCTTCATGAAGATATTCCGGCAGGTACCAGACCGGCGCCTGGATTTCGTCATGCACCGGGTGGCGCTTCTTGTCGGTCGGACGCCGCATTGCGACGAGTTCCAGGCGGAAGCCGGCCCGTTCCAGTCCCAGAAGCTCCTGGGCGATGAAGGTTTCCGAAAGACGCGGATAGCCTTTCAGCAACACGACGATCTTGCGCATGCGCGGCATGGCCCTCAGCCTTGCGCGAGGGAAAGATGCGGGTTTCCCTTTTCCCGAAGCCATCCTTCGACGACTTTCGAAATGGTCGGGAGACCCTCCATCTGCAGGCCCGGCGCCGTGACCGAGGGCGGCTGGCGCTTCAAAAGGTCCTTGATGGCGGAGGCGAAGCGCAGGTTGTCGGCTGAATCATCGGCCGAAAGCATGCTCACCAGGCCGAGCTCTTCCGCCCGGGTCGCCCGGATGAGCTGCTCTTCCCGCGGCTGCGTGCGCGGAACGATCAGTGCCGGTTTGTCGAAAGAGAGAATCTCGCAATAGGTATTGTATCCGCCCATCGCGATCACGGCCCTGGCGCCGG
This sequence comes from Rhizobium sp. SSA_523, assembly GCF_030435705.1. NCBI lineage: Bacteria > Pseudomonadati > Pseudomonadota > Alphaproteobacteria > Hyphomicrobiales > Rhizobiaceae > Affinirhizobium > Affinirhizobium gouqiense. The sequence goes on from NZ_CP129381.1 coordinate 801,104, forward strand.
CGATGCGATCTTCCATCCGGTTGTCGAATTCAAGAATTTCCAGATGAGGATGGCCCTGGCACGCTTCGCGGAAGTGGTTTCGCTGCTCTGCCGACATATAGGGGCCGAGCACGATCACCGCCTTCTGCGTCAGGCTCGGATCCGCCGCATAGGCGCCGATCACATCGCGCACGAGATCGGCCCCGTCCCCGCCACCGCCGGTGGTGACGAGAATGTAATCATCCGGCGTCACCCCGGCCGGCAGGGCTTCCGCATAGGATTTGCGCTGCAGGAAGCCGACGAACCGCATCTTGTTGCGCACCGAAACCGGCACGTCGATTCCCGTCAGCGGATCGTAGAAATCCGGCGGGCCGTAAACCCAGACATCGTCGTAGAGGTTGCCGATCTTGTTCAGGACGCCGTGGCGTTTCCATTCCGCTTCCAGAAGATGCGGGGCATCCATGACATCGCGCAGTCCGAGAACAAGCGTCGTGCCGCGTGTCTTCAGATAGGCGAGCGTGTCTTCCACCTCGCCGCGCAAGCCGAGCGGTTCCTTGTCGATGATGAAGATGTCCGGCTCGAAACTCTCGGCCGTGTGGCGGATGATCGACTGTCGCATCTTCAGCGTTTCCTGAAGATCGATATGCCGGTCCATCGAGGTATACTCGCCATTGCGCAGCTTGATCACGCTGGGGATCTTCACGAAGTCGACGCGTGCGCGATAATCGAAGGCGCCGGCAATGGTGGCCCCGGAAATGATCAGCACATTCAGCCCGCGGAAATCTTCGACGAGCGAATGGGCAATGGTCCGGCAGCGCCGCAAATGGCCCAGGCCGAACGTGTCATGGCTATACATGAGAACACGGGCATTCCCTAGACGTCTCGGCATACTCTGTCTTCTCCTTAGAATTCCAAGTGCCGGACACGCCTCCTCGCGCGTTCCGATGCTGTCATTTATACGGATCTGCGGCATCTCTAAGTCCGTCGCCCAGGAAATTAAAGGCGAGGATCACGAAAATGACCGGGACAACCGGAAACAGAAGCCAGGGATACAAGGCAAGGACGCTGACCGAGCGGGCCTCGGTCAAGAGGACACCCCAGCTCGTGATCGGCGGCCGCAGGCCGAGACCGAGGAAGCTCAGCGTCGTCTCGCCGAGGATCATTCCCGGTATGGTCAGGGTGGCGCTGGCGATCAGATGCGACATGAAGCCCGGCACCAGATGCCGCCCGATGATCCGCGGCGTTTTCGCCCCCATCAGCTGCGCGGCAAGCACATAATCCTCCTCCCGCAGGGCGAGGAGCTTGGATCGCACGGCGCGCGCAAGCCCTGTCCAGTCCAACAGGCCGAGGATGAAGGTTATGCCGAGATAGACCAGCAGGGGCGACCAGTCGACGGGCATGATGGCGGCAAGCGCAAGCCACAACGGAATGGTGGGAATGGACTGTAGGACCTCGATAATGCGCTGCACGACGAGGTCGAACCAGCCGCCCCAATAGCCCGCAAGCCCACCGATCACGATTCCGAGAACGAAGCTGGTCATGACGCCGAGCAGGCCGATGGTGAGCGAAATCCGGGCGCCATAGAGGATGCGGGAGAAGATGTCGCGGCCAAGCCGGTCCGTTCCCATCAGGAAGAGTTGCCCCCCTTCCGCCGGACAGACAAAATGAAAATTCGCGTCGACCAGGCCCCAGAAGCGGTAAGGCTCGCCGGCGCAGAAGAAGCGCAGGCGCTGCACATCCGTCTTGTTGTCGGAATAGACCCGGCGCAGCGTCTGCATATCCAGTGTCATCGTCTGCCCGTAGACGAAGGGTCCGACCAGCTCGCCTTCATGAAACAGACGAACCTGCTGCGGCGGCGCAAAGATGAAATCCATGTTGCGGCTATGCACCTTGTAGGGCGCCAGCATCTCCACCACGGTGATCATCAGATAGCCGATCAGAAGCACGATCCCGGAGATCAGCGCCAGGCGATGGCGTTTGAACCGCCACCACATCAGCTTCAGCTGTGAGGCCTGATCGGCAATGGTGCCGGATGTCGCCATATCCTCGGCATAGGGATCGAAATCCGTCTGGCGCACATAATGCGGAAGTGTGTCGGATTGAGTGGGCGAAGAGGTCGTCACTTGGTGCTTCCTCCCCGCAGACGGATGCGCGGATCGAGCAGCGCCAAGGCAATATCGGAGACCAGGACGCCCAGCACAGTCAGGAAGGCGAGGAACATCAGGAAAGACCCGGCCAGATACATGTCCTGGCTCTGGAGTGCGCGGATGAGCATGGGACCCGTTGTCTCGAGCGACAGGACGACGGCCGTGATTTCGGCGCCGGAAATGACCGCCGGCAGGATGGAGCCGATATCGGAGATGAAGAAATTGAGCGACATGCGCAGCGGATATTTGACCAGCACGCGGAAGGGATGAAGGCCCTTCGCCTTGGCCGTCATCACATATTGCTTGTGCAATTCATCGAGGAGGTTGGCGCGCACCCGCCGCACCATGCCCGCGGTGCCGGCCGTGCCGATGATGATCACCGGGATCCACAAATGCTCCAGGATCGACCGGAACTTCTCCCAGCTCATCGGAGCATTGAGATATTGCTGATCCATCAGATGGCCGATCGATGTGCCGAACCAGATATTGGCAAAATACATCAGCACGAGGGCCAGCACGAAATTCGGCACAGCCAGGCCAATAAGCCCGAGCAGGGTCAAGCCGTAATCGCCCCAGCTATATTGATGGGTGGCGGAATAGATGCCGATCGGAAAGGCGATCAGCCAGGTCAGGATGATGGTGACCGTGGAGACCAGGATCGTCAGCCACAGGCGGTCGCCCACGACATCGGCGACAGGTAGCCGATATTCGAAGGAGTAACCGAAATCGCCGACAAACATGCCCCCCACCCAGTTCAGGTAGCGGATGGGCATAGGCTGGTCGAAACCATATTGCGCCCGCAACTGCTCGATCTGTTCCATATCGGCCTTTTCGCCGATCGCCTTCAATTCCTCCACATAGCTTTCGAAGTAGTCGCCCGGCGGCAGCTCGATGATGGTGAAGACCAGCATGGAGATCAGGATCAGCGTCGGGATCATCACAAGGATGCGCCAGAGAATGTAACGGATGAACTCACGCATCGCGGTCGTACCAGAATGTATCCGGCATGTAGACGCCGAGATAGGAGAGTGGATCATAACCGTAAAGCCCCTCCGCCGGCACGTTGCGAAGGCTTCGCGCGTGGACGATCGGCTGCAGGGTGGCATTGACGGTCCCGATGGTGAAGACCTGGTCGGTGAATGTGTGCAGCATGCGCTGCCAAATCTGCTCGCGCTCCGCAACATCCTGCGCATTCTGCCATTGCGTCAGAAGATCCAGCAGATGCTGAGCCTCCGGCAGGTCCGGTGCGCGTCCATCACTGCCGCCCGAGAGGCTGTGAAGACCCCATAGCGGCCATTGCTGCTGGCCGTCAGTGGTCGGCGCCAGCTCCTTCGGCGACATATCCGCCGTCGCGATGCCATTGTCGATCCCCTGCCCGACCGTCATGATCGTGTCGCCACCCTTGAGCCTCCGGCGCAAGAGTTCGCGCTGGGATACACGAACGAAGATCCGGATGCCGATCTCGGCCCAGTAATCACGCACCAGTTCGAGAACGTCGCCCTCGACGCTGTTCTCGCCTGCCGACTCCACCGTAATATGCGCCGGACGGCCATCGGCCAGAAGGCGGGTGCCGTGAATGTTGCGTTCCGACAATCCCGCTTCGTCGAGAAGCCGGTTCGCCGCCTCCGGATCAAAAGACGCCCAGGCGGTACGATAGGCCTCGTTGAACAGCGGACTAGCCGGCAAGACAGTATTGGCGCTCTCGCTGGCCAGCCCGAAGAAGACGGCCTTGTTGATTTCCCGGCGATTGATGGCGAGCGACAGGGCGCGGCGCACCCGCACATCCCGCCAGAGGGCGCGCCAGACATCATCCTTGCAGTTGAGGTTCGGGAACAGGCAGACCCGCGAACCCTGGATGCGCTTCCACAGATCCACCTTCAGCGGGTAGCGCTGCTCGGCGCTCTTGAGGAAGGTATAATCGGAAAAGTCGAGATTGGTGAATTGCAGGTCGCTTTCGCCGGTTCCGGTCTTGGCGGCGATCAGGTCCGACGAACTGACATCGAGCAGGACGCGGTCGACATAGGGCAATTGCTGGCCGGCTTCATCCACCCGGTGGTAATAGGGATTGCGCTCGAAGACGAAGCGCCCCGAGGGAGGAGCGGTCCGATTGCACCAGGCATCCAGCGTCGGCAGGTCCGGATTTTCCGGCCGCACCGTGCGCGACATGCGCTGGAAGAGGGCCACCCAATCCTTCACATGCTCCTTTTCGACAAGCTCCTTCAGCCGTTCCTTCGTCTGATATTTGCTGTGAAACTGCCGGAGATAGGCGGATGGCATCATCAGCCTCAGCGGCGAGGCCGAGGCGATATCGGTCAGGAAATCCGGGTTAGGCTCATCCCAGCTGTAGCGGATCGTCAGCGGATCCAGAACCTCGAAACGCGGCTCGTGGCCATTGACCTTCAGACTGGCCGGCATGCCCCCGCGATAGAGTTCGGCATCGAGGAACATGTCCTCCCAGACGAAACGGAAATCCTCGGCGGTAAACGGAGAGCCGTCGGACCACCGATGCCCCTCGCGCAGGCGGAAGGTGAAGATGCGCTCCTCTTCGATCTCGAAACCGGCGACGAGATCCGCTTCCAGTTCCAGCCTTTCGTTATAGCCGACCAGCCGCGCATAGGAGATGACGGGCATATAGCGGATATCCCGCTGGCCACCGATCAGAATGCGCAGTGATCCGCCATAGCGGCCGGTCGATCGGCCGCTGGCTGAGAGGTTGACGAGCCGGGGATTGCGGGGCAGTCGTTCCGCGACCGGCGGCAGAGGCGTGCCATTGCCGGTCTCGCTGACAAAGCCGGAATCGCGATAGGCTGCAAGAAGTTTTCCCGGCACCAGCGTGCCGGCCAGAAGCGCCAAAGCCTGTCGCCGCGAAATCATGGCCTCAGCTCCCTCGCATCGACATCACGGCGCGCCAGGACCAGATGTCCCCCGCCAAGATCGGCATGAACGAGTTCATCCGCCCGCTCGGACTGAAACTGACGCGCCCATTCCTTGCGTGCGATGCTGCTCGGCATGCCGACGGCCGAAAAATCGAGCGGGTGATCGAGATTGGGCACCGGAACCGCCGCCAGCAGCTTCTTCGTATAGGGATGAACCGGATGCCGCATGATCACGTCACAGGGGGCGATCTCCACGATACGACCGGCATACATGACGGCGACACGATCGGCCATGTAGTTCACCACGGCCAGATTATGCGAGATGAACAGGTAGGTCAGGCCGAGGTCGCGCTTCAGGTCCTTCATCAGATTGAGAATCTGCGCCTGGATCGACACGTCGAGCGCTGAGACCGGTTCGTCGCAGATCAGAAGGTCCGGGCTCAGTGCCAGCGCGCGAGCGATCCCGATCCGCTGCCGCTGGCCCCCGGAAAAGCTGTGCGGGTAGCGGCTGAGGGCGCTGTCCGGCAGACCGATGGCGCGGATCAGCCGGCTGACGGCATCCAGGCGGGCAGCGGCATTGCCGCGCTTGTGGATTTCCAAGGGCTCGCTGACGATGTTTCGCACCGTCATGCGCGGCGAAAGCGAGGAAACCGGATCCTGGAACACCATCTGGATGCGCTTGCGCAACAGATCGAGATCATCCCCCTCCGCCTGCCGGATATCGACCGGGCCGTTTTCGCCGTGATAGAGGATTTCGCCTGCATCGGCAGTCACGCCGCGCATGAGGATCTTGCTCAGCGTCGTCTTTCCGCAGCCGCTCTCGCCGACCAGGCCAAGCGTTTCGCCGCGCAGAATCTCGAAGCTGACATCGTTGACGGCCAGGGTCGGGGGCGGCGGCGACAGGCCGAATCCCCCGCCGCGTTTCGACTGAAACGATTTCGATACGTGGCGAACCTCGAGCAGAACCGGTGACAGGCCGCTGCCGGCCGCGCACGGCTCAAGCAGGCCTGCGGTCTCCACCTTGATCTCGCGCAGCGGCTTCAGTCGCTCGTCGCGCGCCATCTCGAAATCGGGCACGGCATTCATCAGACCCTTGGTATAGGGATGGGTCGGGCTGCGGAAGATTGCCTCCACCGGCCCCGATTCCATGACCTCGCCCCGATAGACGACGGAGACTTCATCGGCCATGGTGGCGACCACGCCAAGATCGTGGGTGATCAGCAGCATGGCCATGCCCAGCTTGGACTGCAGGTCCCGCAGCAGCTTCAGGATCTGCGCCTGGATCGTCACATCGAGCGCCGTGGTCGGCTCGTCAGCAATCAGCAATGAAGGATCGCAGACCAGCGCCATGGCGATCATCGCCCTTTGCCGCATCCCGCCCGACAGTTCGAAGGGATACATGTCGAAGGCTCGGCCGGGATTCTGGAAGCCGACAAGGCCGAGCATGTCCTCGCACCGTTTGCGACGCTCGCCCGATGTCAGAACCCGGTGGATCTTGAGGCTTTCCTCGATCTGATTGCCCACCGTATGCATCGGCGAGAAGGACGTCATGGGCTCCTGAAAGATCATGCCGATCCGGTTGCCGCGAATGGCGCGCATCGTGCGGCCGTCTTTTGGCAGCGCCAGGAGATCGACTTCCTCTCCCGTCTCGGGATCGTTGAACAGGATTCGGCCACCAATCCGGGCGGAAGGCGTTTCGATGCCGACGATGGTGCGGCCCAGGACGGACTTGCCGGAGCCGGATTCGCCGACAAGCGCGGTGACCTTGCCCGGACGAACGCGCATGCTGATGCCGCGGACGGCGCGGATATCGCCTCCCATCATGGGGAAGGAAACGGTCAGGTCTTCGACGCGGAGCAGGTCCGTGCGTTCTCTCATTAACAGATTTTCCCGAAACCCGCTCGGCGCGCTCCGCTGCAGGCATGTTCCCAGATTTTTTTCAGACCGTATCTCAGCGTCTTGCTCCTGTCCATGATCAACGGCTACAAGACCTTGCAGCTCAAGACATTGATCTGATTCATGATCCTTGTCAGGACGGCGACAGTTTCGAAGAATTCGCACGATGGCTTGTCGGTTTTGACGGTCGTGGCGCGATAACCTCGTCCTGTCGGCCCGCGCTGCCGCCGGATCTGCCTCGTCGCATGCCATGCATTTGCCGCATCTTTGGGTTCGAGGGCAATTCCACACCTTCTTCCGAACAGGGACGATTTCGCGCATGACGCCGCTTGAAAGCCTCCGACAGATCCGCGCCGCGATTGCCGCTGGAGATCACGGCGCGGCGCGCACGCGGCTCGACCAACTTGCGGCCGATGCGCAGGAGGACGCCGCGCTCGGCCCCCGGACGATGCTTGGCCTGCCTCGCAAGGTCCACTCGACCTATCTGAAACTTGCAAAGGCGGAACGCCGGACCGTGGAGCGCATGGGCCTTCAGCAAAGCCTTGTGCCGCCGCCGGAGCTTCTGGCGCCCTTCATCCGGTTCACCTCGGCAGAACGTCGGGCCATGAACGCCATCAACCGCGAGCCGGTGCCCCGGATCCTCCACCAGATCTGGATCGGCTCTCTGCCCCTGCCGCAGGGCAGCGAAGCCTGGCGCGACCATGCCCAGGCTCATGGCCTGACCTATCGGCTGTGGCGCGAGGAGGATCTGTCGCAACTGGGCGTGATGGAAGACCCCGTCTTCGCGCATATGCTCGCCGCCGGGGACTATCCCGGCGCCGTCGATTTGGCCCGATATGCGGTGCTGGCCGCAGAGGGCGGCATTTACCTGGACTGCGACTGGTATCCGGCGCGGGACGATGTGAGCTTTGCCGATCTCCTGCCGATGACGGGCCTTGCGGCCTTGGCCGAGGACACGCCGCGCGCGACCGGTATGGGGAGCCTGTTGCTGAGCAATGCCTTCATCATGATTCCCGCCGGCCATCCGGTCTTCCAGCGGATGCTCGCAATCCTTCCCGAGGTGATCCGTCTTTTGCCCGACGGGCCGGCCTGGTGGTCAACCGGACCGCTGATCATGACGCTTCTGATGCGCGGAACCAGCGTTCTGGTTGCCGATGCCGGTCTTGTCTCGCGCACCCTGCCACGCCGCGCCGCCTTCGCGGCCGTGGAAGAGGCGCGTGCGCAGACCCTCGCTGATGATGGTGGATTGCTGATCGGCTGGAAATCCTGGTGAAAGCCTCAGACTGACAAGATCTGCTGCGGCGAAAGCCAGCGGCAGGCGGGGTGGCTCGCGGTGAGCTCGAACAGGGCGTCGATGACCTGCCAGGCCTGCTCGTCATGCACCAGATGATGGGTGAGAATGCCGATCGCCGGGACCGGCTGCTCGCTCTCCAGCAGGTCCAGGATATCGCTGAAGATCTGATCGCTGTCGCGGCCGCCGCGCGTGCCGCGCCAATCCATGATATCGACATGCGTATTGAGAAGCGGCAGAGGTGCTGGTCCTTCCCGGCCGAATACGGAGAGCGCGGCAAAACCGGCAGATGGAAGCCGCGCCACGATTTCAGGCGCAATCCGGTTCCACGGCGGAACCAGCATTGCAAGGCAAGCCGGCCCATGGAGTTCCTGCAGCTTTTCTCTGCCCTGGCTTAACTGCGAGAGCACAGCCTCGGCAGGACGATGGAGCCCGAGCTCCTGCTTCTTCGCCGGCGGCTCCGCGTGGTTTCGATGCGACCAGCCATGCACGGCGACCAGGGCGTGCCTTTCCCGCTCCAGCCGCTCGGCGAGCGGCCTCCCCGTCTTTTCGGGGATGACCGCAAGCGTGAGGGGAATGGCGTGCTCGCCGGTGGCCAGGAGCAGACGGTCGAGCGCCTGCGTGGGATCGACGGCATCGTCGTCCCGGAGCCAGAAAGTGGCTGTCTTGCCCGTGTCGCCCAAACGGTCCAGATGGTCCCTCAGTGCCGATTGCGTCATCATCTCCATCCTTTGTTTATGCGGCGCCGCTGACATCTCGAAGAATGGCATCCAGCCTCTGGCTGGCCGCCTCCAGCGACCGCTCCTCCAGAACGAAGCGGCGTGCCGCAAGCGACATCCTGCCGCGACGCTCATCCTCCTGCAGGAGCTGCCGGATCGCCCTCCGATAGGAGGCCAGATCCCCGCCCGGCACGAGGATGCCGCTGCGCCCATCCGATACGACTTCGGACACGCCGGCCACGTTTTCGGCGATCGTCGGCAGACCTGCCGCCTGAGCCTCCAGATAGGAGAGGCCATAGGCCTCGCCATGACCGGGCCAGAGATAGAGCGACGCGGAAGACAGAACCGCACGGACGGCCTCCGCCGGCAATTCGCCATGCCAGACGAGCCGCTCGGGAGGAATGGCGGAAAAAGCATCGGCCACCTCGCTTCGCGCCGGCCCGTCCCCGACGACATCAAGCGTCCATGCCTCGTCAAGCAGCCCGGCAAGCACCGCCGCCAGGCAGCGATAGCTGCTGAGCTTGTCGCCCGGCCGCATCATGGCGACGACCGCCAATCGGCCGGCGCGCGGCCTCGGCGTCAGGAGCCGGAAGGGCGCAACATCAATGAAGGGTTGCAACCTTTCCAGACGCGCCTCGGGCACGGCCTCGTAGAGGCCCGCCCGGTCGCGGTCCGTCAGGCAGATATTCACCGCGGCCTGCCGGATGCCCTCGACGATCGCCTTTTGCGACAGCGCCCATCCGCCGATGTCGCGCCGGCGCGAATAGGAAGATTCGGCCGTGACATAGGGAATTCCGGCCTGCCGGGAAAGGATGGGGCCCAGTCGGTCGGGAGCCTTGTAATAGGGATGATAGGAGAACCAGAGATCGGGAGCGCCGGTCTGGCGCCACATCGCGGAGATGCGCGCGCGCTCCTCCTTCGCCGCGACCTCTTGTTCCGCCGGCACATCCGGGCTTGGCGAAAAGGCGCGCAGATGCGAAACGACCTCGACTTGATGTCCAGCAAGGCCGAGCGCGGCGAGCAATTGCCGCGCCATCAGCCGATCGCCGGACGGGACGGAATGTTCGGGCGATTTCAGCGGAGCGTAGAAAGCGATCTTCATGTGCGCGAATAGGGTGGCCGACGCCTCAAAATTGCAAGGGGGCTTGCTGCCTTTCCCCGCTTTTGCTCAAGGGCGCCGAGCGACAGAGGTGAACGCCCCGCATGCCGATCATCGCCAGGGTGTCGCGAGCCCGTGATCAGCCCTGATCTTGACAGGCGAGCGCCGGACAATCAACTGAACGGCTCAAGACAGGATCAGGACGAGGTGAAGCAGGTGGACCAGACACAGATGATGCCGACGGATCTCCTTGCCGCCATCGAGCAGAAGACGATCAAGGCCGGCGTGATCGGGCTTGGCTATGTGGGCCTGCCGCTGGCCATGAGCATGTCGCGCGCCGGCTTTACGGTTCTCGGTTTCGACATCGATCCGGACAAGAAGATCCAGATCGAGACACACAAGAGTTACATCGATGCCGTTTCCGATGCCGTTCTGGCAAGGGAACAGGCGGAAGGACGCTTCTCCGCCACCGACGATTTCGGCCGTCTGGGCGAATGCGACGTGATCGCCATCTGCGTGCCGACGCCCCTGACGCGCCACCGCGACCCGGATCTGAGCTATGTTGAGAATACCTGCCGCGCCATCGCCGCGAGGCTGCGCCCAGGCCAGCTGATCGTGCTGGAATCAACGACCTATCCGGGCACGACTGAGGAGGTGATGAAGCCGATCCTCGAAGCGACGGGCCTGACGGCCGGGCAGGATTTCTTCCTCGGCTATTCGCCCGAGCGGGAAGATCCCGGCAATCGCGACTTCGACACCTCGTCCATTCCCAAAGTCGTGGCCGGCGACGGCGCCGCGGCAAGCGCTTTGATGCAGGCCTTCTATGGCGCCGTCGTCAAGACGATCGTGCCGGTGTCCGGCACGCGCACCGCCGAGGCTGTCAAACTGACTGAAAACGTCTTTCGGGCGGTCAATATCGCCCTCGTCAACGAGTTGAAGCTCGTCTACGACGCCATGGGAATCGACGTCTGGGACGTCATCAACGCCGCCAAGACCAAACCCTTCGGCTATATGCCCTTTTATCCGGGACCGGGGCTAGGCGGGCACTGCATCCCCATCGATCCCTTCTACCTCACCTGGAAATCACGGGAGTTCGAGCAGCCAACCCGGTTCATCGAACTGGCCGGCGAAATCAATACTGCAATGCCGCGTTACGTGGTCGACAGGCTGGCGGAGGCCCTCGATCGGCGCCTCGGACGCGCCCTCAGCCGCTCCAAGGTCCTGATTCTCGGCCTCGCCTACAAGAAGAACGTGCCCGATATCCGCGAAAGCCCATCCTTGCGGCTGATGGAATTGATCCTCGAGCGCGGCTCCGAGGTTCTCTATCACGACCCGTTCATCGCCGAGATTCCGCGCACGCGCGAATATGGCCACCTGAAAGGCCGGCGTTCGGTCGAGCTGACCCCGCGATGCCTTGACGAGGTCGACGCGGTGATCATTGCCACCGATCATGATCAGGTCGATTACGCGGCTGTCGCACAGCACGCCAGGCTGATCATCGACACGCGCAATGTCTTTTCCCGCCAAGGCCTTCCGGCCGACAAGGTCGTCAAGGCCTGACGCAGTATCGGCCATTCATGCAAGAACTTGCCCCGATAGGAGACTGCCCGTGAGCAGACTGGATAGTTTCATCAACCGGATGAGCGCTCAGCGCGACATGCTGAACCATGTGCGCGACACTTACTCGCTGCCGGAAGGCGGCGCCATTTTCGAGATCGGCCTGGGCAATGGGCGCACATTCAGCCACTTGCGGGAGAATTTCCCCGATCGGCGCATCATTGCCTTCGATCGCAAACTTGCCTCCCATGCCGATGGCACGCCTGACCGGGAGAATTTCGTAGAGGGCGAGATCCGCGAGACGGGCCAGGCCTTTATCGGCGCCGAGGCTGCTCTGGTGCATGCTGATATCGGAACGGGTTACGACGACAAGGATGCCGTCACGCTCACATGGCTGCCGCAAATGGTGGCCGGCATGCTGGCCAGCGGCGGTTACGCGGTGAGCGGCCTGCCGCTGTCACATCCGGAACTGGAGGAATTGCCGCCGCTGCCGAATGTGCGGCAGGGACGCTATTTTCACTATCGTCGCCGCTGAACCGCCTCCTCGCAGGGAGGTCAGAGGCCTGGAGCGACGTAAATACCTGTGGAAAACCCTCAGGCGACCGGTTCGACATTGGCTTTGGCGGCCAGGCCGGGCGCCATCGCCCGGTCCCGCAGCGATTCCGCCAGAGCCCGGCTGACATCGACACGCATCTTCGGATTGTCGGCAATGATCTTGAGAAAGCAGTCCCGGCCGATTCTTAGAGCTTCCACATCGGTCCTTGCAACCGCCCGCGCTGCCCTTGGCGCCTCTCCCATCAGGCACATTTCACCGATGATGGAATTGCGCGAGGCCGAAGCCACCACATTTTCGCCAAAGCCTGTGTCTACCACCACATCGATCGTGCCGCTCAGCACGACAAAGGCGCAGTCGGCGGTATCGCCGCAGTGAAACAGCGTCTCGCCGGCATTATAGCAGATCCTTGCCGACGAAAAGGCGAGGAGCTTCAGCTTGCAAGGATCTATCCTATTGAAATAGGAGACCTGGCGCAGCACCTGCACTTCGTCCTTGAGTAACATCGCGTCCACCACCGAGCTGACACTCACTGGTGGCATTCAATCATGCTACCAGCGATTTGAAAATACCGCTTTCCTTATCAAGCGTCTCGAATGATCCGTCTTCGACCACCTGACCGCGGTCAAATACGATCACACGATGAAACATTCGTGACAGCGATGTGTTCGAAAGTACCCAAATAATTGTTGGATTATTATCCTGACCGCGCAGGAACTCGATGGTCGAGCCGACAATTTCCTCCTGCATGCGCCGGTCCAGCCCCGGCAGGGCCCGGTTGAAGACATAGAAATCCGACCGTCTGACCAAGGCACGCGCAAGGCTTAGCTTGTGGCGTTGCGCCAGCGTCAGGCGGCGGCCGCTGGATCCGACATCGAAGCTCAGGCCAAGGGCTATGAAGGATTCGTACAGCCCCTGCTCCTCCATGATCCTTGCCGCGACAGGGCGGAGTTTACCCGCGGCATCCGCCACACGATAGGAAAGCTTGCCGAACAGCACGTTCTCGCGCAGCGTCGCAGCCGCCATATAGCGATGCGGATCGTAGCGCTCGACCCGGCTGCGCAGGTCCGCCGGGAGATGCTCATAGAAACGGTCGCGTGCAGCAACGATCGCTTCCATTGCCTCCGGCGTCAGGACGCCGAGACGATAGCGGGGCTCGATGTAGTGAAGGCTGAGTCGCAGGATCTCGCCCCGCTCCTCGCGGGAGACATCACCGGCCGACCTTGCTTGCTGGCGCTGCAGGAATTGCTGGTAGAATGCGATATCGTCCGACGTGATCCGGTCCAGCTGCTGGAAGAAGGGATGGTCGGGCGGCAGGTCGGCAAAGATTTCCACGAGGTTCTCGGCAATGGTGAGGCCGATCCCGTAGAGCATGCCCGATAGATTGGTCGCATCCAGAACATCGAACACTTCCGGACTGTCGGTGATGTCGCCATCGGAAAAGCTCGTGCTGCGGGTGGCCGCGAAGAAGAGGTTTTCGCCGACCGTCGCCTCCATATTATAGGCCGCCGGGTCGAAATGCGCCACGACATGCGCAAGGCCCTCCGCTTGAAGCGCTTCCCGCAACGCATGGCGCATGGCCACCACCCGCTCCGCCAGAACGGGGTTCTCCTCGGGATCGACGAAGGAATGCAGTGCGAGCTCCATCACATCCTCGGTCAGTTGTACGGCGTCGAGCGCCCGCATGACCGATTGCTTGAGATCGTCGTCGAAGCCGCGGAGCACCGATGTGGATCGTCTGTCGATCCAGTCGGCACTGAGATCGAGATCCGGATTGCCGGCCAGTCGCGCCTCGTTGACATCCCAGCGCCGGCGAATGGCGTCGCGCCCGGAATAGCTGACCGTGGTGAAGGGCGCATGTTTCAGGCCATAGACGAGATTGTCCTTCAGCGTGCCGTGGAACAGGTAGCTGTCCGGCGAGACATAGGAGATCCGCCGCCCTGCCACCGATTCCGGCAGGTCCAGAAGATCCATTTCGCCAAGGGTGATGCGGCCGGCGGCCGGCCACACAAGACGGCCGAAGGCTCTGGCAATGCCCTCTCCCCCGCTGCCGATATTGTCGATGATCGCCACGGTCTCGCCGGGCTCGATGCGCAGATTGGCATTGTCGACCACCTTGACGCCGCTGCCGTCGATGATCGTCAGATTATGCGCATGCAAGGCACCCTCCACCGATTGCGAAGCGACAGCACCCGGCTCATGCAGCCGCGGATCGATGAGGACGCCCGGCTGGAACTGCTCTAATACCTGCTCGTATTTCACCTGCACATCCTGGCGCGCCTGATCCCAGTCGATCAGTTCCTTCAGCGGCCCTGGCAGATCCTTGTAAGCATTGATCACAGCCACCAGCTGGCCGACATCAAGCGAGCCACGCAGGGCAAAATAGCCGCCGATCGAATAGAAGAGGAACGGTGTCAGCTGCGACAGGAAGTTGTTGATGAACTTGACCAGAAATTTCCACTGATAGAGATCGAAGCGAATCTTGTAGATCTGACCCAGCCGCTCAGCGATATCGGCACGTTCGTAATTGGAGGTGTCAAAGGCATGGATCGTTTCGATCCCGTCGACGATTTCGCCGACCTTGCCGGCCAGGTGCCGCGCGGTGATCTGCCGCTGTCGGCCAAGCTCGATGAGGCGGCGGCGCATCTTCGGGATGATGCCGACCTGGATGCCGACCATGACGGCCGCGATCAGCCCCAGCCAGACATTCTGGAGAAAGATGAAGAAAAGCGCCGCCGCAGCCTGTCCGCCCAGCATGGCCGGCTGGACGAAGGCATCGCCCGTGAAGCCGCCGAAGGGCTCGACCTCATCCTTCACCATGGTGGAGATTTCGGCGCCATGAACCTGTTTCAGCGCCGCCGGCGGGAAGCGCAGGACGCGATCGACCAGTTCGAAACGGATGCGGCGCAGCAGGCGCTCGCCCAGCCGTCCCTTGAAGGTGTTGATATAGAATTTGAAGAGGCCGTTGATGATGACCAGCAGGAGAAAGACGCCGCTCAGCGCCATCAGCGTGGACAGCCGGTTGAGCTCGACCCCGTCAAAGCCGATCGACCACCCGGTAAAGGGAATATCAAAGGAGAAGGCCATGAAGAGCGCGGTCGAATCCGGCTGTTCAAAGCCGATCCCCTGAATGGGGCCGTTGATGATCTGCTTGGGAAGATCGAAGGCCGCGAAATACGGAATCATCGACAGCAGCACGATGGCCAGAATCCAGGCCTGCTGCTTGCGCGTGTGACTCCAGATATATCGAAGTAGGTTGGGTTCCATCAGCAATCAGTCATCGGGTGTCCGCAGGGGCCACGGCGAACCTTCCGAAGAGGGCCGAGGTGGAGCTTCGCTCAAGGCGAACAGGATATAGGAGATCTCCTGCACCGCGCAAATGGGACAGAGGCGGCTGCAGGACCACGTCTCGACAAAGTTTTCTGCCGGTGTGTCACAAGTGCTTCATAATCGATGACCACCGGAACGCGATGAGGCCAGGGCCGCATGACGCGTCCTGGCCTAACCATTACTTTAGCAAACCGTAATATCTACTGAGCCTCGCCAGAACTTTTGACAGACAAGGCTCAGACCACAGTCAGTCGAGGGGTATTATTCCTCACCCTGCGAAACGCCGGTCTTGCCGGAGATGATCTCCCGCTTTCCGACATGGTTGGCCGGGCCGACAAGCCCCTCCTGCTCCATGCGTTCCACCAGCGAGGCAGCGCGGTTATAGCCGATCGACAGGCGGCGCTGGATGTAGGATGTCGAGCATTTGCGGTCCTTCATCACGACCTTCACGGCCTTGTCGTAGAGATCGTCACCATCCTCGGAACCCATGGCGGATTTGTCGAAGACCGCTCCGTCAGCTTCCTGCTCCTCGTCCACCTCGTTCTCGTCTTCCGTCACGGTGCCCAGGTAATCCGGCCGCCCTTGCGCCTTCAGATGCGTCACCACATGCTCGACTTCAGCATCCGATACGAAAGGACCATGAACGCGCGACACCCGGCCGCCGCCGGCCATGTGCAGCATGTCGCCCTGGCCGAGAAGGTGCTCCGCACCCTGCTCGCCCAGGATCGTGCGGCTGTCGATCTTGGAGGTCACCTGGAACGAGATACGGGTCGGGAAATTGGCCTTGATCGTGCCGGTGATGACATCGACAGAGGGACGCTGGGTCGCCATGATCAGATGGATGCCGGCGGCACGCGCCATCTGTGCCAGGCGCTGGATGGCGCCTTCGATTTCCTTGCCGGCCACCATCATCAGGTCGGCCATTTCATCGACCACCACCACGATATAGGGCATGGGCGACAGATCGAGTTCCTGATCCTCGTAGACGATCTCGCCGGTATTGCGATCAAAACCGGTCTGCACGCTGACGGTGATCGTTTCACCCTTCTCGCGCGCCTGAGCTGCCCGGGCATTGTAGCCGTCGATATTGCGCACGCCGAGCCGCGACATCTTGCGATAGCGGTCCTCCATCTCGCGCACGGCCCATTTCAGCGCCAGAACGGCCTTCTTCGGATCCGTGACAACCGGCGTGAGGAGATGCGGGATTCCGTCATAGACGGAGAGTTCCAGCATTTTCGGATCGATCATGATCAGGCGGCATTCTTCCGGGCGCAACCGGTAAAGCAGCGACAGAATCATGGTATTGATCGCGACGGATTTGCCCGAGCCGGTGGTGCCGGCGACCAGCAGATGCGGCATTTTGGCCAGTTCCGCAATCACCGGCTCGCCGCCGATCGTCTTGCCGAGGCAGAGCGGCAGGCGATGCTTGGTTTCCCAATAATCCTCGCACTCGATCAGTTCGCGGAAAAACACCATTTCCCGGACATGGTTCGGCAGTTCGATGCCAATCACGTTTCGGCCGGGGACCACGGCCACGCGCGCGGAAAGCGCCGACATGGACCGGGCAATATCGTCGGCAAGGCCGATCACCCGCGAGGATTTCACGCCCGGCGCCGGCTCGAATTCATAGAGCGTGACGACCGGCCCCGGCCGCACATCGATGATCTCGCCCTTGACGCCGAAATCCTCCAAAATGCTTTCCAGCAAACCGGCACTCTGTTGCAGCGTGTCCGGCTGCATGGCCTCGGTCTGCTGACCATAGGGCTTCTGCAGCAGCGAGATTGGCGGGAATTCGTAGGAATCATCGCTCTGGCGAACGGTCATGGCGCCCTGCAAGCCGAGAAGACCCTGCGGCTTGCGGCGTGTCGAGCCCGCCTCTGTCGTCATGACCGGGGGCTTCGGTGCAAAGGCCTCGCCAGAGTCTGGCATCAGGATCTCGGACCGCGTGCCATCGGCGGCGGGAGCGGCCGTTTGCGAGGATGCGACGCCTGCCTGTCTGGCATCGGCAGCCTGGCCGGCCATGACCTGCAGGGTTGCCGGAGCGGCTTGCGGATCTGTTCCTTCCGGCAGGACCTGCGCGCCGGCGGAGGATTGCATGACACGATCGACGAGCGCGGCAACCGTTTCCATCTCTCCAGGCGCGACAGACAAAGGCGGCACGACCGGCATCGGCGCCACGGCCATGCCCTGAACCGGCAAAGCCTTTGCGACTGTTGCCCGGTCGGAAAGCCGGACTTCACGGTAAAATGCGGTGACCGGCCCGGCTGAAGTCGCCTGGCGCCGCTGAACATTCTGCAAGGACGGACGCGCATCGACTGCCGGTCTTCCCAAAGCCGGGCGAAGAGCGCCCTGCTGCAAAGGGCCGGCTGCGGCGTTGGGAGCGGCTGTATATACCGGCGCCGTTGCCGGCAGATCGCCGAGCATCCCGCCTTCGAAAAAGGCAAAATCCGACAGCCAAAGCGGCAATGCGCCAGGCATGGTGCTGGGCTTGGAAGCGGCAGCCATATCCTTTGCCGAAGCGGCGCTGGCCGACACGGGATACGTGACCGGATAAGTCGGCGCGGGCGCCACCTCCACCTGCGGCGGCACTGCAGGCACCTCTACAGGCCTGGCGCGCTTGAAAATCAGCGCACGGGGTGACGGTTCGGGCTTCACCTTCGGCTTTTGCGGCAGATTGAGAGCTGGCGGCTGGTGCAGGGCCGTCGCCGCGCCGGTCAAAGCCTGGACCAGGATTTCCGGCGCGAAAGCGGGATCCGAGGGGCCGGCGAGCGGCAGATCCACTGGCTCGACAAGACGCTCCGCGGCCGCCGGCATCCGCTCTTCAGGCGACACCGCCTGAACCTGATCGCGCGCTCGCGGACGCGCCAATGCGGCTTCCGGCGTGCGGGTGAAACGGACATTGGGTGCCAGCTTGAAGGCCGCCTGCCACGGCGCCTGTTCAATGGTCGCCTCGTTTGGATCGACCTGCGGACGCGGCGCAGCATGACCAGGTTTCATCGGGCCTCCTTGTGTATCCTCAGTCTGGGTTTCGGAGGCTTTGGAAAAGTTTGTTCTGGGAAACTGCATGACACCGACCACATACTCACTTGGCAGCTCTATGAAGTAGAAAATAAAGGTTAATGCCGCGTTTCGACGGGCCCTATCCCGGTTCATATTTTATCAGGGACAGGACCCGGGCCGACCGGGATCCACCAGATCAAGATACTGGAAAATATAGATATTCGCCGATTTTACACCGCTGAGGCAGGTGCGGGCGGCCGCGACGGCGCCGGGTCGCCGCGCATGCGGAGCATCAGGCGTGAAGCGCCTTCCCAAGGGCCGACAACGCAACCTCCTGCAGGGTTTCCGAGAGGGTCGGATGTGCATGAATGGTGGCGGCAAGATCCGTCACGGTGGCACACATTTCAACTGCAAGCCCGAATTCGCCAACCAGTTCGGCACAGCCTGCGCCGACGGCCTGGAAACCGAGCACAAGCCCTGATTTGGCTTCGTGCACGATGCGGACGAAGCCGTCCGACCGTTCGAGAGTCAAAGCGCGTCCATTGGCCCGCATCGGATAGGATGCGACCTCCACCTGATGGCCGGCCGCCTTCGCCTGAGCCGGCAGCATTCCGACCACCACCACCTCCGGGTCGGTGAAGCAGACGGCCGGGATGACGCGCTTGTCCCAGCGTGCCGGATGGCCGGCGATGACATCCGCAACAAGCTCGCCCTGCGCCATGGCGCGATGGGCAAGCATTGGCTCCCCGGTGACGTCGCCAATGGCATAGACGCCGCGCATGGATGTCTGGCAACGGTCGTTGATGCGCAGGAACGGGCCCTGCATATCCAGGCCCAGGCTCTCTAATCCGAATCCCTGCAGGGCGGGCTTTCGCCCGACAGTGACCAGCACCTTTTCCGCCGGCACCTGTTCGACAGCGTCACCCTTGCGCACGGAAAGCAGGCCCCGCTGCGGATCATGGGCCTGTGCCACGGAATCGAAGCTGAGAGAAACGCCAAGCGCCTTCAGCCGGGCGCTGATCGGCTTTGACAGGTCCTCGTCATAATGCGGCAGAATATGGGGTTTGGCCTCGATGATGGAAACCCTGGCGCCGAGCTTGGCGAAGGCGGTGCCGATCTCCAGGCCGATATAGCCACCGCCCACAACCGCCAGCGACTCCGGAACCTCAGTCAGCGCGAGGGCCTCGGTGGAGGAGAGAATATCGCCGCCGAATGGCAGTGCCGGAACCGTCACAGGAGTGGAGCCCGTCGCGATCACAAGGTTCTGGCAGGCGATGCGCACCGATCCCTCGCCGGTCTCCACCTGCACCGTCTTGCCGTCCAGAACGGTGGCCATGCCGGTCATCACATCGACGCCTGCCTTGCGCAGCAAGCCGGCGACACCACCGGTCAGCTGGCGGACGATGCCGTCTTTCCAGCTCATGGTGCGCGACAGATCGATCGCCGCGCTTTGCGCAGAAATACCGAGCCTGGAGTGGCCGGCGGCCGCTTCCTTCACGCAGTGGAACTCATCCGCCGCATGGATCAGCGCCTTTGAGGGGATGCAGCCGATATTGAGGCAGGTGCCGCCCACCGCCTGCTTTTCGACGATGATCGTCTTTTGCCCGAGCTGGCCGGCGCGGATCGCCGCGACATAGCCTCCGGGGCCGGCCCCGATGACAAGGACATCGCAGGAGAGATCGGTCATCTGTCAGTCCTTCATGAAAATTAGGGCCGGGGTTTCCAGCAGGGTCTTCATCTTCTGAACGAATACCGCCGCGTCGAAGCCGTCGATGATGCGGTGGTCGAAACTGGCGGAGATGTTCATCATCATCCGCGGCACGAAGGCAGAGCCGTTCCAGCTTGGCCGCATGGCCATGCGGTTGATCCCGAGGATCGCCACTTCCGGCTTGTTGATGATGGGTGTGGTGGCGATGGCGCCGAGCGGCCCCAGCGAGGTTATGGTGATGGTCGAGCCCGACAATTCCTCGCGCTTCGCCTTGTTGCTGCGGCAGGCGTCCGAAAGCCGGGTGATCTCTCCGGCCATGTCGAAGAGAGACCGGTCCTGGGCGTGGCGCAAGACCGGCACCATGAGACCGCCATCCGTCATGGTCGCAATGCCGATATGGACGGCGCTCGAATAGAAGACCTGATCAGCTTCATCGTCATAACGCGCGAAGACTTTCGGCGATGTCTCGCGGGCCTTGACCAGCGCCGCCGCCACCAGCGGCAGGAGGGTCAGCTTCGGCTTGTCGCCGCGGGTCTCGTTGAGCCTTGCACGCAAAGCCTCGATCTCCGTGACATCCACCTCCTCGACGACCGTGATATGCGGGATGGCGGCATTGGCCTCGCTCATGCGCCGCGCGATCATCCGCCGGAGCCCTGTCACCTTGACGGTTTCGACGATCTCCTCCGACGGCTGCGAAGGCGAGGCAGTCCCCCTCCCCGGGCGGATCTCCTGCTGCCGCCCGTCGTCGAACCACTGATCGAGATCGCTATGGGTGATCCGCCCGGCCGGCCCGGTGCCCGCAACCCGTCGCAGATCGATCCCAGCCTCACGCGCCCGCTGGCGCACGGCAGGGGACGCCAGGACGGCGGCGCCTTCGGGCCGGACCGGTGCAACCCGCATCGGGTCCGGCATGCGAGGAGCGGCA
Source organism: Rhizobium sp. SSA_523 (assembly GCF_030435705.1). Taxonomy (NCBI): domain Bacteria; kingdom Pseudomonadati; phylum Pseudomonadota; class Alphaproteobacteria; order Hyphomicrobiales; family Rhizobiaceae; genus Affinirhizobium; species Affinirhizobium gouqiense. Next base: position 822,184 of record NZ_CP129381.1, read on the forward strand.
TGGCTCTTGTCCGCCGAAAGGCTGTTTGCATCGGCAACTGCCGACGCGATTGCCGCCTGGGCGCCATGCGCCGCTGCAGCCGGGGGCTCGGCCTCGGCCTGCGCCGGCGCTTCATTCTCCGCCTCTTGCTGCAGGGCATCGTCAGGTGGCGCAGACGCGACTGGCGGTGCGCCGGCGCTGTCCGCCGTCGCGTGCATCTCCGGCGTTCCGCCCTTCGAGGCATCGTCCTCGATGCGGATGAGATCCGATCCGATCGCCAGCGTCTTGCCGACCTCCCCGCCGATCCACACCACGGTGCCGCCATAGGCGGAGGTGATCTCGACCGTCGCCTTGTCCGTCATGACGGCCGCGATCGGATCGTCCTCACGCACGAAATCTCCGATCTTGACCAGGATTTCGGCGACTTCCGCCTCGGTCACACCTTCCCCCACATCCGGCAGGCGAATTGTCTTGATGGCCATGTCAGACCTCCATTACCGCTTGAAGTGCCCGGCGAACGCGATCCTGTCCGGGAAAGTAATCCCATTCCAGCGCATGGGGATAAGGCGCATCCCAGCCCGTCACGCGCTGGATGGGCGCCTCGAGATGGTAGAAGCAGGCCTCCTGCACGCAGGCGATGATCTCCCCCGCCAGGCCGGAGGTCTTGGTTGCCTCGTGCAGCACGATACAGCGTCCCGTCTTGCGGACCGATTCCTCGATCGCAGCGAGATCCAGCGGCAGAAGCGACCGCAGATCGATGATCTCCGCATCGATCCCCGCCTTCTCCACCGCGGCCTCGGCCACGAAGACCATTGTGCCATAGGTGATGATGGTGACGGCTTCGCCCTCACGGTGGATGCGCGCCTTGCCGAGCGGAACCGAGTAATAGCCCTCCGGCACCTGGCCGAGCGGATGGTTCTTCCAATTTTGCGACGGCGCCTTGTGGTCGCCGTTGAAAGGCCCGTTATAGAGACGCTTGGGTTCCAGGAAAATGACCGGATCGGGATCCTCGATGGACGCGATCAACAGCCCCTTGGCATCATAGGGCGTGGCCGGCTGCACGACCTTCAGTCCCGCCACATGGGTGAAAAGCGCTTCCGGGCTCTGGCTGTGCGTCTGGCCGCCGAAAATGCCGCCGCCGGTCGGCATGCGGATCACCATCGGACAGGAAAATTCTTCGTTCGAGCGGTGCCGGATTCGTGCGGCTTCCTGGGTGATCTGGTCGTAGGCGGGATACATGTAGTCGGCGAACTGGATTTCGACGCAGGGTTTCATGCCCTGGGTCGCCATCCCGATCCCGAGCCCCACGATGGCGCTCTCGTTGATCGGCGTATCGAAGACCCGCTCCTCGCCGAATTTGGTCTGGAGGCCGGCCGTACAGCGGAAGACGCCGCCGAAATAGCCGACATCCTCGCCGAATATCACCACTTTGGGATCGCGGGAGAGCATGACGTCCATGGCGTCGCGCAAGGCCTCGATCATGGTCATGTTTGCCATGTCAGACCCCCATTTCCTGACGCTGCCTGCGGATGTGCTCCGGCGTATCGGCATAGACCCCCTTGAAGAGGCTGGCGCCGGGAATGGGTTGGGGATCGAGCATGGTGCCGGCCGCCTCCACCCGCTTCTGAACCTCGATGACCTCCGCCAGGATCTCCGACTCCGCCTGCACATGGCGGGCTTCGCTCCACTCGTCGATCAGGATCAGATGCTGTTTGAGCCGTTCGATGGGATCGCCGAGCGGCCAGGCCTTGGCTTCATCCTTGGGGCGATAGGCGCTCGGATCATCCGACGAGGAATGGGCGCCGACCCGATAGGTGTACCACTCGATCAGGACCGCGCCATGGCCCTGGCGCACCCGTTCCGTCGCCCATTTGGAGGCGGCCAGGACGGCGAGATAATCATTGCCGTCCACCCGGATCGCCGGAATCCCGTAGCCCAGCGCGCGGGCCGCATAGGTCCGGCCATGGCCGCGGGCGACACCGGTATAGGTGGAAATGGCCCATTGGTTGTTGACGACGTTCAGGATGACCGGCGGCCAATAGGACGAGGCGGAGAGAAGGGCGGTATGGAAATCGTTGGCCGCCGTCGATCCGTCGCCGATCCAGCCGATGGCGATCGTATCCTGCCCTGTCAGCGCATTGGCCATGGCCCAGCCGACGGCATGCACATATTGCGTGCCGAGATTGCCGGACACCGTGAAATATCCATACTCCCGTGCCGAATGCAGCGTCGGCAACTGTCGGCCCAGAAGCGGATCGAAACTGTTGGAATAGAACTGGCCCATCAGCTTTTCCAACGGGTAGCCGGCAGCGATCAGCAGGCCCTGCTGCCGATAGGTGGGAAAGTTCATGTCTCCCTTGCGCAGATAGCGCTGGAAACCGCAGCCCACGGCTTCCTCGCCGATGCCCTGGATATAGAAGGACATCTTCCCCTGCCGCTGGGCATTCATCATCCGCATGTCGATGATGCGCGACTTCATCATGTCGCGCAGTCCGCTGCGCAAGGCATCCGGGTCCTCGAGCGCGAGATACTCCGCCCAGGGCCCCACAGCCTCGCCGGCATCATTCAGCACCCGGACGAGCGAATTTGCATGATCGATGCAATCCTGCGCCGCCACATCATGGGCCAGGACCGGGAGCGTGCCGGCCTGCGGGATCTCCAGGGATGAAAAATCAGGCTTGTCTCCCGGACGGGCCGGCGGATGGGCAAACTGCAATTTGATATGCGAAGTCACTCTCTTCTCCTCCAAGGAAGTGCATTCGTGCGGCCACCTCTTGCGGTGGCTTGGGAGCCGGACCCAAGTGGTCCGTTCCTCGCAGGCGAGGCGACGCTGTCGCCGGTACGCGTTCGGCAAGCGACGGCACGGCTTTCCTGCCGTCTCCAGTCGTCACGCTTCAGATTTCGTCGGGATCGTCCTCAATCGACATGTCGGCCTCCTCCCAAAGGCAACATTCGCTCGCTCCAAATCGGAGTGTAGCGAGGCGGAATTGAAATGTCTGAACTTTGTTCGCGCAGCTTTTGATCTTATCTGACCCGCAGAGCATGATCGCGTGAAACTCTCGGTCGCAGACCAAGCCGCGGGCTAGCCAGCGCGGGCCGCTGCGACGCGCATCTCGGTGGCAATGTGGCGCCGATCGTTGATAATGGCGAAGAGCGTACCGGACCAATCGGACGCTTGAGTGTTTTGGATAAGAGAGCAGCAACCCCTTGTTTCAGGGTTTTGACACGGATATCGGTTTCCAGCCGCTGGAGCATCTATCAGATTTGAGGATGCGCCAGACAGAACGACGTGGAAATGAAGAAAAAGCATGCGGACGCTTGTCAGATCAGCAGCAGCGGAAGGGTTCAGCCAGGCGCGAAGCGTCCTGATGCGCCTCGTCTACAGCCTGGTGACGAAACCCTACGCACTCTTTGGTCTGTTTGCGGCCTATTTCCTGCTCCAGACATTGATCCGCACCTTCCTCTCGCCTGCTTTGCGAATCGATGAGGCACAGCAGGTTCTCTTCGATCAATGGCTGGCTTTCGGGTACGACGCACAGCCGCCGCTCTACAACTGGTACCAGCAGATCCTGTTTTCCGTGTTCGGGATCTCGATCGCCGGCATTGCAATTGCGAAAAATCTCGTCCTCTTTCTGATCTTCTTCTTCTACATCAAGACCGCGAGGCTCGTTCTGACCGACCGGCGCCTGGTCGCTGTCGCGGCATTTGCGCTCTTCGTCATTCCGCAGGTCTTCTGGCAGGCGCAGCGCGACCTGACCCACACGACCATGCTGATGCTGAGCGTGACGCTGCTCCTCTACCTGATCGTGAAGGTCATCCAATCCGCCAGCCTGTCGCTCTATATCGGCATCGGCCTCTGCGTGGGCATGGCCTTTCTGTCCAAATACAACAGCCTCATTATTCTACCGGCGGTGCTTTTCTCCGTCTGGCAGCATCCGGTCGGGCGCGCCCGAATTCTCGATCGAAGGTTTCTGGTCTCCGTCGCGATCGCGGCCGTTCTGTGTGTCCCTCACCTTCTCTGGCTCTTCGACAATCTCGGCCTGGCCTCGGATGTCACGCTGCAACGCATGGCCGAGGACGCGCCGCGCGGCCGCCTGCTGCAGATCGCACTCGGCATTCTGACCTTCATCGGCGGGGCGGCCGTCATCAGCTGCGTTCCGGTAGCGCTGATCGCCCTGTCGCTGCGAGCGGGCGCAACGCCGAGGGAGCCGACCGGGAACCGTGACTGGTATCGCTTCTTCCGGACCTATTTCATTGCCATCGGCATCATCATGCTGGTGCTTATCTGCGTCATGACGCTGACGGAAATCCGCGACCGCTGGCTCCTGCCGCTGTTCATGCCCCTGCCGCTGCTTGCAACGCTCTGGCTCGAGCAGTCAGGCTTCAATCTCGCCCGTTTCGTCTCGCGATTCGTGCCGATCGGTCTTGTCACGATGGTGCTGGTGCCTCTGGCCATTCTCGTCTCCCTGCCGCTGATGGCGCTGATCGGGCAGCGAACGAGCTCGAACTACGACTGGAAGGCGTTTGCCACCTGGTTCGAAACTCACGAGACACTCTCCCCCGCCCTGATCGTCACGGGCGACTGGCGGACGGGCGGCAACCTGCGCTTCCAGTTCAAGGATGTCCCGGTGGTGACCATCACCTATGGTGACTTCGTGCCGGCAATCGACGTCTCCGACGCGCGGCCTATCCTCCTAGTCCAGACAACGGGCACGGAGAATTTTGCCGAAATGCAGGCCTGGCTGGCGAGGACCTATCACTTCCAGGTCGATATCAGCGACATCCGGTCCGTCGAGATCCCGATGTATGTGCCCACCAGAGACGAGACCCTTCGCTTCAACTACGCGCTGATCCGGCCTGCCGACATCACCGTCATCGGCAACTGACCCGCAGTTTGACGCCAGAGCCGGTCAAGCGCCGGCTGAACGCAGTCCGCCGCCTGCCAAATTCGTCATATGTATCCCAACTTTTCAAAGAAAGAGTTGTAGATCCGCGAAATTCATCATACCTAATAAGGGGAAATCTTACCGCAACGGACTGGTGCGTGGACCTGTGACGATACAAACGAAAACTCGCGGCCGTCAGACAGGCTCTCTGGTTTCGAAAGTGAGCGACAGTCTGCGTCAGGCCATTCTCAGCGGCGACTATTCGCCCGGCGAGCGTCTGCCGAGTGAGATCGAACTGACCGAGGCGCATGGCGTGAGCCGAACCGTCATTCGCGAAGCGATCGCCGCTCTGCGCTGCGATGGGCTGGTCGATGTCCGTCAGGGCGCAGGCATTTTCGTTCTTCGGCCGGCGCATGCCAAACCAGCCGCACCAGGCGTCGACCGCCAGAGCCTGTCCTCCGACCTCGAAGTGCTTGAGGTCCGGACGCCCTTGGAAATCGAGGCGGCGGGGCTGGCGGCCCAGCGGCGCTCCCCGGCCCAGGAAGAGGCGATCTTCGCCTGCCATGCAAGGCTTCTCGCCTGCATCGAGGCCGATCAGTCGATCCGCGAGGCCGATCTTGCCCTGCATATGGCGATTGCCACGGCCACCAATAATCCGCTCTTCATGGCGTTTCTCGAACAATACGGCCCGGCTGCCATACCGCAATCGAAAGTGGTTCCGGAGCATCAGGGCGCCCAGCAGACCGCCTATCGTCGCCTGATCCACAAGGAGCACGAGGCGATCATTCTGGCGATCTCCGACCGCGACGACGCCGCCGCGCGCGATGCGATGCAGGCCCATCTACGCGGCAGCCAGATGCGCTACCGGGACATGCTGCGCGACATGCGCGGCATCTCCCAGGGCTGATCGTATCCACTGCATATCAAGGGCATTGCAAGCGCCCGCTGAGGAGCACGCCCTCGTTGCCGCCGCCTTGCGCCGGCCTGGCTCGACAGGGTTTCAACCTTGCGTCTCGGAGCCCCAGAATTCAATCTGCGTCAGGGCCGGGTACGGGGACGGATCGTCGGCCTTGATCAGCGTGTGAAGCTTTGCCCATTCCACCACCCGCCGCTCAAGCGGAAAACGCTGGCCGTTGCCGGACTTGCGCAGCGACAATTGCGCGAGGCTGCCATCGGAGAAACTGATGCTGGCGCCCTGCCACCAGGCGTCGTGGGGGAAATCGGCCCGCAGATAAAGCACCACCTCGTCCAGGAGCACCGGCCGGCCGAAGTGGAGCGTCAAGGCCGCCTCCGGATCGCGATTGATGCCCCAGCTGGTGAAAGGCCAGAAACCGTGATCATGGCTGGCCCTTTCGCCATCGATCGCATTGCGGGCCGCAAAGGCCGCCTCTCCGCGTGTTTCGACATTGGCCTCCGCATGCGGAAATACCGCCGCATTGCCGTGCTGATCGAAGGGATTGAGGGCAAGATTTCGGCGCGCAGCAACTTCGCAGGGCTCGGCCTGGCGGACCTGCAGGCGATGGAGCTGCCCCTCGAATGCGAGCGGCGCATAGGTCTTGCGTGCATCGGAAAAGGGGACGACAAAGGCATATGGCGCCTCAGTCAGGTACAAGAGCGCCGGCATGACCCCGGCATCCAGCGAGACCCATGCATGGCCGGCCTGCGAGGCGACAAGCTCAAGCCGGTCGCCTGGCTTATATTCCTCGCGATAGACAAGAACCGCCTCGCGCGCGCCGGTCGTCTCGCCCTTCACCGTGCCTGCCGCATCGATCACCCTGAGGGTCAGTTGCATTTCTTCTACTCCTAGATGATCGTCAGCGTCAGCGTCGGCCCGGACAGAGGCACGGCAATGCGATAGAGACGCTCGGGCCAGCTCTGGCGCAGACGGGCGTCGGAAATGATGATGGTCTCGGCGGTGATCGCCCCGGCGCCCTCGGTCAGGATTTCCGCAAGCTCGCCGAGCCGGATCCGCCCCGCCTCAATGCTTGGCTCCTCCACCGTCATCAGGGACAGGACGGCCGGCCGTTTGCCTAGATGCTCGTCGCGGATTTCGAGCGCCCGGCCGCGCAGCAGCCGGACCCGCCGCCAATAGCGTTCGACCTTCGCCTCCGGCGGATAGGCACCGGCGAGATCGAGTGAGATCTCCGCCTCCTCCTCGGCGAAACGGACCTGCTGGTCGCGCGCCGCAAAGGCCTCGCCATCCGCCTGCATCACCTCGCCGAAACTCGGCACATTGTGATAGGCTGACTGCATGGTCCAGATGTCGTAGCGACGGGGCGAAAAGGTCTTGGCGGTATAGGTCTCCACCCCGACATCGATGAGCAGAGGCCGACCATTCTTGTAGACGGTGAGACTGCCGACATCGTTGTGGTTATGGCTCTCGCCATTGTTGCCACCCTTGACGGCAACGGCAAATTGCGCGTCCCGGACGATGGCGAGGCCTATGCCCGGATAGAACCAGTCCGAGGCCGGCGGCGGTGGATCGGCCCAGCCGGCAATCTCCGCGGACGCCTCTATGGCCTGCAGGCGGTACCAGAGATTCCACTCCTCCTGCATCAAGGGCGAAGGCGACCGCCGCCAGCCTTCGGCTGCAAACGCCTGCAGCGCCGGCGAGCGTACCGCCCGGCCAAACAGGAATTCGCGCGCGCCGCAGGGTGGCACGATGGCGGCGGCATCGGCAAAATTGAAATAGCTGTCGCCGCTGACATGCATGCGCCAGATGAAGTCCGCCATATTGCGGATTTTCGGCTCCTGCCACACAGGCTCCATCAGGCCGGGCGAGGCCTTATCCAGCACGGTCATGGCGCCGAACAGACAGAGAGCCGCGTGGCGGTAATAGACGACCCCCTCTTCGCAGGCACCGTCTTCGGCGTAATCCTTGATGAAGGCGTCGAGGCTGTGCAGGGCCTTGTCGACCACCGCCTTGCGCTGACCCTGGGAGAAGGGCAGAAGGAAGCTTGCCAGAAGCACATTCTGGGTGATCCAGGCCGTCCAGTTGTTCATCCTCTCCTCGCCCCGGCCCATCCACCAGAAATGGCGGGAGAGATAAGGCTGCAGGATGCGCCGCTCGACCTCGCTTTCCAGCCGTCGCACAAGCGTCTCATCCGCAGCCGAGAGCGGCGCGCGCAAGAGCGAAAGAACGCTGGCTATATTGGCCGCCGTTTCGGCTGCGAAGAGATCGATCACCGGCTCGGCCGGATCCGGCAGGGGTTTGCGCGCTCCGCCACGCTCATAGGCATTGTGGGCGGGAAGCTGCCAGCCGCTTTCCTCCGCGATCAGCCAGAGGCCGTCGATGATCGCGTCAAGATAGCGGCCTTGCCGGGAGACGCATTCGGCCAGCACCAGGTGGTTGAGCTTCAGCCGGCGGGCGAAATACAGCGCCTCGAAACCGGCCCTGTCACCCGTCCGGACATAGGCACGATAGTGGCTGGCGAGAATTTGCGTCCAGGGTGTAGACAGCGCCTGCTCACCCTCTTCCAGCAAGATCTGGGCGAGCTTCGGATCGAGAGCATCGAAGGGAGAGGTCGTAGACGCTGTTTGCGCCAGGGGCGCAACATCCCGCAGGACAGGCGCCACAAAATTCGCTCGCTCTATGAACACGGCATTGCTCCTCCGCGGTCGCTTCCCCTGCAACCGCACGATCCACTTATCATACCTATTTTGGCTTATCCAGCAGATTGGTCATATCTAATAGGAATTTGTTTGACCACTGCAAAATCCATGCTATGCAGATCGTCGGAGGCCGACCCGCAGATCCTGCGGCCGGATAGCATGAAACGCGATTTTTTCGCAGACCCATCCGGTGGACATCCACGGATCCGGGCGGCAGGAGGAAACGGGTGAGCACGATAAGCCCAGTGATGTCAGACAGCCAGCGCCAGGTGGCCGGCCGCCGGAAAGTCCGCGTCGTGTCGAAGCGCCGGCGCCGGATCGAAGACGCGCTGATCGCCTATTCCTTCATTGCGCCCAATTTCCTGGGCTTTGCCATCTTCACGCTCGGGCCGATCCTCTTTGCTTTCGCGCTGGCCTTCATGCACTGGGACGGATCGAACCCGATCACCTTTGCCGGGCTGGACAATTTCTGGCGTCTTTTCGAAGACCCGGCCTTCATCGACGCCTTCTGGAACACGATCATCTACACGGCAGTGTCCGTTCCTTTGACTTTGGCCTGCGCGCTCGGCCTCGCCGTGCTTTTGAACCAGAAGATCTTCGGCCGGAATTTCTTCCGCACAGCCATGTTCTTTCCTTATGTCGCCTCCCTCGTCGCCGTGGCGGTCGTCTGGAACATGGTGTTCAACCCCGAAATGGGGCCCGTCAACATGCTGCTCTACACGATCGGCATCCCGCCGGAAAATCTGCCGGGCTGGGCCGCCGACCGCCATTGGGCCATGATCACGGTCATCCTGTTCGGGATCTGGAAGAGCATGGGCTATTATATGGTGATCTATCTTGCCGGCCTGCAGGGGATCAACTCCGAACTCTACGAGGCTGCCGGCCTCGACGGGGCGAATGCCTGGCAGAAATTCATCCACGTCACCCTGCCGCAGCTTGCCCCCACCACCTTCTTCGTCACAGTCATGCTGACGATCCAGTCCTTCAAGGTGTTCGACCAGGTCTACATGATCACCCAGGGCGGGCCAGGAACCTCGACGCTGGTGCTCGTCTACCACATTTATAACGAGGCCTTCATTTCCTGGGATCTCGGCTATTCCAGCATGATCGCCCTTGTTCTTTTCCTTCTGGTCCTGGTTGTCACCGTCGTCCAGTTCCGTCGGCAGCGGGAGGACTGATCGCCATGAAGATCGCTGGCCACAAGATCAAAGGCTCGACCCTCGCCGTCTACCTGACCGTGATCGTGATCACCGTCGTGATGCTGCTGCCATTCGCCTGGATGCTGTCCGCCTCGCTGAAGCTCGACCGCGATGTCTTCGCTTTCCCGATCGAATGGATCCCCGCGCAGCCGCGCTGGCAGAACTATGTCGACATCTGGACGAAGATCCCGCTCGCCCTGTTCATCTACAACACGTCCAAGCTGACGATCATCGTCACCATACTCCAGCTTCTGACCTCGAGTTTCGCGGCCTATGCCTTCGCCAAGCTCGATTTCCCTTACAAGAACACGCTGTTCCTCGGCTATATTGCGACCATCGCCATGCCCTGGCAGGTCTACATGGTCCCGCAATTCCTGCTGATGCGCGAGTTCGGCCTGAACAATACCCACCTCGCCCTGATCTTCCTGCAGGCTTTCACCGCCTTCGGCGTCTTCCTCATGCGGCAATTCTACATGTCGATCCCCAACGAGCTTTGCGAGGCGGCGCGGATCGACGGCATGAACGAGTATCAGATCTGGGCGAAGATCATGCTGCCCCTGTCGAAACCGGCTTTGTCGACGCTGACGATCTTCACCTTCGTCACGACCTGGAACGACTTTCTGGGGCCGATGATCTATCTGACGAAGACCGAGCTGAAGACCATCCAGATCGGCCTTCGCATGTTCATTTCGCAATATTCGGCCGAGTACGGACTGATCATGGCCGCCTCCGTGGTGGCGCTCATTCCGGTCCTCGTCGTCTTCCTGGCCCTGCAGCGCTTCTTCGTCGAAGGCGTCGCATCGTCAGGCTTGAAAGGTTGACCCCCATGGATGCCGCGCTGCGATCCGCCCCGACGCCGATTACCGATCAGGAGATTGCGGCGGCCCTCGATATTGCCGTAGACCAGGTGCGTCGCAACCTGCCGAGCTTCACCTATGCGGCGCAGAACCATTCCAGCGTCGGCAATCTCTATCCGCCGGTGGCCAATGACCAATGGACGGCCGGCTTCTGGCCGGGCGAAATCTGGCTGGCCTTCGAGCATAGCGGAGACAAGGTGTTCCGCTATGCGGCGCAGATCCAGGTGCAGAGCTTCCTGCACCGGATCGAGAACCGCATCGAGACCGATCACCACGACATGGGCTTCCTATATTCGCCCTCCTGCATCGCGGCGTGGAAACTGGTGGGCGACGAAGACGGGCGCAAGGCGGCGCTCCTGGCGGCCGACCAGCTCATTGAGCGCTACCAGCCGGTGGGCCAATTCATTCAGGCCTGGGGCCGCAAGGGCAATCCCGATGAGTACCGCTATATTATCGACTGCCTGCTCAACCTGCCGCTGCTCTACTGGGCAACGCGCGAAACGGGCGATGAGCGCTATCGCGAAATCGCACTGACCCATGCGCGCACCACGCTTGCCAATTCGGTCCGGCCTGACGATTCAACCTATCATACCTTCTACATGGATCCGGAAACCGGCGCCCCGGTGCGTGGCGCCACCAAGCAGGGCTATAGCGACGACAGCTTCTGGGCGCGCGGCCAGGCCTGGGGCATTGCGGGCATGGCGCTCTCCTATCGCTACGAGCGGCTGCCGGCCTACAGAGAAGCCTTCGAGCGCCTGCTGCGGTTTTATCTCGAAAGACTGCCGGCGGATCTCGTTCCCTATTGGGACCTGATCTTCACCGAAGGTTCGGACGAGCCGCGTGACAGCTCATCCGCATCCATCACGGCCTGCGGCCTCCTGGAGATGGCGGAGCTGGTCGAGCCGGAGGAGGCAGAGCGCTACCGCGATCTGGCCCGGCGGATGATGAAGAGCCTGACGGAAGCCTATGCCGTGAAGGACCCGGCCCTATCGAACGGCCTGGTCCTGCATGGCACCTATTCCAGGAAGACCCCGCACAATACCTGCCGCGGCGAAGGCGTCGACGAGTGCGTATCCTGGGGGGACTATTATTACATGGAAGCACTGACGCGCCTGTCGCGCCGCTGGTCTTCCTATTGGTGATCGCGTGAGGGGATAATGGCCAGCATCTCGCTGAAAAAACTGAACAAGACCTTCGGCGCACTGACGGTGGTGCACGATATCGACCTGGAAATCGCCGACAAGGAATTCATCATTCTCGTCGGGCCGTCCGGCTGCGGTAAATCCACGACGCTGCGCATGATCGCCGGACTGGAGGAAATCTCCGGCGGCGAACTGATGATCGGCGACGATCTGATGAATGACGTCCCGTCGAAGGATCGCGACATTGCGATGGTCTTCCAGAATTATGCGCTCTATCCGCATATGACGGTCTACAAGAACATGGCCTTCGGCCTCACGCTCCGCAAGGCGCCGCGCGATCAGATCGACCGGCAGGTGCAGGAGGCGGCGAAAATCCTCGACATCACGCATCTGCTGAACCGGAAGCCCAAGGCTTTGTCCGGCGGCCAGCGTCAGCGCGTGGCGCTTGGTCGCGCCATGGTTCGCAATCCGGCGGTCTTCCTGCTCGACGAACCGCTCTCCAATCTCGACGCCAAGCTGCGCGGAACCATGCGCGCCGAAATTACCAAGCTGCACAAGCGGCTGGACGCGACCTTCATCTACGTCACCCACGACCAGGTGGAAGCCATGACCATGGCGGACCGCATCGTGGTGATGAAAGATGGTCATATCCAGCAGGTGGATACGCCGCAGAACCTGTATGACCGGCCCGTCAACATGTTCGTCGCCGGCTTCATCGGAGCGCCGCAAATGAACCTGCTGCCCGCGATGATCGAGCGCGAGGGGGAGCGTTTCGTGGCCATCGTCGATGGGCAGAGGCTTCCGCTTCCCGCCAGCTTCAATGCGGGGCGGATTGCGCCCTACGTGGGCAAGGAAATCGTCCTCGGCATCCGGCCGGAAAATTTCCACGAACTGGCACCGGGCGACATCGATCCGGCCAATACGGCGCCATTCAGGGCGGTCGTCGAACTGGCGGAACCGATGGGATCGGAAATCCACCTGAACCTCATCGCCGCGGGACGCGCCCTGATCGCCCGGGTTTCGCCGCGCTTTCGATCGCGCATCGGCGACGACATCACGCTGACGGCCGATATGACCAATGCGCAGCTGTTCGATCCCAAGACCGAACGATCCATTCTCTATTAAGCGGCAAGCGGAGAAGAAGCGGCATGCAATGGCTGGAGGCATTGTGGACCAGGGAAGGCAAGGGCATCGCCAAGGATGCGCCGAAGAAGACCGGGCTCGCGCTGTTTTTCGAGATCATTGGCCGCGAATGGTGGGAACTCGTCAAGTTGAACCTGCTCTTCCTGCTGGCCAGCCTGCCAATCGTCACGCTGCCGGCGGCCGCCTTCGCGACGGCACGCATCTGCCGATCCATGGCGGAAGATCGCAACGTGTATCTGCTGCGCGAGTTTCTCGAAGCCATGCGTGATTATGCCCTGCGCTCGCTGCAGATCGGCCTGTCCGGCGCGCTGGTCCTGGCTCTTTGTGTCTATGCGGTCGTCAGCTATGGCGCCGCCGCACGGGACACGCTTCTTTATGCTGCGCCCTTGGCCATGAGCCTCGTCGCCACCGCTTTCGTCGCCATCATGCTTCCCTATGCGGTCATGATCAGCGTCGGACGCCGCCTCTCCATCTGGCAGACCGTGCGACTGGCAGCCCTTGCAACGCTTTTGCGGCCGCTGCCGATGCTGGCAGCACTTCTTTTCGTCGGCGGCCTCTGGCTGGCGCATATCGCTTTCTACCCGGTCTCCGTCTTTCTTCCGGTGACCGTCAATTTCTCACTCGGAATGTTCGCCGTGGCATTCGGCGCACGCGGGGCGGTGGCAGAGGTTCTGGCCACGGTTCGGGAGGATTAGCAGGACCATAGGACGCCGCAGGCGGCTTGAGCGCCACCTGCCTCATTAAATCAGGGAAGGAGAATGAGTATGAAACTGGATATCCTGTCGAGATCAATGATCGCCGCCGCCGCCGGATTGGGCATGGCGGCTTCAATGGGAAGCGCAGCCCTTGCGCAATCCGCAGCGCCGGTAACCCTCAAATGGGCGCTTTGGGATTGGGACAAGGTTGCCTATTACAAGCCGCTGATCGAGGCCTATCAGGCCAAACATCCGAATGTGACGTTCGAGCATGTCGATCTCGGCTCGCAGGACTACACGCAGATGATCGCCACCCAGCTGACCGGCGGCGCCACCGATATCGACGTCGTGACGATCAAGGATGTGCCGGGTTACGCAACGCTCGTGAAGGCCGGCAATATCGCGCCGCTGAACGACACCATTACCGAGGCCAAAATCGATCCGGCAGCCTATGGCGGTCTTCTCGATGAGCTGACGATCGACGGCAAGATCTATGCCCTTCCCTTCCGTTCGGATTTCTGGGTCGTCTATTACAACAAGGATGTTTTCGACAAGGCCGGCGTGGCCTATCCGACCAATGACATGACCTGGAAGCAATTCGATGAGATTGCGGAGAAGCTGAAAAGCGGTTTTGGGGCCAACAAGGTCTATGGCGCCCTGTTGCACACCTGGCGGTCGACGGTTCAGTTGCCCGGCATTCAGGACGGCAAACATACGCTGGTGGAAGGTCAGTATGACTTCCTGAAGCCGTGGTACGACCGGGCGCTCGCATTGCAGAAGAGCGGTGCCATCCCGTCCTACGCGTCTTTGAAGACCTCGAACACCCATTATTCGGCGCTCTTCTTCAATGGGACGATCGGCATGCTCCCCATGGGCACCTGGTTCATCGGCACCCAGATCGCCAAGGTCAAGAGCGGCGAGTCCAAGAGCGCGAACTGGGGAATCGTCAGCTTCCCGCATCCTGAAGGCGTTGCAGCCGGCACGACCGCGGCGCAGCTGGCAGGGCTTTCGGTCAATACCAATTCGGCGCGCAAGGATACGGCGCTCGATTTCATCAAGTTCGCGGCCGGTCCGGAAGGCGCCAAGATCATTGCCGAAACCGGCACCATCCCTGCAATCCGGTCCGACGACGTCGCGGCGAAGATTGCCGGCCTGCCGGGCTTCCCGCAGGACGAGGCGAGCCGCACGGCACTGAAGGCCGGCAAGTCCTACCTCGAAATGGCTGTGAACCCGAACGCCGCCAAGATCGAAGTGGTTCTCAACCGCGTCCACGATGCCATCATGACCGACAATGTTCCCGTCGATCAGGGCCTGAAGGACATGACCGAGGGCGTGAAGGCCATCCGCTGATCCTTTCCCGGCGGTCCCGCGCAGCGCAAGCTTCAGCGGGACCGCTCTTGCCTGCCGACAACCGATGCATGGGAATGTGCCACTGAAACCGGTCCGTGCCGGTCACGGTGGTCAGCTAGCCCCGCCGCATATGCGATCCTGTCATGAAGATATGAGTGCCAGAATGTATGATCCCGCCCGCGCCAATGCCCTGAACGGCAATCCCTTGAAGAGCCGTGCGGACCTGCAGAAGGCACTGCTGGACCTCTTTGATCCGCTGCTTCCCTATTTCTCCGAGGGCGGCGCCCGGGTGCGGCTTTCGGCGGCTGGCGCGATCTTCGATCATGCTGCCGCAGATCTCGAAGGCTTTGCACGGCCGCTTTGGGGCATTGTCCCTTTCGTTGCCGGCGGCGGCACGTTTCCGCATTGGGATCTGTACCGCAAAGGCCTGGCGAATGGCACCGATCCGGACCATCCCGAATATTGGGGGGATGTCGGCGACCGCAACCAGCGCCTGGTCGAGCTGGCGGCCATCGGCTTTGCCCTGGCGCTTGTGCCAGACCATGTTTTCGAACCGCTTGAACCCTCGGCAAAACGCAGGATCGAAGCCTATCTCCTTGCCGCGCGCGATCGAGACTATGTGGACAATAACTGGAAGTTCTTCCGGGTCCTTGTCGATCTGGGCCTTACCCGCATCGGCGCCAGCTACGACCGGTCGAAGACGGAGGCCTATCTCGACGAATTGGAAGCCTTCGACATCGGTGATGGCTGGTATCGCGATGGTCCGGTCCGGCGTGTCGACCATTACATCCCATTTGCCATGCATTTCTATGGCCTCATTTACGCGACCCTTTGCAAGGATGACCCTTCCCGGAACGAGCGGCTCCTGGCCCGCGCAAAGCGGTTCGCACCGGATATCCGCCACTGGTATGGCCCGGACGGGGCAGCGCTGGCCTTCGGCCGCAGCCAGACCTATCGTTTCGCCGCCGGCGGCTTCTGGGCAGCGCTCGCCTTTGCGGATCTGGAGGCGCTGCCCTGGGGCGAGATCAAGGGCTATTACCTGCGCCACATCCGATACTGGTCGCAGCTGCCGATCGCAGATCGCGACCGCGTGCTGTCTGTCGGGTACGGCTACCCGAACCTCCTGATGAGCGAGAGTTACAACTCCGCCGGCTCACCCTACTGGGCGCTGAAATTCTTCCTGGCCCTGGCCTTGCCGGAGGACCACCCCTTCTGGCTGGCAGAGGAAGCGAATGCGCCCGTCTTTGACGACGCTGTCCCCTTGGAAAAGCCCGGCATGGTGGCCATGCATACACAGGGGAACATCGTCGTCCTTGCGTCCGGCCAGGAGCACGACAAGATGCGCGGCTCCAATGAAAAATATGCGAAATTTGTCTATTCCACCCGCTACACCTTCAATATCGAGGCAAACGACCGCCACTTCGACGCCGCGTCCTTCGATGGCATGCTCGGCCTCTCCGATGACGGCGTGCATTTCCGGATGCGCGAGACCCTGGACGAGGCGCTGATCGCCGGTAGCGCTCTTTTCTCGCGGTGGCGGCCTTATGCGGATGTGGTGATCGAAACCTATCTTCTGCCGGCCGCCCCCTGGCATATCCGGCTGCACAAGGTGCAGACGCCTCGTCCGCTGATGACGATCGAAGGCGGCTTTGCCATTGCGCGCGCCGATTTCGCACGCGACACGTCGCAGTCGGAGAGCGGTCGTGCCGTCTGGTTCGGCAAAGAGGATGTCACTGCGATTGTCGATCTGGCGGCCGACAAGCGGGAGGGGCGCGCGCATCTGCCGATCGCCAATACCAATCTCCTGCACGCGAGAACAATCCTGCCGCAGTTGCGCGGCACGATCCCGGCCGGAGAAACAATCCTTGTTACGGCCGCCTGCGCCTTGCCACGCAGCGCAGGAATGGGCTTTCTCGACAATCCTCCTCCCGCGCCTGATCCAACGGCGCTCGAGACACTGTTCCGGCAAACGGGCCGCCGCGTTGCAGCCTTTGATATCGGGTGACGTATGGTGGAGGCGCAGGATCAGCCGGCGGGCATCGATGACCGTCGCAACCGGCTGAACATTCTCACCTGGGAGCGGTCCAGAAGCGATATCGAGGATCCCTCGCATCAGACGCGATTGCGCGCATTGGAGATCGCCGCCGGCGCGCATTTCGCGCCAGATGTCTATATTGCCGAGAAGGCCGAGGTCCATACGGAGCGGCTCAGCATGGGGCATGCCTCATGGATTGCCGGTCATGCCATCGTCAGGGGCGACATAAAGCTCGGCGATAATGTCTCGGTCAATCCCTATGCCTGTCTCTCCGGCAGAGTGACGATCGGCAATGACGTGCGAATTGCCTCCCATGTCAGCATTGTCGGCTTCAATCACGGTTTCGATGACCTCGACACGCCGATCTTCCGCCAGCCTCTGACATCGAAGGGGATCGAGATCGAGGACAATGTCTGGATCGGCGCCAATGCGGTGATCCTGGATGGGGTGCGGATCGGAACAGGAAGCATTGTCGCGGCAGGCGCCGTCGTCTCGCAGGATATTCCGCCTTTCTCCATTGCCGGCGGCGTTCCGGCGCGCGTGCTGAAGTCGCGTCGTCCAAAGCCCCCCTCGTCCCGCAGCCTGGCGGAGCAACGGCTTCTGGATCTCAATGCCGCAGCGCAGCGGGACTGGCGGTCGGTCATCGACCATGCCCGTTCCGGCGACGCCCGCCGCTCTCCCTCGTCCCATCTCTCTCCTTCGGCCTTTTCCTCTCCCGACGCCAGCGGCCGACCTGTCTCCACGCTTCGGCATCTCTGCGATGTCATCGAGATATCGGCAGCCTTCGGCGCGACCGATGAAGCGGGCGACAGGTCCGATCTTGTGACATATCTCCGCTCACTCCAGGATGAAGAAACTGGCCTCTTTCCTGAGCCGGGGAAACCTGTTGGAGGGCCGCTCGCCGCAGATCCGACCGCTCTCTATAATCTTCTGGCGGTGACGTATGCGCTGGAATGCCTGGGGTCTGCCCCGCAATTTCCCATAAGAGCGGTCGAAAGGCTTTCCGCGGCAGAGCTTGTGGCCTGGCTGGACGGACTTCCCTGGCAGACCCGTGCCTGGCATAGCGGCGCAACCGTCGATTCAATCGCCACCGGTCTGTCGATCAATGCGCGGTATTTCGGCGGCGGAGACAATCGGCATGCGCTGTTCGGCTGGCTTCTGGCACAATGTGACCGGCGCACCGGCCTTTGGGGTCATGAAACCGCCAAGGAGGGCCTGCTGCAGCCGGTCAATGGCTTCTACCGCCTGACCCGAGGATCCTATGCGCAATTCGGTCTCGCCCTTCCCTATCCGGAACAGGCCATCGATTCGGTGATCCGCAACTACCGCGACCATGACGGTTTTGCCGGCGATCATATGACCGCGTGCAATCTCCTGGATACGGTCCATCCGCTGCTTCTCTGTCTGCAGCAAACCTCGCATCGGCGCAGTGAAGCCCAGTCGATCGCCGAGGACATCATCCTCACCCTCGCCCCGCTCTGGCAGGCTGGACGTGGCCTGCCTTTCGCGACGGGCCATCCCCCCGGTCTTCAGGGGACCGAAATGGGCCTGTCGCTGCTGTGGCTTGCCGCAAAGCTCGCCGGCCTGGAACAATGCTTGAGCTACACGCCATGCGGCATCCACCGGTTTGGACCCGTTCATTTCCCGATAGCGGTCGGGTGATCAGGGCCGACCGCCCATAGACAGGCCCAGAATAGCCGCGCCGATCAGTCCGGGCTCGACGGTGCAGGCCGCCTTTACGACAAGCGGCCGATCGAAGCGGCGGAGAATGCGGGCGCGCACGGCCTCGTCGATCGCCGTCAGCAGGCTCTCAGCATTGGAGAGCCCGCCCCCGACCGGGATGATCGTGGTGCCGGTGACATTGGCAACCAGCGCAAGCGGCCCGGCCAGAACATCGACAACCACATCGATCGTGCGTGCGGCATTGCCATCCCCGCTTTCCCAGGCCCGGATGATCTCCTCGCTTGTCCGGGTCTCGCCGTGAAGATGATGGTGCAGCCGCTCCAGCCCCCTGGCGCTGCAGGTGGCATCGAGGCAGCCTTGCAGGCCGCAGCCGCACTGGAACCGGGGAAGATGGGCCGGCGGCGTGCCGGCTTGCGTGGCGGCGACCGGCGCATGGCCCCATTCGCCGGCAAAGCCGCCGTCGCGATTGATCAGCTGACCATCGATGACCAGCCCGCCCCCGACGCCCGTGCCGAAAATCACGCCGAAAACGACCCGGTGGCCCCTGCCCGCCCCTATGCCGGCTTCGGCAAGCACGAAGCAATCCGCATCATTGGCCACCAGCACCGGCAGGCCAAGCGCCGCCTCCAGATCCTGCTGCAGGGGTCGTCCGTGGATGCAGGGCACATTGGCGACAACGGCGCGACCCGTATCGGGATCGATAATACCGGCAATGGAGAGCGCCACACAGGCCGGCCGCTCCGGCGCCAGATCGATCACCGATTGCAAGACCGCCACGAATGCAGCGAAATCGTTGAGCGGCGTGGCCTGGCGCGGCACAGGGCGCACATCGTCCGGCGAGAAAGCGAGCGCACCTTTGATCGTTGTGCCGCCAATATCAAAGCAGACGATCATGACAGGGTTGGCTCCGTTGCGGAACCGGCGACGATCCTGCCGGATATCCAGGTGGATCGCAGCGCGAGCTTGGGGTCGAGAACCACCAGATCGGCATCGCTTCCAGGGGTCAGCATGCCTTTGCCCGATGCGCCGATCGCTTCGGCGGGATAGCGAGACGCCATTTGCAGCGCTTCCGTCAGCGGCAGGCCGAGGCGCTCATGCACGAACCTGACGCAGGAGAGCATGTCGATATCGGCACCCGCCAGGGTTCCGTCTGCCAAGGTCAGCCGCCCGCCGCTGCGGTAGACCTTCCGGCCGTTCAGTTCGAAACCGTCATCCTCCGTGCCGATGGTCGACATGGCATCGGTCACCAGGAAGATGCGGGCGGGACCAAGCTTGGCGCGCAGAGCGACGCTCATCGAAACCGGATCGACATGGAATCCGTCCGCGATCAGCCCGCATGAGAGGCGGCCATCCTGCAGGGCGGCGCCAACCAGGCCCGGCTCGCGGTTGCCGAACTGGCTCATGGCATTGAAGAGATGAGTCACCATCGATGCCCCCGCATCGGCATAGGCCCCAGCCTGCTGTGCACTTGTGTCCGTGTGACCCAGGCTGATGACATAGCCCGCCCGGCTCAAGGCTTTTACCTGCTCCAGTGTCACGCTTTCCGGCGCAATGGTGATCAGCGCCTTGCCGAAACTGCCCGCAGCAGCGATCAGACGCTGAAGATCCTCCTGCGACATCGGCCGGATAAGAGCGGGATCATGGGTTCCCTTGCGAGACAGCGACAGATGCGGCCCCTCCAGATGCAGGCCCAGAAAGCCCGGCACCTGAGCCGAAGCGCAAGCGCGCCCGGCCACCAGGGCCGTCTCGCGAATCTCCACCGTGTCGGTGATCAGCGTCACCAGCAGTGCCGTTGTGCCGAAAGCGGCATGGGCCTTGCAGATGGTCGCGATACCGCTCTCACTCGGGTCATTGTTGAACAGCACACCGCCGCCGCCATTCACCTGCAGATCGACAAAGCCCGGCGCGACAAGGCAATCGCCCAGGGCATGACGCCGCTCGGTCTCCGGCACCGCTTGCTGCGGCACGATCGCCTCGACCCGGCCTTCACGCACGAGGAGCGCGTGATCGTGCCATAGAGTTTCGCCATCGAAGATTTGACCGGCGGCAAGCGCGAAGGAATCCGTCATTGCGTTACCGTTACCTTCTGCAGAGCGGCAGGCTTGTCGGGATTGAACCCGCGTTGCCGCGACAATTGCTCAACCATGCCATAATAGGGAATGATCAGGCACAGCGCATCGGTCAGCGGATGTCCCGTCTTGACAAAGGGCAGTCTCGCAAGGCCCTCGCCGGCTTCGGATGTGGCGTAGACCGCAGCATTCTTGGCGACCAGTTTCGACGCCGTGGCAATGATCGAGTTTTCGGCCTTGTCACGCGCCGCAAAGGCCAGCACAGGAAAGGCCTCCGCCACAAGCGAGACCGGCCCATGCAAAACCTCTGCGGAGGAATAGGCTTCCGCGTGGAGTTCGCAGGTTTCCTTGCACTTCAGCGCCGCTTCCGAGGCTATGGCAAGGCTCGGGCCGCGACCCAGCATGTAAAGGGATTCCGCCTTCGCCAGCGCATCGATCGCGCCGCTCCAGTCGAGGCCGAGAGCCTGGTCGAAGTGATCCGGCAGAGCTTCGACCGCTGCCTTGAGCGAGGGATCATTCTTCCAGTGCGAAAGGATCGCAAGGCCGGAGACGATGGAGTTGACGAAGGATTTCGTCGCTGCGACGGCAATTTCCGGTCCCGCCGAAATGTCGATCGCCAGGCTGGACGCCTCGCTCAGCGGTGAGGGAACCGTGTTGGCGAGTGCGATCGTGAAGGCGCCGCCATCCACTGTCGCCTTGGCAAGCGACACAATATCCGGGCTGGCGCCCGACTGCGAGACGGCCAGCGCCGCAGCCCGCGAGAGCTTGAGCGGCACCTCGTAGATCGAAGCGAGCGAGGGACCGAGTGACGCAACCGGCACGCCGAGTTCAAGCTCGATGGCATATTTCAGAAAATGAGCAGCATGATCGGACGAGCCGCGGGCAATGGTCACGACGACGGCAGGATCCTTGTCCCGCAGCGCCTGTCCGGCATCGGCGAGAAGCCGCGACTGGCTCTCAAGAAGATGTGCGGCAACCTGCGGGATCTGGTCGATCTCCTGTCGCATGATCGAAGTCATAGAATAGGCCTTTCCATTTCATGTGCGGCGTCAGGCGCCGATTGTCAGTTCTGCAACGAGATCGTAGGCGTCGCTGCGATAGAGGGCGGTCGAGATTTCCATGACCCGGCCGGAATCGAGATAGGCAATGCGCTGGACACTCAAGGCCGCGGCACCCGGCGCCACACCCAGAAGCTCGGTTTCATCCTCCTTCAGCAGCGTCGCCGAAATGCGCTGATTGGCGCGAACCGGACGGATGCCGCGAGCGGACAGCGCCTGATAGAGGGAATTGTCCACGCTGTCCGGCTCCGGAAGAAGGTCGTCCGGCAGGCTGGTACGTTCGAGCGCGATCGGCATGTCATTGGCCGTGCGCAGACGGACGAGCCGTGCCACGCGCGCCGAGCCGGACAGACCGAGGGCCATTGTTTCCTCGGGCGTCGGATGATGAAGACCACGGCCCAGCCATTGCGAGCCCGCCGACATTCCACGCCTGCGCATATCTTCGGAAAAGGACGTGAGGCGCGTCAGGGGCTGCTGCATGCGCGGGACGGGCTTGACGACGAATGTGCCGGAGCCGCGCCGACGCACCAGCAATCCCTGATCGACGAGCTCGTCGATCGCTTTGCGGACGGTTACCCTCGAGATCGCCGCGGAATCCGCAATGTCGCGTTCGGCCGGAAGCGCATCGCCGTGCCGCAACCTGCCATCCGCCATGGCCTGCTCGATCATCTTCTTGAGCTTGACATATAGTGGCCCGCCGCTCGCTGACTGAAGCTGCGAGAAGGGCACCGCATCATTGGCAGTGTCACTCATCTTGCGTCACTCATGCTTTGCTCTTCGCATTCCGCATCCGTCTTGTGGCCATGGCCGCGCCGCTCCCTGAAGCTGCAGACAATACCAATACCGTTCCAAAAGCGCAATTGGTAAGGCTGATCTTGTTCGCTCAGCAGGCTCCTAAAGAAAGAAGCCTGCGTTTTCAGTAATTTATCAAAGAGCGCAACTACGACGCCTCGTTTCAGCTAGACGATTGGCCTTTTTTTGGTATCAAATGTTAACAAGCAAAAGGTTTGGTGGCCGTTCGGGGCGTCAGGAACTTCCTGATTGGCCCGCAATCGAACTCGCCCGTGGTATGAAAATGAATTTCACGATGCCGCTGATATATCGATTTTCCAGTTGACTGACGGGTTTCGCTATCACAGTCTATGAAAAATAATTACGAAAATGGGGAGCTGGCCACGCTATGAAGGTCGCCATCATCGGACTGGGATTCCGTCTGGGATATCTCGGGCACATCTTCCGGCAGATCGACCCTGCCTTCGAAATCGTTGGCTATGTTGATCCGGCACCTGCCGGGCTGGAGCGGCTGACCGAAGCCGGCATCTCGCCGGGGCGCAGCTATGCCACGCCTGAGGCGCTGATTGCGGGCGAAGAATTCGACCTTCTGATGATCGGCTCTCCCAACCACCTGCATCTGGAGCATATCCGGATCGGGCTCGAGGCCGGACTGACGGTCTTCACGGAAAAGCCTATCGTCGTTTCCATCGAGGAAAGCCTCGCGCTCGCCAGCCTTCTGCATACCTTTGGCCATGACCGCCTGCTGGTCGGCCTGGTGCTGCGATATTCGCCGCTCTACCGCGATCTGCGTGAGGCCCAGGCCAATGGCATGCTCGGCGAGATCGCCTCCATCGAGGCGTCCGAACATATCGCGCCCTATCATGGTGCCTTCTTCATGCGCGACTGGCGGCGATACAGCCGCTATGCCGGCGGTTTCATGCTGGAGAAATGCTGCCACGATCTCGATCTCTACAACGGCGTCATGGGATCGCGCCCGCGCTTTGTGGCAAGTTTCGGCGGCCGCAAGAGCTTCGTCCCCGGCAATGCGCCCAGCCAGTCCGGCGTGAACGATCTCGAAGTCTATCATCGCAAGCCGAGCGGCTGGATGGGCGCCGACAAGGTGTTCGACAGCGATGGCGATATCATCGATTTCCAGACCGCGATCGTCGAATATGAATCCGGCGCCTCCATGACATTCCATACCAATCTGAACGTGCCGGACGAGTTCCGCCGCTTCTGCGTGATCGGCTCCAAGGGCATGGCGGAAGGCGATTTCGTTCGCGGCTTCCTCGACGTGCATGACGCCCATACAAGTGAGAAGCGTCTGGCCAACACCTATCAGGCGCCGTCGACCACCTCGCATCATTACGGCGCGGATGAGCAGATGGCCGCCGATGTGCTGGCGCATATCACAACGGGTGCGGCCTTGCCCGTCTCGGCGCTCGATGCCATCGAGGCCGGCATTCTGGCATTGGCCATGGACGAGGCGCGGCAAAGCCGCAAAGTCGTCGATCTTGCGCCCGTCTGGCACCGATACGATGCCTGCCTGCATGGCGAGAATGACGCGGCCCAGGCGAAATCGGCCTAAAGGAGGCGAGCCATGCACGCCAAACGTAGCGCCGTCCTGTTTGCCTGGATCCTGCTGGCGCCGGCGCTTCTCTATGTCTGCGCCATCGTCGCCTATCCCCTTGTCGATACCTTCATCCTCTCCTTCACCGATGCCTCGCTGAAGAAGACGACGAACTGGGTCGGCTGGGACAATTATGACAAGATCTTCAACGGCACCTTTGCCGAGGTCATCATCCGCACCTTCGTGTGGACCTTCTTCTCCGTCTCGATCAAGATGATCATCGGCACGTTCGGCGCGACCATGCTGAATGCCGCCGTCCCCGGTCGCGCCCTGTTTCGCGTCCTCACCATGCCGCCGTGGATCGTGCCGATGGCGATCGGCATCTTCATGTGGGGCTGGATGTATAACGGCCAGTTCGGCATGATATCCGGGCTTTTGCAGCGCTCCGGCCTGAGCGACGGGCCGATTGCCTTCCTCGCCCATGGCTCGACGGCATTCTGGGCAACGGTCGTGACCGATGTGTGGATCGGCGTGCCCATGGTCACGCTCTTTATGCTGGCGGCCATGCAGGCGATCCCGCAGGATCTCTACGAAGCTGCCTGGACGGATGGCGCCGGCCGTTTCTACCGCTTCCGCCGCATCACCCTGCCGCTGCTCGTCCCCTCGATGATCACCATGTCGATGCTGTCGCTGATCGCCACGTTCAATTCCTTCGATATCATCTGGATCCTGACCCAGGGTGGGCCGAATGGCGAAACCACGACGATGATCATCGACACCTACCGCACCGCGATCGGCTCGAAGAAATATGGCGAGGGGGCTGCCCGGGCGGTGATGATCTGCATCTTCCTGTCGATCTTCTGCCTCTGCTATTTCCGCGTCACCAGCCGGCTTTCCTCGGGAGAAAAGCAATGAAACAGCCTGTACAGCTGATCAATCGCTATCGCTGGTACGAGCTGGTCGGCATTTATTGCGGCATCGCCGCTTTCCTGACCTTCGTTCTCGCGCCCTTCGTCGAGGGCTTCCTCGTCTCGCTGAAGCCGCTCAGCCAGCTGTTCTCGTCCCCCTACCGGTTCATCCCGCAGAATGGTTCCTTGCGCGCCTATGTGACGATGTGGGAGAGTGTGCCGGGGTTCGGCCGCTATATCTTCAACTCCTTCTTCATCTCGACCATCGTCACCATCGTCGTCCTGTGCCTCGTCGTGCCGGCGGCCTATGCCTTTGCGCGCTTCAACTTCCGCGGACGCGGAACGCTGCTCGGCGCCTTTCTGGCCGTCAACATGTTCTCCGGCGCCGTGCTGTTGATCCCGCTGTTCCGGCTGATGCGCGAAATCGGCGTGCTCAACACCTATTTCGCCATGATCGTTCCTGGCGTCGCCTTCCTCATTCCCTCGGCCATCTGGCTTCTGCGCACCTACATGATGCGCATCCCGCGCGAACTGGACGAGGCCGCCTATGTCGATGGCGCCAGCCATTTCTACACGTTGCGCCGTGTCATCCTGCCCATCGCCATGCCCGGCATTACCGTCGTCGCGATCACCACCTTCATCGGCTCCTATGCCCAGCAATTCATCTTCGCGCTCACTTTCAACGCCAAGAGCGAATACATGCCCCTGCCGGTCGGCCTCTATGCCTATTTCGGCCGCCAGGAGGTCATCTGGAACGAGTTGATGGCCGCGAGCTTCGTCGGCATCGCGCCGGCCATGATCGTGATCTTCTTCCTGCAACGCTATCTCGTCAGCGGCCTGACCGCCGGCGCGGTGAAACAATAAACAACCTCTAAGAATGGGAGCATACTGATGACAATGTCGTTCAAGACTGGGATCTACGCCGCAGCACTGGTGGGCACCACCATGCTGAGCCCCATCGCAGCGCAGGCCGCGGATCAGGAAATTTCCTGGATCTATTGCGGCGACAAGATCGATCCGATCCACGAAAGATATATCAAGGAGTGGGAAGGCAAGAATCCGGGTTGGAAGGTCGCCCCGGAAGTCGTGGGCTGGGCCCAGTGCCAGGACAAGGCCACGACGCTCGCCGCAGCCGGCACGCCGGTCGCCATGGCCTATGTCGGTTCCCGCACGCTGAAGGAATTTGCCCAGAACGATCTGATCGTCCCCGTTCCGATGACGGATGAGGAGAAGAAGTCCTATTACCCGAACATCGTTGATACCGTGACCTTCGAGGGCACGCAGTGGGGCGTCCCGATCGCCTTCTCCACCAAGGCGCTCTACTGGAACAAGGACCTGTTCAAGCAGGCCGGCCTCGATCCCGAAACGCCGCCGAAGACCTGGGCGGAAGAGATCGCTTTCGCAAAGCAGATCAAGGAGAAGACCGGCATTGCCGGTTATGGTCTGCCGGCCAAGACATTCGACAACACCATGCACCAGTTCATGCATTGGGTGTATACGAACAACGGCAGGGTGATCGACGACAAGGGCAATATCACGATCGACAGCCCGCAGGTCCTGGCCGCCCTGAAGGCCTACAAGGATATCACGCCCTATTCGGTCGAAGGCGCGACAGCCTACGAGCAGAACGAGATCCGCGCCATCTTCCTCGACGGCAAGGTCGGCATGATCCAGTCCGGCTCCGGCGCCGCCTCGCGGCTGAAGGCGACCAAGATCAATTGGGGGATCGCACCGCTGCCACTCGGCCCTGAGGCCAAAGGCGAAGGCACGCTGCTGATCACCGACAGCCTGGCCGTCTTCAAGGATTCGGGCGTCGAGGAGAAGGCGATCGAATTCGCCAAGTTCATCACCTCTCCTGCCCCGCAGGGCGAATATGAATTGCAGGGCGATGCCGGCCTCACACCGCTTCGCCCCTCTGCCCAGGTCGATGCCTTCGTTGCCAAGGATCCTTTCTGGAAGCCGTTGATCGACGGCATCACCTATGGTGGTCCCGAGCCGCTCTTCACCGACTACAAGGGATTCCAGAACGTCATCATCGCCATGGTCCAGTCAGTTGTAACCGGTCAGGCCGAGCCGGAGGCCGCCTTGAAGAAGGCCGCTGCGGATCTCGAGCAGTACAAGTAAGACCAGGCCGGGTGGCGCCAATCAGATGCGCGCCACCCGTCTCCCCTTCCCCTTCCGCCGAGGCCGATCGTTGCGGCGAACGGAGACTGAATACATTGGGACAGCTAAAACTCGAAAAGGTACAGAAGTTCTACGGGGACTTCGAAGTGCTGAAAGGCGTCGGCCTGGAAGTGAAGAATGGCGAATTCGTCGTCTTTGTCGGCCCCTCCGGCTGTGGCAAATCCACGCTGCTGAGGATGATCGCGGGCCTGGACTCCACCAGTTCCGGCGACATCATCATCGACGGGGTGCGCGTCAACGACAAGCCGCCGGTTCAACGCGGCATTGCCATGGTCTTCCAGTCCTACGCTTTGTATCCGCACATGACGGTTTTTGAAAACATCGCATTTCCGCTGCGGGTCGAGCGCCTGCCGGACGAACGAATCCGCGAGAAGGTGGAGGCCGTCGCCAAGGTGCTCCAGCTCGACCAGCGGCTCCAGCAGAAGCCCGGCATGTTGTCCGGCGGCCAGAGGCAGCGCGTCGCCATTGGCCGCGCTATCGTGCGCGAACCAAAGATCTTCCTGTTTGACGAGCCCTTGTCGAACCTCGATGCCGCCCTGCGGGCCGATATGCGGATCGAGCTTTCCAAGCTGCACCAGGAGCTGAAGGCCACGATGATCTATGTCACCCATGATCAGGTGGAGGCCATGACCATGGCAGACCGGATCGTGGTGCTGAATGCCGGCAAGATCGCCCAGGTCGGCGCGCCGCTGGAACTCTATCACAAGCCGGAAAACCTGTTCGTCGCGGGCTTCATCGGCAATCCGAAGATGAATTTCCTGCCGGTGACCTGCACAGGCGCCAATGAGGCGGGGGTGACGATCGATTTCGGCGGCCAGACCATCACGGTTCCGGTCGCGCCCCGCAGCGATATCGTCGGCAAGCCTCTCACGCTCGGCATCCGCCCGGAGCATCTGCGCCTCTCCGGCGGCGACCTGAAGATCACGGTCACTCCGACGGTCATCGAAAGGCTGGGCGTCAACACGGTTGCCTATGCCAGCCTGCCAAGCGGCGAAAGCTATTGTGCCTTGCTGGCCGGATCCGCGCCCGTGCGGGTAGATCAGCCGGTGGAAACCGGCATCCGCGCTTCCGATTGTCATCTTTTCGATGCCGATGGAATGGCGCTTGAGCGACAGGTGGATTGGCAGAGGCTGGACGCGCCTGACGTGTCGGCCGCCTGAGAATCAGCGCGGGCTGCAAAGGCTCGCCGTGGCGGCCGGGCCCGCCCGAATTACGGTAGCTGCGATTTGAGATAGGTGCTGGGTGATCGACCCAGCACCCGGCGAAACATTGTCGAAAAAGCCGCTATGTTCTCGTATCCTGCATCCAGCGCCACATTGGTCACGGCCTCACCCTCCGCCAGGCGCGGCAGTGATGCGAGGAGACAGGCCTGCTGACGCCAGGCGACGAAGCTCAGCCCGGTCTGCGCCCTGAAATGCCGCGTGAACGAGCGCCTTGCCACGCCCATGGCGCTGGCCCATTCGTCGATGCTCGTGCGCGCCGAGGGCGCCTCCAGGAATTGCCGACAGAGCTTTGCCAGCTTGCGATCATGGGGAAAGGGCAGTCCCAGCGGTCTTTCAGGGAAATGCTGAAACTCGTCCAGCAGCAATTCCTGCACAAGGGCCAGGCGGCGCTCCGTGACCGGCTTTGTATCCTGATCGACCAGTTCGTCGATGAGGTTGCGACCCAAAGGCGTGACTTCGACCACGCGGGGAATGCTGGTCTTTTCCGTCATGGGCTCGACATAGAGCGACTGCATCTCAACCGCGCTGATCATTTCGGCGAAATGCCATGCATTGGCAGGGATGATCAGGGCGTGGCCGGGCGGGATCATCCAGCGCTGATCATCCGTGCTGACGAGAACGATGCCGCGTCTGGCGAACCAGAGCTGGGCGCGGGTGTGCGAATGACGCGGCACGCTCAGACCGGCCGGATATTGCCGCGCCAGCGCCACCACCGGCTCATTCGCCTGATCGATCCAGGACAGGCTGCGAAGATGGGGATCGCCCTCCTGCCGCCGATCGGGGTCACTGAGATCGAGATGACGCATTTGGCCCACTCACGATAAAGAACGACCACAGCACAAAAGCGGGCCAGCCACAAGCCGGCTATCAAGCGTGCCGATCCCCATTTCAGTGGGGATAGTATCGTCAACAGGGACAATCGGGATGGCAAGCGTCACAGCCGTCGGAGGGCACGTCGAAAAGACCGCCTTCTCCATCATCTTCGCCGCCAGCTTCTGCCATATGCTGAACGACATCATGCAGTCGCTGCTGACGTCCCTCTACCCTCTGCTCAAGGACAATTACGCGCTCGACTTTGCGCAGATCGGCCTGCTCACCTTCGCCTTCCAGGTCACGGCCTCGCTGCTCCAGCCGGCAGTCGGCATCGTCACAGATCGCTGGCCCATGCCGTTTTCGCTGCCGGTCGCCATGCTGTGCACCTGTGCGGGATTGTTCACGCTGGCCTTTGCCGGGCATTACTCCGTCCTGGTGCTGGGCGCCTGCCTAATCGGCATAGGCTCGGCGATCTTCCATCCCGAAGCCTCCCGCGTGGCACGCCTGGCCTCCGGCGGCCGCCATGGACTGGCGCAGTCCTTCTTCCAGGTCGGCGGCAATACCGGCACGGCGATCGGGCCGCTGCTCGCCGCCTTCATCGTCATTCCGCGTGGGCAATCCGTGCTGAGCTGGTTTTCGCTGATTGCGCTGCTCGGTTTTGCCGTTCTCTCCGCCGTCAGCGTCTGGACTTTGCGCCATCGTCGCAAGACCGCCGGTCGCCCCGCCCCCAGCCGCACCCTGCCGCTGCCGCCCCGGCAGGTCGCCTGGACGCTCGCCATCCTGATCGTGCTCACAGCCACGAAAAACGCCTATCTCGCGAGCCTTTCCAGCTATTTCACCTTTTACGCGATCCACAAATTCGGCGTTGATGTACAGCAGGCCCAGCTTCTTCTGTTCCTCTTCCTCGGCGCCTCGGCAGCCGGCGTATTCTTTGGCGGCCCCATTGGCGACCGATTCGGCTCACGAAGCGTCATCTGGTTCTCCATCCTCGGCGTCATACCCTTCGCGCTGCTGCTGCCGCATGCCAACCTGTTCTGGACGTCGATCCTGGTGGTGGTGATCGGCTTCATCTTCTCTTCCGCCTTCTCGGCCATCGTCGTCTTCGCGCAGGAACTGGTGCCGGGTAGGGTCGGCCTGATCGCCGGTCTGTTCTTCGGCTTTGCCTTCGGCTTTGGCGGCATCGGTGCAGCGGTGCTCGGCCTGTTCGCCGATCGGCAAGGCATAGAATTCGTCTATAACCTCTGCTCCTACCTGCCGCTGCTCGGCCTGTTGACCGTGCTTCTGCCGCGCTTGCCGGGCCGCCGGCAAGCGTGATCAGCGGCTAACCGCCGCTTACCAGACCAAGCCGCGCGCCGCCACATCCTCCACCCGTGTCACGACGCCGTTCCGGTGAAAGGTCATGACATCGAATAGGTTGGAGACAACGCAGGTGTGGTTGGGAATGATGCGGATGCGCTCGCCAATGTCCGGCCGGCGCCCCCGCACGTCCTTGAGATCCACGGTTCCGTGCTCTTCCGAAAGCGTGGTGATGCGGGCATCGGGATAGTCGAGGATATGGCCGTAATCGGCAAAACCGAGCAGATCGGATGTCAGAGCCTTGGATCCCGCATCGATGATGGCGCGATCGGGCGTCGGACGCGATACGACGGTCGCGAGGATCTGCATGGCACAATCCTCGAAGCCGCAATGGCCGGCGCGGACCATGGAGCGATCATTGTAGATATAGGTGCCTGCGCGATGTTCCGTCGCAGCCGTGACCAGATGGGCGGAATAGAGGCTCGGCGTTCCGCCATGCGATCGGATCGGGCATTCGATACCCTCCGCCGCCAGGTCAGCCATGGCTTGACGGAAAAATCGATCGACCGCCTGTTCCGTGTTCGGTTTCGGATAGGTCACCAATCCGCCGAAGGAGAGGCTTTCGCTGATGACGATCCGCCGGGCGAGAGCAACCGCCTCCGCAGGGCTCTGCACACCGCATCGCCCGCCGCCTGTGTCGCACTCCACCAGAACTGTCAGCGGCTTACGATGGGCAAAGAAGGCGGCAAGCCCATCCACTGTCTCCAAGCTGTCCGCGACCACTTTCAGGTCGGACATGCGCTCGTTGAGGGCGGCAAGCCGGGCAAGCTTCTGTTCGCCGACGATGTTGAAGGTGATGAGGATATCCTGGAAACCGGCCGCGGCGAAGATCTCGGCTTCGGTGACTTTCTGGCAGTTGATGCCCTTGGCGCCGGCATCCACCTGCGCCCTCGCCAGCGAAGGGATCTTGTGAGTCTTGATATGCGGCCGAAACCCTAGTCCATGCGCATCCATATAGGCCTGTACGCGGGCGATATTGGCTGAGAGCGTGTCCTCGTCGATCACCGGCAAGGGGGTCGACAGATCCTCCAGCCGGTCGCCCGGTGCCGGCTTCGGAAAGGGCGGCAGTGATGGTTCGTCACATGACATCGATCAGGCGGCCTCTGTTCCATGCGGGTCGGCCATGATCGGCCAGATATCGCGCCTGACCCGCCGGTACGGGTTGGTCGCCGGATTGTTGGGATAGGGCGTGCCGGCCGAACAATAAAGGATATTGGCGGCGATCTTGGAGAAGGCGGCATAGAAATGATTGGTCGATTTGATGACCAGAATGTCCTTCTCCAAGGGATTGATGCCAAGCGCGGTGAAGAGTGACGGATCATAGCTCTGCACCCGCACCGAGCTCAGGATGACATCGATCCCTTTCAGCCGGATATGCGCCGCATCGCCGAACGGTGCGATACTGTCTCCGAACCGCATCTGCGCATCCGGCGTCAGCTTCATCACCGTCACCAGCCCATCGACAGGATGACCGGTGCCGGGCGCGGACTTCGCACCGAAGCGCAGCGGGATCTCCGCACCCTCCCCCGCCGCCATGCAGATCTGCACGGCGATCGGATCCCAGATCATGCCAATCGCGACATTGGTGGCCCCACGTGCCAGGAGCTCTTCCAGAATGACGGTGGCATCGCCGGCTGTTCCGCCGCCCGGATTGTCCCACATATCGGCAATCACGACAGGACCGTTTGCGCCGCCGCGGACCAGATCCAGCGCCTCGGAAACCGCCTGCGTCTCATCGATCCAGGGCATCATGTACGTGCCCCGCCGGGCATAGAGGTCGAGGCCGAGGCTGCGGGCGAGCTGATCGCCCTTTTCGCGCTTGCCATTCGTCACGGCAATCATCTTCGTGCCCATTTCCGGAACGTCGCCCGCCATGAAACCGTGGATGACTGAGAGCGACAGGACATCCGGATCACTTGCTTCAATCGTCTTCAAGCGGTCGACGAAGCTGCGCATCGGCTCACGCGACGTGGGAAAGACGTCGATCATGCGGCAGTCGAACACGGACATGACCGGCTGAACTCGGCCTTCCAGGGTGTCGACCGCGATCGCCCAGAGGTCCTCGGCACGATCAACGAAATCAGTATGCGGAAACTCCTTGAAGACGACGAAGAAATCGGCTGCTGCGACGCGCTTTTGCGTCAGATGGCTGTGAGGGTCGAGTTCGGCACACACGAGAATTTCGGGGCCGACGATCTCCCGGATACGGGTCAGAAGATCGCCTTCAGGATCGATATAGCCATCCGCCACCATCGCGCCATGGAGGCCGAGCACGACAGCATCGACGGGCAGCGCCGATGTGAGCTGGTTCAGGATCTCGTCTCGCAGGCTTTCATAGGCAAGCCGGTTGACCAGACCGGCCGGATCGGCCCAGGCGGCAGTCCCCTCGATCAGCGTCCAGCCTTTGACGGCGCAGACCCGCCGCCCGACCGTAAGCGGCGCGGTGCACAGGGTCGGCGTTTCCGGATGCTGACCCGGCGGCGCGTAGAGCGATTCCTCAAAAGCGCGCCGGTCGACGCAGATCGGCGAAAACGTGTTGGTCTCGGTGGCGAGGGCGGCGGTGAATATGCGCACGTCGGTCTGCTTTCATGTCTTGGCAATGGCGTCTCTGGGAAACGACGTTCAGCCCATCGGGTTCGGCAGATAGCCGGTAAAGCCGGCAATCTTCCAGCGCCCCGCGTGGAGCCGGCAGTAATAGAGTGTCTGCCACTTCATCACGTCCAGCGTGCCATCGCTCTTCACAATGCCGCCATCGAATTTCTTGCGCACCAGCGCCGTTTCCCCGGCAATCTCGATGTCTTCCAGCGTGGTGGTCGTGAAGATCGCCGTGCGTGGCTCCTCGCCGTAGGAATTGGCCCGGAAATCTTCCGCCTGGCGCAACCATTCCGCGCGATAGGCGGCGAGGTTGGGAAAGGCCAGCCGCCAGGCATCGGGGTTGGGCTCCCGATTGCCGGATATGCCGATAAACCCTTCCTCGATGAAATCGTCTGCGACCATGCTCCAGTCCGCGGCAAGGAAGGCATCGATATCGCGCGCGACCAGCATGTCCCAGATGGCATGCCGGGCGCCGTCACTTTCGGGAAAGGGATTGCGGAAGGGATCGCGCGTAAGAGCACTCATCTAAATTCTTTTCATGGATTGACAAAAACTCTGGTCAAATTCCCGCGAATATGGTCGAGTGTCAACGATCCACGAAAATAATTTCCATGGAGTGTCATGTCGATCAAGCGTTACGGGGCCGAAAAGGCCGGTGCGGGTGGCCAGCGTCTCCCCTTTGCCAGGGCCGTCGAAGCGGATGGCTGGCTGCATGTCTCGGGCCAGGTCGCCATGGAAGATGGCGAGATCATCACGGGCGGCATTGTCGAGCAATCGCACAAGGCGATCGGCAATCTCATCGCCATCCTGCACGAGGCCGGCTACGGCGTGGAGCATGTCGTACGCTGCGGGGTCTGGCTGGACGATCCGCGGGATTTCTGGAGCTTCAACAAGATCTACCAAGGCTATTTCGGCGAACATCCGCCGGCGCGCGCCTGCGTGCAGGCAAGCATGATGGTTGACTGCAAGGTTGAGATCGACTGCATAGCCTACAAACCAAAGGTTTGAACGGGCTGGAGCATCATGGACATATTCGCCTTACTGCAGGAAGAACGCGGCCAGTTCTCTGCCGCCGAACAGAAGATCGCCGATATCCTGCTCGGTGACTTCGACTTTGCGGTGAATGCCTCGATCATCGAACTGGCGGAGAAGGCGGACGTCTCGCCACCCACCGTGACCCGCTTCTGCCGCAGGCTCGGCTGTCAGAATTTTGCGGATTTCAAAGTCCGCCTGGCTAAGTCGGCCTTTGTCGGCGTGCGGTATCTCAATCCGGAAGCCAAGAGCACCCAACCGGCAGATGTCGCCGAGGATGTCATCACCAAGGCGCAGAATGCGCTCTTTCTCATCCACCGGGCGCTCGATCCCGCAGTGCTGGAAAAGGCCGCCGACCGGCTGTCGCGGGCCGATATGATCTATGCCTTCGGCTCCGGCGGCAATTCGTCGATGATCGCAAACGAGTTTCAGAACCGGCTCTTCAGGCTGGGATCGAGGGTCACCGCCAGCAGCGATCACAACATGCAGCTGATGTTCACCGCCGCGGCCCATTCCAACGATGTTCTCGTCGGTTCGTCCTTTTCCGGGCGCAACCATGAGCTCATCCGCTGCTTCAAACTTGCGAACGAGAACGGCATCAGCACGATCGCGCTCACCCAGAGCGGCAGCGAGGTTGCCAATGCCGCCGAAGTGGTGATCGGCATCGACCTGCCGGAGGGCGACAATATCTACCGCCCGACCTCCACGCGGTTTGCCTTTCTGGCCGTCGTGGACGTGCTGGCAAGCCTTGTCGCCTATCGCAACCGCAAGCTCTCCACCGTCACTCTTCGTCATATCAAACAGCAGCTTGTCGAACACCGGGATGGTGACGACCGGCAAATTCTTGGAGATTAGCCATGTCCCGATCCGTTGCCGTGGTGACCGGTGCCGCCGGCGATATTGGCCGCGCGATCGCCGCCCGGCTTGCGGATCTCCATGATGTCGTGGCTCTGGTCGATATCGATGCGGCCGCCCTGCAAGCGACACTGGCTGACCTGAAGCAGCCCGACCGGTTCTCCGCCATCGCCTGCGATGTGACGAATGAGGCGAGCCTCCGTTTCATGGCAGAGCAGGTTGCGGCGCTGGGCACGGCTCGCACGCTCGTCAACAATGCCGGCGCGGCGCGCGCGGTCTCCCTCCACGAGACGACGGCCGCGATCTGGCGACAGGATGCAGCCCTCAACCTGGAGGCCGCCTTCCTGACCTTCCGTGCACTGGAACCGGCCTTGAAGGTCAGCCAGGGCTCGGTCATCAATATTGCCTCGGTCAACGGCATGGCCGTCTTCGGCCATCCCGCCTATAGCGCGGCCAAAGCGGGCCTCATTCATTTCACGAAGCTGGTGGCCGTGGAATACGGCAAATTCGGCATTCGCTCCAACGCGGTTGCGCCCGGCACGGTGCGCACCAAGGCGTGGGAAGCACGGGCAGCCGCCAATCCGCAGGTCTTCGAGGATGTCAAGCGCTGGTATGCGCTTGGTCGCATCGCAACGGCGCAGGATGTCGGCAACGCCGTCTTCTTCCTCGCAAGCGATCAGGCTGCCGCAATTACCGGCGTGTGCCTGCCGGTCGATTGCGGGCTGACGGCCGGACAAGCCGAGCTGGCGCGGACCTTCTCGCAATCCGAACACTACTGAACCATGCAAAGACATGAGCTGAAGGGGAAGTGATATGACCAAAGCTGATTTTCGCCTTGAGAATGCCTGGGAGCCGGTGGACGGCGATAGCTGCGGGCGCTTCATCTTCCATCTCTTCAATCTGTCCGACACGCCAATCAGCGGCTTCAAACTGGCCTATACCTCGCTCACCCGCATCAAGGATTCCGAAGAGCCGCATTGCGAGAACGCGCAGTTCCTTCGCCGCAACGCCAATTTCCATCAGTTTGCGCCGCAGGATGGCTTGGTGCTGGCACCCGGCCAGAGCTGGCGCTTCACCGTTGCACCTTTGTGGCGGCCGGCACGGCATCGCACCGACGGGGCGAAATCCGCCTATCTCACCCTGTCGGACGGCACCCATGTACCGGTCAGCGTGGACGATACGCTGCTTTCCGGCAGACCCGCGGAACCTGCGCCGGTGCTGATGCCGAAGGGCGAGGTCACCGAGCCCTTCTCACTTCTGCCCTGGCCGAAGACGGCAAGCCTGGTCGCCGGCGCGGATGTCCCCGTCGCGCTTTACCCGGCGGAGGCAACGCCGCTCGCCGACCGCCAGGCCATGCAGGCAATCGGAGCGCTCTATCGGCGACTGTTCCAGATCGGGCAACAGCCCTTCTCTCAGGCCCCTGTCCATGCCGGCAAGGTGCTGCGCTTCGTCGACCGGGCCGATCTCGCGGCCGAGGCCTATGAGCTGGACTTTGCGGACGACATCACGCTTGCCTCCTCCGGCCCGGCCGGACGCCAATACGGTCTGACGGCGCTCGCGCACCTTCTGCACGGCGCAAGGACACAGCCGCACATTTATCGGTTCCCGGCATCCGGGCGCATCGAGGATGCGCCGCGTTACGGATGGCGCGGCTGCCACCTGGATGTGTCGCGCCAGTTCTATCCGGTGGCCGACGTGATGCGGCTGATCGATATTCTCGCCTGGCTGCGGCTCAACATCTTCCATTGGCATTTGAGCGATGACGAGGCCTGGCGGCTGGAGATCAAGGCCTATCCGACACTGACGACGCTCGGCGTTCTGCGCGGACCGGACGAGCCCATGCTTCCTCAACTGGGCAATGGTGCCGAGCCGGTCGGCGGCTTCTATGCCCAGGCGGATGTGAAGGCGATCGTTGCCCATGCTGCCGGATTGAACGTCGAAGTCGTTCCGGAGATCGACATTCCGGGCCACAGCACGGCGACGCTGATCGCCTTGCCGGAACTGACCGATGGACAGGAAGCCCCGGACAGCTATCGCTCGGTCCAGGGCTATCCCAACAATGCCCTCAATCCGGCCGTCGAACTGACCTACGAGTTTCTCGGAAAAGTGTTCGACGAAATGGTCGAGCTTTTCCCGTCAAAGCTGATCCATATCGGCGGGGACGAGGTCGCCGCCAATACCTGGATGGCATCTCCGCTGGCCCGCAAACTGATGGAGGAGGAAGGCATAGAGGGTACTTTCGGCCTGCAGAGCCATTTCATGAAACGGATACAGGCCATGCTCCTGCAGCGCGGCCGGAAACTCGCCGGCTGGGATGAAGTGTCGCATGGCGGCGGTGTCGATCCCGATGGAACGCTGCTGATGGCCTGGCAGAAGCCGGAAGTGGGCGTCGAACTGGCCAGCCAGGGCTATGATGTCGTGATGACGCCGGGTCAGGCTTACTACCTTGATATGGTGCAGGATGAGGCCTTCCAGGAGCCCGGCGCCAGCTGGGCCGGAACCGTGCCGCCGAAACATACCTATACCTTTGAGGCGGTCGGCGAATTTCCCGACGCGCTGAAGGCGCGCATGCGCGGCGTTCAGGCTTGCATCTGGTCGGAGCATTTCCTCAATCGCGATTATTTCAACCACCTCGTCTTCCCGCGCCTCGGCGCCATTGCCGAAGCGGGCTGGACGCCGAAGGAGAACAAGGACTGGCTTCGCTTCGCGGCCCTCAGTCCGCTGATTCCCAAGCTTTGAGAGGAGATATTTAAATGACCTATCGCATTGCCGTTGGCGGTATTCATACCGAATGCTCCACATCCTCGCCGGTGCTCATGCAGCCGGACGATTTCCGTGTCCTGCGCGGCAAGGCCTTGCTGGAGGCGGAGTATTTCAACTTCCTCCAGTCCGAGGGGATCGAGCATCTGCCGCTCCTGCACGCCCGGGCCGTCCCCGGCGGCCCTCTGGCACGGAGCACCTATGAGGCCTTCAAGGCCGAGTTCCTCGATCTCCTGAAGGCCAGCCTGCCGCTGGACGGGCTATATCTCGCCATGCATGGCGCGATGAACGTGGATGGCATGGACGATGCCGAAGGCGACTGGATCTCGGCTGCCCGCGCGGTGGTCGGCCCGGATGTTCCTGTCGCCGCAAGCTACGACCTACATGGCAATGTGACGCAGCGGATCATCGACCAGCTGGATATATTTGCAGCCTATCGGACCGCGCCGCACATCGACGTGCGCGACACGATGGTGCGGGCCTGGTCCATGCTGGTCAAAACGCTGACGACCGGCAAAAGGCCTGGCCTGGCCTTTGCTCCTATTCCCGTGCTGCTGCCCGGCGAGCGCACCTCAACCGAGGATGAGCCGGCCAAGGGCCTTTATGCGAGGCTGCCCGCTCACGATGCGCAGGACGGCATCTGGGACGCCAACCTGATGGTCGGCTATGTCTGGGCCGACGAGCCGCGCGGCACGGCCTGCGCCGTGGTGACCGGTACCGACAAAACGAAGGCCCGGCAAGCGGCCGAGGCCATTGCGCAATCCTATTGGGCGGCCCGCCAGGATTTCCGGTTCGGTCCGGTGACGGCGCCGCTCGAAACCGTGCTCGACATCGCAGAGAACACACAGACCCGGCCCATCATCCTGGCCGATTCCGGCGACAACCCGACCGGTGGCGGTGTTGGCGACCGGGCGGATGTGCTGGCGGCCCTGATCGACAGGGGGTTTTCGGGAGCCGTCATCGGCGGCATTACCGATCCTCCGGCGGTGGCGGCCTGCTTCGGCGCAGGCTCTGGCGCAAGCCTGACACTGACGATCGGTGGCTCTCTGGATCCGAAAAGCCCCAGCGTCACGACCGAGGTGGCGGTGGTCACGCTCGATGACCCGGGCGATGAGGCGGAGCGGCAGGCGGTTGTCGCGATCGGCGGCATTACGCTCATCCTGGCGGCCCGCAGGCGGCCCTATCACAACATTTCCGACTTCACCCGACTGGGCATCGATCCGCACGAGGTCCGGCTGCTGGTCGTGAAGTCCGGCTATCTCTCGCCGGAACTGGCGCCGATCGCCAATCCCAACCTGATGGCGCTGACCGATGGGGTTATAAACCAGGATATCGAGCGCCTGCCGAACAAACGCCGCCGCAATCCAACCTATCCGTTCCAGAAGGACTTCGATTTCACCGCCGAGGCAAGCCTCTCCCGTCGCTGGACAGAGACGCCGTGAGAACCACATTTCGTGCGACATGGGCCGATCCCCGCCTTCGGGTCTCGGCCTTTGCCATCTTCTGTTTCGGAACGACGGGGGCGGCCACCTCCCCCTACCAGTCCATCATCGGCATTCAGGAGCTCGGCCTCAGCAATTCGGGCTATGCAAGCCTGATGTTTGCGGCGGCTGTCATCAATGTGACAGCGAGCGTGATGATGGGAATCCTTGCCGACCGGCTGGGCAATTATCGCACATCGATCATCTATGTCTCTCTCTTCGGCATTGGCGGTTTCGGCCTTGTCTATCTTGCCGCCAGCGCGCCGGCCTTCGTGATTGCCAAACTCCTGCTATTGCCGATCTTCGGCGCGTTGAATTCCCTGATCTTCGCCAATGTCAGGGCGAGTTCGCGGCAATTGTCCTCGGCGGATCTGGCGGCGGTCAACTCCACCATCAGAGCCACGATCTCGCTCTCCTGGGTACTCATGCCGGGCGTCGTCGGCATCGTCCTGGCCGGCGCGAGCTCCATGCTGCCCGCCTATCTCATCGCCACCCTGGCCGCAGGCCTCTGCTTCGTCCTTGGCATCGGCTTTCTGCCAAAGGCCGAGCCTCTGGCACCGCAGGGCGACGCACGGCGCTACCGGTTTCTGTCCTCGCTCGGCGAAGTCGTCGTGCCGCGCGTCGCGCTGCGCATCGCCGCGATCGCCCTCATCTGTTCCATGCTGCATATCAATGATGCCGTGCGGCCGTTGATAGTCACCGGAAAGGCACAAGGCAGCGTGCAGGATCTCGGCATCGTCGTCGGCATTGTCGCCGCTCTCGAGATCGTCTTCATCCTCTTCTGGGGCAGAGCCGAACGCTGGCTGACGCCGGTTCGGGCGCTTGCCATCGGCGCCGCGCTCTATGCCGTCTATCTCATCCTTCAGGGACTGGCCACGGAACGCTGGCACATCTATGCACAGACGCTGATCAGTGGCTTTGCCGCCGCCGCCATCATCAGCCTGCCCATCACTTATCTGCAGGATCTGATTGCCGACCGGCCCGGTCTGGGCAGCTCGCTGATCGCGGTGAATATTTTCTTGAGCGCTGGGTTGAGTGCGGCGATCTTTGCGCTTGGCACAAGCATCGCCGGTTATGGCTTCACGTCGATCCTCGGCGCCGGCGTCGGGGGTTTGGGGATCATCCTGCTCCTCGTTCTCGAAACCCGCAAGAAGGCGTGACATGCAAGCTTCCTCCCCGCAAGGCAAACCCGTCCTGGAGATCTGCGTCGACAATGCGGAAGGGCTGTTCGCCGCGATCGAGGGTGGCGCCGACCGTATCGAACTGTGTTTCGCGCTCTCCGTCGGCGGGCTTACCCCGTCGCGCGGCTTCATGGAACTTGCGGGCCGGCAGCCCATCCCCTGCTATGCCATGATCCGGCCACGCGCCGGCAATTTTCAGTTCACGCCCGAGGAAGTCCTGGTCATGAAAGCCGATATAGATGCGGCCCGGGCCGCAGGCCTGACCGGCGTGGTGATCGGCGCCTGCCGGTCGGATGGGCGGCTCGACGAGGAGGTGCTGGGCTCGCTTTGCCGGCATGCGGCAGGGCTGGACCTGACGCTGCACCGGGCCTTCGACACCGTGCCGGACAAACACGAGGCGCTGGAAACCGCCATCAGGCTCGGCTTCTCCCGCATCCTGACCTCCGGCGGGCAACAGACCGCGATGCAGGGCATGGATCAGCTGGCCGACCTCATACAGCGCGCCGCCGGGCGCATCACAATCATGCCGGGGTCAGGCGTGCGGCCGGACAATGCTGCCCATTTGATCGAGCGGCTCGGCGCTTCCGAACTGCATGCCTCCTGCTCGTCCCGAACTGTCGAGGAGAACACGACACTCGTCGAGCTGAGCTTCGCCGCGCGCGAAGCCCTGAAGACAAGCGCCTCCTGCGTCGCGGCGCTGCGAAAGATCCTGCATGGGGAAGGAGCCGCCTGCTGACGCCCTCCTCTTGCAGGTCTCAGTCGATCTGCACCAGATGGCCGGGAGAGACCTCGCGATACTGGCGCGCCGGCGGCTCGTAACCCAGCGGCCGCACAGGGCTCTTCAGCTCTTCGTCCGAAACACCGCGCCGGATGCCGCGGCGCGACGGATCCGGAACGGGAACGGCGGCCATCAGCTTCCTCGTATAAGGGTGCTGTGGATTGTCAAAGACGGCAGCGCGGGGCCCGATCTCGACAATCTCGCCCAGATACATGACGGCGACCCGATGGCTCACCCGCTCGACCACGGCCATGTCATGGCTGATAAAGAGGAAGGCAAGGTTCAGACTTTCCTGCAGATCGAGCAGGAGATTGCAAACCTGCGCCTTGATCGACACGTCCAGCGCCGAGACGCTTTCATCCGCAACGATGACTTTGGGATCGAGCGACAGCGCGCGGGCGATGGCAATGCGCTGGCGCTGCCCGCCGGAAAATTCGTGCGGGTAGCGGTTCATCAGCGATGAGGACAGGCCGACGCGCTCCAGCAGATCGGCCGTTTTTTCACGGGCCTGGGCTGATGTCCCCATCTTGTGCTTCAGGAAGGGTTCCGCGATCGCCTGCCCCACCGTCATGCGCGGATTGAGGCTGGAGAACGGATCCTGGAAGATCATCTGGACGCGGCTGCGCAGTCTCTGAAGCTCGCCTGTCGAGAGTTCGCGCACATTGAAGCCATCAAGCGCGATCTCACCCGAGGTCGGCTCGATCAGCCGCATGATGGACCGGCCCGTCGTCGACTTGCCGCAGCCGGATTCGCCGACAAGCGAAAGGGTTTCGCCCTGACGCAGA
The DNA here is from genome assembly GCF_030435705.1 of Rhizobium sp. SSA_523. Taxonomy (NCBI): domain Bacteria; kingdom Pseudomonadati; phylum Pseudomonadota; class Alphaproteobacteria; order Hyphomicrobiales; family Rhizobiaceae; genus Affinirhizobium; species Affinirhizobium gouqiense. The sequence continues at coordinate 864,187 of NZ_CP129381.1, forward strand.
TCGAATGAGACATTTTCCACGGCATGCACCGCGCCGGTCTGGCGATTGAAGAGCCCGGAGCGGACCGGAAAGCGCGTGACCAGATTTTTGACGTCCAGAATGGGCGTCTGCTGCACCTTCGTCTTTTCCGGTGCGGCCGGTTCCACCACACTGCCGGTGGCCATATCGACGATCGGGAACCGCAATGGCGCATCTTGGCCGGTCATGGTCCCGAGCTTTGGAACTGCGGAGAGAAGTGCGCGCGTATAAGGATGGCGTCCGCGCTCGAAAATCTCCTCCGTCGGACCTGCTTCAACCGCATCGCCGCGGAACATCACCACCGTCCTGTCGGCGATTTCGGCCACGACACCCATGTCGTGGGTGATGAAGAGGACGGACATGTTCTCCTCATCCTGCAGCGTCTTGATGAGTTCCAGGATCTGGCCCTGGATCGTCACGTCGAGTGCCGTCGTCGGCTCGTCGGCGATCAGCAGCTTCGGCCGCGATGCGAGCGCCATCGCAATCATCACGCGCTGGCGCATGCCGCCGGAGAACTGATGAGGATATTCGTCAAAGCGGCTGCCGGCATTGGGTATACGAACCCGCTCCAGCATGCGGACCGTCTCCGCCCGCGCCTGCGCCTGCGAGAAACCCTTGTGCCGGGTCAGCACTTCCGAGATCTGCCGGCCGATCGTGAAGATCGGGTTTAGACTGGTCATCGGCTCCTGGAAGATCATGGAGACTTCATTGCCGCGTATGGCGCGCATCTCCTTTTCCGAAAGCGCCAGAAGGTTGCGGCCATTGAGGACGACTTCCCCTTCGATCCGGCTCGTCCCTTCGGCGAGCAGGCGCATGATCGACAGGGAGGTGACGCTCTTGCCGGAGCCCGATTCGCCGACAATGGCCACCGTCTCGCCCGGCCGCACATCAAAAGACACGTTGCGGACGACGGGCTTCCAGTCGGCCTCGCTGCGAAAGGCTGTCGTCAGATTGCGGACGGAAAGGATCGGGTTCTCGGTCATGACGGTATCCAGGGCGTGGCAAAGGAGGCGCTGTCGCGGCCGCTTCTGATGCGCTCCGCCTCCAGGCTGGCAATCTTGCGGTCGATTTCGCTGCGATCGATCATGCCGTGCGGATTGAGACGGGTCGGCATGGTTTCCGCCACATGCAGATAGCGTTCCTGCGCCACATTGAAGAGGCGGCGCAATTCCACCAGCGGTTCGTGATGGTCGTCGGCGCGGATGTTCAGCCAGGCGTAATCCTGATCGCGATAGATCACGAGCGCTGCCGATTGGCGACCGCGTTTGTCGCCACCGGCCGCCTCGCCGGCATCCATGGCCGCCAGAAGGCGTTCGGCGAATGGGAGGTCGGCCTGATCACAATAGGCCTGCAGCGTGTCCTCCAGCACCTTTGGACCGGACAACATGTTGCCGGCGACCGAAACCTGGTCGGACAGGATGTGGCCGGCCCAAGCGATGCATTTTGCGCCGGTGAAGGCGGCATTGCGGCCGAGTGCGTCAATCAGGTGCAACTGCCTCTGCGCCGCGCCGTCATCGCGCTCCGTCAGCCTGTCGATGATATCCTGCGGCACCTCGCCCGCGGCCAGGAGTGCCAGCCCATCCACGCCGTAGAGCGGGCTGACAAAGGCCTGCGTCGCCACGGCGCCTATCCCCCCGCGCATATAGGGGACCGCAGAGCCGACAGCGAAAAAGCGACTGGCCACCGCAATTCCGAGATGGCCGGTACCAGGATCACGCGCGACGATCGACCAGGTCATGGCTCAGCGTCCCACGGCATAGGCCTGCATGAGGCGCGGTGTTGCCGCTGCCCGCAGGAGGCCATCTGCATCGCGCCGCGCCGCCGTCAGGCGTCCGACGGTCCATTGGTCCGCCACCGTCACCTGATGCCCGCGGCGGCGCAGCTCTTCGATCGTCGCATCGCCGAAGCCGGCTTCCACCATGATATGGCCGGGCTCCGAGGTTCGGGGATAGAAGGAGCCCGGAAAATGCGTCGTGTGGAATAGCGGCGCGTCGATTGCGGCCTGCAGGTTCTTTCCCTGATGCACATAGCGGAGGAAGAAGGGCAACTGCCACTGATCCTGCTGGTCGCCACCCGGCGTGCCGAAGGCGAGGGTCGGACGGCCTTCGTAAAGCGCGAGCGAAGGGGTGAGCGTGGTGCGCGGGCGCTTTCCGGGCGCAAGCGATGTCGGCAGGCCATCCTTCAGCCAGAACATCTGCGCGCGGGAATTGAGGGCGAAACCGAGGCCGGGAACGATGGGCGACGACTGCAGCCAGCCGCCCGACGGCGTGGTCGACACCATATTGCCCCAGCGATCGATGACATCGATATGGACCGTATCGCCTTTCTTTTCCGAGAGATGCGCCATGGTCGGCTCATAGACCGCGCCTTTGCCGGAAAATTGCGAAAGCATGGCCATCGTGGCGTCCACCTGGCCCTCGTAGCCGGGCACAGTGCCGGGCCGCAGGTCCAGAGAGGCCTTGTCGCCGATCAGCGCCCGACGCGCTTCGTTGTACTCGTCGGAAAGCAGCGTCTGTGTCGGGATCTGGCCGAATTCGGGATCACCATAATAGACTTCGCGATCCGCATAAGCGAGCTTCATGGCCTCGACGACATGATGAACGAAATCCGGTCCATTGGCATCCATGCGGCCGAGATCGAAGCCCTTCAGCAGCGCCAGCGATTGCAAGAGCACCGGACCCTGCCCCCAGGCCGGCGTCTTGGCGACCGTCCAGTCGTGATAGTCATAGGTCTGGGGCGCTTCGATCGTGGCGGAATAATTCGCCATGTCCTCGGCCGTCAGCACGCCTTTGTGGCGATTGCCGCTGGCATCCATGACTTCGGCGGTCTTCAGGTAACGATCGATCGCCTCGGCGACGAAGCCGCGGTAAAAGGCATTGCGCGCAGCCTGAACCTGGTCTTCCCGGTTCGGGGCGGCCTCTGCTTCCGCAATGATCCGCTTCCAGGTCTCGGCCAGAACGGGGTTCTTGAAGTTGGCCAGGGCCTGCGGCACGCTTCCGCCGGGAACCCAGGTCTCGTAGGAGGTCGGCCATTCCGTCCTGAAGAATTCGGCCAGGCCCTGGATGGTGGCCGAAACGCGCGGCAACATCGGGTGGCCATGCTCGGCGTAATAGATGGCGGGCTCCAGCACCTCGCGCACGCTCATGCTGCCATAATCGCGCAACATCAGCATCCAGCCGTCGAAAGCGCCGGGAATGACGGTGGCGAGCAGCCCGTCACCGGGTATGAGCTTCAGCCCTTCGGCCGTATAGTGATCGATCGTGGCCTTTGCCGGTGCGGGCCCCTGCGCACAGATGACCTCCACTTTATCCGTCTTCCTGGAATAGATGATGGCCGGCATATCGCCGCCCGGACCGCACAGATGCGGCTCGATCGCCTGCAGGACGAAGCCGGTGGCAACGGCCGCATCAAAGGCATTGCCACCCTTTTCCAGAATGCTCATGCCGACAGCGGAGGCGATCCAGTGGGTGGAGGTGACAACGCCGAAGGTACCGAGAATTTCCGGCCGCGTGGTGAATTCAGTCATGGTCTAGCCTTTACTCAAGAAATCAATGTTCGCGCGGATCGAGCGCGTCGCGCAGTCCGTCGCCGAGAAGATTGAAGCCGATCACCACAAGGAAGATCGCCGCACCCGGCCACATCGCCATCCACGGCGCCTGCGAAAGGAAATTCTTCGCCACGTTCAGCATGGAGCCCCAGCTGGCGGCGGGCGGCTGCTGCCCAAGGCCGAGGAAGGACAGGCTCGCTTCGGCAATGATCGCCGTGGCGATCGTCAGCGTTGCCTGCACGATGATCGGTGCCGTCACATTCGGCAGGATGTAGCGGACCATGATATCGATATGGCCGAGACCAACAGACCGGGCGCCCTCCACGTAATCCTCCTGCTTCACCGCGAGGACCTGCCCGCGGGTCAGGCGGACGAAGATCGGCATCGCCGTCAGACCGATGGCGATCATCGCATTGCTCAGGCTCGGGCCGAGAAAGGCGGCAAGTGCGATCGCCATGATGAGAAAGGGCATTGCGAGCAGGGCTTCGGTGATGCGCGAAATGACAAGGTCCACCCAGCCGCCGAAATAGCCCGACAGGACGCCGAAGGGCACGCCGATGACGACGGCGATCGCGACGGAGAAGATGCCCGCCATGAGGGACGCCTGTGCGCCCCAGATCATGCGAGACAGGATATCCCGGCCGAGATCGTCCGTTCCCAGCCAGTGGGCAGCCGAGGGCGCCTTGCGGATTGCCGACCAGCTGGTGGCCAGAGGATCCGGAATGGGCAGGATGGGCGCAGCCAGGGCCAGCAGGGCGAAAAAGGCGATGATGACGAGGCCGGCCAGCGCGCTGCGGCTGCGCTTCAGCTTGCGCCATGCGCGGCTGCTCTCGCGCGATTGTGCGACATCTGTGCCGGCAGTCGGTTCGAGCACGGTCATAGGCTGGCCCTCAGACGCGGATTGAGCAGGACATAGAGAATGTCCGCAATAAGGTTCATCAGAATGAAGCCGACGGCGGTGCACATCACCACGCCCTGCACAACGGCATAATCGCGGTTGAAGACGGCATCGACGATCAGCTTGCCGAAGCCGGGAATGGTGAAGATCTGCTCCGTCAGGACGGCCCCGGCCAGAAGCTCGCCGAACAGCAGGGCGCTGAGTGTGATGACAGGCAGAAGCGCATTGCGGAAACTATGGCTGAGGATGACATCGCGCGGCGGCAGCCCCTTGGCGCGCGCGGTGCGGATATAATCGGCCGACAGGACGCCGAGCATGGACGAGCGGGTATGGCGCATCAGCGTGGCGGCGAGCGCCGTTCCCAGGACGAAGGCCGGCATCAGCATGGTCTGGAGCGAACGGACCGGATCGACGAAGAAGGATTCATAGCCTGAGGCGGGCAGCCAGCCGAGATTGACCGAGACCAGCAGGATCAGCATGATGCCGAGCCAGAAGTTCGGGACCGAAAGTCCCGACAGAGCCAGGATGCTGGCGATATAATCCACAACGGTATTCTTCTTCACCGCCGCGAGAATGCCCATGGGCACGCCGATCGCAAAGGCGAAAATCATCGACATGATGGCCAGCTGGATGGTCACCGGAAGCTTTTCGGCGATCAGCTCCAGCACGGGCTGGTTGGTGCGCAGCGAAATGCCGAGATCGCCCACCAGCACGCCGCCCAGCCAGTTGACATATTGCACCGGGATCGGATCGTTGAGGCGGTATTTCTCCCGCAGGAGCTCGATGACGGCCGGATCCCGTTCCTCGCCGGCCATGGCAAGCACCGGATCGCCCGGCAGGAGCTTCTGCAACGAGAAGACGAATATCGAGATGATCAAAAGCGTCGGTATCGCGACCAGCAGACGCTTTCCGATGTAAACAGGCATTGCGCCAATCCCGTTTTAGAACTTGAGAGGGGGACGCCGCAGGCTGAACTCTGCGGCGTCCGGAGGAAGACCTCAGCCTTCCTTCTTCATTCCTGTCAGGCGGATCATACCGTCCGGCGAGGGCACGAAACCGGTGACATTCTTGCGCAGGGCCCAGAGCCAGGATTGATGGCCGAGATAAATCATCGGCAGATCCTCGTTGAGGATGGCCGTGGCGGCATCGTATTTTTCCTTGCGCACCGCATCATCCGTGGAAGCACGCGCCTCGTTCAGAAGCTTGTCTACGTCCGAATTGCAGTATTTCGTATCGTTCAGCCCGGCATTGCAGGTGACGAACTGGTGGATATTGCCGTCAGGATCGACGCGGCCCGACCAGTCGGACCGGCTCAGCTGGTAGTTTCCGGCTGTCTGCTCGTTGAGCAGGGTCGCGAATTCCGTCGCCTTCAAGGTAACATCGAAGCCGGCTTCGCCGACCATGGATTGCACGATCTGCATCATCTGCTGCGCAACCGGGTTGTTCGGGATCTGCATCTCGACCGGAACACGGTCGAACCCGGCTTCCTTGACCAGCGCCTTTGCCTTTTCCAGATCGCGTGCGGGAACCGGGATGGAGGTGTTGAACCAGGGGCTGTTGGGCGGGAAAGGCTGGTTGCCGCCGACCGCCGTTCCCTCATAGACGATCTGCATCAGCGCATCGCGGTCGATCGCCAGCGAGAAGGCCTGGCGCAGGCGCTTGTCCTTGCCGAACGGATTGTCGGCCCGGGCACCGTTGCCGACATTGGCGTAGAGCGACATGTAGCCGATATTGACGACGCCTTCATAGGTCAGGCCCGCATCGTCCTTGACAGTCTGGGCGTCAGTTGCGGCCAGCCGCTCGATCATGTCGAGGTCGCCCGATCGCAGGTTTGCCAGGCGCACCGTCGTATCGGGGATCGGCAGATAGGTCACCTTGTCGATGAAGACATTGTCCTTGTTCCAGTAATCCTGGAACTTCTCAAGCACGATACGGTCCTGCTGCACGCGCTCGACGAATTTGAATGGTCCGGCGCAAACGGGACGCGAACCGAAATCCGCGCCGAGCTCCTTGGCCGCGGTCGGCGAGACGATCATGCCAGCGCGGTCGGACAGCTGGGCAAGCAGCGTGACATCGGGCTTCTTCAGCGTGAAGGTCACCTCCAGCGGGCCGGAGGCCTCGATCTTGTCAACCGAAGCAAGTTCGCTTTTGCGGCGCGATTCCGGCAGCGTCAGGTTGCGCTCGATGGTGCCGACCACGGCCGCCGCATCCATTGCCGTGCCGTCATGGAACTTGACGCCTTCGCGCAGGGTCATGACCAGCTTCATGCCGTCTTCGGACCATTTCCAGGCGGTGGCCAGCTGCGGGATGATCTTCAGTTCCGGCGAGACGTCGACCAGCTTGTCGCAAAGCGCGGTATAGACGATACGGCCGACAAAGGTGCGCGATTGCGCCGGATCGAGCACATCCGCATCGTCCTGCAAACCGATCTTCAGCTCGGCGGCATAGGACGGCAGGGCGCTGAGAACGCCGAGGGCGAGCGCCGTGGTCAGGCGCAGGATAGTCTTCATGATCATTCTCCTCTGATCTTCTGTTTTGCAGTTCACGGATGTCGGCTTGTCTCTCCGACTTTGATGTCTTGGCTGTCGTCTCCGGACGGTGTCATCTGACGCTGTTCCGGACAGTCACGCCGGCACGATAACCTCCGATGCCTTGGCGCCGGCATCATCCAGGCCATCATGCGAGGTTTCCCGGATCAGCCGCTCCTGAAGCATCAGCAGGTGGCGGCGCATGGCTTCGGCCGCACGTGCCGGATCACGTGCCGCGATCGCCTCGATGATATCCTCATGCTGCGCATAGGCGGCGCTGACGCCGTCGCCGCTGCGCGCCCGTTCGCGAATTGCCTGCCAGGCCTCGTCCTGCCGCACATGGTTGATCACGTCGAAGATCGTCAGAAACAGCTGGTTGCGGGCACTCTGGGCGATCTGCCGGTGAAGCGCGCCATCCCACAATTCCCGCGCATCGGCATCGTCGCTCGCCCGGATCTTGCGCGCCAGTTCGCGCATGCGAACCAATTCCGCCGGCTTGAAGCGCAGTGCAGCAAGCTGGGCCAGTTGCGGCTCGATGCGCAGCCGCACCTCCATGATCTCCATGAAATCGGTTCCGGCCACGATCGCTCCGACATCGGCTGCAAGGCCGCCCGGCCTCTGCCCCACGAAGGTTCCGGCCCCCTGGCGCCGCCAGATCTCGCCCTCCGCCTCCAGGACCTCCAGAGCGCGACGGATGGCGCGGCGGCCGACACCCAGCTTCTCGGCAAGATCGCGTTCCGTGGGAAGCTTCCCATCGGCAGCGAACGAACCGGCGCGCAACAGGTCGCGCAGCCGCTCGAGCGCGTAATTGGCATTGTCCGGATGGGTGACAGCAAGAACCATAATGCGAACCAATATTTCGATTGGTTCATCCTTCCTGCAAATAAAAGGCCTGTCAAGGCGAAACTGAAGGCAATTTTCTAACTGCACAAAGTTCATGCAGTCGGGTCCTGATAGGGCATGGCCGGAACCAATGGAGCGGCCGGCGCAGGCGCGACCGCAAAAGGCGCGTGCCACCATTGCAATCGGCGCGTCCAAGGCACATTTCGTGGCAGATTGATGGGGCGTGCCAGGAGAGACTGATGGATGCCGAACAGGGGCCGTCGCGGACGGGGAACGTGGCTGGGTTCGAAGCGATCGTCGCCTGGCTTCTGCGCGAGACGCATGGCGAACGTTTCATCGACAACATATTCGTCGACTTATGCGACCGGATCCGCGCCGTCGGAATTCCGGTCGGCCGGGCGACGCTGCATTTCCGCATCAACCATCCCGAATGGCTTGGGGCCCGCATCCTCTGGAAGACCGGCCTGCGCGAGGCCGATATCGAAATGTTCGAGCATGGCGTCGAGGAGACCGAGGCCTTTCTGCAAAGCCCGATGAACGCCATTCTGCAAGGAGCGACAGAGGTGCGCCAGAAGCTCCTCGACGCGCGCCCCGGCCCCTCCTATTCGCTCTTTGCGGATCTCGCGGCGCAGGGCCTCACGGAATATGTGGCCTGGCCCATGGAACACACGCTCAACAAGCGTCACATCGTGACCTTCTCCAGCGATGCGGAAGGGGGTTTTACCGACCAGCAGGTCGCAACGCTGCGCAGCATGGTGCCTATCCTCTCGCTGGTCAGCGAGGTGCGCATCAAGAACGCTTTGGCGCGTACGCTTCTCCAGACCTATGTCGGACCGCATGCGGGCGAGCAGATCCTCGCCGGGGCGACGCGGCGTGGCAGCGGCGTGACCTTGTCGGCCATCGTGATGATCTTCGACGTGCGCGACTTCACCGCGATTTCCGATCTTTGGCCGAGAGACGACGTGATCGACATGCTCAACCAATGTTTCGACGCGCTGGCCGAACCCATCGAGAGCCATGGCGGCGAGATCCTGAAATTCATGGGCGATGGTCTTCTCGCCGTCTTTCCTCTTGCCAATGAAAGCGCCCCGCATAATGCCTTCGAGGCCATTCTCGGGATCCAGCAGGCCATGGCTGGATTGAACGCGGTGCGGCTTGCCGCCGGCCAGCCCGAACTGGGCTATGGCATCGGCGTCCATAGCGGCGATGTCATGTATGGCAATATCGGCTCCACGAAGCGGCTGGACTTCACCGTGATCGGGCCGACGGTCAACATTGCTTCGCGGCTGGAAGCGCTGACCAAGACCACACATAATCCGGTTCTGCTGTCGGATGCCTTCGTCCAGTCCGGCAATCTCCACGACCGCGTCACCGATGTCGGGCTCTTCCCCTTGCGTGGGCTGGTGGAGCCGATCGAAGTCTACCGGCCTTTATAATTAGACATGCAGTACAGACCGTCGGCTTTCGGGAGGCGCGCCGATGCCGGCCCGCCTCAGCTGTGGATAGGTTCGCGGCTCATTTCGGCCTCGACACCGGCTTGAACCGTTGCAAAGGCGGAAATCGCGCCGGCAATGACTGCGTCTTCCGCCTCGGCCGGCAGCGCGATGGCATCGAGCGCGCCGGTGAAGCTGCGCCACCGCAAGCCCCTGCCGTCTGGATGTCCGGCCATGTGACGTGCGCCGAAATCCTCCGACAGGCCGAGCGATTTTTCCGCCGCCTTCAACAGGAATGCGGCGCCCAAATTGGAGCCTTCAGCGACATAGAGCCAGCCGAGCGCCTCCGACTGTCCGATCTCTGCTGCCGGAACCGCAGGCGGCGCGACATCAAGGTCGGCAAGATCCTGGCCCAGCGGGTCCAGGCGGCAGCGCGCGGCAAGATCCGGCAGCAGCCGGGCGAGCTTGGGATCCTGATAGAGCTCCGCCGTCATGGCATGCAAAGCCCATTGAACGCGCAGGAAGCGCCCGTAATGCGCCCTGCTTTCGAAGGGCTTCAACGCCATGATCGATGCATCGAGCCGCTCATGCGCCTCGCGCGTCAGGAGCTTCAGCTGTGCGGTTCGCGAGGCGTTGGTGGAGCGGTCGGCCGGAAGGGTCATCAATTCGTCTTTGAATCTGGCTGCAGGAGAGCCGCATGCCAAAGACGGATCGTGAGCCCGCCGCCGGCAGGCGACTGGGCCTTACATAGCGCGCAAAACGGGGCTCGACCAGTCGCGACGCGCGCGACACGTCATCGCGCCTGAAACGCTCTCATCCGCCGCCAGCGCAACGCTGATCCGGACGCCAGTCGAAAGACGCCAAACCTGACCAGGGAGTCAGTAGGTGGCGCGCCCACCGGAGAGATCGAAGACGGCGCCCGTGGTGAAGCTGTTTTCTGCGGACACAAGCCAGGTCACCATGGCCGCTGCCTCCTCCACCTTCAGGAAACGGCCGCGCGGGATCTTGGAGCGCATATAGTCGATGAACTCCTCCGACAATTGCTCCAGGATGCGCGTTTGCGCGGTCGCCGGCGTGATGCAGTTGACGGCGATGTCAAACCCCGCGAGCTCCTTGCCGAGCGATTTGGTGAGCCCGATCACCCCCGCCTTGGAGGCCGAATAGGCCGATGCATTCGGATTGCCCTCCTTGCCGGCAATCGATGCGATATTGACGATCCGGCCGTAATTTCGCGCCTTCATGCCCGGGACGCAGACGCGGTTAACATGGAAGGTGCCGATCAGGTTGATGTCGATGATCTTGCGGAACATCGCAACGTCATAGCTGTCGAGGGGTGCCGCCGGACCGGCGATCCCGGCGGAATTGACGAGGATCGAAACGGGACCGCGGGCTGCTTCCGTTGCAGCATGCGCGGCCTCCACAGCTTCATGGTCGGTGATGTCGACGACGACGCAATGCGCCGCACCGCCCAGACTGGCCCGTGCCGCCTCCAGAAGCGGCTCATCGAGATCCCAAAGGGTGACACGGGCGCCGGATTCGACGAAGCGGCGCGCCATGGCGAAGCCGAGGCCCTGTGCACCACCGGTCACGATCGCGTGCTGGCCCGTCAGATCATAGCTGTTCATGTCTATTCCTTCACGGCGCCGGTCATCGAGGAGACGTAATAATCGACGAAGAACGAGTAGAGAATTACCACCGGAAGCGAGCCGAACAGGGCCCCCGCCATCAGCGACCCCCATTCGAAAATGTCGCCCCGCACCAGCTCTGTCAGCACACCCACCGGCACCGTCTTGTTCTCGGACGACTGGATGAAGGTCAGCGCATAGATGAACTCGTTCCAGGAGAGGGTGAAGGCGAAGATGCCGGCGGAGATGAGGCCTGGAACTGCAAGCGGCAGGATGATCCGGGTGAGGATCTGCCACCGGCTGGCGCCGTCCACCAGAGCACTCTCTTCCAGCTCGAACGGGATGGACCGGAAATAACCCATCAGGAGCCAGGTGCAGAAGGGGATAAGGAAGGTGGGATAGGTGAAGATCAGGGCCATCCGGCTGTCATAGATGCCGATCTTGAAGACGATGAAGGCCAGCGGAATGAACAGGATGGAGGGCGGCACGAGATAGGCAAGAAAGATCATCAGCCCGACCGAGCGCGAGCCCGTGAACCTGATCCGCTCGATCGCATAGGCGCCGAGAACCGAGGCCACGAGGGACAGAACCGTCGAGGCCACTGCGACCAGCATCGTATTCCAGAGCCAGCCTGGATAGGAGGTCTCGAAAAGCAGATATTTGATGTGATCCAGGGTGGGTCCGACCACCCAGAAGGGGCTGTAATTGCTGTAATCCGTCAGCTGCGAATTGGGTTTAACCGCCGTGATCGCCATCCAGTAGAAGGGAAAGAGAAGGACGAACACGAAGACGGCCAGCGGCAGATAGATCATCACCACCTGTCGCGGCACGCTGTTGAGATAGGACATGCCCTGGCTATCGTCAGTCAGGACCGCATCCTGCGGCTTTGGTTTTGCGTTCATGGCGGGCTCCATCTCAGTCGCCTCCCCCCTGCTGCCATTTGCGGCGCTGCAGACCGAAGAAGGAGAACATGATTGCTGCAAGCAGGAAGGGGATCATGGCGACGGCGATGGCCGCGCCCTCGCCAAGCTGCCCGCCGGGAATGCCGCGCTGGAAGGACAGAGTGGCCATCAGATGGGTGGCATTGACCGGCCCGCCCTTGGTCAGCACGTAGATCAGCTGGAAATCGGTAAAAGTGAACAGCACCGAGAAGGTCATCACCACGGCGATGATCGGCGTCAGCATCGGAAGCGTCACGTAGCGGAAGCGCTGCCAGCTGGTGGCGCCGTCGAGCGAGGCGGCTTCCTGCAGCGAAGCCGGAATCGTCTGCAGGCCCGCCAGCAGGGAAATCGCGACAAAGGGAATGCCGCGCCAGACATTGGCGGCGATGACGGAGGCCCGCGCGGTATTGGGATCGCCCAGGAAATTGATCGGCGCATCGATGATGCCCATCTCCATCAGCGACCAGGACACGATGGAAAACTGCGAATCGTAGATCCACCAGAAGGCCAGTGCCGAAAGGACCGTGGGCACGACCCAAGGCAGAAGCACGATGGCCCGGAAAAACGACTTGAACGGCAGATACTGGTTCAGCAAGAGCGCCAGCCAGAGGCCAAGGGCGAATTTCAGCACCGAAGCGACAACGGTGTAGAGGATGGTGTTGAAGACGGACAGCCAGAAGACGCTGTCGTCCCAGAGGAATTCGTAATTCTCCAGCCCGATGAACACGCCGTCGCGGCCGATGCGCGTATCGGTAAAGCCGAGCCAGACCCCGAGACCAAGCGGATAGGTCAGGAAGAACAGGAGAAAGACGGCCGCCGGCAGCATGAAAAGAATGCCGAGGACGTCTCGATTGTTGGTCATCCTCGACCAGAGCGATCGCTCCGGCAAGGCGGTATCCGTCTGGGGTGTCAAGCTCATGGACATCCAAGCTCCGGGCAATGGGACGGGGCAGGAGCGCGGCCAGGCACAGCCTGCCGCACTCCGGTTCTTTCTTCGGCCGGATCAGACCCGGTAATAGCGGTTGGCGCGCTTTTCGGCCTGTGCCATCGCATCCTCCGGCGTTGCCGCACCCGTCACCGCGGATGCGAACATGTCGACCAGGACGTAATCCGCCATCACCGCCGCCGAGGCGTAGCCGAGCGGGCCGGCATAACCATTCGGACGCAGCGTCTCGGACGCCTTGGCGTAAGGCGCGTGGATCGGATTTTCCGTCCAGACCGGATTGCTGGCAAAGGCCTTCAGCGGCTGGCAGCAATAGGCGCTGGATCCCTTGATCCACGCATTCATCTGTTCGGCTTCCATCATGAACTTGATGTAGGCCTTGGCGGCTTCGGGATATTTGGTGTGCTTGAACAGCAGCATCGAACTCGTCTGATGCAGCTCCACGCTCTTGCCCACCGGACCGACGGGGAAGTTCGTGCTGCGCATGTCCTCGGCGATCTCGGCAAGCTTCGGATCGTTTTTCGCCGCATAATAGATCGAGACGCCATTGGCCGTCAGCGATACCTGTCCGGCCAGGAAGGCGCGGTTATTGTTGATGTCGAGCCAGCTTTCCGTGCCGGGAATGAAGGTCGCGTACAGATCCTTGGCATATTTGAGCGCGGCCAGCGTTTCGGGCGAGTTGATGGCCACTTTGCCGCTCTCGTCCACCATCATGCCGCCATGGCTCCAGAGCAGCCAATGGGCATAATTGTTGCCGTCACCGACAGCCTTGCCATGCGGGAAGCCGGCGGGCGTGCCCTTCGCCTTCATCGCCTTGGTCAGCTCCAGGAAACCGGCCGTATCCTTCGGGAACTCGCTGAAGCCGGCTGCCTTCATGTGGCTGTCGCGATAGACCACCGCATTGCCGATCGCCGTCAGCGGCATGGCGATGAACTTGTTGTCGCGGGTGGCATAGCCCTTCAGGCCGTCATAGAAGCCGCCATATTTGCCTTCGAGATAGGTTCCGAGATCCGTCAGGTCGACCAGCTTGTCGGGATATTGATGCGCATCGTCGAACCAGCACATGACGAGGTCCGGACCGGAACCGACATTGGCGGCAACGGCGGCCTTGGGACGGATATCCTCCCAGCTCTCCTTGTCCACCCGCACCTCGACACCCGTTGCCTCGGTGAACTTCTTGGTGTTGGCAAGCCAGGCTTCCTCGTCGCCCTTGACGAAGGGCGTCCAGCGCAGCAGGCGCAGGCTCGCTCCCTGTTCGGGCTTGTACATCGGCTCCGCCGCAAAGCTTGGCCGCAGGCCCATTCCGGTCAGACCGGATGCACCCACAAGCCCCGCCGTTCCGGCCAGGAAAGTTCTTCTCTTGATGGTCATGATCTTCCTCCTCCAAAATCGGGACCCTGGATTGAAAGGCAGCCGCTGTCCCGAGCGGCGGATGCCGGCTTTTCACCTTCGATGACCGCGAATTGCAGGGCGGCTCCTCTTCCGCCTGCAACCTGCGATTTGCCTCAGCGGGTCAGCCCTTGAGCCTTTCTCCGCTTGCCTCGTCGAAGAGATGAACATTGACGGGATCGATCTCGATCGAGATGGTTTCGCCGGGCCGCACCTCGACCCGCTCGCGGAACACGCATGTCATTTCCGAACCGCCGAAATTAACGACAATCTGCGTCTCGTAGCCGGTCGGTTCGATCACCACGACTTCCGCCAGGAAGCCGTTCGGCTGCAGGCGGATGTATTCGGGCCGAAGACCATAGACGAGAGCCTTGCCGACGGCCGACGGATAGGCCTTGCCGAGCGGCAGGCGCGTGCCGTCGCTCGCCACGAAGATCGCCGGATTTTCGCCATCGAGCCTGCCCTTGATCATGTTCATGGCGGGCGAGCCGATGAAGCCGGCGACGAAAAGATTGTTGGGATGGTCATAGAGCTCGAGCGGCGTTCCCACCTGCTCGACGCGGCCATCATGCATGACGACGATCTTGTCCGCCATGGTCATGGCTTCGATCTGGTCATGCGTCACATAGACCGTCGTGGTCTTCAGCCGGTGGTGCAATTCCTTGATCTCGGCGCGCATGGCAACGCGCAGCTTCGCGTCGAGATTGGAGAGCGGCTCGTCGAACAGAAAGACCTGCGGATCGCGCACAATGGCTCGGCCCATGGCAACGCGCTGCCGCTGGCCGCCGGACAATTGCCGCGGATAGCGATCCAGCAGGTTGGTGAGCCCCAATATGCCCGCCGCGTAATTGACCCGCTTGTCGATCTCGGCCTGCGGAGCCGAACCGAGCATCAGCGAGAATGCCATGTTCTTGGCCACTGTCATATGCGGATAGAGCGCATAATTCTGGAAGACCATGGCAATGTCGCGTTCCTTGGGTGGAAGGTTGTTGACCGTCCTGCCGCCGATCCGGATTTCGCCGCCGGAAATGTTTTCCAGCCCTGCGAGCATGCGCAACAGGGTGGACTTGCCGCATCCCGACGGACCGACGAGGATGACGAATTCGCCATCCTGGATGTCGATGCTGACCCCCTTGATGACCGGAAAGGCGCCGAAGGATTTCTTCACCTCGGCGAATTGAACAGTGGCCATGCGTCTCCTCCCAGAGTGCAATCCAGATTGTCTGTCGCTTGCTCATCGCCGATGCTGCGGGCTCCTCAACACCGCTGCATCGCCGCCGAGCGGCAGTCCCGGCCGCTAACCGCGGCCGACAAAAGGCATTTTCGTCGCCATCACGGTCATCGTCAAAACATTGGCGTCAAGCGGCAGGCTCGCCATGTAGACGACGGCATTGGCAATATGCATCGGATCGATCGTCGGTTCGGCCGCGATCGACCCGTTGGCCTGGATAACCCCTGTTGCTATCCGCTTTGTCATGTCGGTCCCGGCATTGCCGATATCGATCTGGCCGCAGGCGATATCGAAATCGCGGCCATCGAGCGCCGTCGATTTCGTCAGGCCGGTTATCGCATGCTTGGTCGCCGTATAAGGCGAGGAATTCGGACGCGGCGTGGTCGCCGAGATCGAGCCATTGTTGATGATCCGCCCGCCGCGGGGGCTTTGCGCCTTCATGATCCTGAAAGCCGCCTGCGTGCAGAGAAAGGCGCCGGTCAGATTGGCGCTGACAACGGCATTCCACTGCTCGAAGGTGACATCCTCCAGGGCGACGCCCGGTGCACTCATGCCGGCATTGTTGACAAGCAGATCCAGCCGTCCATGGCGCTCGACGATCGCCTCGAACAGGCTCCTGACGGAGGCCGGATCCCCGACATCGGCGGCAATGGCTTCGACCGATCCCCCGGCTCCCGCCGGAATGGCGGCGGCAGCCTCTTCCAGAACGGGTGCCCGGCGCCCGGAAATGATGACGCGGTAACCGGCTTCAGCCAGTGCCGTCGCGATGGCTTTACCCACTCCGGTACCGCCGCCGGTGACGAGGGCGATGCGATTTGTCCCGCCGGCTTCGGTCATGGCAGCGACCCTCCCAGTTCATCCTCGATATGGATGCGTATGATGTCGTCGAAGGTCTTTTCCGCCTTGAAGCCAAGGCTCTCGGCGCGGCCGGCATCGAAATTGGTCGGCCAGCCCGCCACGATCTTCTCGATCACCGGGTCAGTCTGGCGGCGGATCAGCGAGACGGCCTTGTCGCCCGCAACCCGGCGCAGCGCCTCGATCTCCTCGCCGACCAGCGCCGAAAGCCCCGGCATTGTGAGGTTGCGCCGCGGGCCGATCAGGCTCGTATCCATGCTCGCCGCGTGCAGAAAGAAGCCGACCGCCGCACGCGGACTGGCAAACCAGTGACGCACATCCTCCGACACCGGAAGAATGGCCTCCCTGCCCGATAGCGGCTCACGGAGAATATTGGAAAAGAAGCCGGAGGCGGCCTTGTTGGGCGTTCCCGGGCGCACGCAAATGGTGGGCAGGCGCAGTCCGACACCATCGAAAATGCCGCGGCGCGTGTAATCGGCCAGCAGCAATTCGCAGATGGCTTTCTGCGTGCCGTAGCTGGTCAGGGGTGTGGTGAAGAAATCCTCGGCGATGACCTCGCGGAAGGGTGCGCCGAAGACGGCAATGGAGGAGGCGAAAATGACGCGGGGGCAATAGGCGTCGCGCAGCCCTTCCTGCCGGATGGCATCAAACAGCATCCGGCTTCCATCCAGATTGACCGCGTAGCCCTTGTCGAAATCCGCCTCGGCCTCGCCTGATACGACGGCTGCGAGATGCACGACAAGATCCGGCCGGCCACGGATCAGGCCCTCAGCCGTGCCGGGCGCCGAAAGATCCACCGTCTGTGTTGTCGTGATCGCCCGGAGTGCAGAGGGCACTGGCGGTTCGAAGGCGTCGGCCAGCGTCAGGCGCGTGATCTCGCCGTGAAGCGCCTGCGGCTCGCTTGCCAGTCTTTCCACCAGTTTGCGCCCCACCATACCCGCGGCGCCGATTACCAAGACATGCATTCCGGCCTTCCTCCCTGCCGTTATCCGTCCAGTTCCTGAATTCACATGCCGTCTAGCGGTCGCCTCGCCTTTCAAGCGGCGGCGATTCCCGCATGGCCCGCGTCGTCTCGTAGATACGCGTCAGATGAGATTTGAAAGCGTCCACGACCTTCGCCTTGTCGCGCCGGCGAAGCGCGCTGACGATGGCCACATGGTCGTCATAGCTGTTTTGCGTGGCACCCGGCACGGCCATCGCCTGACGGCGGTGATCCATGAGGTAACCATAGAGATCGATGACGAAATCCCTCAGCAAGGGATTGCAGCAGGCGCGGTAGATGGCCAGGTGAAATTCCCGGTCGCAGATCAGGAAGCGCATTGTATCATTGCCAAGGCGCCGCTGGGTCTCCAGAAGCGCATCGAGCTTTTCAAGCGTTGCCTCGTCGATGCCGTCCACCGCCTGCGCCACGACATCCAGTTCGACTAGCAGGCGCGCCTCATGCACGGCATCCAGATCGTAGCGGTCGATGGCGCCGGAGGTGGTGATGGTGATCGGCAGATCGCTGAGATCAACCTTGGCGACGCGGCTGCGGCTGCCCTGCGAGACTTCAATGAAACCTTTGCCGGCGAGAATGTGGATTGCGCCGCGCACCGTCTCCCGGCTGACATTGAGGACATGCGCCAGATCGCGCTCGCCCGGCAGTTCGTCGCCGGGCTGCAGCATTCCGGTGGCAATCAGCGTGGTCAGTTTGTCGGCAACAATGTCGCGCGCGGTGTGGCGGCTTATGGCCCCACCCAATGCGGGTACATGTGTCAGAATGCCGTCGGTCTTCATGCCCCGCCATCCTTGCCTTGCCCGCCAGTTCCGACCGCGCAACTGAGCGCAACTGGTCTGCTGGACAGACCACCGGATAGGTTCGTAGCAAGCGCTCCCGGAGCGGTCAACGGGGATTCGTCGCTGCAGCGCAGTAGCCAGAGGGGCGGCAATCATCGCAGCACCGCCATCCAGCCAAGCCCGGCTTCCACCGCGCCCTGCGGCCGGTATTCAGCGCCGATCGGTGCGCTGTAGCCAAGCCTCGCCACCATCTTAAGGATATGCCGGTAATCCACTTCGCCGCTGTCCGGCTCGGCGCGGGAGGGGACGGCGGCGATCTGGATATGCCCGATGATCGGCATAAGCTGCTCCAGGCGGCGGGTCAGGTCGCCCTCAATGATCTGAATGTGGTAGCAGTCGAACATCAGCTTCAGATTCGGCTTGCCGATGGCGCCGATGATCTCGCAAGCCTGGGCGCTCGAAGCCAGGAAGTAACCCGGCGCGTCGTAAGGATTGAGCGGCTCGATCAGAATGGTCTTGCCACAGGCTTCGGCCAGATCGCAGGCATAGGCGAGATTGTCGACAAAGACCTGTCGGGCGGCATCGCCTTCAGCCTTTCCGGCCATGACATGGATGTTTGGCGTTCCGATCGCTTCGGCATAGGCGATCGCCTGGCGGATTGCCGCGCGAGCCTCGTCGATGCGATCCGGCAGGGCGCTCAACCCATTGTCGCCATCCGCAACATGTCCCCGGACAGTGTTCAGCCCAAGCATTGCCAGGCCCGTTTCATCCAGTGCACGCCGCACCTCCACCGCGGGAACGGCATAGGGCCAATGGCATTCCACGGCATCGAAGCCGGCTTTTCTCGCGGCGCGGATGGCATCGGGCAGCGGAAGCTCCTGCCAGAGAAAACCGAGATTGGCGGAGAACAGGGTCATGATCAGTCCCACTCCACGTCAAAGCGGCGGACGATGTCACCAACTTGCTCTTGCGATAACAGGCGCGGCTGCAGGCCACGGGTTAGTAGCGCGAGCTTTGCGGTTTCCTCCAATTCCTCGACCGCATAGACCGCCGCATGCAGGTCCTTGGCCGCAACAACCGGACCGTGATTGGCCAGCATGACCGCAGACCGCTTGCCAGCCAGGCCTCGAATGGCATCGCCCATGGCCGGATCGCCCGGAATGAAGAAGGGAAGCAGCTTCACCTTGCCCAGTTTCATGATCGAATAGGCCGTCAGCGGCGGCAGCATATTGTCCGGATCGACATCCGGAAGCATTGAGAGCGCAACGGAATGGCAGGAATGGAGGTGCACCACGGCCCCTGTTCTCGCCGGACGCGTCTCGTAGAAGGCCTGGTGGAGAGGCATTTCCTTGGTCGGACTGTCGCCGCCCACCAGGCGACCCTCGCCGTCGAACAGCGAGAGCCTGGCGGGATCCAGCAATCCGAAGGAACTGCCGGTCGGCGTCACCAGCAGTCGGCCGTCCGAAAGCCTGGCGGAGATATTGCCGGATGAGCCACCGGTGAGGCCGCGATCGAAAAGCGATCGCGCCATGCGGCAGATATCCTCGCGTAGCCGTGCCTCCTCGCTCATCCTGCCTCCAACGCCTCGAAAGCATCGGCAAAAAAGGTTTCGCGGCCAAAATTTCCGGATTTCAGGGCCAGGGCAATGGGGGCGCCGCCCGCCAGGGCATAGGTCCAGGGGACACCCGGCGCGATCTCCCGCCCGACCTGCAGTCGGCGAACCGCCAGGGCGCGGGTCACCGCGCCGGATGTCTCGCCCCCTGCGATGACGAACCGGCGCACCCCGACTTGCAGCGCGTGCTTGGCAAGATCAGCCAGAGCATCCTCGACCAGGTCGCCAGCCCTTCCGGCCCCCAGTTGCTGCTGAGCCGCGCGAACTTCCTCCGGTTCCGCAGTCGCGAATATGATCTTCGGGCTTTCCGGGTCCTGGTCGTCCAGCCAGCGTCGGGCTTCATCGGTGCCTTGCTCGGCCAGACGCAGGGGATCAAGCCGGAAACTGGCGGCATGGCGGCAAAATTCCGCCACCTGCGACCGCGTCATGGCCGAACAACTGCCGGACAGGACCAGCCGCCCCCCGGTCGGCGGTGTGCGCGCGGCGGCAGGCATCCGCCCGCCGGCCGGCAGTGCTCCGGCGGCCTGCAGCAGATGCGGCAGGGGAGAAGCGAGAGCGCTGCCACCGGTGATCAGCGGCCAGTCAGCGACAGCAGCGGCAATGGTGTCCAGATCGCTGTCAGCCACAGCATCGACGATCACATGCGCAACGCCCTGCGTCTTCAGATCCGCGAGCCGGCCACGCAATGCCTCGACGCCCGCGGCCACCGCATGGCGATTTGCGAGCCCGACCCGACCCTGCACCTGCGGCGCCAGCAGCCGTAAAAGGCTTGAATCCCGCATCGGCGTCAGCGGATGATCCTTCATCGGGCTTTCATCCAGCGGTTGCTCGCCAACGAAAAGATGGCCCATGAAAATGCTTCGCCCATTTTCGGGAAAGGCCGGGCAATAGATCGTCTGCGCCGCCTCGAGATCGGCCATCAGGGCCTCGGCAACCGGCCCGATATTGCCGGCAGGCGTACTGTCGAAGGTCGAGCAATATTTCCAGTAGATGCGGGTGGCGCCCTGCTGCCGCAGCCAGCGCAGAGCCTGCCTTGCCTCGTCGATGGCCTGCTCGACAGGCTGCGTGCGGATCTTCAGGGCAACAATCTCGATTGGCGACGGCGCCTCGGCTGTTTCCTCCGGCTGCGGCAGTCCCATGCGCAAGCCAACCGGAACGCCGCTGCGCGCCAAAAGGCCGGCAAGATCCGTCGCGCCCGTAAAATCATCGGCAATGGCGCCAAGGACAATGCTCATCGCCTACTCCATGCCCGGGAGCCGCACACCGCTCCGGCCCGCCAGAATCTTGGCCACAGCGGCATCGTCTTCCCGCCCCAGACCCTGATCTGCGGCATCCTTGAACAGGGCAAGAGCTGCGGCGCTCAGTGGCGTTGCCGCTCCCTGCCCTGCCGCTTCCGACAGAACGATGCCAAGATCCTTGACGAAGATATCCACCGCCGAGCGCGGCTCGTAATCGCCATGGACGATATGCGGTCCCCGATTGGTAAACATCCAGGAAGCGCCGGCCGACACCGAAATCACATCGAAGACAGTCTGGAGGTCCAGGCCGGCCTTGGCGGCAAGCGTCAGAGCTTCGGCGGTTGCGGCAATGTGCACGCCAGCCAGCAACTGGTTGATCATCTTGACCTTGGAGCCGAGACCGATTTCCTCTCCCAGCCGGAAGACCTTGCTCGCAACCGCATCGAGCGCCGGCGCGGCCAGGTCGAAAGCCTCGGCGGCACCGGAGCCCATGATGGTCATCTCACCAGACAGCGCCTTCAGATGCCCCCCTGACACCGGAGCATCGATGACCCGCATGCCCGTCTGAGCCAGGCGTCCGGCAATTTCCATGGTGACGCTCGGCGCCATTGTCACGCAGAGCAGAAACACCGTGCCCGACCCCGCCGCCTCAAGTGCACCGCCTGGGCCAAACAGCACGCTGTTTGCCTGATCCGAATTGACGACGAAAACGAAAACGACCTCGCTTGCCGGCGCCTGCCCGGCGCTCTCGTAAGCTTCGCCGCCGGCCGCGCGGAAACGATCCAGCACATCGTGACGGATATCGACGCCGCGCACCGTGAAGCCTGCCCGAAGCAGCGATACGGCTGCGCCCCAGCCCATCGACCCGAGGCCGATCACTGTTGCAGTTCTGGTTGACGCCACTCCCATTCCTCCCTCTGGTCGCTGCGCAACATTTCCCTGTGACCGGCCTCGACGCCTGTGGTATCGATACCGGTATCGGTAACGTAGGATCAATGGACGGGATCTGTCAACACAGCTTGCGCGGCTTACGCGTCTTCCGGCCACTCGATCCGCCTCGAGATTGAAGAAGGCAGGGCATGCACAAACCGACCCTGGAACAGGTGGCCGCGGCTGCAGGCGTGAGCAAAATGACCGCCTCACGGGCCTTGCGCGGCGCACCGGATGTCTCGCCGGAAAGCTTGCGCAAGGTGCGCGAAGCGGCGGAGCGCATCGGCTATGTCGGAAACCAGCTGGCGCTTTCCCTCTCGTCACGGCGAACCAATCTGATCGGCGTCGTCGTGCCGACCATGGCCAATGTCGTTTTCCCGGAGGTTCTGGCAGGCATCAGCACTGCGCTCGAGGGAAGCGGGATGCAGGCAGTGTTCGGACTGTCTGAATATGATGTGGAAAAGGAGCATGACGTCATCCGCGCCATGTTGTCCTGGCGCCCTGCCGCGATGATCGTGACGGGTCTCGACCAGCCGGAGCGCACGACCCGGCTGCTGCGCCAGGCTGAAACACCGATCGTCCAGATCATGGATCTCGATGGCGAACCGATCGAATTCGGTGTCGGCCTGTCCCATACAGCGGCGGGCCGGGACATAGCCCAGGCGCTGCTGGCGGCCGGCAGACGCCGCTTCGGCTATATCGGCTGCGGAACAGGCCGGGACCTGAGAGCCGGCAAGCGCAGACAGGGTTTTGAGGAAAGCCTTGCCGCGGCGGGTCTCCACTGGCTGGCGGAGGAAACCGACCCCGATCTCTCCTCGATCAGTCTCGGCAAGACGCTCACCCGGCGACTGCTCGAACGGCAGAAGGACCTCGATTGCCTCTATTATTCCAATGACGACATGGCGGCCGGCGGCGCCTTCGCCTGTATGGAACTGGGCATGGCCGTTCCGGAAAAGATCCTCATCGCCGGGTTCAACGGCCTCGAAATCGCGCAGTCACTGCCCGTGCGAATTGCGACCTCGCAATCTCCGCGGCGCCAGATCGGCGAAACCGCCGCGCGGCTTGCGCTCAAGGCTCTCACACCCGAGCGCAGCAGGCTCGACCGTATCGTCGCCTTCGAAACCCACATCCTGCTCTCCGACGCGGGTCCACGCGACTTGACGAAACTTAAGGGAGCTTGACGCGGCTCAAGATTGCTCTTGGCATTTCCAGCCCTGCTTTTGCCGGATCTACATCCGGCCTCGAGAATAGAAGGGCCGCTTCGCATGCGCTATGCTGCGATGCACAATATAAAATCGTACTTTTTGCCTTTACAAGGCTGTGAGGCAATAGTAGTACTAATGCCAGGCGCCGTGGAGGCGGCGTCTTTTCAGGGAGGACACCATGAATAGTTTACGCAGGCTTGCGCTGAGCGCAAGCATGATCGCGCTGTGCTGCACTGCAGCATCCGCTGCCGACATGACGGTCGGCTTCTCGCAGATCGGGTCGGAATCCGGCTGGCGTGCGGCTGAAACCTCGGTCACCAAGCAGGAAGCCGAGAAGCGCGGCATTACGCTGAAGTTCGCCGATGCGCAGCAGAAGCAGGAAAACCAGATCAAGGCGATCCGCGGCTTCATCGCGCAGGGCGTCGATGCCATCCTCGTCGCGCCGGTGGTTGCGACGGGCTGGGAAGAAGTCTTGAAGGAAGCCAAGGAAGCCAAGATCCCGGTGGTTCTGCTCGACCGCGGCGTCGATGCTCCGCAGGATCTCTACCTGACCTCGGTCGCCTCTGACCAGGTCAAGGAAGGTCGCGTGGCCGGTGAATGGCTTGCCAAGCAGGTCGGTGACAAGCAGTGCCGCGTTGTGGAACTGCAGGGCACCGTTGGCTCGACCCCGGCCATCAACCGCAAGAAGGGCTTCGAGGAAGCCATTGCCGGGCACAAGAACATCAGCATCGTGCGCAGCCAGACCGGCGACTTCACCCGTTCCAAGGGCAAGGAAGTCATGGAAGGCTTCCTGAAGGCTGAAAATGGCGGCAAGGACATCTGCGCCATGTATGCCCATAATGACGATATGGCCGTTGGCGCCATCCAGTCGATCAAGGATGCCGGCCTGAAGCCCGGTACCGACATTCTGGTCGTCTCGATCGATGCCGTTCCGGACATCTTCGCGGCCATGATGAACGGCGAGGCCAATGCGACTGTCGAGCTCACGCCGAACATGGCCGGCCCGGCTTTCGATGCGCTCGATGTCTTCAAGGCCTCCGGCAAGGAGCCTGAAAAATTCATCATCACCGAGTCCAAGCTCTATACGCCCTCCGATGATCCGAAGGGTGAGTATGAGCGCCGCAAAGGCCTCGGCTACTGAGGCATGACGGGAGCGGAGCCGCACAGCGCGGCTCCGTTTCCTGCTCTGCGGCCGCCGGGCGGGCGGCCCTGCTTGCGATGAGCGGCATGATGAATGGTCCTGACGGGTGGATTTGACGAACAATGGCAATTGACCAGGAGGTGGTGCTCGAAGCCCGAGGCATCACCAAGACTTTCGGCAATCATGCGGCGCTGAAAGGTGTCGACATCAGCTTGCGGCGGGGCGAGATCCACGCGCTGCTGGGCGAGAACGGCGCAGGCAAATCCACGCTGATCAAGATCCTGACCGGCGCTTACACACCGGATGGCGGCACGATTTCGCTCGACGGGCAACCGGTCTCCTTCACGACACCGCAACAGGCGCAGTCGCTCGGCATCGGCACGGTCTACCAGGAGGTGAACCTGCTGCCCAACATGACCGTCAGCGACAATCTGTTCATTGGCCGCCAGCCGAGCGCCTATGGAATGGTCAATCGCCGGGCGACCGACGAGATGGCGCGCGAAGTGCTGGCTCGCTACGGCCTTGATCTCGATGTCCGCTCGGAACTCTCGACGCATTCCGTCGCCGTGCAGCAGATCGTCGCGATTGCCCGCGCTGTCGAACTGTCCGGCAAGGTGCTGATCCTCGACGAGCCGACGGCAAGTCTCGACCGGCACGAAGTCACGAAACTCTTCGAGACCATTCGCAGCCTCAAGGCGCGGGGTCTCGCCATCGTTTTCATCACGCATTTCCTGGACCAGGTGTTCGAATTGTCCGACAGGGTCACGGTCCTTCGCAATGGGGCGCTGATCGGCACCGAAGAAATCGACGGGCTGGATCGCACCGGCCTCGTGCGCATGATGCTCGGCAAGGATCTCGTTCCGCATCACCATACGGCAATCGAGGGAACGGCCGAAGGCGGCGAAACGCTGATGTCGGTGCGCGGGCTTGGCCTGACCGGCAAGGTGCAGCCGCTCGATCTCGACATCCGCAAGGGCGAAGTCATCGGCGTTGCTGGCCTTCTCGGCTCGGGCCGCACGGAAATGGCGAGGTTGATGTTTGGCATCGACGTGGCCGATAGCGGCGGCCTGCACATTGACGGGCAAGAGCGGGTGGTGCGCTCGGCACGTGACGCCGTGGAACTCGGTTTCGGCTTCTGTCCGGAGGACCGCAAGGCCGACGGCATTTTCGGCGAGCTTTCCGTGCGCGAGAATATCGTGATCGCCATGCAGGCCCGGCTCGGCTGGTTCCGCGCGCTCAATCACGACGAACAGATGGAAATCGCCGGCAATTTCATCGAGGCGCTCGATATCCGGACGGCCTCGGCCGACCTGCCGGTCAAGCTTCTATCCGGCGGCAACCAGCAGAAGGTCATTCTGGCGCGCTGGCTGGCGACCGATCCACGCTTCCTGATCCTCGACGAGCCGACCCGCGGCATCGATGTCGGCGCCCATGCGGAAATCGTGCGGATGATCAGCCGGTTGCGGGAAGACGGTCTGGCGCTGGTGGTCATCTCCTCGGAGCTGGACGAAATCGTCAGCTATTCCTCGCGCGTGGTGGTCATGCGCGACCGGGCCATGGTGGCCGAGCTGGAAGGTTCCGACATCACGCCCTCCAGGATCGTTCAGACCATTGCCGGCCAGACCGAGGAGATCCCGGCATGAGACGCTTGAGCCTGAATGACCTTGCCAAGCCTCAGCTTCTGGCACTGGCCTGTATCCTCATCCTCAACTGGCTGGCATTCCCCGGCTTCTTCAACGTCACCTGGCAGGACGGCCGGCTGTTCGGCAGCCTGATCGACGTGATCAATCGCGGCGCGCCGGTCGCCATTCTTGCAGTCGGCATGACGGCAATCATTGCGACGCGCGGCGTGGATCTGTCGGTCGGCGCGGTCATGGCGGTCTCCGGTGCCGTCGCCGCCACCTTCGCGGTCGCCGGCCACTCGCTGATCGTCACGCTGGCGGCTGCCCTTCTCGTCGGGATTGCCTGCGGTCTCTGGAACGGCGCATTGGTGGCGCTTCTCGGCATCCAGCCCTTCGTCGCCACCTTGGTGCTGATGGTCGCCGGACGCGGCGTCGCGCAGTTGATCACGGAAGGATCGATCGTCACCTTTTCCGATCCGGCATTGATCTTTGTCGGCACCGGCTCGCTGTTCGGTCTGCCCATGCCGGCGGTCATCGCGCTTGTCTTGATGGTCAGCGCGCATCTCATCATGCGGCGCACCGCGATCGGCCTGTTTGTCGAGGCGATCGGTACCAATCTGTCTGCGGCCACTTATACGGGCCTGCGAACGCGAACGGTCATTCTGTCGCTCTACGCCTTCGGTGGCTTCTGCGCCGGACTGGCGGGCGTGATTGCCGCTGCCGATATTCGCGGCGCCGATGCCAATAATGCCGGCCTCTGGCTGGAACTCGACGCCATCCTGGCGGTGGTCATCGGTGGAACCTCGCTGATGGGAGGCCGATTCTCCATCCCCATGTCGGTCCTCGGCGCCATGATCATCCAGGCGATGAACACCGGCATTCTCGTCTCCGGCCTGCCGCCGGAATTCAACCTCATCGTCAAGGCCAGCGTCATCATTCTCATCCTGTTGATGCAGTCCGATCGTATCGCCGAGCTCGTTAGCCGGCGCTTCAGCCGCATCCGGTCAGGAGGCAAGTGAGATGAACCCGCGTTACCGCCCGCTGGCCGCCACCACCATCATCTTCATCGTCGCCTATGCCATCTGCATCTGGCAGTATCCGACGATGTGGTCGACACGCGTGCTCGGCAATTTCCTGACCGACAATGCCTTTCTCGGCATTGCCGCCGTCGGCGCCACCTTCGTCATCATATCCGGCGGCATAGACCTGTCCGTCGGCGCCGTGGTCGGCCTTGCCGGCGTCCTCTCGGCCGTCCTGATCACGAAACTCGGCCTGCATCCGTTCGTCGCCTTCACCACCGTCCTGACCGTCTGTGCCGCCTTCGGTGCGGCCATGGGATCGGCCATCCACTTCCTGCGCGTGCCGCCCTTCATCGTGACGCTTGCCGGCATGTTCATGGCCCGCGGCCTTGCATCGATCCTGACCCAGGATTCGATCCCGATCGATCACGAGGTCTACCGGACCATTTCCAGCCTCTTTATCCGCCTGCCGGGCGGCGGACGTCTCAGCGCCATCGGCCTTCTGATGCTCGCCGTCTTCCTGGTGGGAGGGCTGATCGCCCACAAGACCCGCTTCGGCTCCTATGTCTATGCATTGGGCGGAAACCCGACCTCCGCCGCCCTGATGGGCGTGCCGGTTGCCCGCACGACGATCGGCATCTACGCGCTTGCTTCGTTTCTTGGCGGGCTTGCCGGTATCGTCTATTCCCTCTACACATCCTCCGGCTATCCGCTTGCAGCGGTCGGCATGGAACTCGATGCTATTGCGGCCGTCGTGATCGGCGGGACTTTGTTGACGGGCGGCTATGGTTTTATCTTTGGGACCCTTATCGGCGTCATGTTGCAGGGCCTCGTCCAGACCTACATCGTCTTTGACGGAACCTTGTCCAGCTGGTGGACGAAGATCGCCATCGGTCTGCTCCTCTTCATGTTTATCCTGCTGCAGAAGCTGGTATTTTCGGCACAGGGACGGCGACCGAGGATGAGGAAAGCCCCCGCATGATCGAACCGGGGAGCCTTCTTCGCTCCCTTACCGAGCGAACTGCAGCCCGCAATTTCCAGTCGCGCGTGATCCATGAAATCGGCGCCGGCGTCGTATCGGGCCGCTTTGCAATTGGCGGAACGCTTCCCAATGACGCTGCGCTCATGGACGAATTCGGTGTCTCGCGCACCGTCTTGCGGGAGGCGCTGAAGACCCTGGAGGCCAAAGGCCTGCTGGAAGCACGGCCGAAGGTCGGCACGAAAGTCGCCAAGAAAAGCCGTTGGAACATCTATGATCCGCAGGTTCTGGCTTGGCATCTGACAGCGCCGCCGGATCGCGACTTCCTGACCGGTCTCGGCGAGGTTCGCCGATCGCTGGAGCCGCTCGGCGCCGCCCATGCCGCGCATCGCCGCAGTTCGGAACAGGTCCGCCTGATGCGCTATTGGGTTCAGCAGATGGAGACCAGCCTGGATCAGGCCAGCGCTTTCAGCCTTGCCGACTTCGAATTGCACAGGCTTGTCGCGGAAGCCTCCCGCAACCCCTTCATCCGCGGCTTGAACGGGGTGATCGAGCTGTCGCACGCCTTCGCCTATCTCAAGCCCGTCAACCATCCGGATGAGGCGGATCTGCGTCCGGCTCTGCTGCTGCACCGCGCGCTCGTCACGGCGATCGAACAGGGCGATGAGCAGGCCGCACAACAGGCAATGCTCGATGTCATTGCCTATGAACAGGTTCTATAGGCTTCCTCAGCCAAGCTTCGGGCGGCGCAACCCGTCCATCAGGAGATCGATCAGCCGGTGCGCACGTTTGCGCCATTCGGGCGTGTCCGGGATCGAGTAGATGCTCGACAAGGCGTGCAGCACGTCTTCCGTTTCCATATCGCTGCGCACCGTGCCGTCGGCCACGGCTTTCTGCAGCAGGTCGTTGAGCGCGTTGCGCAAGAGAGCGGCGCCATCGGTGAACATGCAGGAATTGGAGGTCACCAGCAGTTTCAGGCTGCTCGCCATGCCGCGCTTGGTCGCCATATAGCTCACGAAGCGATGCATCCATTCCTCCAGCGCCTTGTCGGACGCCTCCCGATGGGAGAGCTCGTCGGCGGCAATCGACAGAAGCTCCAGTTCCCTCCGGTACACGACTTCGACCAGATGTTCGCGGGTGGGAAAATGGCGATAAAGCGTGCCGATGCCGACCCCTGCCCGACGCGCGATATCTTCCAGGGAGGCGCCGGACCCGTTTTCGGAAAAAGCCTCTGCCGCAACCGCAGCCAATCGGTCCCGGTTGCGCTGTGCATCGGCGCGCAAGCGCGGCTTCTGGTCTTTCGGCGTTTCCGGCCTGCATCCCGGCGGGGAGGTGGTCAAATCACTGCTCCAGACAAAAGGCACTTGACGAAACCACGCAAGCCCCTAATTTAAACGGAGGCGCCTCCGTTTATCTGGAGTGCCCTGCACTCCTTAAGTCAAAGGGGCAGGCCTGTCATCCGCCAAGACGACACAGCCCCTTTCTTGCCATTTAGGTCCTGGCCGCTCCGTGGCCAGCCAATTTCGCTAAAAATTCGACTTCGTGACGAGAAGCAGGAGCTTATCATGACACGGACCATAAGGCTTTCCCTCGACATCAACGGGAAATCCCACACGCTTGAGGTCGAGCCGCGGGTGACGCTGCTGGATGCTCTGCGCGACCATGCCGGACTGACCGGCACGAAAAAGGGCTGCGACCAGGGACAATGCGGTGCCTGCACCTGCCATGTCGACGGCAAACGCGTCCTGTCCTGCCTGACGCTGGCAGCCCAGGTCGAAGGTCACGCTATCACCACGATCGAGGGTCTTTCCTCCGAGGGCGGCGATCTGCACCCGGTTCAGCGAGCCTTTATCGAGCACGACGCCTTCCAGTGCGGCTATTGCACGCCGGGACAGATCATGTCCGCCGTCTCCTGCATCCGCGAGGGACATGCCGGATCCGACGACGAAATCCGCGAATACATGTCCGGAAATCTCTGTCGTTGCGGAGCCTATAACAGCATTGTCGCGGCCGTGCGCGAAGCTGCGGAGATGAACGATGCTTGATTTCTCCTATTCCCGCGCCGGCTCCGCTGCCGAGGCCGCTGACCGCATGAAGGAAGACGGCGTTTCCGTTCTCGCAGGCGGAACGACACTTCTCGATCTCGCCAAATGCGGCGTGGAGCGGCCCAATGCGGTGATCGATATCACCCATCTGAGCGGTCTCGACACCATCGCGGTCGACGAGACAGGGGCCCGCATCGGCGCCCTGGCGACGATGAGCCGTGTCGCCGATCATCCCGAGATCCTGAAGAGCTTTCCAGCGGTCGCACAGTCGCTGTCGCTCGCCGCGTCCGCCCAGTTGCGGAACATGGCGCGAATCGGCGGCAATCTTTTGCAAAGGACACGCTGTCCTTATTTCCGCGACCCGGTGACCTTTGATGCCTGCAACAAGCGCAAGCCGGGCTCCGGCTGTTCGGCCATCGGCGGCGTTACCCGCAATCACGCCGTTCTCGGCACGAGCGAACATTGCATCGCCACCTATCACGGCGATCTGGCTGTGGCACTCGCAGCCTTCGATGCGGTGATCGAAACCGATCGCCGGACGATCGCGATCGACGATTTCTTCCTGACGCCCGGCGACCGGCCGGATCGGGAGACCGTGCTGGAGCGCGGCGAACTGATCACCGCTATTGCGATTCCATCGTCCCCGGCCGCCCGGAATTCGCTCTATCTCAAGGTCCGGGATCGCCAGTCCTACGAATTTGCAGCGGCAAGCGCCGCTGTCGGCCTGGAGCTCGAAGCGGACGGGCAGACGATCCGGGATATTCGCATCGGCCTTGGCGGTGTCGCCACAAAGCCGTGGCGGGCCAGCGCCATCGCGATGGCGCTGACGGGCAAGCGGTTGGACCGCGCTACGATCGACGCGGCGAGCCGTCTCTCCGTCGAGAGTGCCGTCTCTTACGGCGGCAACAGCTACAAGATCGCGCTCATGCCGCGTGTGGTGACCCGTGCCATTCTGACACTGGCGACAGCGCTCAACCCGCAACTGACATCGCAGCTGGGAGAACGTCCATGACGATCATTCAACCTCAAAAACACGGCCAGGCTGCGGATGGCGCTGTCGGCGGCCGACTGTCTCGCTTCGAGGGCCGGCTGAAGGTCACGGGAGAGGCGACCTATGCGCTCGAATACCCGTTCGACACGCTCGCCCATGCGGTTCTTGTCCAGAGCACGATCGCCAGCGGAGAGGTCCTCAAGGTGGAAACCGAGCGCGCCCGCGCCATGCCGGGCGTGCTCCTGGTTCTGACGCCGGACGATGATCTCGGCTTGAAGGCTTCGGCCGACTGGCAGGGCAATCCGCCGGAAGATGGCCCCTATCACGCCCTGCCCCGCAAGGTGCAGTTCAATGGCGAGACCATTGCCGCCGTGATCGCCGAAAGCCGCGAGCAGGCGGCGGAGGCGGCGAGGGCCATCACAGTCACCTATGCCGAGACACCCGGCATTGCCAGCCTTGACGACGCGCAGGCCGGCGACGGCAAACTGCTGGAGCAGCTCAGCGCAGCCTGGGGCGACGCCGATGCCGCTCTGGCCGCCGCCGCAGTGACCATCGAAGGGGAATACCGCACGCCCCGCGAATATCATTGTGCCATGGAGCCGCACGGCCTGACGGCGGCCTGGGACGGCGACCAGTTGACCATCTGGGAGCCCAGCCAGTGGTCGCACGGCATGGCGCGGATGTATGCGGAATGGTTCTCGCTGCCGACGGACAATGTGCGCATCGTCTCGCCCTTCATCGGTGGCGGCTTCGGATCGAAGGGGCAGCCGCTGGCCTTTGGCGCAGTCGCGGCCGCGGCGGCGCGAAAACTTGGGCGCCCTGTGCGGCTTGCCGTAACGCGGCCGCAGAACTTCACCAGCTATGGCGGACGCGCCGCAACGCGCCAGAGGCTGTCATTGGGCGCCAATAGGGACGGGATCCTGCAGGCCATCATCCATCGTGGCGCGAGCGAGACATCCGTCTATGCCGATGTCCCCGAACAGACCGGCGCCGCGACGCCTATTCTCTACAAGGTCGAGAACTTCTCCTCGCAGTCCCGCATTGTCCCGGTCAATACCGTCAGTCCGGGCGCCCTGCGCGGACCGGGCAAGAATCCGAGCGCCTTCGGCATCGAAAGCGCGATGGATGAGCTGGCCCATGCCCTGAACATGGACCCCCTGGAGCTTCGCCTGAAGAACGATGCCGATCATGACTACCAATCCGGCAAGCCCTGGTCCACGCGCCGGCTGCGGGAGGCTCTGATCGAAGGCGCAGAGGCGTTCGGCTGGTCACGGCGAAGCCATGCGCCGCGGTCCATGCGCAACGGGCGCAAACTTGTGGGCTGGGGGATCGGCTGCGGCACTTTCCCGGTCATTCGCGCGCCGAGCGAGGCGATGATCCGCATCCTGGCCAATGGCCGGGTCGAAGTCGTCAGCGGCTCCATAGATATGGGCCAGGGCACCTATACGATCCTGGCGCAGACCGCATCGGAAGCGCTGGGGGTTCCTGTCGAGCAGGTGGACGTGCTGCTGGGCGATTCCCGCCTCCCCGGCTCGGCCATCGCCGGAGGGTCGATGCTGGCAGGCTCCATCACCGGGGCGGTGCACAAGGCAGCGCAGGCCGCGCGCGACGAGGTGATCGGCCTTGCGCTCAGCCATGCCGGTTCGCCCTTCCGGGATACCGGCGCCAATACGCTGACCATCCAGAATGGCCGGATCACGATCTCGCGCGAGGACGGCCCCTCTTTGGACCTTGCCCAGTTGATGTCGGCTCTGGGCCGGGAGGCCATCGAAATACGCCGCAATACCTTGCCCGATGACGCGCAATCGCCGCAGGATCAGCAGAAGGCCTGGGGCACCATGGCACGGGTACAGGGGCCGACCATGGGCGATTACTCCATGCACAGCTGGTGCGCTCACTTTGCGGAAGTGGAAGTGGATGAGGATTTCGGCACCGTGCGTGTCTCCCGCATGGTCTCCGCCTTCGACTGCGGCCGGCTCTACAACCCGAAACTGGTGGAAAGCCAGTGGCGCGGCGGTATTATCATGGGCATTGGCCAAGCACTGCTGGAGGAAGGCCTGATCGATATGCGCAATGGCCGGACGATCAACAATAACTTCGGCGATTACCTCGTCCCCACAAATGCCGACATTCCCAACATTCAAGTCATCTCCGTCGGAGAACCCGATCTGAACGCCTCGGCGCTGGGCGGCAAGGGCGTCGGCGAAGTCGGAATTGTCGGTGTTGCGCCAGCCATTGCCAATGCCGTCTTCCACGCCACCGGCAAACGGGTCCGCGACCTGCCGATCACGCTGGAAAAGCTGATCTGACGCCTTCCGTCCGGCCGCCGCCCTATCGGTAGCGGCCGGACTTTTTCGGTCAGCTGCACCGCGACACCTCGCAATCCGCGAATT
This sequence comes from Rhizobium sp. SSA_523, assembly GCF_030435705.1. Lineage (NCBI taxonomy): Bacteria > Pseudomonadati > Pseudomonadota > Alphaproteobacteria > Hyphomicrobiales > Rhizobiaceae > Affinirhizobium > Affinirhizobium gouqiense. The sequence continues at coordinate 897,389 of NZ_CP129381.1, forward strand.
CCATTCTAATCTTGATGCGGGTCGCGCATTTCCGTTTCTTAACCGGCGCGGGCCGGCCTGCTAGCACAGTCTCCGGAACCGATGGAGAAGATGCGCATGACGAGATCCTGTGAAGTGGCGTGGTTTTCCGCCCTCTGCGACGATGATTACGAATTTCTCGGCGTGCCCGATCCCAAACTCCTTTCAAGTTTCGAACATTGCCGGGACATCGTCCTGCAGGCGGAAAGCGGCGGTTTCGACAATATCCTCCTGCCATCCGGCTACACACTCGGCATCGATACGACGGCTTTCGCCGCGGCCATGGCTGCCTTGACAAAGCGTATCCGTCTGCTGATGGCAGTGCGGATGGGCGAAGCCTGGCCGCCGCAGCTTGCTCGACAGATCGCCACGATCGACCAGATGGCGGGCGGGCGGCTCGCCATCAATATCATTTCCAGCGATCTGCCGGGCGAAACCCTGGCCAGCGGCCCGCGCTATGCGCGCACCATCGAGGCAATGGCCATCCTGCGCAGTCTGCTCAATGGCGAGAGTGTCGATCACCAGGGCAGCTTCTGGTCGCTGAAGGTCGATCCGCCGCGCATCCGCACCGTCAGCGGAAGATGTCCCCTCTTCTATTTCGGCGGCCTTTCCGAAGATGCCCGCGAGGCGGCGGCTGCCGGTGCCGACGTCTATCTGATGTGGCCGGACACGCTTGCCGCGGTGAAGGCAACCATCGCCGACCTCAAAGCCCGCGCCGCCAGACGCGGCCGCTCGCTGCGTTTCGGCTACCGCGTCCATGTCGTGGTACGGGAAACGGAAGAGGAGGCAAGGCTTGCGGCGGACCGCCTTCTGTCAAAGCTTGACGATGCAACCGGCGCCGCCATTCGGGCCAAATCACTCGACAGCCAATCGGTCGGCGTCCGCCGCCAGGCGCAATTGCGCGAGAGCGCCAGTCAGGAAGGCTATGTCGAAGACAATTTGTGGACCGGCATCGGCCGGGCACGCTCGGGCTGCGGCGCTGCCATTGTCGGCGACCCCGACCAGGTCCTGAAAAAGCTCGCCGCCTATCAGGCGGAGGGAATCGAAGCGTTCATTCTGTCAGGCTATCCGCACAGCCGCGAAGCCGACCTCTTCTCGCGCTATGTCCTTCCGAGACTCGATCACGGGCTTTTGTGAGATCCTTATGCAGCCTGGGGGAAGAAGATCGCCCGGGCCGCATCGAATCCATAGCGCGACCGGTAACCGGCGGCCTCGTCTGCCAAGCGGCAAACGCTGTCCAAAATGAAGTCCACCTTGTCCGGGCGCAGAAGCACGGAGAGGTTCAGCCTTGTGAAACCCGGCTTTTCCATCTCCTCGCCGGACAGGATGGCATCGCGCATGCGGGCCGATTCCTGCGGCGAGATCTCAAGAAGCCGATGGACATAGGGGCCGGCACAGGCGCAGCCGCCGCGCGCCTGGATGCCATAGCAATCGGACAAAAGCCGCGTCACCAATTGCTGATGCACATGGCCTCCGGCGCCGTCGCGCAGGCGAAACGAGAAGATCGGCAGTCGCTGCGGCGATGCCGGGCCCAGCAACTGGATGCGCGGATGCGCGCTCCATGCCGATAGGGCACGCGCCGTCAGTTGGCGGTTGGTCGTCTCCATCCGTTCAATGCCGATGGCCGACTTGACGAGGAAAGCGAGCGCCGCGCGAATATCACCCACGACATTGGGCGTGCCGGCCTCCTCCCGCGCCTCCAGGCTCGCGGCATAATCATGGCCCTGTGCCGAAACAAAGCGCACGGTGCCGCCGCCGCTCCAGACCGGCCTGTCCCGAACCACTGCGTCGCGCCGGACGATCAAGATGCCCGATGCGCCCGGACCGCCGATGAACTTGTGCGGCGAGACGACGATGGCATCGATGTCGGCACCCTGCTCCGGCTCCATGCTGATCGGTAGATAGGGCCCGCCGCCGGCATAATCCCAGACCATCAGTGCGCCTGCCTCCTTGACCATACTTGTCAGCGCCGCAATGTCGGAGACGATTCCCGTCACGTTGGACGCGGCGGAGAAGCTGCAGATGACGCGGTCGACATCGCCGGACCGGGCGAGCACCTCTGCCAGATGCTCGCGGTCCGGACCACCCGCCGCATCCTCCTTGATCTCGACCACTTCGGCGCCGCTTTCCCGCCAGGGCAGGATATTGGAATGATGTTCATAGGGGCCGATGACGACACGGCTTCGCGGCTGGTCGGCTCCCAGCAGGCTGACCAGGCGATTGATGCCGGCAGTGGCACCGGCACCGGCAAAGATGACCGCGTGACGCTCGTCGGCGCCACAGCAGCGGGCGATCACAGCCCGGGCCTCGCGGCGCATCCTGGTCATCATGCCGCCGCAGAAGGAGGCTTCCGTGTGGCTGTTCGCATAGTAAGGCAGCACCTCATTCAGCACGAACTGCTCGACCTGCATGACGGCACGGCCGGACGCAACGTAATCGGCATAGACCAGGGGCTTCTGGCCGAACGGACCGGCAACCACGGCATTGCGGCCGATGAGACCTTGCTCCAAGGCTGCCATAGGATCTCCGGTCGCCAGCAGCCCCTGATAGAAGCTGTGGAGATGATCTGTCGCCGTCCCGCTTGCCGAGCCTGTCATGCCGTTACCCTCGCGATTCTTTTGTGAGGATTAGGATAATCATTGCCAGGCGGTGAAATCATTGCCTATTTTGTTCGTCTTTGTAAGGAATGGTGGTCAAATGAACGATGAAGTCAAAGCGATCGACGCAATTGATCGCCGTATCCTGACTTGTCTCCAACGGGATGGGTCTCTCTCCCAGCGCGAACTGGCAGAAGAGGTTGGCCTGTCGCAGAACGCCTGCTGGCGCCGGCTCCAGAGGCTTCAGGAGGCGGGCATTCTCGGCCATACCCAGGCCAAGGTGGAGCTTTCCGCCATCGGACTGGATCTGACGGTCTTCGTCATGATCCGCACCCGCCACCATTCGAAGGAATGGGCGGAGAGCTTTCGACAGCATGTGGACCGCCTGCCGGAAGTGGTCGATTTCTATCGGATTGGCGGCGATTGGGATTATCTGCTCAAAGTCGTCACGCGCGGCATGCGCGGTTACGATGCCTTCTATCAGAAGCTTATCACCGGGTTCGACTTCTCGACCGTCACCGGCTTCTTCTCGATGGAAGCCATGCTCCAAAACAGACCGACGGACCTTACCCGCATCTGACGACACCACATTTAGCCGAGCGCACCGCCGGCTTTGGCGCTCGGGCGTGGTCGCTGCCCGGATGCAAGGCGGCCATGCGCAAGCATGGCTTGTCCCAACGCCTGCCTTCTTCCATTTTCGCATTCGATTGAAACGACGTGACGCAGGAGAGACAGGATGAGCGAGCGGACGGACGAATCCCTGCTTGAACCCAATGGAGAATTGACGCTGCGGACCCTGGCCATGCCGGCGGATGCCAATCCTGCCGGCGATATCTTCGGAGGCTGGGTCATGGCCCAGATGGATATTGCCGCCGGTATCGCCTCTTCGGAACGCGCCAAAGGCCGCACCGTGACCGCAGCGATGAAGGAGATGATCTTCCGTCACCCGGTCAAGGTCGGCGATACGCTGTGCATCTATACCCGTGTCATCCAGGTCGGACGGACCTCGATGACGCTCGCGGTGGAATGCTGGGTTCGCCGCCAGTATTCGCAGCAGCGGCAGAAGGTCACGGAAGCCGTCTTCGTCATGGTAGCACTGGACGATGAGGGCAAGCCGCGCCCGGTGCTTTAAGGCCAATCACCCAAACGTGAAGCGCTGCAGCGATCGCGCCATCGCCGTCCGTCCAAGCTGTGTTACAGTTCTGTGACGAAGACTGCTTGTGAGTGGAATCGTCATGCTCGCCACGCTTGCAATACTGTCCGCCCTGTCCACCTTGCCGGTTGCCGCTGCGGCCACATCAGGCAGCGAGGTGGACGTCGAACTGGTTCTGGCCGTCGACACGTCACGCTCCATGGATGATGAAGAAATGCGGGTGCAGCGCCAGGGCTATCTGCAGGCGCTGCAGCATCCGGATTTCATCAATGCCGTGCGTGGCGGGCTGATCGGCAAGATCGCCATCACCTATTTCGAATGGGCCGGCGAGGTCGATCGCGGCTCGGTGGTCGATTGGCAGGTCATCGAAACGGCAGAAGACGCCGCGGCCTTCGCCGACAAGCTGGCAGCGCGGCCGATCCAGTCGCAACGGCGGACCTCTATCTCCGCCGCCATTGCCTTCGGGGCGGAAATGCTGACGGGCAATGCCTACCAGGGCATGCGGCAGGTGATCGATGTATCGGGCGACGGTCCGAACAATGTCGGCCAGCCGGTGGAGCCGGTGCGCAATACGGCAGTCGAATCCGGTATCATCATCAACGGCCTGGCACTCATGTTGCGGCCATCCGGCACCGCCACCGGTCTGGATCGCTATTACGGCGACTGCGTGATTGGCGGGCCAGGCAGCTTCGTGCTGCCGGTGCATGACATTGCCGATTTCGCCACCGCCGTGCGGCGCAAGCTGGTGCTCGAAGTCAGCGGCGTAACACCGGATGCCCGCTTCCGCCGGATCGCTGCGGAGCCGAAGGTTGACTGCATGATGGGCGAGATGCAGTGGCGCGACTTCATGGACCGGTGATGCTGGGCGACCGTCAGGATATCCGGCGCATGATGCTGCCCTTTTGGCCGCCCCATCGTCGCACCCTCATTGTCTCCAGGCCTCCGGCGCACCACGGAGCTGATCAGCGCAGAAGGCCCTGCCCGCCATCGACATAGATCGCCGTGCCCGTGACATGGCGGGACTGGTCCGAGGCCAGGAACAGGATCACATCCGCGACATCGGAGGCCTTGCCCGGCTTGCCGTCGCTGACGGGGATCTGGCCTTCAGGAAAAGTGACCGGAATCTTGGTCTGCTCGACATGACGACGATTGGTGTTGTCGTCGATCTCCGTCTCGATCTCTCCGGGGCACACCGCGTTGACCCGGATGTGATGACGGCCCAATTCCAGCGCCAATTGCTTGCTGATCGCCACCTGCGCCGCCTTCGTGGCCGAATAGGCCGTCGCACCGGGCGAGGTGAATGTGCGATTGCCGTTGATCGACGAGACGATGACAATCGATCCGCCCGCCTTTTTCAGATGGGGAACGGCAATGTGCAAAGTGAGATAGGTTCCGCGCAGGTTGACGGCAATGGTCTTGTCGAATTCCTCGGGTTTCAGGTCGTCGATCGGTGCCCAGACGCCATTGATACCCGCATTGGCCACACAGATATCCAGGCCGCCGAAGTGACGGACAAGCTCGTCCACGGCAGAGCGCAAGGCGGTCTCATCCGACACATCAGCAGTCAGCGAAATCGCCTCCCCGCCGGCGGAGCGGATTTCCTCGGCTGCGGATTCGATCTCCTCCTTCGTGCGGCTGAGGAGCCCGACGCGGGCACCGGCTTTGGCCAACATCACCGCCGTGGCGCGCCCGATGCCGGATCCCGCGCCCGTAACCAGCGCAACCTTGCCATTCATCGTCATCGCATTCGTCTCCTGTCTGCCTGCATGATCCGGCTGGAACGACAGAGCGCCGTGCTTGTTCCAACGGCTTCATGGTCGGGATGTGACATCTGATCCTCGAGGCCGCAGTTCGCGGGGATACTGTCGACGTCATTGCCGCTGCTGGTTCAACTGTGCAAGAATGTGAAGGCCCTGCTCGTACTTGGAGCCGTCCCGCCCCAGGCGCTTCGCCTGTTCCAGATTGTCGATGAGATCGGCCTGCTTGACGGGACGCGCCAGCGGATTGGCGCAGGCGCGGCGGCAAAACGCCTCGTAATCTTCGCCCTCGCGCCTGGTCAAGGCATCCACGGCCGCGACGATATCATGAGAAAATCCGATGGCGTGAAGATCGTCGAGCGACCAGTCCTCTGCCTTTTCGATCACGTCATGCAGCAGAGCGACGATCTTTTCCTCATGTGTTTCCACGCGCCCGGCGACCCGGTAGACATGGTCGAGAAAGGCTTCGCCAGACCATTTCACCTGGCCCTCATGCGCCACCTGGGCGATCTTGCGAGCGCCTGCAAGCGATGGTTCGAATGTCGTGATCATGAACGGCCGCCCTTTCCCTCCGGCGCTGACGCCGCCCAAGCCTTCGGCGCGCCGGTTCCGGGTTTTGGCCGAGCCGGCTTCTCGCGGCTCGGCGGGTGCGTAAGCCTGGCATGGCAGCCTCAGGCTCGCAGTCAGGCAGGGTGGGATCCGCCGCCTTTTCGTCCCGGCTCATGATCATGATGGCGATCCTGCTCGCCACCACCGCCGGAAACGGTGGACCGTGTGCGGCGGTCCGGCGCGGCATCGGGTTTTCGCAGATCGAGCGGCGCCTTGGCATTCTCATGCGAGGAGCCCGGCCCACCCTGACGGATGGTATTGGGATGTTTCGTGGAAGTGCTCATTCTCTGTCCTCACCTGTCCTGCTGATAGCCCTGATGGGTGGTGTTGACCTTGATATTGCCCTGGCGGCCCTGCTGGCCGAAGTTCTTGGTCCCGGGATCGCTGGCCGCGCCATGCGCATCCTCTGCCTTCGCCTTCGCCGTCTCGCCAGGGCCTTTATGGCTGCGGTTGTCTTCGGGAATTGGGGGAAGTCGGCTGTTCATGTTCCTGCCTTCCTGTTGGTCTTTTTCTCTCGTTCATGCGTGAACGATACATCCCCAACCAGGGCGGCGGGGTGATGTTCCCCGGTTCTGCCCTATCTTGACCGGCAGATCGATGAGGACCGCGCAGAAGGAACGAGAAGGAACCCGAATGTTCGACGCCGACCGCAAGACGCCATCCAATAGCTTCGAGAGAAAATGGTGGCACGCCTCCACCGTCTACCAGATCTATCCGCGCAGCTTTGCCGACAGCAATGGTGACGGCGTGGGCGACATACCGGGCATCCTGTCCAAGCTTGATTATCTGGAACGGCTCGGCATCGACATCATCTGGCTCTCGCCGATCTATGCCTCGCCGATGGACGACAATGGCTATGACATTTCCAATTACCAGGATATCGCTCCGGAATTCGGGACGCTTGCCGATTTCGACCAGCTCCTCTCATCTGCGCGCGATCGCGGCATCGGCATCGTGCTGGATCTCGTCGTCAACCACACATCCGACGAGCACGACTGGTTTCGCCAGTCGCGCGCCGCGAAGGACAATCCGTTTCGCGATTTCTATATCTGGCGCGAGCCGGCCGCCGACGGCGGACCGCCCAATGACCTGCAATCCGTGTTTGGCGGCTCGGCCTGGGAGCTGGACCCCGCAACCGGCCAGTATTACCTGCACCTTTTCACCCGCCGTCAGCCGGATCTGAACTGGGAAAACCCTCGGGTGCGGCAAGAAATCTATGCGATGATGAACTGGTGGCTCGATCGCGGCATTGCGGGCTTCCGCATGGATGTGATCGATCTGATCGGCAAGCAGGTGGATCAGAAGATCACCAGCGACGGTCCGCATCTGCATGACTATCTCCAGGAAATGCACCGCGAAACCTTGGCGGGACGCAAGGTTCTGACCGTCGGCGAAACCTGGAGCGTGACGCCGGATTCGGCGCTTCTCTATTCCGGCCGGGACCGCCACGAATTGTCCATGGTGTTTCAGTTCGAGCATGTGACGCAGCGCTGGGACGAGACCTATGGCAAGTGGCGCTCCAAGCCCTTCGATCTCGTGGCGCTGAAAAGCGTTTTCTCGAAATGGCAGCAGGCGCTCTCGGATGATGGCTGGAACTCGCTTTTCTGGGGCAATCACGACTTGCCGCGCGCGGTCTCGCGCTATGGCGATGACAAGGGCTTCCCGGTCCAGTCTGCCAAGACGCTGGCTACGGTCCTGCATCTGATGAAGGGCACGCCTTATGTCTATCAGGGCGAAGAACTGGGCATGACGAATGTGCCGTTCAAGACGATCGAACAGTACAAGGACGTCGAGACCCTGAACATGCACCGCCTGCATCTGGATGCCGGTCTGTCACCGGAGGATTTCATCATCGGCGCCAATGAAAACAGCCGGGACAATGCCCGGACCCCGATGCACTGGACAAGCGGGCCGCATGGCGGCTTTACGACAGGCACTCCATGGATCGAGGCCAATGCCAATTTTTCCAGCGTGAATGCCGATCAAGGCACGGCCGACGTCAACTCCGTCTTCCACCACTATCGCAAATTGATAGAGTTGCGGAAGACGCATGACATCATCGTCTATGGCCGGTACCAATCCTTCCTCGACCAGCACCCCAATGCCTTCGTCTATACCCGCAGCCTCGGCGACGAGATCTTGATCGTCATCGCCAGTTTCTCGACCACGAGCTTTGAGCTGGAGCTTCCGACCGAATTGCAGGGACAGGGAAAGCCATTGATCTTCAACTATGATGCGGTGGATCGCCTGGGGTCGACGGTCACGCTCCAGCCATACGAATCCTTTGCGCTCCTGCGCAGAAGATAACGAGCGTCAGGCCGAGCGCCGCCCGGCCTCCAGGCGCTCGGCCATGGCTGCAAGCAGGCTGTCCGTGCCCGCACGGCCAACGAAGGTGATGCTGGCCGGCAGGCCATCGCCGCGAGTGGTGGAGGGCACGGATATGGCCGCCAGGTCGAGCAGGTTGACGAAGCTGGCATAGGTACCGAGATTGGTATTGTACAGAAGCGGTTCATCGGCGATGTCCGCGATTTTGTAGAAGCGGGGAATGGTCGGAACAACCAGGCAATCCAGAGCATCCAGCACTGGCTCAACGCGACGCGCCTCTGCCTTGAGCCGGTACAGGGCGTCGAAGGCATCGGCCGCCGAAATCGTCGTCGCGCCGCTGATGATGCCGAAGGTGACCGGCAGCAGGGCGGACGGGTTGCTCTCGATGAAGGTGCGGATCGCGGCATAACGCTCTGCCACCCAAGGTCCTTCATAGAGCATGCGCGAGACGGCGTGGAAGGGTTCGAAATCAATCTCCACCACCTCGAAGCCCAGGGCGGAGAGAAGCTTCAGATCCGCGTCGAAGGCCGCCTCGGCCGCCTGATCGCCGAAGAACTGCCTTTGATCCTTTCTCGGCACACCGGCCTTGAGACGCGGCGGCAAAACATTCGGGAACAGGGCGTCATAGCGGCGCGAAAAAGGATCATCTTCATCGAAAGCGCCGATGACCTGCAGAACCTTGAAGGCCAGGGAGGTCTCCCGCGCGAAGATGGAGACCGTATCGAGCGTTCGGCAGGCGGGCACGACGCCACGTGACGAGACAAGGCCGAGCGACGGCTTGAGCCCGACGATCCCGTTCATTCCGGCGGGGATGCGGCCGGAGCCGGCGGTATCCGTCCCGAGCGAGAAATCGACGAGACCTCGCGCAACCGCAACCGCCGAGCCTGAACTGGAGCCGCCTGGCACCAGATCCGTCCGCAGCGCGTTTGGCGCAATGCCGAACGGCGAGCGCACGCCCGTCAGTCCAGTGGCGAACTGCTCCATATTCGTCTTGCCGACCAGGATCGCGCCGGCCTGTTGCAGGCGCTCCACAACGGTTGCAGAATGCTGCGGCACATAGGCAAAGGCAGGGCAGCCGGCAGTGGTCGGAATGCCCTGCACATCGATATTGTCCTTGACGGCAAACAGCATGCCGTAGAGCGGCTTGTCTGCCGGACCGGCCATCTCTATCTGCGCTGCCTCCTCCAACGCCACCTCGCGCTTTCTCAGGGCGGTGAAGGTTGCGCGGCTGCGCAGGGGCTCCAACTGGGCCAGAAAATCCGCCGTCTTATGCTGGGGAAGTGTGGGATGCGCTGTGATGTCGGACGGCATGGACAAAGCTCGATGATGAAGATGCGATGCCGTCAAACTTCGTCGTAGTTTATGAAATTGTAAACTACTTTGCGACCACCAGCTGCCTGCGGAGGTGCAAATGGTGTGATTATCCGCCGTAGCGAAGGAGCGCCTCGGCAAACAGGCCTGGATCCACATTGCCGCCGGAGCAGACCGTGATCACCGCCCTATCCGCGTCCAGCGCGCTGGCGTGGAAGAGGGCCGCGGCCAGCGAAACGGCGCCGCCCGGCTCAAGCACGATCTTCAGACGGGTGAAGGCAAGCACCATGGCGCGAAGCGCTTCCTCGTCGCTCACCGCAATACCGGGGCCACACAGGCGGGAATTGATGGGGAAGGTGAGCCTGCCGGGCTCCGGCGTCACGATCGCGTCGCAGATCGAGCCGCCCATGGTGGAATTGCGCTGGATTGCGCCCGTCGCCAAAGAACGCGCGGTATCGTCGAAGCCTTCGGGTTCGACGGGCCGAACGCGGAGTCCCGGCGCTTTGGCCTCCAGGGCCAGAGCTATGCCTGCAGTCAGCCCGCCACCGCCGCAACAGACCAGCACATCCGCTTTCGAAAGCCCTTCGGTCGCCGCCTGCTCGGCGATTTCCAGCCCGACTGTCCCCTGTCCGGCAATCACCTGCGGATCGTCGAACGGCTTGATCAACGTCAAGCCGCGCTCCGTGGCCAGCCGCGCGCCCAGCGCATCGCGATCTTCGCCAAGCCGATCATACAGGATGACCTCCGCCCCATAGGCGCGGGTATTGTCGATCTTCAGCTTCGGAGCATCCGACGGCATGACAATGACTGCCGCGATCCCATGCAAGCGGGCGGCAAGCGCCACCCCTTGGGCATGGTTGCCCGAGGAAAAGGCGATGACACCGCTCGCGCGCTGCTCCTCATCCAGCGCCGAAATGGCCGACCAGGCGCCGCGGAACTTGAACGAGCCTGTCTTCTGCAGGCATTCCGGCTTCACGAAGACCGGACGGCCGGCAATCTCATCGAGAAAGGGAGAGGACAATAAAGGCGTGCGCACCGCCTGATCCGGCAGGCGGCGGCGCGCCGCCTCAATCATAGAAATATCGATCATCAGGACTCACCGGCAGGAAAAAGAAGACGTCGGGCTCAGCTTAAGGCGCGGGGTCTGGAACGACAAGCCGGAAGCGGATGGCACGGGAGGCGGAAATTGGGAGCCAGACAATGCTTGCGAGGCATTGCGAGCGAGGCATTGGCAGCCAGAAAATTTGCAGGAAGGAAATCGGGAGACAATGCCTTGACGGCACTGCCTCCCTGCCGCATCTCCCGGGAAAGGGAAATGATCTGTGTCTCGTCACTGATAGATCGAACTCGACAAGGAAATGTGACAGTCACCCGGATAAACAAGGGGCCAGGCCGGGAATATTATCAGGGGCCGCCCGAGGCGGCGACCGGCCCGCCGAAAACCGACCAGCCTGTCCGGCTGGCGAGCATCTCCAATGCCAGCGAACCGATATGGGAATTGCCGTTCTTGTTGAGCCCCGGCGACCATACCGCCATGGATGCCCGGCCCGGTGCCACCGCCAGAATGCCGCCCCCCACCCCGCTCTTGCCAGGAAGCCCGACGTGATAGGCGAAATCGCCCGAACCGTCATAGTGCCCGCAGGTGAGCATCAGGGCATTGATGCGCCGCGCCCTCTGGCTGGAGACGACAGTATGACCGGTCAGGGGAGTTCGGCCGTTATTGGCGAGGAACAGCCCGGCGCGCGCCAGTTGCGTGCAACTCATGGCGAGAGCGCATTGATGGAAATAGACACCGAGGACGTGATCGACCGGATGCTGCAGCTTGCCGAAGGAGCGCATGAAATTGGCGAGCGCGATGTTGCGGTACCCCGTCGCCGTTTCGGATTTCGCCACTTCGGGATCGATGGCAACCGCGGCGTCGTCGGCCAGATACTGAACGAAACGCACGATCTCGCCGATCGCCTCACGCGGCGTATGGCCGGCGAGAACCAGATCGCTGATCACGATTGCCCCGGCATTGATAAAGGGGTTGCGCGGTTTTCCGTGTTCGTGTTCCAGCTGGACGATGGAATTGAAGGCGGAACCGGAGGGTTCCCGCCCGACCCTGTTCCAGGTGGTCTCACCATGTTTGCCAAGCGCCAGGGTCAGCGTGAAGACCTTGGAGATGCTCTGGATCGAAAAGGCCTCATCCGCATCGCCGGCTTTGTAGACGCGGCCGTCCAGATCCACGACCGCCAGCCCGAATTTGCCGGGATCGACCTGCGCCAATTGCGGAATGTAATCGGCAACCTTGCCTTCGCCGATCCGCGGGACGAGCGCTGCGTGAATGTCTTCGACAACGGCCTGAAGGTCCAGCATGACGCGTGCGATAATCCTGTTGCGAGCCGGAGCCCTCGGTCAAACTCAGGTCTCGTTCTGTCCGATTGCGCCGATCTTGGCAAGACCAACCGGCGGCCGGGCCCGAGCGCAGGCAGGCCATGAACCTGCCGCTATTCGCCCTCTGCACCGCTGACGTGATTGGCCACAGACCGCTTCACATGGCCGATCTCATCCAGCAGCGTGATGATGTGACCAGGTTCGACATCGCTCATCAATTCCCGCAGCCACGATTCATGCGCTTTCGCCATTTCCGCGAAAACGGCATTGCCATGCTCGGTCAGCCGGGCGACGGTGACCCGTCGATCCGCCGTCGGCGTCTCGCGCACCACCAGGCCCTCCGCCTCCAGGCGCTCCACCAGGCCGGTCACATTGCCATTGGTGACCATGGTCCGGCGGGAGAGTTCGCCAAGCCGCAGACCCGCATTTTCGCGGTAGAGCTGCGCCATCAGGTCGAATTGCGGCAATGTCGCGCCGAATTCGGCGCGCAATCGTTTGCGGATTTCGCTCGAGACCAGCTTGGTCGTCGATAGCATGCGAAGCCAGAGCCGCGTCTCAGGCTTGGATTTGGCCTCCAGGCCATGCGTGATGATCTCGATGTCAATCAATGTTGGCTCAGGCTCGGTCATTGGTGTCATGCCCCTCTTCCCAATGATCTTTTCCCAGCTGTACGAACCGATATTTGAAATGTCAAAGGTTATGCGCCGCCGGCCCCCAGGCTACTCTCACCCCGCCCGCGTCATGACCGCAGCCTCGGCACTGTGCGTGGTCCGTGCTGCCCCTTGCGTCGACGCACTGCCGGCCACAATCGGCGGAGCTTCGCTCTTGCGCATGCTGCCGGTATCGCGGCTGCGCAAATGCCAGGACAGGGCCTCCTCCAGAAGATGCGGCGTGTGGCCGCCCCGCGCCACGGCTCGCTCAAAGTAATCGAGAAGCGCGGCCTGAAAGCTCGGATCGGCGCAGTTGCGGATGATGACTTCGGCACGCTCGCGCGGTGCAAGTTCGCGCAGGTCCGCCAGACCATGTTCGGTGACGATGATGTCGACATCGTGCTCGGTATGGTCCACATGCGGCACCATGGGTACGATGGATGATACCCGGCCACCCTTTGCCTGCGACTTCGTCACGAAGATGGAGAGATAGGCATTGCGAGCAAAATCCCCCGATCCGCCGATCCCGTTCATCATATGTGTGCCGTTCACATGGGTGGAGTTGACATTGCCGTAGATATCGACCTCCAGGGCCGTGTTGATCCCGATGACGCCCAGGCGACGAATGACCTCCGGATGATTGCTGATTTCCTGCGGGCGCAACACAAGCCGGTCCCTGTAGCGCCTGAAATCGGCATAGACGCGGGCTGCACAGGCTGATGACAGGGTGATGGAGGAGCCGGAGGCAAAGGAGAGCTTGCCCGCATCGAACAGGTCGAACGTGCTGTCCTGCAAGACTTCGCTATACATGCGAAGATGATGGAAAGGCCCATTCGCCATTCCGGAAAGGACGGAATTGGCAATGGTGCCAATGCCGGCCTGAAGCGGATTGAGCGTGAGATCCAGGCGACCAAGCCGCACTTCGTCTTCGAAAAAGCGGATCAGATGTCCGGCTATGGCATTGGTCTGGGCATCCGGGGGCTCGACCGTGGAGAAACTGTCCTGCTCCTGCGTAATGACGATGGCCGCGATCTTGTCCGGATCGATCGGAATGTAGGGCAGACCCGCACGGCTGTCGCAGGCGGTAACCGGAATGGCCTCGCGCGTCGGTCGCTTGGTCGGGATGTAGATATCGTGCAGGCCCTCGAGATCGAGCGACTGGCTGAGATTGATCTCGATGATCAGCTTCTTGGCAAGGATTGCGAAACTCGCCGAATTGCCGATGGAGGTGGAGGGCACCACCCCGCCATCTTCGCGGATCGCTGCGGCTTCGATGATCGCGTAATCGATCGGGCCGAGCTGGTGTGCCCGCAAATGCTCCACGGTCTCCGAAAGATGCTGATCGACGAACATCACGTCACCGCGGTTGATGGCCGCGCGCAGCGTCGGATCCGTCTGGAACGGCATTCGACGCGCCAGCACATGCGCTTCGGTCAGCATCCTGTCAATGTCGTGGCCGAGCGAGGCTCCCGTCAGCAGGGTGATCTTGAAAGGATCCGTCTTCGCCCGTTCGGCCATGGCGACCGGAACGGCCTTGGCATCGCCGGCGCGGGTGAACCCGCTCATGCCGATGACCATGCCATCACCGACGAGGGCTGCGGCCTCTTTCGGCGTGACGATCTTGTCCAAGAGGGAGGGACGTCTGATGCGGTCTTCAAGCATGATCTGATCCTGGTCGTTCACTTCGCACATCCTCCCTTACGCAATCTAGGCTCGTTCGATGGCGATACCTTGACCGAAATCAAGACCGGGCCAGGCTTCGGCAAAGTTCGGCGTTGCGGCACAATGAGGCCGGTTCGTGCCATAGATGGCTTGATATCCTCGCCCACTTCGCTATTGCGAAATGCCCCCGGTTTGTCGGGACCCTGCGATATCGCGGCTCTTTAGACCGCCGGAGACTGATGACGATGAAAAGCTATGTCCTGACCGTAACCTGCCCGACCGCGCGCGGCATCGTCGCGGCGCTTTCAGGCTACCTGGCCGAGCAGGGCTGCAATATCATCGATTCCTCCCAATTCGATGATTTCGACACCGGCAGGTTTTTCATGCGGATCTCGTTCCTGTCGGAGCAGGGCATTGACCGGCCGGCACTGATCGAAGGGCTGAAGCCGATCGTCGACGCATTCTCGATGCAGGCCGATATTTTCGATGCGGCCGAGCGCATGAAGGTTCTGTTGATGGTCTCGCGCTTCGGCCACTGCCTGAACGACCTTCTCTACCGCTGGAAGATCGGCGCTCTGCCGATCGACATCGTCGGCGTGGTTTCCAATCATTTCGATTACCAGAAGGTGGTGGTCAATCACGACATCCCCTTCCACCACATCAAGGTGACGAAAGACAACAAGCCGCAAGCCGAGGCGCAGCTTCTCGATCTGGTCGACCAGACGGGCACGGAGCTGGTGGTCCTGGCGCGCTACATGCAGGTGCTTTCGGATGATCTATGCCAGAAAATGTCCGGCAGGATCATCAACATCCACCATTCCTTCCTGCCGAGTTTCAAGGGTGCCAATCCCTACAAGCAGGCCTATCAGCGTGGCGTGAAGCTGATCGGCGCCACGGCGCATTATGTCACGGCCGATCTCGACGAGGGTCCGATCATCGAGCAGGACACGGTGCGCGTCACCCATGCCCAATCGCCGGATGATTATGTGTCGCTGGGGCGGGATGTGGAGGCGCAGGTGCTGGCGCGCGCGATCCATGCGCATATTCATCATCGCACCTTCATCAACGGCAATCGCACGATCGTGTTTCCGCCCAGCCCGGGCAGCTATGCATCCGAGCGCATGGGGTGATTTGCGCAAGCGCGCTGACCATGTGATCTTCGCACACCGACCTGTCGCTGATTGGTCAGGAGGGGCGGACCGCGTAGACGCGCCCGGTATCGTATTGCCGAACATAATCAACCCGGGACCCATCCCAGTGATAGCAGTAATGGCTGGCCTGGACCGGAATGGGAATCACGTCCGGCCAGAACATGCCGATACACTCGCCCGACGGATGGCGGACGCTGTTCCACACCAGGCCATCGCTGCCGCCGTTGCGCAGTTTCGCGCCCAGAACATGGGAAGCCGCATAGTCGTCCGGGTCGAGAACGCCCGGCACGCCGTTCACATCATGCAGGTCACGCTGCACCTGGCCAACCAGCAGGCGGAAATCCGAGGTCCAGCCGGGAGCTTCGGCCGTCGAGCGCATGAACCGCTCGTGATGATGGATGGTTTCCGCCAAGGCAACGGCTTCGCTGCTGCCGGCGTAATAAAGGCCGTAGCGGCCATCGCTGAAGCGACCGGGCCGGAGCGGCGAACAGTGAACGAATGGCGCCATTACCAGGCTGGCGCCCGGCCCGGCAATGCGGCGATGCGCGGGAACCTTGCCGAGATCCCCCACCTGCAGCCGGATGCGCGGATTGGTCTTTTCCTCCACGGCCACCAGTGCTTCCCAGTCTTCCGGATCGGCAATATCTTCAAAGAGATCGATCGGCGGGTGGATGGAGCGGATGATGCGATAGGTGGCGTCCCAATGAACCGGGCGCTGCTCCGGCATCGGCTCTACCACGCGCCGCGCTCCGCGTTCAGCCATTCCCGCAAGCCGGCAAGATCCGCCATATCGCCGCGCAGCATGAGATCCAGCGCCGAAAGGCCGCCAAAGGCCTGATTGGGTTTGCGGACCCAGGCATAGCCGCGCTGGGCATCCTTGAACAGGTAGCGAAGACCCTTGTGAATGCCCATCAGATGGGCCATGCGCATGCGCAGGTCGCGATCGATCCGGCCGATCCGCCCCTCTTTCCAGCGTGCAAATGTGCGCGGAGCCATTCCTCCCAGCAATGTGCAGGCCTCGGAATCCGACAGCTCCCAAACGCGGAAGAGGTTTACCGTGGTTCGCGCCAGCGCAGCCGCTTCCTCGTCCGTGATAGAACGCCCATTCTCATGGTCAAATCGCGACTGGACAAGCTCAAGCTGCATCAATCTACCTCACGTTATGGCATTAACTTAAGGTATTTCTGCCAAATGGCAAGATGTCTCGACCTCTGTCCAGACTGCAAAGCAAGAAGCCGCCGGCCCTTCCCAGGATCGGCGGCTTCTTCAGGTCGGAACGCTTGGGAGGATGCTCAACGACGCTGGTTGTAGACGTCGACGCAGACGGCACCCAAGAGCACCAGCCCCTTGATCACCTGCTGGTAATCGATGCCGATGCCGAGAATGGACATGCCGTTGTTCATGACGCCCATGATGAAGGCTCCGATGACCGCGCCGGTAACCTTGCCCACGCCGCCATAAGCGGAGGCACCGCCGATGAAGCAGGCGGCGATGACATCGAGCTCGAATCCGATACCAGCCTTCGGCGTCGCCGTGTTCAGGCGTGCGGCGAAGACGAGGCCGGCAAGTGCTGCAAGCACGCCCATATTGACGAAGGTGAAGAAGGTGAGCCTGGCCGTTTTCACGCCCGAGAGTTCGGCTGCGCGGATATTGCCGCCGACGGCATAGATCTGCCGGCCGATGATCGTGCGGTTGGTGAAGAAACCATAGGCCGCGATCAGCACCGCCATGATGATGAGCACGTTCGGCATGCCGCGATGCGAGGCGATGAGGTAGGACAGGTAACCGACCACGCCGAAGATCACGAGATTCTTCACGATGAAGAAGCCGAAGGGCTCGTTTTCAATGCCGTGGGAAATGTGGCGTGCCCGGCTCTTGACGTTCTGCCAGATCAGGATGACGGCCAGGATCAGGCCGATGATCAGCGAGGTCAGGTAAAGCCCGTCCATGGAAAAGACTTCCGGGATGAAGCCGGATGACAGCTTCTGGAAGATCGGCGGGAAGGGCCCGATGGAGCGGCCGTCAAGCACCGAGATCATCAGACCCTTGAAGACCAGCATGCCCGCAAGGGTCACGATGAAGGACGGGATCTTGAAATAGGCGACCCAGAATCCCTGGGCCGCGCCGATGGCGCCGCCAAGGATGAGGCAGAGCACGGCAGCGACGACGAAATTGACATTGTACTGCACCATCATCACGGCCGCGATGGCACCGATGAAGCCTGCCACGGAGCCGACCGAGAGATCGATATGGCCGGTGACGATGACCATCAGCATGCCGAGCGCCATGATGACGATATAGCTGTTTTGCAGGATGATATTCGTCAGGTTCAGCGGCTTCAGGAGAATGCCGTCCGTGGCGAACTGGAAAAACAGCACGATGACGACAAGCGACATCAGCATTCCATATTCGCGCAGATTGTCCTTGAGAAAACCGGCCGCAGACTGCGGCGCCGGTGCGGTGGTCTCTGGCGTGGTCATTCGTCTCTCTCCTTGCGGCGCATGATGGCGCGCATGATGTTCTCCTGGGTGGCGTCCTTGCCGGCAACCTCGCCGACGAACTCACCCTCATGCATGACCAGGATGCGATCGCAGATCCCGATCAGTTCCGGCATTTCCGAGGAAATCACCACGACTGCCTTTCCGGCATCCGCGAGCTCATTGATGATGGAATAGATCTCGTATTTCGCGCCGACATCGATGCCGCGCGTCGGCTCGTCCAGGATCAGAAGATCCGGCTCCGTGAAGAGCCATTTGGACAGAACCACCTTTTGCTGATTGCCGCCCGAAAGCTTGCCTGTTTCCTGATAGACATTGTGGCTGCGGATGCGCATGCGGCCGCGAAACTCCTGGGCAATCTTCATCTCGGAGATATCGTCGATGACATTGCGTCGCGAAACGCCCGGCAGGTTGGCAAGCGATATGTTCTTGCGGATATCCTCCGAGAGGATGAGGCCGAGGTGTTTCCTGTCCTCGGTGACATAGGCGAGGCCGGCGCCGATGGCGCGGTTGACGGTCGACACATCGACCGGCTGCCCCTTCATGCGGACGGTTCCGGTAATGTTGCGCCCCCAGGAGCGGCCAAAAACGCTCATCGCAAATTCGGTACGACCGGCACCCATCAGGCCGGAAATGCCGACGATCTCGCCGGCGCGCACCGACATGCCGACATTCTTCACCACCTGGCGGTGCGAATGCTGCGGGTGGTAGACGGACCAGTTCTCGACCTCGAAGATCACCTCGCCGATCTTCGGCGTGCGCTTCGGATAGCGGCTCTCCATGTCGCGATCCACCATGCGGCGGATGATCTCGTCTTCGGAGATCTGGTCGACATGACAATCGAGCGTGCCGACGGACCGTCCGTCGCGCAGGACCGTGATCTGATCGGCCACTTCGGAAATCTCGTTCAGCTTGTGACTGATCAGGATGGAGGTGATGCCCTGCCTGCGGAACTCCTTCAGCAGTTCCAGCAGCGCGGCACTGTCCTTCTCGTTCAGCGAAGCGGTCGGCTCATCGAGGATCAATAGCCGCACATCCTTGGCCAGCGCCTTGGCGATTTCCACCAGCTGCTGCTTGCCCACGCCAAGATTGGTGATGAGCGTGTCAGGCTGCTCCGTCAGACCGACCTTGGCCAGCAGCGCCTTGGTGCGCTCGTGCACGGCATGCCGATCGATCACGCCGAAGCGCGAGGGTGCATTGCCGAGGAAAATATTCTCCGCAATCGACATCAGCGGGATCAGGGCCAGTTCCTGATGGATGATGATGATGCCGAGCGCTTCCGTATCGTTGATGTCGCGGAAGCGGCGCTCTTCGCCAGCATACAGGATGGAACCTTCGTAACTGCCATGCGGGTAGACGCCGGACAGAACCTTCATCAGTGTCGATTTGCCGGCGCCATTCTCGCCCACCAAGGCGTGGATTTCACCTTCGCGCACGGTAAAGCTGACGTCGGAAAGGGCCTTGACGGCGCCAAAGGACTTGGAAATGCCGCGCATCTCCAAAATTGGCGGACGTTCGGCCCCAATCACGGGAGCAAGCATGCCATCATCTCCGATGGGAACAACAAGACGTGGCGGCACACGCAATGGGTGCCGCCACGTATCGCACCTGATATTACTTAACCTGGTCTTCCGTGTAGTAACCGGAACCGATCAGGACGTCCTTCCAGTTCGACTTGTCGACCGCGACCGGCTTCAGCAGGTAGGACGGGACCACCTTCTTGCCGTTGTCATAGGTCTTCGTGTCGTTGACCGTCGGCTCCTTGCCGCTCATGACCGCATCCACCATGTCGACGGTGACCTTGGCCAGTTCGCGCGTATCCTTGAAGATGGTGGAATACTGCTCGCCGGCAATGATCGACTTGACGGAGGGGACTTCCGCATCCTGGCCGGAGACGAACGGCATCGCCATGTCGCCCGAACCGTAACCGACGCCCTTCAGCGAGGAGAGGATGCCGATCGAGATCCCGTCATAAGGCGACAGGACGGCGTTCAGCTTCTTGTCGGCATAGAAGGCAGACAGGATGGCGTCCATGCGGGCCTGGGCGGTTGCACCGTCCCAACGCAGGGTAGACACCTTGTCCATGCCCATCTGGCCGGAAGCGACCTTCAGCACGCCCTTGTCGATCAGCGGCTGCAGGACGCTCATGGCCCCATTGTAGAAGAAGTAGGCATTGTTATCGTCGGGCGAACCGCCGAACAGTTCGATATTGAACGGGCCAGCCTCGGTATCGGCCTTGAGAGCCTTGACCAGCGAGGTGGCCTGCAGAACGCCGACCTGGAAATTGTCGAAGGTCGCGTAGTAGTCGACATTCGGCGTATCGCGGATCAGACGGTCATAGGCAATGACCTTGATCTTCTGGTCGGCAGCCTGCTGCAGCACGTCCGAGAGGGTCGTGCCGTCGATCGAGGCGATGACCAGAACCTTGGCGCCCTTGGTGACCATGTTCTCGATCTGGGCGAGCTGGTTCGGCACATCGTCTTCCGCATATTGCAGGTCAACGTCATAGCCGCGTTCCTTCAGGACCTTCACCATGTTGTCTCCATCGGCGATCCAGCGGGCCGAGGACTTTGTCGGCATGGCAACGCCGACAAGGCCCTTATCCGCGGCGCCGGCCGGGGCAGACATGGTCAAGGCTGCGAACATGGCAGCGGTGGTAAAATACTGAAAAAGTTTCATCGATACTCCTCCTAGATGTCGGGGCTCCCTTCGAGCCCGACAGAAAATCACCCCGTGAGCGGCGATCCGTCGCCCACACTCATCCTTCATCCGGTCAGGCCCGAATGCCGCGTGCGTGAACGCGCCTGCGGCATACTGGGGCTTTCCGTCAGTGGTTGTCGCGCGGGATGCCTTTGGTCTGCGCGATCCGCTGATACTTGACAGCAGGTTCCAGGACGGCGCCGGTCTCCATTTGCCCGACAATTCCGCGCTGGATTTCCTGCCATGGTGTCTGATGCTGCGGATAATGATATCCGCCCTGCGTTTCGAGCGCCGCGTAGCGGGACGCCAGCTCCTCCTCGGAAATCAGGATATCGGCCGTGCCGCGGCCCACATCGATGCGGACCCGATCGCCCGTCTTGAGGATGGCGAGACCGCCGCCAGCGGCCGCTTCCGGCGAGGCGTTGAGGATGGACGGGCTGCCGGAGGTGCCGGACTGACGGCCATCGCCGATGCAGGGCAGCGAGGTGACGCCCTGCTTCAGCAGGTAATCGGGCGCCCGCATGTTGACGACTTCAGCCGCGCCCGGATAGCCGATCGGGCCGGCGCCGCGCATGAAGAGCACCGTATGGGCATCGATGCCGAGCGACGGGTCGTCGATGCGATGATGGTAATCCTCCGGTCCGTCAAAGACCACCGCACGCCCTTCGAAGGCATCGGGATCCGTCGGGTTGGACAGATAACGGTCGCGGAACTCCTTGGAGATGACGCTCGTCTTCATGATCGCCGAAGAGAAGAGATTGCCGCGCAGAACCCTAAACCCGGCGCGCTCCTTGAGCGGCCGATCGAAGGGTCGAATGACCTTTTCATCCTCGATCACGGCACCGCGACAGTTTTCACCGATCGTCTTGCCGTTGACCGTCAGAGCGTCCTCGTTGATCAGGCCCTGCCCCATCAACTGGTTGACAACGGCCGGAACACCGCCGGCATGATAATAGTCTTCGCCGAGATATTCGCCGGCCGGCTGCAGGTTGACCAGCAGCGGCACGTCTTCGCCATAAGTTTGCCAATCATCCACCGAAAGCTCGACACCGAGATGGCGTGCCAGGCCGTTCAGATGGATCGGCGCATTTGTGGAACCGCCGATCGCGGAATTGACGCGGATGGCATTGATGAAGGCTTCCTTCGTCATGATGTCGGACGGCTTCAGATCCTCCTTCACCATGTCGACGATACGTAGGCCGGTGAGATAGGCCATTTCCTGGCGGTCGCGATAGGGCGCCGGAATGGCCGCGGATCCGGGCAACTGCATGCCGAGCGCCTCGGCCAGCGAATTCATCGTGGTCGCAGTGCCCATCGTGTTGCAATAGCCGGTCGATGGAGCCGAGGATGCCACCAGCTTGACGAAGCCGGCATAGTCGATCTCGCCCTTGGCCAGCAATTCGCGGGCCTTCCACACGATGGTGCCGGAGCCGGTGCGCTCGCCACGGAACCAGCCGTTGAGCATGGGGCCGACGGAGAAGGCGATTGCCGGAATATTGACCGTTGCAGCCGCCATCAGACAGGCGGGCGTGGTCTTGTCGCAGCCGATCGTCAAGATGACGCCATCCAGCGGGTAACCGTAGAGAACCTCCACCAGGCCCAGATAGGCAAGGTTGCGGTCGAGGCCTGCCGTGGGCCGCTTGCCGGTTTCCTGGATCGGATGGACCGGAAATTCGATCGCGATTCCACCCGCCTCACGAATGCCTTCGCGCAGGCGCGCCGCCAGTTCCAGATGATGCCGGTTGCAGGGCGAAAGGTCGGACCCCGTCTGTGCAATGCCGATGATGGGACGGTCCGACTGCAGTTCCGCCTGGCTGAGACCGAAGTTCATGTAACGCTCCAGATAGAGCGCCGTCATGTCGGCATTGGAGGGATTGTCGAACCAGGCGCGCGAGCGCAGCCGGCCATTGGGTGCGGAAGCGGTCTTGGTAGGCAGGGTATCGTTGCTCATGAGCGTGTCTTCTTTAAGCGCGTTTGCGTTAACCTTGGAGACGTCGTCTTATCTTCTCGTGGTCCGGCCTCAATCCTCGAAGGCATCCACCACATGGCGGCGCCCGAGCATGAAGGCATCAGCCACATGAACGAGCGGCGTGAAATCCGTATCGGACTGGCCGGACGTCACCAGCGACTGGAACTGGCGGTAGAGGTTGCGGTACTCGCGATCCTTCTCGACGATCTGAGCATCGCCATTGACCTCGAGCCGGCTGCCGCCATGGGTCAGCACGACCGGTCCCTCGGTGGTCTCGATGCGGATATCCCAGGTCTGCGGCCCCGTCTGACGCCAATCGAAGGAGGCCGACAGCGGCACGCCGGCGGCTGTCTTGAACGAAAGTTCCGCTGCGATCGGCGCGGCACGGTTGGCCGGGAAGGACAGATCGGAGGCCGTCAGATGGAAAGTCTCCGGCATGATGCGCGTCACGATCGACAGGGCGTTGATGCCCGGATCGAAGACGCCGAGCCCGCCGGGCTCCCAGATCCAGTCCTGGCCGGGGTGCCAGTGACGCACATCCTCCTTCCACTCGACATGAACGGAGCGAATGCTGCGCTTGGCGAGAAGCTGGCGCGCCGGCTCGACGGCTGCAGCCTCGCGCGAATGCCAGGTGGCAAACAGGGTGCGGCCTTGCTGCCTGGCCAACTGGTCGAGCGCGAAGACCTCCGCCACGGAAGCGCCCGGAGGCTTTTCCAGCATCACGTGCTTGCCGGCCAGCAGCGCCGCCCGCGCCTGCTCGAACCGACCCTGCGGCGGCGTGCAGAGAGAGACGGCGTCGACCTCGACATCCGAGGCCAGCAGCGCGTCGATATCCGAGAAGCAGTGAACGCCGTCGAGCGTGGCGTGGCGACTGGCAACGGCAACGAGCTCGATGCCGTCCGTCGCTTCGATGGCCTGCAGATGCTGGTCCCTTGCAATTTTGCCGAGACCGACGATGGCGAGACGGATGGAAGACATCGCAGCTTACCCCTTACAACGGACGAATGGTCACGGGGGAAGGCGCTGCGACGGCCAGGCGGTTGACAAGCGTCAACTTAAATGGCGCGGCCGCGATTTCAAACTGGTCGCCGGCCTGGGTCTGGATCCCGTCCGAGAAGGAGAGGGTTGCCGTGCCGAAGAAGTGCACATGCAGATCGCCCGGGCGACGGAAGAGCTCATATTTGAAGTTGTGATGCTCCAGATTGGCGATGGTATGCGACATATTGGCCTCGCCCGACAGGAAGGGCTTCTCGAAAATGACGTCGTCGCCGCGGCGCACACGGGAGGTGCCCTCCACATGCTGCGGAAGCTCTCCGACCAGCAGTTCCGGACCGAGCGACGCCTGGCGCAGCTTGGAATGGGCGAGCCAGAGATAATTGCCCTTTTCGGTCACATGGTCGGAAAACTCATTGGCGAGACAGAAGCCGAGACGATAGGGCGTCCCATCCGGGCCGATCATGTAGATGGCCGCCAGCTCCGGCTCTTCCCCGCCGTCCAGCGCGAAAGCCGGCGAAACGAGATCCTCTCCCGTCGCCTTCAACTGCGACCCGTCGCCCTTGTAGAACCATTCCGGCTGAACGCCAACGGCGCCCGCCTGCGGCTTGCCGCCCTCGACGCCCATCAGAAACATCCGCATGGAATCGGTCGGCTTCTCGGCGGCCTGGGCTGCCTTGTGCATCTTGTCGCGGCCATCCGCGGATCCGAGATGGGTGAGGCCTGTCCCGGCAACGATGAAATGCGCCGGATCGGGATGAGCGACCGGGAGACCGAGCCGGCCTTCGCTTTCGGCCGCCCGGAGATCGACCACGGCCCCGAGGCCCTGGCTTGCCACGCATTCAGCAAGGCTCTGACGAGCGGCAATCGCCTTTTGCGCCAGATCGTAGGTGGCATCGACGCCATTGACGATCCGGGCCTCGCCCTCGCCATCCCAAGCGACAACGCGCACCTGCCCCTCAACGGCCACCTGCAGAAGTCTCAACATGTTCTAAAGCCTGCCCTTGCAACGCGACGGCGACCGTCTGGCCGCGTCCTCCCAGCGTTCACCACGCCTCTTCAAAAATATGACTATTTAACCTGACGGCCGGTTGTCAAGCTGCCTGTTGAACATTCGCATGAATTGGATCTAGGCAGAGCAGCTGGCGCTTATGCCTAAAAAGCTCGCATTCAATCGATTGAATCAAATTGTGTTACCGAAATCAGGGCAATTGCACAAGATCCTTTGAGCTGCGATTAATATTACTATATGTCTCAATCAGGGGGAGCCATACCGGATTTGCGCGCCAACCTGCCAGACATAGGCTGCCTGGCCGGATCATGGCATGCGGACCGGGCGGTTCAATGACAGTGACGAGATGCGGGAGAGAACGGTGGGGCTTCTGGAAACGGCGATTGCCGGTAAAAAGCGTGGCAGCAGTCATGCTCACGTCGTCGCGGAACTGGGCAAGGCAATCGTTTCGGGCGATATATCCGAAGGCGCTATTCTGCCGGGAGATGCCGAGCTGTCGCAGCGATTCGCCGTATCCCGCACCGTCTTGCGCGAGGCGATGAAAACGCTGGCGGCCAAGCGGCTGATCGAGCCCAAGGCGAAGGTCGGAACCCGCGTCCTGCCGCGCGCGAACTGGAATTTCTTCGATCCCGACGTGCTCGAGTGGCGATGCGAAGCCGGCATCGATCTCGCTTTCATCGAGCATCTGGCGGAGATCCGCACCGCGCTCGAGCCGGCAGCCGCCGCCGCGGCGGCTCTGCGCGCCACGTCGGACGATATTGTTGCACTTTACGCGATCGCTGCAAAATTCGACGAGCCGTCCCATACGCCCGAGACGATCGCCAAGGTCGATCTGGAATTCCACCTCGCTATTGCCCGGATGTCTGGCAATCCCTTCATGCGCTCGGCCAGCGGCCTGATCGAGGCCGCACTGTCGATCGCCTTCCAGCTCTCCTCGCCCGCAGCCTCGCCGGACATGCTGGAGGAAATCGCCAGCAATCACCTGCGCATCGCTCATGCCATTGCCTCGCGCGATCCGGAAAAGGCTGTCGCAGCCATGCGCAACGTCATCGAGGTCGGCCGGACCCGCATGCACAGATCCATGGCTCCCGATCCGGTGGTGCAGCAGGATGCAAGCGGTTGAGACCTTCCGCTGACGTACGCCACGGCGGAACATTCGCGCCGGCCGCCTGTTCGCTCTCCATATGGCAAGGAGAAGAGCATGGAACCGAAGGATCATACGTCGAACATGGAAAAGGCCGAAGGCGACCGCGATGTGATTGACCGGGAGCTGAAACGCCAGGACGAGCGGGAAGCCGCCAACGCCCGGGAGAAGCAGGATCCGTCGCGCAAGGCACCGGATGCTGCTCGGGACGGGATGGCGCCAAAAGCTTGACGGAACAAGTCTCCGGCGTGGCGGTGCCGCGCCGGAGATAGAGAGATAAGCTGCTCGATGCCGCTGATCGTCTTATTGCGTTCTGCCGCCGTGATCCTTGGGTTCGGCCATCCGCCGATGAGCGGCCGCCAGAACCCCCGACGGCGTGACATTGGCCAGAGCCGATTGCAGCTTGTTCTTCCAGCCGGTCACGACATCGCCGTCGCCGTCCATCATCGCCTCGTAGCCGATCCGCGCGACCATGGCCGGGTCATCCTTCTTCATCTCACCGACGGGCGTGTTTTCCAGATCGGCACGGGAGAAAAATTCAGTATCTGTCGGGCCCGGCATCAGGCAGGTGACGGTTACCCCGGTGCCTTTCAACTCGTCGCGCAGAGCCAGCGAGAAGCTGTTGATGAAGGCCTTGGTCGCATTATAGACGGCCTGGAAGCTGCCCGGCATGTAGCCGGCGATCGATCCGGTCAGCAGGATGCGGCCCTCTCCCCGCGCCCGCATGTCGTGCCCGAGGGCATGGATAAGCGAGATGGTTCCCGTTATATTGGTCTCCACGACGCGCAGCGCCCGCTGCAGATCCTCATCCAGGAAGGCATCGCCCAGCCCACGCCCGGCATTGGCCAGAAGCAGATCCACTGGACGGTCGAGCGCCTGGACAGCCGCCGCCAGACGCTGGCTGCCCTCGGCGCTGGACAGATCGATCTTGATCGCATGAACGTCGGTGCCGAACTCCTTCAGGGCGGCTGCCGCGGTGTGAATGCCTTCTTCATCGGCGGCGATCACCAGATCGTAACCGTCGCGCGCCGCGCATTTCGCCAACTCGTAACCGATACCGCTGGAGGCGCCGGTCACCACCGCCAGTCCCTTGCCGATCTTGCTCGGATTCATCTCTTCTCTCCTGTTCAAGGCTTCAAAACAACTTTGATGCAGCCGTCCTTCTTGTCCCGGAAGGTCTTGTAGAGATCCGGCCCATCCTCAAGCCGTCCCCTATGGGTGATGACGAAGGAGGGGTCGATCTGACCCTCTACGATGCGTTCCATCAGTTGCGGCAGGTAGCGCTGCACCGGCGTCTGCGCCATGCGGAAGGTCAGGCCGCGATTGATCGCCGAACCCATCGGCACCTTGTCGAGAAAGCCGCCATAGACGCCGACGATCGAAACCGTGCCGAAGTTGCGGCAGCAGTGAATGGCTTGCCGCAGCACATGCGGCCGATCCGTGCCAAGGAAGGTGGCGACCTTGATGCGATCCCAACGGGAATCCCAGCTTGCGGACGCATCCGCCTCCGTCCCGACAGCGTCGATGCAGGCATCCGCGCCACGGCCGCCGGTCATTTCCATGATTTCCTCATAGATATCGTCTTCGAGGAAATCGAGCGTCGTTGCGCCGGAGGCTTCCGCCATCCGCAGGCGTTCGGGTACCGTATCGATGGCAATGACGCGCTCCGCACCGAGCAGGAACGCCGATTTGATGGCCATCTGGCCAACCGGGCCGCATCCCCAGATCGCAATGGTATCGCCCGGCTTGATGTCGCAGAATTCAGCCGCCATGTAACCCGTCGGAAAGATATCCGACAGAAAGAGAACTTGCTCGTCCGTCAGCCCGTCCGGAACCTTGATGGGACCGACATCGGCAAAGGGCACGCGCAGATATTCCGCCTGCCCGCCCGCATAGCCGCCGAGAAGATGCGAATATCCGAACAGTCCGGCCGGAGAATTTCCCCAGAGCTTTGAAACTTTCGCTGAATCTGGATTGGAGCGTTCGCAACCGGAGAAGAAGCCCCGCTGGCAGAAGAAGCACTCGCCGCAGGATATCGTGAAGGGGATGACGACCCGATCGCCGACTTTCAGCTTGCTGTTTTCGCGGCCGACTTCCACCACCTCGCCCATGGTCTCATGGCCCATGACATCGCATTTGTGCATTTCGGGCATGACGCCATCGTAAAGGTGGAGGTCCGAGCCGCAGATGGCGCAGGCCGTGACCTTGATGATCGCATCCCGGCCGTCGACGATCTTGGGGTCAGGCACGCTTTCGCAGCGGATATCGTGTTTTCCATGCCAGGTGAGTGCTTTCACGCGTCTTCTCCATCACGTTTCGAGGGCACGTCCTAAGGGACTGTACAAGGCCGAACCGGTGATGGATGGGAAGGTTCCGCCGGTCTCTCTCTGTAAAGAAGGAGACACGTGTCGCAACTTGTAGATGATCATGACAATCCATGCGCGCAAAACGGCCGCATCGCGCGGGAAAGACGCAGTTTGTCGCAGGTCTTGCTGCAAAAAAGGGGTTGAAACCCGCAGGCAGAGAAACAGATACAGACTCAAAAAAGTCGGTGCCCGAACGGGGGCGAGAGAGTGCAGTCGCGTGGATCTAAAACTAAGTTCAAACCGTCCGACCATCCTTGTTCTGGAAGATGATGTTCTTCTGGCGATGGACATGGAAGATCATCTGGTCGATCTCGGTTATTCCGTCGCCGGCCCCTTCGGCCGGATCGACCAGGTCTTGAAGGCTCTGCCGGAGCTCGACATCGTCGGCGCCGTGGTCGACCTCAATTTGAACGGTGAGTTGTCTTTCCCCGTCATCGAGGCGCTCGGCCAGCGTCAGGTCCCGGTGATCGTCTGCAGCGGCTATGCCGAACTTCCCGAGGTGAAATCGAAACTTGCCGGAGTTCCGTTGATCGCCAAGCCGTGGAGCCCCGACAAGATGGAGCGCCTAGTGGCCGATGTCTTTAACCCGATCTGCCGAAAGGTCGGCTGACAGAGGTCCGGTTTCCCGGCGGGCATTGTCCAGCGGGAAGCTGATTTCGCAGACGAGACCCTCTTCCGGATAGCTGAGCCTCGCTTCTCCCAGAAGTTCGTAACCGATCATGCGCTGGATCAGCGTGGTGCCGAAGCCGGTCACCGATGGCGCCTGCACTTTCGGACCGTCATGCTCGTGCCATTCCAGATGGATGGCCTCTTGTCCAGCCTCGTGGCCAAGGGACCAGGCGACGCTCACTTTACCGTCTTCCGCGCTCAGCGCGCCGTATTTGACAGCATTGGTCGCCAGTTCGTTGATCACCATGCTCACGGCAAGCGCGGCTTTCGGATCGAGCAGGATGGAGGGGCCTGGCTGCAGCTCGATCCGTTCGGCGCGGCGAATATGGGCCGCGACCGTGCGCTGGATGACATCTTCGAGGCGTGCGGCCTTCCAATTGGTCTCAAACAGCAGGGCATGGGCATCGGCCATGGCGCGCAGGCGGCCCATCAGATTGTCGACATAGTCATCGACATTCGTGCTATTCTTGGCCGTTCGACGCACGATCGACATGACCATCGCCATTGTATTCTTGACCCGGTGGCTGAGTTCCCGCACCAGCAGCTCGCGGTGCTGCTCCGAACGCCGACGCTCGGCCTTTTCATAGGCTTCGGCAAGGGCGCGCCGGACCGCGGCCGGCAGGCGGATCAGCCGCTGCTTCAAGATATAGTCGGTGGCACCGCGACGAAAACTCTCGATTGCCGCCTCTTCCCCTAAGACGCCGGACACGAAGATGAAAGGCGTTTGCGGCAGACGCTGCTGGGCCAGTTCAAGCGCCGCCATGCCGTCGAAATCCGGCAAGGAGAAATCCGCCAGGATGACATCGAACTCCATCTCGTCGAGCGCGGAGAGATATTCCGCCCGGTTGACCGCGCGACGCACCGTCGGCGGCGGCTGAAGCTGCTCCAGATGTTCGCAGATGAGTTCGGCATCGAGCGTGCTGTCCTCGAGCAGCAGGATGCGTGGCGCCGCGGCGCGACGAGCATTAGAGTTTGGCATTGCTGGAATATCCCGGAGGCGGCTCGTTCAAAAGCGCCCAGAAGACGCCCAGATCCTGTATCGCCTGGAAGAAGGCCGTGAACTCGACCGGCTTGACCACGAAGGCATTGACGCCGAGTTCGTAGCTGCGCACCAGATCCTGCTCCTCGCGCGACGAGGTGAGCATGACGATCGGGATATGGCGCAGCGCCTCATCGCGCTTGACCCGTTCGAGAACTTCCAGCCCGTCCACTTTCGGCAATTTCAGGTCCAGCAGCACCACGGCCGGATCCCGATGCGCGCGATTGTGATAAATGCCTGAACAGGTCAGGTAATCCAGAGCTTCCGCGCCGTCGCGGGCCACGACGACCTCATTGGCAAGCTGGCATTTCTCGAATGCCGCCAAGGTCAGCTCGAGATCGCGAGGACTATCCTCGACAAGCAGGATAGGTCTTAAATCAGCCAATAACGCGTTCCTTCTCCACCTGTCTCGGCAGGGTAAAGGTGAAGCACGCGCCTCGTTCCACCTCGCCTTCCGCCGTTATCGTTCCATTGTGCCGTTCTATGATTCGCCGCGCCAGCGCCAGACCAATTCCGGTACCGTCGAAATCCTCGGCGCGTTGCAACCGCTGGAACACGCCGAACAATTTTCCCACATAGGTCATGTCGAAGCCGACACCATTGTCGCGGACGCTGTAGACAAAACTGTCGCCATCCGCACGACCCTCGATCGCGATCTTTGCCTGGGCGCGCGGGCTTGTGTATTTCACCGCATTGTCGACGATGTTGAACCAGACCTGCCGCAGCAGCGTCGCGTCTCCAAAGGCGTCCGGCAGGGGCGAAATGCTCCATTCGATGTCGCGGTCGCCGGCGGTCAGGGTCACCGACTTCACCACCTCCACAACCAGCTTGTTCATATCGACCGGCTTGGTGTTGATCGAGGCGCGTCCGAGCTGCGAAAAGGCCAAAAGATCGTCGACCAGCTTGCCGGCGGAGAGAGCCGCCTCCGAAATGGTCTGGAGGTAATGCTGGGATTTCGGATCGAGGCTGGTCTCGCGCTCACGCAGAAGCTGGGCAAAGCCGACGATATGCCGGAAAGGCGCCCGCAGATCATGGGAGACCGAATAGGAGAAAGCCTCCAATTCCTTGTTGGACCGCTTGAGTTCAGACGCAAGCTGCGCCAGTTCCTCGGCCTTTCTTAGCACGATGCCGACGATTGCCGTGCGCAGCTCCTGCGCCGCGGAAAGCTCGGCGCTGCGCCATGGCGCGGCCTGGCGCCGCACGAGCTCCTTCCACGCTTCGAAAGACTGGCGCGGATGAATGCGGCCGCTTTCCTGCACGATCTTGTGCGGGTTGCCGCCCCATGTGACGCTGCGGACCAATTCCGGACGAAACCAGATGAGCCAGCTGTTGTGCACCGCGGAAATGCTGACAGCCAGAACGCCGCTTCCTCGCTCCGCCAGATCTTCGGCATCCGGATAATGGCGCGACAGGGAATCGGTCGCGAAGAAACCATCATCCGTCCGCCCCTCGAGCCAGGTGGCGAGCTTCGTCACGGCATCATGATCCGGCACCGTCCCGAAGCTGCGGACATCCTCTTGCGTGACCACCGCTGCGCCGGCGGCATTCACCTGGGCGAGAAGCCTGTCGCCTGCCCCCAGCAGCCCATCCACCCAATCGGGTTGCGCCGCCATGGCATTCAGCAAGCCATTGGTGATCGAGGTGAGTTCGACGCGGCCCGCCGCCTCTTCCGCCCGGGCCAGGGCCGAGATCCGCATGGCGAGCGACTGGCTGACGAAATCGCAGATCTCGCGCGTGGCATGTGGAACCAGATGCGGCTCCGCGCTGTGGCAGGAAAGCAGACCCCAGAAGCGCCCATCCACCATGATCGAGACGGACATGGACGACGCCGTACCCATATTGCGCATGTATTCCAGATGGACCGGCGACACGCTGCGCAATTGTGCAAGGCTCATGTCCAGCACGGCTTCGCCATCTGCCGATTGCGCCTGCAAGACCGGAACCGGCCTATAGCCGACATCGGGAATGATCCTCAACCGGTTGACCGTATAGAGAGTCCTGGCCTGGGCCGGGATATCGCTGCTGGGAAAGCGGAGATCGAGATAGACGGGGAGCCGGCCATTATTGGCTTCGGCCACGACGTGACCGTTCCAGTCCTCGTCGAACCGATAGACGAGCGTGCGGTCGAACCCTGTCAGCTCGCGCACGAAATTTGCCGCCACCACCAGCGATTGCGGAATGTCGCGCTGAACGGCAAGGCTCTGGGTGAAATTGCGCAGCGCGCCGAACATTTCGTCGAGCGACCGACGCTCAGTTCGCTCCACTTCCACCACGATCAGCGGGCCGGAGCGATGTGCAACCAGGCTGAGCTCGCCTTCCGCGATCAAGGATTGGTAGGAGGCTTCGTCGGTCGCATACCAGGCTTTCATGGCCGGCAGCCGGTCGGCTATCGGAGCCTCAACGGGCCTGCCGAGCGCGACGCCATCCCCCAGATACTCGGAAATATTGGCACTGCATTGCACCACAACGCCATCTTGCGCGCGCATGGCAAACAGCGCGCCGTGCGGCTGGATCGCACCCGGGATATGGATCGGCTCCTGTGCGCACAGATCGAGATCCTGATGGGTGGGCTGCAATGATGGTCCCCGCTGGCCAGACGAGTTGTTACAGGAAAAGAGGCGAAGGGATTGCCCCTCCGGCTCCGTGAGTAGGATGGAAAATAGAGATCGAAAGCCAAATGTAAACCTTCGGTATCGATTCAATTTCGCTCTGTTCGATCACCATCGATCAGGGGGCCGAGGGTCGCAACCCGCGTCGAAAGGGCTGCGCTTCTGCACGCCGAGGATAAGCCGGAACAAGCCGGCGCCTAGAACGTTTAGAGAACGAAACCAGGAGACGACGACAATGGCCGACAATCCGAAAACTGACACATCCTCCAATACACAGAAGGATCCGGACGAATGGGTGAGCGGCGATGAGCCGATGACGGGCGCCCAGACATCCTATCTCAAGACCCTGTCGGAACAGGCACACAAGCCCGAAGCCTTTGCGGAAGACCTGACAAAGGCCGAGGCATCCAAGCGGATCGACGAATTGAAGCAATCTCTCGACCTGGCGTGACATGCGACGGCGCGCACCCGCGAAGAGGGATCTTACCGGAACGGATGTGTCCGCCTGCGATGCGGGCGGCCACTCCGATCTAGTCGATCAGATGCCGCCGAATGGCCTCGGCAATCGCCTGGGTGCGGTTGGCGGCTCCGACCTTGCGCGTCGCATTCTTGATATAGGTATTCACGGTATCGACCTGATAGCCGCTCTCTTCGGCGATCTGGCCGCTGGTCAGCCCTTTCGACGCGAGCTTCAGGCAGATCATCTCCCCGGATGAAAGGCGCAGCGACGAGGCCGCAAAACGCTCCATGATCGGCCGGGTGATCACCGTATGAGCCGCTGGCGCGATGGACGCCAGAAAGTCGATCTCGTCCCTGTCGAAAGGGGTGGTGCGGGTAAAGCCGACCGAGCCATACATGATAGTGCCGCGGCGGATCGGGAACAGTGTCCGGTTCTTGATGTTGAAGGTGTCGAGCAGATAGCCGAGACGCTCATTCGGCTCACCCTCCGCCATCACCTCGCCTTCGACGACGACATCCTCCAAATGGTTCTTGGCATGCTGCACGAAGCTGTCCGTCAGGTGAAGGCGCTCCTGATGATAGATGTCCACGAAGGCCGGCGGAAAATCCGTATGGATCGATTGCGCCGATCCGAAGCGAAACCCCTCAATGTCCAGCCCGCTGATCAGAACATGATCAAAGCCGACGGCCTTGCGCAGCCGAGCGATGAACGGGTGATTGTGGATGAAACGCCGCGCGGGAACCGATTGAAGATCGACATACTGGTCTAGATCGTCAGCAGAGCGGAAAACGGTTTTGGACAGCATGAATCACCTAGCAAGAACCGCGGATCGAGGTTCTTTCCCTTACGCCAAATGGATGTTCGCGACTACATGAATAGCTGACCAAGAGTCGCCTTTTACGCGATTACCAACATCAACCGGACTCGGGCACCCCAAAAAAATACCTGACAGAAACCTCTCCCGGTCAAATAAGATTGTCTTAATGATTTAATACTAATTTATGGTTGATAGAAATACATCAGCAACATCCGGAGCCAAACATGGCCACAGCCGACACCCTCAGAGAATTGTCAGATCGATTGAGCTTTGTCGGCCTGGGCGAGCAGCAGAAGCGCCAGCTGAGCGAAATGCGCCCCGTCATCACCTCCACGATCGGCGCCTCGCTGGATGTCTTCTATGAAAAGGCCAAGCGAAACAGCCATACAGCCGCCTTTTTCTCCACGCAGGATCGCATCAACCACGCCAAGAGCCGGCAGGAGGATCACTGGGGCGCAATCGCGTCCGGTGCCTATGACGGAAGTTATGTGGACGCCGTATCGGCCGTCGGCCGAACCCACGCCCGGCTGGGTCTGGAGCCCCGCTGGTATATCGGCGGCTATGCGCTCATCCTGGAAGGGATTATCAAGGCGGTTGTCGGATCGGAGCTGAAGGGCCTGTTCTTCGACAGGAAGGCACAGCAGGTCTCCGAGAAACTTTCCGTGGTGGTCAAGGCCGCTCTGGTCGATATGGATTACGCCATCTCTGTCTATCTGCAGGAGCTGGAAAACGCCCGCAAGCGCGTCGAAGCGGAGCGGCAGCAGGCTCAGGACGCCCAGACCCTGGCTTTGACGGCGCTGGACGTGGCTCTTCGCCGGCTGTCGGATCGCCAGCTGAATGTTCGCATGACCGAGGATTTGTCGGCCGAATTCACCGGCATCAAGGGCAATTTCAATCAGTCCGCCACCGAACTCGATGCCGCCTTGCAGGAAATCCGCGACGCGGTCGAGCAGGTCCTTTCCGAGGTCGGAAGCATTTCCTCCGCCACCGACGACATGGCCCGCCGCACGGAGCAGCAGGCGTCTGCGCTGGAGCAGACGGCCGCGGCGCTGGAAGAGATTACCACCATCTCCTCCGGATCGGCGCAGCGAACCGCCGAAGTACAAGTCGTCGTGCGCGAATCGGCCGATGAGGCAACCCGGTCCGGCAAGGTGGTGGAAGAGGCCATCAGCGCCATGGGCCAGATCGAAAGCTCATCGCACAAGATGACGCAGATCATCGGCGTCATCGATGAGATTGCGTTCCAGACCAACCTGCTGGCCTTGAACGCCGGTGTCGAGGCAGCGCGGGCCGGCGATCAGGGCA
Source organism: Rhizobium sp. SSA_523 (assembly GCF_030435705.1). Taxonomy (NCBI): domain Bacteria; kingdom Pseudomonadati; phylum Pseudomonadota; class Alphaproteobacteria; order Hyphomicrobiales; family Rhizobiaceae; genus Affinirhizobium; species Affinirhizobium gouqiense. The sequence goes on from NZ_CP129381.1 coordinate 932,579, forward strand.
AGGGCTTTGCCGTGGTTGCCCAGGAGGTCCGCGAGCTTGCCCAGCGCTCGGCCGCCGCCGCCAAGGAAATCAAGACCCTCATCGATCAGTCGTCGACCGACGTCAATCGCGGCGTGGACCTCGTCAACCGCACCGGCAAGGCCCTGGTCAGCATTGGCGAGCGGGTGAATGTCATCAACGAGCACATCACATCGATTGCACAATCGGCGCGGGAACAGTCCTCCGGCATAGACGAGATCAACTCCGCCATCCGCAGCATGGATCAGATCACGCAACGCAATGCTGCGCTGATGGAGGAGACCAATGCCTCCACTCAGCATCTGTCCGGCATCAGCAATGGTCTGGCGGAACTCCTCGGTCGCTTCACCACCTCGTCCACGATGCGGCCCCAGGCCAGCTATCATGCAATGGAACGCAAGCGCGCCTGACCGGCTAGCGAAGGGTCACGCTCGCATCGGTCGCTCTCTTCGTTCAGGTCGCACCCGTCAATGCGGTCGCTCAGGCGCCTTTGTACCGATTGAAGTGATCCACCAGCATGCGGGCCGCTTCATTCAGGAAGGCATCGTCGACATCGGACACGAATTCGATCTTCGAGCTGCGCCCATCCCGTTTCAGCCTGGCGAAGACGCGTCCCGAATGATCCTTCAGATCCAGCACGCCCACCGCCTGATCCGTCTCCGGCATGGGCTTCTTGGGCCGCGTCAGATTGTCGAACAGAAGCTGAAAGCGCTGGTCGCTGCCGGATGACCTGAAATCCGGCGCAGCGATGACGCGGTCTGCCTCGCGCTTGCCGGCCTCGCTTTTCAGCAAGTCGCCAAGCTTCATCCAGCGGTCGCGTCCGGCCTTCGGCGCCGCGCCGATCATGCGGATATAGGTTTCCGGCACCGCTTCGATCACCTGGATCAACCGGGACAATTCGCTCTTCTGCACGGACAGGGCACTGCCGATGACCTTGCGGTCAAAACCCCGCGCTGCGAGATTGCGGGCGAAGATCGCGCGTTCGATGAAAGACAGGTTGCGGCGCTCGGCATTTTCCTTGCCCTGCGCCATGACCAGTTCATCATCGGTCATGGGCTTGACGACCGCCTTGACCGGAATGCCCAGCCGGGCTGCGGCGCGGATCCGGCGGTGGCCATAGGCGGTCTGGTACCGGCCCTCTTGCGCGGGGTGCGGCCGCAGCAGGACAGGAACCTGCTGGCCGCTTTCGCGCATGCTGTCCATCAGCATCTGGAAGTCGTCATCATCCTGCTGGTCGATCTGCAGGCGATCCTCGACGAAAGAGGCATCGATCTGGTCGGTCGACACGGAGACGACGTGATCGCCGCCGGTCAGCGCCTGCCGAAGCGCGCGCACCTCCTCGGCATCCTTGGCGATGGCGCCAAGGCTGAGCCCCATGGCCTTGACCGCACCGGAGGCTGCGCGGGCCGGCGGCGCCGGCTTTTCGAAAACGGAAGCATCGCCCTCTGTCCGCGACGGCGTCGAAGGGGGAGCGGACGGCGTGAAGCTTCCGGAAAACAGGGCTTTGAGTTCGCTTTTTCGGCTGCCTGCCATCAATTCTACCTTCCTCGGGGAACCGCGTCTGAGCGATCCGCCGCCTTACCAGCCCCATGCTGCATGGATGAGGGATTCAACTTCGCCATTGACCGCCATCATGGCCTCCACGGCGCGATCATAGGTCGAGCGGGTGAAATTCTCCCGGCCCACCTCATAAAGCGTTTGCTTGGTCAGTCCCGCATCGGAGACTGCCGTGGATTTCAACATCGGCGCGGTCAGGACGCGATCGCCGAACAGCGACCGCATGAAGCCGACGATCTGTGCCTGCGGGCCATCATTGGGCTCGAACCGCGTGATCAGATAGCGCAGAAAATCGAAGTTTAGCGTGCCGCCCGCTTCGCGCACGACCGACAGCAGATCCGAGGTCATGAAGAGAAACTGGTTCATCGACGCCACGTCCAGCATTTGCGGATGGACGGTGACGATGACGGATGAGGAGGCGCAAAGCGCCGAGAGCGTCAGATAGCCAAGCTGCGGCGGGCAATCGATGACGACGATGTCGTAATCCTGTTCGACCGATAGCAGCGCCGTCTGAATGCGGGCGAAGAACAGCGGGCCGGCATCCTCGCCGCTCTGGCGGCGCGCCAGCGCCTGCGGCGTCTCATGCTCGAACTCCTGCAATTCGATATTGCCCGGCACCAGATCGAGGCCCGGGAAATAGGTATTGCGAATGATCTCCGACAGCGGACGCGCCTGGTCGTCATAGCGGATGGCGCCGTAAAGCGTGTCATTGCCGGTGAGATCGAGTTCCGGCTGGTAGCCGAACATGGCAGACAGAGACGCCTGCGGATCGAGATCGATGGCCAGAACCCGGTGGCCTGTCAGTGCCAGATGCTGGGCGAGATGCACGGCCGAAGTCGTCTTGCCGGACCCACCTTTGAAATTGGTGACGGAGATGACCTGCAGGTGCTCATTTCGCGCGCCATCCCGGCGTGGAAGATAGCTGCGGGCTTTGGCCTGATTGCCTTTCGCCAGCGCCTGCTCGGCGAGATGGCTGCGCAGGGCATTGATGTCCGAGAGCGAATAATAGCGGCGCCCGCCATTGCCCGTCTCCGGCTGCGGCCCCTCCCCGGCAAGCGACAATTGCCGCAGATAGCCATCGGAAACGCCGATCAGTTTCGCTGCTTCGCCAGAGGAGAACGCCCTCAGCGTCTTGCTGGCCGCCGGCGGAAAAAGCCGCTCGCGCATGGCCTGCAATTGCTCGGACAAAGCCTTCGCATCCGCGGCAATCGCCAGATCCGCCGGCTGACGCTCATCGCTGCCGGGAAGGGGATTTGCGCTGGTCTTGCTGCGGGCCATGAAAGTGGATCCCCTGATTTACGTCATACGCAGAGCCAGCTTAGTAACAGAAGATGGCGCCAGTTACGGCACCGCCGCGAAATGCGCGGATAGCCGTTAAAGCTATGCATGAGACCGTGATTCGCGTCAACCGCTCTGGATCAGCGGGCGCACCCTTATCCGTCGCGGCGGGGCGAAAATCCGTCTTTTTGATGACAGTCAGAGGTTGTCATAGCTGTCGCGGGACTTAAGTACCGGGTCAATGGAACCGGTTCCAAGACGCCAAATCGAAAGGATAACCCCGATGAAGAGGCTGCTTCGCCATGTGATGACTGCGGCAGCGGTCACGCTGTCCACACCGCTCCTGGCTGCATTGTCCGCACCGCAGGCCTTCGCGCAGACGCCGCCGAACGTGCTGATCGTCGGGCAGATCGCCGAGCCCCAATCGCTCGATCCGCACGTGGCGACGGCCACCAACGACTTCCGCATCCTCGTCAATGTTTATGATGGCCTCGTGCGTTTCAAGAGCGGCACCCTGCAGGTGGAGCCGGCGCTGGCGGAAAGCTGGACCGTCTCCGATGACGGCAAGACCTATCGTTTCAAGCTTCGCACGGGCGTGACATTCCATGATGGCAGTCCGCTCGATGCGGAGGCGGTGAAGTTCAACTTCGACCGCATGCTGGACGAGAAGCACCCTTTCTACAATACCGGCCCCTTCCCGCTCTCCTTCAATTTTGCAGCGGTCGACAGCGTCAATGTTGTGGATCCGCAGACGGTCGAGTTCCAGCTGAAAGAGGCTTTCGCGCCCTTCCTGTCGAACCTGGCCTACCCGACCGGCCTGATCGTTTCGCCGGCGGCGGTGAAGGAGCATGGCAAGGATTTCGGGCGCCATCCTTCTGGCACCGGTCCCTTTAAATTCGTTGAGTGGCAATCGAACCAGCGCGTTGTGGTCGAAGCCAATGCCGATTACTGGGACAAGGCCCCCGGCCTCGAAGCCGTCGTCTTCCGGCCGATCACCGATGCCAATACGCGTGTCGCGGAGATGATGGCCGGCGGCATCGACGTGATGGTCGAGGTTCCGCCGGATAATGTCGCGACCTTCAGTGCCGATCCCAATTTCGCGGTCAAGGAGCAGGTCGGGCCGCACGTCTGGTTCAGCATCCTGAACACGAAGGAAGGCCCGTTCAAGGACAAGGCCGTGCGGCAGGCCGCCAATTATGCGGTCAACAAGCAGGGCCTCGTCGATAACGTGTTGCAAGGTACCGCGACAGTCTCGGCCGGCCCGATCGCGCCGGCTTTCGATTGGGTGAAGTCTTCGGTCGAACCCTACCCCTACGATCCGGAAAAGGCCAAGCAACTTCTCGCTGAGGCCAATGTCGCCGATCCCAGCCTGACCTTCTTCATCACCGAAGGCGGTTCGGGCATGCTCGATCCCGTCACGATGGGTGCCGCGATCCAGGCCGATCTCGAAGCCGTCGGCTTCAAGGTGAAGATCGAGACCTATGAGTGGAACAGCTTCCTGTCGCAAGTGAATACCGGGCTCGAAGGCAAGGCGGACATGGCCGAAATGGCTTGGATGACCAACGATCCCGATACGCTGCCTTATCTGGCGCTCCGTTCCGAGGCCATGCCGGACAAAGGCGGTTTCAATTCCGGCTATTATTCCAACCCGGACCTGGACAAGATCCTGGAACAGGCGCGCACATCGACCGATCAGGCAAAGCGGGCAGAGCTTTACGGACAGGTCCAGCAGATCGTTCATGACGACGCGCCGTGGCTTTTCGTGGCCAATTGGAAGCAGAACGCCGTGACCAGAGCCAATGTGCAGGGGTTCCAACTGGAGCCGTCCTTCCTGCTGAACCTGCGCAGCGTGACGAAATAGCCTACCGCGCGGGCTGCGCCAGACGAGGCTGGATGCCTCCGGCGCCAGAGCCGTGATCGGATCGGGTGCGCCGGGCTCCGTGTCAAAGCCGGATCGCGGCTGAAGCTCTTGGATTGAGTGCAGCCGTGGATCCAACCGGGCCGTCCCGGCCAGAGAGCCACGGGCAGCGGCCCTTCAGCCAGAAGACCATCATGGAGTGCCATGACTAGCTATATCGCAAAGCGCCTTCTGGCGGTCGTTCCGGTCCTCCTGGGACTTTCCGTAATCGTCTTCCTGGTCATGGCGCTCATCCCGGGCGATCCGGCAACCGCCATCCTCGGCTCCTATGCCACGCCGGAAAACGTTGAGCGCATCAATCGCGACCTCGGACTGGACAAGCCGCTGGTGCAGCAATACCTCATCTGGATCACCAATGTGCTGCAGGGCGATCTCGGCCGGTCCTATATCCTCAACCGGCCTGTCCTGGCGGAAGTGACGGAACGGTTTTCCGCGACCCTCATCCTGGCCGGCACCGCACTTGTCCTGTGCTCCCTGATTGGGCTGGCAGCCGGCATCATCTCGGCGGTGCGGCAATTCGGCTGGCCGGATCGGATCATCACCTTTCTCGTCCTGGCGGGAATCTCCACGCCCTCCTTCTGGCTGGGCCTGCTGCTGATCCTGGTCTTTGCGGTAAAGTGGCGGCTCTTGCCGCCCAGCGGCATGTATGCCGTCTATGGCGGCGGCGATCTTCCGGATCTGCTTCGCCATCTGGTGCTGCCTGCCATCACCCTTTCCATCGTTGCGGCAGGAGTGATTGCGCGCCTCACGCGCGGCGCCATGCTGGAAGTGCTGCGCCAGGATTTCATCCGGACGGCCCGTGCCAAGGGCCTCTCCGAACGCCGTGTCGTCTACGGTCACGCCTTCCGCGCCGCCCTTGTCGGTGTCATTCCGGTCATCGGCATCCAGGCCGGCTTCGTCCTGGGCGGCGCCGTCTATATCGAAACCGTGTTTCAGTGGCCGGGAATTGGCGCCATGCTGGTCAAGGCGATCTCGACCCGCGACATCCTGCTGGTTCAGGGCGGCGTGCTGGTGGTGGCGGCAAGCTATGTTCTCTTCAACCTTGCCGCCGATGTGGTGCAGACCATGCTCGACCCGAGGATCCGCACATGACGGAAGCGATCGTGCAACCCTCCTCACCGCCGGGCCCGGCCCGCCTCTCGGCCTTCCGGCTCATGGTGCAGAGCCGGCTTGCTGCCGCAGGCCTTGTCCTCCTGGCACTGATTGCCGTGGTCGTGCTTCTTGCGCCATGGTGGCCGCTGCCGGATCCCAATGCGACAGCGCCGGCCCAGCGCCTGCTGAGACCCCTCAGCCAAGGTCATCTTCTCGGCACCGACCAGCTCGGCCGCGACCTGCTCAGCCGCCTGATCTGGGGAAGCCGCATCTCGATCATGGTCGGCTTCGCCGCAACGCTCTTCGCCGCGCTGATCGGCTCCACCATCGGACTGATCGCCGGCTATGCCGGGGGCCGCACCGACAACCTCTTGATGCGCGGCATCGACATGGTCATGGCGTTTCCCTATATCCTGCTGGCCCTTGCCATCGTCGCGGCGCTTGGCCCCGGCCTGATGAACGCGCTCTACGCCATCGCCATCGTCAACATTCCCTTCTTTGCCAGAAATGTTCGCGGCGTGACGCTCGGCCTCTCCCATCGCGAATTCGTCGAAGCGGCGCGGCTCTCCGGCAAGGGACATGTATCCATCCTGATGACGGAGATCCTCCCCAATGTGGCTCCGGTCATCGTCATCACAATGTCCACGACCGCCGGCTGGATGATCCTGGAGACGGCAGGCCTGAGCTTTCTCGGCCTCGGCGCCCAACCGCCGCAGGCCGATCTGGGGTCGATGCTCGGCGAAGGCCGGGCGCAGCTCTTCACCGCGCCGCATGTCTCCATCGTGCCCGGCGTGATGATCTTTCTTCTGGTCATCAGTCTCAATCTGGTGGGCGACGGGGTGCGCGACGCGCTGGATCCGCGCCTGAAATCCGGTGCGCTTGCGAGGCCGGGATCGGCAACCCGCATCGCCAAGGGCCGGAAGCCGTCAAAAAACCGCCATGCCGACGCGGCGCTCTCCCTGTCTGGTCTCGATGTCGGCTTCCGCTCCGCAAATGGTTACGTGCCGGCGGTGCGCGATCTCTCGCTGTTTCTCGCCCCTGGCGAATGTCTTGGCCTGATCGGCGAAAGCGGCTCGGGCAAGAGCGTCACGGCACTCTCCGTCATGGGTCTTGTGGCCTCGCCTCCCGGTGAGATCGCCAATGGCTCCGTCTATCTGGCACAGGACGATGTGCTTGCCATGTCGGAGAAAGACCTGCGCGCCTGCCGCGGGACGCGGGTCGCCTATATCTTTCAGGATCCGCTCACCACCCTGCATCCCACCTATACGATCGGCCGGCAGGTCGAGGAGGCCATAGCCGCCCACCGGTCGCTGTCGCGCCGCGAGCTTTCCGAACGCGCCATCGCCCTTCTGGAGAAGGTGCGCATTCCCGATGCCCGGGAACGAGCGCAGCATTATCCGCATCAATTGTCGGGCGGCCAACGCCAGAGAGTGGGCATTGCAATGGCGCTGGCCAATGATCCGGACGTAATCATCGCCGACGAGCCGACCACAGCCCTGGACGTGACGGTGCAGGCAGAGATCCTCCATTTGTTGAAGGCTTTGCAGCAGGAGCGGAATATGGCGCTGCTGTTCATCACGCATGATTTCGGCGTGGTGGCGGAAATGTGTGATCGTGTCGCGGTCATGAAGGACGGCGAGATCGTCGAGACGGGGCCGACCCGCGACGTGCTGCGCAATCCTCGCCATGCCTATACGCAACGCCTGATCGCCTGCGTTCCGCAGATCGGCGAGGGCCGCGCTTTTCTCGACCGGGCCGGGCGCCTGTTTCAAACCGGCATGCGCAAGGAGGAGGCCCGATGAGCGAGAACGCCATCCATGTGCACAGACTGAGCAAGGTGTTCGGCGAAAGACGGCGGCTGCTGGGGAGCAAGGGGCACCAGGTCCGGGCACTGACGGAGGTTTCGCTCGATCTCAGATCCGGCGAGACACTGGCGATCGTCGGCGAGAGCGGTTGCGGCAAGAGCACGCTTGCCCGCATCCTTGTCGGTCTTGAAACGGCAAGTTCAGGCCGCGTGGAGATTGCCGGCCAGGACGCAGCCACGTTGCGCAAACGCGGACCCAAGGCTTTCGGCAAGACGATCCAGTATGTGTTCCAGGATCCGGTCGCCTCGCTTAATCCCAGAAAGACGATCGGCCAGAGTCTGGACGCACCGCTGCGCCTCCTGACAGGACGATCGGCCGCCGCCCGCCGAGACCGCATGCGGGAATTGATGGCAGCTGTCGAAATGCCGGAGGAAACGCTGGAGCGATATCCGCACGAAATGTCCGGCGGCCAGGCCCAGCGCATGGCGATTGCCCGCGCGCTCGCGGCCGAGCCCCGGATCATGGTGCTCGACGAACCGGTCAGTGCCCTCGACGTCTCGGTGCAGGCTCAGGTGCTTCTGCTGCTGCAGCGACTGAAGGACGAGTTCGGCCTGAGCTATCTTTTCATCAGTCACGATCTGGCGGTGGTCGAAGCCATTGCCGATCGCGTCGCCGTCATGCATTTCGGCGAGATCGTGGAGATGGAGAAAACCGGCGACCTGTTTTCGTCACCGGTTCATCCCTATACGCAGAAGCTGCTCGCAAGCGCTCCACGGCTGGATCGGTGACGCCCGCGACTTTGCCGCGTGGTTACATGAATCCCAGCGTGATGGCAGCCAGAACCAGGTAACGACTCATTTTCGATATGGTGACGAGAATGAGAAAGGTCAGAAAAGGCACGCGCAGAACGCCGGCCATGACGGTGAGGGCATCCCCGATCACCGGCAGCCAGGCGGCGAGCAGCGACCACTTGCCGTAGCGGTTGTACCAGGCTTCCGCCCGTTGCAATTTGTCTTGAGGCACCGGGAACCAGCGCTTGTGGCGGAACCGCTCGATCCCTCGCCCCAAGGCCCAGTTGACCGCCGAACCGGCAACATTGCCGATCCCGGCCGCCAGAAGCAGGGCAGAGACCGGATAGTCGCCGCTGACGATCAGCCCGACCAGCACCGCCTCCGACTGCGCAGGCAGGATGGTCGCGGCGACGAAGGCCACGGCGCAAAGACCGAGATAAACGGCAAGATCAGGCGGCAAGCGAAATCAACCCTGGCAAAGCAAATCGAGAGACCGCTTATATCAGGGATAGGGATGCGGGACATGATTTCCTGCTTCGCCGAAGTCCCTTCGAAAAGGGGTCGATATACATCTCAGAAGCTCAAAAATTACTAAGATTTATACTGCCGCAATATTCCGAGACTTGATGGCGGATCGGGCTTATTTCGGCTTGCATCCCCTGATCGGATTGCTAGTGTTCCGCCCGAAACGGCGGCGGCCAGGCCGCTCTCGAAGACGGCCGGCCCCGATAGGGGCGGCACCACCAAGCTCGGCACCGGATACGCCGAAAAGGGACTGATGATGCGCAAACACTCGAGCCTCCCGCCACTGTTATCCACGCCCGCTGCCGGGCTGTCGCTGCCGCGCCGAACGCTGTTGAAGACGATGAGCGGCGCCGCCGCCATCCTCGCAAGCCCCGCTTTGCTCCGGCCTGGCCTTGCGCAGGATGGAACCATCAAGCTCGGCGCGCCCATGCACCGCACCGGCATCGGCGCCTCCTATGGCCGCTGGTACGAGCGCACGGCAAGCGCCGCCGTCAAGCTCATCAACGAGATGGGTGGCATCAATGGTCGTCCGGTGGAGATGATCGTCGAGGATGACGGGACCGATCCCAAGCGCGGCACCGAGGTCATCGAGAAATTCGCCTCGCAATACAAGGTCGATGCGGTCTTCGGACATCTTTTCTCGCATGTGGTTGCCGCCGCCGCGCCACGCGCCGGCGAGCTGAAAATGCCCTATTTCATCTGCTCCGAGGCAAGTCTTCTGGGGGCCGGCAAGCTCAACCGCTACACCTTTCAGCCGGGCATCACCGATGTCAGGGGACAGGTAACGGCCATGGCGCCGTGGATTGCAAATACCATCGGCAAGAAGGTCACCATGATCTTCCCGGACTACAATTTCGGCCATGATCATCGTGATTTCTTCACCGCCGCGATCGAGGCCCAGGGCGGAGAAGTGGTGAAAAAGATCGCCATTCCGCCGACGGAAACCTCCTTTACCCGCTACTTCCCGCAGATCCCGCCGAACACCGAGGCGATCTATCACGTCATGGTCGGTCCGGCCGTCCTGACCTTCGTCAAGGAACTGGGAGATTATCTGGGAAGCCAGCGGCCGGAGATCTTCGGTTTCATCGACTCGCTTGAAGCGGTGGATTTCAACACGCCCCAGCTCGGCTTTCTGGAAGGCACCTATTTTTGGGAGGCCTTTCCGCGCTATGCGCAGGCCAAGCAGAGCGAATTCGATGCCTTCTTCCGCGAGAAGGTCGGCGTGGACGCCAATGGCGCAAGCCTTGCCGATCCGAAGGACATCTCGACCTATTCGCACATGTTCTCGTGCTGGGAGACGCTCTTCGTGATCAAGCAGGCCATGGAGGCCGTCAACTACAAGGGGCCGGAGCAGAAAAAGGATCTGGTACTCGCCATGGAAAGCCTGGAAAGCCTGAGCGAGAGCCAGGAGCATCCGCAGGGTGCCAAGCGTTTCAACGGCAAGACCCATCAGGTCTTCGGCAGCCAGCATATTTCCAGGGTGGAAGGTGGCAAATTGACGGTAGTCCACACAACCAGCATCGAGGATGGCCTTTACGAATCCACCGCCGATTACACGAAAATGGAGCTTTGACGCGCCTCCGGCCGGAGGCTAAGACAAGCCTGTTGAGAACCGCCCGAATCCTTTCGGAGCCCGGGCCAATCCAACGGTCTCGGGTCAGTCCGAAGCGCTCAGGCAGGCCCGGTGGCCCATAGGGCAAGGCTGGCGGAGCGTGGGGCGTCTTGAGGCCATGGCGGGGGTAACAGGCTTGGAGGCGCGGCGGATGCTGCCCGCCCTCTCCGTCTGTCGGCATAATTGATGCAGAAAGGCCGGCCGCATGGGCATGGGTCCCTATCTTCTTCTGGCCATCCTCGAAGGCCTGGTACAGGCTTCGATCCTGTGCATTACGGCCGCCGGCCTCTCGCTCGTTTTCGGGGTGATGCGGATCGTCAATGTGGCGCATGGCGAATTCGTCATGCTGGGAGCGGTTCTTGCCTGGTATGCCGCGAGCCTTGTAAGCGGTCATCCGGCAGCCGGCTTCCTTCTTGCAATCCTCATCAGCCCTTTGCTGGCGGCCGGCCTCGCGCTTGTCGCCGAGCGCTTGATCCTGAAGCGCCTCGACTACAATCCGGAAGCGACGATCGTCGCCACGATCGGGCTTCTCTATATTCTGCAGCAGGGCGTCCTCATTCTCTACGGTCCCGATGCACGCCCGGTCGATCCGCCATTCTATTACACGATCCGTCTTCCGTGGTTCGGCTATTCCGCCTACAAGCTCTCCATCATCGGCGCGGCCGTCCTCATCATGGCCCTGCTCTGGGTTTTGCAGCAGAAGACGCGGATCGGCCTGATCATGCGCGCCACCCAATATGATCGCGAGACGGCGCAGGCCTTCGGCATTCCGGTGGACCGCGTTTCGGCCGGAGTCTTCGCTCTGGGTGCGGGCCTTGCCGCTTTGGCCGGTGTCCTCGTGGTCCCTATCCAACAGGCGCATTACCTGATGGGAACCGATCCTCTGCTGCTGTCCTTCATCGTGGTCATCATCGGCGGCCTGGGCAGCATGCTCGGCACCGTGGTCGCCGCCATCGTCATCGGCCTCTCGGACGGCATATTGTCGATGATGTTCTCCCCGACGCTGGCCAAGATGGTCTCGACAATGCTTGTGGCGCTGGTTCTCATCGTCCGTCCAAGCGGGCTGTTTGGAAAGACGGTGCGATGAGCCGGGCCGATTTTCGCAAAAACCTGATCCTCACGCTCGGCATCCTCGCGGTTCTGCTGGCCCTTCAGTTCGTGCTTCCCGAATATCATGTGCTGATGGCGACCCGCATGATGCTGCTCGCCGTCTTCGCCCTCGGATACAATGCCCTGCTCGGCTATGCCGGGCTGCTCAGCCTCGGCCACGCGCTTTTCTTCGCCTTCGGCCTCTACACGGCCGGCCTTACCGTCTATCATCTGAACTGGCCTCTTCCGCTTGCCTTCGTCGGTGCGATCCTGTCCTCTGCGCTGCTCGCTCTGGTGATCGGCGCCGTCACTTTGCGCACGGCCCGCGTCTCCTTCATGATCGTGACGCTGATGTTCGCCCAGGCCGGCTATCTCCTGGTCCTTTATCTTTCCGCACTGACCAATGGCCAGGAGGGGCTCTCCCTGCCGCCCTCGGCCCGCTCGATCCCTGCCGGAAATCTGGTGCTCGACCTGACGGATGCCGCCACCCGCTACAATCTCGCATTCGCACTTCTGGCCGCCAGCCTGCTGATCCTGCTGTTCTACCTGAGGGGCAGGCGCGGACGGATCATCACGGCGATCCGAGACAATGAAGAGCGGACCACCATGCTGGGCTTCAACGTCTTTGCCGGCAAACTGGAAATCTTCACCCTCTCCGGCGCTCTTTCCGGTGCGAGCGGCGCCGCCTACGGTCTTCTCTTCGGCTATCTCGGAGCAACCTTCGCCTCCTTTCAATATTCCATCGAAGCGCTGCTGTTCACCCTCCTCGGCGGCGCGGGCACGCTGCTCGGACCGCTTATCGGCGTCGCGCTAATGGTCGTCATGATCGACAAGCTCGGCGAAATCACCAATGCCTATCTGCTGGTCATCGGCCTCCTGCTGATCGCCCTCATCCTCTGGTTTCCAAAAGGGATCCTCGGCTCGATCCGCGAAAGATGGGCGCCATGGCTGCTATGACACCTCTTTTGACGACTCGCGGCCTTTGCCGGAATTTCGGCGGCCTGAAGGCCGTGGACAACGTCGATTTTGCGGTTGTGAAAGGCGAGATCCGCGCCATCATCGGTCCGAACGGCGCCGGCAAGACAACTTTCGTCAGCCTGCTCTGCGGCCGTACAACCGCCTCCGACGGCACGATCCTTTTCAATGGGGAGGATGTCACGCGCCTGCCGGCCCATCGTCGCGTCCAGCGCGGCATGGCCTATACGTTCCAGATCACCAACGTCTTTCACCACAAGACGGCAGAGGACAATGTCCGGATCGCGGTGGAAAGCCTGGTCCGCCGCGAGGAGCATCGTCTACTCGACCGGGAGGCTGCCACATTCGAAGCGCTCGATGCCGTCGGCCTTGCGTCCGAGGCGCGCGTCCCGGCAGGCCAGCTTGCCTATGGCCATCAGCGCCTGCTGGAAATCGCCATGGGTCTGGCGCTTCGTCCCAAGCTCCTTATCCTGGACGAACCGACACAAGGACTGTCCGATGCGGATATCGAGCGTTTCGAGATCCTGGTGCGCCAGATTGCCGGTACGGCCACCGTGCTCCTGATCGAGCACAACATGCCTGTCGTCATGTCTCTTGCCCACCGGATCACCGTTCTGGAGAGCGGCCGGGTTCTGGCGGAAGGCACGCCCGACGCCATTCGCGACAATGCGCAAGTCCAGTCTGCCTATCTGGGGATGTGATGCTGACCATCGAGCGCTTCGACACGTTTTACGGCAATAGCCAGGTGCTGCGGGAATTCTCGCTCAATCTTGCTCCTGGCGAGATCGTCGGCCTTCTCGGCCGCAACGGCGCCGGCAAGACCACGGCGCTAAAATCCATCATGGGCATTCTTGAGCCGCGGCACGGGAGCATGCATCTTGATGGCGAAGTGCTGACGCATCTGCCCGCCCACCAGATCCCGAAGCACGGGATCGGCTATGTGCCGCAGGGGCGGCGTCTGTTTGCCGAACTGACGGTGCGCGAGAATCTTGAGATCGGCCTGATGACGCGCAAGACCGGCAGTGCCGCGCTTGACCGGGCGCTCTCCTACTTCCCGTCCTTGCGCGAGCGGTTTCGCCAGCGGGCCGGTACACTTTCCGGCGGCGAACAGAGCATGCTGGCGGTGGCGCGCGCCCTCTGTATCGAGCCGCGTTACCTCCTGCTGGACGAGCCGGTGGAAGGGCTGATGCCGACAATGGTGGAAACGATCCGCCAGGTGCTTCTGCGACTGCGCGACGATGGCACCGGCATTCTCGTGGTGGAACAGCGCGTCGATGCCGTGCTTCCGGTGGCGGACAGGATCCTCTTCATGGAGCATGGCAGGATCGCTGCCGAGATGGCTGGCGCGCAGGTCCAGGCCGATCGCTCGGTGCTGAACCGGTATCTCGGCGTCGGATCGTGAGGAGAGACGAATGCGCCCGCAGCTTCGGCTGATGACCCGATCCGCCCTCAAGCACGTGTGGAATCGGGACCGGACCCTGGCGACGCTCCTTCTTCTCGGTTCGCCAGTGCCGGCGCTTGCGCATGGTACGGAGGGCGCCATCGTGCTTCTCCTGCCGACGGGCTATTACATCATGGGAACGGCGCTCGCCGTGCTGGCGAGTTTCCTGATGCTCTCCGTCCTGCCGGTTGCGGCGACGACGCGCATGGCAAGAGCTCGGTCGGGCGCCGTTGCGGTTTTCCGGTTTCCGATCACGGCAAGCAGCACATTGTCCTGCCTCATCCTCGCTCTGATGGTCGCCGCCGGTTTTCTTGGACCGCGGGACCCGCTGCTCAACCCGCTGCCGGCCTTCATCTGGACCATGTTCTGGGTCTGCCTGCCCCTCCTGCACGGGTTGCTCGGCCCTCTCTGGACGGCGATCAATCCGTGGAGCGGACCGCTTGCGCTGCTGCGTCGGCTCACCGGCAGCAGGCTGGGCCGGATCCGCGTCCGACGACTGCCGGCCCGCTCGGGCTTCGCCATCGCCATCCTGCAATTCTTTGCCTTCGCCTGGTTCGAGCTCATCGATCCGGCCCCCAGCGATCCTGCGAGGCTCGCAGCAGCCGTTCTGCTCTACTGGCTGGTCAACGGGTTTGCCATGCTGCTCTTCGGGGAGCGGCAATGGCGGGCAAGGGCAGAGCCTTTCTCGATCTTCTTTGCCCTTGTCGGCCGCTGCGCGCCTCTTGCCTATCGGCGCTGCAGGGATGGCCGCTGCCAGATTTTGCTCTGCTTTCCCGGACACCGCCTTCTGTCGTTGCCGCCGCTGCCCGTCAGTGGCGTTGCTTTCGTCCTGCTCGCCCTGGCGAGTGTTTCCTATGACGGTCTGTCGCGAACCTTCCTCTGGCTGTCGCTGGTCGGGGTCAATCCGCTGGAATTTCCCGGCCGCAGCGCAATCATTCTGTCCTCGACCCTGGGTCTGCTGGCCACCTGGCTTGCCATGATGGTGCTGTTTTACGGCTCCGTCTGGCTTGGCTCCGTCTGGCTTGGCTCCGCATGGACGCGACAGCCCTCTTGGACAAGAACGGCCGGGCGGCTGATCTATAGCATCATCCCGATTGCCCTTGTCTTCCAGTTCGCCCATTACCTGACCTATGCGCTGGTGGAGGGTCAGAACTTTGCCAAGGCGATCGCCGATCCCTTCGGCCTCGGCTGGAACATCACCGGCACGGGCGGTCTGCACGTGACGACGTCCTTCCTGAATAGCTATCGGTCGGTCGCGGTGATCTTCAACATGCAGGCAGTGGCAATCGGTGTCGGCCATATCCTGGCAGTCATCATCGCACACGCCATCTTCAACGGTCGACAACCGGCCCGGCAGCGTCATTGGCTCGGCGAAGTGCCGCTGGCCGCGCTGATGGTCGTCTATACCGGTTTTGGTCTATGGCTCCTGTCGACGCCGAGAGTTTAGAATATGCGGCCATATCCCCGGCACGTGGCCGCCGGCGGGTCACGCCTTTCACGGCTGCTGGTTCTGCTGGCCTTGCACTTCGCCCCGGTTCAGGGGCTTGCCCATGAGAGCCGTTCCGTCGAGCCGGATGCGACCGGACTGGTCATCGAATCGGTCAATCACGGGGCCATGCAGGTCCTGCAGAACTATCGCCGGCCCATTCTCGCGCTGGCGAACGGTGTGACTGCGCCGGACGAGACGCTGAACGCGCTGCTGCTCTACAATCACCTGCAACACGCCAATTGCCTCTGGCTCATCATCCCCGGCAGCATCACGGATGAAGACAGCCCCTTCAATGAATGCGCGCATGCGGATCTTGCCGGGTTGAAGGCGATCCTCGCGCACCTCCGGCAGTTCCCGTCAAGCCGGCCGGCGGCGGAAGATCTGATCGGCCGGATCGATCATGACATGGTGCTCAAGGGGACCTCCTTCGTGACCTGCGCCTATAGCACCGAACGCTTCAACACCTTTTCGCAGATCCGGCCCGACTGGGCAGCGCTCCTGCCTTTCCTTTTTGGCGGCGACGGCCTCAGGCTTGGCGTCGGCATCGGCGCGCTCATCGCTCTTCTGTGGCTCATCCTGCGACGGCGGCCAGGACGGACGGATCCAGACGATAGGGGCTGACACGCCGGCAGAGTCCGCCGTGCCCCGCCAGTGGACATCAGGGCCGGACGCATGACCGGCCCTGGATCCGGATCAGATCTTCGCCACGACGATGCGAAACCCGTTGCCGCGCCAGAACCCGTCCGGCTCAAGGCTGCCGCGATAAGTGCAGCAGGCCTTCAGCTTGCCGCTGCTGAAGCAGCCGCCGCGCAGGACGCGCCGCGTGGCGGCATCGGCTGCGGGATCTTCACGGCCGTCCTCGCGATACGGATAGGCAAAGCTGGGCGTGGTCATGTCCGTCCCCCAAAGGGTCGAACACCATTCCCAGACCTGGCCCGTCATATCGAAACAGCCGTAGGGAGAACGGCCCTTTGGAAAGAGCCCGACTGTGCAGGTCGTATTGAAGCCGGCTTCTTCGGAATTCGACGCATCGTCGCGCCATTCGAGACCCCAGGGATAGAGAATGGCGTTGGCCGCATCCGCCTGGTCGCCCCTGGCTGCCCTTTCCCATTCCGGCTCGGTCGGCAGGCGGACCATTTCGTCCTGCCCGATCCGTCCTTCGCGGCGCCAGCAATCCGTCAGCCAGGCGCAATAGGCATTCGCATCCCGCCAAGTCAGATCCGTCGCCGGCGCGCTCTGACGATCGGGCGCAAACCCGTCAGGGCTCTGCCAGAAGCGCTCGGTTGCCCGGACAAAGGCGGCGTAAGCGGCATTGGTGACCGGGTAAAGCCCGATCCGGAAAGCCGCCACGGTGACGGGATGGGGCGGCGCGGAATTCGGATGCGTCTGCGCGCCCATGGTGAAGGTGCCGCCTGGCACATCCGCCAGCGCCTGCAGGTCCCGAGGATCACCGAAGGCGGACAGATAGCGTCCCGCCCGTTCCCGCTCGGCTGGTGTCAGAGAACCGGTCTCGACGATGGTCAGGAGATGATCCGCCAAGCAACGGCGCTGATCCTCCTCCACCTCCCATTCGGCCGCCAGCAGGGCGCCTCTCAGCCTTGCCTCGCCGGAGCCCTGCAGGAGAGCCTCGACAAGACGCGCTGCCTTCTCTGTTCCGGAGAGCCTTGCGGCAAGACTTCTGATAACGGGCGCAAGGAGCGCAGGATTTTGGTGCAGGGGCTCCATTGCCGCTTGCTCCGGCATGCCTGCCAGATGCCGCGCGGCCAGCAATTGCCGGATGCGCGTCACCGGAAGCAGCTCCGGATCGTCAAGCTTTCCGATCAATCCGTCATAGGCCAGGCCGCACAGAAGATTGGCCGATTGCGGGTCACCGGCGATGCGCGAAAGCCAATTGTCAGTGATCTCTTCGGGCGTCCGGCCTTCATCGTGAGCGGTGAGCGCCATGGCAAATTGCGCCGGATTGGCCGCCGCAGCGCCAAGCCCGCGACCGTTAGCGGAAAGATCAAGGCCGGCCAGTCTTTGCCCGGCGTCGATACGCTGGGCCTTCAGGAGCGGCAGCAGCGCAAAACGAACGAAAGGCGCCGGTGGGACCAGCCCGGTCGATGCGCCGCTTTCCGCCAGAGCGAGCAGGCGGATGCGGGGATTCCGCGCCTGGAACCCGGCAGCCTCCTCCAGCAAACGGAACGCACCGGCGCCCGCAGCTTCGAGACCGTCGAGGATGATCAGCAACTGCGCCCCGGAATGCTGCCACTCGGCCGAAGCAAGCAGGCTCTCGATCTCCGGCAGCGCATTGCGTAAGAGCGACGCCAGATCGGCGCCCGCAACCACGGTCACGATAAGCGGATGGACGCTCTCGCCTTCCCAGGTCTCGTCATGGCGTGTCCCGTCCTCGTTGCGTGGCACCGAGGGGGAAAACGCCGCCTCACCCGCCAGTCTGCTGACAAGGGCACGGGCGAATGTGGTCTTGCCGCTGCCCGTTTCACCGACCAGCAGAAGGGCCTCATGATCGCGCGCCATTTCGAGCGCCGAGAAATAGACCGGCGGCTCGGGCTCCGCCTGGTCCTTCAATTTTCGCAAGCCCTTGGCAGCCTTGTCCTCGAAGGTGAAATTCACCAGAAGCGGAATATAGCCGTCGCGCAGAGTAGCCACAGTGCCATCCGGTCTTGCCATCAGCGGTGCTGTGCTGAATTTTCGTGCCTCATCGGCCACTGCCTGCGTCAGGCGCTCAAGCGACATCATGAAATTCCTGTTTCTTCAAAAGAGCTTGGCCACATCGGGATCGTGGAAGCGCTGGATCTCGATGGCATAGCCTGCCGGATCCTCGAAGAAGAAATGTTCGCAGAAGCGGCCGCGCAGCATGTCTGAAAGACCCGGAACGCCGGCCTTTTTCAGCTTGTCATGCCATGCCTGGACATCCTCGCTGACGATCGTCAAGAGAACGGCGCTCTTCTCCTGATGCTTGAGATGGCCGCGATTGCCGTCGACGATGCCGAGATAGCATCTTCCTGCAATCCGATAGATGCGGGCAAGCCCCTGATCGAGCACGAGCTCGAAACCCAGGACGTCCTCATAAAAGGGAGCAACTGCGTGGATATCGTCGTAATAGAAGAAGGTGATCGCGTAGTCTTTTTCCATGGTCATGGTCCTTAACGAATGATCAGAGTGCCCTTGTGATCTATGGCCAGGCCATCCAGGCCCGGTCTTGCGGCAAAAACATCGATGGGATGCACGAGGTAGAGCCAGGGCGGATTGTCGTGCAGACGGGTGAGGCATTTGGCATAGGCCAGCTCGCGCGCGCCGTCATCCACAGCATGATTGGCGGCGGCGATCAGCCTCTCGGTTTGCGCATCGTCATAGCCCTGCCACCAGACGGCCTTCGTGACGCTGGAGATCTTGTCGTTGAGAATCCGGTAGGTGCTGTGCGGCGAGGAATCGAAGATCGCCATGTCGCCCATTTCCTTGCGCCCGATCTGGCGGGCATATTCAGGACGGTCGAGCTCGGTCTCCACCTCGACCTTCAGGCCGATCTCCTCCAGAGCGGCGGCGACGAATTGGCTGACCTGCGGCGCGCGTTCCGGCATGAAGGTCGGGGTGCGCAACCGCACCGGCGCCGATATATCGACGCCATCGAGCAATCGCCGCGCAGCCTCCGGATCATAGGCGATGGGTTGCAACGCAGCCTTGGCGGCTCCGAGGTGAAAGGGGCTGACGATCGTGGCGGAGGGCACTGCCAGACCATGGTAGATTTCGGCGGCAATCCGGCCCGTGTCGACGGCGTGATTGATCGCCAGGCGCGCCGAAGCCGAACGGAAGAGGCCCGTCTGGCAGTTGAGGTAATACATGACGGAGAGCGTGTTGACAGCCTTCCCCCACTCGAAGCGTGCGTCAAAATCGGGCGCTTCCTCCATCCGCTCCAGGTTGAGCGCGGCGTCGACGCTGCCGGCCTTCAATTGCCCATAGCGTTCATCGGCACTCTTGCAGGCGGTTGCGATGATGCGGGCGGGACCGCTATCGCCATTGGCCCTGCTGAGCACCGCACGCTGCCCTGCCTGAAGCTCGTCCACGCGATAGCGACCGGTCCCCAGGATTGGCTGACCGGGCGAGTTCAGGCGGCAGATGTAAAACTCGGAGAAGATGTCGAGAATATCGGCAAGCGGCTCCGGATTGCTGATGTCGATGATTTGCGGCGAGCCGGCCCGGATGACAGCGTGCTGCAGATAACGGGCATAGGACCATTTCATGCCGAATGTATCGACAGCCTGCAGGATACCGTCGAGGAAGGACAGAATGTCCTCGGCAATGCAGGGTTTCCCGTCATGAAACGTCGCGCCGTCCCGGATCACGAACTGCCAGTTGCGGCCGTCCGGCGAATGGCTCCAGTGCGAAAAGAGCGCGGGCCGGACAAAGCCCTTGTCCCACCGCAGGAGCGGTTCGAAGACGAGGTTCTTCAGGGTCAGGACGCTGGTATCGTCCGTCACCCGATCGGGTGGCAGAAAATCGATCTTTTCAAGGCTGATGGTCAGGCTGTCCACGATGATGATCCTAGTCGAGCTCGCTGCGGCGGCGCGGGTTGAACCAGTCGGCAAGCGAATCGCCGATGAGGTTGAAGGACAGGACCGCCAGAAGGATGGCCATGCCCGGTGCCAGGGCAACCCAGGCGGCGCTGCGCACATACTGCAGATTGGCGGAAACATCCGCGCCCCATTCCGGCATGGGCGGCTGGGCGCCAAGGCCCAGGAAGCCGAGGCTTGCCGTCTGCAGGATGGCGCTGCCGAGCGCCAGCGTCGACTGCACCAGAAGCGGGCCCAGGCCGTTGACGAAGACGTACCGCAAGAGGATCCGGTGGCCGGGGAGTCCGAGCGAAATGGCTGCCTCGACATAGGGCTTGACCGAAATACTGAGCGCCTGGCTGCGCGCCACGCGGGCAAATTGCGGTGCAAGGGTAATGGCAACGGCCAGCATGGCGTTCTGCAGGCTGGGCCCGAAGGCGGCAGACAGCGCAATGGCGAGGACGAGCGCCGGAAAGGCCAGGATGGCATCCACGATGCGCATGATGACGCTGTCGATCCAGCCACCGGCAAAGCCCGCCAGCATGCCGAAGAAGCAGCCGACGACGAAGGCGATGGCCACCACACCGACGCCGATCGTCAGCGTTGCACGCCCGCCATACATGATGCGTGTCAGCACATCGCGGCCGAAGGCATCGGTTCCCAGCCAGTGATCGAGGCTCGGTGGTGCGAGCTTGTGCAGGATATCGAGCTTGGTCGGCGTGTAACTCGTCAGCCATGGCCCGATAACGATCAGGCCGATCAGGAGAACGAGGATCACCAGGCCAATGAGAGCGAGCGTGTTTCGCCGCAGGAACAACAACATCTCATTCATGGTCTCAGCCCATCTTCCTGCGGACGCGTGGATCCAGAACGCCGTACAGGACGTCGACGATGATGGAGGTCAGGACGAACAGCAGCGCGAAGACCAGCGTCGTGCCCTGGATGACCGGATAATCGCGGTTCTTGATCGCCTCGAACATATAGCGGCCGATACCCGGCCAGGCGAAGATGGTTTCGGTCAGGATGGCGCCCCCGAGCATCTCGGCAAATTTCAGGCCGACGATCGTCACCGCCGGCAGCAGCGAATTGCGCAGACCATGATTGAGAACGACGTCCCGGCGGCGCAGGCCCTTGGCTTTTGCCGTCCGGATGAAGTCCTCTCCCATGACATCCAGCATGGTATTGCGCACGAAACGGCCAAGCGTTGCTGCCAGGAAGGCGGCAAGCACAGCCGTCGGCAGGATCAGATGCTGCACGGCACTGAGCGCGCCGTCCAGGTTGCCGGTCAACAGGCCGTCGAGGATGGCAAAGCCCGTCACGCGCTCGACCGGCAGATAGGGGCTGAAGCGACCGGACACCGGCAGCCAGCCCAGATAGGTTGCAAAGATGAGCTGCAGCACCAGCGCCAGCAGGAAGGCCGGCATGGAGACGCCGATCAGCGACACGACGCGCGTGACGTGATCGAAGAGGGAATTCGGGCGCGTGGCCGACAGCACGCCGATCGGAATGCCGAAAATGATGGCGACCAGCACGGCCAGGACGGAGAGTTCGATGGTTGCCGGCAGACGCTGCAGGATTTCCTGGGCAACAGGCTGGCCGGTCTTCAGCGAGACGCCGAAATCTCCGACGAACAGCCCGGTCACGTAGTGGTAGAACTGCAGGATGACGGATTCATCCAGATTGAGCTGGGCGCGCAATGCCTCGATCTGCTGCTGCGTGGCGCCCGGCCCGAGAAGCGTGGTGGCCGGATCGCCCGGAATGATGCGCACCAGCGAAAAGACGATCACCAGGACGATACACATGACGGGTATCAGCGCGATCAGGCGGCGTAGGATGAAACTCGCCATGTCTGTTGTTCACTCTCTTCCTGCGGAACCGCCGCCTGGCGGCGGACTGCATATGCTAAAGACCTGGAACGTCAGCCGGCGACACTTTGCCGCCGGCCGACGCGTCGCGCAGGCCTTATTTCTTGGAAACGGACCAGTATTCGTTGAGCGGCGGTGCGCTGTTGACGACAAGCCCCTCGACATTGGCCCGGGTAAAGACGATCAACTTCGGGCTGAAGAGATAGGCGCCCGGCACCCGTTCAGCGATCTTTTCCTGCACCGTGAAGTAGAGCTGCTTGCGGGCTTCCATGTCGGGCGTCTGCTGTGCCTTCAGGATCAGAGCATCAAGTTCCTCATCCTTCGGCATGCGGAAGGTCATCGCCGTATCGGCAAGGCTCGACAGGTAACCGATGGTGATATGGGCGTCGGGATCATTGTACCATGGCTGGCGGCCGTCCAGCGCGACATCGAACTGTCCTGCCGTCTGCAGGCCACGCAGCGCCGGAAACTCCGTCTGCTCGATGGTGGCGGTGATGCCGATATCGGCAAGATTGGCCTGAACGAAGGTTGCGACCGCGCCCCAGAGCGGGCCCTGGAAGCTGTAGAGCTTCAAATTGAGCGATGAGGGATCGATGCCGGCCTCCGACAGCAGCGATTTCGCCAGGTCGGGATCATATTTCGGCGCCATTTCCTTCATTTTCGGATTGAACGCCCAGCTATTGCTGGTCAGCGGACCATAGACCCGTTCCGCCGTGCCACCGAACACACCCTCGAGAAGACCATCATAATCGATGGCGTGAGCAATGGCCTGACGTGCCTTCAGATTGGAGAAAGGACCATCGGTCTTGCTGTTGTTGAATTCGAGCTGACGAATGATCTGGCTGGATGTTTCCAGAACCTTCACATCCGCATTCGCCTTCAGCGCCTCGATGTCTTCCGCTGCAATTGCCGAAAGCTGACCCTGCTGCTGGACGATGTCGACGCCGCCGCCTTCAAGCTCGAGGCGACGCGTGGAGGCATCCGGAATGATGCGATAGATGATCTGCTGCAGCTTCGGCGCGCCGCGGAAATAGTCCGGATTGGCTTCGAGCACGACATTCGTGTCGGCCTGGGCGCTCTTGAAGGAGAAGGGTCCCGTGCCGACAGGGTTGGAGGCGAACTGATCACCGTATTTCTTTACGGCAGTCGGGCTGACGATCGCAGCTTGCGGCTGGGCGAGAATCGACAGGAAGGCCGGATAGGCGGCCGAAAGCGTGACCTTGAGCTCGGTCGGGGACACCACGGTGATGTCCTGGATCAGGTCGAACGTGGCTTTGACATAGGGATTGGTCGTCTTCGTACGTTCCAGCGAGAACTTGACCGCTTCCGCGTCGAAGGCGGTGCCATCCTGGAATTTTACGCCTTCCCGCAGCTTGAAATCGAAGACCTTGCCATCGTCGGAGACTGTCCAGCTCGTTGCCAGGCGGCCTTCGAGGGCCTTGAAGTCGGGCGCGGTCCAGGCGACCAGCGTGTCGAAGACATTCAAGATGATTTCGCTGCCGATCGGTTCGGCACGGTTCGTGCCCGGCTCCAGGCTGACCGGATCAGACGGCACAGCCACGACCAGGGTCTTCAGCCTTGCATCATCCTGCCCATAGGCAGCCGAGGCAAGCAGCGGCAAGGCCACCGCAGCGGCCGCAATGCGTTTCCAGATAGTCATCAGTTCACCCCTTTTGTTGTCACCGAGCAGGCCGGGCATCGTCGGTCTCGCCCGTTTCCTTCTGTGATATACTACGAAATATATCAAGACTGCCGAGGCTGTAAAGCCACGCTGGCGCAGAATTGAACACGCCAGCTGGTTGCCTAGTTATTATGCTGTTTTTGCGTGAGGACGCGCACCGATCACAACCGGTCGCGCCGGATCATGAACCCAGGCAGACCAGGAGCCAGGATACATGGCCGCGGTGACCCCGATCGAAGCCAGGGCAAGCACCGTATGCGCCGCGGACATGCCGGCGCCGCAATAGACCCCGACCGGCCTGGATCCATCTGCTCCGAGAGCCGCATACATTTCCGCCAGGGTCGCCGCATCGGTGAAATTTCCATAATCGGTGACATTGTCCGGCGCAGGCGCGCTGATGGCGCCGGGAATATGGCCGCGTGGAGCCTGGCCTTCCGCCACTGGGCCGCCAATATAGTTCGGCCGGATTCGCGCATCGAGCAGGACGCCATTGGCGGCGAGCGTCAGCGCCTCCTCCGGCCCGAATTCCGGCATATGGCCTGCCGAGAGGTTGATGCTGCTGGGCGCGGGCGCGGCGCTTTCCTGGGATGTCGGCAAACCGGCTGCGACCCATGCGGGCAAGCCGCCATCGAGAACCCTGACATCGGGCAGGCCCGCCCATTTCAGAACCCACCAGGCACGAGCGGCCGTCATGCTGCGATCGGCATCATAGACGATGATGGTCGCCTCCGGCCGCAAACCCCACTGCCGTGCCTTTGCCTGCAACACTGCGATATCGGGCAGAGGACGTTGTCCATGTTCGGCAGAGGGTGGCGCCTGAAAATCCTCATAGGCCTGCGTATCGATGGCGCCGGGCACACGATGACCGTCGAAAGAGGACTTGCCCGTATAGGGGTTGATTGACTGGACGGCGAGAATCGTCACGTCCCGCCCGCAAAGGCGCATCTCGTTCAGCTCCTGCGGCGTCACCAGCACGCTGCGGCGGATTTCGTCTCGGTCCATTCCAGCCTCTCTCGTTCCTATGCACCCTAGCTTCCGACAGGATTGCAGGCTTGGCAAGCTAAAATATATTACGTAGTATATCAGAAAAATTTTTGCTTGATCGGCCGGATCCCGTGCCGGTTGGATCCACCCGGAGCGTTCCGCCATGACCATTCTATCCGTGCGCAACCTGACGACCGCCTTTCGCCGAGCCGGCCAATGGCATGCGGTGGTGAATGATGTGAGCCTTGATGTGAATGCCGGCGAGACCGTTGCCATCGTAGGAGAATCCGGTTCCGGAAAAAGCGTCACCGCAATGTCCATCATGCGGCTTCTGCCGGAACGCACCTCCCGGGTTTCGGGCCATGTGGATCTCGAAGGCCGCGATCTCCTCTCCCTCAGCGAATATGAGATGCAGGATGTGCGCGGCAACCAGATCGCCATGATCTTTCAAGAGCCGATGACCTCGCTCAATCCCGTCATGAGTGTCGGCCGGCAGATTTCCGAAGCCATCCGCCGGCACCGCCGGATCAGCGCCGCCGATGCGAGGCGGGAAACCATCAGTCTGTTCGAACGCGTGCGAATTCCGGCCGCGACCAAGCGGTTCGACGAATATCCGCATCAATTGTCCGGCGGCACGCTGCAGCGGGTGATGATCGCAATGGCATTGGCATCGCGCCCGCGCCTGTTGATCGCCGACGAGCCGACAACGGCGCTCGACGTGACGGTTCAGGCCGAAATCCTGCAGCTCATCAAGAGCCTGCAGGACGAGGAGCAGATGGGCGTTCTCTTCATCACGCATGATATGGGCGTGGTTGCCGAGATTGCCGACCGGACCCTGGTGATGTTCCGCAGCCGTTCCCTGGAGACCGGCTCGACGCTCGACATCTTCGACCGTCCGCAGCACACCTATACCCGCGCGCTTCTCTCCGCCGTGCCGCGGCTCGGCTCCATGCAGGGTCGCAGCAATCCGTCGACTTTTCCGCTGCTGGATACGGAAACGGCAGTTGCAACGGAAGAGCGCACCATGCAGCCCGCCGGGGATCGCCCGGTCCTGGAAGTTCACAACCTCGTCACCCGCTTCGACATCAAGACCGGTGTGCTGAGCCGCGTCACCAGCCGCGTTCATGCGGTGGAGGATGTCTCATTCGATCTCAGAGAAGGGGAAACCCTCTCGCTGGTCGGCGAGTCCGGCTGCGGAAAATCGACCACGGGGCGCTCGGTGCTGCGGCTGATCAATCCCACCAGCGGCACCATCCGGGTCAATGGCGAGGACATTCACAGCCTTGCGGAACGAGATCTCACGCAGCGTCGCAAACGGATGCAGATGATCTTTCAGGATCCCTTTTCCAGCCTCAATCCGCGCATGCGCGTGGGCGAAGCGATCGCCGAGCCGATGATCGTCCACAAGATCGCCGACAAGCGCGCAGCCGCCGAAAAGGCGGTCGACCTCCTTGAGAAGGTGGGGCTGAAGGCTGACATGGCGAGACGCTTCCCGCACGAATTCTCGGGCGGCCAGCGCCAGCGCATCAGCATTGCCCGCGCGCTTACCCTGAACCCCGGCCTGATCGTTGCCGACGAGGCGGTCTCTGCGCTGGACGTGTCGATCAAGGCGCAGGTGGTCAACCTGATGCTCGAATTGCAGGAGGCGCTGCGGATTGCCTATCTGTTCATCAGTCACGACATGGCGGTCGTCGAACGGGTCAGCCACCGAGTGGCTGTGATGTATCTGGGCGAAATCGTCGAGATCGGTTCCCGCGCGCAGGTCTTCGGTGATCCGCAGCATCCCTATACGCGTCGCCTGCTGGATGCCGTTCCGATCGCCGATCCGCGGCGCCGGAACTTGAGGCGCGCCCTGCCCCCGTTCGAGCTCGGCAGCGCGGTCCGTCCCGCAGACTATGTTCCGACAAAGGCCGTCTACCGTGAACACACCGCCGGCCACCTCGTCAAGCAGGGATGACAGGAGGATGCCCAGGCGGCCGGTCGGCAGCCCTTTAGGGTCGAAACTTAACCAGGTTTCGGGCGTGAGTTTCGACCCTAGAGCGTCAACCCCGCCCGGCCATTGGCGATCAGGGCGGCCAGCAGACCTTTGCGGGTGTTTTCATTATGCTCCATGATGGCCTGCCGGGCCTTCTCCGCATCCCTCGCCCTGAGATGGGCCAGGATGCGCTGATGGTCATCATTGGTTTCCGGATTGATGTCGCGAACGCGGGTGCCCATGTAGAACAGGCGGGCGCATTCCTCCAGATGGCTCATCACCAGGGCGTGCAGGCGGGGATTTCTGGACGCCTTGGCGATCATGGAATGAAACTGCTCGTTGCGCAAAACGAAGGTGCGCGTGCTGAACTCCTCGCCCATGACGTAATTGGCATCGGCCAGTGTCTCGAGCCGGTCCATTTCCTCCACCGTCATGGCCTCCGCCGCCAGCGCCGCTGCCGTCCCTTCCAGAACGCCGCGCAGCGAAAAAAGGTCGTTCATGTCCTTGATGGTGACCGGCGTGACCCGGTAACCCCTGCGAGGATAGGCCTCCATGAAGCCTTCGACGCAGAGCCGGCCGAGGGCTTCGCGCACGGGAGTCTTGCTCATCTGCAACTGTTCAGCGAGTTCCGGCTCGGACACTTCCGCACCGGGGGCCAGATCCCCTGTGATGACTCGCTCCCGCAGAATGGCATAAGCCTGTTCCGTCAGCGATTTCGCCCGTCGTTCCGTCGTCGCTTGAGCCTGATCCAATCCCGTCACATCCCATCTCCTCAGGCCCGGATAGCGGGCGCCTGGTTCCTTTTTGCGGCCAAATGGCCGCCTGTCAAAGCGTTTCGCCGCCCGCCCCTCCTCTGTGGGAAAGAGCAAAGCGCTTTGACACTCGTCTCATCGTAATATACCACGTGATATATCTTAGCCAGCCTGATGTGGCGCCAGAACCGCCGGGGAATAATGTGTCGAAAATTCTCGTGATCAATCCCAACAGCTCTGCCTCGGTCACGCAATCCATGCGCGACTGCCTGGATCCCGTCCGCCGTGCGATTAAGCACGAGATCACCTGCGTCGAGCTCGCCAAATCACCGCCGGGCATAGAAACGGACGCACATGTCGAGGCGGTGATTCCCAACATTCTGGAAGCGGTCGGCACGCAGGATGCGGACGCCTTCGTCTTGGCCTGCTTCTCCGATCCGGGCATAGCGACCGTCAGGGCCTCGACGGCCAAGCCGGTCACCGGCATTGCCGAATCGGCCTATCTTTCCGCCCTTTCGCTTGGTCGGACATTCGGCATCATCTCGCTCGGCCCCTCCTCCATTGCCCGCCACCTGCGCTATCTCACCGCGCTCGACCTTCATCATCGCCTCGCAGGCGATCGCTCGATCGACATGACGGTTGTCGAGCTGATGGCAACTGACGTTGTCGAAACGGTCGCCAGGACCGCGCGCCGGCTGCGGGACGAGGACAAAGCGGACGTCATCATTCTCGGCTGCGCAGGGTTGGGCTCCTACCGCCTCGCGCTGCAGGACGAGCTGGATCTGCCGGTCATCGATCCGGTCCAGGCCGGCGTAGCGCTTGCCGCCAATCATCTCGATCTGTCCTACGGGAGGCACCAGTCATGACTTTCGAACTCGTTATCCGCGGCACGGCGGTTCTCCCGGACGGCCTCCTGCCCGATGCCTGGATCGGCATTTCCGGCGGCAAGATCGCAGCCATCGGCACTTCGGAAGCTCCGGCAGCGGATCAGATCCATGATTGCGGCGAAGACCTCATCTTCCCCGGCATCATCGACGGTCAGACCCATGCCTGCAGCTATGGCGGTCTTCCCGGCATTGCCTCCACCACCCGATCCGCCATTGCCGGCGGTGTCACCACCATTGTCGACATGCCCTATGACAATCCGGCGCCGCTGAACGACACGGCGCGACTGGCCGACAAAGTGGCGGCGATCGCACAACACGCTCATTCCCATGTGGCGCTTTACGGCACCCTTCTGCCTGGGCAGAAACCGGACGACGTGGCCTCCCTGATCGAAGGCGGCGTGGTGGCCTTCAAGATCTCCACCTTCGAAAGCAGTCCGACCCGGTTTCCGCGCATAGCATCGGACCAGATCCTCGGCATCTTCAACGCCCTGGCTGACACTCCCCTGCCACTTGGCGTGCACAATGAAGACCAGGACATTGTCCGGGCCTATATCGCGGCGGCCAAGGCAGCCGGCCAGAACGGCATCGAAGCGCATTCGGCGAGCCGCCCGCCGGCTGCCGAACTGTCGGCCACGGCGCAGTTCCTGGAGCTCGGCGCCGCAGCAGGCGCCCATGCCCATATCGTACATCTCACCACCGCCCGCGGCTTCCAGCTCGTCGACAATTATCTTGCCGACGGGTTCCGCGCGACCGGAGAGCTCTGCGTGCACTATCTCTGGTTCGATCCGGAACGCGACGGCGCGGCGCTTGGCGCGCGCATGAAGGTCAATCCGCCGATCCGCCCCGGCCAGATCGACGCGCTTTGGGAGGAAATCCTCGCAGGCCGGGTCGCCTTCGTCAGCTCCGACCATTCCAGCTGGCCCATCGACAACAAGTTCACCGACTCGATCTTCGATGCCGGCGCCGGCGTGCCGGGTCTCGAAACGCTTCTGCCGGCCTTCTTTACCGCCGCCGAACAGCGCGGCCTGGATGCGCCCGCCATCACCGCCGAGCAGCTTTGCGAACGGCCTGCCAAGTTTTTCGGGCTTTGGCCGGAAAAGGGGGCGATCCGCATCGGAGCGGATGCCGATCTGGCGATCGTCAGCCAGACACCGCAGACCTGGGATTCACAGAATGCCCATGACGAGCTGCGCTGGAGCCCCTTTGACGGGCGTCGCTTCTCCGTCACCGTCGCCCGGACCTATCTTTCGGGTCGCCTGGCCTTTGACGGAACGACGGTCCTCAACCGGCCGGGTGACGGGCAGTTCGTCCGTCGCGGCCAATCTCACTGGTTCGAATAGGGAAGGATTATCGTGGCTCTCATTACCGCAGGATCGAAAGGCGTTTTTGTCATTGCCGTGACGCCCTTTACCGATAATGGCGCGCTTGACCATGACAGCATCGACCGGATGGTCGATTTCTATGCCGAAAAGGGCGCCGACGGGCTGACCATACTCGGCATGATGGGCGAGGCGCCGAAGCTCACCCAGGCCGAGTCCATCGACGTCACCCGCCGCACGCTTGCCCGTGCCGGCGACAGGCCGGTGGTCGTCGGCGTCTCCGCTCCGGGGCTTGCCGCCATCGGCGAACTGACCAAGGCCGTCATGGACCTCGGTGCGGCCGGAGTCATGGTCGCTCCACCCTCGGCGCTGCGCACCGATGACCAGATTTTCGGCTACTACAGGAATGTCGTGGAAACGCTCGGGCCGGATGTGCCCGTCGTCCTGCAGGATTTCCCGCTATCGACCGGCGTCCAGATCTCCACCAGAACGCTCGGCACGATTTTCGAAGCGCATCCGAGCATCGTGATGCTCAAGCATGAGGACTGGCCGGGGCTTCAGAAGATCTCCGATCTTCGCCAGGCCGAGGCTAACGGCCGCCGCCGCGTCTCGATCCTTTGCGGCAATGCCGGCGTCTTCCTGCCCGAGGAAATGCAGCGCGGCGCCGATGGCGCCATGACCGGCTTCGCCTATCCCGAGATGATGGCGGATGTGGTGCGCCTCAGCAATGCCGGCGAGATGGATCGGGCGCAGGATATTTTCGATGCCTATCTTCCGCTGGTGCGCTACGAACAGCAGCCGGGCATCGGCCTGGCGGTTCGCAAACATGTTCTTGCACAGCGCGGCGCGATCGCGAGTGCTGCACAGCGCCGTCCCGGTGCATCCCTGAATGCCGCAGCCATTGCCGAAGTGGACAGGCTGATCGAACGGCAAAACCGCAAGCTGGAGGCTCTTGGCTGATGGATCTGAAACTTTCCGGAAAGACTGCTCTCGTCCTGGGCGCCAGCCGCGGGCTGGGCGCGGCAATCGCCAAGGCGCTTGCGGCAGAAGGCGTGATTGTCTATGCGGCTGCGCGCAATACCTCCTCGATCACCGAGACGGCGACTATGAAGCCTGTCCAGGTGGATCTTGCCGATGCCGCATCGGTCGAGGCGCTGATCGCATCGCTTGGGCAGCAGGGCGGCGTCGATATTCTCGTCAACAATACCGGTGGCCCCAAGGCAGGTCCGGCACAAGGTCAAGGCCGCGACGCGTGGGAATCAGCATTCCACATGATGGCGACCTCCATCTTCTCCATCACCGACGCAGTGCTGCCGATGATGATCGAGCGCAAATGGGGCCGCATCCTCACCATCGGCTCCTCGGGCGTCGTCCAGCCGATCGCCAATCTTGCTTTGTCGAACGGCGTGCGCGCCGCGATTGCCGGATGGTCGAAGACACTTGCAAGCGAAGTCGCCAGACACGGCATCACGGTCAACATGATCCTGCCCGGCCGCATCGATACCGACCGCGTACGCGAACTGGATACGTTAAAAGCCGACAAGGCGGGCAGCAGCCTTGCCGCGGTACAGGATGCCTCGCGCAACGAGATCCCCGTCGGGCGCTACGGCCGGCCTGAGGAATTCGCCGCCGTCGCGGCCTTTCTCGTCAGCGAACAGGCAAGCTATGTCAACGGTTCGAGCATCCGCGTCGATGGCGGAATGATCCGGGGATTGTGACGGCCATGACCGATTTCGACGTACTTCTCGAGCGCCGCGGGACCGGCAGCTCCAAATGGAGCCGCTATGGCGAGGACGTGCTGCCGATGTGGGTGGCCGACATGGACTTTCCATCGGCTCCGGAGATTGTCCGGTCGATCACGCAGCGGCTGGAGCACCCGGTGCTCGGCTACGGCGTGGCCCGTGACGAATTGCGCGATCAGATCGTCGCCGACCTGGCCGACAAATACCAATGGACGATCGCTCGGGAAGACATCGTCTTCCTGCCCGGCGTTGAACCCGGCTTCAACATGGCCTTGAGGGCGATGCTTGCGCCCGGCGATTCCGTCGTCGTACAGACGCCCATGTATCGTCCGATTCTCAATGCGCCCGGCCATTGGGGACTGACCCGGCAGGATGCGCCGCTTCGCGCCTCCCCGTCCGGCTTTGTGATGGATGAGGCGGAGCTCTCCGCCAAGCTTGCCCTGTCAAAGGCGCTGCTATTCTGCAATCCGCATAACCCGACGGGCAAGGTCTTCACCCGCGAAGAGCTCTCGCGGATCGCCGAGCTGTGCGAGACGAAGGACCAACTGATCATCTCCGACGAGATCCATTGCGATCTCCTGTTCGACCAGCGCCGGCACATTCCGCTGGCATCGCTGTCGCAGGCGGCTGCGAACCGCACCATCACATTGATGGCGGCCAGCAAGACCTACAATATCGCCGGCCTGAAGACGGCTTTTGCGATCGTCCAGAACCCGGCGATTCGGGAGAAATTCGCCGCATCGCGTCTTGGAATGGTGGACAGCGTCAATATCCTCGGACTTGAGGCCACGCTTGCCGCCTATCGCCATGGCGCGTCCTGGAAGAACGAGCTTCTCGCCTATCTGCAAGCCAATCGCGATTATCTGATGCAGAACCTCTCGAGCCGCCTGCCCGCAATCCGCTGCCTGGCACCGGAAGGGACGTTCCTCGCCTGGCTCGATTGCAGCGGGCTCGGCACCCGCGATCCGCAGGCCTTCTTCCTGGACAAGGGCAAGGTCGCCTTCAGCGCCGGGCACGAATTCGGGCCCGATTACGGCCAATATGTCCGGTTCAACTTCGGCTGCCCGAGATCCATTCTGGAAGAAGGGCTGCGCCGGATGGAAACAGCCATTGCCACAGCCGGCCATGCAGGCGCATCAGCGGGCGAGTGACGCAAGTCCCTTGCCCAGGATCGGTCCCGTCGGCCTGCCGGTCGGCGAGCCGCCCTCTTGTTCGAGCGTGATCTCGTAGAGCTGGTCGCTGCGCGGGGCCGGCAGTGAGGGACCGTGAAGGCGCGTCGAGCGGCCGGCTTCGATGAGCCCGAGGGACACCGGACCCATATCGCGCGACGGCAGGGTCCAGACCTGGATCGTCTTGTCCTCGGGAACGTCGAACTCGCGCAGCAGGCGCACGGTTGCCGTCTCATTGCCGAAGTCCTCGACCACGGCCTGTGCCTCTCCGGCCTCGTTCATCAAGACGGCAATCACGACCGGCTCGGTGACCCGCATCAGGCTCCAACCGAGACCGGCGGCCAGCACAAGGGACGCGGCCAGAGCGGAGAGCGCGGTGGCGCGCCAGCCGTTGAAGCGGTTGTCATTGGCGGGAGATGCCGGACGAGGACGCTGCTGTGCCGGCAGCGCCGCCTCGATCCTTGCCCAGAGGCCCGCATCCACAATTGCCGGCTCGACCGCTGTGTCCAGCGGCAGGAACCGCTCCCGGCTGGCGGCGACGGCAGCGCTCAACTTGTCATCCCGTTCCATCTGCGCCTCGATTCTTGCCGCCTCGGCCGGCTCCAGCAGGCCGAGCACATATTCATCGGCCAGGCCCTCAAGCTCGTCCCGTTCCACGCTCATGCCATGCACTCCCGCAGCGCCGTCAGGCCGCGCCGGATCCAGGATTTCGCCGTGCCGAGCGGAATGCGCAGACGCCCGGCGATTTCGCCATGGGTGTAACCGCCGACATAGGCCATGAGTATGCCGCGCCGCTTGATATCGTCGAGGGAGCCCAGGCAGTCGCGCAGCCGGCTCTCGCGGTCGAGCCTGTGCCAGGCGGCCATGATATCGTCGGCGACGTCCTTCTCCTGCAGCTTCTCCACCTCCTCGACCGTGTTTTCGCGGCTGCCGTCCCGCAGCGCGTTCAGCGCCCGATTGCGCACGATGGCGTAGATCCAGCCGCGCGCCGAGCCGCGATCCGGCGAATATTGATGCGCATGTGTCCAGATGCGGATGAAAGCCTCCTGGACCACATCCTCCGCCAGCTCGCGCCGCCGGACGATCCGCTGCGCGACGGCAAGCAGGCGACCGGCTTCGCGATCGAAAATGAGGCGCAGGGCGGCCCGATCGCCGCCGGCACACGCAGACAGCGCTGCCTCCAGCTCGTCGGGCCTCGTCGTCATCAGCATCGCATCATCCTCCCGTCGACGGTGAGGACCGGATGCCCTCGCTGCCTATACGCTGCAAAGGCAGCCCATGGATGCACGGCAAGAATTTATTTTCAACCTCTGCATCCAAATCCGTGCGCTGCCGTGTCTTCTCTATTGGAAGCCATGATGGGCACCTGCCCCGGTTTCCGTACGGATCAACGTATGGGAGATAAAGACATGAAGACCATTCGCACCGCTCTGATCGCCTCCGCTGCTTTGGCGGGCACGCTCGGACTGTCGTCCGTCGCAGCCTTTGCCGCTCCGGTCCTCGGCCTCACGGGTGACAAGACTCTCGTCATGTTCGATACCGAAAAGCCGGCCGTGACAAAGACGATGGAGGTTACGGGCGTCGACAAGCTTCTCGGCATTGATTTCCGTCCCGGCAACAAGACCGTTATCGGCGTCACGCCGGATCACCGCATCGTCTCGATCGACCTTGAAAGCGGCGCAGCGACCGAGATGGCGAAGATGGACAAGATGCTGACGATGACGGAGGCGCCTGTCGTGGTGGATTTCAACCCTATGGCCGATCGCCTTCGCTTCATGACCGGAACCACCAATCACCGCGTCCATCCGGACACAGGTGCGGTGACCGTGGACGGCTCGCTCGCCTTTGAAGACGGCGACATGCACAAGGGCGAGACACCCAATATCGTCTCGGCCGCCTACACCAATTCGGTCGGCAAGCCGGAAAAGACGGCCATGTACAATATCGATGCGACCATCGGCGCCCTGATCCAGCAGACCAAGCCGAATGACGGTACGCTGAAAGCGATCGGCAAGCTCGGCCTCAAGGACAAGCCGGCCACCTACGCCTTCGACATTCAGGGAATGGCCGACGGGCAGAATATGGCCTATCTCGCCGCGGGCAAGATGCTCTACACCGTGGACCTGAAGAGCGGCGCGGCGACGGAAGTCGGCATGATCGGTGATCTCGACGGCAATCTGCGCGACCTCACCGTTTTGCCCGCCATGTAAGAGCAGGATCGAACTGGAAGCCGGCCCGCGAGGCCGGCTTTCCGTCATGCCTCCCGGTGCGATTTGTGTGGAGCTAACGCCATTTGGAGCTAAAGAAGCCTGTCGCGCGCTGCCAGTCCAGGGGGCCCGCAAATGGTTTCTGCCGGTGATCGTGCTGTCGCTGGTTGAACTGTCTCTGATTGAGCTGTCGCAGGCTGAGCTGTCGGTGGCTGAGCTGTCGGTGGCTGTGCTGCCGTTGGGCGACCACAGCGGCAACCGCGATCAGTCCGAGAGCGGTCAGGCCGAGGGCAAATGTCGGCGAGAGCGCCTGATGCGACCGCAGGCCGCCATCTATCCTGGCCGCATCCCGGGAGGGCGCATACAGGTTTCCGTCGCTGCCGCCGGCCGGCGCCGCCCGTTTGAAATAGGCCGACATCAGGCGCGCCAGCGAGCGCGCCGCCAGATTGGGCGCCAGGAGATGGGCAAGCCGCGTTGCATTGGTGACCACGCCCACCGTGGTGGTGGGTTTGGGATGTCTTGCCACGTGCACAATGGCGGCCGCCACCTGTCGGGGATCCAGAAGAGGCGGTGGCGCGGTGATTTCCCGCTCGACATAATTGGCGCCGTGCTTGAGGCCCGGCGTATCGACGAATGCCGGATAGATGTCGCAGACATGAATATTCGGCTTGTCCGCAAGTTCCGCACGCAAAGCCTCAGAAAATCCGCGCAGGCCGAATTTGCTGGCGCTGTAGGCGGTCGCAAAGGGTGCGGCGGCAAAGCCGCCGAGCGAGATCATATTGATGAAGACGCCCTTTTGCTGGCGCAGGAAGATCGGCATGACGGCATGCGCATCATTGATGTGGCCGATGAGGTTGGCGCGGATGATCTGTTCATGCGCCTCGATCGGCGTCTCTTCGAAGCGCCCCACCGCCCCCACGCCGACATTGCTGATCCAGACATCGATCCGGCCCAGTGATTGCGCCTTCTCGGCCAGCGCCTTTACCGCTGCGGCATCCGTGACGTCGGTGACCATCACCTCCGCCTGACCGCCCAGCCGTCGGCATTGTGCTGCCACCGTATTCAGGGCATCGCCATTGCGCGCGGCGAGCACGAGCCGGCTGCCATGGCGTGCAAAGGCCTGGGCGGTGGCCTGACCGATCCCGCTCGAGGCCCCTGTAATGACGACCACTGCGCCCTTGAGATTGAGTGACATCCGCTTCTCCATCGGTAAATCTGACAGGCGGACATCGGCTTTGACTCTGCTCATCGGCGTCGCAGCGGATAAGATGCAAAGGTCGAGCGCGCTCCATAAGCGTTACATGATGCCCGGTGCTGTCGAACAGGCCGGCCCGCTCAAAGTTCCCGCAGGAGAAGGTGGCACCCACGCAATTGCGCCGGCGGATGATGAATGTCCGGCCCCGCCTCTTTCCGCGCGGAGCGGATCGTGGTTCAATGAGTCTTGTCGCCTGATAGGGACGCCGGAATGTTTCTCGACCTGAAAAGCTATGGTCCGCGGCCCGAACCGCGGCAACCCGCGCCGCCCGAGCGGCGGATTTCGCCACGCGGCGAAAAGGTTCTCGTCTGGATCATCTGCTTCAATCTTCTGGTGCTGTGCATCGCGCCGATCGGCGGGGCGAGTGTGATCGACGCGCTTATCGCCGTCTTCCGCTGACGCTGCCGCGGCGGCAGCGCTCACCTTACGCCATGCCAACCCTGCCGTGACGGATCCCTGTCACTCAGAGGCAGGCTGACCACCTGGCCTGTGCTTGCCGATGTGTAGCAGGCGGTAATCAGTTCGGCGGAATGGCGGGCTTCCTGCAGCGTCGGCAGGTATAGGTCCGGCTTGCCCGACAGCGCATCGTATATGTCCGAGAAGAAGCCGGGAAAGCGTGTGGCAACGGCCGGCGTCGCTGCGACAATCGCATCGATCTCGGCCTGCCGCCCAGGATCGGTGGCGCGGAAGGTCCAGGCGGCGGAGCAGACGTCATACGGTTCGTCGCTGGAGGTGATGGTCGCATGCTCGAAGCAGGCCCGGAAGCGCGAGCTATTGCCGGCGGCGCCCAGAGTGAGCGAGGAGGTGATCATGGCGCCCTCGGCCGACCGCATTGCTATCGCCGCGCAATCCTCCGTCTCTATCGGGTTCACCCGGGTATCGAGGAACGCCGCTACCTGAACGATATCGCCCACGAGATGGGTCGCAAGATTGTGCAGGTGGCTGGCATGGCTGACGATGACGCCACCCAGCTCTCCCGACCAGGTGCCGCGCCAGGCCTCCGCATAGTAATCACGCCCTCTCTGCCAATGGGTTTCCATCGAGAGGACGAAGGGGGCACCGAGCAGGCCCGCCCGCTTCAAGGCATCGACCGCGCGGTAGCTCGTTCCGTAGCGATACTGGAAGACCGGAAACACGCGGCGTCCGCATGCGCGGGACGCGGCGATGATATGATCAACTTCGGCAACCGAACCGGCCAGCGGCTTTTCGCAGATGACATGCTTTCCGGCTTTCAGCGCCGCAAGCGTCATCGGCGCGTGCAGCTTCGGCGGCACGCAGAGATCGATAAGCGGTATGGTTGGATCGTCCAGAACGACCTGCATGTCCCCCACGGGCTTGGCTCCGGGAACAAGAGCGGCTGCGTCCTGCGCCCGTGCAAGATTGAGATCACAGACCGCGGCGACCTCGAACCTGTCCGGCAACTGGCTGTAGCCGACGACATGCGAGCGGCCAATTCCGGCCCCGATCACCGCGACACGGATCGGCTGGCCGCTCACGCTCTTGCCTCCTCAGCCATTTGCTGCGCCGCAAGCGACAGTTCGGTCGCGAGAAAGGCGTGCGCCTGTGACATCGCGACATCCGTACGCTCGACCACATCCTGCAGCAGGCGGGCGAAGAAGGGCGTGCCGGCGCCCTGCGCCTGGAAGCGCTGGAGGCCCGTGTCATCCACGAGAAACACGTGATCGGTGCCGCCCTGCCCGCCGATATCGATGTATTTTCGCAATTCGATATAGCCTCGCGTCCCGAGGATGGTCATGCGTCCGTCACCCCAGGTCGGCAGGCCCTGCGGCGTCAGCCAATCGACCCTGGCATAGCCCCGTCCGCCATTCCCCTCCAGCAGGACCTCGCCGAAATCCTGGAAGTCCGGCCGTTCGGGATTGGCCACATTGCCGATGACCGCCGTCACAATGCGTGCCTCTGTCGAGCCGGTGAAATGCAGAAACTGATCGAATTGATGGGCGCAGATATCGGTCAGGATGCCCCCTGTCCTGGCCCTGTCCCAGAACCATGCGGGCCGATTGGCAGCGTTGAGTCTGTGCGGCCCTAGCCCGACAGTCTGCACCACCTCGCCGATCCGTCCCTGCGCGATCAGTTGATCGGCCAGGGTCGCACTTTCGACCGCCAGCCGCTCCGAGAAGCAGACCGCCCATCGCCGGCCGGTGGCTGCCACCGTTTCCCGCAGGTCTGCAAGTTGCTTGAGATCGGTACAGCCCGGCTTGTCGGTGAGCACGTCCTTGCCATGCCGCATCGCCCGGATCGCGACTGCCGCCCGCTCGCTATTGACCGCAGCCGTCAGGATGAGCGTTATGCTCTCGTCTTGGAGCAGTTCCTCCTCCTCCAGCATCGGCGCCTCCGGAAAGGCCTGGCCGAATTCCCGCAGCATTGTCAGCGGCGTCGCCGCCTGTGCCGCCCAGCCGGCGAGTTCCGCCCCCGCATTCAGCATGCCGCGCACCATGCCGACGATATGACCGTGATCGACACCGATCACCCCCAGGCGAAGCGGAAAATTCATCGAATAGCCTTTCTCAAGCTCTGATCGTGACGTCGTGCCGCTGGTTTACGGCATTGCGGGGCGGAAAAGTCAAAATCTCCTTCATGACGGTGACGTGTCCAAACTGCCTTTGCTTTAGGGTCAAACCGATTTTGTGTGCGAATAGGAGAAGAGGCTGCCGTTGAGCGAAACTCCACAAAGCCTTTTCAAAGGGTTGGCAGGCGAAATCCTCCGCGTCCCGCAGGGCTATGGCGACAATCGCTATATTCCGCGTCGCGAAGCCTTGATGTCTGTTGAATCCACCGGCGGCTTTGCTCCTAGAACTGAATGTTTTTCTCTCATACCACGCGCCACATCCTGCCACGCTCCAAATCAAGATTGCGTTTTGACCCTAGAGCCGGATGCCCCGCGCCTGCAGCATCGTGGCAATGTCAACGAGAGAGCCGGTTTCGATGGAGGCATTGGCGGCAATACCGGTGAGGATGGACCAGGCGCCGGCGACATGATCGGAGGCGCGGTCATAGCGATCGGCCTCCATGCTGTCGGGCGCGAAGATATAGCCGAGCATGACGGGATCGGCCCCGCCATGATGACCCTTTGCCTTCGGCACATCGAGCAAGCGCGGCGGTTCGCCCGCCAGATGAAGTTCGGTGGTGATCGCGTCCTCGTCGGCATGCGCCCGCTCGCCGCCGAAGACACCATGCACCTCGACGTGGCGATGCGTGATATCGCCTTTCGTGCCCTGGAACTTGATCTCGAGCCCTTCCCAGGGTGAGTAGGCCGTCAGCGTGTAGTTCGCGGTCATGCCCTTCTTGTAGCGGATATGCGCCTGCATCGTATCCTCGATGCCGATCTCCTTGTCAAAGACGCAGAGGTCGCGGAAATATCCATCCTCGTGCTCGGCTTCGAGATAAAGGTCCCGCAGCGCGGCATCCTCGGCCATGTCGAGCTCGAAATCGCATTTATCGGCGACGGGACAGTTGGCACAGCGCACACCCCGCCCGGCAAGGCCCAGCGCTTGGGCCGTCTCCGGACGGTAGAACGCCCGTCGACCGGACGCGAAGACATGGGTCGGAACAGACCCCAGCCACCAGTTCAGGAGATCGAAATGATGGGTGGATTTATGCACCAGCAAACCGCCGGAATTCTCCTTCTGACGATGCCAGCGGCGGAAATAGTCGGCGCCGTGGACGCGATCCAGATGCCACCGGAAATCGACGGCCGTGACGGTACCGATCGCACCGGAAGCGATCAGCTCCTTGATCTGCGTGCGCGCCGGCGAGTAGCGGTAATTGAATGTCACCTTGACCTGCCGACCGGTCCTGGCCTGCGCCTCCAGGATCGCCTTCAGGCGCGTGAGATCGATGGTGAGCGGCTTTTCGCAAATGACATCGCAGCCGGCCTCGAAGGCGCGAACGATATAATCGGCGTGCAGGAAATCCGGCGTTGCGACGATAACGGTGTCCGGCTTCTGCTCGGCGATCAGCCGATCGAAATCGCCGGCGAGATAGGTCGCGACACCATTGGTGCCGGGCTTGGAGACCAGACTGGCGGACTGCGCCAGCCTGTGCGCGTTGACATCGCAGAGCGCCACGATCTCATGACGATCGGCATAATCCTGAACGACGGAATCGCGGAACATCT
The DNA here is from genome assembly GCF_030435705.1 of Rhizobium sp. SSA_523. Lineage (NCBI taxonomy): Bacteria > Pseudomonadati > Pseudomonadota > Alphaproteobacteria > Hyphomicrobiales > Rhizobiaceae > Affinirhizobium > Affinirhizobium gouqiense. Next base: position 972,690 of record NZ_CP129381.1, read on the forward strand.
TGTGCCGGGAGCCGCAGCCTACAATAGCGATTTTCACAGGGTCTGGCTTTCATGCTGTTTGGGTTCGAGACGCTGCCCGGACGCTCCGAAATAATGCAGATCGACAAGGTCGAAGCCGAGGCTGACGGTGTCGCCTGCGCGGCGGGCAATCTTGCCGCTGTCGCTGACCAGGATGACCTGGCCCGATGACAGCGCAATATGAAGGAGCGTTTCGTTGCCGAGATATTCGACAAGCCTGATCTGTCCCTGCGTCTGTACCTGACCGTCGCCGATCCGCACGGCACCCGGCCGGACGCAGAGTGTCATCTGCCTGTCAGGAACCCCAAGATCCGGCAGAGCAAAGGCGGGGAACCCCGCGATCATCGCGCGCGGCGCGCCGTTGTCGTCTTCGACCGTCGCCTGCAGCATGTTGATCTTGGGCGAGCCGATGAAGCCGGCAACGAAGAGGTTCTGCGGACGCATATAGAGTTCCTGCGGCGTGCCCACCTGCTCGATCTTTCCCGCACGCAGCACCACGATGCGGGTTGCCATCGTCATGGCCTCAACCTGATCATGCGTCACATAAATCATCGTGGTGCCGAGCCTTGCATAGAGCGAGGCGAGCTCGGCCCGCATCTGGACACGCAATTCCGCATCGAGGTTGGACAATGGTTCGTCGAACAGGAAAAGCTGCGGCTCGCGCACGATGGCGCGGCCGATGGCAACACGCTGCTTCTGGCCGCCGGAGAGCTGGCGCGGCTTGCGGTCCATCAGCTTTTCGATCTGCAGGATGCGCGCCGCCTCGGCCACGCGCCGCTCCATTTCCGCCTTCGGCATCTTGAAGTTCTGCAGGCCGAAAGCCAGGTTCTTTGCCACGGTCATATGCGGGTAGAGCGCATAGGACTGGAAGACCATCGACAGCTCCCGCTTGGAGGCAGGGAGATCGTTGACGATCTTCGAGCCGATCGAGACGGTGCCGTCGGTTATGTCCTCCAGGCCGGCAATCATCCGCAACAGGGTGGATTTGCCGCAACCGGACGGCCCGACGAGGACGAGAAACTCGCCATCGTGAATATCCAGGTTCAGGTCCTGGATGATGGACAGCGCGCCGTAGCGTTTGCCGACATTGCGAAGAGACAGGCCAGCCATGGCAGACAATCCTTATTTCATTCCGGAGGTGGCGATGCCACGCACGATCAGTTTCTGGAACAGCAAGAAGAAGATGACGACAGGCACCAGTGACAGGACCGACATGGCGAACATCTGCCCGTAGGAGGACTGGCCTTCCTGGTCGAGGAACAGGCGAAGCGCCAGCGGAACGGTGTAGTTCTTGATGTCGTTCAGATAGATCAGCGGTGCGAGAAAATCCTCCCAGGTCCAGATGAGCGAGAAGATGGCCGCCGTACCCATGGCCGGCAGCGAGAGGGGCAGGATGATCGCCCAGTAGATCTTGAAGGGCGAACAGCCGTCGATCATCGCCGCCTCGTCGAGCTCGCGCGGCAACTGCCGGAAAAACTGGACCATGAGGAAGATGAAAAAGGCTTCGGAGGCGAGGAAGCGCGGCACCACCAGCGGCAAATAGGTATCCACCCAGCCAAGCTTCAGAAACTGGACATATTGCGGGATGAGGACGACGTGATAGGGGATCATCAGCGTCATCATCATCAGGGCGAAGAAGAAGCTGCGTCCGGTGAACTGCAGCCTCGCAAAGGCGTAAGCGGCAAAGGAGCAGGAAATCAGGTTGCCGATGACGGACAGGACCGTGACGATCGCCGAGTTGATGTAGAAGGTGGTGAAGGACATCGGCAGCGCCGTCCAGCCCTTCGTGTAATTGTCGAGCTGCAGGCTCGACGGCCACAAGGTGAGGCTGCCGAAGATCTCGTTTTCCGGCTTGAACGAGGATGCCAGCAGCCAGAAGAGCGGATAGAGCATCAGCGCTGACACGCCGATCAGGAAGATATGCTTCAGAATGCGGGCATTGCGCTCTCGCTGTTCGCGCCGCAGACGGAAAGCATGAGCGGCTTTGGCCGCCTTTGCCGCCTCGTCGGCGCTCTCCTTCCTGTCCGCGAGGTCCTGCCCGTCCGCCCCCGCCAGGAGGCCGGGATCAATCGCGCTCGTTTTCATAATGCACCCAGTATTTCGACGTCAGAAAGGCGACCGCAGTGAATGCCGCAATGATGATGAGCAGCACCCAGGCCAGCGCCGAGGCATAGCCCATGCGGAAGAACTTGAAGGCTTCGTTGAACAGATAGACGGTGAAGAAGAGCAGGCTATCGGCCGGTGCGCCGGTGCCGTTGGAAATGATGAAGGCACTGGAGAAGGTCTTGAAGGCCTCGATCGTCTGCAGGACCAGGTTGAAGAAGATCACCGGCGCGAGAAGCGGCAGCGTGATGCGCGTGAACTGTCGCCATTTCGGCGTTCCGTCGATCTCCGCCGCCTCATAGAGATCGCGCGGGATACCCCGCAGACCGGCGAGGAAGATCAGCATGGGCGACCCGAACTGCCACATGGCCAGCACGACCAGCGTGTAGAGAGAGGTATCGGGATTGGTAATCCAGGCCATGCCCTGAATGCCGAAGACCGCCAGCGCCTGGTTGACGACGCCATCTGCGGCGAAGAGCTGGCGCCAAAGGATTGCGATCGCGATCGAGGAACCGAGAAGCGAGGGGAGATAGAAGATCGCCCGGTAAAGACCGATCGTGCGCAACCCCTTGTCGAGCAGCATGGCCACGCAGAGTGCCATGATCAACCGCGCCGGCACCGCCAGTGCCACATAGGTGAATGTCACGTCGAGCGCCTTCCAGAACCGGCGGTCGCGCGTGAACATATAGACATAGTTGTCGAAGCCGACGAAGCGTGGATCGCTCACCATGTCGTAGCGGGTGAAGGACAGGTAAAGAGACGCCAGGATGGGGCCGAGCGCCAGCAGGAAGAATCCCAGAAGCCACGGGGACAGAAAGATATAGCCGGGCGCATTGCGCGTGATGAAGCGTTTGATCAACGGTCGGACCTTCCGGTGAGGGAAATGTCCGGGCCGGCGAAATCGGCCCGGAGAAGAACGGCACAGCCCGCAGGCCTAAGCAGGTTCCGGAAAATTGTCTCACGGTTTTCCGACCGAAACCTGCGTCAAAACAACAGACTAAGCGGACGAAGCGTTGGCAGGCCAATGCAAGTCTGCTCAGGGTCTGATTTCAACGAACCCTAACGGGCGCGTTCGACGATCGCCTGCGCATCGTCGACGAATTGCTGCGCGGCATCCTTTGCTTCGGCACGACCAAGAACCACATCGGTACCGATGCGCATGAAAGCGTCGCGCACTTCTCCAGCGCCCTTGGGCGCCGGAAGCGGCAGGGGCCCGACCTTGTCCTGGATCGCGTCGAAGTAGGATACGGACAGTTTCTCCACATCATTGAGAGCCGGCTGCAGGGCCTGGCGCACGCGGGGCGATGCCGGAATGCCGCGCTCCAGGCCGAGGATCTTGGTGATCTCGGGATCATTCACCCAGGCATTCATGTAGAGGATGGAGGTGTCGACATCCTTGGCGTCGCGAGTAAGCGACATGAACATTGACGGCTTGATGAACTGGCCCGGCGCTCCGTCCTTCTTGTGGGGAACCATGGCGGCGCCGATCTTGTCTTTCGCGGCCGCCTGGATGCCGACCAGCTGGTTGGACCAGAAATGCGACATGGCCGCATCGCCAACCGCAACCCCCGATTCGACGATGGGGATATCGAGGATGACCGTCTTTTCCTTCGGCCGCACCGCGTCCTTCTGCCGAAGGTCGCTCCAGAACTGCCAGTAGCTCGCAACATCATCGACGGTGGCTGCGACATTCCCGTCCTTGTCATAGAATTCGTGGCCGTTCTGGCGCGTCCAGGATTCGAAGACTTCGATCATCAGCGCCAGATCGTCCGAACCCTTGACCTTTCCGCCCGAGGCCTTGCTGATCTGCTCGCAGGCCTTGGCAAAATCGTCCCAGGTCCAGTTGATCAGGTCCGCATCGATGCCGGCTTCCTTGAAGACACGTGTGTTATGCACGATGACCTGGCTGTTGGAGCCGATGTTAAGTGCATAGAGTTTGCCGTCCACCATTCCGCCGGAGAGCGGGCCCTTGTCGAAATCGGCGACCATCAAGCTCTTGCCGACATGCGCGTCGAGCGGCTGCAAGGCACCGCGGCGTACATATTCGAAGAGGTAGCGATAATCCATCTGCACGAGGTCGGCCATATTGCGGCCGGCGGTCTGGGTGGCCATCTTGGTCCAATAGTCGCCCCAGCCGATGGTTTCGCCCGAGATCTTGATATCGGGATGCGCCTTCTGGAACACGTCGATCACCGCGAAGGTGCGCTTGTCGCGCTCGGGATTGCCCCACCAGAAATGTCGAATGGTCTTGGTCTGCGCATGCGCCGGCAGGCCGGCCATCGTCGAAAGGGCTAGACCCGCTGCGGCCTGGCCGAGCAGGCGGCGTCTGGTAATGGTCTTCATGTCTTCTCTCCTCCTCCAGATCCTGTTGCTGATCCCGGACCTTCGCGATCCGCCAGGGCCAATCGGCGACACCCGCTCCTCCCGGCGTCACCGAAGGCCTCCTCGTCAGATATAGCTGCGCAACTGCTCCGTCAGGCAAAGCATAGCCATGGCCTGTCCATAGGGCATCGAGGTCAGTTTGATCTGCCGGTAGAAATCGAGATCATGGCCCATGGCCGTCCCGAACGAGACCTGCGTCAACTCGCCATCCGGCGAGATCCGCTCGATCACACCCTTCATCGCCGCCTCGGCAACCGGGCGATACGCCTCGCCGAGATACCGCTTGCGGACGCTCTTCATGAGACCATAGGCGAAACCCGCCGTGGCCGATGCCTCCAGATAGCTGTCGGGATCGTCGATCAGCGTGTGCCAGAGACCGGAGGGATCCTGATGCTGCCTGAGGCTCGCCGCCTGGCGGTTCAGCAGCGAGAGGAGATGCCGGCGCAGCACATCGCCCTCCTTCAAATCCAGCAATTCGATGAATTCGGGAATGGCGATGGTGACCCAGCTATTGCCCCGCGCCCAGCGGGCTCTTGCAAAATTATGGTTGCCGTCGAATGTCCAGCCGTGAAACCACAGGCCGGTTTCCGTATCGAGCAGATATTGCGCGTGGACGAGGAACTGGTATTTCGCCTCTTCCACATAATCCGGCCGGTTCAGGACGAGGCCGATCTTGGCGAGCGGGAGCACGCTCATCATCAGCGTGTCGTCCCACAATTGCTGGTCGTTGACATTATTGTAGACGATATGCTGCAGGCCGCCTTCGCGTGTGCGGGGCATTTCATACATCACCCATTCCGCCCAGGTCTCGAGATAGGGCAGGAAACGGGGATCGCGATTCATCTCGTATAGATGGGCGAGGGTGAGAAAGGGCGCGACCGTATTGATGTTCTTCGTCGGCGTGCCTTCCCGCAGCCGCGTCTCGAACCAGTCGGTGATGATCTTCAGCGCATACTCGCTGCCTGTCTGCTGCCAGTATTTCAGCAATCCGTAAAGCGCGATCCCGTGGGTCCACTCCCATCCAGCCCAGCCCTTGGTATCGATCACCCGGCCGTCTTCCAGCCTCAGCAGGAATTCTCCGGAGGTGTCCTGGATGTTGACCAGATTGTCGGTCAAACGCTCGATCAGCGCGCGGACATCCCCTGCCCCGATGAAATGCTGTTTCTGCCTCAGCAGCGGATCCATGCCGCAAAACCCCTCGAATTATTTTCGGAACGCAATTTCGAAAATCAAGAAATCACACTCCGATTGGCTTTTCAATCGGAAATTTTACGGTAGTGTAGACAGGAAGGGATGACCGGCGCGGACTGTCTGTCTAACGCCAATGCCCAATGGAGCGGTTACTTGACTCGCGGCGGACTGACTTCCAGAATTTCATGTCGAAGAACGTAGAACGGATTATGGCTGATACTCAGGTCAAGACGGATAATGTCGCGGCAGTCCTCAAGGTCTTTGCTGTCCTTGAAGCGCTGGTGGACGAAAAACGGGTCAGCCTGGCTGATCTGGCGCAGCGGGCGATGACGTCGAAGACGACGGCACACCGGCTGCTGCAGACGATGATGGAGCTTGGCTATGTGGAGCAGGATCAGGATACGGAGAAATACGGCCTGACGCTGAAGCTGTTCAGCCTCGGCGCCCGCTCGCTCAGCGAACAGGCGGATCTCCTGCGGGTCGCCGACCAGTCCATGGGGCGATTGTCGCGCGCCACGGGCGAATCCATCAATCTCGGCATTCTGGACGAGCGCGACGAGAAGGTCGTCTACATCCACAAATATGATTCTGCCTTCAATCTGTCGATGAAATCAACGCTCGGCTTGCGCAATCCGCTGCACAGCACCTCGCTCGGCAAGGCGCTGCTGGCCTGGCGCGACGATGACGAGATCCGCGACCGGATGGCACGGATGGAATTCACAAAGCATGCACCGCGAACGCTGACCGATCCGGATGCACTGATGGCGGATCTGAAGGCCGCCCGCGCCCGCGGCGTGGCGGAAGAGATCGAGGAAAGCGAAGCCGGCGTCCGCTGCCTGGCGGCGCCGGTCTTCAACCATATGGGCAAGCCGGTGGCCGCCATTTCGATCTCTTTCCCGCTTTTCCGCTTCGATGAGGGGCGGCGGCAGGATTATATCGATCTTCTGACAGAAGCGGGCCTGTCCGCCTCCATCGCCCTCGGCTACCGCCCGGCCCATTGAGCGCACAGTCTCAGCGCGACAGGATCTCGATCCAGTGGCCGTCCGGATCGCGAAGAAAGAAGAAGCGCGCACCGGATGCGCCACGCCTGACCTCCGCATCCGGCATGAAACCATGCGAGCGCAGGCGATCCCATGCCTGATCGGCGTCTTCGACAACCAAAGCCAAATGATAGGGCGTCGGGGACGGCGCAGGCGCCGGACTTGCCTCGATCAACTCCACGAAGCTTGTCCCGAGCCGCATCTGCTGCAGCCCGGGCTTTGCAAAGCCCGGCGTGAAGCCAAGCTCTTCGTAGAAACGCATCGACACCGCAAGGCTGGAACTCGCGATCGCCACGTGGTCGAGTTTCGCCGTGGGGAGCAGGCTCACGCCGAGACCCTGTCCGGCCAGAGCGCCCGCGCCGCCAGGACCTGACCCGCGCGCGCAGCTTCCTTGGCGTCCACGGTTCTGAAAACCTCCCCGACATGAGTGAGAGCCTTCGCATAGCGCTCGGCCAGCACGCCCGTTGCCAGGAGGACGAGTTCGCCGCTCTCAGAGCGTGGCCGCGCGGACAGTTCATTGCCGATCAGAACGCCGGACAGGAAGGCGGAGATGGAGCGCGGTGCGAGCGTGCCCTGCAGCGCATCGGCTCGCGCGGCGAAAACGGCATGGGCGGCGGCATGGGTAAGGCCATGATCAACCCCGGCCAGGAAGGCCTCGGGCGCGTCGTCATCTCCTTCGGCCATCTGCCCGACGAGGCTGTGTCCGCGCAGCAGCGAGAACATTTCCCCCGTCACATGGGTTTCGAAATTGGCAAGGCGGCCCGCGCTCAGGCTCGCCCACTTGGCATGCGTGCCGGGAATGCAGATCGTCGCATCCTGTATGCCGAGAAGCGCGGCGACGCCGAGCACCTGGATTTCCTCGCCACGCATCACATCCGCATGGCCGCTGGCATCGACCGAGGTCGCGCCGGGAAGGATCGCCGCCGGATGGCTGCCGATCTCGAAGCGGATGGCGTTCCCGGCGATCGTGTCCATCGTAGCCGGACACGGGCAATAGGGCGCTTCGATCCAGCCGGTCCGCGAGCCGACCATGCCCGACAGAAGGATCGGCAGGTTCGGATCGCGGGAAAGCTGAGCGGCGCAGGCGGCTTCCAGGGCACCTCGAAAATCGCGATCCCGAACGGCGGCAAGGCCTTCATCCTTCTCCACACTGTCGATGATCCTGCCCTCGCTATCCAGAAGCCAGGCCCTGAAGCGTCGGCTGCCCCAATCTATCCCTAGGAATTCCATACACTTTTCCTTTTCCAACAGCCTCGCGGCGCGAAACACGTTGACAAGGTAACAAAGGAATGATGTAGTTTCAATTATGGAAATGCAGTCTCATATATAGGGAATAGGATGACAGTTCGTTTGGAGGGGGTTCTCCCGATCATTCCCACGCCGTTCGATCAGACCGGCGCAGTGGATTCCGGCGCTCTGCGCGCGCTTGTGGAATTTGGCGTGGATGGCGGGGCAACGGCCCTGGTTTTTCCCGGCGTTGCCAGTGAAGACGTACATCTCAGCGCCGCCGAGCGACGCGACGCGCTGATGCATGTCGTCGATGCGGCCGCTGGACGATTGCCGATCATTGCCGGCGTCAATTCGGCCGACCCGGAGGTCATGGTCGACCTTGCGAGAACCGTTGCGGATCTGAATGTCGACGGCGTCATGGCCATGGCCGTTCCCGCCATGGGCGATAATCTCGTCTCCTGGTTCAAACGCCTGTCGGATGCGCTCGATGGCGGCGTCATCATCCTGCAGAACCTGTTTGCACCGCGCGGCGCCGATCTCTCGGCTCGTCAGATGCTGGATCTCGCCGCCGCCGTGCCGGCGATCCGCTATGTGAAGGAGGAAGGCGTGCCGTCCGGGCCGAAAGTGTCCGAACTGGTTGCAGGCTGTGGTCCAAACCTCGATGGCGTGATCGGTGGCGGCGGTGCGCGCTACCTGTTCGAGGAACTGGAACGCGGCGCGATCGCCACCATGCCGGCCATCGAACTCCTCGAATTGCATGTGGCCCTCATGCGGGCCTATACATCCGGGGATCGCGAACGCGCCCTCACCCTCTATACGCAGTCTCTGCCCCTGCTCTTGATCCAGGCGCCCTATCGGATGCGGTTGACCAAGCTTATCCTCAAACATCGCCAAGTCATGGCGACGGATCTCGTGCGCGAGGCTTTGCCGGAAATGGACGAGACATTGAAGGCGCTGACGCTCGAATTCTATGACAGGGCGCTCTCATCCATGGAGCGCGTCCATGCATGATCGCATTGCTTCGGTCGATGTCTTCCTCTTCGAGCGGCCGCGGGAAACGGCCTATCTTGGCAAGCCCGGCGCAGATGAAACGCTGATCGCCAATCGCTACGTGGTGCGCGGCTTCAATGGCACCGTCTATCCGCTGGTGGATCGCTCCATCGTCGTACGGTTGCGCGATCGGCAGGGCGTGGAAGGCTGGGGCGAGACCTACGGCCTGATCGCACCGCATGCCACGGCCAGCATCATCAACGATCTCCTGGGCCCCTATCTGATCTCGCTGCCGCCGAAGGATCCCGCTGCCACCTGGGACGCGCTCTATGCGCTGCAGCGCAATCGCGGCTATTGGGGCGGCTACCTTGCCGATGCCCTGGCCGCCCTCGATATCGCGCTTTGGGATCTCAGCGCCCGCGCGGCCGGCAAAAGCCTGCAATCCGCCCTTGGACGCCCGGGCGCCGGGGAACTTCCCGCCTATGTCTCCGGCCTGCCGGCACCGACGCAGCCGGAACGCATCGACATGGCTCTGCGCTGGAAGGAAGACGGGTTCGGCCGGGTGAAGATCCCGATCAGCCACACCGATGGCGGCGATGTTCCGGGTGAGGTCGCAGCGCTTCGCAAGGCGCTCGGTGACGACCACGAGATTGCCGTCGACATGCATTGGGCCTATACCGCCGAGAGCGCAATCGCGCTTGGCGCGGCCCTGGAACAGAGCCGGCCCTGGTTTCTCGAGGCGCCGGTCGCGCCGGAGGATGTGGACGCCCAGGCGGCCGTGGCCGCGGCCATCGCAATGCCTCTGGCTTTGGGCGAGGAATGGCGCACCGACTGGGATTATCGCCCCCGCCTTGCGCGCCAGGCCTGCTCCATCGTCCAGCCGGAAATGGGCCATACCGGCATCACGCAATTCCTGCGCATCGCCGCGCTGGCAAAGGCGGCCGGTGCCCAGATCATCCCGCATGCCACCATCGGTCTTGGCATCTTCATGGGCGCAAGCCTGCGCGCAGGCCTCTATGCCGGTGCGGCCTGCCACGAATTCCAGCATACGATCTACCACCGCAATGCGGAGCTTCTGGAGGGCGCGGCCGCCTGCGCGACAGGCGTGTTCGCCGTGCCGGACACGGCCGGTATCGGGGTGGTGCCGAATGACGACGCTTTTGCATTCCTGACGAAAATCGACGACTGAAAAAGATTCAAAGGAGGAGGATCCATGAGACATCTTTTCAAGACGGCCGCCGCCGCGGCCGTGGCCTTGAGCACATCGCTCGCGGCCCTGCCGGCCTTCGCCGAAACACTCACCTTCGTCAGCTGGATGAAGGGCGAGCCGGGCTATGGCGACTGGTGGAACGAGGTCATCCAGAAATTCGAGGCCAGCCATCCGGACGTAAAGGTCGAGATGACCAAGGTCTCCCGCAATGAATATGCGGACACCATGTTCACGATGTTTGCCGGCGGCACGCCCCCCGATATCGTCCACCTCGCCGCTTTCGAGTATCAGGCCTTCGCCAATGAGGGATGGCTGGCGGATCTCGGACCCTTCATCGAAAAGTCCGGGATGGACCTCAAGGGCTGGGCCGGCCAGAGCACATGCGAGTGGAAGGGCAAGACCAATTGCATCATGCTGCTCTATACGGCCTATATCCTCGCCTATAACGAGAAGCTCCTGAAGGACGCCGGTATTGCCAGCGTCCCCACCGACTGGAACGGCCTGATTGCCGCGGCAAAGGCGGCAACCCGCGACACCGACGGCGATGGAGTCACCGATGTCTACGGCCTCGGCGTCGACAGCAGCGGCGGCTCCAACATGATGCACGACATGCTGCATTTCGTTCTGGATGCCGGCGGCAACTGGACAGAGGATGGCAAGCCCGCCTTCAACAGCCCCGGCGTCATCGAGGGACTTGCCCGCTTCAAGCAGATCTACAAGGACGGCCTGACGCCGAAGGATGCCAAGGCAGGCGACATGCGCCAGCTGCTGATCGAGGGCCGCATCGCCATGCGCCTTGACGGGCCCTGGATCTGGAATGTGATGAAGGGTGCGGATCCGGCTATTCGCGACAATCTGAAGCTGGCGGAGTCGCCGCTCAACCCTCCTGTCGGCGGAACGTCCAACGTCATCGGCATGCCCTCCGATATTTCCGATGAGAAGAAGGCGCTGGTCTGGGACTTCATCCAGGTCGCCGCATCCAAGGAGATGCAGCAGCGCTTTGCCACCCTCGGCTCCTCGCCGGCTCCCATGCCGGGCCTCGATTACACGGCGGAGATCAAGGCGGACCCGAACTTCGCGCTATTCGCCAAGGCCAATGACAAGGCCTCCGCTGCCGGTGTCGACCGCCTGCCGAAGGGCCTGGAGCTGCAGTTCAACGAAGTGACGAAGATCGTTTTCCGCGAGGTGCAGCGCATGCTGATCGACGATCTGAGCCCGCAGGAGGCAGGTGCCAATATGCAGGCCGCCGTCGAGAAGATCGCCGGCTGAACCGAACCGCATGCCAAGCGTCAAAAGGTGGGTGGCCGCGGCACGACCTCGGCCACCTTGAGCGCAGGAGGATTGACTTGATAGACTTTAGTTCACCGAAGCACAGATCGAAATTCGGCTACCTGCTTCTGGCTCCGGCCGTTATCCTGATGGCGCTGATCATCATCTATCCGATCCTGCTATCGGTGGACATCTCGCTGCAGGATGTCCGCATAGCGCGGATCGGCGGCGACCACGCGCCCTGGACGACCAAGAATTACGAATGGCTGTTTCACTCCGAAGAATTCTGGAACGCCATTTCGGTCACGGCACGCATGGTGCTCATCGTCGGCGGCATTTCCCTGATCATCGGACTTGCCACGGCGCTCCTGGTGAACCAGAACTTCAAGGGTCGCGCGCTTGCCAGACTGTTCGTCGCTTTGCCATGGGCGGTGCCGGAAGTGGTCGCGACGGTCATCTGGGCCTGGATGCTCGACAGCTCGTTCGGCGTCATCAATTGGATGTTGCTGAAGACCGGCCTGGTCTCTCAGGCCGTCCAGTTCGGCTCGAACGCCACGGCCGCCTTCATGGCCGTCTGCTTCGTAATGATCTGGAAGGGCTATCCGCTGGTGTCCATCATGCTGCTGGCGGGTTTGCAATCCATCCCCGCCGAACAGTACCAGGCCGCCAAGGTGGATGGCGCCAATGTCTGGCAGCGCTTCATCTATGTGACGCTTCCCAATCTCGCGCCCGTCATTGGCGTCACATCGGTGATGACGACGCTCTGGGTCTTCCGTGACTTCTCCATCATCTACGTGTTGACCCAGGGCGGGCCGATCGGAGCGACGACAACCTTGTCGATGCTGACCTTCGAGCAGGCTTTCGCCTTCTTCCGCATGGGTCAGGGCGCCGCGGTCGGCGTGGTCACCATGATCATCTGCGCGATCATCAGCCGCGCGCTGGTCGGCCGCTTCGCGAAATCGGTCCACTAGGAGCAATCGATGACAAAACGTTCGCCTCTCGCCGGGATCGCCCTTTACACCACCGTCATCGGTGTCTGCGTCATCCTGCTCTTTCCGATCTACTGGATGTTCCTGACGGCGCTCAGCCCCCGCACGCAGCTCAGGGTCTACCCGCCGAACTTCCTGCCGCGCGACCCGCAATGGACTGTCTTTTCCGATCTTCTGGCAAGCCAGCCTTTTGGCCTGTGGATGTGGAACACGATCCTGATCGCGGTCGCCACCATGATCCTCTCGCTGACGGTCGGCGTGCTTGCCGCCTATGCCCTGTCCCGCCATCGCCTGCGCGGCGGCCAGGCGCTCGGCCTGTTCATCCTGACCTCGAAAATGCTGCCGGCGACTTTGCTCGTTATCCCGCTGTTTGCCATCTTCAAATCGGTCGGGCTGGTCGGCTCGCTTTGGTCCGTGGTGATTGCCCAGGCGACGCTCATCGTGCCCTTCGCAACCTGGATGCTGAAAGGGTATTTCGACACCATTCCGCCCGAACTGGAACAGGCGGCACTGGTCGATGGCTGCTCGCCGCTCGGCGCGCTTATCCGCGTTGTATTGCCCGTCGCCTCTCCCGGCCTGGCGGCAACCGCACTCTATGCCTTCGTCATCAGCTGGTCCGATTTTCTCTACGCCAGGACCTTCCTGACCACGTCGGAATCGCAGTGGACCCTGAATGTCGGCATTGCCACGCTGAAAGGCGAATTCGTGACCGACTGGAACACGATCATGGCGGCCTCGCTGATGGCGGCCGTGCCGATCATCGGCGTCTATCTCTTCCTCGAACGCTATCTTGTGGGCGGTCTTTCCGCCGGTTCCGAAAAGTAAATCAAGAAAGGCCCGCATCTTGGCAACAATCGATTTCAACAATGTCCAGAAGCGTTATGGCCAGTTCAAGGCCATCCACGACTTCAACCTGCATGTGGAAGACGGCGAGCTCTGCGTCTTCGTCGGCCCCTCCGGCTGCGGCAAATCCACAATCTTGAAAATGCTCGCCGGACTGGAGGAAACCACCAGCGGGACCATCTCGATCGGTGGCCGCGACGTGACCGATCTCGGGCCCGGCAGCCGCGATATCGCAATGGTGTTCCAGAATTACGCTCTCTATCCGCATATGACCGTGCGCTCCAATATCGGTTTCGGCCTGAAGATGCGGGGCGTCGCCAGGGAGAAGATCGACAAGGCCGTCAACCACGCCGCCGAGATGCTGGAACTGACGGATTATCTCGACCGCCGTCCGCGCGCCTTGTCCGGCGGGCAGCGGCAGCGCGTGGCGCTCGGACGGGCCATCGTGCGCGAACCCAGCGCCTTTCTGATGGACGAGCCCTTGTCCAATCTGGATGCCAAGCTGCGCACCCAGACGCGATCGGAAATCGTCAAATTGCAGAAGCGTCTCGGCGTCACCACCATCTATGTCACCCATGACCAGGTGGAAGCCTTGACCATGGCGAGCAAGATTGTCGTCATGCGGGCCGGCATCATCCAGCAGGTCGGCTCGCCGGAAGAGTTGTTCAACCGGCCCTCAAATCTGTTCGTTGCGGGCTTCATCGGCTCACCGGGAATGAACTTCTTCCGCGGCCCCCTGGAAATCGAAGGGGATCGTGCCTTCACCCGCTTTGGCGGCCAGCGCGTCGCGATCGGACGCAAGCCGTTGAAGGACGGCGCGAAGGAAGCCATTTTCGGGATCAGGCCCGAGCATCTGGTGATCGGTGAGGAGGGCGTGCCGGTGGACGTCTCGCTGGTCGAGAGCCTCGGGACGGAGAAGATCCTGCACTTCCCGACGCCGAAAGGCCAGGAAGCCGATGCCGTGGACACTGTTGTCGCCTCGGATGAGAATGCGCGCGACAAGACAACCATGCTGGCGCGGGTCATCGACGATCACCGCTACCGCGATGGTGAAACCATCCGCATCACTTTGCCGGAAGGCAAAGTTCATATATTCGATGCCGTCACCCACGAAGCCCTGGTGTAGGAGCGCCCTTGCCGAATTTCGACAATATCGCCAAGCTCTATCCCGGCGCGGGAACCCTGGTCAAAGGCATCCAGCTGATCGAGCTGATCGCCCAGTCGGCCGAACCCTGCAACTCCACCTTCCTGCTGAAGCAGACCAGGCTCCCCAAGGCGACGCTCTACCGACTGCTGGGCGCCCTGGTGGAGTTCGGCTACATCAAGCACGATCTGCAGTCCAAGACCTACAGTCTCGGCAAGCGGTTCATCGAGCTTGGCCGAAGCTCGCTATCCGCCTTCGACCTGCGCAGCGCAGCCGAGCACGAGCTGCAACGACTGGCTGGCGATCTCGGCCAGACGGTGTCTCTGGTGGTGCTGGAAGGCGATCACATCATCTATGTCGACGTGCGGCGGCCGGCCAATCCGCTGGCGGTCGGGATCGATGTGGGTCGCACCCTGCCGGTGGCCGACAGCACCTCCGGACGGGCCATCCTGGCCGCCATGCCCCCGCATGAGATGAACAATTTCCTCAACGCCTACAGCACCGAGGAGCGCCATCGCATCCTGTCGGAAATCGCCATCAGCCGGGCCCGCGGCTATTCCATCGCCGAATCCAGGTCCATTCCGGGCCTGACTGTCGTGGCGGTCGAAGTGCATGGCCCACCGGGCATGGGACGCGGCGCCATTGCCGTTACGGCGCATGAAAGCGCGCTGAGCCACGAACAGCGCCACATTGTCGGGCGCGACCTGATGGAGGCCGCGCGACGGGTGATGGGCAATATCGGCACCGCCAGCGTCAGCATCTCCTCCAACCCGCGACGGCACCTGCATGTGGAAGAAGCACTGACCTGCATCCACCCCGCGGGGGCCATTGTCGGCGAAGGTCCGGTCTGGGACAGCCGGACGCATCTTTTGCGCTGGGTGGACATCGCAGCGCCGGCAACCCGGATTTATGATCCTTCCGGGACGCAAACAGTCATGAAGCCGGCATCGCGGCTGGTTTCGGCCGTTCTGCCGGCGGCCGACGGCTCGATTGTCGCCGTGACCCAGAACGGGCTGGAAATGCTGGATCCGCAAACCGGCGCGCTGGAACCCATCTATGATCCGGAGGCGCATCTGCCCGCCAACCGGTTCAACGATGCCAAGACCGACAGGGCCGGTCGGATCTGGGCCGGCACGATGAGCCTCGATGCCTCCATGCCTTCCGGCTCGCTCTACTGCTTCGACACGACCACCCGCGCCCGTGCCGTGGACGGCGGGTTCCAGGTCTCCAACGGGCTTGGCTGGAGCGCCGATGACAAGACCTTCTACTTCACCGATTCCGGTCTCGGCATCGTCTTCGCCTATGATTTCGACATCGAGAAGGGCCTCCTTTCCAATCGCCGGATATTCCTGCAATTCCAGCCGAGCGAAGGCAAGCCGGACGGTCTGGCCGTCGATGCCGAGGGAACGGTCTGGATTGCCCTCTGGGATGGCTGGCGAGTGGCGGGCTACGATCCGAAGGGCCGCCTTGTCCGTGAAATCGACATGCCGGTCCCGCGGCCGACAAGCTGCTGTTTCGGAGGCGAGGACATGAAGACGCTGTTTATCACCACCGCCTCGATCCGGCTGCCGGCCAGCGTTCTCGAAGAGGCGCCCCTGTCCGGCGGCCTTTTCGCCGTGAGCATGGATGTTGCAGGCCAACCGACGGTCGAGGTTGCCCTGTGACCATTTCCTACGACGAATTTGCCGGCCAGCATGTCATCGTGACCGGCGCTGCGGCGGGAATCGGTCGGGCCACCGCAATCGCCTTCGCGCGCCAGGGCGCCAGGGTGACGGCACTGGACCGCGCAAAAATGGAGTTCAGCGCCGAGGAAGCCGGATCCGGATCGCTTCTGCCCGTCGCTTACGATCTGACGCTGGCGGAGGGGCTTGCACCGCTGGTGGACGATCTTGTCGCGCAACAGGGGCCGGTGCGGGTTCTCGTGAACAATGCGGGCGTCGACCGGCGCATCGCCTTCGACGATCTGGCTGTCGATGTCTGGCGCCAGATGATGGCACTCAATCTCGATCACCAGGCCCTGCTGTCCGTTGCGGTCTCCCGCAGCATGCAGGAGGCCGGCGGCGGTGCCATTGTCAACATGTCGTCGACGGCCTGGATGAAGCTTGCAGGGAACCTCGCGGCCTACCACGCGGCCAAGGCAGCCATTGTCGGGCTGACGCGCGGCATGGCGCGGGATCTCGGCCCCCGCAAGATCCGCGTCAATGCCATCGCGCCCGGCCGCGTCGCGACCGAACGCGTCACGGCGAAGATCACGGACGACTGGGTAAGCGAGACCCATGACCTGCAGTGCCTCAAGGACCTCATCCAGCCGCAGGATATTGCCGCGACCGCGCTCTGGCTTGCCTCATCCGGCGCGCGGATGATCACCGGCCAGACCGTCATCGTCGACGGCGGCGTCGTCTAGCGCATCTTCGGCGAGCACGAGCCGTCCCTGAACCGCGCCTCCCGCAAGCCGCGCCAGCGCCAGATTGACTCTCGACTTCGGCAAAGTCTCGATGGGCAGCGGCCGCAGGCGTCCCTCCCGCGCAAGCCGGAGCACATCGGCGAGATCCTCAAGCGTTCCGGTAATGCTGCCGCAAATGCTGATCCCCTTCAGCGCCAGACTGTACAGAGGGATCGCCAGTTCGCCGCCGAACAGGCCGACCTGCACCATGCGCCCGCCCTTGCGAAGGGCATCGAAAGCAAGCAAAGCCGTCTGGCCATTGTTGACGAAGTCGAGGACTGCCGGGATGGGACCGCCCGCCAGATCTGCCAGATGCTCGATATCGCCATCGCCACGCAGGTGAAGAAAGTCAAGCGCACCCGCGGCAAGAGCAGCACCGCGCTTCTCAGCCGACATGTCGGCGATGATGATCCGCTCATGGTCAAGGGCGCGCAGCATGGCGACGGCCTGCAGACCAAGCCCCCCGGCGCCGATGACGAGGAGAGGCTCGTCCGGCGCAAGCGGCATGATCTTGCGGATGGCCGAGCGCACGGTCAGGCCGGAGCAGGCATAGGTGGCCGCAAGGGCCGGATCCAGATCGCCGAGCGGAAAGACATAGCGGGGATGCGGCAGGACGACCTGCTCCGCAAATCCGCCATGCTGGGCAAAGCCGAGGCTCCTGGGGCCATTGCGGCACATATTGTCCCGGCCGCCGGTGCAATCGGAACAGGCGCCGCAACCAAGCCAGGGATAGGCGATGACGGCGTCGCCGATCCTCGCGTCCCGCGCCTGCGGCCCAAGCGCAACGATGCGCCCGGCGATCTCATGTCCCATGGCGATCGGCTGCGCGGGCTCCGGCCGCACGACGACACCGCGACGGCCGTAATCGACCTTTCCCTGCCAGGCATGCAGATCCGAATGGCAGACACCGCAATGACTGACCTCCACGATCACTTCGCTGCCTCTCGCCTCAGGCGTCTTGATCTCGACAGCCTGCAGCGGCTGACCGTGGAAGCGGTGAAGAAAGGCTTTCATGGGCTGGGCTCCGGAAGAATGCGGCCTCTGTTCAGGATCCCGTATGGATCAAGACCGTGCTTGATGCTGCGCATCACGGCCAGTTCGACCGGCGAGCGAACGAGCGGCAGATGCGCGCGCTTGTCCGATCCGACCCCGTGCTCGGCCGTCACGGCGCCACCCAATCCTGCAGCGCAGGCGAAAATTTCCGGCGACAGAAGCGGCATGTGCTGCGACTTGACGACGTAGTGCAGGTTTCCGTCGCCGAGGTGACCGAAGACACAGATCCTGGCTGCCGGATCGATGCGCCGCACGATCGCGCCGGCCTCGTCGAGAAAATTGGCCATGGCATCCGGTGGAAGGCTGACATCGTGCCCGGTCATGCCGCCCAGGCTCGCCGTATAGTCCGTGCAGCCATCCCGGATTTCCCAGAGTGCAGTAAAGTCGCGGCCGGACTGCGACAGCACGACATCCTGGCAGAGACCGGCCTCGTAGGCCTCTCCCAGCGCCGTCTCGAAGAGATCATCCTCTTCGTGGCGAAAGGACTGGCTCTCGACCAGGAGATAGAGCGCATGGCCCGTGGCCAGCGGAGCCGACCCGCCCCGCAGAGCAACGACGCCGGCATAGACATCCGGCCAGATCGCCTCGCAGGCGCTGAGATCGGAGCCGAGATGCTCTCGCAGCCGCCTCATCAGCTGCAAGGCCGCGTCGACCGAGCCGACGGCACAGAGCGCATTGCGCTCATGCCGCGGCTTCGGCAGCAGGCGCAGCCTCGCGCGGGTGACGATCCCCAGCGTGCCCTCCGAGCCGATCATCAACTGCTTCAGGTCGTAGCCGGAATTGTCCTTCTGCAGCCCGCGCATCGATGTCAGGACCCGGCCATCGGACAGCACTGCTTCGAGCCCCAGCACCTGCGCGCGGAACATGCCATGGCGAAGCACCCGGATGCCGCCGGCATTGGTGGCAATCATGCCCCCGATCGTTGCCGTGCCCCGCGCGCCGATATCGACGCCGAACATCAGGCCGGCCGCGGCAGCACGCGCCTGCAGCGCCTCCAGCGTTACCCCTGCCCCGGCTTCCACGGACATGGAAAGCAGATCCGGCTCGCTCAGGCTGCGCATTCGCTCAAGCGAAATCGGCAATTCGCCGGCCTGCGGCCGGGCGCCGCCGGCAAGACCGGTCAGGCCGCCCTGCACGGCAACCAGCTGCCGGCGCGCCGTGCAGAAAGCCAGCAGCGCTGCAAGATCCGCAGTCGTTCTCGGCCGCGCGACGGCCACGGGCTCGGGCCCCGGCCGTCGCGTGGCATCGGCCCGATAGCGCTCCACCGCCTCCGCCCCAACAAGCAGGGCAAGGTCCGCCTGAAGGCGGGACAGCGCATCGATCAGGCCGGTCGTCTCGCTCATGACGCGTGTCTCACCTTGTCGCGAAAATTTCGCTCCGCACACTGTGTCCGCTCATGCCGCCGGCTGGGTTCCGCTGGCTGCGGAGATCATGATCATCTCGACCTTCAGGGCAGGATTGGCCAGTCGTGCCTCGAAGCAGGCGCGTGCCGGCGGGGCAATTTCCGCCACCCACTCGTCCCAGATGGCGTTCATCTCGTCCAGGCCTGCCATGTCGGCGATCATGATGGCGACGAAGATCAGCTTGTCCCGGCTGCTGCCGATCTCCGTCAGCCGCCTGTCCGCCTTTGCCAGCAATTGCCGCGTCTGCTCGGCAACCGTCAGGCCGGCATCATAGGGCGCCTCCGGCGTCACCGCGAAATAGCCGGTGCCTTGATGGGTCACCGCCAGACTGCCCCGTTTGCCGATGCCGAAACGTTCGATCAGCGCTTCAGTGTCGATCGCTGTGCTCACCGCTGCTCTCCTTGTTCGGGAATGACGAAAACGGAGTCCGGCGTCCAGGAAATATAGCTGTCCTCACCCTCCTTGATGATGACGACGTCGGCGCCAAGGACCCGGACGCGCATGGTGACGCTTCCCGACGTGCCGATGACGAGCGCGTTGTCACCATAATTGATGATGGTCTCCACCTTCATCGGAACGCTTTGACGGCCCTCGACCGGCTGGCGGGACAGCTTGATATGTTCGGGCCGGATCAAAAGCGTGACCGGCTGGCCTTCCGCCAGACCAGGCGCCGGGGCGTAAGCGAGCTGTGACAGGCCCAGCGCTTCGCTGGCGCCGATCCCGCTGGCAGGGTTGACGATGCGGGCGGGCACGAGGTTGCTCTCGCCGACGAAGCCGGCGACGAAGCGGGTCTGCGGCCGATGATACACGTCGAGCGGCGACGCCGCCTGCTGGATCTCGCCCTTTTCGAAAACGACGATCCGATCCGACATGGACATGGCCTCCGACTGGTCATGCGTGACGAAGACCGTGGTGACGCCGAGCGTGCGCTGGATGCGCTTGATCTCGATCTGCATCTGTTCGCGCAGGTTCTTGTCGAGAGCGCCGAGCGGCTCATCGAGCAGCAGCAGGGAGGGTTCGAAGACCAGCGCTCGCGCCAGCGCAACGCGCTGCTGCTGACCACCGGACAATTCCTTCGGATAGCGATGGCCGAAACCCTTCAACCCGACGAGCGACAGCATGTCCTCGGCGCGGCGCAGACCTTCGCTTCGGCCGACATTGCGCATCTGCAACGGGAAGTAGACATTTTCGGCAGCCGTGCGATGCGGAAACAGGGCGTAGTTCTGAAACACGATGCCGATATTGCGTTCATGCGGGGCAAGATCCGTAATCGGCTTGCCGCCTACCTCGACATGGCCGCGCGTGGCCTTTTCGAAGCCTGCAATGATCATCAGCGTGGTCGTCTTGCCGGAACCCGATGGACCGAGAAACGAGACGAACTCGCCCTTGGCCACATCGAGGTTGATCTTATCGAGCGCGACGAAATGGCCGTAGGCCTTGTGGATGTCGTTAAGCTTGAGATAGCTCGTCATGGCAGTTCCTCGGAAAGTCTAGTGCGGGGCCGAAAGGCCGGCGGCATTGGCCAGGGCACGCGCCTGCCGGCGCTCGCGAATGGCTTTGGTGAGAAGGGGAAGACCGGCAGCCGCCAGCACGATGACGAAGAGCAAAGTGGAAATGACGGCGATCACCGGATCGGCCTGCTCGCGAATGCTGTCGAACATCTTGCGCGGCAGCGTCTGCGCGTCGCGGCCGGAAATGAAGATCGCGACCACTGTCTCGTCGAAGGACTGGATGAAGGCAAACAGCGCGCTGATCATCAGCCCCGGCCGCAGGATCGGCAGCGTGACATGGATGAAGGTGCGCGATGGCGTGGCGCCGAGGCTCTGGGCGGCGCGCTCCAGCGTGCGGTCGAAACCTTTCAGATTGGCCGACAGCACGAGGAAGGCGATCGGCACGGACAGGCAGCTATGGGCCAGGATGACGCCGATATGGCTGTGAACAATGCCGAGATCGCCGAAATAGGAGTAGTAGCCGATGGCCATCACGATGTGCGGGACCGCAAGCGGCATCAGCATCATGAGATCGGCAAAGCCCTTGCCGGAAAATTTGTGGCGGACCAGCGCGAATGTGGCCGGGACGACGAGGATCATGGTCAGCACCATGGTGCCGGTGGCGATGATGATGCTGTTCAGGGTCGGCACGAGCCATTTCGGGTCGTTGAAATAGGCCTTGTAATAGGCCAGCCCATAGCCGGGCGGCGGAAACTGCAGCGAACTGGCGCTGGAAAAGGACATCGGTACCACGATCACCAGCGGTGCGAGGATGAAGGCGACCACGAGGATGCCGAGAAGTCTGAGGACCAGGTTCATACTCAACCCCACAACTTGTCCAGGCCGAAGCGGCGGTGATAAATGGTCAGGATGATCAGCGTGACCGTCAGCAGCACGATCGCCATGGCGGAGCCCATGCCGAAGGCGAGGAATTCGTCGATCTGGCGGCCGATCAGGCCCGCGATCATCTGCTCACGCGGGGAGCCGAGCAGCACCGGCGTCACATAGAAACCAAGGCAGATGACGAAGACCAGCACGCAGCCATTGGCAATGCCCGGCGCGGTCAAAGGCAGGTAGATGTGGCGGAACAGCGAGAATCCCTTGGCACCGAGGCTTTCCGCCGAACGAATGAGGGCCGGGTCGATCTTCTGCATCACCGAATAGACGTTCATGATCATGTACGGCACGAGAATGTGCACCATTGCGAGCATGGAGGAAAAGCGCGTGAACAGGAGCTGCGGCGTCGGCTCGAAACCCAGCCAGCCGAGAAACGCGACCAGCGGTCCGCTGTTTCCCAAAAGCACCATCCAGGCATAGGTGCGAACCAGGAAACTGGTCCAGAAGCTCATGGTGACGATGACCAGGATGAGCATGGCCGCACGGCGGCTGGAATTGGCCATGAGATAGGCGACGGGATAGCCGGTCAGCAGGCAGAACAGTGTGACGAAAGCGGCCGTCAAGAAAGTGTTGATCAGCGCATATTGATAGAGAGCGCCGGTAAACACCCGCTGGTAATTGGCGAGCGTCGGCCGAGGATGGGTGACGCTCATGATGGCGACGTCGACCAGAGGCACGACGAAGAAGAGAAGCAGATAGAGACCAAGGGGCGCCAGAAGCAGCCATGGCCACAGGTTCTTGCGCTCTGTGAGCGTCGTGAGGCTAATGCTCATAAGATTTCCCGCATTGCGTTGCGACATGTTCGATCCGCTCTTGGACAAGCGGTCGAGCAGGATGCCAGAGGGTCCCGAAAGGGATCCGACAAGAGGGCCCGATTAGGCGGTCCCAAAGAGGCCCCGAAGGGGTGATGAAGGCTGCCGGGGATCGGCATGCTTGGCGGCAGCCGGGTGCACGGGGTCCCATGCATCCGTGCCTCTATTCCCCCATGCGCCATCGGCACCCTGTGCGAAGGAACGGCCTGACCGGTGGAAGTGGCCGAGCCGCCAAAGCGACGGCATCGGCTCCGCTGCCGGCCTTGTGGCCGAATCGCCGCCTGATCGGATCTTCCGATCAGCTTGCGACCCACTCCTCGAACCGTTCCGAGACCTCGGCCACATCGGCACCGAAATTGGCCATGTCCTGCTCGAACACCAGCGGATAGTTCTCCGGCGATGTCGGCATGCGCTTGGCGCGTTCGGCAGCGATGAAGGCATTGGCGGCGGGATTGAGCGCGCCGTAATTCGCCTCCGAAACGAAGCCCGCCAGCGGCTTGGCGCTGGTGGCGAACTTGACGAACTTCTTGGCATTCTCAAGGTTCGGCGTGCCCTTGGCGACCACCCAGTAGGCGCGCTCGACCTCGGCCTGGTTCCAGGTCATGGCAACCGGCGCGCCCGCATCTTCGGCTTCGTAGAAGTTGTTGTGCCAGATCCCGATCATATCCACTTCGCCATCGCGCAGCACCTGCGTCGACTGGGCGCCGGCGGTCCACCAGACGCGGATATGCGGCTTGATCTTGTCGAGAGAGGCGAAGGCACGATCCACATCGAGAGGATAGAGGTCTTTCGGGGCAACGCCGTCCGCCAGAAGCGCCAGCGGCAGGATCCGCGCTGGGTAACGCTGCAGCGACCGGCCGCCCGGGAATTTCTCGACATTCCAGAAATCGGCCCAGTTCTGCGGGCCGCCATTGGGAAACTTGTCGGTGCGATAGGCGATCAGCGTGGCAAAGGCATGCGAAGCAACGCCGTTTTCGAACAGGCCGCCCTCGTAGGGCGCCTCGATATCTTCCAGGATGCCCGCCTGGTTGGCGCGTACGATATCGCCGCCGCCGAGCGTGGTCACGTCGAATTCGTAAACACCTGTCTGCACCTGCTGCGCGAGCTTGGCGAAGGATACCGGCGACACCGTCTGCACCTCGATGCCCGTCTCCTTCGAGAACGGCTCGATCAGCTGCGCCAGAGCTGCCTTCTGCCAGGTGCCGCCCCAGGTATTGATGAACAGAACCTCCGCACCGCGGGCGACATAGGGCGCCGCAAGCGAGGCCAGGCCCGCAGCACCGGCCGTCTTCAGCAGCGTGCGGCGGGTCGGTGTCATAAGGGATGAGCGTGCCATTTCGAATTTGGTCATATTTCAGTTCTCCTCTTATGGTTTTTTGAACGTCTCTGCGTAGAGACGCAGCCAGTTCCCGTGGGTGATCTTCTCCACCTCTTGTTGCGAGAACCCGATGCTACGCAGGCCATCGGGGATGACCTGCACATCTTCCAATGTCTGGAACCAGTCCGGCGGGGGTGCCTTCAGCGGCTTGCCGGCGGCGCTTGCACCGTAATCGGCACCGCGGGTCCAGCGCCCCTGCCGCATCCAGGCATAATCCGGTGCGGTGAAATTGTGGCTGCGGTCGGTGCCGATCGCCACGCTGTCGATGCCGGCGATATCGACCGTGCGCGCCACCATGGTGCACCAGGCTTCGATCGACTTGCAGAATTCGTCGCCGGTGATGTTGCGATAGGCCGCGCAGCCAATCACCCCGCCGGTTCGGCCCAGCGCCTTCAGCACCTCATCGCTCTTGTTGCGCTTGTGGTCGAAGAGCGAGCGGGCATTGGCATGGGTCACGGCGATCGGCCTGTCGGACACCTCGATCGCGTCCAGCGTCGTTCGATCCCCGACATGGCTGCAATCGACCAGGATGCCGGCGCGATTCATTTCCCGCACCACTTCCTTGCCGAAGCGGGCAAGGCCCGAATCCTCGGCCTCGTAGCAGCTGCCACCAAGTTCGTTCTGGTTGTTATAGGTAAGCTGCACGACGCGGACGCCGAGTTCCGCGAAGAATTCGACGTAGCGGATCCGGCCCTCGAACAGGTTGGCGTTCTGAAAGCCCATGATAACCGCTACCCGGCCATCGTCACTGATGCGCCGAATATCATCCGCGGTCAGCGCGATCTCCGCCACATCGGCATTGTCGCGCACGAGATCGCGCCACTGTCCGATGCTGTCGAGCGATTCCAGCGCACCTTCCCAGAAGCCGCAGGTATTGACGACGCCGCCGACGCCGGCCGCCTTCAGGGAGACAAATGATTGACGGTCGAAATGACCGCATTGCAACCCGTCGATGATCATGCGCCTGCTCCCTGCCGTCTTTCGCTGTCGCGACCCGATTTCGTCAGGAAGCTGACATCCGTGTCGTCGTCATTGTCGGTCCGCCCGATGACGCTCCCGTCCTCGTTGACGATCAACGGGCCGGCATGGCGGCGGGATACGACCGTATCCGGTGCAAGGGCCGTGCGGGCGAGATGGTAGATGCGCCACCAAAGGTCGTCATGGATCGGCGTCCCCTCGTCCATCAGCGCTGCCAGCAAGGGTTCGTCCTGCCGGAAATCCCCGGTCAGAGGGCGTGCCACTGCCGTCAGGCGCAAGGCATCCCCTGAAGCCTGCCTGTCGAGACTGATTTCCAGCCCGCTGCGGCGGCCGAGTTCGGCTGCAATGATGAGTTCTTTTGGGTCGCGACTATTCTCGACCGTCACCTCGCCGCGGCCGAAGCGGGATACGAGTTCACCGAGCAGGTCCACGGCGACGGGAAGGACGAACCAGGCATGCTCCTGGTTCGCGTCGAGCACCACGGCGCCCTGCTCTTCCGCCTTGATCGCAATCCGCGTCGGATCTGCGGCCTTGAAGCTTTCCAGAGCGTTTTCCAAAAGCGCAAAACCGCCGGCATCGAGCTTTTGCGAGTACATCACGATATCGACCAGGCTCAGAAACAGGCCCTTGGGCTGCCCGGTCAGCGAGAGAATGCGCTCTCCCATGAGACGCATTTCCCGCGGCATGATACGCAGCATTGTCTTATGTCCTTCCATCATCATGACCGGGGGTCCGCCGGGTAGAACCAGGTGCCGGCATGGCCGGCGCGCAGGTCGTCGGGCGTCGGCGCGCCATGAAACAGCACGCCACGGAGGTTCCGGTTCAGGTAGTCCTTGGTTTTGTCGATGCCGTGAAAGCCGACATTCATGAGCCGCACCAGGTCGATCGGCAGGAAGTCCTCGGCGTTTATGTTGGCCATCGGCGTATGATACTGGCTGCCGCGCAGGCCCTGGACGCGCGCGACCATATATCTGTGCTGCGGGTATTTCATCAGGAAGCGGGCCACCGTCAGCTCGCGCGGCTCCGCAGCGATATCGGCCTTGAGCGCCTGGATCATGCCGCAAATATCGAGCCCGAGATCCAGTGCGTCGGCGGCTTCGTTGCGCGCCCCCCGCCTTGGCTCTTCCGCCGTCTCGGACTTGTACCAGATATAGGCATAGGCATCCGGCGACTGCATGTCGATCTCAAGCGCCCAGCCGTAATCGCTCTCGATCGTCGCCAGAACGTCCGCAATTGTCTCGGCCGGCTGTACCGTGAACTCATCGCGTCCGCTCAAATTCTCGATCTCGGCGACGGTCTCGTCCGGAACGAGTTCGATCAAGAGGGAGAAGTAGGTCTCAAGGCTTTCAGGCCGGATATCACCCTCGAGCCGCGCTGCGATCGCATCGAACGGATAGGTCGGGCGGTCGTCGCCCACACGTCCGGTATCACGATAGGCGACGAGGAGGCTGAGGAGGCTCTCCAGATCCTCGGCAATATCGGCGCTTGCGGCAAATGCCTCGTAGCGCATGCGATCCTGCTTTCGGAAGAGGATGGCACGCTCGACGAGAGCGATCATCTGCTCCAGACGGGCATCCGAGGGCGAAACGTCCAGGCCCCGGGCCTTTGCGATGAGCTGCTCGCGGGCGCCGATCCAGGCATTCAGCAGGCGAGGATGGCGGTGCACGTAGAAGATAAGGCCCAGAGCCGAGCCATTGCCGACGCCGAGATAACGGCGGATGTCCGGCGATAGCGGTACGGCCTTGTCGCTCCGCAGTCTTGCCAGATGATCGACGAGATCGCAGGAGAATTCCCGCATCATATAGCCGGTCAAAAGCTGCGCCTGCAGCACGCCGCCAAGCGGATGATCCTTGCCGAGCGAGGGATAGGAGCGGGTGCCGAAGGTGCCGTTTCCGTCGAGACCCGTATTGCGCATCAGGTAGCACACATTGGCCAGCTCATCGACCGAAGGCTGCCGGCCTTCCATCAGGGCCTCCATCGTGCTGGCGAAGACCCGCATGGAACGGTTGGAGCGGCACCAGATCAAGGCGTTCGGCGTCGCGCGGCCGGTATAGAGCTTGGGAAGCTCGGCTCGCGCCGATTCGATGCAGGCATCAGTGGCCGGACCTTCATTGAGCGTGCCCATCATGTCCCAGGCCTGTCCGATGATGCGGCCGGTCCTGGCCTTGCCGCTCGGCGCCTTGGAAAAGCCGATGAAGGAGAATTCGCCGCGAGGCGTCTTGATGGAATAGACGACGGTTCCAACCGCATCGGCGTCGACATCGAAGCGCACATTCGTGATGTCCCAGCGCTCGCGCGTCATCTTGGCAATCATGGCCCGCGCGCCGCTCAGCGCGCTTGGCTGGATCGCGGCGAGGCTTTCGGGACGCATGACCTGGCGGCCGTCGCGCGGCCGGGGCCGACTGAGTTCAAGACCGGTTTTCATTTTTGCTTGGCTCTCCCCTGCAATACCGTGCTGAGTGCCTCTGCCGTTTCGATGAGCGGATCGCGAAACGCTTCCAGCGAGAAGCGCGTATCCGGGATCACCAGGGAAACGGTGGCCACACATTTTTCTTCGTGATCGAAAATGGGAGCGGCAATGGCGGTCACGCCGCTATGGGTATAGCCGCTGGAAATGGCGTAGCGCTTCTGCCGAACCTCATCGAGAATATCGTCGGATGCGAGCAGTTCGCCGGACGCGATCAGCTTCTGCTTGACCGAAGGCGCACAAAAAGCCGTCAGAACACGGCCCGATGCGGAGCCCTCCAGCGACATTGTGGTGCCGATTTTCTGTTCGGCACGCAGCAGGGCCTCGGATTCGACGCGCGAGACGATGCAGGGCAGCCCCCGCTCCAGAACGGCAAGCGAGGCGGTTTCCTTCACCCGGTCGACCAATGCCTGCAGATGCGGACGTACCCGCACACCGAGATCCGCCTGCTCCAGGGCAGCGGCGGACAGGCGCACACAGTGCATCGACAGGCGATACCGCATCTCGTCGTCCTGCTCCAGAAAGCCGGCTTCCATCAGCGTCAGCAGGCGCTGATAGGCGGTGGCCCGCGAGAGACCGGCGGCATTGGCCACTTCCTGCAGCCGCATGCCGCGCGTCGACTGGCCGAGAAGGTCCAGCAGGGCGAGGGTCTTCAGCACGGTCGAGAGGGGCCGCACACCGCCCTCGACGCCCTCTTGTATTCTATTTGAATATGATGTATCCATGTCGAATATGGTTGAATGATTTTTGATGGCTGTCAACTCGACAGCTGCCGTGTTGCGTCGTGAATTCTCGAAGCAATTGAATTCGCTCAGGAAAATATTGAGCATGTCCGGCTGGCCGAAAAAACGGAGCGCTACGCCGGAAGCGGATAGAGCCAGACACTGGCGCAGAAGGCCGGCGCACAGGCTGCCGTTCACGACGCCGGTGAGCGTCGCGGTCTAAGGGTAGCGGGATGGGGGGCGAAACGAGTGCTGGAATGCCGCGCTCCCTCGCCCGCTTCCGTCCGGGTCGGAAGCTGCGCCGCCTTCCCCGTTCAAGCCGTGCGTTGCAGGCCGCGCTACTCTATCAAGGCCTGGATCAGGAAGGGTCCGCGACGGGAAAGGCCCGCCTCCAGAAGCCGCCTGAACTCCGTGATACTGCTTGCGCTGCCGGATTCGACGCCGAATCCCTTGGCCAAGGCACACCAGTCGATCGAGGGCTGGTCGAGGCCCAGCATTCGGCTGGCATTGCGGCCATAGGCATTGACCCCGACGCCGGTCATTTCCCCTTGCAGGATCCGGTAGGCATTATTGGCAAAGACAATGGTCAGGACGTCGAGATTCTCGCGCGCCTGCGTCCACAGAGCCTGCACATTGTAGAGCCCGCTGCCATCGGCCTGCAGGGCAACCACCTTGCGATCCGGCGCCGCGATTGCTGCACCTGTTGCGAGCGGCACGCCGATGCCGATCGCGCCTCCGGTGAGCGGCAGCACGTCGTGCGGCGGCAGCATGTGATGCAGAAAATGAGTCTGGCCGATCGACGTCAGTGCCTCATCGATGACGATTGCCTGTTCCGGCAGGCGGCGCGCCACCATGAGGCTGATCGCATCTGCGGTCAGCGACCCGTCGCCAGGTTCGGCAATGTCCTCCTGGCACAGGCGATTGAGCGTGACGGGCGCATCCGCAGCCAAGCTCAAGGCATCGGCCAGCGCTGCAAGAGCCTCCACCAGATCCTGTTCATGATAGGCCAGTTGCAGCACCGTGCAGCCCTTCGGCAGCATCAGGCCGGGCTTGCCCGGATAGGCAAAGAAGCCAACCGGCTGCGGCGAGCCGAGGCAGATGGCGAGGTCGATATCCTTCAATGCCTCCACCGCAAGATCGATCTTGTAAGGAACCTGCCGGACATTGACGCGCCCCGCGCCTCGCTGGTAGCGGCCGGATGTCTGGGAAAAGAGCTTGGCGCCCGTCGCCTCCGCTATGCGGCCTGCGATCAGCGTCGCCTCTTCGCGCAGAGCCTGTCCCGTCAGGAAGAGGGCCGCGCGCGCGCCGCTTCGCAGCGCCTTTGCTGCGGCATCCACGGCCTTCAAGTCCAAAGGCTCCGCCGGCGGCGTCTGAATGGCAGAGAGCGGCTCAGACGAGGAACCCGCGGAGGGCTCCGGCTCGATCTCGCTCCAGGCGGCGTCTGCCGGCAGGATCAGGGTGGATGGCCCGCGCCTCGCAAGAGCCGCCGCGATCCCTTCCTCCGCGCGAAGGCGCAGATCGCCCGCTCCGCTTGCACGCCCCACCCAACGCGACATCGGCCGCGCCAGAGCCTCGATATCCGTGGTCAAGGGTGCGTCAAATTGCAGGTGATAGGAGGCGTGATCGCCCACCACATTCAGCATGGGAGTGCGCGCCCGCCTGGCATTGTGCAGGTTGGCAAGCCCGTTGGCGAGTCCCGGCCCGCAATGCAGAAGCGTTGCGGCCGGCTTGCCGGCCATGCGCCCATAGCCGTCCGCCGCGCCCGTCACGACACCTTCGGAGAGACCGAGAATGCACCGCATATCCGGCTTTCGATCAAGCGCTGCAACAAAATGCATCTCGGACGTACCGGGATTGGCAAAGCAGACATCGATGCCGTTGACCAGCAGGACGTCGCACAACATATCGGCGCCGTTCATCGGCAGCCCTCCCTTGTTCGGGTTCCCATTTTTGTCTCACCAGCCGCAGACCAGACTGCGACCGGTGATTGCCGAGCAAGGATCAGGCCGCGGCCGGCACGCTGACGGACGCGCAGGCTGCCTCGATGGAGGCCTCGAGAATATCCATGGCCTCCTCCAGCACTTCCCACTCCACCGTCAAGGGGGGCAGGAGCCGGATGACATTGTAACGCGTTCCGCAGGACAGGATGATCAGGCCGCGCTTTTCCGCTTCCGCGACGATCGCGCTCGTGACGTCGGGCGCAGCCTCCCGGGTGTCGCGATCATTGACCATTTCGAAGGCGATCATGGCACCGAGCCCGCGGACATCGCCGATCCGTTCCATGCCCTGGCGCGACGCAATGGCGCGCAACCGTGTCATGACACGCTCACCGATTTCGGCAGCACGGGCGGCCAGATGCTCCGATTCAATCACATCAAGCACGGCATTGGCCGCCGCAACCGAAAGCGGATTGCCGGCATAGGTGCCGCCAAGCCCGCCGGAATGCGCTGCATTCATGATCTCGGCCTTGCCGGTGACAGCCGAAAGCGGAAAGCCGCCCGCGAGCCCCTTCGCCATGGTCACCAGATCGGGCTGGATGCCGGCATGTTCGAAGCCAAAGCTCTTGCCGGTACGCGCCATGCCGGCCTGGATCTCATCGAGGATCAGCACGATTCCGTATTTGTCGGCGAGATTGCGCAGCTTCACCAGGAATTCCGGTGGCGCGATATTGAACCCGCCTTCGCCCTGCACCGGCTCGACGATGAAGGCGGCAATGCGTTCGGGATCGACATCGGCCGCGAACAGGGCATCCAAGCCGGCCAGAGCCTGATCGACGCTGATCCCCATGAACAGATTGGGAAAGGGCGCGTGATAGATATCGGCCGGAAACGGTCCGAACTTCGCCTTGTAAGGCTTGACCTTGCCGGTCAGCGCCATGCCGAGCAGCGTGCGTCCGTGAAAGGCACCGCTGAAGGCCACAACCCCCGGACGGCCGGTATGGGCGCGGGCAATCTTGACCGCATTCTCCACCGCTTCGGCACCGGTGGTTACCAGCATGGTGCGATTTTCGGCACCGGTCGACACCAGCGCGTTCAACCGCTCGGCCAGCCGCACATAGCCCTCATAGGGTGCGACGTGGAAGCAGGTATGGGTGAATTTCAGCGCCTGGTCCGCCACCGCCTGCATGACAAGCGGATGCCGGTGGCCGGTATTGTTGACCGCAATGCCCGCGGCAAAATCGATATAGCGCTTGCCGTCGACATCCCACAATTCCGCATTGAGGGCTGTTTCGGCGAATATCCCGCGGGTTCCGACGCCGCCCGCAACGGCGGTTTTCTGGCGGGACTGCAGGTCAGATGAATGGGTCATCGCGATCTCTCCTGATATCACGATGTCGGTATAGCTCTGTTCAATATTTTGAGCAACCGTGATATCGATCAGAGATAAGGCGGCGTGCAGGCGGATATGACGATGGTGCGGCGGCCGGAAAGATTGCGGAACCGATGCGGGATCCGGCTGTCGAACAAATAGGATTGTCCGGCGCGGAGAATCTGGACTTGATCCCCAACCGTTACCTCCAACTCGCCTTCGACGACATAGCCCCCCTCCGCGCTGTCATGCTGCAGGAAGGTCTCGCCGGTGTCGGCCTGCGGCTCGTAGACCTCATGGAGGATCTGGAGATTGTGACTGCGCGCATCGCCGACCTGTCGAAGGGTCAGAATCCCCTTTCCGCCAGCCCCCGGAGATCCCGGGACTTTTGACGTCAAATCAACGAGTTCGTCGAAGGAGAAGAAGGGGCCGGAGGGAAGCGCCCGCTCCGGCTCGAAGAAATCGGCCATGCTGACGCCAAGCCCGCTCAGGATCTTGCGGAGCGTCGAGACGGAAGGGCTGACCTTGTTGTTCTCGACATTGGAAATCTGCGCATGCGGCACGCCGGCGCGCTCCGCCAATTGCCGCTGCGACAGGCCCGCCGATTGGCGAATGGCAAAAAGGCGTGCACCGACATCAAACTGGGAATCCATGTCCACCCTCTTGTGATCGTCGCAGCGTTTATCGCAGGCGCGCCGAACAGTGTCAATTTTGGCCAAAATATTGAGCAGACCTGCTCCCGCGGTGAGCATCTGCCGCGCGCCACCGCGACCACTGTCGCCGCGGCCCTGCAGAAGTGAGAGATGCAGAAAGGACGGGAGACGGCACAGACTTGCAGGCGGTGAGGCACGATCTTTGGGGAGATGCGTTTGGAAAGCCGCTTCAGCCTTCGATCAGCGAGGCCTTCGGCAAGACCGCCCGGATCGTCAATCCGTCTTCGCGCCATTGCTTGTCGATCTCGCCATCCAGCGACTGGAAAATCATCTTCTCCAGCCTGCCGCCGAAGCCGCCGCTCGACTGTACCCTTTCGACGGGTCCCGGCAGGCTCTCCGTCCAGAGGATTTCGACCTGGTCGTTATCGACACGCACCTGCACGTCAAGCAGGCCGCCGGCAATCGACAATGCGCCATATTTCGCCGCATTGGTCGAGAATTCGTGGAGGAGCAAAGACAGGCTCGTCACTTTCTTCGGCGTGATCTCGACATCGTCGCCATGCAGATGCCAGGAGGCGCCGCCGCCGCCATAGGGGGCTAGAATGATCGAGAGGAGGTCGAAGAGCGAGGTCGAATGCTCCTGCAGCGTCTCATCATCGGCCACATTCGGAAGCGTCAATTGATGGGCCTTGGAGAGTGCTGCGAGCCGACCCATCGTGCTGGCGGCCAGATCTTCTGCCGACTTCGCCGTGCGCGCGGCGAGCGAAATGATGCTGCTGGTAATGGCGAACAGGTTTTTCACGCGGTGGTGCATTTCACGCAGCAGCAGGTCCCGCTGCTCGACCGATCTGGCGCGCTCGGAAATGTCGCGTGCGATCTTGGATGCACCGATGATCTCACCCTTGGCGTTGCGGATGGGCGAGATGGTCAGCGAGATATCGATCAGGCTGCCATCCTTTCGGCGCCGGACCGTCTCGAAATGGTCAACCCGCTCGCCGGAATGGATACGCGCCAGAATGGTCGGCTCCTCATCCAGTCGTTCGTCCGGGATGAGGATCGTGACGGGCCGCCCGACCGCTTCCGCCGCCGTGTAGCCGAAGACGCGCTCCGCCGCCCGGTTCCAGGTTGTGATGATACCATCGAGACTCTTGCTGATGATCGGATCGTCCGACGATTCGACAATGGCTGCGAGAAAGGCCGCCGCATCGTGACGCGGTCGCGCGGCTTTCACCGACTCCTCGAGTTCAGTCAGACGTTCCTGCTGACTCTTGTCAAAAAAAGGGTCATCCGTCGTTTCGGTCACCATTCGCCTCATCACGAAGACAGAGCGCCACAAAAATTTGAGTACGAATCACATTACGCTTATTACTCGTTGAGCACAGCCCTTTTCTCCGGGCAACTTGCAAAATGGCGCGGCCCCGTTAGGTAGGGTAGACGAGACCCAGTAGAGAGCGATACGTGACACACGAACTCCCACGCCTAGCCAGCGGCATTCGAGGATTGGACACAGTGCTTGGCGGCGGCCTTGTCGAAGGCGCCTGCTACATTGTTCAGGGACAGCCGGGTGCCGGTAAGACGATCCTATCCAACCAGATTGCCTTTGCCACCGCCGCCGACGGCCGGAAAGTTCTGTACATCACGCTGCTTGCGGAAACGCATGAGCGTCTGTTCCAGGCGCTCGACACGCTGGATTTCTTCGACCGGTCGCAACTCGGCGTCACGATCTCCTATGTCAGCGTCTTCCAGACCCTTCGGGATGAAGGTCTGTCTGCGGTCGTCTCGCTGATCCGCCAGGAAATCGCCCGCCAGGGAGCGACGCTGCTTGTCTTCGACGGACTGTTGAATGCGCGCGACCGGGCCGATACCGATCTCGACGTGAAGACCTTCGTGGCCGAGGTGCAAAGCCAGGCAGCCTTTGCCGGCTGCACTGTCCTGTTTCTCACCAGCACCCGGGTGGCTGAAGACAATCCGGAACATACTATGGTCGACGGGGTGATCGAACTCCACAATGAAATGGTCGGCGTGCGCGCCATCCGCCGCCTGCAGGTCAAGAAATCGCGCGGCAGCGCGGCTCTGGCCGGTTACCATCAGTTCGAAATCACATCGACGGGCTTCAGCGTCTATCCCCGCATCGAGGCCATTCCGTCTCTTGCAGCGGCGGGGGATGGGGTAACCTCAGAGATCACCTCCTCCGGCACGCCGGGCCTCGACGACATTCTGGGTGGCGGCCTGCCGGCCCATTCGGTCACCCTCGTCTTCGGTCCTTCCGGATCCGGCAAGACATCTCTTGCTCTCAACTTCCTGAACGCGGCAAGTGCAGAAGCGCCGGCGCTGCATTTCGGCTTCTATGAGACGCCGGCACGGTTGCTGAACAAGGCACGAGCTTTGGGTCTCGATCTCGACCGGAAGGTGGCATCGGGCGCGCTGGAGATCAGCTGGACGCCGATGACGGAGAATATGAACGACAAGCTTGCCCATCAGCTGCTCGACGCTGTGCGGGCGCGATCCGTAAAGCGTCTGGTGATCGACGGCCTGGGCGGCTTTGAGCGGGCGGCGGTGCACAGGCCACGGCTTGTGGAGTTTTTTGCCGCTTTGACGAATGAGCTGCGCGCCATGGGCGTGACGGCCATCGCCACCTGGGAATTCCGGGATCTCTTCGGGCCCACCGTTTCGGCGCCGGGTTCGGAAATCTCCAGCCTGCTCGACAATCTCATCATGATGCGCCAGGTGGAAATCAATTCGCGCTATAAAAGAACCCTGTCCGTTCTCAAGATGCGCGACCTGGCGTTTGAGCCGATCATCCATGAGGTCGAGTTCGGATCCACGGGCCTGGCGATCGCTTCGCCGCTGCAAGCCGTTTCAGGCGCTGCCACAGGCATAGCGACCTTATCCGACGGCACCTCGTTTCCGGGCAAGGGGTAGAGTTCGATCATGGCGTCGATCGTAATCGCAGAGGATGAATTCCTGATCGCCGACGTCCTGGCCATCATGCTGGAAGAGGCAGGTCATGAGGTCTCGACCGCCGCCCATGGTCGAGCCGCCCTGGCGATCATCAAGGGCAAAGCGCCGGATCTCGTCATCACGGACTTCATGATGCCGCTGATGACGGGCCTCGAACTGGCCCAGGCCCTGCGTGGCGATGCCGAACTTCAGCAAATCCCCATCATCCTGGTGAGCGGCGCCCAGGGCGCGATCGGACGCGCCCATCCCGACGTATTCGATGCGGTGCTGGACAAGCCTTATAACGAGAAGACGCTTCTTGCGACTGTTGAGCGACTGCTCCAGCAGATCGGCAAAGCGAGCTGAAAGCCCCGCGACAGCACAAAATTCGGCAGCCTGGCGAGAGCGCGGCGTACGAAGCGACGGGGACTTTTCCAGATCCCTGATTGCGCCCAATCCACCGCGCGGTTCCGATCTTGTGATCAGCTATCATAATCGAAATTTAAGAGATTTGTGAAAGGTTTGCCTCCTTCCTCCCATTCCCTCCACGAGGCACCGAATGCAGTTTTCATCCCTTTTCGGCAATGAGCTGGCCTATGTGATGAAGGCTTTGGATACGTCTCAGGCTATTATCTCGTTCACCCCCGATGGCACGATCATCGAGGCCAATCAGAATTTCTGCGATGCGGTGGGGTATGCGCGGCATGACATCGTCGGCAAGCATCACCGGATGCTGGTTGATGCAGCGGAGGCACAGTCTCCGGGCTACAAGGATTTCTGGCGGCGCCTGGCCGCCGGCAAGTTTGACCGGAACCAGTATAAGCGGATCGGCAAGGGCGGGCGCGTCGTCTGGATCGAAGCCTCCTATAATCCTGTCATCCGCAACGGCAGGGTGATCAAGATCGTCAAGATCGCCACCGATATTACCGCGTCCAAACGCGAGAGCCTGGAGAGCCAGGGCAAGCTTGAAGCGCTGTCGCGCGCGCAGGCGGTGATCGAGTTCACGCCTGACGGCAAGATCCTTACCGCCAACAAGAATTTCCTGGATACGCTCGGCTATCGGCTGGAGGATATTGTTGGCCAGCATCACCGGATGTTCTGCGAAGCCGATTACGCCTCGTCCCGGGAATATGCCGCTTTCTGGCCGCGGCTTGCCGCCGGTGAATTTTTCAATGACGAGTTCAAGCGCCTGCGGAAGGACGGCAGTTCCGTCTATATCCAGGCAACCTACAATCCGATCCTGGATGATGAGGGCAAGGTCTTCAAAGTGGTGAAATTCGCCACCGATGTGTCCGGCCGCGTCCGCGCGCTGCAGGAAATCGGCGCCGGCCTGGAACGTCTCTCGGAAGCCAATATCCGCATGACGATTGACGAACCCTTCGTCGAGGAATTCGAGCATCTGCGCCACAACTTCAACGAGTCGCTCTCCAAATTCCAGCAGACCCTTGAACAGGTTCTGGTGCAGACGACGATGCTGTCCACCCGCAGCGGCGACATGAGCGCCAGCACGAGCGGCATTGCCCACCGCTCCGAGCAGCAAGCGGCGGCACTGGAGGAGACCTCCGCGGCCCTCGAGGAAATCACTGTCACCGTGCGCCAGTCCGTGGAGCGAACCACGGAGGCCCGCACGCTGGTTCGGGAAGCACGTTCGGCGGCATCCCGATCCGTTGAGGTCGTGAGCGCCACCGTCGCGGCCATGGATCGGATCGAGACGGCCTCGAAAGAGATCACCAACATCATCGACGTTATCGACGAGATCGCTTTCCAAACCAATCTGCTGGCGCTGAATGCCGGCGTGGAGGCTGCACGCGCGGGCGAGGCCGGCAAAGGTTTCGCCGTCGTGGCGCAGGAAGTGCGCGAACTCGCCCAGCGTTCAGCCAAGGCCGCCAAGGAAATCTCGGGCCTTATCGCCAATTCGTCAAAGGAAGTGAAGGACGGCGTCCGACTTGTTGGCGAGACCGGCGAGGCGCTGAAGAGCATCGAAGGCTTTGTTCAGGCCATCGACACCAACATAGAGGGCATTGCCTTGGGGGCGCAGGAGCAGTCCACCAGCCTTGCCGAGATCAATTCCGCTGTCGGCGCGCTCGATCAGATGACGCAGCAAAATGCCGGCATGGTCAGCGGCATGGGGGCGATCGCCGAATCCCTTGCCAGCGGGGCGGCCGAACTGGAAGCGCTTGTGAAGCGCTTCAAGCTCAACCGGCGCAAATGGATCCGCGAGCCTGGCTCTGACGCCGCGGAATTGGGGCCGGACCGCCGCGGCTATGGCAAGAACACCATCTATCGGCCGCCGCGCGACCTCGATGCCGGACAATCCTTGGAGATGAGGCAGGCCTCCTGATCAGAGACCATGCCGCAGGCTGTGCGGCGGCCGGCGATGATGATGGGCCGAACAGGTGTCATCGATCGGACCTACCCTTTCGCCGCCGCCCGGCGCGGCGGCAGAAAGGCCGGCTCTTTCAGAACAGCGGGACGCTCTATCCCGCCGCGCCGCGCAATTCTTTCGCGCATGGCTGGAGAAATGTCGAACAGCCCCGCATAGGTCATGACGCCGCCGATGCGCTGGGCCGGACCTATGACGTGAGCGGGGCAATCCGCCGCGCGGAAGATCCTCGCCATGCGCGCATCATAGACGGAAACGATGGCGTGAAGTCCCAGCCGCAGGCCGACCTCTACGAGGCCGCAGAGGAGCTCCGATGTCACCCGGTTCACTGTGCCATTCGCATCCGCGTGCAAGGAGGGATTGATACAGAAGCGGGAACTTTCCCAGATCGTGGCGCTCTCCACCACCCTCTTGTCAGGCAACAGAACCGGAAACACATCCCGAAGCATATTCGGCCCGGTTGTCGCAAGCAGTCGCACCGCGCCCTGCAGTCGACCACTCGTCTCATCGCATGACAGAAGATAGAGCGGGTCGGCATCGTCGAAGACGTCGCGTTCCCGCCCGTTCTCGACCGTAACCTCCCATTGCAGCCGATCCCGGAAGACCTGGGCGCGCAGACGATACATTGCATCGAGAAGGGCGTGATGCTGTTGCCGATTGGAGCCGTCGATGGTGTAAATCACACTTCGTCTCCTGCGGTTTGGGAGGAGCCTTGAACAGTGGATGCTTGAACGACATGGATCTGACCGGTGAATGCCCAGCCAGGCGATAGCGGTCGCATGGCGGTCCTGCCACGAAGGAAACAAGCGGCGACGATCCACCGGCACGACATGTCTTGCTGCCCACGGAACACGCTTCGTCGGCTCCGTACAGACTGCGAATTTACCGGGTTTTCCGGTTCATATAGTAACCGCTAAGCTGGGTCGCCTTTGTAGCCGCGTGGGTGACATTCGTGGCGTTGAGCTTCTGCTTTGCCTGGTTGATGTAGTGCTGTGCCGTTCGCTCCGAGATCGACAGGATGATGCCGATTTCCGCAGCGGTCTTGCCCTGCCCGGCCCAGCGGAGGCACTCCACCTCGCGCGGGGCAAGATCGATCTCCGGGTTATGGACGGCCTCAACCCGCAGGACCATGTCGTGAAAGTGATAAGCGAGGCTCTGGAAGTCGCGCATCAACCAGCGGCACCGCTCGTCCCATTCACGATCGGACGCCGCGGCCGTCAGCGTGAGCAATGCCCGCTCTCCGCAGAGGCCCCGAATTGGCACTGTCAGGCCCTGCCGACCAAGACCGTATTCCTCGGCCTGGCTGAAGAGCTGCTTCTGACGCGGCCCGATTATCGCCAATTGCCGCCAATCCACCGGAAGCAGTGAGGCAAAGCCCACCGATAAAACGGGATCGACCTCCTGATAATGCTCGGAACGATAATGGTCGATCCATTCGGCGGGATAGGTCGTCAACACATAGGGCTGGTCGATCCGCCCCTTGGGCAAATGGCTGGCGAAATAGGCCACGTGCAGGAAGTCGTAATGCTCGACAAGCCATTGCAGTGCGGCTTCGCAACCCGCCCGCGTCGTAACCTGGCGCATTTCCTCGATGGCATGGCAATATAGATGATCGATGCACGCCATGCAGATCTACCTTCTCCTGTCTGAACAACGCCGTTTGCGCCGGTTCTTCTTTCGCGGATCATGCTCACTTTTGCTTTCAAAGACCGTCTGGTGCGAACATGGATGGTTAAATCCCGTGTCTGAGTGATGGTGACAGCGGAAAATGACAGGCCACACGCTGCGCATCCTCTGCGCCCGGCGACAGAGACGGCACATTTTGAATGCACAGTGGCTGCGCCTGCGGGCAACGCGTGCGGAACGCACAGCCGGAAGGCGGATTGATCGGACTTGGCAACTCTCCATCGAGGAGCATAAGGCCTGGCTCGCGCTCCGACTGAGGATCGTGCGAGGGTATCGCGGAGAGAAGAGCGCGCGTATAGGGATGCCGGGCTGAGCTGAAGAGCGCTCGCGTCGACCCTGTCTCTACGACTCGTCCGAGATAGAGGACCATGACGCGGTCGGATATATGTCGTACGACATTCAGGTCGTGTGAGATGAAAAGGAGGGCCAGGCCCATCTCCTTCTGCAAATCAACGAGAAGATTGATGATCTGAGCCCGGATCGAAACGTCGAGCGCGGAAACCGGCTCGTCGCAGATGACAAGTCTGGGTCTGGAAATCAGGGCTCTGGCAATGCCGATCCGCTGACATTGACCTCCGGAAAACTGGTGGGGAAAGTGATTGATCTGTTCGGGCCTTAGCCCGACGCGCATCATCATTTCGACGACCTGAGAGCGAATATCCCTCGCGCTGAGTTGCTTGCGGTGTGTCCTGAGCGGTTCCGCGATGATCTCACCGATCGGAAGCCGCGGATTGAGACTTGCGACCGGATCCTGAAAGATCATCTGGATGTCGGATCGATAGGACAACATTTGACGCGGCGACAGGCGCATCAGATCTGTCTTGCCATTCCAGATCGCTCTTCCTTCCGCGTTCACCAAACGAAGGATTGCCCGGGCCAAGGTCGATTTTCCGCAGCCGGATTCACCAACGATACCCAGCGTTTCGCCCGGCCGTATCGCAAGATCGACGTCGCTAACCGCCAGAAGCTCGGTTGGCCCGGACGCGGAAAATAGCGAACCGCCTCGAATCGGGAAGGTCACACGGATGTTTTTGACATCAAGGATCGGCATGGTCATGACTGCAACTCCTCCAGCTCAAGATTGCAGGCACGCGAGCCGCCTGCGGCGGTCTCGACAAGCGGCTGGAGCGATTGCTGACAGGGATCCGTCACCCATTCGCAGCGGGGCGCGAAAGGGCAGCCCTGCGGCGGCCTGGCCATATTGGGAGGATTGCCCGGTATAGCGAGCATCCGGCGGGTCTGATTGTGAGGTCCGGGCATGGAATTCAACAGACCCCGGGTGTAAGGGTGGGTTGGTCGCCGGAACACGTCCGCCACGCGTCCTTTCTCCATCACCAGTCCTCCATACATCACCATGATGGAATCCGTGGCGCCTGCCACCACTCCCAGATCATGTGTGATGAGGATAAGCCCCATGCCGAAGTCCCGTCGCAATTCGGACAGAAGCTGCATGATCTGAGCCTGAACGGTGACATCCAGTGCCGTGGTCGGCTCGTCTCCGATCAGAATGTCCGGGCGGCAGAGAAGCGACATGGCAATCATGACCCTCTGACGCATGCCGCCGGAGAATTCATGCGGGTAATAATCCATACGCGACTTGGCATCCGGAATCTTGACCGCATCCAGCATGCGCAGCGCTTCCGCCCGAGCTGCACTTCGCGTTTTGCCCTGGTGGAATTCGAGGACCTCGATCAATTGATCGGAAACCCGCATATAGGGATTGAGAGAGGTCATCGGATCTTGAAAGACAATTCCGATCCTCCGCGTTCGGATCGGACTCAATGTCTTGGCGGGGGCGTTGAGAATTTCCTGGCCATCGAAGACGACCGAGCCGTGCGCTTCTCCATTTTTGGCGAGGAGACCCAGGATCGCAAAGGCGGTCTGGCTCTTGCCGGAGCCAGATTCGCCGACGATTGCCAGGGTTTCACCCCGATCCAGCGAAAAGTTGACACCGCGCACAACGGTGATGTCACCACCATGCATCTTGAACTTTACCTCAAGATTGCGCACCTCCAGAAGAGCCATGGTCAGCGATCCTTCGGGTCCAAAGCGTCGCGCAGTCCGTCTCCGATGAAATAGAGGGAACACAACGTGCTGATGAAGAAGAGCAAGGGAAAGGCGAGCTGCCATAGCATGCCATACGACATGGTTTTCGCACCTTCGGAGATCAGCGCGCCGAGACTGGTCTGCGGTTCTTGCACGCCGAGCCCAAGGAAACTGATGAAGCTCTCGGCCAAGATCATGCCCGGCACGAGAAGCGTGGCATAGACAATGACGATGCTGATCAGGTTGGGAAGAATATGACGCCTGATGATGACGGCCGAGCTCACGCCCGTGGCGCGCGCCGCTTCCACATAGTCCTTGTGCTTCAGGCTTAATGTCTGACCTCGCACGATGCGGCTCATATCCAGCCAGGCCAGCAGGCCTATCCCGACAAAGAGAATGACGATGGAGCGGCCGAACATGACGAGCATCAAAATGAGCACGAACATGTAGGGAATTGCGAGCAGGATATCGACGAGGCGCATCATCAGCGCGTCGACGCGCCCCCCAACGAAGCCGGCAACGGCACCATAGACCGTTCCGACGACGACCGCGATGGATGCCCCCACAATGCCTACGGCCAGAGAGATCTGCGTGCCCTGAACGGTTCGGGCAAACAGATCGCGCCCCAGTTCGTCAACGCCGAAGTAATGGCCGTTCGAGAAGGAGGGTGCCCCGAGATTCGGAACGTCGATCATGACGGCGAAATCGATCTGGTCGATCGGCCAGGCCGCCAGGAGCGAACCGGACCCTGCGAACAGCAAGATTAGACAGAGAGCGAAAAAGCTGACAACCGCGCCTCGATTGCTGCGGAAGCGTGCCAAGGAATCCTGCCATGGCGAACGCGCTTCGCTCAGGTTTTCGACGGTCCGCTGCTTTTCGGCTGGTGACTCCGAATAATGTGCGGTCATGGCGTCAGTACCGGATCTTGGGGTCGATCCAGGCATAAAGCAGGTCGACGATGAGATTGAAGACAATGGTGAGCGTTCCGAGCAGGATCGTAATCCCCATCATGACCGCATAGTCGCGATTGAGCGCGGCATCGACGAAGAACTTCCCGATACCACCCGTCGAGAAATAGAGATCGATCACGACCGAGCCTGTCACCATGCTGACAAAGGTTGGC
Source organism: Rhizobium sp. SSA_523 (assembly GCF_030435705.1). Lineage (NCBI taxonomy): Bacteria > Pseudomonadati > Pseudomonadota > Alphaproteobacteria > Hyphomicrobiales > Rhizobiaceae > Affinirhizobium > Affinirhizobium gouqiense. Next base: position 1,014,882 of record NZ_CP129381.1, read on the forward strand.
CCGAGATAGGAGATGACCGGCAGAAGCGCGGGACGCAGCGCATGCTTCAGGATGACCTGACGCTCCGGCAGTCCCTTTGCCCGCGCCGTGCGAATGTGGTTCGACGTCAGCACTTCCAGCATGGACGAGCGCGCGATGCGCGTGATGGAGGCAAGATAGACGGTCGATAGGGCTATAACCGGCATGATCAGATAGGCTGGCTGCGAAAGGCCACCCCAGCCGCCCCCCGGCAGCCAGCCCAGCCAGAGCGTGAAGACAAGCACCAGCAGCGGTGCAACGATGAAACCGGGCAAGAGATGCGCACCGACAGCAGTACCAACGGCAAGCGTGTCGATGAGCGTATTGTGACGAATGGCGGCGACGATGCCCAGAGCAAGTCCAAGCGTCACTGAAACGCCGAAGGCCAGAACACCATAGGTGAAGGTGATCGGAAAGCCTTGGGCGATGATATCGCTGACGGTTTGGTCGGGATAGACGAAAGATGGCCCGAAGTCGAAGCGAGTGAGAATGGACCAGATATAATCCGTGATCTGCAACCAGAGCGGCTGGTCGAGCCCGTATTTGGCCTGAATATTGGCGGCAACTTCGGGCCGCATGGGGCGATCGCTGGAGAAGGGATTACCGGGCGCCAGACGCATGATGAGGAATGAAAGGATAATCAGGATCAAGATGGTCGGGACGGCCGCCAACAGGCGCCGAAGGATATAGCGGATCATAGCCATGCCTCTGAGAAGACATGCAGAACCGACCGGAGCCGGGACGGCATGAGGGATCTTGCAGCGGACCCACAGCTATGCGGTAGGTTCGACTGCTTTCCGGCTTGCGGGGGATGGCGCATGACATCCCCCGGCTTTTGGCGGAGAGACTATTTTACGACCCGATAGACATCCTTGGCATTCCAGGATGCGCCGGCGGATTTGACAGGTATTCCGCGAATATCCGGTTTGACCAGGCCTACGCCGGCATAGAAGTAGATCGGTGCCACCGGCATGTCTTCTGCAAGGAGCAGCTCGGCCTTCTGATAGTCCGCATTGGGATCGGCGGATGTCGTGGACTGGTTCATCAGCTGCAGATAGCGCTCATTGACATAGCCGGCGTAATTGGTTTTTTCGGCGAAGACGTTGAGGAAGCTCGAAGCCTCGTCATAGTCGGCACACCAGCCATAGCGGGCGACATCGAAACTGCCCTCGCGCATCCGATCGAGGAGCACTTTGAACTCCATATTGCTCAGCGTGGCGTTCACGCCAACGCCCTTCCAGAATTGCTGGATCGCTACGGCGATCTTCTTGTGGCCCTCCGACGTATTATAGGCAATGTCGATCTTCAGCGGATTGGAGGGACCGAATCCCGCTTGCGCCAGCAGTTCCTTCGCCTTGGCCACCCGCTCCGCCTGCGACCAATGGGCGAAATCGATGTCAGGCATGCGGAAGCCGGACATGGCCCAATGGGTCCAGCTATAGGCTGGCCGTTGGCCCGCCTGAAGGATGTTATTCACGATGATATCCCGGTCGATCGCATAAGAGAGCGCTTTGCGCACCCGCACATCCTTCAATGCCGTCGGTCCCTTCTCGCCAATATTGAATACATAGCTGTAGGTGCAGGCATTGGGCCTCGTGAAAGCCTGATCCGGATAGTCCTTCTTCAAGCGCAAAAACTGGCCGGCGGGGATGCGGGTCGCATCCAGCTCACCCGCGAGGTAACGGGTCAGCGCCTGATTGTCGTCATTGATGATGTGAAAGGTGACGCTGTTGATAATCGTCTTCGCATTGTCCCAGTAGCGTTCATTGCGGGCGATCACGATCTTCTGGCCGATATCGTTGGATTTGAGAACATAAGCGCCATTTCCCACCAGATTACCGGGCTTGGTCCAGGCATCGCCCAATGTCTCCACCACCGATTTCGGCACCGGGTAGGTGGATGAATGGCTGATCATCGGAATGAGGTAAGCAATCGGCGTATCCAGCATCACCACAAACGTGTGATCGTCCGGCGCGGAGACACCCAGTTCGGAGGGGCTGATTTTGCCATCGATCACGGACCGGGCGTTCTTCACCTTCATGTTGGCGAGGAAGTCTGCATAGCTCGAAGCTGTCTTCGGATCGGCAAGCCTGCGCCAGGCATAAACGAAATCATGCGCAGTGACCGGTTCACCATTCGACCAGACTGAATCCGGGCGTAGATGGAAGGTGTAGGTCAGCTTGTCCGGGGAGACATCGAAACTCGTCGCGAGCGCCGGCGCGTAAGTACCATCGGCCTCCTGCGTATAGAGACCCTCAAAGAGATGCGAAATGACCTGTCCGCCCTCGAAGTCACTGTTTTTCTGTGGGTCGAGCGTCTTTAAATTGTCGAGAAATTCGACATTGAGATCCTGGTTCACTGCAAGTTTGTCCCCCGCCGCCACAGATGCGGCCAGGCATGGCGTCTGAAGCCCCGATAAGACCAGAGCACTCAAGAATGCCCGCCGCACCAGCTTGAGGGAGTTACTTCCCTTCCAATGTGAAATATTATTCATGTATAATCCCCGATTTACTTATTATGGCAGGGATGTAACGCCGACGCATCTGCTATTTCAAGTAAAAACAGCGCACTTTCAGATAATTACTCGAGGCCTCGCTCATGGCGGAAGAATATTTCGTTCTGTACTGCTTAACCTTTGCAGTTTCGCCACCACAAACATGACATCGCAGCAGAAGCGCCCTGGAGCGTCAGCTATCCAACCCGATCAGCTTTTCGAACTGCTCCCAGGTGTCATCCATGGCATAGGCACCGATAAAGGGGAGGTTGAGGTGCCCGAACAAGGGCGTGAGCTGCCACTCTGCCGTCTCCTCGTCCACGCCGGCGATCTGCTGGAGATACATGACCGATGCAAGGCCGGTTCGGTCGGCTCCGCTTTTGCAATGAACCAGCAGAGGACCCTTTGCCCGCCGCATCAGGGCAACGAGTTGCAAGCTCTCGTCCGGCGTCAGCTCCCGCCGCGCCGACATGGCGAAATCGAAATGGTCGACACCATGCACCCGCGCTGCGGCCAGTTCCTCTTCGTACCATGCAGCTCCGGGCTTTGCGCCACGCAGATTGATGATCGTGCCGATCTTGTAGGTTTCGATATATCGTCCGAAAGCCGGGCCGGAAAGCTGCGCCGAGCGGTAGAACCGGCCGGGAAGGACCTCGTGGAAATTGCCGCCGAGTTGCAGAAAGCCGAGATAGAGCGCGAGCAAAACGAGGAGGACACCGAGACACACGACGGCGCGCCCGACCAAAATCCTGATCATCCTGTCCAACCCCGCCCTGCCGTCTGCCCGTTGACATAGAGGACAAACCGGGCGCATGGCCGAATTAAGGCAGATGGAGGCAGGGAGGCAGGGACCCAGGGAGGCAGGGCGCGCTAAGGCGTGGCGGCAAAGGCTTTGACATTGGCGGCGAACCACGCGATAGAGGCCGCGGAGAAGGAACCGTCGGATGCTGGAAAGCGCCGGCGGTTTCTCCGTTTCTGGCAAATTGCAAATCATTCGCATAGGCAGAGATCAAGAATGAACGGCGACGACAAGACACTCGTGCAGCGCCTCGCTTTCTGGGGCATCCCCCTTGCGCTGGCAGTCCTGGCCCTGAAACTTCTGGCCTGGCGCTTGACCGGCTCCGTCGCGCTTTTGTCCGATGGCCTGGAGAGCTTCGTCAATGTCGCCGCGGCTGCCATTGCCTATTTCGTCATCCGCTACGCGCAGCGGCCGGCCGATGCCGATCACCAGTTCGGCCACCACAAGGCCGAATATATCTCGGCTGTCATCGAAGGTGTTCTGATCGTCGTTGCCGCCCTGCTGATCGTGCGGGAGGCCTGGGCCGGCCTTCTGGCGCCTCGGCTGCCGGACGCGCCGGCGCTGGGCCTTGCCATCAACGGCCTTGCCGGCGTGATCAATTGCGTCTGGGCAACCGTGTTGCTCCGCGTCGGCACCCGCCACCGCTCCCCTGCCCTCAAGGCGGATGGCCATCACATCATGTCGGACGTGGTCACCTCCGCCGGGGTGCTGGTTGGGCTTCTCCTCGCCCTCTGGACCGGCTATGCCATCCTCGACCCTATTCTCGCCATCGTCGTCGGCATCAACATCCTGTATCAGGGATGGAAGGTGATTTCCCATTCCCTCGGCGGTTTGATGGACAAAGCCGTCGAGCCGGACGAGGAGATCGCCATTCGCGAGGCCATCCGCGCCCATTCGGCCGGCGCCCTCGGCGTTCACGACCTGCGGACAAGACGCGCCGGTGCGGCGGCCTTTATCGATTTCCATCTGGTCGTGCCGGCGCAGATGGCTGTCGGCCAGGCGCATGAAATCTGCGACCGGCTGGAAGACGCCATCAAGGCCGCCGTTCCGGGCGCGTCGCTTGCAATCCATGTCGAACCGGAGGGCGAGAGCGCCCACGGACTGAAAGTGAAGGTAGAAGGTCAATAAAATGAGCATGACGGATGTCAGCGGGCTGTCGCAGCTCGGAAACCAGGTGGAAGCCCCGACAAGCCCGGAAGCGGCCGTGCTGGAGAAGGTTCCCAACGGCAATGCCGGCACCGATTACGTGGTGCGGTTCACGGCGCCAGAATTCACCTCGCTCTGCCCCATGACCGGGCAGCCGGATTTCGCCCATATCGTGATCGACTACATACCGCAGGATTTTCTGGTCGAGTCGAAATCCCTCAAGCTTTTCCTGCATTCCTTCCGCAATCACGGCGCTTTCCATGAGGACTGCTCGATCTATATCGGCAAGCGGCTGGTCGATCTGCTGTCGCCGAAATGGCTGCGCATCGGCGCCTATTGGTATCCGCGCGGCGGCATCCCGATCGATGTCTTCTGGCAGACCGGTGCCGCGCCGGACGGCGTCTGGCTTCCGGACCAGGGTGTCGCCACCTATCGCGGCCGCGGCTGAACCGCGCATCAAGACGGCAAATCGAGGGGCTGAACAGGGCCGGAACAGCCCCTGACCGTATTCACGCGAATTGGGAGCATCATTCGGGTTTTTTAATCAATTAGTGGGACGATTAGTGAAACCTACTCTTAACCGGAACGCGCTCGATGGCCCCCTTCTTGAATTCCAATGCCGACAAGATCGTAGATGCCCTCAATCTCTCCTTTGCCGTCATCGAATTCGATGTGGATGGCAATATCCTCAAGGCGAATAAGAATTTCTGTGACCTGATGGGTTATTCGGAGGCCGAACTTCGCGGCAAGCATCACCGCATCTTCCTCGATCCCGATTATGCAGCTTCGAAAGAGTATACGGCGTTCTGGAACCGGCTGAGAGGCGGCGATTTCGTCTGCAGCGAATTCATGCGGCTTGCCAAGAACGGCTCCGAGATCTTCATTCGCGGCAATTACAATCCGATCAAGAGCCGATCCGGCAAAGTCCTCAAGATCATCAAATTTGCCAATGACATCACTGAGACGAAGATGCACGGCATCGACACCGGCGCCAAGATCGATGCCATTGCCAAGGCGCAGGCCGTGATCGAATTCAAGACCGACGGAACGGTGCTCACGGCGAACGAAAACTTTCTGACCGCCTTGGGTTACACGCTGGCCGAAATCGTCGGCAAGAACCACAGCATGTTCGTGGATCCGGCGTTCCGCAACAGCCCCGACTATGCGGAGATGTGGCGCAAGCTGAATGCGGGCCATTTCATTGCCGACGAATTCAAGCGGGTCGGCAAGGGCGGTCGCAGCGTTTTCATCCAGGCCTCCTATAATCCCGTCTTCGATTTCAAGGGACGGGTGATCAAGGTCGTCAAGTTCGCGACCGACGTCACGGATCGCGTCGAGAATGTCGAGCGCCTGGCGACAGCGCTGACCAATCTTGCGGAGGGCGATCTCTCCCAGAACATCGACAAGCCCTTCATCGCATCGCTGGAAAAGGTTCGCCGCGACTTCAATGCCGCGTCGGTCAAGCTGCGCGGGGCGATGAAGACGGTCCTGAACAATGCCGAGACAATCTCCGCCGGCGCGCACGAAATCCGCACGGCCGCAGACGATCTGGCAAAGCGGACGGAACAGCAGGCTGCATCGATCGAAGAGACGGCAGCCGCGCTGGAGGAAATCACCACCACCGTCAAGGATTCCAGCCGCCGCGCCGAAGATTCCGGTCAGCTGGTGGCGCGCGCCAAATCGCATGCCGATCGGTCGGGTCAGATCGTCAATGAGGCGGTCGTGGCAATGGACAAGATCAACCAGTCGTCCAGCGAGATTTCCAACATTATCGGCGTGATCGACGAGATCGCCTTCCAGACGAATCTTCTGGCGCTCAACGCCGGGGTCGAGGCCGCGCGAGCCGGCGAGGCCGGCAAGGGATTTGCCGTCGTTGCCCAGGAGGTCCGGGAGCTGGCGCAGCGATCGGCATCGGCTGCCAAGGAAATCAAATCCCTGATCACGGCATCCGGCGCGCAAGTGGCGAGCGGCGTCACGCTGGTCAGCAAGGCCGGCGAAGCCCTTCAGGAAATCGCCGCCAATGTGCAGGATATCAACAAGGATATCCTGGCGATCATCGAATCGGCGCGCGAGCAGTCGACAGCGCTCAGCGAAATCAATCAGGCCATCAATACCGTCGACCAAGGCACGCAGCAGAACGCAGCCATGGTGGAAGAGCAGACGGCTGCCAGCCATGGACTGGCCGAGGAGGCAAAGGCTCTCTTTGCCTTGCTCGAACAGTTCAAATTCGCCGAGCACGACCGGGTATCTCTGGCCGGCCCAAGCCGTTCGGCTAAACCGGGCCAGACGCATCAGGCACCGCGTGCCGTCATGCCTCGCCTGTCGACGCAAGGCAATGCGGCATTGAAGGCCGACTGGAACGAATTCTAAGATAAGTTTGGGGCCCTCAAGGGGCCCCGACTGGCTTATGGCATGGAGGATATACGGTTCCGCATGGAGCTTCGCACCGGCGGCGAGACAGCCGGTGCCGGACGCGTCATGCCGCCGCTGCCGCCGATGCCGATGCAGGACGGCCGCCCCTGTTACGATACTCGATCAACTTCTCAATCGAAATCAGCGGCAGTCCGTGCAGTTTGCAGAACTCGATCAACTCGGGAAGCCTTGCCATGGTGCCGTCGTCATTTGCGACTTCGCAGATCACGCCGGAGGGGCGCTTGCCGATCAGCCGGGCGAGATCGACCGCAGCTTCGGTATGACCAGGCCGGCCCAGCACGCCATCCGGATGGGCGCGAAGCGGAAAAATATGGCCGGGCCGGGCAAAATCCTCTGGCGAGGAGGCCTCATCCATCAGGGCCCTAACGGTCGCCGCCCGATCCGCGGCGGAAATGCCGGTCGTCGTGCCGCCGATATAATCGACTGATACGGTGAACGCCGTCTTCAGATATTCGGTGTTGTTCGGGACCATTAGCGGGATGTCCAGCGCGTCGAGGCGCTCGCCCTCCATCGCCACGCAGACGAGGCCGCGGGCGTGCTTCATCATGAAGGCGATGGTTTCGGGCGTCACATGATCGGACGCGACGATGATGTCGCCCTCATTCTCGCGATCTTCATCATCGACCACGACGACCATACCGCCGCGCGCCAAAGCTTCCAATGCGTCTTCAACTGTCGAAAGTGTCATTCCGGTGCCTTTCAAGGGTCGCCGCTTCCGCGGCAAATTCGCGACCTCACAGCCGCCATCAATCCCTTGGGCGAACACAACACGCGCGCCTCCCTGTGCGGGAGCCGCGATGCCGATGCTCTCTTCCATCCGGACTCTAACCGTCGGCTCCGGCCTCTCACCGGATCTGCTGCCTTTCACCGGGGTGAAAGCGCTCGCGGGCTCCCGGCAAAGCCGGATACCGCCGGTGGGGAATTTCACCCCGCCCTGAGAACCTCTGCAATTTAAGGTATGAACCCCCTCTTTTTCAAGAAGAAACAATCAAGACTCGCAAATCGGTCGCTGACGGCGGCCTTTGACTGCTGCGATGGGATCCTTGGCGACGGCCTGACATGCGCCATTGCAGCTCTTCGCGCCGCCGTCGCGCCTCTTTCATGCGCCCTCTTCACACGCCAGGGCGCAGCTGCCGGGGCCATAGCCGAAGCAGCACGACGGGAAGTGCAAAGACAGGCCCAATCGCATCACCAGCAGCAGAAGCCGCCATCCACCAGAAGATCGACGCCGGTGACGAAGCTTGCCGCATCAGACAGCAGGTACACAGCGGGGCCTACCATTTCATCGACATTTGCCATTCGCTGCATGGGGGTCTGTTCCTCGAACAGCTTCGTCTGGTGCACCATTTCCGGCCGGGTATTCATCGGCGTTGCGGTATAGCCGGGACTGATCGTATTCACCCGAATATTGCGCCCCACCCACTCCATCGCCATCGATTTGGACATATGGATCACGCCTGCCTTCGAGGCATTGTAATGGCACTGATTCAGACCGCGATTCACGATGACGCCGGACATGGAGGCGATGTTGACGATCGATCCGCGGCCGTTTTTCAGCATGGCGCGTGCCTCTGCCTGGCATGACAGGAAGACCCCCTTCAGATTGATGTCCATCATCGTCTGGAACTGCGCCTCCTCCATCTCCTCAGCCGGATTGGCATTGGCAATACCGGCGGCATTGACGGCGAGGGTCAGCGGTCCGAGCTCGGCCTCGGTGCGTGCCACCGCCTCGGACAATGCCTCAGCCTGGGTCACGTCCGCTGCGATCTCGACGCTGCGGCGTCCGGCCGCTTGCACGAAACGCGCCGTGGTGGCCAGGCCATCATCCGTGCGGCGGTCGAGAAGCGCGACATCGGCGCCGCATTGCGCCAGCCCGATCGCGATTCGCTGGCCGATACCGCTGCCCGCGCCGGTCACCAAGGCGACCTGGCCTGTAAGAGTGAAGAGTTTTGGCGCGTTCAGGCTCATCTCCGACATCGATACGTCTCCTTGCAAATCAAATCGTGGCCAATTCCATGACCGATACGTCGTTGGCGCTGGCGCGGTCGAGTATGCCCGCCTGCTTTCCCTGGGCCATCACCATGATCCGGTTCGAGACCCCCAGCACTTCCTCAAGATCCGAACTGACGACGATGACGGCAATGCCCTGACGGGCCAGTTCCATGATCGTGTCATAGATGGACGAACGGGCGCCCACATCGATACCCCTTGTCGGCTCGTCGAGCACGACGACTTTGGGGTTGCGCGCCAGCCACTTGGCAAGCACCACCTTCTGCTGATTGCCGCCCGACAATTCCCCGGCATTCTGGTCGCCTTTTCCTTTGACGCCGAAGGATTTGATATGCCGATCGGCGAAGCGGGCAAGCCTGGAACGCGTGAGGAAACCCCGATGGGCGACCGCATCCAGGTTGGCATAGCCGATATTCTCGGCAATGGAATGCTCCAGGACCAGGCCCTGCAGCTTGCGATCCTCGGGAACCAGGACGATACCATTGCGAATGGCATCGCGCGGCGATCGCGGCGTGATGACCTTGCCGTTGAGAACGACCTCGCCTGCGGCGATCGGATCGGCGCCGGTGATCGCGCGGACTAGTTCGGTGCGGCCTGCGCCGACCAGCCCGGCAATGCCGAAAACCTCACCGCGCTTCACGGAGAAATCAATATCGCGGAACGCTGCCGATGGTGCGGAGAGGCCGCAAACCTCGAGCATGATCTCGTCGTCCGGAACCGGCACGGCCGGAAACATCCGGTCCAGCGAACGGCCGACCATGGCCTCGACAATGGTGCGGACCGGGATATCGCCGCTTTCGAACTCCTGCGCCTTGGCGCCGTCGCGCATCACCACGATGCGGTCGGCAATCTGCCGGATTTCTTCCAGCCGGTGCGAAATATAGATGATGCCGACGCCATCGGCCTTGAGGCGCTCGATCTGGCGGAAGAGAAGCTGCGTCTCCTCACCGCCCAGTGCGGCCGTCGGCTCATCCAGGATGAGCAATTTGGCGTTCAGCGTCATGGCCTTCGCAATTTCGATCAATTGCTGCTTGGCGGTCGAAAGCCCCTCCACCAGCCGGCGCGGAGAGATATCGAGCCCAAGCCGCTGGAGACCGGCATGCGCGCGCTCCTCCATCGCCTGGCGATCGACCCGGCCACCTTTCATCAGATAGCGGCCGACAAAGACATTCTCGGCAATCGATAGTTGCGGCAGGAGCTTCAGTTCCTGATGGATCATGCCGACGCCGGCATCCATGGCAGCGCGCGGCGTGGCCGGCGCATAGGGCGCGCCGAGCCAGCTCATATCGCCGGAGGTCTGTTGGACGGCGCCGGAAATGATCCTCGAAAGGGTCGATTTTCCGGCACCGTTTTCACCCAGCAGCGCCACGACTTCACCCGCTCTCACGTCAAGGTCGATGCCGTGCAGGACCTCGAGCGTCCCGTAGACCTTGCGGATCTGCCGGAGCGAGAGGATGGGAGGGAGGTCATTGGCAGTCATGGCGCTGTCTTCCGGTGATGCTCAGGGATGTTCGGCAACGTATTTCTGAGCGTTTTCCGGCGTCGTCAGGAAGCCGGGTAGCAATTGCTCGGCCGGCAGCTTTTCGCCGGCGGCGAGCTTGATCGCGCTATCCACGGCCAGCCGGCCGATCCCGCGAACCTGCTGGGTCGCCGTTGCGTCGAAGCCGCCTTGCGCCAGGATCGGCAACGCGGTCGTATCCCCGTCGAAACCGCCGACATAGACGCGCTGCGAGACGCCCGACACCTTCACGGCCTGGGCCGCTCCAAGCGCCAGACCATCCGCCTGGGCGAAGATCAGCGTCACATCGGGATGGGCCTGCAGAAGGTTCTGGCCGATATTGAGGCCCTCGGCCTGCGACCACTGTTCGCTCCACTGCTGGGCAACCAGTTCGACACCCTTGTTCTCGTCGAGGGCCTTCTGGCAGCCCTTCGTCCGCTCAACTTCCGGCGTCGTACCCTTCTGACCGTGGATCATCAGCATCTTGCCCTTGCCGCCGGCCAGTCCGATGATGTGCTTGCACACTTCGTAGGCCGATGTCGCATTGTCCGTTGCGATAAAGGTATCACCCGGAGCCTCGTCGGCATTGCGGTCGACGTTGACGACCGGGATGCCCGCATCCTTCGCCAAACGTGTGGGCACGGCAGCGGCAGCAGCGCCGGCCGGAATGTAGATGAAGGCGTCGATATCCTGGGTCAGCAGGTCCTGCACCTGGCTGACCTGCGTGGCGCTGTCATTCTTGGCATCGACGGTGACGACCTGAATGCCCTTTTCCTTGGCATAGGCTTCGACGCCGATCTTGATCTGATTGAAATAGTCGGCCTGCAGATTGGAGACGGCAAGGCCGATCTTCTTGACCTCTGCGGCTGATGCGCCAAGGGGGTTCAGGGCGGTCGTCGCGAGCGCTGCGGCGGCCAGAAGCATAAGCTTGAGTTTCATGGTCGTTCTCCTCCGTTGTTTCGGGACCCCGCTACCATCGCGGGACCGAATGCTGTGCCCGACACCGTGTCGGGCCATGTCTTGGCAAATCTGCTCTTGGGCAGATCCTCCGATCCTCCGACGCGACTTCGCGCCGTCGCGAAAGCCTCACCTCCGCTTCACGGCCTCGGCCGCGACTGCGAGCGCAATGACGACGCCGATCACGACGGCCTGCGTGAAGGGCGAGACCCCGAGGAGGTTCAACCCGTTGCGCAGGACGCCGATGATCAGGACGCCGATGATGGTTCCCAGAATGCCGCCTTTGCCGCCGCTCAGGCTTGTGCCGCCGATGACGACGGCTGCGATCGTGTCGAGTTCGTAGGAAACGCCGGCCGTCGGCTGAACCGAATCGAGGCGCATGGCGAGAACCACGCCTGCCAGACCGGCGAGCAGACCCGAAACGACATAGACGCCGATCGTGTAGAGGTTGACGTTGATGCCGGCGAGGCGCGCCACTTCCGGATTGCCGCCGATCGCATAGAGCGAGCGCCCGCCGGCCGTATAGCGCAGATAGATCCAGCCCAGAAGGAAGACGACAAGCATGGCGGCCACCGTCAGCGTCAGAAGCCCGCCATAGCGTGTATAGGCGAGAAGGCTGAACCAGGACGGAAAGCCGACGATCTGCTGCCCGTCGGTGATCATATTCGCAAGCCCGCGCGCCACCGACATCATTGCCAGCGTCGCGATGAAGGCGGGCACGCTGAGCGCGGTGATGAGGATCCCCGAGATGGCGCCGGTTGCCGCCGCGACCGCAAGCGCGATCAGAATGCCGAGCGGCAGTGGCAGGCCCACCTGATTGGCCAGATAGCCCATGACCATCATGGCGAGCGCCAGGACCGAGCCGACAGCAAGATCGATGCCGCCGATCAGGATCACCATGGTCATCCCGACGGCCATGATGCCAAGAACGGTGATCTGGTCGAGCACGTTGAGCAGGTTCCTGACCGACATGAACTTGTCGGTGGCAAAGGAAAGGAAAAGGCACAGAAGGATGAGGCCGATCAGCGGACCCGTCGCGCCCCTCAATGCCGACAGGACGCTCGCCGCAGCACTGCGATCCCCCTCTGTCGCTGAAACCGACATTTCCATCTCCCATGCTACAACCTGATGAGCATCAGGCATAAATATTCACCACCGTGTGTAAATTCGTATCGCAGCCATACTTGGGCTGTCAACATCTCCTTTGACATTCTCTGCACGATTCAAATCGGCTATCGGCGCTTGACAGCAGGGCGTCACATGCAATTATATAACCGCAAGCATATTTATTCATGACGAGGGTTTCATGCAGCCGAATGATCTCGACCGCATTGCGAGGCAGATACGCCTCCGCGATCTCCAGGCGGTATACGAAGCAGGTGCCGGTCATATCGGCGGCGAGATGTCCGCCATCGACCTCCTGACGGCGCTCTATTTCCAGGTTCTGCGGATCTTTCCCGATCAGCCCAGGCATCCGGACCGGGACAGGTTCGTTCTGTCCAAGGGTCACGTCGCGCTGGCTCTGTATGTGACGCTTGCCAAGCGCGGCTTCTTCCCGGAAGACGAGATTTCGACTTTCCTCAAGCCGCATTCGCGGCTGAACGGTCACCCGAACTGCAACAAGGTCCCCGGCGTGGAGACCAATACCGGCCCTCTCGGCCACGGTCTGCCGGTCGCTGTCGGCATGGCAAAGGCCGCCAAGCTCACCAGCGCCGGCTACCACACCTATGTCCTGACGGGCGACGGCGAGATGCAGGAGGGATCGAACTGGGAGGCAATTTCGTCTGCTGCCCAGTTCGGCCTCGACAATCTCACTCTCATCATCGACCACAACCGCTTTCAGCAGGGCGCTGCCCTGCGCGATACGAACGACCTGGCGCCCTTTGGCGACAAGCTTGCCGCCTTTGGCTGGGAGGTCTCCGAGATCAACGGCAATGCCATGGCGGAAATCGTTCCCGCCCTGCAGCATCGCGCCTCGCGCCCGCATTGCATCATCGCCCACACCAATAAAGGCCATGGGATTTCCTTCATGCAGGACAAGGTGGACTGGCACCACAAAGTGCCGAGCGCCGAACAATATCAGATGGCCGTGGCCGAACTTTCGGAGGTGCTTTGATGAACGCCCTGACCTCTCCTGAAAAGCTTCACGATTGCCGCGACGCCTTCGTTTCCGTCCTGGAGCGATTGGGTGCCGAAAATTCCAGACTGGTTGCTGTCTGCAATGATTCCGTCGGCTCCTCCAAGCTTGGCGGCTTCAAGTCGAAATGGCCGGAACGGCTGATCAATGTCGGCATTGCCGAGCAGAACATGGTGGGCGTCGGCGCGGGCCTTGCCAATGGCGGTCTTCTGCCCTTCGTCTGCGGTGCGGCCTGTTTCCTCACCGGCCGCTCGCTCGAGCAGGTGAAGGCGGATATCGCCTATTCCAATGCCAATGTGAAGCTGGTCGGTATTTCCTCCGGAATGGCCTATGGCGAATTGGGGCCGACCCACCACTCCATCGAAGATTTCGCCTGGATGCGCGTCCTGCCCAATCTGCCGGTGATCGCCCCTTGCGATTCGATCGAGACGGCAGCAGCCGTGGAATGGGCGGCACGCTATGAGGGACCGGTCTTTTTGCGGCTGTCGCGCGTCGGAGTGCCGGATCTGCTGGAGCCAGGCCATACGTTTACATTGGGCAAAGCCAACAGGCTTCGCGACGGCGACGCCGTTACCTTGATCGCCAACGGCACGCTCACGCACCGGGCGATGAAGGCGGCGGCCATCCTTGCCGCCCGCGGCATCGAGGCCCGCGTGCTGAACATGGCAACCGTGCGACCGATCGACGTCGAGAGCATCGTCTCGGCGGCACGCGAGACCGGTGCGATCCTGACGGCCGAGGAACACTCGGTCTATGGTGGCCTCGGCTCCGCAGTGGCTGAGGTGGTCGTGGCGGAGGCACCGGTCCCGATGAAGATCCTGGGCGTGCCCGGCATCTTCGCGCCGACCGGCTCGGCCGAGTTCCTGCTCGACGAATTCGGCATGTCGCCGGAGGCCATGGCCAAGGCAGCCGAAGAGCTCATGGCGCGAAAGAGCGGACGGCTGTAACAGCCAAGCGTGAGACAATTGGATGCCGGCGCTTGAGCGACGGCATCCGCAAGCATTCGGAGCTTCCATGACCACCGCCATTCTCGCCATCGATCAAGGGACGACAAATTCCAAGGCCGTGCTTGTCTCGGCCGATGGAGAGATCCTGGCGCGCGGGTCGGCGCCGGTCGGGATTTCGCATCCCGAGCCCGGCTGGGTGGAGCAAAGTCCACAGCGCGTTTGGGCATCGGTGCTGGAGGCGATTGCGCAATGCCTGGCGGCAGCGCCGTCGGCCGATCTTGCCGGCATCGCCATCTCCAACCAGCGCGAATCGGTGACCATGTGGGACGCCGAGACCGGCGAAGCCTTGGGACCGGTCATCAGCTGGCAGTGCCGCCGCAGCGCGCCCGTGTGCGCCTCGCTCAATGCCGCTGGACATTCCGGCCGGGTCATGGCGCTGACGGGCCTGCCGATCGACCCCATGTTTCCCGGACCGAAGATGCGGTGGCTGATCGACCGCGCGCCTGCCGGACGTCGCGTATGTTTGGGTACGATCGATTCCTGGCTGATCCATTGCTTTACCGGAGGCCGCGTCCACGCCTGCGACGCCTCGAATGCGGCGCGAAGCCAGCTGTTCGACTTGACGCAAAGGACATGGAGCGATGAACTCTGCGATCTCTTCGGCGTGCCCAAGGCATTTTTGCCGGAGGTTCGCGACAGCGCCTCGCACTTCGGCCAGACCCTGAATGTCCCCAGCCTGGCGGACGGCATTCCGATCGCGGCTGCCATCGGCGACAGCCATGCCGCGCTCTTTGGCCATGGCGCCTTCAAGCCCGGCGACGGAAAGGTAACCTTCGGCACCGGCTCCTCCATCATGACCACCCTGCCGCATTTCATCCCGCCCCAGAACGGTCTCACCACGACCATTGCATGGTCGGTCGGCGGCACGCCCACCTATGCCTTCGAGGGCAATATCCTCGTCTCGGCGGCCTCGCTGCCCTGGATGGCGGAGATATTGGGACTGCCGGATGTGCAGGCGCTCATCGATCTGGCGCAGACCGCCGCGCCCGATGGGCCAGGCTTCGTGCCGGCCTTTGTCGGTCTCGGCGCACCGCATTGGCATGCCGATGCGAGAGCCCTGTTCTCCGGCATCACCTTCAACACCAGCCGCGCGCAGATGGCACGCGCCGTGACGGATTCGATCGCCTTCCAGGTTCACGATGTCTTCAAGGTCATGGCAGCTCAGTCGCCGTCTCCGCTGGGTCGGCTCTTTGTCGACGGCGGTCCGAGCACCAACAGGTTTCTGATGCAATGCGTCGCCAATATGCTGTCCCACCCGATCATTCAATGCGATGCGGCTGAGGCATCGGCGCGCGGCGCGGCCTATCTGGGCGGCCTGACGCTTGGTCTATGGCCCGATCTCGGCGCGGTTGCGGCCCTGCCGCGCAAGACCGATGTGCTCCCACCGGAGACAATGGACACCAGCACACCGCTCGCCACCTGGCGCGACGCCATCTTCCGCTCGACCCTTCCCGTGACTTCATCTATGGGTGAATAAAAATTCACCCATCCGGAGGGTTCATGGGACGTCTCAACGAGCTTCGACTGATCGCCCGCGTCGCGCAGATGTATCACGCGGAGGGCAAGCGGCAGGCGGAAATTGCCGACATCATGCACATGTCGCAAGCCACCGTATCGCGCATGCTGAAACGGGCCGAGATGGAAGGGATCGTGCGCACCACGATCATTCCGCCGCCCGGCACCTTTGCGGATCTGGAGACGGCGCTTCGCGACCGCTATGGGCTGACGGAGGCGATCGTGATCGACTGCTCGGAGGATCGAGACGGGGCGATCATGGCCCGGATCGGCGAGGCCGCGGCGCATTTCCTGGAAGTGACCCTGCAGCAGGACGAGGTCATCGGCGTTTCCAGCTGGAGCCAGACGATCCTGCGCATGGTGGACAATATCCATCCCCTGAAAACCGGCCGCGCGAAATACATCGTCCAGATCCTCGGCGGCATGGGCGAGGCCTCTGTGCAGACCCATGCGACGCAGCTGACCGCACGGCTTGCGAAGCTGACCGGCGGCGAGCCTCGCCTCCTGCTGGTCCAGGGCATCACCTCATCCAGGGAGGCAAAGCTCGTGATGCTGGCCGATCCGGTCGTGCGCGGCACGATGGACCTGTTCGGCCGGCTGACGCTCGCCATTATCGGCATCGGCGCCGTCGAGCCTTCGGAACTTCTGGCCCGCTCCGGCAATGTCTTTTCCCGCCAGGAAATGGCCATGCTGCACGATGCCGGCGCCGTCGGCGAAATTTCCTTCCGCTTTTACGACCGCGACGGCAAGCCGGTCGAGACCCCGTTGAACGAGCGCGTCATCGGGATCTCGCTTGAGGATTTGAAGAGAGCCGAGCGGGTCATGGCCTTGGCCGGTGGCGAATCCAAGACCGAGGCGATCGCCGGCGCCCTGAGGATGGGCCTTATCGATATTCTTGTCACAGACAAATTTACCGCAGCCCGGCTGACATCCTGAAGCCCGGCCACGGGGCGGGCATGTCGGTTTGGCTGCACATCATGGGAGAGTGAGATCATGCAGCGCTTCAACGGACAGACCGTCTTCGTCACGGGTGGCAACAAGGGGATCGGATTGGGCATTGCCAAACGCTTCGCCGAAGAAGGGGCAAATGTCGCCATTGCCGCCATCGAGGCCGATACGCCCGAGGTCGCCCGGCGGCTTGCCGCGGAGACCGGCGCCGAGGTTCTGGGCATTGAACTGGATGTCACGCAGGCCTCGTCCGTGAAGGCGGCCTATGCCGAAGCCGAGGCAAAGCTCGGTCCGATCAGCGTTTCGGTGCAGAATGCCGGCGTGATCACCATTGCGAAGGTCGAGAACCTGAGCGAGGCCGAATGGGATCTGAACCTTGACGTGAACACCAAGGGCGTCTTCCTGTGCTGCCAGGAAGCCATTGCGCGATTTCGCGCCAGCGGCACGAAGGGTCGGCTCATCAACACGGCCTCCGGCCAGGCGCGCCAGGGATTTGTCTTCACACCCCATTATGCCGCCTCGAAATTCGGTGTGGTGGGATTGACGCAGAGCCTGGCCAAGGAATTGGCGAAGGAGGCGATCACCGTGAACGCCATTTGCCCCGGCATCATTCATACGGATATGTGGGATTACAATGATCGCGTCTGGGGCAAGATGCTCGGCAGCTACGGACCGGGGGAATTGATGGCCGAGTGGGTCGAGGGAATACCGATGGGCCGGGCCGGCACGCCGGCCGAGGTCGCCGCACTGGTTGCCTTCCTCGCCTCGGCCGATGCGGCCTATATCACCGGCCAGACGATCAATGTCGATGGCGGGTTGATCATGTCCTAGTGGAAGGAATTTGACATTTGCGTCCCGCCTGCGCCACGCTCCAGCGCAAATGTCAAATCCGGAACTTCACTCGGATCATCGGGTTGCTGGTGGCTCCCGTCATTCCGACATTTGCTCTTTCTCGGAGGACTCTCGTGCAAGACTGTTTTCGAGCAGAGGCCGGATGAGCGGATTGGGGAAGCGGCGTTTGACGGTCACGGCATAGAAGGACTCGACCACGCCCGGCAAAACGTCGAATTCGACGAGGGAGCCGGCCTCCAATTCGCCCTTGACGACGATGGGTGGCAGGACGGCAAGGCCGGCGCCCTCGCGCGCCAATAGACGCATCATCGCCATGTCGTCCACTTCGGCCGCGATCT
Source organism: Rhizobium sp. SSA_523 (assembly GCF_030435705.1). Classification (NCBI taxonomy): domain Bacteria; kingdom Pseudomonadati; phylum Pseudomonadota; class Alphaproteobacteria; order Hyphomicrobiales; family Rhizobiaceae; genus Affinirhizobium; species Affinirhizobium gouqiense. The sequence goes on from NZ_CP129381.1 coordinate 1,033,034, forward strand.
GCGGCGTGATTCCGAGCCTTGCGACCAGCGCCTCGAACTGGGCGCGCACACCGCTTTCCAGCGTCGGAAGAATGACCGGATGCGCGCCGAGAAGCTCCGAAAGCCCGGCCCCCGGCTTTCCGTGCAGGGTCTCGCCATACAGGGCCTTGCCGATCAGGCTCACCCGCTGCTGGTAGACATGCTGGGCGATGAAGGGCGTGACGGCATCGGCTCTGGGCGCCTGGTTCAGCAGGACGATATCGAGATTGAGGGCTTCGAGCGCGCCGAGCAACTCGCTGGTGCTGCCGGACCGAAGGATCATGTCGACATCCGCCCGACCAAGGATGGGCCGCAGGAACTCCATCTGGAAGTTGCGCGACAGGGTTGCCAGCGCGCCGATGCGGATTGCCCGCCGGGTCCGGCCGCTCTCCTTCAGGGTCTTCACCAGTTCGTCGCCCGCGGAGAAGATTGCATCGGCATGATCGAGGGCGATGCGGCCGACCTCCGTCAGGTAGAGCTGACGGCCGCGGCGCTCGAAAAGCGCATGGCCTAGCCTCTCCTCCAACTGCTTGATCTGAATGGATAAGGCTGATTGCGACAGGTTGAGCCGCGTGGCGGTGCGCGTCAGATTGCCATCATGCGCAACAGCACGAAAATATCGCAGGTGATGATAGTTGAGGTCCGACATCGTTCTATTTTATAGAATGAATTCTCCGAAACAATGAAATTTTTTCGCGTAGCGCCGCCTGCTACTTCCCCCGACAGAAGTCGCTTCCAATGACGATGAAAGCGGTAAAGTTCGGAGATGCTCCATGTTGTACGCCTTGCCCATGCTCGCGCCGCTCCTTCTTGCCGGTGCCGCCCTCTACGCTTTCCGGTCTCCGCAATTGCGTCCGAGACGCGCGATACGCCTTGCCGAATTTGCAAGTCTCGCCGCCGTTCTCGTAGCGCTCGCGTCGGGCGTCGTGCTTTTCGTGCAAGGGCCGGGCACGAGCCCCTCTCTCGGCTCCGGCCTCCTCGCGCTATCCACCCGGCTGGACGCGGTCAGCCTGGCAATGCTGCTCCTCGTTTCCTTCGTCGGCTGGATTGTCCTGCGTTTTGCAGGGACCTTCCTAGACGGCGAGCCGAGGCAGGGAGGCTTTACCGGCTGGATGACGGCGACACTTGCGGCCGTGCTTCTCCTGGTCCAGTCCGGTACGCTGCTGCAGCTGGTCATCGGCTGGATCGCCACCAGTCTCCTGCTGCACCAGCTGCTTCTCTTCTATCCCGAGCGGCGCGCGGCGCGGGCTGCGGCACGCAAGAAGTTCATCGTCTCGCGCATCGGGGATATGGCACTTATCGGCGCAGTGCTTCTGCTTTTCAGCGCTTATGAGAGCGGCGACATAGCAACCATTCTCAACGCCGCGCGCGATGGCGAGGCCACCACGCAGGCAACGGCCGCCGCTGCCCTGCTGGCGCTCTGTGCGCTCTTGAAGTCCGCGCAATTTCCCACCCATGGCTGGCTGACGGAAGTCATGGAAACGCCCACTCCGGTGTCCGCGCTGCTGCATGCCGGGGTGGTCAATGCCGGCGGCTTTCTGCTCATCCGTTTTGCCGATCTCATGGTGCAAACGCCCCTGGTTCTGGCAGTGCTGGTGATGATCGGCGGCTTTACCGCCCTCTTCGGCAGCATCGTCATGCTGACCCAGTCCGCCGTGAAGACCTCGCTTGCCTGGTCGACGGTTGCGCAAATGGGCTTCATGATCCTGCAATGCGGCCTGGCGCTCTTTCCGATTGCCATGCTGCATATCGTCGCCCATTCGTTCTACAAGGCGCATGCCTTTCTGGCCTCCGGCTCGGCGATCGGGACAGTTGCCGTCACCAAGCGGCCGGGACCGGTTGCCATACCCGATGCCAGGGCTGTCGGTCGCGCCTTCCTTCTGGCGCTCGCCATCTATGCCGTCATCGGAGCACTGTTCGGCTTTGCCGAAAAGGCGCCGCAGGCGCTGGCGCTTGGCGCAATCCTGATCTTCGGTGTGGCCTATCTGATCGCTCAGGGACTGGCCGATGCCGCGCCATGGGCGCTGACCTGGCGCACCGCTCTCTCTGCCATCGGTGCGGCGACAGCCTATTTCGCTCTGCACCGACTGTTCGACCAGCTGATGCTCGGCACGCTGCCGGCGCCGCCGGTGCCTGGCCCGCTGGAATGGACGCTGATGCTGCTTGCGGTCATCACCTTCGGCCTGGTTGCGGTCGCCCAATCGCTTTTCCCTCTCTGGGCCTACCACCCGGCCGCGGCCGGCCTCCGGGTCCATCTGGCCAACGGCCTTTATGTCAATGCGCTCTTCGATCGGCTGCTTGGCGGCTGGAGCGTGTCGCGCCCCACCTCCTCCATCCCGGCCCCTGCGAAGGACTGACCCGATGACCACGACCCATACCATTGACAGCCTGCATGGCGAGGCCCTGTGGCAGGCCGCAGACAAGGCGGTTCGGGCGATACCGCCGGCCTGGCCGCTGACGGCGACGGTCGCCGTCAATCCCTTCCTCGGCCAGGCCGGCGACACGCTGGAGCAGACATCCGCTTTGCTTGCGAGGATCGGCGGCATAAGGCTTGCCGCGTCCCATCAGCGCATTGCCCACAAGATGGCGGGCGGCGAAATTACCGATGACGATCTCCTCGGCGCCATCCAGTCGAGCCCGTACGCGGCCGGGATCGAGCTTACGGCGCTGAAGGCCGCTCTCCTGACGCAGCCGCCGCCGGTCGCGGCCCTGCCGACCATTGCCGATCTCGCGGCGAAGGCCACAGGCCAGGATTGGCCGGGTTTTGTTTCCGAGCGGATCGGCGCCTTCGCCGCCGGCTATTTTGACGAAGGCCAGGCGCTCTGGGCGGCCTCCCGGCGGAACGGCCTCTATGCCGCCTGGCGCGCCTATGCCAGCCACGACCTGACGCCGGAAATCTTCGGCCTGAAAGGTTTCGGCTTCCATGTCATCGATATGCCGGAGAGTCCGCGGGCAGCCATCGAGCGGGCAGCCGTTGCCCTCGGCCTCGGGGCGGAACCGGGCACCTATTTCCATCAATTGCTGCTGACACTCGGTGGCTGGGCGCAGCTTGCCCGCCACCTCCAGTTCAAGGCCGAGATGGAGACAGGCACCGATACGACGGTGGTCGAATTGCTGGCTCTCCGGCTTGTCTTCGAAGAGGCGCTCTATCACTGCCACAAGGCAAAGATCGAAACTGCCTGGCAGGCCATTCGTCGTGCCCATGCCGAACCCGTCACTGTCGATGAGGAGACCAGGATCGATGGTCTGCTGCAGCTCGCCGTGGAGCGCGCCATGCAGCGCCGGCTTGCCGCCGTTTTGGCGTCTCCCGCGACGACATCCGTTCCAAGAGAAGGCGGGAAAGCACCCGCAATGCCCGCTAGAATAACCGCCGACATCCCTTCCGAGACGCCGGCTGAGATAGAAAAGAGTGCCGAAGCCGCGGACCTGCGGCCGATGCTGCAGGCGGCCTTCTGCATCGACGTGCGGTCCGAAGTGTTTCGCCGCGCTTTGGAAAGCCTTGATCCGGCCATCCGCACGCTGGGCTTTGCCGGCTTTTTCGGTCTTGCCGTGCAGCATAGGGCTTTTGCCTCGGATGTCTGCGAGGCGCGCCTGCCGGTGCTCCTGCGGCCCAGCCTCTTCACCTGCAGCGCCGTGTTTGAAGGTGACGAAGCGGCGCGCAGCGAGGAGGCCGACCGGCGTGCAAGGTTCCGCGCCCGCGCCATCCGTGCCTGGGGTCGCTTCAAGCTGGCGGCGGTGTCTTCCTTCGCCTTTGTGGAAGCCATGGGACCGGTCTATGCTGGCAAATTGCTGCGCGACGGGCTCGGCCTTGCCAAGGCGAAAGGCCCGGCCGTCCATCAGCCACATTTCTCTTCTGATCTCGACCTCGATCAGCGCGGCCTGATTGCCGAAACGGTGCTGAAGGCCATGTCGCTGACCGACGGCTTTGGCCGCATCGTCCTGATCTGTGGCCACGGCGCGAATGTGGTCAACAATCCGCATGAAAGCAGCCTGCATTGCGGGGCGTGCGGGGGCTATTCCGGCGATATCAATGCGCGCCTCCTCGCCGGCCTGCTCAACGAACCCGCCGTGAGGGGCCGGCTTGCTGTGAAAGGCATCGATATCCCCGAAGATACGATCTTCATCGCGGCCTTGCACGATACGACAACCGACAGGGTGTCGCTTTTCGAAGCCGACCTGCAGAACGCGGCGTCAGCTGAGGATCTTGCCCTGATCCGGCACTGGCTGGACGAGGCGAGCCGATTGGCCCGTGCGGAGCGCTCGCTGCGGCTGCCGCAGGCCCGCGAAGAGACGGTGATCGCGCGCAGCCGCGACTGGTCGCAGGTGCGGCCCGAGCTCGGCCTTGCCGGATGCCGCGCCTTCATCGCCGCGCCGCGTTCCCGCAGCCGGGGCCGGGTGCTGGGTGGCCAGGTCTTCCTGCATGATTATGTCTGGCAAAAGGATGAGGGCTTCAAGATCCTCGAACTCATTCTGACTGCGCCGGTGGTTGTCGCAAGCTGGATCAGCCTTCAGTATTTTGGCTCCTGCCTTGCGCCTCCGCTGTTCGGTGCCGGCAACAAGCTTTTGCACAATGTCGTCGGCGGCATGGGTGTGGTGGAAGGCAATGGCGGCAATCTGCGCGCAGGCCTTGCCTGGCAGTCGGTGCATGACGGGGAGGATCTCCTGCATGACCCGATGAGACTGACCGTCGCCGTCGAAGCGCCGAAGGAGGCCATCACCGGTATCCTTCAGCTGCACCCTTCCGTCCGCGCGCTGTTCGATCATGGCTGGTTGCATCTGCTTATCCTGGACGCCCGCGGGCAGGCAGTCTGGCGCTATGCGGGAGAGCTTCGCTGGGCCGCGCCCTTCGAAACCGGCCTGGCTGACGCGGGTTACAAGGATGCGGGTTACAGGGCTGCGGGTTACGGGGCTGCGGGCTGAATGGCGGGGATCGGTCCGAGGCGTTCCCCGCCGGCCCGCCTCACTCCGCTTTGCGCCGGCGTTCCGACGGCCGGCCGATCATGACCATGACGGCGGCTCCGCTGGCGGCGGCAAGGGCGGCCACGTAGATTGGCGCGGCAAAGCCGAAACCCTCCAGCGCCAGGCCGCCAATGACCGCGCCGCTCGCAATGGCGAGCTGAAAGCCCGTCGACAGCATGGCACCGGCACTTTCCGCGTGGTCGGGCGCGGCCTGCGCGTTCCAGCTGGAAATCGCCACAGGAAAAGCCCCGAAGCCCAGGCCCCAGATCGCAATGGCGGCCAGAGCGGGAAGAAGCGGACCTTCCGCGGTGGTGAGCAACAAGGTTCCCCCCGCGACCACCAGCGCACCCCCGGCAGCCGTCAGCGCCGGGCTTTTCGAGGCCAGAACCCCGCCCACCAGGTTTCCGGCAAAGCCGGCCACACCGAAGGTCAAAAGAGCGAGCGAGATCGATTGCACATCGAGCTGCGGCCCGGTTTCCAGAAAAGGCCGGACGAAGGACAGGCCGGCAGTGTTGCCGCACATGACGAAGAAAACGGTAGCAAGTCCGGTGAGGACAGCAGGACGAGCCAGTGTGGCTCTGAATGAGGCAAGGCTGGGCGGCACGGCCGTAGGAAGCCTGGGAATCGTGAGGACCTGCGCAGCCAGCGCGACGAACGCCAGAATGGCCGCCATGCCAAAGGCGGCGCGCCAGCTCAAAATCTGGCTGAGATAAGCCGCGAGAGGAGGCGCAATGACATTGGCGACCGAGACCCCGGTGAAGATTACGGCGAGCGCCCGAGGCAGTCTTGCGATCGGGACGAGCCGCATGGTCAGAGCCATGGCCATGGCCCAGCTTCCCCCAAGCGCCACACCCAGAATGGCGCGCGCGGCGAGCAGCATTGGCAGGCTGGTGGCGAATGCCGCCAGAAGCGTTGCGATGACGAACAGCACCCCCAGCATTCTGAGCACTCTTTGGCGGTCCAGACGACCGGAGCCAAGCACCAGAAGCGGTCCCGCGGCCGCCGCGATGAGCGCCGTGGCGGTGATGGCCTGACCGGCTGCGCCTTCGCTGACGCCGAGCTCCAAGGCCATCGGCGTGATCACGCCGATCGGAAGAAGCTCGGTTGTGACCAGACTGAACAGTCCGAAAGCCAGTGCGGCGACGGCAGGCCAGTTCGCCGTCTCCTGGGCCGTGCCGATGGCAGAGGGCGTGGAGGGAGAGATGGTATCGGAGGACATTGCTTGCCTTTTGTGATTGATCGACCGGAACGGGGCTGGAGGCCCAGATTGGCGAAAACGCGATGCCCGCCGCCAATGACATTCCTTCGTCTTGCACGTGCCTTGACGGCCCGGGCGGATCCGAGCCTATGCAAGCTCAGTCCGAGCCGCTGGGGGACAGACAGAGACGGCCCGAAGCAGCGAGCATGATGGCCGGTCGGACCACCGGTTCGAGGTCAGGGATCGGTCAGAAGCGGCGCCGAGGACCCGAGCGACTGCGACGTGCTCACGCGGTTGCGGCCGCCATGCTTGGAGCGGTACAGGAAACCGTCCGCTGCCGCAAGGATCTGATGAAGACCCGCGCCCGGCCGGCTGTCGCAGACGCCGAAGCTCGCGGTCACTCGTCCGGCTTCCAGCGGCGTGATCACGCTGAGTTCCAGTTTGGCACGGATACGCTCGGCAATGGCGGCCGCCTCGGCAACAGTGGTGCGCGGAAGGATGACGCAGAATTCCTCGCCTCCCACACGGGCAGCCAGATCGTAAGGACGGATCGAATCGCGGACAACTTCGCCGACACTCATCAGCACCCGATCCCCCACAACATGGCCATAGCGGTCGTTGATGTCCTTGAAATGATCGAGATCGAAGAGAATGACGGAGACGTCTTCGTTCTGGCGAAGCGCGCGGGACTGTTCCTCGCCGATCCGCTCTCCCAGCCATCTGCGATTGCCAAGCCCGGTGAGACTGTCCGTCGTCGCCTGATGCCGCAGCTCCTTCATCAAGGTGTCGACATGTGCCACCATCGCCGTGACAGCCTGTGCCAGCCTGCCGACCTCGTCATTGCGGCGCAGATTCATCTGGAACGGCAGGCCATCCGCCTGATACCCTGCCACCGCGCCGGACAGGGAGCGGAGCGGCCGCAGGAGATGCCAGAGTGCGGCCATGCAGGCCGCCGTGCCTGCAAGCGTGGCCAGCAATAGCAGGGTGAACAGCACCGTGCGATCCGGATCGAAGCCGAGGAGCAGGAACACGATCAGCGCAATCAGCGGCACGTGGATCGATATGAAGCTGACGGCAAAAATGCGGAAAAACAATGAGGTTTGCAGCACTTGCAACAGGGACCCTGGCTTCGGAATCATTCCGTACTCCTCTGATCAATCTCAGGAGCGGCGGACGCTAGTCAGGGGTAATGAAGAAAGTGTGATGCGAATCGTAAAACTTGGAGCTTTCGGAAGGGAATGCGGTTGAGCCTCGACGCCACGTTGCTTCGACAGCAGAAGCACAACCTACACCTTCGCCGCATGGCCTGTATTTTAGTATCTGTTAATCTAAAGCCTTAGCGCGGTTGTAGGAGTTACGCCCTATTATTTTAGTCGCAGCGCATATGCGGACATGACGTCACCCTGCCGTCCCCTGGACATCATTCAATGACATCTGGATGTTCTCATGAGCGACAAGACTGGCGCCTCCAAAACAGCCGCGCCGCGACGCATAGCCTTTGCAACCGCCCTCACCACTCTTGTGCTGGCGCTTTCCATTGCCGGTCTCCTCGGCTTTGCCATTCTGGTCATGCGCGATTCCGCCAATCGAATGGATGACGAAAGGGCCCTGCGGGCGGCAAACGCGGCCATCGTATCCTTCAAGGCCAAGCTGGCGGCCACCGTCCGGGACAACGCCGTCTGGGATGACGCCTATACGGCCGTCAACTCCGAAGAGGCCGGCAGCTGGACCTATGACAACTGGGGAAAGACGACCGAAGCCTATCCACTCTACGATTCAGCCGTCGTCCTCGACAGGAACGGCGTCGTCATCTCCGCCTACGAAAAGGGCCAGGTCTTCGACCCTTACCAGCGTTTCGGCGCAAGCTTTGCCGATATGATGCGTGCGGCGAATGCACCGAAACGCGATCCGGTTCTAAGCTTCGCCAGAGCCGGGTCCGATATCCTCCTGATCGGCTCTTCGGCCATCCAGGCCTATTCGAGCACGACCACGGACAGCGCGCTTGCCGTCCTTAGTTTCTCCAAGCGCCTGTCGGACGAGGTGGTCGCGCAGATCGCGACAGAGCATCAGTTGACGGGCCTTTCTCTAAGCCGCAACCCCGTTGCACCGCAGGATGGGCTGACCGTCGCTTTGCCGGGGTTTGACGGGCAGCCGGTCGCCTTCTTCGCCTGGCCGAGCCAAAAGCCCGGATCGGCCGTCTTCGCGCGGATCAAACCCTATATTCTCTCCGCCGCCGGCCTGCTGCTGGCCTTCATGATCCTGATCCTGACGGCCAGCCGGAAAGAGGCAGCCATATTGCGCGCGATGGCGCAAAAGGCACATCACCAGGCCAGCCATGACGGGTTGACGGGCCTCCTGAACCGCACCGGCTTGCTGGAAAGGCTCGCCGCGCCAGCCGGGGTCGGATATGCACCCACCGAAACGCTGACCCTTCACCTGCTGGATCTGGACGGGTTCAAGGCCGTCAATGATGCCTGGGGCCATGCGGTGGGCGATGTCTTGCTAAAAATGGTCGCGCAGCGCCTGCAGGCCGTTCATCCGGAGGCAGTTTATGCCGCGCGTCTCGGCGGGGATGAGTTCGCCTTGCTGCAGATCGGCCGAACCCCGCCGGACGCTTTGAGTGCCGAGATCGTCGCTTGCCTGGCGCAACCCTTTGCCATTGGCGGACGGACGATCGAAATCGGATCAAGCGTCGGCCATTGCTCGCAGGACCCGACGCTCGATCCTCTCGAACTGGTGAGGCGCGCCGACATGGCCCTTTACAAGGCCAAGCAGACAGGCCGCGGCCGGGCCTATGCCTACAGGCCGGAACTGGATGCCGAACGGGAGCAGCTTGCAAGTCTGGAGGGACAACTGCGCCAGGCGATTGCCAGCGACCTGATAAAGCCGGTCTTCCAGCCGCTGATCTCCGTCGCGACGCAAAAGATATGCGGTGTCGAGGCCCTGGCCCGCTGGCGCAGCCCGACAGGATCGGTGGCCCCCGACATCTTCATTCCCCTGGCGGAGCGATCGGGCCTGATCGACGAACTGGGCATGAAGATCCTGGCATCCGCGATCCGCTCGGCCGGCCGCTGGGATAGATTGACCCTGTCGGTCAACATCTCGCCGATCCAGCTTTGCAACCCGACCTTCGTCGATTCGGTCACGGCCCTCCTGGAGAGGGAGGCATTCGATCCGCGCCGCCTGACGCTGGAGATCACCGAAGGCGTCCTTATCTCCAATCCGGATCAGGCCCGGCGAGCCATCAATGCGCTGAAGGATCTCGGCATACAGTTCGCGCTGGATGACTTCGGCTGCGGTTTTGCCAGCATCGGCGCCTTGCGCCAATTCGGGTTCGACCGGATGAAACTCGACCGGTCTCTGGTCTGGGGTCTTGACGATGAGGCGAAAGGACCCGGCGTGTTGAAGGCGACGATCGCGCTTGCCGCCGCGCTCAATATTCCCGTCACCGCAGAAGGGATCGAGACCGAAAGCCAGGCGCGAGCGCTCGGTGCGGCGGGCTGCGATCAGTTGCAGGGCTACCTGGTCGGCAAACCCATGGACGAGGAGGCGCTCGAAAGCCTGATCGCCCAGGATCGTCTTGTGGCGTGAGCGGCCTTGCGCCCGGTGCGAGCGGTTCCAGCCCCGCTCACATCACCGCGCCGATCTGCCAGGGCACGAATTCGTTGCGGCCATAGCCCAGTGTTTCCGATTTCGTCGGCTTGCCCGATGCCACGGCCAGGATCTCCGCGAAGATCTGGCGACCCTTTTCCTCCAGCGTCACACCCTCGACGATATCACCGCAATTGATGTCCATATCCTCCGGCATGCGCGCAAACAGCTCGCTATTGGTGGCGAGCTTGATGGAGGGCACCGGCTTGCAGCCATAGGCAGAACCGCGGCCGGTGGTGAAACAGAGGATATTGGCGCCGCCCGCCACCTGGCCGGTCGCCGCCACCGGGTCGTATCCGGGCGTATCCATGTAGACGAAGCCTTTGCGGTCGATCTTCTCCGCATAGCGATAGACTCCGCGCAGGGTGGAGTTTCCGCCCTTGGCCACCGCGCCCAGGGATTTCTCGAGAATGGTGGTCAAACCGCCGGCCTTGTTGCCCGGCGAGGGGTTATTGTTCATCTCGCCGCCGTTGCGGGCCGTATAGGCCTCCCACCAGGCGATGAGGTCGACGATCTTCTGCCCGACTTCGGCGCTTTCCGCCCGGCGGGTCAAAAGATGTTCCGCCCCGTAGATTTCCGGGGTTTCGGAGAGGATGGCCGTTCCGCCCTGGCGCACCAGCATATCAGCCGCCACGCCAAGCGCCGGATTGGCCGTCAGGCCGGAATAGCCATCCGAGCCGCCGCATTGCAAAGCGAGGCTGAGTTCGGAGGCCGCGATCGGCTGCCGCTTGTTGCGCGCCGCAAAGGGCAGCATCTCCCTAACGCGGGCGACCCCCGCCTCGACGGCCTTGCGCGTGCCGCCGGTCTCCTGGATCGTCAGCGACTGGAAATGATCACCCTCGGCGATCCTGTACATCTCCTTCATGCGCGGGATCTGGAAGACTTCGCAGCCGAGGCCGACAAGAAGGACCGCGGAGAAATTCGGGTGGCTGGCATAGCCCCATTGGGTCCGCGCCAGAATGTCGAAAGCCTCGCCCTTCCCTGCCATGCCGCAGCCCTGGCCATGCGGAAGAGGCACGATGCCGTCGATATCCGGGTAATCGGCGAGAATGCCGGAGCGCATGATCTCGTCGGCCACATAATCGACCACCGTGGCGGAACAGTTCACCGAGGACAGAATGCCGATATAGTTGCGTGTTCCCGCACGGCCATCGGCGCGGCGGAAGCCCTCGAAGAATGCCGGAACCTCCCCGTCCCGCAGCCCCTCCACAGCGGTCGCATCGGCGGCGAAGGCATAATCGCGCTCGAAATCCTCTCCCATGGTGACGTTTTTTTCGTGCACCCACTCACCGGGCTCGATCGCCGTGCTGGCAAAGCCGATGATCTGACCGAACTTGCGGATCGGCTCGCCGGGCGCGATCGGTCGTGCGGCGATCTTGTGGCCACGCGGCACGCGGGCACGGGCAAGGATCCCGCTCTCGATCGTGCTGCCGGCCGGCAGGTCGGCAATAGCAACGACAACATTGTCCGCCGGATTCAGCCGCAGGATTCGACGAGTCGTCATTTCAAACCTCCAATATGGCCTTGATCACGCCTGCCTCCGGCCGCGCCCACGCATCGAAGAGCGCAACGCCATCATCCAGACGACCAACATGGGTATTCAAGGCGCGTGTGGGAACCCTTCCGGCCTGCATCTGCCGCACCACTTCGGCAAAATCCTCCGGCTGCGCATTGCGGCTCGCCATCAGCGTCGCTTCCCGCTTATGGAACTCCGGATCGGAGAAGGTGATATCCTGGCGCACGACGGACAGCAGAACGTAACGGGCACCATGGGCGAGGAACTGGAAGCCCCGCTGCATGGGGATGGCATTGCCGGTGGCATCGATCACGACGTCGAATCCGTCACCCTGCGTCATCTCCTGAACCGCCGCTTCGGCGCCTGCATCGGCAAAGATGCGGGCATCGGCGCCAAGACGATCGACCGCAAAGGCCAGCCGGTCCTCGCGCGTATCCATGACGGTGACCTGCGATCCCCGCGCTTTCGCAAAGATGATTGCCGACATGCCGATAGGCCCGGCACCGGTGACGAGAACCCGATCGCGCGGCCCGAGATCGCCGCGCCTGACGCCATGCGCGCCGATCGCCAGAAATTCGATCATGGCCGCATCGGCAAGGGCGATCCCACCCGTCGGGATGACGTTCTGCTCGGGAACGGAGAGATATTCCGCCATGCCGCCGTCGCAGTGGACGCCGAGGACCTGAATGTTCTGGCAGGCATTGGTCAGGCCCTTGCGACAGGCGTGACAGGTGCCGCAGGAGAGATAGGGAACGATGTAGACGCCGTCGCCCCGCTTCAGCGCACTGCCGGCTGGGGCTTCTTCCACGGTGCCGGAAAGCTCGTGGCCCATGACCCTTGGATAGGCCAGAAACGGATGCTTGCCGGCATAGATGTGGAAATCGGTGCCGCAGATGCCGACATGGCGGATCCGCACCAGAACATCGCCTTCCCCGCGTTGCGGGATCGGCCGGTCCACGACGGAAAGACGGCCTGGCTCGTCGCAGATGAGAGCTTTCATCGGAAGGTCCTTTGCCTCTTGGCGCAGCTTGCACTGCTCGTCAGGTAAGCCGTCATGCCGCGGTCTCCTTGACGAAAGTATAGGCGGCAATCGATTCCGGCTTCATCTCGATGGAGAATCCCGGTTGGGTCGGCGGCATATAGGCCGCATTCTCGATCCTGCAGGGATCGAGGAAATGCTCGTGGAGATGATCGACATATTCGATTACCCGCCCATCCTTGGTGCCGGAAACCGCGATGTAATCGATCATCGACAAATGCTGGACATATTCGCAGAGCCCGACGCCGCCGGCATGCGGCCAGACCGGTTTATCGTATTTCGCCGCCAGAAGCAGCACCGCCAGCACCTCGTTCAAACCGCCCATGCGGCAGGAGTCGATCTGTACGATATCGATCGCGCCTTCGGTGATGAACTGCTTGAACATGATGCGGTTCTGGCACATTTCGCCGGTGGCGACCTTGATCGGGGCAATCGCCTGGCGGATCTTGCGGTGGCCGGCCACATCGTCCGGACTGGTCGGCTCCTCGATGAAGAAGGGTTTGCAGAAGGCCAGCTTCTGCATCCAGTCGATCGCCTCGCCGACCTCCCAGACCTGATTGGCATCCACCATCAGATACCGGTCGGGGCCGATGACCTCGCGCGCAATGGTCAGGCGGCGTATATCATCGGTGAGGTCGCGGCCCACTTTCATCTTGATGTGGTTGAAGCCCTGATCGACCGCCTCCTGCGCCAGGCGGCGCAGTTTTTCATCTCCATAGCCGAGCCAACCTGCGGATGTGGTGTAGCAGGGATAGCCCTCGCGCTCCAGATCGGCCATGCGATCGGCCTTGCCGCTCTCCGCCTTCTTCAGAAGCGCCAGCGCCTCCTCGCGTGTCAGCGCATCGGTGAGATAGCGGTAATCGACGATGTCGGCGATTTCCTCCGGCGTCATCGTCGCCACGTATTTCCAAACGGGAAGGCCCGCTTCCTTCGCCATGGCGTCCCAGAGGGCATTGACGACGGCACCGGTCGCCAGATGCATGGCGCCCTTATCCGGGCCGATCCAGCGCAACTGGCTGTCGCCCGTCAGCTTGCGCCAGAATTTGCCTGGCGCCGCCTTCACCTCGGCAAGATCGACACCGACCACCAGATGCCGCATGGCTTCGATCGCCATGCAGCAGATATCGTTGCCGCGGCCGATCGTGAAGGTCAGGCCGTGGCCGGCAAGATCGGCACGATCCGTTTCCAGGATCACATAGGCGGCCGAATAGTCCGGATCCGGATTCATCGCATCCGAGCCGTCCAGGCTGGCCGATGTCGGGAAGCGCAAATCGAAAACGCGAAGATTGGTAATGCGGGTCATGTCAACCTCTCATACCTGACCAGGGCCTGCCCAGGGCCTGACCGGGGCCAGACCAGAGCCGGCCCGGTGCCTGCCCAGGGGGCCCTGCCCGGTGTCTCGCCAGAAGGCCTCCGGCACCGGGCCGGCGCGACGGCATGCGCACATTGGTGTGAAGAACCGCCATCAGGCATCCGCCCGGAAGGTCTGTTTCTGGGTGCCGAGACCGTCGATGCCGAGCTCCACCACATCACCGGGTTTCAGATAGCGCGGCGGCTTCATGCCCATGCCGACGCCGGGCGGCGTGCCGGTGGAGATCACGTCGCCGGGCTGCAGCGACATGAATTGCGACAGGTAGGAGACGAGGAAGGCCACGCCATAGACCATGGTGCCGGTGGTGCCGTTCTGCATGGTCTCGCCATTGACCTTCAGCCACATCGACAGGTTCTGCGGATCGGCCACCTCGTCCTTGGTGACCAGCCAGGGGCCGATCGGCCCGAATGTGTCGCAGGATTTGCCCTTGGTCCACTGGCCGGCGCGTTCCGCCTGGAAAGCGCGCTCCGACACGTCATGGCTGACGCAATAGCCCGCGACATAATCGAGCGCCTCGTCCTGCGAGACATATTTCGCCGTCTTGCCGATGACGATGCCGAGTTCGACCTCCCAATCGGTCTTTTCCGAGCCGCGCGGGATCAGCACATCGTCATTGGGGCCGCAAATGGCGGACGTCGCCTTCATGAAGATGACCGGCTCGGGCGGAACGGCCATGCCGGATTCGGCGGCATGATCGGAATAGTTGAGCCCGATGCAGATGAATTTGCCGGTGCCGGCCACGCAAGGACCGAGACGCCCACCGGCCGGAACCTCCGGAAGGCTCGACGGATCGATCGCCGCCAGTCGTGCAAGCTCTGCCGGATCAAGAGCGGCGCCGCCGATGTCCGTCACCTGGCCGGAGAGATCGCGGATCGTGCCATTGGCATCGACAAGGCCGGGGCGTTCCGCGCCGGGCTCTCCATAACGAAGTAGTTTCACGAGATTATCCTTTCACTGTGTTCCGGACGGTCGATCTCAGAGAGACCAGCCGCCATCGATGCCGAAGGCCTGGCCGGTGGTATAGGTTGCGCCGGCAAGATGGACGGCGAGATCCGCGATCTCCTCCGGCCGGCCGAGCCGCCCCATGGGTTGACGGGCGATGAAGGCCGCGCGCGCCTGCTCGTAATTGCCCTGCGCATGCATCCGCTCTTCCAGCGAAGGGCTCTCGACCGTTCCAGGGCAGATCGCGTTGCAGCGTATGCCCTTGCCGACATAATCCGCCGCCACCGATTTGGTCAGGCCGATGACCGCCGCTTTGGTGACGCTATAGGCGCAGCGATTGGGCACGCCCTTGAGGGAGGAGGCGATGGAGGCCATGTTGATGATGCTGCCCTCTCCCCGTTCCAGCATGCCTGGAAGAACGGCCTGGATCGTCCAGACCATGGCGCGGAGATTGAGGTCGAAGGCAAAGTCCAGATCCTCCTCGGCCATGTCGAGCACCGTTCCGCCATGCACGATGCCGGCGCAGTTAAACAGGATGTCGACCTGCCCGATCCTGTCGAAGAAGGCCGTCACATCCTGCTTCCGTAGCACATCGGGCGGGCTGTTTGCAGGCCGGATGTCGCCTCCAGCGCGGACAGCGCCGTTTCATTGATATCGGTCGCCCAGACGCTTGCGCCGGCCGCGGCAAATGCCAGCGCGCTCGCCCGGCCGATGCCCTGTCCTGCCGCCGTCACGACGACGACCTTTCCCTGAAGTGTAGTCATCTGATATCCTTCTTCAATTCAGATGGAAAACCTCTTCCATCATCGCCCACCACTCGCCATCCTTCCGGGTCTCGAAAGGCTTCTGGCAGGGGATGCAGAAGGACCACCATTCCTGGTTCTTCGGATCGGCGGCGATCTTCTCCATGTCGGCGGCAAAATCCGCGCCATGATATTCCCAGTAGCCGAAGAGCAGGTTTTCCGGCTCCTTCAGAAAGATCGAGTAATTCTTCACATGCGAGCGTGTGAGAAGATCGAGGATTTCCGGCCAGACCGCAGCATGCAGCCTCTTGTACTCGTCCACCTTTTCCGGATGCAGGCCAATCACCATACCCATGCGTTGCATCGTCAATCTCCTTCAAAGCCGATAGAAGCGCCGGGCATTGCCGCCGAACACCTGCGCATGCGCGCCTGCCGGAACCATGTCCCGCGCCTGGGCGAACCAGGTCCGGTAATCCGCAGCCAGGGTCAGCACCGGCCAGTCGCTGCCCCAGATCACGCGGTCCGGTCCGAAAAGCTCGAGGATCGTCTCGCCATACGGACGCACCGCCTCGGGCCGCTGATCGCCTGCTTCCGTCAGGAGGCCGGACAGCTTGCACGACACGGTGTCGAACTGCGCGAGCCGCTCCATCGCCCGCCGCCAATCGCCATAGAGACCTTTGGCGATCACTGGCTTCGCGCCGTGGTCGATGACGATCCTGAGGTCGCGATGGCGCTCGACAAAGCGCATGAGCGGCTGGAGATGGCGCGGCAGGACCAGCGCGTCGAAGGCGAGGCCGGCCTCGATCATGGCCTTGATGGCCGGATCGAGCGCCGGATCATCGATCCAGCCGTCGTCGTCTATGTCCTGCAGCATGGGGCGCAGGCCCTTGAGCTTGGGATGCGCGGCCATGTCTGCAATCGTTGCGGCGGCATTCGACGCCTTCAAGTCAACCCAGCCGACAACCCCCAGCACGAAGGCATGCCGTTCCGCCAGATCGAGCAGGAAGCGGGTATCCTCGAGGCTCGGCAAAGACTGGACGACGATGGTTGCATCGACGCCTGCGGCTTTCAGCTGCGGCTCGAGATCCGCCGGCAAAAAATCCCGGTGGATCGCCGCAAGCTCCGGCGGCGGCCACTGTCCCTGCCGGTTTGCCATGAGCCAGAAATGCTGATGCGCGTCGATGATCATCGTCAGCCTCCGATCGGTGCGCCATCGGCAATGACGCCCCTGGCCTTCAGCGCGGTCCAGACCGAATGCGGAATATCCTCTTCCATCCAGGCAATGTTCGCCTTGATCTGCTCCGCATTGCGGGCGCCGGAAACGACGGTCACCACGGCCGGGTGAAAGAGCGGGAAATTCAGCGCCACCGCCTGCATGGACACGCCCTCGGCGGCGCAGGCCGCTTCCACTTCGGCCACCTGCGCCAGGAGAGCGGCGGGCGCGTCCGCATAGTTAAACTTGCGATTGCCGGCAAGAAGCCCGGAATTGAATGCACCGGCCACGACGATGCCGACACCCTCTCTTGCCGCGCGGTCCAGAAGCTTCAGGCTCTCCTGCTCGATCAGCGTGTAGCGCCCGGCCAGCATGGCTGCGTCGATATCGAATTCGTCCATCGCCTCCCAGACGGCCTGCCATTCGTTGACCCCAAGCCCGATGGCCTTGATGCGCCCGGCCGACCGCAATTCTCCCAGTGCCTTGAAGCCGCCGCCTTTGGTCAACTGATGCCAGTAATGCGCGTGCCGGTCGCCATGGGTCACGCGGCCGATGTCGTGAACGAAGAGAATATCCGGCTGCAAGACGCCAAGGCGGTGTTGGCTTTCCTCGAACGACCTCAGGATGGCGTCATAGCTGTAGTCATAGACCGGGCGGAATGGCAGGGGCCGCACGAAGCCGTCCGACTCCGGCCCCACCGTCCCATCCGCCACCATGAGGCGGCCGACCTTGGTGGACAGCACATAATCGGCGCCCTCCTGTTCGGTCAGCATGGTTCCGAGGCGTCGCTCCGACCGCGTATAGCCGTAAAAAGGTGCCGTATCGAAATAGCGGATTCCCGCCGCCCAGGCGGCTTGGAATGCGCCGAGCGATTCCTGGTAACTCGTCCAGCGATAGAGACTGCCCATCTGCGCGCAGCCGAGACCCATCGCTGTGAAGGAAACATCGCGATGGCGCAGACTGCGCCTGTCGTTCACCTGCATTGTCGTGCCCGTCATCTGATCCGTGGAGGCAGGCACGCGGACAAAGGCCCGCGTGCCCATATGTTTTAGTAGAGAACGTTCTTGGCTTCCGGCTTGTCGATGTTCTGCTTGGTGACAACCACGACGCCGGTGTCGATGAACTTCTCGACCTTCTCCTTGTTCAAAAGCTTCAACAGCGTGTCGACGCCCTTTTCGCCCATCTGATAGGAGCCCTGGACGACCGTTGCTTCCAGCGTGCCATCCTCGACGAATTCCTGCAGGTCCTGATTGCCGTCAAAGCCGATGGCCGTGATCTTGCCGGCCTTGCCGGCCTGCTTGATGGCGCGACCCATGCCGATGGCTGTCGGCTCATTGGCACCGAAAATGCCCTTCAGATCCGCATTGGCGGCAAGCACGTCCGTCGTCTGGTTCAGGGCGGTGGCCATTTGCGACTGCGAATAGAAGGGGCCGACGATCTCGAGCTTCGAATTGGCCTTGATGTAATCTGTAAAGCCACCCACGCGACCGATCTCGGAACCTGCACCCGCGACATAGGACATCACGGCGATCTTGCCCTGCGTGCCGACCTTCTCGATGAGCGCCTTGGCGGCCAGTTCACCGGCGGCCTTGTTATCGGTCGCGAGGAAGGCCTGGTAGTATTTCTCGGCATCCTTGGAGAGCATGGAGTCGATGATCACGACCGGGATACGCGCCTCCCAGGCCTTCTTGACGGCAGGAACCAGCGCGTCCGGATCGGACGGCGCCAGAAGAATGGCGTCGACCTTCCGGTTGACGGCGTTCTCCACCATGTTGACCTGGTCGGCGATGGCCGATTCCGCAGCCGGACCCTGGAAGGTCATCGTATGCGCCTTCTGCTTGCCGATCGCCGCATCCGCGCCCTTCTGCACATTCTGCCAGAAGGTCGAGTTGACGGTCTTGACGATGACGGCGATTTCGCCTGCGGATGCCGAGGCGGCGCCCGAAAGCACGAAGACGGAGGCCGCAAGGGCCAAAGCAAGTTTACGCATAGTTTCTCCTCCTGAGTTTGCCGGTCCCTGCCGGGGGCCGATGCGGGGGAAGGCTCCTCCCCTTCCCGTGTTCAATGACCGGCCGGCTCATTTCCGGTTGCGGATCTGATCGATCCAGACGGTGCCGAGGATGACGAGGCCGATGATGATCTGCTGTGTGAAGGCGGAGACGCCGTTCATGTTGAGCCCGTTGCGCAGGATGCCGATGACGAAGGCGCCGATGAAAGTGCCGGAGATCGTCCCGACGCCGCCGATCAGGGACGTTCCGCCGATTACGGCCGATGCAATGGCATCCAGCTCATAGGCCACACCCTCGTTCGGCTGGGCCGTGACCAGCCGCGACATAAGAACGCAGCCCGTCAGGCCGGCCAGCGTCCCCGATACGATATAGGTGAACGCTGTGACGCGAGCGACATTGACGCCCGAGAGCCGCGCGGCATCGGCATTGGATCCGGTGGCGTAGATATGGCGACCCAGCACCGTGCGGTTCAGGACGAAGGCTGCGGCAAGCGCAATCACGATCATCAGCACGACGGGATAGGGAATTCCCGGAAAGCTCACCACGGGGAAGCCCTGCTCGTCGATCGTCTCGAAACGCAGCAGCGAGCCATTGCCGAGGACGCCGAAGGTCTCGCCCAGTCCCGACACGGCCCGGGCGCCGGTGATCTGCAGCGCGACGCCACGGGCGATCAGCATCATGCCGAGCGTGGCAATGAAGGGCGGAAGCCGCAGCCTGGTAATGACAAGGCCGTTGATCAGGCCGCAGGCGGAGCCGGTCAGTATCCCGAGGAGCATGCCGATCCAGACCGGCGCGCCGAGCTCCTTCACCGCAAGTGCCGCCACGACACCCGAAAGCGCCAGGACCGAACCCACCGACAGGTCGATGCCGCCGGTAATGATGACATAGGTCGCGCCGATGCCGAGCAGCGCGATCGAGGTGACCTGCAGCGCGATCGTCATGCCGTTATTGACGGTCAGGAAGGCATTCGAGGTGACGGCAAAGACCGCCGCCAGGATCACAAGGCTGCCGAGGGCTGCGAATTTCTGGATGATATCCTTCTGCCGATCGCTCAAACCCTTACGTCTTTCAGCCTGCTGCGGCTTGCCGGTGGTCATGTCAGCCATGGGTCATTCCTCGCTCGCGCTGCCGGCTTCGGCCGGAGGCATACAGCATGATGTCTTCCTGCGACGTCTCGCGCGTCGTCAGCGTTGCGGTGATACGGCCTTCGTGGAAGACCGCGACGCGATCCGACAGGCCGAGAATTTCCGGAAGCTCGGAGCTGATCAGGACGATGCCGATGCCCTTTGCCGCCAATTCGTCCATGACCCGGTAGATGGCGAGCTTGGCGCCGACATCGATGCCGCGCGTCGGCTCATCGAAAAACATGATCTTCGGCTGCCGGAACAGCCATTTGCCAATGATGATCTTCTGTTGATTGCCGCCCGAGAGCAGACGCACCGGCTGCTTGAGGCCCGGCGTGCGGATCGTCAGAAGATCGACATAGTGCTGGCTGGACTGCCGGTGCAATTCGCGATCGATGACGCCAAAGGGACTGGCAACCGCGCTCATATTCGCCAGCATCAGATTGGCATCCACCGGCATCTTGACCGCCAGCCCCTCGGCCTTGCGGTCTTCGGAGAGATAGGCAATGCCCGCATCTATGGCCGCTTGCGGATCGCGGGGCGACAGCGGACGGTTCTCCAGCGTGATCGTCCCGCTGTCGAATGGATCGGCACCGAAGATCGCGCGTGCCACTTCCGTGCGTCCGGCTCCCATCAGGCCGGCGAAACCGAGGATCTCGCCGCGCCTGAGCTCGAAACTGATGTCGGAAAAGACACCGTGCCGGCTGAGGCCCGAAACGGAGAAGATGACATTGCGGCTGGGATGCCGCGTCGGTGCGGGAAATTTTTCATCCAGCGAACGGCCGACCATGCGCGCCACGATGTCGTCCACGCTGATCGCCGCGAAGTCGTCGGTGGAGATATAGCGGCCGTCACGCAGGATCGTTACCCGATCGACGATTTCGGCCATTTCGTCGAGGCGATGGGAAATGTAGATGATACCGGTGCCGTCTCGCTTGAGATCGCGGATGACACGAAAAAGGAGCTGCGCCTCCTGTTCGGTCAGCGAGGAGGTGGGCTCGTCCATGATCAGCACGGAGGCTTCAAGCGACAGAGCCTTGGCGATTTCCACCATTTGACGCTGGGCGACGGAGAGCGTGCGCACCTGCGCATCCGGATCGATGTCGACGCCCAGGCGATGAAGACAGCGCCGGGAATCCTCCCGCAATTTGCGTCTGTCCACCATGAAGCCGCGGCGCGGCTCGCGGGCGAGATAGATGTTTTCGGCGACGGTGAGATGCGGAACGAGATTGAGTTCCTGATGGATGATTGCAATGCCCGCCGCTTCCGATTGCAGCGTCGAGGTGAAGTGGACCGTCTGCCCCTTGTAGATCATGTCGCCGGCATCGCGCTGGTAGACACCACTGATGATCTTCATGAGGGTCGATTTTCCGGCGCCGTTTTCGCCGCAGACAGCGTGGACTTCGCCCGCACGCAATTCGAGCCGCACGCCCTGCAGCGCCTTCACGCCGGGAAACTCCTTGGACACATCCTCGAGTTTCAAAAGCAGCGGCGCGGGTTCGCGCTCGCGCTGTGCAAGCGACACTCCTCCCATCGCGATCTCCTCCAGACTTGCGAAAGCCTCCCCGACTTCCTCGCCGCAAGACATAGGACAGGCCACAATAATTGGTCAAGCCAATTTTCGATTTTGCTTGAAACGCGCCTTATTGACCGATTAATATGCGTAAACTGCAATCATCACCGAGGATTGGCCTGACCAGAATGACCCTTCCGAAACGTCTCTATCAGCAGATCGCCGATCAGGTCCGGCTATTGATCCAGAACGGCCAATATCCGGCAGGATCGCGGCTGCCACCGGAACGGGAACTTGCCCAGACGCTCGGCGTATCGCGCCCCTCGCTGCGAGAGGCCCTGATCGCACTGGAAATCGACGGATCGATCGAGATCCGCATGGGCTCTGGCATCTATGTCCTGTCGGCGGGCAAGACCGCGCCGTCGGGCCGTTCTCTGGGTGAAAGCCCGACCGAACTGATGCAGGCGCGCGCCGTGATCGAAAGCGCGGTGATCGCCAAGGCCACAGCGGCGATGACGCAAGCGACGCTGGCCACTCTGTCCGGCATCCTCGACAGCATGCGCCAGGAAATCGCCGAAGGACGAAAGCCCATCGATCAGGATCGGCTTTTCCATCTGACCATTGCGGAACAGGCCGGAAACTCGGTTCTGGCGGAAATCGTTGCCAACCTCTTCGATGAGCGGCACAGCCCGATCTCCGACCATATGCGCGGCCGCTTCGAAACGCCCGAAACCTGGTCGGAGGCTTTGCTGGAGCACGAGGCGATCCTCGCCTCGCTCGAGGCCCGCGATCCACTTGCGGCGCAAGCCACGATGCATGCGCATCTTACCGCATCAAGGCGGCGGTGGCTGGAAAGCTGAGGTCTTGAGCGCTTCGCGGCGACGGCGACAGGCTTCTAGCGCGACATCTCGAACTGCAGATCGACACCGAACCAGGCATGCGCCGGGATCGTGATCCGGCCTTGCCCGATGGAATATTCGATCCCCTCTTTGCCAAGCAGCGCCGACACTGCGGCCAGATCGTCGACGAGAAGGGTAAAGGCGACAAGCCCGCCCGCCCCCGCGTCAGGCGAAATCGCGATGCGTCCCTGTTTTTGCAAAGGCAGGACTGCGTCCTGCGGCACGAAGGCGCCATCGGCAAAGGCCTGCAGAAATGCGGCATGATGGCCCGGATCGCTCGCTTGCACCGTGACCTCGGTGACGTTCCTGGCGCCGTTGGCATGCTGCTGGAAAGCCGTGTTCCAGAAGGCATCCGGGAAATGCTGCTGGCAGACGAAGAAGGAGGCATCCGGCACGGCCGGATCATGAGCAAAGGCCAGCGTGAAGGCCACATGGGTTTCGCTGCCATCCGGACGGCGTCCCTTGCGTTCAAAGAAGAAGGGTTCGAAGGCGCCGATGCCGCGCTTGGCAAAGCGGTGCGCATCGTGCCGTGCATCCTCGCTGTCGAGAACGAGCATGGCGAGCCCCTCGCGCCGGGCGAGGTAATCCCGAACAAAGGCACCGAAGCTGAAGTGGCCCGGCCGGTGTTCCTCGATCAGGCTTTCATCGCCGACTGTGATCAACTCCAGGAAGGAGGAGTGAAACTGCACGATGCGGTTTTCCGTGCCCCAGGGATGGCGATTGCGCCCGCCGACCTGGAAGCCAAGGGCCCGATACCGTTCAGCCACGGCATCGAGGTCGCGCACCGCCAAAACCAGGTGATCGATGCGTTTTGGCGATGCTTTCAAGGCGTTCATGGGGCGTCTCCTCTGGCCTGCTCTGCCGGTATAGGCAAAGCAGGGCTGCGCCGGAACCCGGCACCCTCTCAATCGATGGATTTTCCGAAGCGTTCCATGCTCCCGGCAAGCGGCGTCGTGCTGGCGCCTGGCTGCTGCGGCCGGCGGAAAATACCGTTCTCCACCTGCGCCGGCTCGTGGAAATGATCCTTGATCCACGGAATATATTCGAGAATGGTCGAGGCCGGATGCCAATAGCTCAGATGGACATGCACCTGGCTCATCTCCCCGGCATGCGGCACGACGGGTAACCGGTTGGCCAGAGCGAGATCGGCGACCTGAATATATTCCGTGATCCCGCCCAGCCGCGTCACGTCTGGCTGGACATAGTGCACGGCACCGGCATTGATGAAGCTGCGAAACGCATCCAGCGTGTAAAGCTGCTCACCCAAAGCGACGGGAATGGCCGTATTGCGGGCAAGCGCGGCATGGCTTGCGATATCATCATACCACATGGGCTCCTCGAACCAGTAGATGTCGAGATCCGCCGCCCGCGCGCAGAATCTCTGGCAGGTGGGCAGATCCCAACGGCCATTGGCGTCGATAGCGATACGGATCCTGTCGCCGACCCGCTTGCGAACCGCCTGCAGCCGCGCAATGTCGGTGTTCGGATCATCATGGCCGACCTTGATCTTGATACGCGTGAAACCCTCCTCCTCCACGGCGCGCGCGCACCCCTCGACGAGCGCCTCCTGCGAAAAGGAAATCCAGCCGATATCGGTATTATAGGCCTCCAGCGCCTCGGTTCTCGCGCCGCCCAACAATGCCCAGAGCGGCATTTCGGCCCGTTTCGCGGCGAGATCCCACAAGGCGACATCGACCGCCGCCAGCGCAAGATGCGTGATGCCGGCCCGTCCCACCCATTGCAATGCCGGATATCGGGCGAGTTTCGTCCACAAACGCTGAT
This sequence comes from Rhizobium sp. SSA_523, assembly GCF_030435705.1. Taxonomy (NCBI): domain Bacteria; kingdom Pseudomonadati; phylum Pseudomonadota; class Alphaproteobacteria; order Hyphomicrobiales; family Rhizobiaceae; genus Affinirhizobium; species Affinirhizobium gouqiense. The sequence continues at coordinate 1,057,012 of NZ_CP129381.1, forward strand.
GGGCGCTTGCATCCTCCCCGAGCAGCAGCGGCGCGTAAGCGTCGCGGATGCAGGCGGTGATCAGCCGGTCGGAGGCCAAATGGGCATGCGTCCCGGTGAAGCCATAGCCCTCCAGCCCATCGGACGTGGTGATCTTGGCGCCGACCACGCCCCAATGTGTGATGCTGTGGGTGGAATCCGAGATGGATTGCGACGTCAGCGGCAGATGCAGGATAAAGGGTTCAACGGCAGTAATCTTCATGACCGGCTCCTCCTCCGATGCGCATCTCGGCTTGCAGGCGATGCGCGCGCCTGTGGTTCACCAGGTTTTTGCCCTACAGGCGCTCCAGGTAAGGCAGGTCCACCGGCGTGATGACATCTGCCACGGCACGGATGCGCAGCATGGCGCGATGGCGCGACACCTTCAGATGATCGGCAAGCGCCTCGCAAGCGGCGTCGACATCCTGCCGTTCCAGGCATTCGACGACCTTCAGGTGCTCGGGCAGGAAGGGCTCGCTCTCGAACATGTCGGCGGTGCGGCGGTAGAGAAAATGGTGGGCGACGAGCAACGCCTGCGGCAGGCTGACCGCTCGCAAAAGGGCATGGTTGCCGCAATATCCAAGAAGATCGACATGCAGTTCCTGCTCCAGCTGATCGAGCCGGTCACTATCGACCCGCTGCGCTGCAACCGCCTCTTCCAGATGTCGCCGCAGCCGAGCCAGACATCCCTGCGGCAGAAGCGGAACAGCCTTTGCAAGGGCCAGCGGCTCCAACACCCAGCGCAGCTCGTATAATTCATTGATATGCCGTTCCGTCAGCGCCGGTGCGATCCAGCGGGCGCTGGCATCCTTGCGGACAATGCCTCTTTCCTGAAGCCTTGCCACCACTTCCCGGGCGACCGTCCGGCTCACTCCGAAATGCCGGGCGAGCAAAGCCTCGTTGATGCGCCAGCTTGCCATTGCGGTTCGCGACACGACCTCTATTTCGACATCCGGATAGATCAGCTCCCAACTCGCATGGGGTTGAAGCTCCTGAACAATCGCGTCGGCGACCGGCTCCGCCCTTGCAGCGCGGGGATCGGCGGCGACGGTTTCGACTTCATATCCGCGGCCCTGCGCCTTTCGCACCAGGCCTCGCTCCTCAAGTTCGGCCAGAGCCTGGCGGGCCGGTGCCCGGCTGATGGCGAACCGTTCGGCAACCGCCGTCTCCGTCAAACGCGTTCCCGCCGCGATCAGGCCACTGCTGATCTCGCGCGCCAGCCTGTCGCAGGCACGGCGGTAAAGCTTGGGCGCGGTGGTTGGAGGGATCGGCTGCATGCAATCTCAGTCTTTCGGGTTGTCTACAGGGATTGCACAAGTGCGACAGAACGTCTAGTGTATGCATTAGACATTTTTCATCGGACAGCAGGGAGGTGCGGGCTTGATGGAACATTCTGATCTCTCGGCGTCTGCCGCATCCCCCGTTCAAGCTTCTGGCCAACCTTCTGCACCACCCTCTGCCTCGCCTTGCATCCCCCTGGCCGAACTCAGCCGCTTCTCGGTCGAAACGCTGCTGGCGATCGGCGCGGACGACGCAACCGCGCAGGCTGCAACCCGGGCGATGATGCACGGTACGCGCCACGGCGTGGACAGCCACGGCATCCGGCTTCTTCCCCACTATGTCACTGTGCTGGAGGGCGGCCGGGTCAATCGGACGCCCAGCCTGCGCCGCCTGTCCGGCTTTGGCGCGGTGATGACACTCGATGCCGATCACGCTCATGGCGCGCTGGCGGCCTATACGGCCATGGACAATGCCATCGGGCTGGCAGGCCAGTTCGGAATCGGCGCGGTCGCCATCCGCAACACCTCGCATTTCGGTCCTGCCGGCACTTATTCGCTGGAAGCGGCACGGCAGGGCTTTATCGGTCTGACCTTCTGCAATTCCGACAGCTTCGTCCGCCTCCATGACGGGGCGGAGCGGTTCCACGGCACCAATCCCATCGCGGTTGCAGTGCCGGCGCCAAACGAGGATCCCTGGCTTCTGGACATGGCCACAAGCGCCGTGCCCTTCAACCGGGTCCTGCTCTATCGCAGCCTCGGCCTGCCGCTACCCGAGGCCGTGGCATCGGACCAGGACGGCCTGGACACGACCGACGCGCATTTGACGGATATGCTGGCGCCGGTCGGCGCGGCCTTCGGCTTCAAGGGAGCGGCTTTGGCGGGCATGGCGGAAATCTTCAGCGCCGTCCTCACCGGCATGCGCCTGTCATTCGACATCGCGCCCATGGGCGGGCCGGATGTTGCAACCCCCCGCCAGCTTGGCGCCTTCACCCTGGCCATCAAACCGGACGCTTTCGTGGAACGCGACGTCTTCGACGATGGCATGCGGCGCTATCTGCACCGGCTGCGCCATTCAAGGGCACGCGAGGGGCAGACGGTATTGGCGCCCGGCGATCGGGAATGGGCGGTGGCAAGGCTGCGGGAGAAGGACGGGGTCCAGCTGGATCCGGATACAGCCGCCGCCTTCCAGATCCTGAGCACACGCCTAGGAATCGCAATGCCCCCGGCACTCAAACAGCCTGCGCAAGATCCGACAGGATGAAATGCAAGGCAACCAACTGCCGCTTGACACGTACTGAAAATCACTCATAGTGCAAATTGGTCAGACAATCTGACCGCATGGGCGCCGTGGGAGTGGTGTTCGGGAGGGTATCCATGTTTGTCGCGCTGGAGCCGCGCCGCCTGTACCGGCAGGTCGCGGAGCAGATACGTGCGCTGATCGAAGCGGGTGAGCTGACTGCCGGCTCGCGGCTGCCGCCCGAACGGGAATTGGCGGAGCGCTTCGGCGTGTCGCGGCCGACCGTGCGGGAGGCCCTGATCGTGCTGGAGGTGGAAGGCCATATCCAGATCCGCATGGGATCCGGCGTCTATATCAGCAGCCGCCCGAGTATCGCCTCGGTGATCCGTCCGGATGCCGATGGCGAAGGACCACTCGAAATCCTGCAAGCGCGGTGCCTGATCGAAAGCGGCATTGCGGAAGAGGCCGCCCGCCTGGCAACGCCTTCGAGCCTTGAACGGATCGACGCCATCCTGGATCAGATGGAGGCATCGCTTGACGATGCGGAAGTGGCGCTTGCCTGTGACCGGGATTTTCACACAGCCATCGCCGACATCATCGGCAATTCCGCGCTGAAACACTTTACCGGGCTGATCTATGACACGCGCATGTCGCCCTATTTCACCAAACTTGCCAGTTACTTCGAAGGTCCGCACACCTGGAGACTCGCGCTGGAAGAGCATCGCGTGATCCGGGACGCCATCGCCGCCCGCGATCCTGCGGGTGCCCGCGAGGCGATGCGATGGCATCTGACACTGGCACAGAAGAGATTCTCGGAAAGCTTCGGGGAGGAGCCAAGCCGGGAAGACTGACGGCCGGCGCTGATCGGCCGTCATAAATCAGTTCATTTTCATCTGGGAGGAAAGAATGAAACTAAGACTGGCAACATTGTTGAGCGCCGCTGCCTTCGTCGCCGCCTCAGCGCTTTCGGCACAAGCACAGACCGTCCTGAAATGGGCGCATGTCTACGAGACCTCGGAACCGTTCCATACGGATTCCGTCTGGGCCTCGGAGGAAATCGCCAAGCGTACCGACGGTCGTTACAAGATCGACGTCTTTCCTGCCTCGCAGCTGGGCAAGGAAGCCGACATCAACCAGGGCCTGAAACTCGGGACTGTCGATATCATCATCTCCGGCTCGAGCTTTGCCGCGCGCGATCACAAGCCGATCGGCGTTACCTATTACCCCTACATCTTCCGTGATCCGAGCCATCTCCTGGCCTATACCAAGAGCGACGTCTTCAAGAAGCTCACCCAGGGTTACGAGGAAAAGACCGGCAACCACATCGTGGCCGTCAGCTATTACGGCACACGCCACACCACATCCAACCGGGCGATCGCCAAATGCGCCGATATGGCCGGCCTGAAGATGCGCGTGCCGGACGTGCCGGCCTATCTTGCCATGCCGCGCGCCTGCGGCGCCAACACCACGCCGATCGCCTTTGCCGAAGTTTATCTGGCATTGCAGAACGGCACGGTCGAGGCACAGGAAAATCCGCTGACGACGATCGAGGCCAAGAAGTTCTACGAGGTTCAGAAGAACATCGTGCTGACCGGCCATATCGTCGATCATCTGAACACGGTGGTCTCGAAGACCCGCTGGGCGAGCCTTTCCGACGAGGACAAGAAGATCTTCACGGAGGTGATGCTGGAGGCGGCCGCGCGCACGACCAAGACGATCGAAGCGCGTGAAAAGGCGCTGGTCGACGAGTTCAAGGCGAAGGGCATTTCTGTCACCGACATCGACAAGGCGGACTTCGAGAAGAACGTCATCGAGAAGGTCAAGCTCGAAGACTTCGGCTACGAGAAGGCCGACTGGGACGCGATCCGCGCCATCAAGTGACGGATCACCCCCGGCGTCCCAAGCGGCGCCGGGGGTTCGAGACCCCTCCAGATCAAGAACAAAGGGAGCCATCCATGACGGAGCATCCGCACGCGCCGATCCCAGTGGAGGAGATGGCGCATGCCTTCGAGGAAGATGCCGCACCGGTCGACCTTTCTCCTTATGCCATCGAAGACTGGATCACGCTCATCGTCTTCTGGGGCATGGGCCTGTCGGTTTTCCTGCAGTTCTTCACCCGTTATGTGCTGAATGACAGCTTTGCCTGGACGGAAGAAATCGCCGCCAATTGCCTTGTCGTGGTCGTCTTTCTCGGCTCGGTCATGTGCGTTCGCACCATGCGCCACATCGAGGTGGACCTGATCTACCGCTTCCTGCCGCCCCGCGCGGTGCGCCCGCTCCAGCTGCTGGTCGATCTCGTCGGCATCGCCTTCTTCGCCTACATCACCTGGCTGATGTGGCGCTATCTGGAAATCGTCGGCGAAGAGCGCATGGTGACCGTCGACCTGCCGCGCGGCTACGTGTTCTACACGGTGTTTGCCGCCTTCGCGCTGATGTTCCTGCGCGCCGTTCACAATCTCATCAAGGACCTCACCGGCCCGCGGACAATTCGCGAGCAGGCGCAGGACGATCTTCACGCTGGAGGAATTTGAGCGATGTTGCTGCTGATCGGCTCCTTCCTCCTGCTTCTGATCATCGGGACGCCCGTGGCTGTGTCCATGGCGGTCGCATCGCTTCTCTATCTCGTCCTGTATGGCGTGGCGCCCGATATCATCGCCGCGCAGCGCATGATCGCCGGCGTGGAAAGCTTTCCGCTGATTGCCGTTCCCTTCTTCATCCTGGCCGGCAATCTGATGAACATTGCCGGCGTCACCGGCCGCATCTATCGCTTCGCGCTCGCGCTGGTGGGCTGGATGAAGGGCGGGCTGGCGCAGGTCAACATCATCGGCTCGGTGGTCTTTTCCGGCATGTCGGGCACCGCGCTCGCCGATGCCGCCGGCATCGGCACGATCGAGATCAAGGCGATGAAGGATCACGGCTATCCCGTAGAGGCGGCGGTCGGCGTTACCGCAGCTTCGGCGACGCTCGGGCCGATCTTCCCGCCATCCCTGCCCTTCGTCATCTATGGCATGATGGCCAATGCCTCGATCGGCGCCCTGTTCATGGCCGGCATCATCCCGGGCGTGGTAATGACCGTCCTGATGATGCTGACCGTCTACATCTTTGCCAAGCGCAAGGGCTGGGGGTCCGATACGCCCTTCGAACTCCGCCAATTGCTGTTTGCCTCGCTCGAAATCCTCATCGTGCTGGCCTTTCCGGCCGCCATTTACCTCCTGATCCTGGCCGGCCTGTCGGTCAACGTCGCCGTGCTGATCGGCCTTGCCGTCCTCGTCGCGCTCGACTGGTATTTCGATTTTTCCGCCGTCATGGCACTGATGACGCCGGTGCTTCTGATCGGCGGCATGACCATGGGATGGTTCACGCCGACCGAAGCCGCGGTTGCCGCCGTGCTCTGGTCGCTCTTTCTGGGTCTGGTGCGGTACCGCACCATGACGCTGCGAACGCTTGCCAAGGCGTCGTTCGACACGATCGAGACGACGGCTTCGGTCCTGTTCATCGTCACCGCCGCCTCGATCTTCGCATGGCTTCTGACTGTCAGCCAGGCAGCGCAGCTGTTTTCCGATTTCATGTTCGCGCTGACGGATAGCTGGTGGACCTTCCTGATCATCGTCAACATCCTGCTGCTGGTCGTCGGCGCCTTTCTGGATACGATTGCCGCGATCAGCATTCTGGTGCCGATCCTGATGCCGGTGGCTGCACGTTACGGCATCGATCCCGTGCATCTCGGCTTGATCATCACGCTGAACCTGATGATCGGCCTGCTGACGCCGCCGGTCGGCATGGTGCTCTTCGTGCTGTCGCGCATTTCGAAACTGTCGGTGGAGCGAACCACGCTCGCCATTCTTCCCTGGATGGTGCCGCTGCTCATCGCGCTCGGCCTCATCACCTTCATACCGGCCATCACCCTCTGGCTTCCAACCCAGCTTGGTCTGATCCGGTAAATGTCAAGCGAAAGGCAACCGACGATGAAGACGCGCGTGGCCCGGCTTTATGCAGAGCGGGACCTGAAGGTCGAGGAAGCGGACTATGCTTTGCCCGGTCCCGGCGAAGTGCTTCTCGCCATGGCGGCAGGCGGGATCTGCGGCTCCGACCTTCATTACTACCAGGATGGGGGCTTCGGGCCGGTGCGGGTCCGCGAGCCGATCATTGCCGGTCATGAGGCGTCAGGTTTCGTGGAAGCGCTTGGCGAAGGGGTTAGCGGGCTGCAGGTCGGCCAGTTGGTGGCGGTCAATCCCTCGCAGCCATGCGGACACTGCCGGTTCTGTGAGGCAGACCTGCCAATTCACTGCCTGAACATGCGCTTCATGGGATCGGCGATGCGCCTGCCGCATGAGAACGGCATGTTTCGCGACCGTTTCGTGGTGCCCGCGATCCAGTGTCATGCCGTGAGCGGCCCGGTTTCGGCTGGCGAAGCCGCCTGTGCCGAGCCGCTTGCGGTCTGCCTTCACGCCGTCGCACAGGCCGGCGATCTGCGCGGCGCCAGCGTTCTGGTCACCGGCGCAGGACCCATCGGTCTGCTCGTGGTTGCCGCGCTCAGAGAGGCCGGCGCAGGCGAAATCGTCGTGACCGATCTTGCGGATGCAGCCCTGGCTCGAGCACCTGCCATGGGCGCAACCCGAACGATCAATGTCGCCACCAATCCGGACGCGCTCCTGCCGTTCCAGGACAACAAGGGGAGCTTCGACGTCGCCTTTGATTGCTCTGCTGCGGGTCCGGCCCTGCGCGCGATATTCGCGTCGATCCGGCCGCGCGGCACGATTGTCCAGGTCGGCGTGACCGGTGACATGACCATTCCCCTGAATGCCTTGGTCGGCAAGGAAATCGTCTGGCGTGGCTCGCAGCGCTTCCATGACGAGTTTGCCATTGCCGTCGATCTCATCTCCACCCGGAGGATCGATGTACGGCCCATCATTTCCCACACCTTCGCCCTGGACGAGGCCGTTCAGGCCTTCGAGCAGGCCGGCGACCGCAGCGTCGCCTGCAAGGTGCAACTGACGTTTTCGGCCGCAAGGCCCATATCCTGAAGGTCATCCCATGAGACATACCTGGCGCTGGTTCGGTCCGATCGACAAAGTGAGCGTGCGCGATGCCGCCCAGGCGGGCGCTGAAGGCATAGTCAGCGCTCTGCATCATATTCCGACGGGCGAGGTCTGGCCCGAGGACGAGATCGGGAAGCGCCATGAGGCCATTCGCGCCGGCGGCCTCGTCTGGGACGTGGTGGAGAGCGTTCCGGTGTCCGAGGACATCAAGACCCAAAGCGGTGACTGGAAGGTCCATGTCGCCAATTGGCAGGAGACCTTGCGGCGGTTGTCGAGATCGGGCATTCGCACCGTCTGCTACAATTTCATGCCGGTCCTGGACTGGACGCGTACGGACTTGCGCTGGGAAACCCGGCACGGGGCCAAGGCCATGCGTTTCGACCTCGCCGAATTCGTCGCCTTCGACCTGCACATCCTCAAGCGGCCTGGCGCCGCGCAGGATTATCCCGAGGCTTTGCGCGATGAGGCGGCCCGCCGCTTTTCCACGATGAGCGACGAAAAGATCTCGGCCCTTGGCAGGAATATCGGCGCCGGGCTGCCCGGATCGGCGGATGGCTACACGCTCGATCAGCTGCTCGATAAACTGCGCAGCTATCAGGGAGTAGACCGCGCGAGACTGCAGCAGAACCTGATCGATTTCCTGACGGAGGTCACGCCGGTCGCCGAGGATGTCGGCATCAACATCTGCGCGCATGGCGACGATCCACCTTGGCCCCTGCTCGGTCTGCCGCGCATCCTCTCGACCGAAGAGGATTATGCTCACATGCTAAAGGCAGTGGATGCGCGTGCCAATGGCGTGACGCTCTGCACCGGCTCACTCGGCGCCAGGGCGGATAATGACCTGCCCTTCATCGCCTCGCGCTTTGCCGACCGCATCCATTTCGTCCATTTGCGCAATGTGACCCGCGATACCGATACCGTGCCATGCTCCTTCTTCGAAGACGAGCATCTGGAGGGCGGCACCGACATGGTCGCCGTGATCGCCGCTCTCGTTTCCGAGGAGGCAAAGCGGCGGGCCGAGGGCCGGAGCGACCATCAGATCCCGATGCGCCCCGATCACGGCCAGGAAATCCTCGATGATCTGTCGCGCGGCGCACAGCCCGGCTATCCCGCAATCGGCCGCCTGAAGGGCCTTGCGGAATTGCGCGGCATCGAGCGTGCGCTGACCCATAAGCGCTATGGACTGGAGCCCGCATGACCCGCTTTCTCTGCCAAGACGCCGCCATCAACGAAGGGGTGCGCCGCCCTCAATTCGATCGGCAGGCTCTCAAGCCCGGCATCGTGCATATCGGCCTCGGGGCCTTCAACCGCGCCCATCAGGCGGTGTTCACCCAGCGGGCGCTGGAAACGGCCTTCGGGCCCTGGGGTATCATCGCCGTCAATCTGCGCTCGCCGGAGCCCGTGGAGGCGCTCAATGCGCAGGATGGGCTCTATTCCATAACCGTCCGCAGCGAGGCGGGCGATCAGTCGGAGATCATCGGCGCGACGCTCGAGGGTATCTGCGCAGCAACCGATGGACCGCGGGTTCTTGACAGTCTGGCGCATCCGGACATCCGGATCGTCACCATGACCGTCTCTGAAAAGGCCTATGGTCTCGATCCGGTGACGGGCGGGCTCGACTTGGCCCATCCGGCCGTGGCCGCGGATCTTCAGACGCCGGAGACACCCTCTGGCGTTCTGGGCTTCATCGTCGAGGGGCTGTCGCGCAGACGCCAAGCTGGCCTGAAGCCTTTCACCGTGCTGTGCTGCGACAATCTTCCCTCGAACGGCACCGTCATCCGCAGGCTGGTCCTGGACATGGCGCAGCGGCGCGATCCGGCTCTGGCGGCCTGGGTGGCGGAGCATGGCGCCTTCCCCTGCTCCATGGTGGATCGCATCGTGCCGGCGGCAACCGGGGAGACGCGGGCCAGGGCCGTTCGGCTGCTTGGCGTCGAGGACCGGCTGGCCCTCGATACCGAACCTTTCATCCAGTGGGTGATCGAGGACCGTTTCGTCGACGGGCGGCCGCAATGGGAGGCCGGCGGCGCCATCTTCGCCGACAATGTGGAACCCTATGAGAAGATGAAACTGCGTTTGCTGAATGGCACGCACACGCTTCTTGCGCATCTGGGCATCCTGCACGGACTGGACTATATTCGCGAGACCATGGCCGATCCGGCGCTGGCTGCCAAAGCGAGAGCGCATATGGAAGAGGTAGTCGAGACGCTGGATCCGGTTCCCGGCATCGATCTGTCCGCTTACATTGACGAGCTTCTGGCGCGTTTCGCCAATCCGACGATCGACCATCGCACACTCCAGATCTCCCTCGACACGACGCAAAAGCTGCCGCAACGCCTGCTCTCGCCGGCCATGGATGCCCTCTCGCGAGGCGGCGACGCCGCCGCCACAGCCTATGCGGTCGGCGTGTGGATGGCGGCCGTCCGCCGCCGCGGTGATTGTGACGATCCGCGCCGAAAGGAGGTTCTGGATGCCGCCGCCGCCATGGATGATCGCGATCCCTCGGCAAGCTTCTTTGCCATCCCCGGCCTCTTTCCACCCCAGCTCATCGCAGCGCGCCAATGGCGGGACCGCGTCAACGCCGCCGTCACCACGTTCGGCGGCTAGACCAGTGCCCGCCACCTCGCTTGTCACGTCTGGCTCATGATCGGGGGATACGATCCGATGCGGGACCGGGGGCAGACCGATGCGCCCCCTTCGGTCAATCGCTGCCGTCCTTCAAGGCATCGAGCGGCCCCTCCAGCGCCGTCCGCGGCGCGACCAGTTGCGGCTCGACCAGAACGATGCGCGCATCAGCCTCCTTGGTGTCCAGAAGCTCGAAGCCTTTTTCGAGCATTTCCGGGATATTCGGCCTGATCATGTAGACGGGAAAGGGCAGGAAAGAGCCGAAGGGATCATAGTCGAAGCAGCCGACCACGATATCGCCGAAAGCTTCCCCGTCATGCTTGCCCATGAAGCGCAGCAGACCTTCGAAATTGATGGCGGAGTTGATGAAGAAGCAGCGCGGCAATCTGCCGTGCCGCTCATAGAAGCGCTCGAAGGCCAGCGCGGTCATTGCGGGCGAATAGCCGGTGCTCTCCGTGTCGATCCCGGTGGAGCCGCCGCACAGACTTACCTTTGCATCGTGAAAACCGAGGATGCGCTCGCGGCTTGCATGGTCATTGCGCCCACCGAACATGAAGACATCATCCGGATCGAGCGGACCGGCCCTTAAGGCATGCCGGATGATTGCGGAGGTCAGCGCCTTTGCGCCCTGCCTATTGTCGGAAATGACGGAGCAGGCCAGTTCTCCCGGCAGATCGATATTCACATGCGGCACGCCGGCGCTAACGCAGACCCTGTGCACCCCGTCGGGATCCGTGGCGCCTGCGATGAAAAGCGAATCGATCGAGTAGGCGATGAGCGACTCCACCGTCCGGCGCTCTTCCTCCGGATCGCGCCGTCCCGAAACGACGACCGGCAGGAGGCCGCGCTTGCGTGCCTCTGCCTCGAAGGTCTGCGCCATGGAGGAGAAGAACCGCGTGTCATAGACCGGCAGAAGCAGACCCGCCATTCCGGAGCGGGAACTGCGAAGCGCCCGCGCCTGCTGATTGGCGGTATATTTATGCTCCCTTGCGAGAGACATGATCTTCTTGGCCGTATCCTCCGATATCCGACGTTTGCGCCAGGTCCCATTGAGGACGGCACTGACGGTGGAAGCCGATGCACCCGATTGAACCGAAAGATCGTAGATCGTTGCCTTCTTCTGCTCTTTCTCGGTCATGCACACCCTCTCCCATATCCCGCATCTTGTAGATCGCCAGCCCCCTTGACGGAAGCACGCAGAGTGATAATCTGTTTGCACCATCGATTGTGCAAGCAAGAAATATCGATTGTGCAGGGTGGACCGCGTGGAGGAACGACGGGACGGAGGCAGCAGTCGGCAGCGACGCTTTGCGCGGAGGAGCAACCTCTGCCGGACAGGCTTCCGACCGTCAGGGAAAATCAGAGGAGGAGGACCCCATGAAGAGAATTCTGGCAGCAACGCTCGGCATTTCGCTGGCGCTCTTGGCATCGACCGCATCATTGGCCGCCGAAACCAAACTCGGCGTGGTGGTGAAGATCGGGGGCATTCCGTGGTTCAACGCCATGGAAGCGGGCATCAAGGAACAGAGCGCAAAACTCGGCGTCAACGGCTTCATGGTCGGTCCGACAAGCGCCGATCCGGCCCTGCAGGTTCGCGCCATCGAAGACCTGATCGCACAGAAAGTGAATGTCATCGGCGTGGTGCCGAACGATGCCAAGGTTCTGGAGCCGGTTCTGAAGAAGGCGCAGGCGGCAGGCATCAAGGTCATCACCCATGAATCGCCGAACCAGGCCGGCGCCGACTGGGATTTCGAACTGGCCTCCGCCAAGGGTTTTGGTGAGGCGCATGGCAAGCTTCTGGCGGAAAAAATGGGCGGCAAGGGCTCCTACGGCGTTTTCGTCGGCTCTCTGACCGTGCCGCTCCACAATGCCTGGGCCGATGCGGCGATCGCCTATATCAAGGCCAATCACCCGGACATGAAGCTGATCGGCGACCGCTATGGCGTTGCCGAAGATCTGGATAAGAGCCGGTCGACGGCGCTGGACCTGATGTCCGCCAATCCGGATCTTGCAGGATTCCTCGCCTTCGGATCGCAGGGTCCGATCGGAGCCGGTCGCGCCGTCGAGGAGCGTCGCAAGGACGGCAAGGTCTTCGTCATCGGTCCGTTTTCGCCCGGACAGGGCGCCAAGCTGATCAAGAGCGGCGCTTTGACCGGCGGCTTCATGTGGAATCCCAAGCAGGCGGGCGAGGTCTTCGTCACCCTCGCCGATCGCATCGCAAAAGGACAGGAGCCGAAGGCCGGCGACACGATCGAGGGCCTTGGCGCCATCAAGCCGGAAGGCAATACGATCGTCGTCGACCAGCTCCTGAAGATCGACAAGGAAAGCATCGACAAACTCGTTTCCATGGGCCTCTGATCCTCCCGGAGCCTGAGAGGGCCGTACGGCGTCGAACCGCCGTGCGGCCCGCTTTTCCAAGCCATGTCATCACGCCAGCAGGACCACCCTGGTCAGACGGGGAAACACGCCCTCATGAGTGCACAACCGCTTCTCTCCCTGAAAAACATCAAGGTCACCTTCGGCGGCGTCCGCGCCCTCAAGAGTGTAGCCTTCGAGGTCAATCCGGGAGAAGTCCATTGCCTGGCCGGTGAAAACGGCTGCGGCAAGAGCACGCTGATCAAGGTCATCACCGGCGTTTACAAGCCGGAAGATGGCGCAGAGCTGATCTTCGACGGCAAGCCCATTGCCACCATGACGCCGACGCTTGCGCAATCGCTCGGCATACAGGTCATCTGGCAGGATCTGGCACTGTTCGGCGAAATGTCGGTGGCGGAAAACATCGGCTTCCAGCTTGCCGTCAACGGCCGCTACGGACTGATCGACAAGCGCGCCATCGATAAGGCGGCGCAGACGGCGCTGGCGCGGCTCGGCGTCAGCCTCGACATTCACAGGCCGCTGAAGGACCTGCCGATCGCCCAGCGCCAGATCGTCGCGATCGCCCGTGCGCTGGTGGGCGAGGCGCGGCTGGTCTTCATGGACGAGCCGACCGCATCCCTCACACAGTCAGAGGCCGACTACCTGATCGAGATCGTCCGCAACCTCGCCGCTTCGGGCGTGGCGGTGGTCTTCGTCTCGCATCGACTGGCGGAAGTGCTGGAAATTTCCGACCGGATCACGGTCCTGCGGGATGGCGCTTTGGTCGGCGTCTATCCGGTGCAGGGCATGACCCAGTCGCGGGTGACGGAACTGATGACCGGGCGCAATTTCGACAATGCCGTCGTTGCCGCCGATCATGATCACGCTCCTGTTGTTCTTTCCGTCCGCAACCTGACGCGGCACGGCGAATTCGAGGATGTATCCTTCGATCTCCGTCGCGGCGAGACGCTTGGCATAACCGGTCTGCTCGGGGCTGGCCGCACGGAACTGGCACTGACCCTGTTCGGTATGCATCGGCCCCATGCCGGCGAAATCGTCGTCGAGGGCCGGAAGGTCGAATTCGCATCGAACCGCGATGCCATCCGCACCGGTATCGCCTACCTGTCCGAAGACCGGCTGTCGCTTGGCCTCAATCAGCCGCAATCCATTGCCGACAATCTGGTCATGGCCTCTCTCGATCGCATTCTATCGGGCGGCCTGATCTCACCCGGCCGGAAAGCCGCGGTAATATCCCACTGGATCGCAGCGCTCGGCGTCAAGATCGGAACGCCGGATGATCCCATCCGCACCTTGTCCGGCGGCAACCAGCAGCGGGTTGCCATTGCCAAATGGCTGGCGATCGGTCCGAAAATCCTCATCCTCGATGCCCCGACGGTGGGCGTCGACGTGGGAGCCCGTGCCGGGATCTTCGACATCGTGCGCAAGCTTGCCGCCGAGGGCCTGTCGATCATCCTCATTTCCGACGAACCGCCGGAAGTCTATTTCAATGCCGATCGCGTCGTCCACATGGTGGAGGGACGCTTCCAGGCCGTCTACGATCCGCGCACCATTGCGCTCAGCGAACTGGAGGCCGCCGTCTATGCTTAGGCTTGTGCGCGACCATGCAACCGAAGTTACCCTTTTTGCGGTCATGGTGCTTCTCTGTATCGGCCTGTCCTTCGGCACGGATCGGTTTCTGACGATCTCCAATGCTTTCGACCTGTTGAACGTCTCGGCCGTCAACATCATTTTCGCGGTCGGACTTCTGGTCGTGCTGATCTCCGGCGGGATCGACATCTCCTTCGCCGTCGCGGCCTCGGTGGTGCAATATGTGACGGTGCTGGCGCTGAACGCGCTCGGCGGCGGCAACTGGGCGGAGGGTTTCATCATCGCCGGCGCGGTCGGGATCGGACTGGGCCTGGTCAACGCGCTCCTGGTCTATCGTTTGCAGATCATCTCGATCGTCGCCACCATCTCGACCTTCAACATCTTCTTCGGCCTTTTGATGTTCTTCACGAAAGGCGTATCAATCTACAACCTGCCGGACTGGCTCTCCAACCGCGTCGTCTTCTACGAGCGGGAAATGGCCGACGGTTCCTGGATCGAGCTGACCCTACCGGTCGTGGTCATGATCCTCTGCTGCCTGGCCACCTGGTTCATGATCTCGAAAACCACGACGGGACGCAAACTTTACGCCTTTGGCGACAATCCGGAAGGAGCGCGCCGCTTCGGCATCGATATCGGAGCGATGCATTACATCTCCTTCGGCTGGCTTGGCCTGATGGCCGGCATTGCCGGTCTCATGCAGGCCCATTACGCCCAGGAGGTCGTGCCCAATGCGCTGTATGGACGCGAGCTGGATGTGCTGGCGGCGACGGTGCTGGGCGGCGCGCGGCTCGGCGGCGGCAAGGGATCGGTGCTGGGCTGCGTGCTGGGCGTCCTGCTGGTCTCCATCACCCAGAACGGCCTGAACCTGATGGGCGTTTCGCCCTTCGCCTTCAAGATGATTGTCGGGGCCATCATCCTGATCGCCATCACGCTCTCCTACACGCGCTTCGACAGGCTCCTGCCGGAAAGCCTGAAGCGCCGCGCACCGCAGAAAGGCGATCGGCCATGAAGAGCTTGGTGCGGAAATTCAACAGCCTGTTCGGCGCCGACATGGGCGGACCGCTGATCGCCTTCCTGGCGGTCATGCTGATCTTCGGGCTTGCGGCGGACAATTTCATCTCGGCCGCCACCTTCGGCTCGGTCGCCTTCCAGCTCCCCGAACTCGGCCTGCTGACTTTGGCAATGCTTCTGCCACTCCTGACCGGCGGCATCAATCTGGCGGTCACGTTCACCGCCAATCTCTCCGGCCTTGCCGCCGCCTGGGTGCTGCAGGCCAATGGCGGTGTCGATGCTCCGGCCAGCGCCTTCGCCCTGGCCTGTTGTGCCGCACTTGCCAGCGGGGCAGCGGCAGGGGCCCTGACCGGTCTCGCCATCGCCTATACCCGCGCCCATCCCATTCTGATTACGCTGTCCATGATGATCTTCCTGCGAGGCCTTGGGGAATTCCTGACGCGCGGCGGCGACGTCTCCGGATTTCCGGCCTATATGGCGCCGATCGGCCATGGCTCGCTTCTCGGCATTCCCATTCCGCTGCTGATTTTCATCGTCTGCGTCGCGGCATGGCACGTCCTGCTGACCCGCAGCAAGCTGGGCTTCGGACTGCTGATGATCGGCTCCAACATGGAGGCCGCGCAGTATTCCGGCCTGAACACACGGCGGATCCTCGTGCTTGTCTATACTCTGTCAGGGGTCATGTGCGCGATTGCCGGCATCATCATGCTGGCCCGGTTCAATTCCGTTCGCGTCGGGCATGGCGAATCCTACCTTCTGATCACCGTGCTCGCCGCCTTCCTTGGCGGGGTCAATCCCTTTGGCGGCTTCGGGCGGGTCCTGCCGGTTTTCGTGGCCTTGATCGTCCTTCAGCTTCTTTCCTCCGGACTGAACCTGATGGGCGCCAACCAGCATCTCGCTACGGCGCTCTGGGGTGTCCTGATGATCGTGGTGATGGCCGCCCGATCCTTCGTCTCGACCAATCGCATCTTCAGCAGAAAGAAGAACTGACGTGCAGGGTTTCGGCATTCACGCAATGATGTGGACCTCCGTCTGGGATCAGGCGGGCGCAGAGCGGGCGATCTTCGGCGCGGCGCGCTACGGGCAGGATTTCATCGAGATCCCGCTGATCGACCTGGCCGCCGTCGATGCGGAGCACAGCCGTGCCCTGCTGGAGAAGTTCAAGCTGCGCGCTACCTGCTCGCTCGTCCTGCCTGAGCCTGCCTGGCCCTCCCTTCGGCCCGATGCAGCGGCGCAGCACCTGAAGGCGGCACTGGACATAGCTGCGGCGATGGGCGCCGAGGCGTTGACCGGCGTCACCTATGGCGGCACCAATGAGCGAACCGGTTTTCCTCCGACTGACGGAGAATACGACAATCTGACCCGCGCGCTCGGCGCAGCCGCCGTCCATGCAAAGCGTCTGGGATTGCAATTCGGCATAGAGGCGGTGAACCGCTACGAGAACCATCTCGTCAATTGCGCGGCCCAGGCCGTGGCTCTGGTCGAGCGGATCGGCATGGACAATGTCTTCGTGCATCTGGACACGTTTCATATGACCATGGAGGAAAAGGGCGTGGCGAACGGGATCCTCGCCGCCCGCGAGCATCTGCGCTACATGCACCTGTCCGAAAGCGATCGCGGCGTGCCGGGATACGGCAATGTGCCATGGGACGCGCTTTTCGCGACCCTCGCCGCGATTGGCTTTACGGGAGGCCTCACGCTTGAAAGCTTTGCGGCCATGCCTGCGAGCATGGCCGGCGCCACCGCCACCTGGCGGCCTGTGGCCGACAATGGCGAGGAAGTTCTGGACAAAGGCCTCTCCTTCCTGCGCAACAAGGCGGCCCAGTATGGCTTCGGCTGATGTGCCGGATGGTAGAGCGACGATGGACAGCAGAGAGGAGATGAGCGGGATGGACCACAAGACGATGGCGGGGATCGACAACAATGTGCGGCGGATTGCGCAGGCGGCGATCGAAAGCCTGGAGAGATCGGGCGGCCGGCGCGTCCTCGTCGCTCTCGCCGGCGCTCCGGGTTCCGGCAAATCGACACTGGCGGAGAAGACCGTTGATGCGCTGGAGGCCGAATACGGGCGCAGCAGCGCCCTCTTTCCGATGGACGGTTACCACCTGGACGACACCGTGCTCCGGACGATGGGCCGGCTTGCCTTCAAAGGTGCCGTGGACACCTTCGACGCTCACGGCTTGCGGCACATGCTCTTGCGGCTGAAGGCGAACGAGGACGATGTCATTGCCGTGCCCGTGTTCGATCGTTCCATCGAGATCGCCCGGGCTGGCGGAAGGCTCATTCCGCAATCGACCGAAATCATCGTTTGCGAAGGCAATTACCTGCTCCTGCGTCAGGCACCATGGGACCGGCTGAAGCAGATTTTCGACGTCACGATCTTCGTGGATGTCGACGTGGAGGTATTGCGGCTTCGCCTGCAGACCCGCTGGCTAGATGCGGGGCTGGATGCGCAGGAGATCTCAAGGAAAGTGGAGGAAAATGATCTGCCGAACGGGCTCTTCATCCAGTCCAACAGTGCGGAGCCAGATCTTCGTATCGACAATCCAGGCTGAGCAGGGCGGCCCGGCCGCCTTCTTTGTCCCAGGCGCTGCTTTCGGCCGGCCGCTTGACGTTTGCGGGCTCCGAAAGTCTGGCCTTCCAAATGCCTGGCCTTCCGAAGTCCTTCCGCCATTCCGGCCTTCTGTCCTGTCTCCCAATTCTCGACGCCTGATCATGACAAGGAGTTTTTCGATGAAACACGGCATATATTATTCCTACTGGGAACATGAGTGGAGCGCCAAATTCGGCCCCTATATCGAGAAGGTCGCCAAGCTGGGCTTCGACGTGATCGAAGTGGCTGCGCATCACATCAACGATTATAGCGATGCGGAACTCGCCGACATCCGGCAGCGCGCCATCGACAACAACATCATCCTGACCGCGGGCATCGGCCCCTCCAAGGCGAAGAACCTGTCCTCGCCGGATGCGGCCGTCCGCGCGGCCGGCAAGACCTTTTTTGAACAGACGCTTACCAATGTCGCCAAGCTCGACATTCGCACCATTGGCGGCGCCTTGCATTCCTACTGGCCTGTCGATTATTCGCAGCCCGTCGACAAGGAGGGTGACAGGCAAAGAGGTGTGGAGGGCATTCACGGCATTGCCGATTTCGCCCGGGACCTCGGGATCGATCTCTGCATCGAAGTGCTCAATCGCTTCGAAAACCACGTGCTGAACACGGCGGCGGAGGGTGTCGCCTTCGTCAAGGACGTCGGCAAGCCGAACGTGAAGGTCATGCTCGATACCTTCCATATGAATATCGAGGAAGACAGTTTCGGCGATGCGATCCGCACCGCCGGGCCTCTCCTCGGCCATTTCCATACCGGCGAGAGCAATCGCCGCGTTCCCGGCAAGGGGCGCATGCCCTGGCACGAAATCGGTGCGGCGCTGCGCGATATCCAATACCAAGGCGCGGTGGTGATGGAGCCATTCGTCAAGACCGGCGGCACGATCGGCTCCGACATCCGCGTGTGGCGCGACTTGAGCAATGGCGCAAGCGAAGCCCGGATGGATGAGGATGCGCGCAATTCGCTCGCCTTTTCCCGCTTCGTCCTGGGGGGCTGAACCGGATCTGCGCAAGCTTCGGCAAGGGCATCCTTGCATCCGGGGCCGGGGCCGCTATGCCGGCCCCCGCCAGATCCAATCCGGCCACCAGAACGCCTGCCCATCCGCACGCTGCAGGATGGGCGGCAAGGACGTCATGCGCTAGCGGTCATTGCCCGCATGAAGGTGCTCATCATCCCTGACTTCCAGCCAGATGGCGTTCATGACGGCGAAGACGGCAGCCAGCGGCAGGCCAAGCATCCAGGCGAAATACCACATGATCGGTTCCTTTTCAGTAGAATGAATGCTCGTGCTCCGCCACGTCATGCTCCGTCACCTTGCCCCAGAGAACCTTGTAGACCCAGCTCGTATAGGCAAGGATGATCGGCATGAAGATCAGCGTGCAGACCAGCATGATGAAGAGTGTGAGATGCGAGGAGGAACTGTTCCACACCGTCAGCGAGGATTTGGGATCCGTCGATGAGGGCATGATGAAGGGAAACATGGTCAAGCCGACCGAGGCGATCACCCCGAGAATGGCCAGTTTCGAGAAGATGAGGGTCGAGACCTCGCGTCCGGCCCGCAAGCCGAAAAAGGTCAGGAGCCCGCCAAGGACGCCCAGCGCCGGCGCAATGGCGATCCATGGCCGTTCCGCATAGGCGCTCAACCAGCTCGGCGTGCGCTCCACGGCAAAATGCAGCGGGTTGGAAGGACCGCCCGTCACGTAGTCTCCGACGATCTGAAATCCCTGCACCCCGAAGGCGAGCCACAGGCCCGCCAAACCATAGGTGACGACGGCCGTGAGTGCAGCCACGGAACCGATGGACCGCGCCCGCGCCTGGACCCTGCCCTGTGTCTTGACCGTCAGCCAGGCGGCACCGTGCATGATCAACATGCTGAGCGACACCAGGCCGGCAACGAGCGAGAAGGGATCGAGCAGACCGAAGAACTTGGTGTACCAGGCGCCTTCGTAAATGCTGCGCAGGTCGTCGGTGAAATGGAAGGGCACGCCTTGGATGACATTGCCGACGGCAACGCCGAACAGGAGGGCCGGCACCGCCCCGCTGACGAACAGGGCCCAGTCCCAGGCGGAACGCCAGCGCCTGTCATCGCGCTTGGAGCGATATTTGAAGGCGACGGGCCGGACGATGAAGGCGGCAAGGACCACGAACATGGCAAGGTAGAAGCCGGAAAAGCTCATCGCATAGAGCGGCGGCCAGGCGGCGAAAATGGCGCCGCCGCCGAGGATGAACCACACCTGGTTGCCCTCCCAGACGGGACCGACGGTGTTGATGACGACACGCCTTTCCTCATCCGTCTTTCCGACAAAGGGCAGCAGCGCGCCGACGCCCATGTCGAAACCGTCGGTCACCGCAAAGCCGATCAGAAGAACGCCCAGCAGCAGCCACCAGACGACACGCAGGAATTCATAGCTTAGAAGTTCATGCAGGATCATGAGCCTTACTCCGCGGGAATGGCGATGGGATGGGCAGGGTTCAGCGCCGCACGGCGCGTCTGGAACCAGGCCTCTGTTTCCGCGACGTCCATGTAAGGACCCTTGCGGATATATTTCAGCATCAGGCCCATCTCGATGATGAAGAGGATGGTGTAGAAGGCAACGAAGCCGGCAAGCGTCAGAGCAAGCTCGGTCACCGACAATTCGCTGACCGACAGCGCTGTCGGCAGTACGCCATCCACCGTCCAGGGCTGGCGTCCGACCTCGGCGACGATCCAGCCCATTTCCGCCGCGATCCACGGCGCCGGGATCATGACGACTGCCAGCCAGAGCGCGGCGCGCGGGAAGCGCATGCCCTTGAACGAGGCGCGGTAGAAAAAGTAGGCCATGGTGGCGATGAAGGAGAGGCCAAGCGCGACCATGATCCGGAAGGCCCAGAACAGAGGCCAGACGGTCGGCACCGTATCATTGGCCGCCAGCCGGATCTGCTCCTCGCTCGCCGTTCGCGGATCATCCACGTACTTCTTCAGCAGGAAGGCGAAGCCGAGGTCCTGCGAGTGATCCTCGAAGGTTTTCATCACCTGCGGCGATGTCGCTTCACGCTCCTGGCGCACCGTCATCAGCGCATCATAGGCGATCAGACCTGAGCGGATGCGGGCCTCCGCCTGGGCGACCAGGTCCTTGATGCCGGGGATTTCCGTGGTCAGCGACCGCGTCCCGATCAGGCCCATGACCATCGGGACATGAATGGCGAAATGCGTCTCGCGCGCCGCCTGATCCGGAAAGCCGAAGACGGTGAATGGCGCCGGCGCCGGCTGCGTATCCCACATGGCCTCGATGGCGGCGAGCTTCATCTTCTGGCTATGCGTCGCCGAATAGCCGGACTCGTCCCCCAACAGCACGACAGAGAAGGCCGAAGCCAGGCCGAAGGACGCCGCAACGGTGATTGACCGCCGCGCCAGCGCATGATGACGATCTTTCAGCAGGTACCATGCCGAGACACCGATGACGAAGACAGCGGCGGTGACATAGCCGGCGCTGACAGTGTGAACGAATTTGGCCTGCGCCACCTCGTTGAACAAAACAGCGTAGAAATCGGTCATCTCCATGCGCATCGTCATCGGGTTGAACGAGGCGCCGACCGGATACTGCATCCAGCCATTGGCGATCAGAATCCAGAGCGCCGACAGGTTCGATCCGATCGCGACCAACCAGGCGACGACCAGGTGCTGGACCTTGGACAGCTTGTCCCAGCCGAAGAAGAAGAGGCCGACAAAGGTGGCTTCGAGAAAGAAGGCCATCAGGCCCTCGATCGCCAGTGGAGCACCGAAGATGTCGCCGACATAATGGCTGTAATAGCTCCAGTTCATGCCAAACTGGAACTCCATGGTAATGCCCGTGGCAACGCCCAGCACGAAGTTGATGCCGAACAGCATGCCCCAGAACTTGGTCATTTGCCGCCAGATCGGGCGGTTTGTCATGACATAGACCGTCTCCATGATCGCGACGATGATCGACAGACCAAGCGTCAGCGGCACAAAGAGAAAATGGTACAGGGCTGTCATGGCGAACTGCAGCCGTGACAGCTCAACGATGCCGATTTCCATATCGCTTACTCCAAAGACGGCGGCCAGGTGCCAGCCGTGCGGGTCAAGACTGGGGGAAGCCTAGGCGCCACCCTTCCGGCCAACCTTGATCCCGGTCAAATAAGAGGTGTCGCAGATAACCTCAGGCCGAGGGAACCGTCTTGGAAGTGAGGGTGATCACCTGCGCAAAGGCCTGTTCGACGGCGCGATGCGATGCCATGACGATGGCTGCGCGCGGCAGAAGGTCGCGGATTGCCCCAAGGACCTCTGCCGCGGTCTTTTCATCCAGCCCTTCCGTCGGCTCGTCGAGCAGAAGTATCTCAGGCCGGCGCAGCAATGCCCGCGCCAGGGCCAGGCGCCTCACTTCGCCGCCCGACAAGCCCTCGCCCAGATGGCCGAGCGTCAGGTCAAGCCCGCCGCGCGCCCGGACGAGGCCCGCCAGCCGGACACAGTCCAAGACCTGCCACATCTGGCCTTCGCTGCTGTGCGGCGCAGCCAGACAGAGGCTTTCCCGCACGCTGCCGGCCATGATGACGCTGCGCTGCGGGACCAAAGTCAGTTTCTGTCGAAGATCCTCTTCCCCAAGGGTCCGGATATCCTTGCCGGCAATGAAAATCGTGCCTGCAGACAGGGGATGCAGCCCGGCCATGGCGAGAAGCAGCGTGGATTTTCCACAGCCGCTCGGTCCACGAAAGGCGATCGTCTCACCGGGCCCGACTTCCAGCGTCAGACCTTCAAGCAGAAAGCCAGCGCCTGCCATTCGCGGAAGAGAGAGGTCCCTAAGACGGAGCAGCGCTGTCGAGGCAGGGTTCGTCACGGCAGGGTTCGTTACGGCAGCAGCGGCGGGCCTAGTCGACACCGCAGGACGCTCGCGCGACAGATCGGCGCGGACCCGCCGCGCAGCCTCTGCCATTCGGCCAAAATCGGTGGCGGCGCGTCGCAAGGGGGCATAGGCTTCCACCAGCGCGATCGCGACGAAGACAGTCAGCGCGGCCATCGAGGGATCGAGGCCGCCCGTCTGGACCGCGGCCAGACCAAGGCCCAGCGCGCCCGCCACCATGATGGCAGCCAAAGCCGAAAGTGCCAGACCCGTTCGCCGATCGATACGATCGAGCGGCAGCAGGAGCCGCCGCCTCTCCGCATCCTCCAGATGCTGTCGCCGCTGCCCGATCTGGCCGTAGATTGCGAGATCGCGCCGGCTGCGGATCAGATCGATCATCCGCGACCGGAAGGCCTGTGTTGCCGCCTCCCGGCGTCTCGACAAGGTCAGCGATGTTCGCCACGCCGCCCAGCAGACAATGCCGGCCCCGAGGCTCCAGCCGATGGAGACCCAGGCGGCAATCGCGGGCGTGACAAAGAGGAAGAGGAGCGTGCAGGCCGCGATCTGCACCAGGATCAGCGACAGGATCGGCAGCACCAGGCGGAGTGTCACGCCGTCCAGGGCATCGATATCCGCCATCAGACGGTTCAGCGCCTGCGGTCCGCGAAGCGCGGCAATGCGCTTATAGGGTGCGGCGAGATAGACATCCAGCAGCCGGAGACGGAGCGTCTCCAGGCCCCGCAGCGTCGCATCATGCGTCAGCAGCCGTTCGCCATACCGCGCAGCAGCCCGGCCCAGCGCCAGAAAGCGCACCATGGCCGAGGGGCGAAAGACATCGAAGAGCGCGCCGGTACCCGCCAGGCCGGCCGCCGCAGCGGCGGTGATGAACCAGCCGGAGAGGCCGAGAAGTCCGGCGCCCGCCAGGAGCACGATGACAGACAGCGCCGCGCCCCGCAGCAGCGACACGGCCTGGTCCTGCGCAATCATCCGGAAGATCGACCATAGGTGCTTCACGAGCCCGCCCCCAGCCTGATCATCCGATGCATATTCTGTGCAAGCCGCATATCATGCGTGGCGACGATCAGTGTGGCGCCGCGCTCGACTTCGGACAGCAGCGTCTGCGTGACGATGTCTGCGGTTTGCGGATCGAGATCGGCCGTCGGTTCGTCGGCCAGGATGACATCCGGACATCCGAAAATGGCCCGCGCCAGCATCAGGCGGCGCGCCTCGCCGCCGGATATGCCCGCGCCGCTCTCGCCCAGCCGGGCAAGCGTGCCACCCGGCAGCGATTGCACGAAGGCCTCGGCCCCGGTGCGCCGCAACACCTCCGCCAGATCCCCCTGACGGCCCAGCATGATATTGTCCCGGATGCTCGAATTCAGGAAGTGCGGCGCCTGCGGCATCCATCCGAGCCGGGCCCGCCAGGCATCGCAATTCGCGTCGGTCAGCACCACCCGACCGGCAACGAGGACCAGTCCCCGGCTCGGGACCGAAAGGCCGGCCATCAGGCGCAGGAGCGAGGTTTTGCCGGCGCCGCTTGGCCCCACCAGGGCCAGGCTCTCGCCTGCAGCCACCGAAATGGTCGGCAGCGCTCTGCCGCCGGGCGAGTAGCATCCCTCGATGCAGAGGCTGGCCGGGCCTGGCAGTGGGGCGACCCGCTCGCCTCTGCCGGCCATGAATGCCGTCTTTCCCGCCTGCCAGGCCGCAAATTCATCGGCAACTGCCGAGGCCGATGCCCGGTCATGCCAGGCCGCCGCAAGATCCCGCAGAGGCTGATAGAAGTCTGGAGCGAGCAGGAGCAGGAAGATGCCGGATTGCGGCGAGAGCGCTGCTCCCCAGGCGCCGAAGGTGATGGTGCCGAGCAGGGAAAAGCCGACATAGACGGCCATCATGGCAACGCCCACCGCGGCGAACAGTTCAAGCACCGTGGAGGACAGAAAGGCCACCGCCAGCACGGCCATTGTTCGGCGCCGCAGATCATCGGACCGCAGGCGGAAAGGCTCGTGCACGATCTTGCGGGCGCCGAGCAGACGGATGTCGAGCAGGGCCGATAGGCGTTCCACAAGCATGTCGTTGACGCTGCCGACTTCCTTCAGCTGGCGGGAACTGGTTTCCTTTGCCGCATAGCCGACAAGCGCCATGAACAGAGGGATGAGCGGGCCGCTGACCAGCAGAATGCAGGCGGCAACCCAGGAATGCCAGAAGGCGGCCGTCACCAGAACGAGCGGCAGCACCGCCACCCGCGCCTGGGCCGGCAGATAGCGCGTCGCGTAAGGCGAAAGAAGATCGAGCTTCTCCGTCGCCAGCGAGGCAACGGCTCCGGCGCCGCCAAAGCCGCTTTCCTCAAGGCGCCGGGTTTCCATCGCGATCATGGCCTTGCGTGCCGCGCCGATAACGCTGTCGGCCGCCCTCTGGGCCTCCTTTTCCGCCACAAAGGAAAAGGCTGCCCGGCACAGTCCGAGACCGGCGAAAGCGCCGGCCACCATCATCGGCACGATCGCCTCGTCCGCCAGCGCCTGGCCGATCGCCCATGCCACCAGGCCCGCCTGCAAGGGCCATATCAGCGCACCGACCACGCCATAGGCTGCGGCGCGCCGCTGGAACTGAAGACCGGGCGCCATCAGCATCGTCAAGGGATCGGCCGAACGATCCCGCCTTGTCCGGCGTCCGGCGCGCGGGCCGGCCTGCACTGCAGGATTGGCTGGAGGCTCGGATGGCAAGGCGGGCCGAAATAGGGATGGCCGAAATCTGGGACGACGCGGGGCTTTTGCCGTCTCCCGCCGCTCGAAGCCCTCACCCGGAACAGCAGGTGCAGGAGATGCAGTGTCCAGCATGATTGCGACCGCCTTCCTCATTCGTCGTCATCTCGGCAATGCATGCGAGGATAGACGGTCAGATCCTCCAATCCTTGATCTTGATCAAGTTTCGCCAGCCATGGAAAAACAGAGCAGTTCTCATGAATGCTCCTCCCACCCCAAGTTCTTCCACATGAATTCTAAGATTTGTTGTTAACTAATATAACACGTTTCCTCCCCAGATTTGGGTGGCTGAAATGATCGGATCTGCACTGGCAACCGACAGCAGGCAACGTCATTCGAAGAATGGCAGCAGCGCGCAAAGCTGACGCCCGAAAGAACGTGCCCCTCTGGACAACCCGGCAGATGACTTGCCGTGGCTCCTTTCATGAACGCTTGTTTTTTGGGAGAGGCATTTGAAACATATATCCATCATCGGCAAGTTCCTGGTCATCATGGCCTGCTTTGGACTATTCTCCTTCTGCGTCGCGCTATACTCCGCCAGCCAGATCTCGAGCGTCGATGGAAGCTATAGCGAGCTGCTTGACGGCGAAAGTGCAGCAGCCCTCTACTTGGCGCGCTCCAACCGGACCTTGCAGGCAGGCCGCGCGGCGATCGGGGACCTGATGATGTCCCGTACGCCGGAGCTCAACCAGCGGGCACAGCAGGCCCTTGCCGCTGCTCAAGCCGATTTCGCCGGCTATATGGATAAAGTTGTCGCGGCCGTTCCGGCCAAGGACGCGATGATGAAACTGAAAGCGGAGGGCCTGCGAATTTTCACAGACACCTGCGCGCCGGCCATCAAGGCTGGCGCCTCGGCGACAGAATCGCAGGAAATCGAAGCCTCGCAGGAGATTTTTCTCAGCCAGTGCCAGCCGGCTTTCAGTGACATTGCTCCGCGATTCACCGCGGCAACGAATGAGGTTGTCGATACCGCCGCCAAGCGCAGCGGCGATTTGTCCGACATGGCGGGCGACACCGTCATCGCCACGCTGACAGCGGTGATCCTCGGCCTGATCACCGTGCTCGTACTCGGCTTCCTCGCCATCCGTGCCTGGCTGGTCGTCCCGATCCAGACAATGTCGGCCACCATGAACCTTCTGGCCAATGGCGACCTTGCCGCAACAGTGGACGGCACGGACCGGCGCGACGAAGTCGGTGCCATGGCGAAAGCCGTCCAGGTGTTCAAGGATAATGGGCTGCGTGCCCGCGACCTCGAACAAGAGGCGGCAGCCTCCCGTTCAGCGGGCGAAGCGGAACGTTTGCGTGTGGCCGAGCAGGAGCGCCTGCGTGCCGAGCAGATGGCAAAGGCCACGTCCGGCCTCGCCACGGGCCTCAAACACCTCTCCAACGGCGATCTGACCTTCCTGCTCAACGAGCCGTTCGCCAGCGAGTTCGAAGCTCTGCGCGCAGATTTCAATGCCGCTGTCCAGCAACTCTCCGGCAGTCTTCGGTCCGTAGCCACGGCAACGGGATCGATCGACAGCGGCGCGAGGGAGATCAGCCAGAGCGCCGAGGACCTGTCGAAGCGCACCGAGCAGCAGGCCGCCTCGCTGGAGGAAACCGCCGCCGCGCTCGACCAGATCACCACCAATGTCGCGAATTCCTCAAAGCGAACCGAGGAAGCGAGGCATGTGGCGATCGAGGCCAACAAATCCGCCCGCCGCTCCGGTGAAGTGGTGTCCAATGCCGTCGTGGCCATGCAGCGCATCGAGCAATCCTCCAACCAGATCTCCAGCATTATCGGCGTCATCGACGAAATCGCCTTCCAGACCAACCTCCTGGCGCTGAATGCCGGCGTCGAAGCCGCGCGCGCCGGAGAGGCCGGCAAAGGTTTCGCCGTCGTCGCCCAGGAGGTCCGGGAACTGGCGCAGAGATCGGCGCAGGCGGCCCGTGAGATCAAGGACCTGATCCGCAATTCCGTCGACGAGGTCAGCACGGGGGTCAAGCTGGTGCAGGAGACCGGCGATGCCTTGAAGGTTATCGAGGACCAGGTGGTCACCATCAACAATCAGCTGGATGCGATCGCGACCTCGGCGCGCGAGCAATCGGTGGGTCTGGCGGAGGTGAACACGGCCGTCAACCAGATGGACCAGGTGACCCAGCAGAATGCCGCCATGGTCGAGGAATCGACGGCGGCCAGCGCTTCGCTTGCCGGCGAGGTCAATCGCCTGCGCGAGATCATCTCGAACTTCAGGCTTGGATCGGGCGCCGGCGCGGATGCTGTGCGAGCCGTGGCCGCACGCAGCGATCACAAGCCGGTCGCCTCTCCGGCCCGCAGGATGATGGCCAAGGTGGCCGGCGCCGTCGGTCTCGGCGGGGGTGCCGCAGCGGAGAACTGGAGCGAATTCTGACGGAGCTCGGGTGCCCGCCGGACGGAGACATCGAGTCCCGGGGGGCGAGTTGCTGCACCTATCCGATTATCATGATCAGGGCGGCCGGCCGCTGCCCTGATCCCGGGCTCAGCAGTCCCGCATGCCGCGAAGCGCATCCTGCAGCGTGCGGAATGCCTGGTAGCGCTGGTCGTGCAGGCGAGCAATATCCCCGGAGGCGGGCGTATAGATCGGGCCGGCCTTGCTGAGCGCATGCATGGCCTGCTTCAGATCCGGAAAGGCCTTGCCGGCCGTGGCGCCGAGAAGCGCGGCACCGAGCAGAACCGGTTCGGATGTCTGCGGCGCAATGACCGGTTTTCCGCTCGCATCCGCCAGGATTTGACGGGTCAGGTCATGCTGGCCGGCGCCGCCGCTGATGATGATCTGCTGGACCTGCGCCCCCGCCTCCGCCTGTGCCTCGATGATCTGACGCAGACCATAACCAATGCCGCTGAGGCCGGCGACGTAGAGCGCAATGAGATGATCGAGGTCGCGTTCCATGTCGAGACCGGCGATCACCGCACGGGCGGCAGGATCGGCAAAGGGCGCCCGGTTGCCGAGAAATTCCGGAACAACATGAAGGCCGCGCGCCAGGCCAATAGCGTGAGAGCGTGACCCGTGCCGGGCAAGCGCCATGTCGGCCAGCAGGACGGGCACCGAGACGCCGGCGGCAGCGGCCTTCTCCTTCGCCTCGGCCAGGGCCGGATGGAAGCTGATCAACTGGTCGATTGCAGCACCTGCGGCACTCTGGCCACCTTCATTCAGCCAGAGACCGGGAACCATGGCGGAGAAATACGGCCCCCAGACGCCCGGCACGAATTTCGGACTGTCGGTCGAGGTGAGGGTGCAGGACGAGGTGCCGAAGACATAGCCGAGATTGGCCTGGGGATCGCCGCCGATGCCGACGGTGCCGATGCCACCCGCATGCGCATCGATCATGCCGGCCGATACGGGAGTGCCGATGGGCAGGCCGAGGTCCTGCGCTGCGCGCGCGGTGAGGCCTTCGCCCACGGCCGTGCCGGGCTCGACGATGAGCTGCCCGATCCGCGCGAAATTCTCGTCGGCCAGTTCAGCCAGGCCGATCTCGCGGAAATAGCCGGGCTCCCAGCGGGATTCATGCGCCAGATAGGTCCATTTGCAGGCGACTGTGCAGGTGGACCGGGCGAGGCTTCCTGTTGCCCGGAAGGTCAGGAAATCCGCCAGATCGAAGAATTGCCAGGCCATGGCAAAGACCGCCGGACGGTTCTCCTTCAGCCAGAGCAGTTTTGGCGTCTGCATTTCCGGCGAGATTCGTCCGCCGACATAGCGCAGGACACCGTGGCCCTTGGCGTTGATGCGTTCCGCCTGATCGACCGCACGGTGGTCCATCCAGACAATGATGTCGCGATCGGCGTCTTCGGAGGGCCCGACAGGCAGCGACCGGCCGTCTTCTCCCAGAACGACGAGGGAGCAGGTCGCATCGAAGCCAAGGCCCGCGACGCTTGAAGGCTCGATCCCGGCCGAGGCAACCGCTGCGCGCACCGCCGCGCAGACCGAATCCCAGATATCCCGGCTCGACTGCTCGACCATATGCGCCGTGTCCCGGAAGAGCTTGATGTCGCGCTTGCCGGTGCCCAGGCACTGACCCTGCGCATCGAACACGCCGGCCCTTGCGCTGCCGGTCCCGATATCAACGCCGATGAAGCATTTCGAACCGTCCATATCCTTCTCCTGCCCTGTGAACGCCGTGCCGGTCATCTTAAAGATCGACGCTGTTCGGCAGGATGACAAGATCCCGGATGACGACGTTTCGCGGCCGCGACAGCATGAAATACACCGCTTCCGCCACCTCCTGCGGCTGCATCAGGCTGCCATTGGCCAGCGCCTCCTCCATCTTCTCCTTTGGCCAATCGTCGAGAAGCGCGGTCACGACCGGCCCCGGCAGGACTGCGCCCATCCGCACGCCGTATGGCGAGACCTGCCGGCGCGTCGTGTGCACGAAGGCCTGAACTGCGAATTTCGACGCCGTGTAGATGGGTTCCCAGACGACCGGGACGACGCCGGCCACGGAACTGGTGAAGAGGATATCGCCGCTCTTCTCCCCGATCATGTGCGGCAGAACCGCGTGCACGCTGCGGAAGGCCGCGTTGACATTGAGATGAAGCATGCGGTCCCAGGCGCCCGGATCGCCCTCTGCCACGGCGCCGCCGACATAGGCCCCCGCATTGGCATGGAAGATGTCGAGACGGCCGGCAACCTCGAGGATCCGCGGCAACAGGCCGGAAACCTGCGGCCCATCCAGAAGATCGACAACCACCATGCGGCATCGGGGGCCGAGCTCTGCGCAGAGCGCGCGGAGCTTTTCCTCCGCGCGATCGATGAGGACAACCGTTGCCCCCTCATCGAGCAGCTTACGGGCGCAGGCAAGACCGATTCCCGAGGCCGCGCCGGTTATGGCTGCGACCTTGCCCTCCAGAATTCCTGTCATGGCTTCACTTCCTCCTGGCAAAGGTTTGGCTGACCTTTCGGCCGCGGATCATGTCCTCAATCCTGGTATGCGTGACCGAAGGCCTGAGGGATCAATCGGCGAGACGGATCTGCAGTTTGACATCCTCCGGCAGGCCCTTTGCAGCCCGTTCGAAAGCGGCAATGCTGTCGGCGAAGTCGAAAGTCTGCGTGATCAGCGGCTTCAGATCGACCTTGCCGGAGGCGATGAGGTTCACCGCGCGGTCGAAATTATTGGCGTAGCGGAACACGGTCTCGATCCTCGCTTCCTTGATGATGGCGGCTGGAACATCGACAGCGACCGGCTCCACGGGCAGACCCACGAGCACCAGCGCGCCGCCTGGCCGCACCAGATCGAAGATCCCTTCATAGGCCTTCGGACTGCCGCTCGCTTCGAAGATGACGTCGGCCCCCCAGCCCTCGGTTACATGGGCGACCGTGTCCTGCAGCCGCGTTTCGGCAATATTGACGGGTGTGATGCCCGGATATTGGGCGGCGATGGCCAGCTTCGGGGCGCTGAGGTCCGAGATGATCACGCTGGAGCAGCCGCCGGCCAGCGCGGCCAGGGCCGTCATGATGCCGATCGGACCGCAGCCGATGACCACCGCAACATCGCCTGGAGTGATCCGGGCGCGCGTGGCTGCCTGCATGCCGACCGCAAAGGGTTCGATCATGGCGCCCTCTGCAAAGGACACATTGTCCGGCAGCTTGTAGGTGAAGGCGGCGGGATGCACCACTTCCGGCGTCAGGACGCCATGCACTGGCGGGGTTGCCCAGAACTGCACGTCCGGATCGACGTTGTAGATGCCGAGCTTGGAGGCACGCGATGCCATATTGGGCACGCCGGGTTCCATGCAGACCCGGTCACCGACCTTCAGGTTTTTGACATTGGCGCCGATTGCCGTGACGGTTCCCGCGGCTTCATGGCCGAGGATCATCGGTTCGCGCACGATGAAGGAGCCGATGGCGCCATGGGTGAAATAATGGACATCGCTGCCGCACACGCCGACGGTATGGATGGCAATCGTCACATCGTCCGGACCCATCTTGCGGTCTTGTTTCATCTCCCGGATGGCGAGTTCGCCTTTGCGTTCCAGAACCAGAGCTTTCATGGGATCTTCCTGATCTTATTGCGGGTTGCGATCTGTGTCATGCATACAGCGGCAGTCAATCCGGTCAGATCGACCTCTCCCGTCAAAGTGCAAGCCCGTCGGCCTTGAAGAGATAGATGTGCCGAGGATCGATCCCGACGGTCAGCGTGTTGCCAGGTGCGAGATCGGGCCGACCATTGGCGAGGATGATCACCGTCTCCTGCTCCGTGCGCGCGTATAGCTGGGTCGAGCCTCCGAGATTCTCCGAAAAGTCCAGCGCCAGACGCAGGAGCGGCGCATGGTTTCCGGCAACGTCGAGATGCTCCGGTCTCAAGCCCACGGTCAGCATTTCGCCGGGCTTGGCCTTCGCCGCACCGGCATGCGTAAGCGCCAGCCTTCCTCCTTCGAAAGCCAGATGCGCAAGGCTGATCTGCGATTCCTCCACGGCGACGACGCGGGCCTGCAGGAAATTCATCTTCGGCGAACCAATAAAGCCCGCGACAAAGGTGTTGGCCGGCCGATCGTAGAGTTCCGTCGGCGAGCCGATCTGTTCGACGAGGCCGGCGCGCAGCACGACGATGCGGTCGGCCAGGGTCATGGCCTCCACCTGATCATGCGTGACATAGACCATTGTCGCCCCGAGATTGCGGTGCAGCTTGGCAATCTCGACCCGCATCTGACTGCGCAGCTCCGCATCGAGATTGGAAAGCGGTTCGTCGAACAGGAAAATCTTGGGGTTGCGGACGATCGACCGGCCAATCGCCACGCGCTGGCGCTGCCCGCCGGACAGAGCGCGCGGCTTGCGCTCCAGCAGCGGCTCGATCTGCAGAATGCGGGCAGCCTCGGCCACCCGCTGTCTGATCTCTTCTTCCTTCAGCTTTGCCATGCGCAGGCCGAATGCCATGTTCTCGTAGACGCTCATATGCGGATAGAGTGCATAGGACTGGAAGACCATCGAGACCTCGCGCTTGGCGGGCTCCTCATAGGTCACATCCTTTCCGTCAATCGCCAGCGTGCCGGAGGAGACATCTTCAAGACCGGCAATCATCCGCAGCAAGGTCGACTTGCCGCAGCCGGACGGCCCGACAAAGACCACGAATTCGCCCTTCGATGCGGTAATGTCGACGCCCTTGATGACGCTGAGCTCACCAAAGGTCTTCTTGATAGTGTCCAGGCGAAGAAAGGTCATCGGTCTCGATTCTCCATGGCTCGGCACCCCGATCGCAAGGGGTGCGCCGGCATCTATCGGGGTCTTTTGTTGATCTGGTGCGTCTCGTCGAGAAGCGCCGCCGCGCATTGTTCGTCCGTCACCAGCCGCTTGACATAGCCGCCGCGCAAAATGGCGCGGATGATGGCCACCTTGTACCAGCCGCCAGAGGCGAGCACGCTGTGGCGGACCGAACGCAATTGCTCCGGCGCGACCGACAGGACGCGTTCGTTCAGCGGGTGATCGACCGGCTGTCCCTGGCCGTCGAGGAAGACACCCAGAAGATCGCCCACGGCTCCCGCCGCCAGCAAGGCATCCAGGTTCTCCGAGACCGTTGGTGTCTGCACCAGCAGCGAACGAGCCGTCATGTCGCCGCAGGAGACCAGAGCGACATCCACGGAGCGGGCGCGCCGCATGGTCTCGCGGATCCCGTAGTGGGACAGCAAAGCCTCCCGGCTTTCGGCGGACGGGAAATAGAGCGGCGCGGTGAGATACCAGCATTCGGCGGAGATCGCCCGTGCATAGCCGGTGGCGACTTCGAATGTGCTGGAGCCGGAGCCGCGCGTCAGCCCTCCCATGATGGAGGTGACCCAGCTGGCGGGCAAGGCCCGAGGCGTGAGCCGCTTGAGGCCGGCCGTCAGTGTCTTCCCCCATCCGACCCCGAGGCCCATCCCGTCCTCGAGCAGGCGATCCAGCACACCGCCGGCCGCATCCCCGACCGCCCGCTGGTTTTCCGCATCGTCCGGAAGCGTGGGAATGACCGTCACTTCCTCCAGGCCGAACCGCTCCTTCACCTTGTGTTCAAGCGCAATGCAGCCGGCCATGGGCAGACGGATATCGACCACCACCGAGCCGTCGGTGCGCAATTGGCCAAGCGTCTTGTTCACCCGCAGGCGTGTCAGGCCCAGCTGGTCGGCAATCTCCTGCTGGGTCAGGCCGCCGATGAAATACAACCAGGCTACGCGCGCTCTGACCTGCTGGGCGTCCATGTCCTCGACGGTCGCTGTGCCGTTATCCGCTGCGCGATTAGCCATGCTCTCTCATCTCCTGTTCAGGCAAAGGCCTGCTTGAGCGACAGAGCCGATGCCTTCAATGCATCCAGTATGGACCTGCTGTCCCGTTCGAAGGGATAGAACACTTCGAGCAATACCGGTGATTGCGCAAGCCCTGTGCGCGCGAGGAGCGAGCGTGCCTGGCCCGGATCGACCCGACCGGGAACGGTGAAATCCCAGTGGCAATCCGATTGGAAATCCGTCTGCTGGATATGCACGGCCGCGATCACGTCATGCAGTTGCGCAAACCACGGCTCCATCGGATCGGCACCTGGCCCCGAGAGAGGTCCCTCGGGCATCCCATAGAGCGGCAGGACGGTGCCATGCCCCCAATCGACACACAGCCGCCAGGGCGTGTCGCTTGCCTGCAGGTCGTCCATCATCTGGCGCGACTGCTGGATGGTCCAGGGCCACTCCCGTCGCATCGGCGTCGGCTCGACATAGAGTTCCCTCAAGCCTGCAGCCCGGGCCTTGCGACCGAGGCGCAGCATGCGTTCGATCAGGCCCTCGTAATCGCGCTGGTCAAGAGCCTCCGCCTCCGTCCCGTCAAGCCGGGAGGCAATTGCCCCGAGCGGGCCGCCGACACCCTGGATCCCCGCCTCGGCGGCAAAGCCATAGGCACGCTCCAGCCAGAATTCGGCATAATCGCGCACCGCTTCATCGGGATGGAGCAGCTGGTTGAACGTGTAATGCGCAAGCCCGATGAACGCGCTGTGAATGGTGATGCCGTGATCCTGCGTGACCTTCGCGATGTCGCACGCATGACGGCTCAAGATGGCATTCGGCCACATGGGATCGACGAGGTCGAAGGAGAATTGCACAAGATCCAGATCCAGCTGATCCCGCACGATGCCGGCCCAGAGTTGCGGCGTGACCCAGCGCTTGACGCAGAAGGAGAGGTTGATGCCGAGCGGATTGGACCTGGTCATTTCGTTGCACCCATGGTCAGGCCGCGCACCATGTGACGCGAGACGATCAGGGCGAAGATCGTGACGGGCAGCACGATAACGGTCCCGGTCGCCATGATCTTGCCCCAGGGCAGTTCGTAACCGGACATGAAGGAGGTGGCGACCACCGGCGCGGTCTGCACATCGCGTCTTGTCAGCACCAGCGCATAAAGAAGCTCGTTCCATGAGAAGATGAAGGAGAAGATGGCCGAGACGGCGATGCCGGGGGCGCCGAGCGGCAAGTAGATCTTGCGGAAGATCATGAACTGGTCGGCCCCATCCAGCCGCGCCGCCTGTTCAAGATCCGGCGGAATGGACTTGAACTGGTCCGTGCAGATCCACACGACGATCGGCAGGTTGAAGGTCAGGTAGATCAGAATGAGCACGAGATGCGTATCGAGCATGCGCAATTGCAGCGCCAGGATATAGACAGGCAAAGCGAGGACGATCGGGCTCGTCATGCGGTTGGAGATGAACCAGAACCACAGGTCGGACTTGCCGCGAAACTCGTAGCGCGCCAAAGCGAAGGCCGCCGGAGCCCCGAGGAGAACGGCAAGAGCCGTGGTGGCCGTGGCGATGATCAGCGAATTGCCGACAGCACCGAGAACCTTGGAATCGGCAAAGATCTCGCGGTAATGGTCAAGCGTCGGCGCAAATAGCCAGACAGGCGGAGAGGCCAGAATATCAGCCTGGGTTTTGAAGCTCGCCGAGACCATCCAGTAGAACGGAAACAGAGTGAAAAGGATGACGGCTGTCAGACCCAGCGCGTGCAGGAATCGGCTCGAGGTGCGACGCATCATTGCACTTCCTTATAGAGGACACGGATATAGAGGCGGCTGAGAACGATGGTGATGATGAGCAGCAGAATGGCCTGCGCCGATGCCGTGCCGAGGTCGAAGACGCGGAAGCCGACGCGCTGGATGTAGACCGAGACGAGGTCGGTGGCAGAGCCCGGCCCACCCCGTGTCATGACGAAGACCATGTCGAACAGCTTCAGCACGTCGGCGGAGCGCAAAATGAGCAGAGCCGTCAGGCCGGGCAGCAGGTAGGGCAGTTGCACATGCTTCAGCAGGGCCCATTTCGACGAGGTTTCCAGCCGCGCCGCTTCCTCGATCTCGCCCGGCACCATGGACAGGCCGGCCAGAAAGATCAGCGCGCAAAACGGCGTCCACTGCCAGATATCCATGATCGAGATTGCGGCAAAGGCGCCGGCCTGCGAGCCCAGCCAATCGACGGGACCAAGACCGAGCGTGGCGAGAAACCAGGTCGCCACGCCGAAATCGCGATTGAAGATGAGCCGCCCGATCAGGCCGACGACCGCATAGGTGGTGGCAAGCGGCACCACAAGGGTGACGCGGGCCAGAGATTTGAACAAGCCCATGCCGGTTTCGTGCAACAGCAGGGCTATCGCCAGACCCAAGGCAATCTGGATCGGCAGGACCGTGACATAGAATTTTGCGGTCAGGAACAGCGAGGCCCAGAAGGTGCTGTCCGTCAGGACGGAGGTGTAATTGTCCAGGCCGATGAAGGGAAAGCCCTCGCGCGGCCGGGCGATATTGTAGCGCCTGAACGAGGTGACCAGTGCAAACAGCGTCGGATAGATGCCGATGAGAAACAGGGTCACGACGGCCGGTGCCAGGAACCAGAGCGGCGTCCAGCGTCCGTAGCCGCGATTGGGCCTTTGAGCTGCTTCAGGCATAGCATCGTCCTCTTTTCATGCTTCAGGCCTTGCCGGCCCGTCTGACGCCGTTCTGGTTCCTGGCCGGCGCGTCATTCCAGATTGGTGTGATTGGCGCGCATGCGCTCCGGAGCGATGTCCAATCGTTCTCTCAAGGCCAGGATCATCAGTTCGAAGGTGAGATACAGCGCGCCCTCATAGAGCGATCCCATGGGCAGCACCGAGCCCGCGCCCTGCCAATCATCCGCCATGGTCTGCGCGGGGATACAGAGGACCCGATCCGCCTTCCGGGCCGCGGCTCCGTCCGGCTGCGCGGTAACCACCAGCACCCGCGCACCGGCCTGGCGCGCCACGCCGATCAGCGCCGACACGGTGGAGAAATCCCCCGGTCCCGCCGAGACGATCAGAAGATCGCCGGCGGATAGCGGCGGCGTCGTCATGTCACCGACCACCGCCGACTGGAGGCCCAGATGAAAGAGGCGCATGGCCAGTCCCTTGATCTGCAGGCCCTCGCGCCCGACGCCGTAAAGTGCGATTCGGCGGGCCTCCGCAATCTCTGCGACGGCCTCTTGGAACCCTGCCTGGCCGATGTGGCCGAGGCAAGTCGCAAGTTCGGCCAGCGCTTTCTCATGAAGATGAAGCATGATGTGGTTTCGCTCGATGATGCTGAAGGCAGGGGCAGATGGCGGCGAGCCTGTCGCCGCCATCTGCCCCGCTTTGCGCCCGGGAGATGGGAGGCGCGCGGCGGACTATTGGAGAAGCTTCTTCTTGCCGTCGTAATAGCCTTCCTGCTTCAGGATATCCTCCATGCGCGTGCCGATCTCCTTGGCGCCCGCCTCGACGGAGACTTCGCCCAGCATCATCTTTGAGCCCCATTCGGCGACCACTTCCGAAATGGCCGGCCAGGCAGGGAAGCGCGGACGGAATTCCGGGACGCCCTTCTGCCAGGAGGCGACCATGGGTTCGACGAACTTGTACTTCGCCTGGATCGCCGGATCCTTGTAGATGGACATGCGGCCGGAAACGCCGCCTGCTTCCACATAGGCCTTTGCGATATCTTCGGAGGTGGCCCATTGGATGAAGAGCCAGGTTGCCTTCTTCTGCTCTTCGGACGCCTGCGAGGCCACAGCGAGCGAGAAGCCGCCGAGTGCCGGCAGACGACCCGCCGGCCCGGCCGGCTCCGGCGCAACTGCCAGGCAATCGCCGATCTTCGACGTCGCCGGATCCACCAATGTGCCGTAGAATGCGGACCATTCGGTGATCATCGCGACCTGACCCTGTGCCAGCGCATTGACCGCTTCGGCATGGTCGAAACTGACAATGCCGGGCGGCATGTATTTCATCAGCGCCTGGCGGAAATTCAGCCCGGCCTGGCTTTCCTTGCTCATCAGATTGGACTTGAACTGCGCGTCCAGCAGCGAGCCGCCGAATGGCCACAGGAACCGCATGAAGCTGTCGGCGGACTGCGTCTCGCCGCGCAGCGACTGCAGGGCGAAAGCATACTGGTTCTTGGAGGCGTCCGTCAGCTTGGGCCCATAGACATTCATCACCTCGTCCCAGGTCGCCGGGGGCTTGTCGAAACCTGCCTCCTTGAGCTTGCACGAATTGTAAAACAGCAAACCGGAATAATTGTCGAAGGGCAGGCCGTAGGTCTTGCCGCCCCAGGAGCCGAACGCATTGAGAAGAAGCGGGAAGAAACCGTCCAGCTTCAGGTTCGGATCGGTGATCGAGGCATCCTTGGTAAAGGTCTCGATCGGCTCGATCCAACCGTTCTCAGCGAATTCGCCGATCCAGACCAGATCGACCAGGGCCATGGTCAGGTCGCCCTGCGAGGTGAAATTGAGGACCTCCTTCTCACGCGTATTCTCGTAAGGGACGATCTCGTAATTGACCTTGATGCCGGTTTTCTTTTCGAACTCCGGCAGCAGCTTGATGATCGCGCGGTAGCCCGGCCGGTCCAGGAAAATGCCGCTGATCTCTGTTCCCTTCAAGGGCTTGGCAGCATCCTCCAGCCAGTCGGCCTGCGCTGCCACCGGCAGGCTTGCCGTCGCGGCGGCGAGAGCCAGAACGCTTGCGCATACAGTCCACAGACGTTTCATTCCATTCCTCCTCAGGTGCCGGCCGCCCTGCGGCAGCCATTGGTGTGGCATGCGATTGACGGAGCCTGACCTGTCGCAAGCGGCGATGACCTGGGCAGGCCTCCCCGTTCCTTGGACGCCGTTTCGGCGTCCCCCGACCGAATTACAGGCATAGCTTCGCCCTTCGCTGAAGGGCGAAAACATTCAAGATTACAATGCATTAGGTTTTGCGCCTTCCTCCGACAGCGCATTCAATCGATACATCTGTATTTTTCATTTTGCAATAGCATTTTTCGCGCCGCTATGGTCTTCTTTGGTCAAACGGTAAGGGGGAACCATGGGCGAGCAGCAACCGCTTCCTGCTGACATAGAGGCACGCGGACATGTGGCGGCGCGGATCGCGAAAAGCGCTGGTGTCAGGGCAAAAGCTTTCCTGAAGGACAGGAGCAGCCTGACACCCTCCCAGAAGTCGTCGTCGCAAGACCTCGTCAGCGCGGTTGACCGAGCGACGGAGGCACATTTGCGGCGGATGATCCGCAAGCATTTTCCGCAGGACGGGATTGTGGGTGAGGAGGCTGGACGAAGCGAGGGAACGACCGAGTTCGTCTGGGTGATCGACCCGATTGACGGGACGATGGCCTATCTCGTCGGCCAGCCGAACTGGACCGTCTCGATCGCCGTGCTCCACCGGGATCAGCCCGTCATCGGCGTTGTTCATGCGCCCATCCTGCGCGAACTGTATGTTGCAATGAAAGGAAAGGGGGCCACGCTCAACGGCCTGCCGCTTGCGATCAACGAGAGCTGGTCCATACGGTCGACGACGATCGGTTATGGCGGAACCGAAAGGGCCGATCCGCGCGAGGTCGGCGCCTTCGTGACGCGGCTTTATGAGGAAGGCGGGGTGCTGTTCCGGGTCGGTTCCGGCGCGCTCATGCTTGCCTATGTGGCCGCCAACCGGCTGGCCGGTTATTACGATCCGACGCTTTTCTGCTGGGACTGCCTGGCGGGGATGGTGCTCATTCGCGAAGCGGGCGGAAAGGCGGAATTTGCCGGGGACCTGGCCTCGCCCGGACCGATCTGGGCCGGCAATGCGCAGGTCTTCAGCGACCTGAAACGCCTCAGCGGCGGAATGGAGGCCTGAGGGAACGGCCGGTTGCCCCCTTTGCCAAGGGCGTGGCAAACAGGCGGAGACATGCTAGGGTCGATCGAAATGAGCACCATGTCCCCAGACACAGGCAGGCGCGCCGAAGCGCTTGACACCATTGCCGCCGTACTCCCTGTCGAAAGACGGGACGAACTGGCCAAACTCCTGACGGATCAGGATATCGAGACCCTGCGCCATCTGGTGAACGAAGGCATGGGTGCCAATACCTTGCGGGCACTCACTTCAGACCTGGCTTACCTGCAGGCCTGGTGCCTGGCGGCGACGGGATCTCCCCTGCCCTGGCCGGCACCGGAAGCGCTCTTGTTGAAATTCGTGGCGCACCACCTCTGGAACCCGCAGGAACGGCTCGTGCAGGCGCAGCACGGCATGCCGGCGGAGGTCGAGGACATATTGCGCTCGCGGGGCTTTCTCAGGGCATTGGGCCCGCATGCGCCGGACACCGTCCGCCGCCGGCTTGCGAGCCTCTCCACGCTCACCAAATGGCGTGGCATGACCGGCGCCTTCGGCTCGCCGGCCCTTCGATCGGCCATCCGGCTCGCTATCCGCGCGACACCGCGGATGCGAAAGCGCAAGAGTGCGAAGGCCGTGACCGGGGATGTCCTGTCGCGCCTGCTCGCGACCTGCCGGAGCGACAGCCTGCGCGACAGGCGGGACAGGGCCATTCTGATGGTCGCTTTCGCCTCCGGCGGCCGGCGGCGCAGCGAAATCGCCGGCCTGCGCATCGAACAGATCAGGCTGGAGGATCCGATCACAAGCGAGGACGGCAGATCGCTTCCCTCGCTCGCCATTCATCTTGGCCGCACGAAAACCAGTGGATCGCAGAGCGACGAACTCGTCTATCTCACCGGCAGGCCTGTCGACGCGCTCAATGAGTGGCTCAAGGCGGCGCGGATCACCTCCGGCAGCGTGTTCCGCGCCATCGATCGCTGGGGCAATCTCTCCCGGCGCGCGCTGGAACCGAAATCGATCAATGACATGATCAAGCAGCGGGCGGTGCTGGCAGGGCTTGATCCAAAGGACTATTCGGCGCACGGGCTGCGATCGGGCTTCCTCACCGAAGCCGCCAATCGCGGCATTCCGCTGCCCGAAGCGATGGAGCAATCCCGCCATCGCTCGCTCCAGCAGGCATCCAGCTACTACAACAATGCGCAAAGGCGCAGCGGACGTGCCTCGCGGCTCCTCGACTGATCGACGTTTGCGACCCGGCCCCCGGACCTTGGCCCGCTTCGCTCGCGCCACGCGATCACCGGCACCCGGACATTGCCGGACACCGGTGATCGGTGCGCAATAGGGTGAAACGCCGGCGTCAGGCGCTGGTGAACAGGTCCGCCGTATAATAATCCTTCGGCGAGAGAGGCTCCTTCACCGTCCCGAATTCCTGGAACATCTTGTTGAAGTCGGTCAGCCAGTTGTTCACCGTGCCATCCTTGGTGAAACTGTCGAGCTCCTGCGATGTGAGGATCTTGCGGCTTCGGGCAACCTTTGCCGTCACTTCGGCCGGCGCATTCAGGAAGTGGGTGGTGATCTCGATCGACCGATCGAGATTGGCGGCCCGGTAATCCATGGCCTTCTTCATGACCCGCAGGAAGGACTTCACCACATCGGGCTTTTCCGCCACGATCTCGTTCCGCGCCACGAACGTATTGATGAACGAGGTCTGCGGATAGAAATCCTGGTTGGAGGCAAGCTCCTTCATGTCCGGCACGCGCGGCTTGATCGTGTCGATCAGCGGGTACCAGATTCCCGCGGCATCGATCTGCTTGGACGTGAAGGCGGCAACCACGGTGGACGGATCCATCGGCACCACTTCGATATCCTTGATCGACATGCCGGCTTTGGTCAGCGCCATGCGCAAGATCATGTCACCGGATGTGCCTTGCGGAACGCCGACCTTCTTGCCCTTGAGGTCCGTGATGGAATTGATGCCGGCCTGCGCGATCACCCGGTCAGAAAAGCCGATGTCGTTGACGCCGATCACCTTCGCCTTGCCGCTGGCCGGGAGCCAGAGGGCGCCGGGGCCGATCGTGCCGAAGTTCAGACTTCCAGCGCCCATGGCCTGGATCTGGATCGGCCCGTTGGTGAAGACCTTGACGGAAGGGGTAATGCCTTCCGCCTCCCAGAGCTTCTGCTCCTGCGCGATGGCCAGCACGCTGGCATTCGGGAAGTCGGCAATGTAGCCGATCGTCATATCAGCGGATTGTGCCAGCGCCCGCCCGCCAATGGCAAAGGTGCTTGCGGCCGTCATGGCCGCCGTCGTCTTCATAAGGTCTCGTCTCGTCAGCATGTTCATTCCTCCTCTAGACAGCCGATGAAAGCCAGGTGTCAGGCCGCGACCGGGTGATAGACCGATCGCCAGACCTCGTTGCGCAAAGCCGAAAATTCCGTGGATAGACGCATCTCCTCCGTCCGCGGATAAGGCAGATCGACGGGAACGATCTTGTGCAGCCTTCCCGGTCGGGCAGCCATCACGATGACCCGGCTCGCCAGATAGACCGCTTCGTCGACATCATGGGTGATGAACATGACCGTGCGGCGCTCCTGGCTCCATGTGGCGAGAAGCTGATCCTGCAACTGGACGCGGGTCAGCGCGTCGAGCGCGCCGAAAGGCTCGTCCATCAGCAGGATTTTCGGGTTGACGGCATAGGCGCGGGCAATGGCGCATCGCTGCTTCATCCCGCCCGACAGCGTCTTCGGCAGCGAATCGGAGAAATCGCTCAAGCCGACGAGGCGGATGAAATGATCCGCGATCCTGCGGCGCTCGGCGCGGGGGTGCCCGGCCACCTGCAGCCCGAATTCGACATTCTGGCGCACCGTCAGCCAGGGAAACAGCGCATACTGCTGGAAAATCACGCCGCGTTCGGGGCCAGGCCCGGAGACCGGCACCTGGTCGACCAGCACCTGCCCGGCAGTGGGCGCCGTCAATCCGGCCGCGATGTTCATGGCCGTCGATTTGCCGCAACCGGACGGTCCGACAACCGTGATGAACTCGCCATCCTCGATGTCGAGGTTCAATCCCTGCAGGGCCTGGAATGACGACTGTCCGGCGATGGTGAAGGTCTTCGATACGTTCTGGAATGAAATCTTGGGCGTCATAGCTTTTCCTGCCAGGCGGTCAGCACGGCATCGAGGGCCTGAACGATACGATCCATGGCAAGACCGAGAACGCCGATTGCGATGAGGCTGACGAAGATGGTGGGAAGATCGTAGTAGAGTTGCGCCTGCTGCATGCGGAAGCCAAGGCCGGACTGGGCGGCGATAAGCTCCGCGGCGACGACGGTGGCCCAGGACGAACCGAGCCCCACCCGCACGCCGACCATGATATAGGGCAGCGATGCCGGCACGATGACCCGGCGGAAAATGGTGAAATCATTGGCGCCCAATACGCGCGCCGCATT
Organism: Rhizobium sp. SSA_523; assembly: GCF_030435705.1. Lineage (NCBI taxonomy): Bacteria > Pseudomonadati > Pseudomonadota > Alphaproteobacteria > Hyphomicrobiales > Rhizobiaceae > Affinirhizobium > Affinirhizobium gouqiense. The sequence continues at coordinate 1,099,890 of NZ_CP129381.1, forward strand.
GATGAGCGTCTTGTCGACATTGACCACGCCCTGGAAGGTTGCGACGACGCTGGTGAGAAAAGAGGCGAGGAAGATGACGAAGATCTTCGGCGTTTCGTCGATCCCCATCGTCACGATGGCCAGCGGGATAATGGCCAGCGGTGGAATGGTGCGGAAGAACTGGACATAGGGCTCGATGAGCCCGCGCGCCAGCCAATACCAGCCCATCAGGAAACCGACCGGGATTGCCACCATGATGCCGAGCGCGAAGCCAGTGAAGACACGCGCCAGGCTGGACAGCGCATCCGTCCATAACAGGCCACTTTCGGCCTGGATGACGGCCTGCTTCGCAACGGCAAGCGGCGTCGGCAGCCCGACGACGCCTTGGGAGGTGACCAGGGCCCAGAGAAGGATGCCGAGCACGACCGCGGCAATATTGAGGGCGAACATGCCGAGAGGGCGCGACAGCAGCGATTTCTGCGGCATGGAGGAGGACAGACCGTCGGATGCATCGACGGAGACGATCGTGCCGCCGTTACGCCCTGCTTTGACAGGATCCTCGCGCATCGTCATCTTGCACCTGCCATCACGTCACGCGTGCGGAAATTGGATTCGATCAGCCAGTCGCGCATCACGTCAAGCAACTCGCGCTTCTGGTCGGCATAGGCCGGATCGTTCCACAGGTTTCGAACCTCCCCCGGATCTTTCTCCAGATCGAAAAACTGCCCGTCGGACGACCCCTTGAAATGGACGAGCTTGTAGCGGTCGCTGCGCACCCCGGTCATGAATTCGACGCCGCCGGCCATTGCGACATCGCCGATCTGTTCGCAGAAAACATGCGGTCGCGGTGTCCAGTCCCGCCCCTCCAGCGCCGGTTTCAGGCTTCGCGCCTCAAAGCTCTTCGGCGGCTCGATCCCCGCATATTCAAGAATGGTCGGGCCCAGATCGAAGAGCTGGCACAGGCCCTCGATCACCCGCCCGCCTTCGAACCGGCCCGCGGTGGACCAGATCACCGTCGGAACGCGGGTCACGACGTCATACATGGACCATTTCTGGATGAGGCCGTGTTCGCCGAGGCATTCCCCATGATCGGAGGTGAAGATGACAATCGCATCCTCCAGATAGCCGCGGGCCTGGAGCGAGGCCAGAAGCTCGCCGACCTTCTCATCGATCAACGTTACATTGCCCAAATAATGCGACCAAAGCCGGTGCATCTGGTCTTCCGTGGGCGCGAGATCCCAGACGACAGAATCGTGGTCGACCTCGACATCATGCTGCCGCTTGTCCTTCAGCTCCTGGTGCAGGCCATCCAGCTCCTCCTGCGTCGGCCTTGGCAGCGGCAGATCGTTGCGCTCGAGATAGGGTTGCGAGTAGCGCGCCGGGGGATCGAAGGGAGGATGCGGCCCGGGAAAGCCGACCTGCAGGAACAAGGGCTCTGTCGGCGGATAGGTATCGACCCACCATTTGGCCATGTTGCCGACAAAGGCATCAGAATGCAGCGCCTCGGGAAGCTCCCAGTCGAAACAGCCCAGGCGCTCGCGATAATCCGCGCGCTGGCGGTATTGCTCGCGCTGCTGCTTGACCAGGCCATTGGCGGCAAGCGCCTTGTCCCATTCGTCGAAATACCAGCGCCCTTCCATGTAGCGGTCTTTGTTTTCCACCACATACCGCTCGTGAAAGCCGGAATCCGAATTATAGGGAATGGTGTGCATCTTGCCGACATTGACGCAGCGATACCCTGCATCCCGCAATTGCTCGACCCAAGTTCGCTGCCAGGCCTGGCCATTGGCAAGGACACCCGTCGTATGAGGGTAATAGCCGGTGAACAGGCTGGCGCGTGAGGGTACGCAGCTCGGCGCGGTGATATGGCAATTAGCCAGCGCCACGCCCTTCTCGACAAGCGCATCGATATTCGGGGTCACTGCATAGGGAAAGCCGAGAGCGGCGATGGAATCGTAGCGCTGCTGATCCGTGATGATCAAGATGATGTTCGGCCTCTCAGCCATGCCTGCTTCTCCTCCTGCCGCGCAAGGGCCGACAGCCTCTCCGTTCGACTTCGAACAATCGTGTGCCCATCGTCTTCCGCTTGCCTCTCCCGCAAAACGATGGCACAAAGTGAACGTTAACGCAACGATCACTTTCGCCCGTTCTAACGTTTGGAATAGATGATGCGCCAGAGGGAAAAAGACGGCAAAATCGTGCCCACGCTGGCCTCCATCGCCGAACGGGTTGGCGTCTCGGTCAACACCGTGTCACGGGCAATGCGCGCGCCGAAAACTGTGCGGGCGGAGCTGCGCCGACAGATCAACGAGGCGATGGAGGAACTGAATTACGTTCCGAACCGGCTGGCAGGCGGCCTCTCGGGGACTCGCTCCGACATCGTCGGCGTTGTCGTGACCTCTCTCTATTACTCCGAATTCGCAAGCATCATCGATGGGCTCCAATCGGCATTGCTGGAGCACGATCTGCAGGTCATGCTCGCCAATACGCGCTATGATGCGGCGCAGGAATTGCGGCTCGTTCGCTCGATCCTCAGCTGGCGCCCGGCGGCCATGGCCATTATCGGCGTGGATCACCCGCCGAAGGTGGTTGAACTGCTCCAGGCCTCCGGCGTCCCGATCATCGAAATGTGGGATACCGGCGGGGCTGTCATCGACACCGCCGTCGGCTTCGATCACCGGCGGGTCGGCTTCACCCAGGCGCAACACCTGATCGCGAAGGGCTACAGGCGTCTGGCCTTTGTCGGCAGCCTGCGCGAGAACGACAAGCGGGCGCAGAAGCGGCTACAGGGGGCGCAGGAGGCCGTCCTTTCACACGGACTGCCCCCGATGGTCTGCCATACGGCACAGATGGGAGGGAGCCCGGAGCTTGGGGAGCGGCTGGCAGCCGAAGTGATGCAAGAGGAGCCGCAGATCGACGCGATCGTGTGCAACAGCGACGTCGTCGCGTTCGGCGTCCTGCGCAGCCTGAAGCGGCTTGGCCTGCATGTGCCGGAGGATGTCGGCGTCATCGCGTTCGGCGACAATGAGGCGGCCGCCTGCGTCTCGCCCTCGCTCACCACCGTGCGGCCCGCCCGCGAGCAGATCGGACGCCTGACGGCCGACGCGATCCTGTCACGCATCAATGGCGCAGCGCCCTTTACCGCGAGCGTGGACTGGACGCTCATGCAACGCGACAGCACGAACCGGGCCTCGTGACGTTTTGTTTTGACCCTAGCCCTGCCCGCCTTGTCTGGCCTGATTCTGCGGGGTCCGGCCGGAGCCTGGACCAAGCTGCATGCTGGCGAGCGTCCAGCCTTGCGTCTTCAACGCGCTCCGGATCCGCCATTTCAGGATCTCGTCGATCAGCTCCCGGCGTATCGACTGATGGGCAGGATCATCCCAGAGGTTCGCGCGTTCCTGCGGGTCGTCCTGCATGTCGAACAGCTGGCCCTCGGCACTGTCGACGAAATGGACAAGCTTGTAGCGGTGGCTGCGCACCATTGTCATGAAGGCGGCGCCATCGAAGATCCGGTCGCCGGCATGTTCGGAAAACACAAAGCGCCGCGGTTCGCACGCCTCTCCTTGCAGATAGGGCTTCAAGGATTGCGCCTCCATCCAGTCCGGCACCGGAAGCTCCGCCAGTTCCAGAATGGTCGGGGCGAAATCGAACAGCGAGACCAGGTCCTCCACCACATAGCCGGAGGCGACCCGGCCCGGTGCCCAGACAATTGCCGGCACCCGGACGCTTTCCTCATACATCGACCATTTCTGGCTATGTCCGTGATCGTTCAGGCTGTCGCCATGGTCGGAGGTGAAGATGAAGATCGTGTCTTCCAGAACGCCGCGTCGCTCGACCGCCTCGATCAGTCTGGCCATCTGCGCGTCGATCATCGACACATTGGCGAAATAATGCTGGCGCTGCCGGCGCAGTTGCTCCCTGGTCGGGTTCGGCAGATGCACCACCGCATCGTGATCGACCGAAAGATGCTGCTCGCGCAATCGTCGCAAGGCTGCCGGCTGGGCGGCGATATCCTCATCGCTCAATATGGGTTCGGGAAGATCCGCATCGGCATACATGTCGAGATAATCCTGCGTCGGATCATAGGGAGGATGCGGACCGGGAATGCCGATCTGCAGGAAGAAGGGTTCGGTGCCGGTATAGGAGTCCAGCCACATCCGGGCGAAGTCGGGCACGAAATTATCCGCATGCAGATCGGCAGGCAGTTCCCAGACGAAGGCGCCCAGAGCGCTGCGGTAATCCTCACGACGCCGATAAGTGACGCGGCTCGGTTTTTCGAAACCACGCGCCCAGATCGCCTTGTCCCAATGGTCCAGAAAGAATGGCAGACGTGCCGTCGCCCGGTCCTTGTTCTCCACCACGTGGCGCTCGTGGAAGCCGAATGAATCTTCGAAAGGCGACGTGTGCATCTTGCCGACATTGACGCAGCGATAGCCGGCTTCCGCCAGCAGCTGGACCCAGCTGAAGGCCCAGGGTTCGTCATTGCGGAAGACGCCGTTGGTGTGGGGATAGACACCGGTAAAGAGACTGGCCCGAGACGGCGCACAAGAGGGCGAGGTGACATAGGTCCGGCGAAAATAGGTGCCCTCCCGCACCATGCGATCCAGCGTCGGCGTTTTCATGTAGGGAAAACCGCCTGCGGCAATCGTGTCGTAACGCTGCTGATCGGTGATCACGAACACGATGTTCGGTCGCTTCTGGGTCTGGTTCACCTGTCTCTCCCTGCTATGCCGTTCCGTGACGTCCTGCCTGGTCTCTATCCGGAGGCGCGGACAATATGCTCGAAGCCGAGATTGATCGATTCCGGGCTACCCTCGCCGCGCACCCGTTGCAGCAGAAGCTCGCCCGCCTTGCGGCCGATCTCGCGATCGGGGGGCCGGACCGAACTCAGCGAGGGCCAAAGCGTTGCGGAAAAATCGAAATCGCCATAGCCGCAGAGCCTGATATCCTCCGGAACGCGGAGGGACAGACGCTGGGCCTGCGACAAGGCGCCGAGGCAGACCAGATCGTTGGAACAGAAAAGGGCCTGGGGCGGCTCGGGCCGCGCCATCAACTCTGCACACCCTCTGGCTCCGGCCGCTGCGGAGGCACGCTCCGCCAGGGTGAATTCGGCAAGATGCGCCCCTGCTTCGTCCACCGCCTCCCGAAAGCCGCGGGCGCGATCGGCGGCGCGGCCATCTCCCGGCACAGCCACCAGCACCTGCGCTAAATGCCGGATGCCGAGAGCCAGGAAATGGCGCGCCACCATGCGGCCCACCGCCAGATGGGAAAAGCCGATGGCACTATCCATGGCAGCATCGACCTGATCCCCCACTTCGACAAGCGGCAGCCCATCTTCCAGAAGGACCCGCAGGCTGCCGCGGCTATGATGGCGGCCAACCAGAACCAGGCCCGCCGGCGACCAGGAGAGCAGGGATTTGACCAGTTCCTCCTCGCGCTGCAGATCATAATCGCTGGCCCCAAGCATGACCTGATAGCCGCCCGCGTTCAAGACGGCGGTCAACTCTTCCAGCATCAGCGCAAAGACGGAATTGTTCAGCGTCGGTACGATCACGCCGATCGTTCTGCTGCGGGATGCGGCGAGACTGCCGGCCAGGACATTCGGAACGTAGGCGAGTTGGCGCGCCGCCTCAGCGACCCGCTGTCGAACCGTCGGGGAGACCAAGTCGGGCTCGTTATAGACCCGTGACACCGTCGTCAGAGATACGCCGGCCGCACGGGCGACATCTGCCATTTTCGGCCGGCGCGACAAGGTTGACCTCATGTGGATCCGATTTCTGAAAACGCTTTCATAACCGAAAATGCAATGGCTTCTCTTTTAAGTCAAGCCACTGAAACAAGGTGGCGAGCTTCGATGAAAGCGCTTTCAGCCATCGGCCTGCTGGATGGTTCCAGTCATTCAACAGGGCGGCCGGCGTAACAGATCCGGCCTAGGCAGGGTGACGATCATAGGCGACGCGAAACCCTGTATTGCTGGAGGCACTGTCGGCGGACAAAGCCATGCGAGCGGCAATGCGGTATCTGTAGCAATAGCTCTTGTGGCACAGGAAGGAGCCGCCTTTCAGCACCTTGTCCCTGCTCTTGCGGGCAGCCTCATTGCGCAGTTTGGCCCGCCGCGACAGGGAGCGGATGCGGAACGCATCGCCCGTCCATTCCCAGACATTGCCGCTGAGATTGTAGAAGCCCTGCTCTGTCGGCACGAAACTGCGGACAGGTGCTGTGCCATAATAGCCGTCTGCGAGGCTATTATGCTGCGGGAAACGTCCCTGCCAGATATTGCACAGGATCGTCTCATCCGTCGGCTCTTCATTGCCCCAGGGAAAGCGCCGGCGCTGGTTGCCGCCGCGCGCTGCATGCTCCCACTCGGCTTCCGTCGGCAGACGGCCGCCCACCCAGGCGCAAAAGGCGAGCGCATCATGATAGGAGACCTGGGTCACGGGATGATCCATGCGAGTCTCGATCGAGCTGCCCGGCCCCTCCGGGGCATGCCAGGTCGCTCCGTCAACGCGCGCCCACCAGGGCGTCTGCGCGACATTCTGCGCCACCAGGGCCTTGTCTGCGAGAAGACCAGTGAAGACGGCCGCGCAGCCGAAACGTTCCGCTTCCGTGACATAACCGGTGTCGCGCACAAATTCCGCAAAACGGGCATTGGTGACCGTTTCCGCTTCCAGATGAAAATCGGCCAGGACGACTTTTCGCTCCGGCCCCTCCCCGTCGACGGAAAGGACGGGTTCATCTGTGCCGACATAGCTCTCACCGCCTTTCACGGCGATGACGGTGCCGGCCCTGCCGCGCATGTCGGCAAACGGAGCCATCGGCTTCTGCCCGGCGTCTGCCGTTTCGCTTTGCCCGCTACCGTCCGCATTGCGACTGACTGCCGAACAGCATCCACTCATCTCGTCGATCCCATTTGTCTGGCGAACCGCTCTGCGAGCGGCCGTTGTCTCGTGGTCTGATTCTGACATGCCAGACCCCTCCCAGCACGGTCGAGGGAGAATGTCGATATTCCCGAGACCGTGGGCGATTCTATGACACCCGTCCGGCTTCGGACCATTCACCCGCGACAGATCTCGAGATCCGTCAGCGCTTGGCCAGCAACTGGATCAGATCCTCCCTGACGCTGCCGATGTGATCGGCCAGAAGCGCGCAGGCCTGATCGAACTGCCCCTGGCGCAGCAGGGCAATCAGCTGCGCATGTTCCGCCATGGCCTTGGCCATTGCCTCGCCGCTCGATAGCTGCAGGCGCGTGTAGCGGTCGCTGGTCTGCAGCAGGGAGGCGACGATCTGCTGGCTGCGCGGCATGTCCGCCCGGTGATACATGGCCATATGCAGGTCCGCGTTCAGCCGGCCGTAATCATGCACCTGGCCTGCGGCAATCGCCTTTTCATAATCCGCCTGCTTCTCGTTCAGCGCCGCCAGGTCTTCTTTGGTCAGCAAAGGCGCCGATTTGCGGAGCAGGCGCGGCTCAAGCAGAATGCGCAGATCGAAGACGTCGTCGATCTCGGCCGGAGACAGAGCCGACACCACGGCGCCCTTCTGAGGCAGGATCTTCACCAGGCCCTCGGCCTCCAGCTGAAACAGCACCTCGCGCACCGGGATCCGGCTGACGCCATAGGCTTCGGCCAGCGCCTCCTGGCGCAGTTGCGTTCCCGCAGCGTATTGGCCCGACAGGATAGCCTGGCGGATTTCGTCGATCAGCGCCCCCGAAAGGGTCTTGTGTCGCAGCGTCGGTTTCATGGCATCCAGCTACACCAAATTCGTCAAAAAACCAGTTGACTCGAAAAATGTATACATTCTACATTATACACAACAAAAGGGGAAGCAGAGAATGACCAATCACGGCTCCACGGGGCGATCAGGAGGATCGCCCTCCCTGCCGGCGCGAGGGCTGATTGCCCTGTCCGAAGGGGTTCTGGCACTGGAAAAACTGGTTGTGGGAGGGTTCATGGCACTGCTGCTCGGATTGATCCTCATCAACGTCATCACGCGCTACGCCGGCGCGCCGCTCTACTGGGTCGACGAAGCAGCGGTCTACAGCACCGTCTGGCTGACCTTTATCGGCGGCTCGGCCCTCACCAGACTGCGGCTCGATTTCGCGGTCACACTGCTCAGCGAAAGACTGTCTCAACGTCACGCGGAACGGCTGCAAATGCTGGCCACCTTCATCGCCTTTCTCTTCTCCCTGTCGCTCGTCGTCATGTGCTGGAACTGGATGGACCCGCTCGGCATTGCCGCCGCCGGCTTCGACGCCCGCGAATATGCAAGCGAGAGCTTCAACTTCCTCTACACGGAGCATACCCAGACGCTGAACTGGCCGACCTGGATTGTCAGCCTGGTCGTGCCGCTATTTGCCGTCACCATGTCGCTTCATACCGCCGCCAATCTGGTCGAGGAGATGGGGCTTGTGCCGAAGAAGGCGCGGGCCGGCTTCAGCGCGGCGGAAGGGGTGAACTGAGATGATCACGACTGCAGCCTTCCTCGCCGTGATGCTCGTCGGCGTTCCGATCGGTCTCTGCCTCTGCATCGCGGCGGCGATCTACATCTGGGCCACGGGCAATACGCTGCTGTTCCAGAGCTTTCCCGTCCAGCTTTTCGGCGGTGTCGACAATTACGGCCTGATCTCCATCCCGCTTTTCGTGCTGATTGGTGAAGTGATGAATGGCGGCGGCATTACCCGGCGCATCATCGACATGACCATGGCCATGATCGGCGCGATGAAGGGCGGTCTCGCTTATGTCAACCTGATCGCCAACATGTTCGTCTCGTCCATCCTCGGCTCGGCCACCGCGCAGGTCGCCATCATGGCGCAGATGATGGTGCCGGAAATGGAAAAGAAGGGCTATGACAAGACCTTTGCCGCCGGCCTGACGGCCTATGCGGGCATGCTCGGCCCCATCATTCCGCCTTCCATCATGTTTGTCGTCTATTCGGTTCTGGCGCAGGTCCCGGTTGGCGACATGCTGGCAGCCGGAATGATCCCGGGCGTGCTGCTGACGCTGATCTTCTGCCTCATCATCGCCGGCATGGGCTGGTTCGTCTATGACTACCCGCGCGGCGAGCGCCGCACCCTTGGCGAACGGGCAAGGATCATCCTCGGCGCACTCCCCACGCTCTCCATTCCGATCATCATCGTCGGCTCGATCCTTGCCGGCATTGCCAATCCGACGGAAGCGGCTGCCGTGGGCGTCGTCGCCGCAATCCTGGTCGGCCGGTTCTGGATCGGCGAGCTCTCCCTGGCGCAACTGCCGAAAATGCTGCTGCGCGCCGGCATCTATTCCGCCGTCGTCCTGCTGCTTGTGGCGGCTGCCGCGGTGTTCTCCTGGGTCCTGGTCTACGGAATGGTGCCGCAGAAAGTCGCGGAATGGGTGCAGACGATCGCTTCTGATCCGATCACCTTCATGCTGCTCGTCAATGTCATCCTGCTGATCATCGGCACGGTCATCGATGGCGCACCGGGTCTGATCATGACGGTACCGATCCTTCTGCCCATTGCGACGGAGGTCTATGGCATCGATCCGGTCCATTTCGGCGTCGTCGTCGTCATCAACCTGGTGCTCGGCTTCCTGTCTCCGCCGGTCGGCCTGTGCTTCTTCGTCGCTTCGGCGGTCACGGGAGCCAAGCCCGGCAAGATGTTCATCGTGACGCTTCCCTTCTTCTTTGCCGCCTGCGGCCTGCTGATCCTGTTGTCGATCTTCCCGTCGATCTCGACCTTCTTCGTCAAATAAGTGCCAGAACAACCACAAACTTCAGAGGATGAACGAATGACCCTTTCACGCAGAACCTTTCTTCGCACGGCCTCGCTTGCGACCGCAGGCGCCACGACGCTCTTCCTGCCGAACATCACCCGGGCGCAGGAGGCCCGGACCTTCCGGCTCGGCATCACCACGCCGCCCGGCCACCCCTGGAACAATGCCGCCCTGAAGGTCGGTGAAATGCTGAAGGCCGAGACCAAGGGCCGTCTGGACATCGCCGTCTTCCCGGCCAACCAGCTGGGCACCGAAGCGGCCATGCTGCAGCAGATGCAGGCCGGCTCGCTGGACTTCGGCTGGATCATGACCGCCGAACTGGGCTCACGCATTCCGTCCATCGCCGCGATCAACGCGCCCTATCTCGTCGATTCGACGGCGAAGGTCGCCAAGCTCGTCCGCGACCCGCTGGCGATGAAGATGCTCGATGTGCTGCCGAAGGAAACCGGGACCTTGGGCCTTGCCTGGGGCATCACCACCATGCGCGTCGTCTTCTCCGCCAAGGAGATCGGCGGCCTGGACGATCTGAACGGGATGAAGCTGCGCATCAACACCACCCCAGCCTATCGCGATTTCTACCAGCTGCTCGGTGCCGCGCCGACGCCGATCCCGACGCCGCAGGTCTTCGACGCCATGTCGAACGGCCAGGTGGATGGGCTTGAAGCCGATCTCGACTTCTCCTGGAACCAGCGCTTCGACCGGGTATCGAAGACGATGTTGAAGATGAACGCGATCTTCATGCCCTGCGTTGCCCTGGCATCCGGCCGCGTCTGGAAGGATGTCCCGGCAGCCGACCGGGAATTGATCACCCGGCTCACCAAGCAGGCGCTGGACGACCAGATCGATGCGACCGTTGCCAATGAGGCGAAGCTGCTGGAAGAGTTCCGCAAGGCCATTACCGTCAAGGAAGTCCAGGTGGCCGATGCCGGCAAGGTGATCGCCGAATATGACAAGATCTGGATGCCGAAGGCACCGATCCTCGCCGATCTGCGCAAATTGGGCGCGACGCTCTAATCGCGACGACCCAAACGCGGCAAATACCACTTCATGCAGGAAGGCGCGCCGGTCATTGGCGCGCCTTCGATCCGACCAAGGCCACTGCGCACCATGCGGCACCATCCGGCATGGCGCGGCGGGGCCTCCCAACACCCACCGATGGAAGCGGCCACGAAAGGCCGCCCTCTTGTTCAAGGACGAGACAATGAAAGCTAGTATATTCTCAGGTGTCGTTCCGGCACTCATGACCCCCTGCAAGAGCGACCGGACGCCGGATTTCGACGCGCTTGTCGCCAAGGCGAAGCAGCTGATCGCCACCGGCATGTCCGCCGTCGTCTATTGCGGCTCCATGGGTGATTGGCCGCTCCTGACGGATGCCCAGCGGATGGAAGGCGTTGAGCGATTGGTGAAAGCCGGAATTCCGGTCATCGTCGGCACCGGCGCCATCAATTCCGCATCGGCCGTGGCCCTTGCCGCCCATGCCCAGAAGGTCGGCGCCCAGGGCCTGATGGTAATCCCGCGCGTGCTGTCGCGCGGTTCGGTCATCGCCGCCCAGAAGGCCCATTTCAAGGCCATCCTCTCGGCTGCGCCGGACCTTCCTGCGGTGATCTACAACAGCCCCTATTACGGCTTTGCAACGCGGGCCGATCTGTTCTTCGCCCTGCGGGCCGACCATCCCAATCTCGTCGGCTTCAAGGAATTCGGCGGGCCGGACGACATGCGCTATGCTGCCGAGCACATCACCAGCCGCGACGATGACGTCTCGCTGATGATCGGCGTCGATACGGCCGTCTTCCACGGCTATGTCAATTGCGGCGCAACCGGCGCGATTACCGGTATCGGCAATGTTCTTCCGCGGGAGGTTCTGCACCTGTGCAATCTTTCGCAGGCCGCCGCCCGTGGCGATGCCGATGCGCGGGTTCGCGCCAAGGAACTGGAAAGCGCCCTTGCCGTTCTGTCTTCCTTCGACGAAGGTCCGGATCTGGTTCTCTACTTCAAGCACATGATGGTGCTGAAGGGCGATGCGGAATATGCCCTCAACTTCGTGGAGACCGACGTGCTGAGCGACAGCCAGCGCGGCTACGTCGAGGCGCAGCTCACCCTGTTCAGCAAGTGGTATGCCGACTGGAGCAAGCTTCCGGGTGCGGTTCAGTCCTATGCGGCCAAGGCCGCCTGAGGCAGCGCGATCGTCCCCGCAAGCCCGCTGGCCTGCGGGGGCAATCCCTGGAGCTTTCCCGATCGAAGCGGGATCACATGAACGGCTCCATCTGTTCGTTTAGCGAGGGTCCATCGCCCTTCGGCGTCGCCCAGCCTCTCCGTCGTCCGCAAGGCACATTGCGAGATCGTCCAGCATAGGCGCGCAGTCGATGTCGTCGCGAGCGAGGATGCGGTGCGCGGCCATTCATCCGGGACGCTGGCAGAAAGAGCACTTCTGGCGCCGAGTTGGCCTTGCCGCTGAGGCGCGGCAAGGGGAGTCGGGCGCTTGACGCGACCTACCAGGTCTTGCTGATCTTCAACGTGACGGTGCGGGCCTCCCCGTAGCCGCAGGTGAATTCGCCACCGCAGCCGCGCACATAGTCCTTGTCGAAGACATTGGCGACGTTCAGGGCAGCCTCCCAGCCGTTCTTCTTGTAACGGATCGCCGCATCGAAAACGGTGGCATCGGGGACACTACGGCTGTTGAGACGATCGGCATAGCTTTCGCCCTGGTAGCGAATTCCAGCGCCGAGGCTGAGGCCATCCAGAGGACCTTCCGTCACCGCATAATCCAGCCAGAGGGACGCCTGCGATTCCGGGACCAGGTAGGGCGATTTGCCGACATAGGCCGAGACGATATCCTCCTTCACCTCAAGATCAGTGTAGCTATAGGAGGCCAGCATTTTCCAGTTGTCGTCGAGGTTCACCTTGCCCTCCAGCTCTATCCCGCGCGACTGCACTTTTCCGATCTGTTCGGCCAGGAAGGTGGCGGGATCCGTCACCACGACATTTCGGCGCTCAAGGTGGAAGAGCGCGGCGGTGAAACTGCCGTCGAAAGCGGTGGGCTCGTATTTGAAGCCGATCTCATACTGTTCGCCTTCTTCCGGCTTGTTGTTGGGTGTCGCGCTCGGGGCAATCGTCGGATTGAAGAAGGTCCCGATACTGGCATAGGGCGTCAGGCCATTGTCGAACTCGTAGGCCAGACCGGCGCGGCCGCTCAAGGCCGTCTTGTCATAGTCATAGGATGATACGAGGCTGCTATAGGCTGTTGCGCCATTATCCGTTTGCGTATGGACGTAGTCGGCGCGGCCGTTGAGCGTAACCAGCCAGCCGTCACCGAACCGGATCTGGTCCTGCACATAAGCACCAACCTGCTGCTGGGTGATGTCCTGATCGAGATAGACCGCTGTCGGCCCCTGCGGCGTGCCGTAGATCGGGTTGATGGGGCGGATGGGTGTTGCCCCGCCGCTCGCCTGCCGGTGGTCGAGCCGGTAATATTTATAGTCCAGGCCGAGCATGATGCTGTGCTCCGCCCCACCCAGATCGACGACTGTTTCCGCCCGATTGTCCAGCGCCAGGCTATCGACCTTGGAGGTCTCTTCAAAACCGATGCGGTTGAGCGGGTAATCGGGCGCGGTCGGCGCACCGCCGACATAACCAAAGAGGTAGGGTCCGATCTCATGCTTGTAGAGATAGCTGTAGCGGGCATTGGAAGAGAGCGTCCAGCCGGTCTCGAATTCATGGCTGAAATCATAGCCGACCATTTCCTGGTTTGAGCGGCCCTCGTCGAGGGACGGCTCGCCATAGAAGGAATCGCGGGACAATTTCCCGAACGGCGCATCGACCACAGTCCCGACATAAGGGAAGAACCCATTGCCGGTATGAACCTGGTCGAGCGCCGATACATAGGCCCAGAGATTGAGTTCGGTCGCGTCATCCGGCTGCAAGGTCACTTGCGGCATGATGAACCCGCGCAGGTCCTCACTATAGTCAGAGTAATTGTCGCCACCGGCAATCTTGCCGGTCAGGCGATAGCGGGCACCAGCAATGTCGGAAAGCGGCGCCGACAGGTCGAAGCCGAAAAAGGCATTGCCATTCGAATTAATGCCCGCCTCCGTGTAGAAGTAGGGCTCACCGGTCGGCCGCTTGCGCACCAGATTGACGATGCCGCCGGCATTGCCGCCCCCATAAAGGACCGACGACGGCCCTTTCAGGACATCCACGCGTTCCAGCGCGAAGGGGTCGATCTGGAAGCCGCCAAAGCCGTAGGAATAGAGATTGAGACCGTCGAAGAATATGCCGGTCTGCGTCGCGTCGAAACCGCGGATATAGATCCAGTCCGTGTCCGGGTCACTGCCGAAGGGCTCGGTTGCAACGCCGGGGGTGTAGCGCAAGGCCTCATCCACCTTGTTGACGACGCCGCGGTCGTCGAGCTCGTCCCGACCAATCACCGAGACCGATTGCGGGATATCCCGCAGCACCGTATTGGTTTTCGATCCGGCGCTCGATCTGCGCGCCACATAGCCGTCCACCGGTGCATCGGCTCGCTTGGCTGAACCTTCCACGGCAATGCGCGGCAAGAGCAGGCTTGCCTCCTGCGCCAGGGCGCGCCCTGCCCCCATCACCGCGGCAACCACTACTAAGCCGTGTGCAACGCCTCTCGTCTTCATGCCATTCATCCCCATCATGTCGCAGCGGCTCCAGGATCCGCATAACATGAGTCAATAAATCCGCTATTCCTGCCATGCTTGTCCGGATCGGCGAGAATTGAACTTTTCTGGGCCGCAGGCTGTCAAAAGAGCCGAAACCGTTGCCCGATTGCCGCGATCATGCCCTTAGGCCTTTTCGTTGGAGCCTTCGACCCTGAAGCAGGCCCTCTCATCGGCGGGCGTTTTTCCACCGGGCCGGGGTCGTGCCGACAAGCTTGCGGAAGGAGCGGGTAAAATGGGCCTGATCAGCAAAACCGGCTTCCGATGCGACAGCCGCAAGCGGCATATGCTCCTCCGAAAGAAGCCGCTTGGCATTTTCGATGCGAACCAGCATCTGCCAGGCATGCGGCGCGACACCGGTGGAGGCCTTGAAGGCATGGCTGAAATGCGAAAGAGACAATCCGGTCAGGTCTGCAAGCTCCTGAAGGCGGATGGCGCGGCTGGCATGGGTGCGGATATAGTCCTGCACGCGCCGCAACTGCCAGGATGAGAGGCTGCTGCGCTGGCGGGACGCGGTCTTCACGACATTCAGCAGATCGATCAGCACGGCGAGCGCCAGCCCGTCGCCATAAAGATCGTGCAATGGCGTGTCCGAACGCATCTCTGCGGCCAGCAAAGCGGCAAGCGCCATGGCCTTCTCGCTGTGAAACAACAGTCGTGGAGTACGAATCTGCACGGGGTCGAGCTCCTCCCCCAACCGGGAGGCGATAAGATCCGCGTCGAAATGAATATCGAGGTGTCGCAGGCCCCGGACACCGGCAATATCGACCCACAATTCCATGCCGGCCGGCACATAGGAGATCGGGCTCGTCCGGCTGTCCTGCTGGCCGCCGGCGCTTGCGGGCGACATCTTGACCTGCGGGCGGCCGCTGCCCGACTGATCGAGAAGGATGAACAGCCGGGGATCCCGCGCGACATAGCGCCCACCGGCATAGGCGGCGCATTCGACATCCCAGAGATCGGCCACCATGCCGTTCCAGGCGCGGCGTCGCAGACCTCCGATGACGGAAAATCCCTGGATGCTGTTTTGCATCTGCGGCTGAAACGTCATGACGCCCGTCCTTTAAACATGTATGGCATTATCAAGTTTGCTCATGTTTGCAAATCCCGTCGGCACTACGAGCGGTGAAAAGAGCAGGATGTTCTGCTCAGGCCGGCGGGTCGGGGATCGGGCGATGGAAATCGGGCGATAGAAGCGGGCGGTGGAAATCGTGCGGTGGAAATTGTCGGAAAGCTGAGTTAGATGCTCTGGAATAACGCGATACGGATAGTTCCATGACGATGATGTCGCCCGCAATGACGGCCACGGCCCGCACCAACCCCGCCTTCACGCTGGAGGAGGTCGGTTTCCGCCTTGGCAGCCGCATGCTCGTTGAGGATGTGAGCCTTGTCCTTCCCGCCGGCCAATCCATTGCGCTGGTGGGGCATAACGGCTCGGGCAAGTCCACGCTTCTGAAAATGTTGGGCCGGCACCTGGTGCCGAGCAGCGGTCGGATCCGGTTTGGCGAACGGCCTCTCGACGACTGGCCGGGGCGGGCATTCGCCCGGCATCTGGCTTATCTGCCGCAGCATCTTCCGGCAACGCCCGGAATGACGGTGCGCGAACTCGTGGCGCTCGGCCGCTATCCCTGGCACGGCGCCCTCGGACGCTTCAGCGAGGAGGATGCCGGCCGCGTGGAGGAGGCCATGCAGGATACGGGCATTTCCGAATTCGAGGAACGGATGGTCGACACGCTCTCGGGCGGCGAGCGTCAGCGGGTCTGGCTTGCCATGCTGATCGCGCAGAATGCCGGCTGCCTGCTGCTGGATGAACCGATTTCCGCCTTGGACATCCGCCACCAGCTCGACGTGCTTTCCCTCGTCCGGAAGCTGACGGAGGAGCGGAGCATGACGGTGATCACGGTGCTCCACGATATCAATATGGCGGCACGCTTTTGCGACCGCATCGTTGCCATGCATTCTGGCCGGCTGATCGCCGACGGAACGCCGCACGAGATCATGACCTCCGCCACGCTTGCCCGCATCTACAATGTCGACATGCAGATCATCCAGAGTGCCGACAGCCGGCGGCTGACGGCGATTGCAGGCTGATCGCGGCCGTTTTTCCTCACGGTGACATCGACGCTATCGCACCGGATTCGGCCCGCAGATGCGCGAGAAATGCCCTCACCACCGGCGAAGTCTCCGCCCGCCGGTGGGCGACCGCCAGATCGGACGTGGTTGTCGTGGACGAAAGGGCGACATACCGGACGCCCGGCAATTGCAGACAGCGCAGCGACTGCGGAACGACCGCCACCCCGATCCCCAGCGCGACCATGCTGACAATGGTCGTGAAATCCCGTCCGACGGCGCTGACGCTTGGCTGGAAGCCGGCCTCTTCGCAGGCGCGTATGGTGTTGCTGT
This sequence comes from Rhizobium sp. SSA_523, assembly GCF_030435705.1. Classification (NCBI taxonomy): domain Bacteria; kingdom Pseudomonadati; phylum Pseudomonadota; class Alphaproteobacteria; order Hyphomicrobiales; family Rhizobiaceae; genus Affinirhizobium; species Affinirhizobium gouqiense. The sequence goes on from NZ_CP129381.1 coordinate 1,116,700, forward strand.
GAAAGCCGACATCCGGCGGCTGGCGCGGCGTGATGAATGTCAGGCTCTTGAGGTCGGCGAGGTCGAGGCCGGCCTGATAAGCCTGCGGATGATGCGCAGGCAGGGCGATCACCAAGGGCTCGCGGAGAATCGAATGCAGGGCGATGCCGCCGGGCAGCGGCGCCGGCGGGCGGATATAGCCGACATCGAGGCGGCCCTCTTCCAGCGACTGCAATTGCTGGCGCATCTCCACCTCCAACAATTGAAGCTCCACCTCCGGATAGTTCTTGCGAAACGAGGACAAGGTCTGCAGCAAGACCCCTGCATAGGCGGCGGAAGCGACATATCCCACGGAAATCCGCCCGCTCTCGCCACGTCCCACCCGGGTCAGCGCCGAAACGGTCGATTCCATCTGCGAAATGATCTTGCCCGCCTCCTCATAGAGCAATTGGCCGGGAACAGTGAGCTTCACGGCACGGCGCGACCTGTCCAGCAGGGACACGCCGAGGATTGTTTCGAGGTTCATGATCTGCTGGCTCAAGCCCGGCTGGGCGATGCCGAGACGCGCCGCGGCACGGGCAAAATTACGCTCTTCGACCAGAACGACGAAGTAGCGCAGATGGCGGATCTCCAGGCCGGGCGCCTTCTGTCTGATCAAGCGGTCATCCTCTCATAATCGTCACCGATGCCGGCAATCAAACTTCATAAGCCAAACTTCTGAAAAATCCATTCAGAACCTATTGGATTTCAATCCCTGATCTGACTATTGATGACTAATACAGTCTAGTATAAGCGACCCTTCATGGTCGCCCTGCACCGGAGACGTCAACCGTGTCACTTCTTCGCTTCCACACCATGATGCTCGCAGCCGGTGTTGCGCCCTATCTGGTTCTGGTTTCAACCACAGCGGCTGAGGAGCCGACCACGGTCCTGTCCCGGATCACGATCCAGGGTCAGGGCGGCGGGGACGCGAAGGGACCGACCCAGGGCTTCGTTGCCGAAAATAGCGTTTCCGCCACCAAGACGGGACGGGCCATCCTGGAGACACCCCAGTCGATCTCGGTCATCACGCAGGACCAGATCCGGCAGCGCGACGCCCAGTCGCTCGGCGAGGCGCTGAATTATACGGCCGGGGTGGTTGGGCAGCCTTTCGGCGCGGATCCGCGCTTCGATTCCCCCAATATCCGCGGCTTTGACGGCCGCCAGGCACAGTTCCTCAACGGCTTGCGGATGATGCGCACGTCCGGCGCGCCTGCGGTGGACGTGTATGGGCTCGAGCGCGTCGATGTGATCCTGGGGCCGAGTTCGGTCATGTATGGCCAAGGCAATCCAGGCGGCCTCATCAACATGATCAGCAAGCGGCCGCGATTCGAGAGTTTCGGCGAGGTGGGTGTCGGCGCCGGCAGCTTCGACAATTACCAGACCTTCTTCGATTTCGGCGGCCCGGTCTCCGAAGGCGGCAATGTTGCCTATCGCCTGACGGGCCTTGCCCGCAACGCCCACGCCCAGACCGACGGGCTGGACAATGACCGCTATCTCTTCGCGCCGTCGCTGACCTTCGAACTCGACGACGACACGAAGCTCACGATTCTGACCAGCGTACAGCACGATAATCCGAGCTCGCCCTCCGGCCTGCCCTATCAGCTGACGCTGGACGCCGGAGCTTACACCCTGCCACGCGACTTCACGGTGGGCGACCGCAGCATAGATCGATCCGACCGGACTTTGACCAATCTGGGTTACGAGCTGGAGCACCGCATCTCCGAGGATTGGACGCTGCGCCAAAACCTGCGCTACACCAAGTTCGACTGGGATTACACCGCGCTCGGCATGAGTTCGCTCGGCCTTGCCGCGGATGGCCGGACGATCCGGCGCATCGTGACGATCCAGAACGAAGACCTCCAGACCTTCAATGTCGACAACCACCTGCAGGGCGAGGTCTCCACCGGCAATGTCGATCACACGCTTCTCTTCGGTCTCGACTATCGCCACTTCGCCAATGACGTGACGACCCAATTCTGGAATGCAAGCTCGCTCGATGCCTTCACACCGCGCTATGGCGGACCGATCGCCCTCACCTCGCGCTCGGTCTACACGCATGTCAATTCCACGCTCAACCAGCTGGGATTTTACGCGCAGGATGAGATAGCGTTTGAGAACTGGCGCGCAACTCTCGGCCTGCGGCAGGATTGGGCAAGCACGCAAGGGACCTCCAGCAATCCCGCCACCGGAGCCACGCGACCGCTCAACAAGGATGACCAGAAGCTGACGGGACGGGCCGGCCTCAGCTATCTCTTCGACCAGGGCATCGCCCCCTATATCAGCTATGCGACATCCTTCGAGCCGGTTCCCGTCCCGTCCAGCGGCAATCTTCTGGAGCCCACCACCGGCGAGCAGGTGGAAATCGGCATCAAATATCGCCCGGAGGGATGGAATGCCCTGTTCACGGCCGCCGCCTATGATCTGCGGCAGAAGAATGTGCTGACGACCACCGTTGTCAACGGCGTGTCGCAGACGAGCCAGATCGGCGAGGTGCGGGTGAAGGGGCTTGAACTGCAGGCGGTGGCAAGCCTTGCCGAGGGCCTGGATCTCTCGGCCGCCTATACGCATGCCAAGGCGGAGATCGTAGGCGGCAGAGAGGACGGCAACCGACCCGACAACCTGCCGGAAGATGCTGCAAGCCTGTGGCTGAAATATACATTCCAGCCCGGCACCATGCTGGAGGGACTGGGTGTGGGCGGCGGCGTCCGCTATATCGGCCAGCGATACGGCAACACCGCCAATACGTTCGATCTCGATCACGTGACGCTGTTCGATGCCGGCCTGTCCTATGAGAGAAACGGCGTGCGCGCCTCTCTCAACGTGCAGAACATTGCGGACGAGAAATATCTGGCGAGCTGCAGCACGTTCGGATGCTTTTACGGCGACGGGCGCAGCGTGATGGGGAGATTGAGCTATTCGTGGTGAGACAGGTCATAGGCTGAGCCGGCGGCATTTTCTTGCGAGCGCTGCCGGCTCGATTCTTGCCATGCGGCCGACTTATGCTCCGGCATCCGCTGAGGAGCCCTTGCGCATTGCCGCCATCGACTGGGCCATGCTGGAGACGGTCATGGCCCTTGGTCTGATGCCGATTGCCGCGACCGAACTCATCCAGTTCAGGAAGGATGCCGTTGAACCGGCCATTCCCGACACTGTGACCGACCTCGGTCTGCGTGGCTCGCCGAATTTCGAATTGCTGCAACTCGCCGAGCCGGACCTCATCCTCAGCTCTCCCTTCTACACCCGCCATCAGCCGGCGCTGGAGCGGATCGCGCCCGTGTTTTCGCTTCCCTTCTATGTGCGCGGCGATCCGCCCCTTGCCAAGGCGCGAGATGCCCTGCAGTTGCTCGGCGACAGATTGGGCTTGCGGCAACAGGCGGACGACCGGCTGGTGGAGGTCGAGCGGCAATTCGACGGGATTGCTGCCCGCCTTTCACCCTACAGCCGGCGACCGACCTATCTGATCAATATCGGCGATGCCCGTCACTTCCGCGCCTTCGGCGCCGATAGCATGTTCGGCAATGTTCTCGACCGGCTCGCTTTGCCGAATGCCTGGACCGAGAATTCCCGCTTCAGCTTTGCGGCGCCCGTGCCGCTGGAGCAGATGGCGGCGGTGCCGGAGGCGCGCATCGCGATCATTTCCGACATACCGGTGGAAGCGCGCTCCGGGCTTGCCGACAGCATGATCTGGAACAAGCTCGACCCCGTGCGCGCCGGCCGCGTGGTAAACCTGGCAAATGTCAATCCATATGGCGGGATCACTGCTGCGATGAGGTTTGCGACACTTCTGGCGCAGGGGTTGGAAGAGGCGGGGCCAGATGTCTGACATCAGTCTCGTCCGATGGATCTGGCCCGCCTGTTTCCTCCTCGCGGCCTTCCTCTTCCTGGCCTCCCTCAATGCCGTCATTCCCTGGCCGGCCTGGCGCGCACTGTCGCTCGATCCCGGGCAGATGTCGATGGACGAGATCATTCTCGCTTACGCGCTTCTGCCAAGGGCAGCCGTTGCCCTGCTCGCGGGTGCGGCGCTCGGCCTTTCCGGCTTTCTGCTGCAGCAGGTCCTGCGCAATCCGATCGCCGATCCCTCCACGCTCGGCATTTCGGCCGGCGCCCAGCTTGCCATCGTCTCCGCAACGCTGTTCTTTCCGGCCTTTCTTGACGGTTACCGCTGGCTGGTGGCGACAGGCGGTGCCGCAGCGGCGGCCGCCATCGTCTTCTCCCTCGGCTGGCGGCAGCGCTTCGAGCCTGTCACGATGGTGATTGCCGGTATGCTGACCGGCATCGTCGCCGCATCCCTTTCGGCGGCCTTCACCCTCTCGCAGGGCGAATATCTGATGTCGCTGGTGACCTGGAACGGCGGATCGCTTACCCAGGCGGACTGGTCGCCGGCATCAAGCCTCTTGCTTCAACTGTTGCTCTTCGGAAGCCTTTCGCTGCTGCTGCTGCGTCCCCTTTCGGCGATCAGCCTCGGGGATGATGCGGCATCGTCCCTCGGCGTGCCTTTGGGTGTCATCCGCTTTGCCATCATCCTGATCGCCGTCGCGCTCTCCGCTGCCGTGGCCGCAACGGTCGGCCTGATCGGTTTCGTCGGTCTTGCAGCACCGGCCCTGGCACGCGCGACGGGCATACGCCGGCCGTTTCCCCTTCTCCTCGCCTCCGCGATGATCGGCGGCTTGCTGCTCTGGCTCTGCGACGGCGCAATCCAGGCTCTGGCGCGAGAAACGAGCGAGACATTTCCGACCGGCTCGGTGACGGCGCTGATCGGCGGGCCGATGATGCTGTGGCTTCTGCCGCGCCTGCGATCCTCCCACGCCGTATCGCCGAACACGGTTCTGCAGGACACACGCCGGCGAAATCTGCGCGCCATCGGGCTGCCGCTGCTCGGCGTTCTCCTCATAGCGGGTCTGTCGCTGCTCGTGGTGGCGCTTCCTCAGGGCTGGCGTCTTCTCGATCCCGGCGAGATGATGGAGCTCTTTCCCCTGCGCTGGCCGCGCCTGATCGGATGCGGCGCCGCAGGCGGCCTCCTGGCGCTCGCCGGCGCGATCCTGCAGCGGCTGACCGGCAATCCGCTGGCAAGTGCCGAAGTGATCGGCGTCAGCGGCGGTGCAGGTCTCGGCTATGCGGCGGTCCTGACCGGCTTCCCGGCAGCCTCAGCCCTCGGCCTCCTCGGCGGCGCGGCAACAGGGTCGCTTTGCGTCCTGCTTCTGGTGCTGCTCTTTTCCCTGCCGCGGCGCCTTCCGCGCGAGCATCTGCTATTGGCGGGAATCGCCATCGGCTCCTTCGCCACGGCCATCCTTTCCTCCCTGATGGCGCTGGGCGATCAGCGCGCCTGGCAGATCCTGGCGTGGATCGGCGGCACTGCCTCCGCCGTGACACCCGCGAGCGCCCTCATTCTCCTGGCGCTGCTGGCACTCTGCCTTTTGACCGCCTGCCTTTGCGCCCGATGGCTGACGGTACTGCCGCTCGGCGATTGCGTGCCCTCCTCGCTGGGCGTTCCCGTCAAAGGCAGCCAGTTGGTGCTGATCGTGACCGCCGCCTTGGCAACGGGCGCAGCCTCCATCCTCGTCGGTCCTCTCAGCTTTGTCGGCCTCGTCGCGCCGCATCTCGCCCTTCGCGCCGGCTTCCTGACAGCCCGCGACCATCTTCTGTCCTCGGCGCTGATCGGATGCGGATTGATGATCCTTGCCGACTTTGGTGCCCGCTCGGCAACGGCCCCCTACGAGCTGCCGCTCGGGCTTTTTGCCGCGCTGCTGGGCGGCCCCTACCTGATCTGGTCCCTCAGCCACTCCCGTCACAAAAGCTTAACTTGACAATTATAGTCATCTTTTTAGAAAGATCTTGCCGTGAAAAGGATGGGATCAACATGCATGGTTTGCTGAATACGAAAGGTTTTATTGAGGCCGATGCCGACGCGGTCTTCGACGCCCTTCGGCAGCGCGCCGCACTTTGGGACGTGCCATACGAGATGTCCGAGGATCTTGCCGTCTTTTCCGTCTGGAGCAGCGAAGCACGGCTGCAGAAGGTGGAGCGTGACGTGCATATCACCATCACCGCACCGGAGCGCCGCCTGCTTCTGACGCTCCAGGAATCGCTGGCGGAACTTTTCGACGAGAAAAAGCTCGCCGTGAAATGGGACGAGGTTGCGGATGGTGCGCTGGCGCCCGGCCTGTCTCTGATGTCGGTGAGTGCCGTGCAGCGTCGCTCGCCGAATTTCCTGCGGGTCTGCGTGGAAGCCGAGGATGCCGAGGATGCCGAGCGATTTGGAAGCGGCAGCCTGCATTTCCGCCTTCTCCTTCCGCCGAAGGGAAGGCAAGCGGTATGGCCGAGGATCAATGCATCCGGCCGCACCGTCTGGCCGGAGGGTGAGGATGCCTTCCACAAACCGGTCTACACGACTGTTGCACAGCAGGGGAACCGGCTGGAATTCGACGTTTTCCGTCATGATGGTAGCCCGACATCGGCCTGGGCGGAGAGCAACCCGATCGGCCAGACCGTCGGCATCATGGGGCCGGGCGGAGGATCCTGCCCGCCTGTTACGCCGCTCTTCCTGTTCGGTGACGAGACGGCGCTGCCCGCGATCATCCGCATGCTGTCGCTTTCCGCCCGACCCGTTGAGGCCTTTGTCCAGGCTTCGCCGGAGGATCTCTGCGAGCTGCGGAACGACCCGCGCGTCACGCGCGTGGACGACCTTCTGCAGGCGCTGGAAGCCTTCCCGCAGGACAGCGGCGGCTTCATCTGGCTCGCCGGCTCCGCCGAAGCGGCTCGCAGAGCCCGCATCATGCTGACAGAGCGGGGACTGACCAAGCGTGATTTCGCTGCGGCTGCCTATTGGTCCTGAGGCCCAGCCTCAGCAGACCTGACATCCTCGAATGGCCGGCGCAGGACCGGCCAGCGGTCGTCCCGCGCCTGCCAGGTCCTGCGGGGCTGCCCCGCCAGGCTATCCTGCCCCACAGTTCGGCGCGACCAATGGTGCCGGCCCGTCGGCTGACGATCCTCGGCCTTGCTCGCGCACCTTGGTCGCGCACCTTGATCCTCCGCCTTTATCCCGCACCTTGATCTTCCGACTTGATGCCGAAGCCAGCAACCCAAACCAATGTATAATGTCGTCGAGTTCTCGGTTCATTTAGCCTCCCGGAAGATAAAAGCTGTGCCTCTCTGCGTCTCGGCACGCATGCGAGGGAGCGCTTTCACAGAAGAAGGGATAGGCCATTGTCTGTCGTGCTTTTGAACCCGATCCGGGCCGGGAGAGGTTGTCGATGAATGATGCGCGAAAGCCTTCCCGTGGTCGGATGCAGGACGGCCCCGTCGTCTATGTCGTCGATGATGACCCCGGCATCCGCGAGGCGCTGGTCGATCTTTTCGCAACCATTTCGACGCAGGCCATTCCCTTCGAGACGGCACAGGATCTGTTGCAGAAGGCCGATCTGGAGCGGCCCGGCTGTATTCTGCTCGACGTCCGCCTGCCGGGCGGCAATGGCCTGGACGTCCAGCTGCATCTGGAAAAGCTCGGCAACCGGATGCCGATCATCTTCATGACCGGTCATGGCGATATTCCCATGACCGTGCGGGCCATGAAGGCCGGCGCCGTTGATTTTCTGGGCAAGCCCTTCCGCGATCAGGACATCATTGATGCGGTTGCCGCGGCCTTTGAGAAGGACCGCGAGAACCGCCAGCGCGCCGCCGCCAACAGCGCTGTCCTGGATCTTGCAAAAAGCCTGACGCCGCGGGAGCGGGAAGTCATGGCAGCGGTGGCGCAAGGGTTGATGAACAAGCAGATCGCTTTCCATCTCGGCATCAGCGAAATCACGGTCAAGCTTCACCGTGGCAATGTCATGCGCAAGATGGAGGCGCGGTCGGTCGCCGATCTGGTGCGCAAGGTGGAGATGCTGGGCCTATGACCAGCGGAACCTACACCCTTGTATGGTGCAAGGGCGGGATCTAAAGGCGCATAAGGGGGCAGTCAAACAAGAAGGCCCAAGCCATTGCCCAAGATACCCGTCATCGCCATTGTGGACGACGATCCGTCGATCAGGGAAGCCCTCGACGATCTCGTCCTGTCCTGCGGTTACGAAAGCCGGCTGTTTGCCTCCGCGGAAGCCTTTCTGGCCGATGCCGACCGCGCCCGGATCGACTGCATGTTGGTGGATGTCAGGATGCCAGGCCTTACCGGAATTGAGTTGCAGGCGGCGCTGAATGCGCAGACAGCGCCCAAGCCGCCGATGATCTTCATGACATCCTATCGCGACGAGCGGACCAAGGCCGCCGCCATGGATGGCGGCGCCTTTGCCTTTCTGGGCAAGCCCGTCGATTTCAATCAGCTGGTCCATTGCCTCGAACAGGCGCTGAGACATTGATGTTTTGGCGCTACGGTTGGGCGCCTCCAAGCAGGAGCACGGATCATGACCTACCGCTGTACCCATGTTGCGAGCATCGAAACCGTCAGTCCCCGGACGCTCGGCTGCGAGGAGTGTCTGAAGACGGGGCAGGTCTGGCTTCATCTGCGCCTCTGCCGAAGCTGCGGCCATGTCGGCTGCTGCGATCAGTCGCCCGGACGTCACGCCACCGCGCATTTTCACGCAACCGGCCATCCGATCATCGAAGGCTATGATCCGCCGGAAGGGTGGGGATGGTGCTATGTCGACGAGACTGTCATCGACCTCCCGGACCAGACGCCGCAGCGAGGGCCGATCCCCCGCTTCTATTGATCGGCCGGCAAAGCATTGGCCATGCGACGCGCAGACGAAAGTGAGGGACGACCGATGCCAGATCTGAGCTCACGGCACCACCAGATGTTTCCAGTCCTCACGCAGCAGCAGATCGAGACGGGAAAGCGCTTTGCAAGCGGCCCCGCGACGCGGTTTGAACCGGGCGCGTTCATCTACAGGGTGGGTGACAAGACGGCGCCCGCCTGGCTGGTTCTCGACGGCTCGATGGATGTCTTTCGGCATGAGGGGCTTTCCGGCGAGGCGCCGATCACCAGCCACGGCGCCGGCCAGTTGTCGGGCGAGGTCAACCAGTTGTCGGGGCGGCCGACATTTGCCGGCGCGCGTGCCGGAGCGAGTGGCTGCACGGCACTGCCTTTCGATGCCGCACATTTGCGCGCCCTGGTGATCAGCGCCGCCGAAGTTGGCGAGATCATCATGCGCGCGCTCATTCTGCGCCGCGTCGGCTTGATCGATGCCGGCGCCGGCTCGGTCCTGATCGGCGTCGCCGGCACTGCCGGGCTGTCGCGCCTGCAGGGTTTTCTGACGCGCGGCGGATTTCCCTACACGGTCCTCGACGCCTCTATCGAGGGCGAAGGCAAGGCGCTGATGGAACGGCTCGGCATCCAGCCGTCCGAATTGCCGCTGATGGTATGCCCGGACGGAAGCATCCTGAAAAATCCGGCAGATGCCGAAGCCGCAAGATCGCTCGGCATGACGCCTGACCTGCCGGCCGGCCGGATCTTCGATGTCGCCGTTGTCGGTGCCGGCCCCTCCGGCCTGGCGACAGCCGTCTATGCTGCATCGGAAGGGCTCGATGTCGTCGTCATCGATGAACGCTCCGTCGGCGGACAGGCGGGTGCCTCGTCACGCATCGAAAACTATCTCGGCTTTCCCACCGGAATTTCCGGCCATGCCCTGGCCGCCCGCGCCTACAACCAGGCGCTCAAGTTCGGCGCCGAAATGGTTCTCCCGGTGGCCGTCCAGAGCCTTCATCCGCCACAGGTGGTTGACGATCCGCTGACGCTGGAGCTTGCAGAGGGGCGCCGCGTTCAGGCCCGCTGCGTCGTGATCGCCTCCGGCGCCCGCTATCGACGCCCGGATGTGAGCGGGATCGCCGCTTTCGAAGGCGCCGGCGTTTCCTATTGGGCCTCTCCGATCGAAGCCAAGCTCTGCGCCGGTCAGGACGTGGTCCTGGTGGGCGGCGGCAACTCTGCGGGCCAGGCGATCGTGTTTCTGGCACCGCAGGTCAGAAACCTGCATCTTGTGGTGCGTCGGGGCCTGGAGGAAACCATGTCGCAATATCTGATCGACCGCATCCACGCCCTGCCCAACGTCATCTTCCACATACATTGCGAGGTGGAGGCTATCGCGGGCGAGCCTAGCCAGGGGCTGACTTCCGCCACGCTGCGCAATCGCCTCGACGGCAGCAGCACCACGCTGCCGATCCATCACATGTTCCTGTTCATCGGGGCCGATCCGAATTCCGGCTGGATCAGCGATCGCGTCCAGACCGATGCCAAGGGTTTCATCGTGACCGGCCAGTCCTTCGACAGCCAGTGCGGCCACAGCCGGCAGCCCCTCCCCCTCGAGACAAGCTTGCCGAATGTCTTTGCAATCGGCGATGTGCGGGCAGGCTCGACCAAGCGCGTCGCGGCGGCCGTGGGCGAGGGTGCGGCGGTCGTGTCACAGATCCATACAGCCCTCAGCGCGTCCAGTCATCGCACCGCATCGCATCCTTGAAATCCTGGGCGGCAGCGAGCAGGTGACGGTCGTCTCGGCGCGATTTGCCTTGTCGCCGATCAGCACAACGGGAAAGCCGCTCCTGCGGGGAGCGGCATGATCCAGAACGACAGGGATGGAAACCGTGGCTTTAGCCCGGCCGCCGGCGCGATGGGGCGGCAGCCTGGCCGGGCAGCGTCGTCAGGTCTCGGCTGCCCGATGGATCCTGCGCTGCCGCCTCCAGGCCGCTGGCGTCGTTCCCGTCACGCGGCGAAACACGCGCGAGAGGTGGGACTGGTCGGCAAAACCGCAATCGAGGGCGATTTCGCAAAGAGCGGCATTGCTCTCCAGCATCAGGTCCTTCGCACGCCCGACACGGCGGCGGCAGATATAATTGTGTGGCGACGTGCCGAACGAGACTTTAAAGGCGGCCGAAAAATAGCTCGTGCTCAGGCGGACAAGCCTCGCCAGATCATCCGAGGTCATGCGGGCTGCCGGATCGGCATCGATGAACCGTCTGACGCGCTCGGCCTGCCAGGGCGCAAGTCCGCCCTGCGGCTGGACGGCAGGGGCGACTGGACGATCAATGCCCGAATGCTGCCCGACAAGATTGGCCGCCCGCCTGACAAGATCCAGCGCGGCATCGCCTTCCCGCTCGGCCAGCGACATCGCCTTGGCCAGAAGATGGGCCACTTGATCGCCGGATCCCGTCAGCAGGGCCGCCGGATGGACCTCCCCGCCTCGTTCCATTTCGTTGACCCGGACGTGCATCGTGGACATGGTGACCTCCATTGGATTGTGGCTTATCTGCTGGAGATCATCCATGGTCCGGCCGGGCAAAGATATTGTACCGTGAGCGATAGACACCAGACGAGGGTGCTAGGCGCACATACCAAGGTATAGTTGCGGCACCGCAGGCCGGCGGCTAAGGAAAGATCTCTCGGCAAAAGGGCCTGGCGGGACCTGCCGGAATCCGGATCGCAGGCGGGGCTGAGGGCGCTGGCTCGCCGGGATCGGCAGCGATACCGGGACCTGCGATGGCTCACACTTTCCCTGTCGCGCGCGGACAGGGTGTCGCGCCACAGGCCAACCATCACGATCGATCGGTTCCAGCATGACGCAAACCCCTCTCGTTCTTGTTGTCGACGACGAACCGATCATACGAACCGCGATCGACAATCTGCTTCGATCCGTCGGCTACCGAGTGCGGTGCTTCGCCGCCACGGCGGATCTCTGTGACGACCCGGCCGGTCTGCAGGAGGCAGATTGCCTGATTCTCGACGTTCGCCTGCCCTTTACCAGCGGCCTCGATTTCCAGCAGACATTGGTTGCAATGGGCGTCGACATCCCGGTTGTTTTCGTGACGGGCCATGGGGATATTCCCATGTCGGTCAGGGCCATGAAGGCGGGAGCGGCCGATTTCCTGTCGAAGCCATATCGCGACCAGGACATGCTGGATGCAGTGGCCTGCGCATGCCGCAGGCGCGCCGCGACACGGAACGATATCCGTCTGGACGAGGAGCTCAGGGCGCGCTTCAGCTCCCTGACGGCACGGGAGCGGCAGGTCATGGAGCTGGTGACCAGCGGCCTGATGAACAAGCAGATCGCCGGTCATCTCGCCTTGAGCGAGATCACGGTGAAGGTCCATCGCGGCAAGATCATGCGCAAGATGCAGGCCCGCACATTTGCCGATCTGGTCAAGATGAATGAGGCGCTCACCCGTCTCAACGCAACGCCGGCGGCCGGTTAAACCCACGTATAATCGAAAGGCGTTTTGCAAGCGCATAAGGTGGCTGCAGAGGCAAACCGGCCACAGCCGGAGATTGGCAAACCAGGTGCAGATCCCCCGGCGCATTTGCGTGATCGATGACGAGGCCGAGCTTCTCCGCGCCACCAGCAGCCTGCTTCGCTCCTGCGGCTATTGCGTTGCGACATTCGTCTCGGCGGAAGATTTCCTAGCAGCCGGCCCTGTAGGCCAATGGGATTGCGTCATAGCGGACGTCCAGATGCGCGGCATGAGCGGTCTGGATCTTTACGCGGTGCTGCGCTTCCGGCAAGAGCGCGTGCCGTTCATCGTCATCACAGCCATGGCCGAAGGCGCGATCCGCGGCGCAACCCATGGCGGGTTATGCGTGCTGCAAAAGCCGTATCCTGCGGAACGTCTCCTCGCCTGCGTCGAAGAGGCCATTCGTTCATCAGGCAGCAGACCGTGACCAGGCCCTGTCACTTGAGAGCGAAGCATGCTTCGGCGACGGCTCGGCAGCCTTGCAATTCGAGCATGCGGGAAAACAGGAGGCGGAGGGAGCCGTTCGGCAGGATCATGACAGGCGTCAGCGCTTCGTCCTGCGATAGGCTCCGGGGGTCAGTCCGACATGACGACGGAAGGCGCGGCTGAAAGCGGCCTGCGAGGAAAAGCGACAGCGAAAGGCAATATCCGAGAGGGAGATGCCTGGCTCTTCAAGCAGCAACCGGGCATGGTCCAGGCGTCGGTCGGCAACATAATCGGACGGCGTCTTTCCCAGTGTCGCCTTGAAGGCCCTGGTGAAATGGTACCGGCTGAGGCAGGCAACGCTCGCAAGTTCGGCGACGGTAAAATCCGTCTCCAGATACGTCTCCACATAATCGATCACACGCTGCCGGCGCTCCTTGCTCAAGGCGCCGGCGCCTTCCTGCTGCGGGGCCCTGGGCAGGAAATTGCCCGAATAGGATGACAGGAGGTGAAGCGTCAGCGCCATCGACAATTGCTCGACGAGCATGTCGCCGGCCGCCGTTTCGCAGCGCATCTCGAGCAGGATCCGCTGACAGATCTGGCGGACGAATTCATCCTGCACATCCGCAAGATAGGCGATGCTGTCACAGCCGCCGGGCCGCGATGCAAGCTCGGATGCCGCGCGAAAGGGCTCTTCCGGAAGATAGAGATGCAGGACCTGCGGGATCGCCTCGGTCAACCGGATTGAATCCTCCTGAACGCCGACCGGACAAAACCACAGGGTTCCCGTCCGGGCAGGTGTCTTCTGGAGATCGCCATTGCCGCATCTCTGCACGATGCCGGACCGCGTGCCCTGCAGGGCCAGGGTGATCTCCATCTGGCTCCCACAAATCGCGGGTAATTCGCCTGCCGGGTGATTCCGCACTTCGGCGGCGAGGTTCCTCCATTGCCGGCTTCCCGAGGAATCGAGGACCCCGGCTTGGGGAAACTTCATTCTGCCATGATCATGCAATGACGACATCGGGGTGCCCGGAGTGAACCGGACGATCATAATGGCCCAAGGCTGGCGCCGCAATGCCGATCACCCCTCGGCATCAACAAGCAAACCGGGATCAAACATCAGCACATAAGGCAAAGACGCCGCCCCCCGGCTGGATGGTACAGATAGGGCCCGATTGTCCTGCCCCAGGTCGTGATGACATGCAGCCCCTGATCGTGTTTGGCGAAGACCCCGACGAGACCCTGCTCCGGACCGGCACCTGGAAGCCGGTGGCCGAGGGTGCGGACTGGGTTCTCTACGACATAGCACTGCCGCGCAAGTCCAGGCATCTAAAAGCCTTGGTCATGCCGTCCGATGCAAGCCTTGCCTCTCGTTTCGCCGAGGAGGCGGCCTCCCAGACCGGATCGAGCCGGCCTGGCGGATCGCCGGGCGCGGCAGGCCAGCCATTGACCCGGGCATCCGGACAGGAAAACTGTTTAGCAGACGGCGCGATGAGCCCTGCGCGCCGGGACACCGATGTCGAGACGGCGCTCGACATCGCGCTGACGCTAACGGAGGACATCCACCTCGACCGGTTGATCGAGACGCTGATGACCAAGATGCTTGACCATTCGGGCGCCAGCAGCGGCTGTCTGTATCGGATCTGCGACGGCAGGCTGCATCTGGAAGCAAGGGCCTTGCGCGACACGAACCGCATCCTTGTGAGCATGGCGGGGGACGAATGGCAGGCAGCCGAACCATCGCGAGCCCTGATCAGGGCGGCCCTGCAAAGCCGTACGCCCTTCATCGCAACGCGCTCCGAGCTCGGCTTTGCGGCTGCTGCAGAGAAGTCCGCCGCCGCCCGGGGCGATTTCCTCTGCGTGCCGCTGCTGCGTCGCGGCGACCTGACGGGACTTCTCTGCCTCCAGAATGACCGGCGCGACGGTGCCTTTGCCACGGATGCCCTCGCTTTGGTCAAGCTGCTCGCCTCGCAGGCCGCCATATCTCTCGAAAATGCCAGACTTCACGCGCGCCTTGTGCAGGAGAACGATTTGCGGGCGCGAAGCGAAGCAGCGCTTGCCTCTGCCAGAGGAGAGCTCGAAAGGAGCGCGCGCCTGACGATCCTGGGCGGCATAGCGGCGTCCGTGACGCATGAGATCGCCCAGCCCCTGGCGGCGATCGCCTCGAATGCGGGTGCCAGTCTCCGCTGGCTCCAGCGCGCGCAACCGGATCTCGAGGAGGCGGTCAGCAGCCTGAGCGCCATCTCTGCGAGCGTCGACCGTGCCCATGACATTATTCGTGCCCTGCGCGCGCTTGCAAAACAGGCACCCGGTGACGAACGGCCCGTCTGCCTCGACGATCTGATCGCCGACGTCATCCGGATCGCCGGCGCGGAGGTCGAACGACAGGGCGTCGAGCTCCTATGCGAGCTTGCGGCGCGGCCGGCAAAAATATGCGGCGATGCCACGCAACTGAAACAGGTGGTTCTCAATCTGCTGACCAATGCCATGGAGGCGGTAGAAGCGCTACCCAGGGAAAGGCGGCGCGTCATCCTGTCATCGTCCCTCTGCCAGGACACCATTGTCGTTGCGGTGCGCGACTTCGGCACGGGGATAGCACCCGCCTCCGCCGAGCGGCTCTTCGAGCCCATGTATACGACCAAGGCGAGCGGCATGGGCATGGGCCTTTCGATCTGCCGATCCATCATCGAAACACATGGCGGGCATCTGAAAGCCCTGCCGCAGGAACCCGGGAGTCTTTTCTCCTTCGAACTGCCGATCCTGCGCCCGACAGCGCGGCAAGACCGGCCTGCATGACCGGCGGTCTCGGCCGGAAAGCCCGTTTTTCTGCCTCCGCGATCCTATTCGATGACAAGAGCTCGAAAATCATTGACATTAGTGCCCGTCGGTCCGGTCACGAAGAGGTCGCCGAGCGCCTCGAAGGCGGTATAGCTGTCATTGCGCGCCAGCACCTGGCGCGCATCAGAGCCCGCCGCCCGCAGACGCTGGACTGTCGTGCCGTCGGCAAAGGCGCCCGCATGGGTTCCCGAGCCGTCTATACCATCAGTATCGGCGGCCAATGCGGAGATGGCGCAGCCATCAATGCCGAGGGCAAGAGCCAGCGCGAATTCGCTGTTGCGGCCGCCCTTGCCGCCCTTGCCGCGAATCGTCACCGTGGTTTCGCCGCCCGACAGAAGCACGGCCGGCCTGCGGAACGGCTGATTGTTGACGAGAACCTCGCGCGCCATTGCGGCGTGTACCGAGGCGACATCACGGCTTTCGCCTTCCATCGCATCGGAGAGAATGAAGGGCGGGAAACCATGGGCCTCCGCCACCGCCGCGGCGGCGCGCAAGGAGACGCCGGCCGAGGCGATGACGTGATGCTGGTGGCGAGAGAAGACGGGATCGTCGGGACGCGGGGCATCGGCAGCCGCCGATTGAAGATGCGCGATCATCGCCGGCGGCAGCTCCAGCCGGTAATTCTCGACGATCGCCAGCGCATCCTGGCGGGTGGTGGAATCGGCGACCGTGGGGCCGGAGGCGACGAAAGCGGGATTGTCCCCCGGAATGTCGGAGACGATGAGGCTGACGACGCGGGCCTTGGTCGCGGCAGCCAGGCGGCCGCCCTTGATCGTGGACAAATGCTTTCGCACGACATTCATGGCCGAGATCGGCGCGCCGGATGCCAGCAGCATTTCGTTGAGCGCGATCTCGTCCTGCAGCGTCAGTCCCTCGGGCGGCGACGGCAGCAATGCCGAGCCGCCGCCGCAGATGAGGGCAATGACCAGATCCTCCGGCTGGAGGTGCCTGACCATATCCCGCAGACGCCGGGCAGCCACCAGCCCCGCCTCATCCGGCACCGGATGGGCCGCCTCGACAATATCGATGGCGCGGGTCTTGCAGCCATAGCCGTAGCGCGTCACCACCAGCCCCGAAAGCGGCCCGCTCCACAGGCTTTCCAGCGCCGCGGCCATTTGCGCAGCCCCCTTTCCGGCCCCGATCACCACCGTGCGCCCCTCCCGCGGTGGCTCCGGAAGATGCCTGGCAATTCCGACCCGCGGATCCGCCGCCTCGACAGCCGCCCGATAGAGTGTCTCCAATAACGCGCGATGCTTCATGACGCCTCAGTCTCTTTTGCCCGGCAAGAATGGTCGTCCCGTTCTCAGTGTCCATCCCGATCGGGACATGCATGTGGCGACATAGACAATGACCGCCCGGTGCTGACAAGTGCAAGACCGCCCAAATCCGTTCGCGGGCAAAAGGCAGACCAGCCGGCCGACGCGGCACTTCGGATCAATGGATATGCACCTCACCGCCCGGCTGCTTGCACAACTGGTCGATCATCGTCTCCTTGCGTGGATCGTCCCAGACCGGATCGGTGGTGTCGAAGACGATCGGCTTCAGATAATCGGTCGGGTCGATCAGCCAGCGGATCGCCGGGCGCTGGTCCTTCGGCATGTTCATCAGGTCCAACTGCTTCAGGTAACCGGCATAGACGGACATGGAAGAGGCCTCGCGCGTCGCCGTACCGGTGGTCAGATGGTTTGGAATATAGATCCTGGGCCTCAGCGCATCCTGATACTGGATGAGGTCGCGCAATCCATTATTGTTGAAATTGCCGCTGGATGCTGTGCCCATATGCAGGTCCGTCGGCGGCAGCGCCTTCAGGATTGCCACGATACGCTGCCCATCTTCCGGCGTGCCGTCCCAGCCCTGCCCCTTGCCTTCCTTCAGCGCGCCGGCGCTGTTGTGCCAGACAAAGGAAAAATGACTGCCATTGCGGAGGATAAAGCTGAAGAACAGGCTTTCGCTGCCGCCGGGCTTGCCGATCGTCTTGAGGTTCATCTGGCCGGTGAGCGGCGAGGACGCCTTGTCGTCCGGGGTCAGCGCGACACCCTTGGGAAACAGATCGGCATCGCGCGGATCGACGATGATCTTGACCGGGGTTGGCGGAAAGGCGTTATCCGGCGGCACCGCGACCGAATGCAGGTGGCGGAAGGCGATCGTGCAGGCATTCGGCTCCAGCACGTCCAGCTGCAGGATCTCCGTGCCCGGCGTCGATCCCGCCGAGGTGACGGAAACGCAATCCACTTTCACCGAGGGGTCGAGCTTTGCCACCGGATCCTGCATGATCGCGGGATCGGCCTGCATGCGCTCAAGATCGCTGGCCATGACGCCGCAGGTTTCGCTGGTCGCGAAAATGCGCGCACCGGTCTTGGCGGCAATATAGGCGGCATTGTCGGCGTGGTCGCCATGACCATGGCCGAGCAGGATGGATTCCGGATCGAGATCCACCATGTCCTTGATGACGATCGGCGTGCGGCCCGGTTCGACCTCCAGCCGCGTGACGAAGGTATCGAGATAGACCACCCGGCCTTCGACGGACGCGGCAAAGGTCGAATTGGACAGCCAGGAGAACAGAACCTTGTTCTTCGGCAGCTCGCCGCTCACCGGATCGACATGTTCGACGCCGAAGATCTTCTGCCTAGCGGCAATCGTCTCGGCCGAACCCGCCATGGCATGGTCTGGCGGGAAAGCGGCAAGGGCCAGCAGCCCCATCACAGGCAGAACGTGTTTCATAGAAATCTCCTCCCATAAAGTGATCATATGCAGACGGCGAGCGATGGCGAGCCGCCTCGGGGCCGCCACAGCCTGGACCGGGATCGCCGGCAATCAGTCATCCTCGACGAATACCTGGTCTCGCTTGGAGCGGATCGAGGGCAAGAGGGCGATGACGACGCAGACGAGACCGACGGCCAGAAGCGACGCGGCGATGGGATTGGTCAGGAAGACCGTGGCATCGCCGCGCGAAATGATCATTGCCCGCCGCAGGTGCTCTTCCAGAAGCGGGCCCAGCACGAAGCCGAGCAGAAGCGGCGCCGGCTCGCAGCCGACCCGGATCAGCGCGTAGCCGATGAGACCGGCGACGATGATCGCGTAGACATCGAAGGGATTGTTGTTGATCGAATAGCAGCCGATCGAGGCGAAGATGACGATGGCCGGAAACAGCGCGCGATAGGGGATGGACAGCATCTTCACCCAAAGCCCGATCAGCGGCAGGTTAAGGATGACGAGCAGCAGGTTGCCGATCCACATGGAGGCGATAATGCCCCAGAACAAGGCAGGCTGGCTGGTGATGACATCCGGTCCGGGGGTGATGCCCTGCAGGATGAAGGCGCCGACGATGAGCGCCATGCCCGGATGGGCCGGGATGCCGAGCGTCAGCAGCGGAATGAACGAGGTCTGCGCCGCGGCATTATTGGCGCTTTCCGGACCGGCCACGCCCTCGATCGCGCCATGGCCGAATTCCTGCGGCGTTCTCGACAGGTTCTTCTCCATCGAATAGCTGGCGAAGGAGGCCAGCACATGGCCGCCGCCGGGTAGCACGCCGAGAATGGAGCCCAGTGCTGTGCCGCGCAGGACCGGGCTCACGATACGCGCAAGATCGGCCTTGCTCAGCCAGAGATGGGTGACGTGCTTCACGCCGACCTCCCGCTCCTGATCGCTCTGCAGATTGCGGAAGATTTCCGCCAGACCGAAGACGCCGACCGCAACGGAGACGAAATTGATGCCCTGCGACAGTTCCAGATAGCCGAAGGTGAACCTTTCCTCGCCGGTATAGATGTCTTGGCCCACCGTGCCGAGCAGCAGGCCGATGGAGATCATGCCGAGCGCTTTCAACACCGAGCCGTGCGCCAGCGAGATCGAGACCAGAAGGCCCAGCACGATGAGGGCGAAATATTCGGGCGCGCCGAATTCCAGCGCCACAGAGGCGAGCGGCGGCGCGGCAATGGCAAGCAGCAGCGTCGCGACGCAGCCGGCAAAGAAGGAGCCGAGCGCTGCCGTGGCAAGAGCCTGGCCCGCCCGCCCTTTCCGCGCCATCTGGTAGCCGTCGATGGCCGTCACCGCCGAAGAGGATTCGCCCGGCAGATTGATCAGGATGGCCGTTGTCGAGCCGCCATATTGGGCACCGTAATAAATGCCGGACAACATGATGAGCGAGGTCACCGGCGAGAAGGTGAAGGTAATCGGCAAAAGCATGGCAATGGTCGCCGTCGGGCGGATACCGGGCAGGACACCGACCAGCGTGCCCAGCAGAACGCCGATGAAACACCAGAATATGTTGATGGGGGTGAGCGCGGTGTCGAAGCCGAGCGCCAGGTTGGACAGAAGATCCATCATGCGGCTTGCTCCCTAGAGTTTGAAGATCGGGCCGAAGCTCGGCAGCGATACCGCAAGCCCCAGCTTGAAGACGGCGTAGCAGAGCGCCGTCATGACAAGGCCCATCACGAGGGCCGAGAGCGGTGGGTTCTTGGGGCTGGCAAGCGCCGTCAGGACGGTACAGAGGAAGACGAGCGGAACGAGGCCCAGCGTGCGGGCACCGGCAGCGAAAAGCACGAGCGCTGCGCAAATGAGCAGCATGGCGCGATAAGGTATTGGACCGCCGGCCGCTTCCGGCGGCTTGCGCCAGCCGCCGGCCATGACGAAGCCTCCCAGGAGAGCGAGCAGGCCGGCGAGCACGATCGGGAAGAAGCCGGGCCCCATCTGCAGGGCTGTGCCGAATTCATAGCGCCACCCTTCGATGGCAAAGAACGCCGCAATGGCGATGAAGATCGCACCGGCGATGACATCGTGACGGGTGCGTTTTTCGGTTCTGTCCATGGCTGTTCCTCCCGGTCCGGCCGCCCTCTGCCGCGCGCCCTTGCGTTGTCTTCAGGTCTTGGGATCCAGGGTCACAACCCGGTCAGGATGTTGGAGCCGGCGATTGCTTCGCACACGGCCTCCGTCACTTCCCTTGTATTGGCGGTGCCGCCGACATCCGGCGTGAGTATCCCGGCGGCGGTCACCCGTTCCACGGCCTGCATCAGGCGGGCCGCCGCCTCGCGCTCGCCCAGGTGCTCCAGCATCTGCGCCGCCGTCCAGAAGGTGGCGATGGGATTGGCAATCCCCTTGCCCGTAATATCGAAGGCGGAACCATGGATCGGCTCGAACATCGACGGGAAGCGCCGCTCCGGATCGATATTGGCGGTGGGCGCCACGCCAAGGCTGCCGGCCAGCGCGCCGGCCAGGTCGGACAGGATGTCGGCGTGCAGATTAGTGGCGACGATCGTATCCAGGCTCTGCGGGTTGAGCGTCATGCGGACCGTCATTGCATCGACCAGCATCTTGTCCCAGGTGACATCCGGGAATTCGCGTGCCACTTCGGCTGCAATCTCATCCCACATCACCATGCCGTGGCGCTGGGCATTGGATTTGGTGACGACGGTCAGGAGCTTGCGCGGACGCGACTGCGCCAGCGTGAAGGCATAGCGCATGATGCGGGTGACGCCGACGCGGGTAAAGATGGCCACTTCCGTTCCCACTTCCTCCGGCAGCCCGCGATGGGCGCGACCGCCATGGCCGGAATACTCGCCCTCCGAATTCTCGCGCACGATCACCCAGTCGAGGTCGCCGGGGCCGCAATTGCGCAAGGGCGGCGTGATGCCGGGCAGGATCTTGGTGGGCCGCACATTGGCATATTGGTCGAAGCCCTGGCAGATCGGCAGGCGCAGCCCCCAAAGCGTGATGTGGTCAGGCACATCCGGCGCGCCGACCGCACCGAAATAGATGGCATCGAATGCCTTGAGCGTTTCAAGCCCATCGGCCGGCATCATCACGCCATGCTTTTTGTAATAGTCCGAGCCCCAGTCGAAGCTCTGCGTCTCGATCGTGAAGTCGCCGCTTCGCTTGGCAAGCGCCTCCAGGACCTGGAGTCCGGCGGCAATCACTTCTGGTCCTATGCCATCGGCAGGAATGGCGGCAATCTTGTAAGCGCGCATTTTCGTCTCGACTGTTGAAGTTGCTGTGGTCAATGGCCGCCGCAAGGCGGATCGGAAGAACCGGCCCCGCAACGGAACCGGCGAAGCGCAGGGCTCATAGTGCATGGCGGCATCGGGCAGCATATCCCGCCCGATGCCCGGATCGCTTATTTTCCGGCTGCCGCGATCAGCGTCGTCAGACGCTCGACCTCCGCCTTGAACTTGGCATCGAGGGCTGCAGGCGTTGCCTGGCTTTCGGCAACCGGCGTGGTGCCGAGGCTTGCCATGCGCTCGATGACCACCGGATCCTTGAGGGCGATCTTGAGCGCCTCGGACAGCTTGCCGCGTACCTCTTCCGGCGTGCCCTTCGGCGCCCATAGCGCATGCCATGCGCTGAGCTCGAAGCCTGCAATGCCGCTTTCGGCGACCGTCGGCAGGTCGGGCAGGATGGAGATGCGCGATGATGTGGTGACCGCATAGGGTTTCACTTCACCCGCCTTGATCTGCGTTACCGTGTTCGTTGTCTGGTCGCAGGCAAGATCGATGCGGCCACCGATGAGGTCGGTCATGGCCGGACCCATGCCCTTGTAGGGGACAAGCGTCATCTTGGACTGCGTCGCATCCTGCAGCAGCATGCCGCACAGATGCGACACGGCGCCGGTTCCGGCCGTGCCGAACGTGACGGTGGGGCCGTTTTCCTTCAGATAGGCCAGAAGATCCGGAAAGCTCTTCGGCGCGAGATCCTTGCGGGCCACCACCGTCATCGGGACTTCCGTAATCAGCCCGATGCTGGAGAAATCCTCGATCGGCTTGTAACTCAGATTGGGGTAGAGGGCCGCGAAGGTCGCGGTGCCGATATGGTAGAGCAGAAGCCGATAGCCGTCCGGTTCTGCCTGCGCCACCGTGGCCGCGCCCAAAGAACCGCCGGCCCCGCCCATATTCTCGATCAGGACCTGCTGACCAAGGGTCTGCGACATGGACTGTGCAACCAGGCGCGCCACCGCATCGCTCGGCCCGCCGGCCGCGGCAGGGACCATGATGGTGATCGGTTTGTCGGGGTAAACGGCCTGCGCTCCGGCGGTGCCGGCGGCACCCGTTACAAGCACCGCGGCCAATGCCATGCGAATTATAGTCATCCTCTCCTCCTGTGGATCGTGATCCGCTGCCTCCACACCGGATGTCTTCCATGCTATCTTGCATGCAAGAAAGAATTTATAGAGGATTGGCTGCTTGTCAACGGCGTTTCGCGTAGAAGATGAATGTGCACATGAACGAGGCGGCCATGATCAGACCCAATGAAAACCTGTATGCCCCGATTGGCGATCAGGATGCGCCGCCTGCCGAGGCCTCGAGCGCCGGGCGTGTCACGGCGGCCTATCAGGCCATACGCGAAGCGATCCGCTCCAATGTCTTTCCGCCCGGCTACCAGGCGGCCGAGGTTGAAATCGCCCGCCAGCTCGGCATGAGCCGCACGCCCGTGCACGAAGCCATGGCGCGCCTTCAGGAGGATGGGCTGGTCCGCATTCTTCCCAAAAAAGGCATCATCATCCGGGCCCTGTCGGCAACCGATATCGACGAGATCTACGAGGTGACCATCGCGCTGGAGGGCGCAGCCGCCGCCCGCATCGCCTCTTTTCCTCCCGAACAGAGACAGCCTGTGGCCGAGCAGTTGCGCCAGGCCACCTCTGCCATGGATAAGGCCCTCATGAAGGAGGACCTGAAGGAATGGGCGCTGGCGGACGAACATTTCCACGAGCTGCTGGTGGCCAGCAGCGGCAATCGCCGCCTGATGCGGATGGCGGGCACGGTGGCCGACCAGTTGCACCGGGCACGCATGTTTACCCTGACGCTCCGGCCTCTGCCGTCTCAATCATCCAAGGAGCATCTGGCCATCATCGCCGGCATCGAAGCGGGCGACGCGGAAAAGGCAAGCGGCGCGGCACGCCATCACCGCCAGCACGCGCGCGACC
Organism: Rhizobium sp. SSA_523; assembly: GCF_030435705.1. Taxonomy (NCBI): domain Bacteria; kingdom Pseudomonadati; phylum Pseudomonadota; class Alphaproteobacteria; order Hyphomicrobiales; family Rhizobiaceae; genus Affinirhizobium; species Affinirhizobium gouqiense. The sequence continues at coordinate 1,140,095 of NZ_CP129381.1, forward strand.
AGCTCCTGCCGCTGATCGCGCGGCTGAACCTGCGGAACCTTTGAGGAGAGGCGGCAGGCAAGCCGCCAAAGCCCTGCGTGCTTTCGCCCATGGTCAGGCGAATGCAGCGGCTTTTGTCCCGCGTCTCCGGCGCCTTTCCGCTCGCCGACTGACACACCTTCGAAGTCAGGGCTTTGCAGCGGACGGCCATCCTGCTATGTTCGTTATTTGTTCCGACTATTCTAACCGAGGATCCGGGACAGGCGGTCGCCGCTTGGCTTCGGCGTCGGCCGGGTCTGCGGCGCATCCGCCCGCGAACGGCATTCAGCTGGCGGGGCAGATAGGCCAATCCGGCGGGATTTGTAGAGAGTGCATTCTGGGGACACATGACGGCATATCTTGAAAAGCTCAATGACAGGCAGCGTCTGGCTGTGGAGCATGGTGTCGGCCCGGAAAAGGGCGTCATCGGCGGTCCCTTGCTGATCATTGCCGGTGCGGGCTCCGGCAAGACGAATACGCTGGCGCACCGGGTGGCCCATCTCATCGTCAACGGCGCGGATCCCCGGCGGATTCTGTTGATGACATTTTCGCGCCGCGCCGCCTCGGAAATGGGTCGACGGGTGGAGCGCATCTGCCGGCAGGTTCTGGGAGACAATGCCGCAATCATGACCGATGCTCTCGCCTGGGCCGGCACGTTTCACGGGATCGGTGCGCGCCTCCTGCGCATCTATTCCGAGCAGATCGGCCTCGATGTCGATTTTACCATCCATGATCGCGAAGACAGCGCCGACCTGATGAACCTCGTGCGCCACGAGCTCGGCTTTTCCAAGACCGAAAGCCGCTTTCCGACCAAGGGCACCTGCCTTGCGATCTATTCGCGCGTCGTCAATTCCGAGAGCCCGATCCATGCGGTGCTGAAATCCGCCTATCCCTGGGCGGTCGGCTGGGAAGCGCAGTTGAAACAGCTTTTCGCCGCTTATGTGGATGCCAAGCAGGCCCAGAATGTCCTCGATTACGATGACCTCCTGCTTTACTGGGCGCAGGTCATGTCCGATCCTGATCTGGCCGAGGATATTGGCGGGCGCTTCGATCACGTGCTCGTGGATGAATATCAGGACACCAACCGGCTCCAGGCCTCCATCCTGCTCGGTCTGAAACCGGCCGGCCGGGGCCTGACCGTGGTCGGCGACGATGCCCAGTCGATCTATTCCTTCCGGGCCGCGACGGTGCGCAATATCCTGGATTTTCCTGCGTCCTTCTCGCCCGATCCTGCCGATGTCATCACGCTTGACCGCAATTACCGCTCGACACAGCCAATCCTGGCCGCCGCCAACGGCGTCATCGATCTTGCCCGCGAGAGGTTCACCAAGAACCTGTGGACCGAGCGGCAGTCGGAGCAGCGTCCGCTCCTGGTCACCGTCAAGGACGAGACGGACCAGGCCGGTTACATCGTCGAGCAGGTTCTGGCCAATCGCGAAGTCGGCATGCCGCTGAAGCAGCAGGCCGTGCTGTTTCGCACCTCCAGCCATAGCGGCACGCTCGAAGTGGAACTCACCCGCCGCAATATTCCCTTCGTGAAATTCGGCGGCCTGAAATTCCTCGACAGCGCGCATGTGAAGGATCTGCTGGCGACCATCCGCTTCGCCCAGAACCCGCGCGATCGCGTGGCCGGGTTCCGTCTCCTTCAGATGCTGCCGGGAATCGGACCGCAGACGGCCGCTCGCATCCTCGACACGATCGCACAGGATCCGGAGCCCCTCCACTCGCTGTCCGAAATTCCGGCGCCGCCCAAGACCGGCGAGGATTGGCCGGCCTTCATTGCGCTGCTGTCTGGCCTTCGCAAGGCGGACGGCGGTTGGCCAGGCGAGATCGGCCTGGCTCGGCAGTGGTATGAACCGCATCTCGACCGCATTCACGAGGATGCCGATACGCGCAAGGGCGACCTTCTGCAATTGGAGCAGATCGCAGGTGGCTATCCGAGCCGCGAACGCTTCCTGACCGAACTGACGCTCGATCCACCGGATGCGACGAGCGATCAGGCCGGCGTACCGCTGCGCGATGAAGACTATCTGATCCTCTCGACCATTCATTCCGCCAAGGGGCAGGAATGGCGGGCGGTCTTCTTGCTCAACGTGGTCGACGGCTGCATTCCCTCTGATCTGGGCGCCGGCACGACGGCCGAACTGGAGGAGGAGCGGCGCCTGCTCTATGTCGGCATGACAAGGGCGCGGGACAATCTTTCCCTCATCACGCCGCAGCGGTTCTTCACGCATGGGCAGAATGCCCAGGGCGACCGGCATGTCTATGCGTCCCGCACGCGGTTCATCCCGGCGACGCTGCTGCAGTTTTTCGAGGCGACCAGCTGGCCGAAACTATCGGCGGCCGCCGCCGAGCGCAGCGCCCGGCAGATCAGGATCGATGTCGGCGCGCGCATGCGCGGCATGTGGCAATAGCAGGAGAAGGTGCTTGTGCAATCTCTATAACATCACCACGACCCGGGAAGCCGTGCTGGCCTTCACCAGAGCGCTGACCGATCGGGCCGGCTGGAACGCTCCCTCGCTGGATGTCTATCCCGGCACGCTGGCCCCCATTGTTCGCCAGAGCGCCGACGGCAGTCGAGAGATCGCCAGTGCCACCTGGGGCATGCCGACGCCACCGGCCTTCATCAAGGGCAATTACGATCCCGGCGTCACCAATATCCGCAATGTCAATTCGCCGCATTGGCGCCGCTGGCTTGCGCCCGCCAGCCGGTGCGTCGTGCCCTTCACCTCCTTTGCCGAACCGGATCCCGCCGCCAAACAGCCGGGCGGTCGAACGCCGAATGCCTGGTTCGCCGGCGATGAGAGCCGTCCCCTGATGTTTTTTGCCGGCTTCTGGACCGCCTGGAAGGGGGTTCGCAAGGTGCGGGACGGAGAGCGGCAATACGAACTCTACGGCTTCATGACCACGGCACCGAATGCCGTCGTCGCGCCAATCCACCCGAAGGCCATGCCCGCCATACTGAAAACGCCCGAGGAGGTTGATCTTTGGCTGACCGGCGAATGGGACGCTGTGAGACATCTCCAGCGGCCGCTTCCGGATGACGGGCTCGTCCTGGTCGAGCCGCCCGCATCCATCGGAGCCGATCGTTTGCCGTGACTGTGGGCACCTTGGTCGAGAACAGGCAGAGTGACGGACGCGGCGATCCGCTGCAGGCGGGAGCAAGCGTGCGAAAGATCATCCATGTCGACATGGATGCCTTCTACGCCTCCGTCGAGCAGAGGGACAATCCGGACCTGCGCGGCAAGCCGGTGGCCGTCGGTGGCTCGGCGGCGCGCGGCGTCGTGGCGGCAGCCAGCTACGAGGCGCGCGCTTTCGGCGTCCGCTCGGCCCTGCCATCGGTCACGGCCAAGAGGCGGTGTCCGGATCTCATCTTCGTCAAGCCGCGCTTCGAGGTCTATCGTGCCGTCTCGGCGCAGATCCGCGCAATTTTTGCCGAACATACCGATCTCATCGAGCCCCTCTCCCTGGACGAGGCCTATCTCGATGTCACGCAGAACAAGCTCAATATTGCGATCGCCACCGAAATCGCGCGGATGATCCGGGCGCGAATCCTCGAGGTTACCGGGCTGAATGCCTCGGCAGGCATTTCCTATTGCAAGTTCCTGGCGAAGATGGCCAGCGACATCAACAAGCCGAACGGACAGGCGGTCATCACGCCGAAGATAGGACCGGAGTTCGTCGCGCAACTGCCGGTCAAGACATTCCATGGCGTCGGCCCGGCGACCGCCGCCAAGATGGAGCAGCTGGGCATACTGACGGGCGCCGACTTGCGCGCCAAATCGCTGGAGTTTCTCCAGGCACATTTCGGCAAATCCGGTGGATGGTATTACAGGATTTCCCGCGGCATCGACGAGCGCCCCGTCCAGCCGAACAGGCCGCGAAAATCCGTCGGTGCGGAAGATACATTCATGACCGATATCCTCGCGCTGATACCGGCCCAGGCCGAGTTGTCACCGCTTTCGGAGAAGGTCTGGTCCCATTGCGCCGCCAAGGCGATCAGCGGGCGCACCGTCACACTTAAGGTGAAATTCTCGGATTTCCAGCAATTGACCCGCAGCCGGACCTTTGCAAGGCCGATTGCGAGCCAGTCCGCCCTTCTGGAGGCGGCAAGCGGGCTGCTTGCGGATGTCTTTCCGGTGGAAAAGCCGATCCGGCTGCTCGGGATCACCCTCTCCTCGCTGGACCAGGGGGAAGATCGCGCAGAAGGGCAGCTCGCTTTGTTCTGACGCCTTTCTTCCCAGCCCCGGCTGGAGAACCATCCTCGGGCTTCAGGGATCCTGCTTCGGCCGCTCGAATGTCCCGACCAGCTCTCCTTCGGCCAGAACATGACCGTTCATGGCCGCCAGAACGGCGTCGCGCTTGGCACCCGGCTCCAGGCCAAGCGTTTCGACATCCAGGGCAAAGACCTGGAAATGGTAGTGATGGGCCGGATCGCCAACCGGCGGTTTCGGACCGGTATAGCCCGTGGAGCCCTGGCTATTGGCGCCCTGCTTGAGACCCTTCGGCGCCACCAGGATCGGCTCGGTCGGAAGACCCTCGCGCAGGCTCGTGACATTTGCGGGAATGTCATAGGCGATCCAGTGGACGAAGGGTTTCGGGGACTTGGAATCCGGATCGTCCACGATCACGACGAAGGACTTGGTCCCCTCCGGCGCGCCGCTCCAGTCGAGCTTCGGCGAGGCATTGTCCCCATCGGCGGCATGCGGCAGAGGAATGGCCGCATCTGCGGCAAAGCCGGAACGAACGGTGAGGCTCCGGCTGTCACGCGGATCGACAAGCTCCATGGCGATCTTGGAGTCGATCATCTCTTCGACCACATTCGGCGTCGCGGCATCCGGCTTTGCGGCCGTCTGATTGCCTGGCGCAGGCGATGCGGCGGCTGCTCCTTCCTTTGCGTCATGGCTGACCCGGTAGATCACGCCATTGCTGTCGTCCGCGACATAGAGGGCGCCATCCTTGCCGACGGCAATGCCGGCCAGCCGCGCGAGATAGCCATAGCTGCCATCCTGCTGGCGGATCAGGAAGCCCTGCAGGAAATGCTCGGCGCCGACCGGCTCACCGTTTTCGAACTTGATGCGCAGCACTTCATAGCCGCTGGGCGGACGGCGATTCCACGAGCCCCGCATCGCCACGAAAGCATCGCCCCGATACTCCTCCGGGAAGGCCTGGCCGTCGTAAAACGCCATCTGCATCGGCGCGCTGTGAGCGGTGTAGCCGATCTGCGGCTCCGTCGACTGCTTGGCCCATTGGTCCAGCGTCATTCCTTCCGGCGGATTGTCCTGCGGGTTGAACTCGCCCATACCATAGACATAGGGCCAGCCGTATTTCTTCCCCTGCTCTATGCGATTGACCTCTTCGACCTGCTCCTCGTCGCCGAGCCAGTCGATACCGTGGTCGAAACCGTAAAGGGCGCCCGTGCTCGGCTCCCAGTCAAAGCCGATCGTATTGCGCAGGCCGCTGGCGAAAATGCTGCGCGAGCTGCCATCCTTTTCGGCGCGCAGCATCGTGGCATTTTCCGGATTGCTTTCGTCGCACGCATTGCAGGTGCTGCCAACGGAGATATACAGCTTGTCATCCGGACCGATCGCCAGCGTGCGATTGGGGTGCTGGCCGGAATCCGGCAGGTCGTTGATGATGCGGGTCAGTTCGCCGAATGTCCCGTCTTCCTTCACTTCGGCTTTGTAGACATCGTTGACCGTGACCAGGAACACCGTGTTTCCATCGAAGGCGATGCCGTGCATGCCGGGCCGGCTTGCCACTGTCTGAACGCTTTCCGCCTTTCCGTCCTTATCCTCGTCTTTCAGCATGATCACGTCGCCGACCGATCGGCGCGTCGCATAGAGCGTTCCGCGATCGGACACGGCCAACATGCGCGGATTGACCAGATCGCGGGCAAACACGTCCACTTTGAAACCGGCAGGCGCCTTGATCAGGTCGGCCAGCTCCCGGTCGTCCCGAATCTCAATCTTGCGCGGCTCCAGGATAGATCCTTCGATGACCACATCCGAATATTCGCCCACTTTTTCCTGCGGCTGCGGCTGCGCCTGCGCGAGCGAGGAGGATGCCAGGAGGCCTGCGGCGGGAAGCAGTGCGGCGGGAACGAGGAAGGAAAGGCAAGCGAGACGGATGGGCATTGGCGGCTCCTGAAGCGCGGACGGATGCCCCCCAACCCCGCAGACATGCCATAGTTCCGGCCGCAGTTGAGATGCCCTCGATAAGATCGACGCCGCCCGCCTCGTGCCTCAAGCGCGCAGCTGAGCCTTTGGACAGGCTGGCGGGATCGCCGCGCGAACCGGTGAAGAGGGCGAGCCGCATCAGCAGCGGGGAAAGGCAGCCGGACTGCCTTCCCCCTCGGATGCTTGGTCAGGCGGCGCCAGGCCGGTTGATCGTCAGGAAGTGACGGACAACCGGCTTTTCCGGCCCCATGTGACAGGCGAGAACCTTGCCCTGCAGATCGGCATCGGCATTGGAAACCCGCTTGTGCTGACGCAGGTGCTCCGCCCAGGATTCCACCATGAACCATTCGACAATCTTTTCCGGATCCGCCGAATCTTCGGTCACGCCCCAGCCATAGGCACCATCGCGCCGACGTTCCCTCGACAGGTGATCGATGGCATGCAGGAAGGCGCTGCGATGCTGTTTCTCCACCCTGTATTCGATCAGGATGAGCACCGGGCCGCGATCATGGGCGATCGGCTCCGCCACGAGCGGTTCCGGCCAGTGGTTCGAAGGAACCATGTCCGCGTCGCCGGCGGGAAGCTTGATGCGATGCATGATGAAGCCTGCAACGAACAGGCCGACAGCGCCGATGACGAGGGTCGCCTGGATGCCGACAGCCTCGCCGACGGCACCCCAGCCGAGGCTACCGGCGGTCATGGCGCCGTTGAACACCGTAAGATAGACGGCAAGGCCACGCCCCCGCACCCAGTTCGGCAGGACGGATTGAGCGGCGCCGTTCAGCGTCGTCAGGGCCGTGATCCAGGCGCCGCCCAGAAACAGCAGGACGATGATGGCAACCCATTTCGGCGGAGCCGCGGCAAGGACGCCCATGACGGCGGCGGTCACGATTGCAGCCAGAAGAAGCAGTCCATCCGCATTGAGCCGATCGCGCAGCTTCGGCATTACCAGTGCCCCTCCGATTGCACCGGCGCCGACGGAGCCGAGAAGAACGCCGTAGAAGCTGGCATCGCCATCAAGAAGCTGCCGGGCAACGAGCGGAAGAAGCGCCCAGACGGCACTGGCAAAGGCGAAGAAGATGGCGGCCCGCAGGAGAACAATATGCAGCGGTCTGCTCGCACGGGTATAACGCAGGCCGGCACGAAAGGCGCCGAAGAAATTTTCCTGCAGAGCGTCGTTGGCATTCTTGGCCCTTGGCCACCAGACCAGCGCCGCGATGACGATGAAATAGCTCGCCACATCCGCGCCATAGGTGATGCCCGCGCCGAAGCCTGCCAGAAGTAGGCCGCCCGCGGCCGGGCCGATGGAGCGGGCAATGTTGATGCCGAGCGAATTGAGCGCCACGGCGCTCTTTACATCCTCGCGTTTGACGAGTTCCGGCACGATCGCCTGCCAGGTCGGCCCCATCAGAGCCGCACCAATCCCGCCGAGAAAGGTGAGACCGATCAGCGCGCTGACCGAGAGCATGCCGGTCTGCGCGAGGACCATCAGCGACAGGCTGACCGAGGCGAGCAGGATCTGCACGGCGATGAGAAATTTCCGGCGGTCGAGAATATCCGTGAGGACTCCGGCCGGAATGGCAAGGAGGAAGATCGGCAGGGTGCCGGCTGCCTGGACCATGGCGACAGCGGCCGGCGAGGCGGAAAGATCCGTCATCAGCCAGGAACTGGCGACGTCGCGCATGAAGCTGCCGGTATTGCCGAGGACTGTCGCGGCCCAGAGGACCGCGAAGACAGGCTGTGCGAGCGGAGCGAATGTGCCTCCTGATGTCTTTGCGGTATTCATCGATCGGTTTCCTTGGTCAGATCAAGCGCGGCAACGATGACGAAGGCGCCGGCGAGCCCGATATGTTCGAAGAAGGCATTGGTCGCCATCATGCGATCCATCCCGGGAGCCATCTCCCAGAAGCGCAGGGCGATGAGCGTTGCCAGAAGGGTGAAGCCCGCAAGGGCCAGTGCGCCGAGCCAGCGCAACAGGCCGGACACCACCATGGCCGAGGCCACCAGCTCGAACAGGATGACGGCGACGGCAAAGCCTGCGGCCGGATGAAGGCCAAAATGCTCCATTTCCGCCATCGCGCCATTGAAATCGAAGATCTTGGTGAGCGGTCCCTGGATATAGGCCGCGCAAAGGGCGAGAAGTGAAACGGTCTTCGTGACGGGGGACCGGACGAGCCTTGCCAGGCGGCTGCGGCCGGGCGACACGATGGGCGCTTGGTAGGTCATATCTGCTCCTGCAGGTTCGCCGGTCGGCTGTGGCGAGCGGCTGCTTTCGATGGAGACATGCTGATCGAGATCAGCTCCCTCGACAATTGCGATAATCATTGGGAATTTGTTGCGCTTCGCGAAACAGTAGTACAGTAGTGCTGCATGCCGATCTGCGGACAGGAGAGGACTGGCATTGGCAGTCCCTCTCCTGCCCTTGAATTTGCAACAGTTTACTTCGCCGGGTTCGGCCCGATCCGCTTGCCGTGCTTCACACGCTCTTCAGCGCCGTGGACCATGGTATAGGCATAGTCGATGCCCATGCCATAGGCGCCGGAATGCTCCTTCACCAGCGTGGTGACCGCGTCATAGGTTTCCTTGTGCGCCCAGTCGCGCTGCCATTCGAGCAGGACCTGCTGCCAGGTCACAGGGATCACGCCAGCCTGTACCATACGGTCCATGGCGCGATTATGGGCTTCGAGCGAAGTTCCTCCGGAAGCATCGGCCACCATGTAGATCTCGTAGTCTGCAACATCATGAAGCGCCGAAAGAGCGAAGGTCGTGTTGCAGACCTCGGTCCAGAGACCGGAGACGACGATCTTCTTGCGGCCTGTCGCCGCGTTTTTCGCCAGCGCATCCCGAACATTCTGGTCATCCCAGGAATTCATGGAAGTGCGCTCAAGAATGTCATTCTCCGGAAACACGGCCAGCAGTTCAGGGAAGGTGTTGCCGGAGAAGCTTTGCGTCTCGACCGTGGTGATCGTCGTCGGAATGTCGAAGATCCTTGCTGCCTTTGCCAGGCCGACGACATTGTTCTTGAGCGTCTGGCGGTCGATCGACTGGACGCCGAAGGCCATTTGCGGCTGCTGGTCGATGAAAATGAGCTGGCTGTTGGCGGGGGTCAGGACTTGGAGCTTGGACATTGGACTTTCCTCTTCAGTGGTTTTGACCGCGGCTGCGGCCGGTTGATGTCAGGCAGTGCAGGCAGCTCGGTAGAGCCTGCCTCTCGCGAGATTTTGCAGGACCGGTTGACCGTCTGGCGATCCGTGCTGCTCTTGTCTCGGCTGCTGACAGGGAAACTATCGCCGCGCCGGACGTTCGTGAATTGCAATATTCCTCTCGATTGCATTGCGTATTTTGCAATTATCTCATCGGTCTGGATTCGCGATTAAGGTCTGGCCAACGGGGCAAGCCTTGTTGTGATTGACTGACATTAGCCATGCCGCCATAGGTTTCTTGAACGATTGAATGGGAACGATCTAACGGCGATGAACGATTACAAGGCGCTCCGGACCTTCCTGCTGGCGGCCGAGAAACGGAATTTCGCGCAGGTGGCACGCGAGCTGGACATGACCCCCGCCGCGGTGACGCGTGCCATTGCGGCGCTGGAGGCGGAACTTGGCGTGCAACTGTTCGTACGCACCACGCGCCAGGTCTCGCTGACCACGGATGGCGCAGTCTTCGCTGCCCAGATCCAGCCTGCGGTGAAAACGCTGGAGGATGCGCGCCGCGAGGTGATGAACACCCATAAAGCGGATGAGGGGCGGCTGCGGATCAGCGCGCCGACCTGGTTCGGCAAGACAGTGCTGCCGCCGATCCTGTCGGGATTCAAGGACCGTTTCCCGAAGATGAGCTTCGAGATCTCGTTGTCCGACGGCTTGGTCAACATTGTTGATGATGATTACGACCTCGCGATCCGCATCTCGTCCCAGCCCTCCGACAAGTTCACGATCTGGCGGAAAATACAGATCGTGCCGCGAATCCTGGTGGCGGCACCGCAAAGCCGATTTGCCGAGATGCAGCACCCGGGCGAGTTGAGGCCCGACGACTGCCTTGCCTATAGCGGCGAGAGCCGGCGCGAGAATTGGGTTCTCTCGGATGGCGGCTCAAGCATGACGATCTCGGCAGGGCGGGCCTTCAGTGCCAATAGCGGCGAGGTTCTGGCCGATATGGCGGCAGCCGGAGCCGGCGTTGCCCTGCTTCCCGGCTTCAATATTGCCGATCATCTCCGCGATGGCCGGCTGATCCACGTCTTTCAGGGCTGGGCGCCGCCCGATCTGTGGCTGACGCTATATTACCCGCCCTATCAGGCTCTGCCGCCGCGCATCGCGTCCTTTTCCAAATATTTCGAGGAACAGGTGGCGGCCCAGATGGTCACAATGCGCTGAAGGTTGGCATAGCCGATCAGGGGCGCCGGGACGATGCCGGCCGGACCGGCAGATCCCGCAACCGGGCTGCAACCATGTCCTGCAGCAGCCAGAGGTTTCGATCGACGATGTTCCGCTCCGCGAGATCCTGAACGGTGCGGTGCAGATATTCCGCGCAGGATCCGGCCGGCCCGCAGGCCTGCGCAATCAGCGCGGCAGCGGCATCGAGCGGGATCTTCTCCGTCAGCACCGACTGGCGTTTGCTCGCCCAGAAGGTCAAGGCCCGGCGCTCTCCGCCGGGCGTCCGGACTCGGACCCAGCGAACCATCTCGCTCACCTCCGCATAGCGGATCTCACGCGCCAGGAGCGTGCGAAGATCCTGCCTGCGGGTTCTGGCTGGCAGTTTGAGGATCAGGCCTGTGCAGCTTCCTCCGGGCCGCAGCGCCAGCATGACGCCCGGCGCCTGCGAGTTGGCCCGAAACCGTTCTATCCTCAGCGCGAAGGCGCGATGCCATCCGAACGCCGTGGCATCCTCTCTGTCTTCAACCGCAAAGCCCGGATTCCACATCAGCGAACCATAGGCGAAGACCCATATCTCCTCCCCGGCCGCTTCCCGCTCGACCCTGTCGACAAGATCATCCAATTGCCTGTCGGAAATGGGCGTCCACTTTGGTTCCGGTCCCTCGTCCTCGACGATCTTTAGCGTCTTCTCCACCAGTTCCGCCGTCAGCGTCATGGCGGGGAGAGGACGTTTCTTGCCGTGCGGGATCTGGGACATGTCGATAACCATCTGAATGTGCCCCGCCGGCTCGAAACATTCGGCTCCGGCAGGGCTTGGTGTGCGTCGGTTCGGGTCGGAAAAGATGAGGCATGCAGGAAAGACGAGGGTCCCGGGGGACATAGCGTGGACATAGCGGGAACATCCGCATCCCTTGCCTTTCCTGCCATTGCGTAACGATCAGGCCTGGATGAAGGCCAGAAGGTCGGCATTCAGTACATCGGCATTGACTGTCAGCATGCCGTGCGAGAAGCCGGGATAGGTTTTCAGCGTGCCGTTCTTCAACAGCTTGACCGACTTCAGAGCGGAATCGGCGATGGGAACGATCTGGTCGTCCTCGCCATGCAGAACGAGCGTCGGCACGGAAATGGCTTTCAGATCTTCGGTCTGATCTGTTTCGGAAAACGCCTTGATGCCGTCGTAATGGGCCTTTGCGCCGCCCATCATGCCCTGCCGCCACCAATTTTGAATGACACCTTCATGAACCTCGGCGCCGTCACGGTTGAAGCCGTAGAAGGGTCCGGCCGGTACATCACGGAAGAACTGGGCGCGGTTGGCCGCCAGCGCGGAGCGGAAGCCGTCGAAGACGTCCATCGGCAGACCCTCCGGATTGGCCTCCGTCTTCAGCATCAATGGCGGAACCGCCGATACCAGCACGGCCTTGGCAACCCGGCCGGCGGGTTCGCCATGCTTTGCCACGTATCGCGCAACTTCGCCGCCGCCTGTGGAGTGACCAATATGCACCGCATTGCGCAGATCGAGATGCTCGACAACCGCAAACGCATCGGCAGCGTAATGATCCATGTCATGGCCATCGGCTACCTGTGACGAGCGTCCGTGGCCGCGCCGGTCATGAGCGACGACGCGGTAGCCCTTGGACAGGAAATACAGCATCTGCGCATCCCAATCATCCGACGACAGCGGCCAGCCATGATGGAAAACGATCGGCTGGGCGTCCTTGCTCCCCCAGTCCTTGAAGAAGATCTCGACGCCGTCCTTGGTGGTGAGCATTGCCATGTCCTTGTTCCTTCGGTTTCAAGGTTGATCTGATGGGGAGACAATGCCCGAGATGCAACAGGCAGACAATTGCACCAATTCTTCCCAGTTAGTTGTGGAATTTGCAACAATGCCTCGCCGCGCATCCGCTGCTCGATGAGGCTTCAACGCGGAATGATTGCCCTTGCGGCAAAGCGAGGCAGGAGCGGATCGGAGCGAAGCGGATCATGGTTGATGCCGCGCAGAGCAGCGGGCCTGCCGAACCCATGACGGGAAGAAGATCGAGGGGCGAACCGACCTTATCGCTCCGCCCCCCATCGAGACGACGATCTTATCGGCCATCGTCATCGCCTCAACCTGGTGACCCGCCTTCAGCCTGTCTGAAGCCTATACACCTTAAAATCAGCGTGTTTTACCCCGGTGCGAACCAGTATAACGTCATTGGTAGCTGCGCCTGAAATGGCTGGATAGACGACGGTTGTGATATCGCGGGTAATTTCATGCTGAATTCCCTTGTTGAGAGAGGGCCGTTCCGGACGACGATCTCCTTCCCGCGCAGACGCGAAGGCTTCCATGTCATGGCGACCAGCGCCGGTCATGAAGTGGCCGAAAGCCCTATCTATGACTGGGATGGCCGAAAACGTGGCAGCACGCCCTTCTCCATCCTGCAATATACCATCGGCGGCACCGGCCAGCTCCGTTACGAGCGGCGAACCTGGCGGCTGGAGGGCGGCGACGCCATGCTGATCACCGTGCCGCATGACCATCGCTACTGGGTGCCCCCCGGTCACAGCTGGTCGCTGTTCTGGATTGCCATGAGCGGCAAGGAGGTGCTGCGCCTGCACCGCACCATCCTGAAATCGGTGGGGCCGGTGTTCAAATTGCGTCCCGAGACCGTCGACGAACTGGCAGGCATCTGCCTCTCGCTGAACAGCCCGTCACTCAGCGCCGCACGCGCCTCAAGTGACGCCTACCGTGCGACAATGGCGATCTATGACGATCTCATCAACCGGTCCGAAAGTCCGCTGGACGAGCCCGATCATCAGGCGATCAGCCGAGTTGTCGCCTATATTCGCAGCAATCTGCACGAGCCGCTCGGAGTTGATATGCTTGCTGCGACAGCCGGTCTCAGCCGCGCCCATTTCAGCCGATCCTTTGCCCGAACCTACGGCCTGCCGCCCTCCGAATTTGTCCAGCGAGAACGCATGGAGCGCGCGGCGCGGCTGCTGATCAATGGAGAGCTCAGCATCAAGGCCGTCTCGACCGTCTGCGGTTTTGACGACCCCAATTATTTCGCCAAGGTCTTCCGCCGCTCCTACGCCATCAGCCCCTCGGCCTTTCGAACCAACGGCATGTATTCCGCACAGACGGGAGAACAGAGATGGGAACAGCCAAGGGAACAGGCCCGAGAGGAGCGGCCGATGCCCGATCTTTCGCCTCTCCGATCGGTTGAGCCGGAAGATCGGGCGTGACGTCGGATTTCGGGGCACGCGATGCCGCGCCGGCTAGGTCGAGGGCTGGCGCGAACTCTCCAGCACCTGCAAGAGGGCCGTGATATAGCCGTAGGTGAAAGCGAAGGCCGTGTTTTCCGGATCGGTTCCGGCGATGCGCGGCACATGATCGGGCATCACCATGTAGCGATAGCCGACCTCGGCATAGGTCTGGAGGGATTTCCACATGTCCATGTCGCCCTCTTCCGGAAAGGTCTCCATGAAAGAAAGCTTGCCACCGCGAATATTGCGGAAATGAACGTTGAAGAGCTTGCCCCGCTCGCCGAACCAGCGGATGACGTCGAAAATCTCCTCTGCAGGATTATCGAGCATTTCGCCGACGGTCCCCTGGCAGAAATTAAGGCCGTGATAGGGGCTCTCCCGCATCTGCACGAAGCGCTTCAGCCCCTCGACGGTGCCCAGCACCCGCGTCACGCCGCGATAGCCGGGCGGAGTATAAGGATCGTGCGGATGACAGGCGAGCCTCACCCGGTTGGCCTCCGCCACCGGTACGACGCGCTCCAGGAAATAATCGATCCGCGCCCAGTTCTCGTCTTCATCGATCACCCCCGCAATCGTCGGCGGCGCGTCATGATCGGCCTTTTCCCAGCGAAACGCTTCGTTCAACGAACCGCCGCGGCCGATTTCAAGCTCCGTGCGGGGAATGCCGATAATGTTCAGATTGTATTTGACGGCCGGAATGCCGACCCGCGCGGCGTTCTCGATGAGGCGGCAGATGGAATCGATCTGCCGGTCACGATCGGGCCCCTTGCTGAGAATGTCCGGACTGTACTGGTCTTCGATAACCCGTGAACTCAGCGGCAGCTGGATCATGTCAAGGATAAGGCCGAAGCTTTCAATGTGTTCGCGGTGAGCGGACAGCACGTCGAAAGTCCAGTCATGCGGATTGCCCTCCGGATCCGCATTGACATGGCGGATGCCGAGCTGGGCCATGACCCGGTAGTCGTCGTCATTGCGGGCGCGAAACTGTGTACCGATATACATTGTCAGTGTCTCCTGGTCTGTCTGAAATCGGACGGCAAAGCCGGCGCAGTCTGGCAGACCATGCTTCCGGCCAGGAATTACGGGATCAGGTCCAGTCTGGGGCATTTGCCCCGGGCTTTCAGCAATTGCTTAACCACGTCTCCTTATCGGTTTGTTAGCAGTCACTGATATTTGTGACAACTTGTCATCTGGAGGCGGACATGCTGTCAAAACTCCGACTGTCTGCATCTGCCGGCCCGATCGCTGCGGCCGCGCTGTGTGCGATCGTCGTCTTGTTCATCTGGTCGGAATATTCCAACTGGAAGAGCCAGGTCTACAGCGTGGAGGCGAGCCTCGCCCAGACGGCAGAGGCCATTGCCCAGCATGCGGACGATGTTCTGGAGCTGTCCCGAGCGCCTTTGGCGGCCATGCTCACCGAGATCACGGGCGGTGATAGCGCCGTCACGCGACCGGATAAGATCACCGCGCTGATCCGTCGCCAGATGCTGGCATCGCCGACACTGGATTCTCTCTCTTACATCGATGCAAGCGGCGCCCTTGCCGCCTCCTCGGCCCGCAACGTCAAGGCGGGACTCGACTTCAGCGAGCGGCCGTATTTCCAGTATCACCGATCGAGGACCTTCGTCCTTCCTGTGCTTGGAGGGCCGATCAGGAGCAAATTGTCAGGCGACTGGATCATTCCGGTGACGCAGAGAGTGTCGAAGCCGGACGGCTCCTTCGGCGGGATCGTCATATCCACGGTCAAGGTCGGTCACTTCATCAACTTCTTTCGCAGCTTCGAAGTGGGACGCGACGGCACCTTCCTGTTGACCAGGGGCGATGGGCTGGTTCTCGCGCGCGGTCCCCTGGAGGACAGCTTTCTGGGGACGAGCATTGCCAGCCACGAGTTGTTTTCCGTGTTGCTGAAGAAACAGACCGCGGGCGCCTATCATTATCTGTCGCCGGTCGACGGCACGCGGCGGATCGGCGGCTTCTATCAGAGCCGGGTCACTGGGCTGGTGGTGCTGGCAGGCGCTTCCAACGAATATGTCTTCGAGACCTGGGTGAGCTCGGCCAAGGCGCGCTGGATCTATGCGACCCTGCTCCTGATCGCCAGCGCCCTGGTTGCCCTCTACTGGCGCAAGCAGAACCGCATGCGTCGCGACCATGCCGCCCTTCTGGCGGCACGCGAGGCGGAGTTCCGCATGCTGGCGGAGGCATCAAGCGACGTGATAGCGCGTTTCGATGAAGCCGGCCTGCGCGAATATGTGTCGCCCTCCTCGCTGGACGTGCTTGGCTATCCGCCGGACGTATTGATCGGGCGAAGCATCTATGACGGTCTTTCGCCCGAGGCGGAACAGGTCGTGCGGCAGGCTGCAAAGCGCCTGCGGCAGGGCGCCACGAAAGATACCGTGCTGATGCGCCACCGAAAACCCTCGGGCGAGATGATCTGGCTGGAGACGGCGCTCAGCAAACTGCCGACGACGAAGACGACGGCGGCCACCCGCGTCGTCGCCATTTCCCGGGATGTCACACGTCAAAAGGACATGCAGGATCGCCTCGATGCGCTGTCGAATACGGATGAGTTGACAGGTCTTCCCAATCGACGGGCCTTCAATGCCAAGCTCGAGCAATTCGTCAAGGCGGCGGAGCGGACCGGTGATCCCTTGTCGGTCCTGATGATCGATGCCGATCGGTTCAAGCGCTACAATGATACCTATGGTCATGTCGCAGGCGACATCTGTCTGCAGACCCTTTCGGCCGCCATTCGCGGATGCCTCAACCGCACCGCCGATTTTGCCGCCCGTTTCGGCGGCGAAGAGATCGTCGTGCTGCTGCCGGGAACGGGGCCAGAGGGCGCATGCATGGTCGCCGAGCGCATTCGCCAGCAATTATGGGACCTCGATGTGCCGCATTCGGAAAACGAGCCCTTTGATCGCGTCACCGTCAGCATCGGCGTGGCGACAATGCAGAACGGAGAGCCGGATGCAGGCCGCCTGATTGAAAAGGCCGACGCGGCTCTCTATCAGGCCAAGACCATGGGCCGAAACAGGGTCATGTGCGCCGATGCGGGAACGCATTCCTCTCGCAGGAGCCTTCAGTCCCGTTAGCACCGCTCGCCAATCCTCAGCGCCCGGAGGTCGGATCATGGCCATGCAACTGGCGTTCCGGCGCATGGCCCGCTTGGAATCGTCACCAAGCGGAACCCTTGGGGGTGTTGCGGATTGAAGGAGTTCTCACCTCTCCTTCCCCCCAAGGAAAAAGAAGCTGCATGACCTCGAATATCGCGATCATCGGGTCCGGCCCTACCGGTATCTACACGCTGAAGGGCTTGATCGAATCCGAAAAACCCGTCGCAATCACCATTTTCGAGAGCGAAGCAGAGCCCGGCAAAGGCACACCCTATCATCCCGACATCAATGATCGGGCCATGCTGTCGAACATTGCCAGCATCGAATTGCCGGCGATCTGCGACAGCCTGACCGGCTGGCTGCGCGCGCAATCGGATCGTAGCCTGGAGCTTCTCGGCGTAGATCGCCTTGCCATCGACGAGCGGACCTTTTATCCACGGATCGTTCTGGGAGAATATTTCCAGTCGCAATTCCTGCAACTGGTCGAAGCCGGCCTCGCGCGCGGACACAGCATCGATATTCGCGCCTCGCACCGGGTCGCCGACATCGAGCTCCACAAGGACGACATCGCCCTGACCGTTCAGTCGGGCGAAGGCGAGGTCTTGCATTATCTCTTCGATCACGTTGTTCTGGCGACGGGTCACGATTGGCCGGAAACCACGGAAATCAAGCCGGGCTACTTCATCTCTCCCTGGCCGGCGCCCGTTCTGAAGACCATCCCGCCGGAGAAGATCGGCATTCTGGGCACCTCGCTGAGCGGCATTGACGCCTTGATCACAGTCGCCACCAAGCATGGATCCTTCCTTCTCGACGAGCAGGGGGATCTCCAATATCACCCGCTGCCGAATACGGACGGTTTCCACGTGACCATGATGTCGCGAAAGGGTGTTCTTCCCGAGGCCGATTTCTATTGCGAGATCCCCTATCGCCCGCTGAAAATCTGCACGCCGGATGCTGTCGAGGAGCTGATCGCCAGTCGCAAGCACGGGCTGCTGGACGCGCTGTTCGAGCTCTTCCGGGCGGAACTGGCTGAAAGCGATCCGGACTATGCCTCTGACATCGGCCTGTCGCCGCTCACCATCGAGAGCATCGCCCCGGCCTATTTCCGGGCGCGCGAGGAGGCCGATCCCTTCACCTGGGCCTCACGCAACCTTGCCGAAGCCGTAGCCAATAAACGCAATCGATATACGGTGGAATGGCGCTATGCCATCCTGCGCATGCACGAAGTGATCGCCCGCGCGATCCCGCATCTCGACGAAGAGGATCTCAAACGGTTTCACAAATATTTCAAGACCGTCTTCGTCGATGATTACGCCACCGTCCCGCATGAATCCATCCGCCGGCTGCTTGCCCTGCACCGGGCGGGCAGGCTCGATATCATGGCGCTCGGCCATGATAGCGAGATCGACAATGACGGGGTGGAAAGGGGCGCCGTCATCCGCAAGGACGGAGAAACGATTGCCTTTTCCTCCTTCATCGACGCAACAGGCCAGCACACGCTCTCGGCCCGCGACATCCCGTTTCCGACCTTGAAGGCTCAGGGTGTCATCCGCAGGGCGACGACCACGGCCAGGGGACCCCTGGAGGGAGACGGGGAGGCGACCGTGCGAACCGGCGGCGTCGATCTTGACGACAAGTTCAGGCCGGTCTTCCAGGATGACCTGACGAACCGTCTGTATTGCGGCTCCATTTCCTTCCTTCTGCACAAGCTTCCCTTTGTACAAGGCATCACAAGCGCAAGGGATATCGGCGCCATCATTTCGCAGGCCATCCTCAGCCAGGCACCCGGCCCGGTCATCCTTCCCCAGACCGCCGCCCTGATCCGCGAATGACCTGCCCGGTCAGTCATCAAGCAGGGTGGCAAGGTCACCCAGCCTGATGGTTCCGGGCTCCACCACCTCACAATAGACACCGAAATTGCGTCTATTGTGCCGCAGGACAGACCGGAGAATTTCGGGCTCCTCCGGCAGACCGGGCTGCGCGATGAAAGTCATGCCGCAGCGTTTGGTCTCTTCCGTCACCCGCAGCACGGCATTGCCGAGCTTTACCCGGCGGTCGAGCCATTGCCTTTCCTGCAGCGCTTCGCCGCCGTCATTCTCAAGGACGAAATTGGGCCGGAAACGTCGGCTGCTGACCGTATCGGGGCCGACTTTGTCTTTCAGCCATTCGAGCGATGCGGATGTGACGAGATGCACAGGGCTTGCCGCATAGCGGGTGGTGGCAAAACCATCCCTCGGCTCTAGCCCTTCCTCCGGCGAGCGACTGGGCAGCATGGCCGCTTCAAAGCCGAAATACCGGCTCAGCCTGTCGTCAAGCTCCGGCGCATCGATGGCCAACCAGGTGCCGTCCGGAAACCCGATCTCGCCGCCCTCGTCGTGCCAGCGCGCCACAAGGGCCAGCGCCGGATGCCAGCGTGCCTCCTTTTCCGGCGCGGCCGCGCGGTTTGTCTGCCGGTCGATGATCGTGAAGCGGCGGTCTTCGGGGAGGCCCGATCCTGCGAGCTCTGCCGTCGAAACCGCCTCGCCCGCCACCGAGCTGACCGGATACCGCCAGATTTCCGCAACCGATCCCAGTCTCATAGGCTTTGCTCTCCTGACTTGCATACCATCCAGGAACGTCGCGCTGGCAACCCGGTTCCGCACGACGGCTGGCGGATTCCGGCATGCCACTATCGCCTTTGCGATCGGCGGAACTTCATCCTGCCGCAGCCGTTTCCCGTCATGACTTTGAAGAGGAGCACAAGATGGCGCATAGTGAAAACGACCAGGATAAAGTTTGGGATCTGGCCAAGGATATCGGCTTCTGCATGTTGACCACCCAGTCCGGCAGCGATCTTCGCGCGCGGCCCATGTCGGCGCATGCTGAGCGTGAGGAAAACGCCATTTACTTCCTGACCGATGTCGCCAGCCACAAGGATGAGGAAATCGCGCGCCATCCGGCGGTGTGTCTTGCCTTTGCCGATCCGAAGGGCCAGACCTATGTTTCCATTTCCGGCAGGGCCGAGATCCAGAATGACCGCGAGAAGATCAAGGAACTCTTCGCCATTCCCGCCAAAGCCTGGTGGGACAGCCCGGATGATCCGTCCATCCGCATCCTGAAGGTAACGCCGAGCTCCGCTGAATATTGGGACAGCCCGGGAACGGTGATGAGCTACATCAAGATGGCGGCCGCGGCGGTCAGCAGCGCCAAGCCGGATATGGGCGACAATGCCACGGTCAGGCTTTAAGGTCAGCTGAAACAGCCTGATCTCAAAAGCCTCCCGGCGTCAAACCCCGCTTCTATATGACGCCCTGGCCTCCGCCGGGGCGTAAACCTCGCGTGGCGGCGGCCTTACGCTTCCGACAAGACGTCCTTCAACGCGCGCCCTTCGCGTGGCTGGAGGTCGAGATCGGCTTCCACATGGTCGATGTGGTGGATCATCAAGGCTGTGGCTCGGTCGACCTCACCCTTTTCCAGGGCATCGACGATCTGCGAGTGCTCGCTATGACCGCAGCTGGAGATGCCGGAGCGCCCGTACAGGGCGATGACCAGCGAACTGCGGGCCACCAATTCCTCCATGAACTTGCGCAAGATGGCATTGCCGCTGACGGCCGCCAGCAGAAGATGGAAATCGCCTGAGGCCTTGATCTCGGCGCGACGCGCCGAGGACCCGCGCTCATTCATATAACCGGCTTCTTCCTCCAATTGCCGGCGAAAGGTGACGACGTCGTCGGGCGTCATATGCTCGATGGCGGCGGCGATGATGCCGGGCTCGATCAGGCGGCGGGACGCGAAAATCTGCCGCGCCTCCTCCGGCGACGGATTGGACACGAAGGCGCCGCGATTGCGCTCGGTCCTGACCAGACCTTCGAATGTCAGCATCTGCAGCGCCGCCCGTGCCACCGTGCGGCTTACCTCGAACAGCGTGCCAACCTCGCTCTCCGTCAGTTTCGTTCCCGGCGCAAGCCTTCGGTCGATGATCGCATTGCGCAGGGCCTCGCGGATCGCCAGCGCGCGGTCTTCGGGATTGGAATCGGTGAAGATGATCTTGTCGCTGATGCTCATGGCCTGACCCGCTATGATCCCCTTCTACCGCTGCCGGCCACCCATGCCAAGACGATTGTTTTCGATCGCCTGCTTGATTGCATACAATTTCGCCATGCCTGAAAAACAATCGCTTGAATATTAGGCGGTTCTTCGAGCGTGGATGTGTCTGCCGCGCAGAGCCCTCGGATTAACAAGAGCTTAAGCCATCTGGCATGGATGATGCATTGCAATATCCGACGCAAGGGGGCGCCGGATGAGCAAAGCTGCTGAGATCGACATTGTATCCGTTTCGAAGATTTACGGCGCCACGACTGCCGTCCATTCCATCAGCCTGAAAATCCCCGCCGGCACCTATTGTTGCCTCCTCGGTCCGTCCGGATGCGGCAAGACTTCGACGCTGCGGATGATTGCCGGACATGAGACGATCTCCGCCGGCGACATCCGGCTTGGCCATACCGTGGTCACCGATCTCCCGCCTGCCCGCCGGGGAACGGCGATGATGTTCCAGTCCTATGCCCTGTTCCCCCATCTCGACCTCATCGACAATGTCGCCTTCTCCCTCAAGATGAAAGGCGTGGCAAAGGAGGAACGGCGGGCCAAGGCTCTCGACATGTTGCGGCTGATGCAGCTGGAAGCCTATGCGACCCGCCGGCCGGCGCAGCTTTCGGGCGGCCAGCAGCAGCGCGTGGCGCTGGCCCGCGCGCTGATCACCGATCCGGAGGCCTTGCTGCTGGATGAACCGCTTTCGGCGCTCGATCCCTTCCTCAAGATCCGCATGCGCGCCGAGCTGAAGAAGCTGCAGGCAAGGCTGGGCATCACCTTCGTGCATGTGACGCATAGTCAGGAGGAGGCCATGGCGCTTGCCGATATCATCGTCATCATGAATGACGGCCGCATCGAACAGGCCGCCGCGCCCCGGCAGGTCTTCGAACGGCCGGCCACGGCCTTCGTCGCCCGCTTCATGGGCGATCACAACGTCATATCCGGCCGCGCGGCGCCCCTTGCAGGTGACGATGTCATGGTCTCGGTTCCTGCCGGCGGCGATTTTCTGGCAAGCGGCGCCACAGGCCAGGATCTGGACGACACAGTCGACATCGCCATCCGCACCGATCATGTGCGTCTCGGCCCGCCTTCCGAAAAGGGCCTCGGCTTCACCGGCTCCGTCACCAATGTCGAGTATCGCGGGTCTTCGGTGAAGCTCTCCGTCAGCGGCGCCGGGATCGACGATTTCACGGCCATCCTCAGCGACACCGCCTTCTTCGCCAATCCGGTGAAGGTGGGAGAGGCCATTTCTCTTGCCTGGGACAAGACCGACGCGATCGTGCTTGGCAGGCTGAAACACTGAATGCCACAAAAATCCAACCAGAGGAGAACAAAGGCAATGACTGAGACAAAAACCAAGCAAGGCCTGTCGCGCCGCGCACTTCTGAAAACGGCCTCCGCCGCCGCCGGCCTGGCCGCCGGCTCGGGCGCCATTACCGGCTTCCCGACAATCTGGGCGCAGAACCCGATCACGCTCCGCCAGTTCGGCACCGGCGTGTCGAACCTCAATGCGATTGCTGAGAAGTGCAAGGCCGACCTCGGCATCACGCTCGAGATGACGGCAACGGATTCCGACGCCGCAGCGCAGCGCGCCGTGACGCAGCCGAATTCCTATGACATTGCCGACATCGAATACTGGATCCTGAAGAAGGTCTATCCGGCGGGCGTCATCCAGCCGATGGATGTCAAGAAGCTGAAATATTACGACAAGGTCGTTCCGCTCTTCAAGACCGGCAAGCTGAAGCCCGACAGCGTGATCGCCCAGGGTACCGCGCCGCATACGGTCGGCTTTGTCGAGAAGCCGGGCACCAAGACCTTCGCCAAGGGTGAAACCGAATGGTTCACCATGATGCCGACGATCTACAATGCCGATACGCTCGGCATTCGTCCCGATCTGGTCGGTCGCGAGATTTCCAGCTGGGCCGATATCATGGACCCGGCCTTCAAGGGCAAGACCTCCATCCTCAACATTCCCTCGATCGGCATCATGGATGCGGCGATGATCATGGAGGCGATGGGCAATATCAAATATGCCGACAAGGGCAATATGACGAAGGAGGAGATCGACAAGACGATCGACTTCCTGATCAAGGCCAAGCAGGACGGGCAGTTCCGGGCCTTCTGGAAGAGTTTCGACGAATCCGTCAACCTGATGGCCTCGGGCGAAGTCGTGATCCAGTCCATGTGGTCGCCGGCCGTTGCTGCCGTGCGCTCCAAGGGCATTGCCTGCAAATACCAGCCGCTCAAGGAAGGCTACCGCTCGTGGGGCGGCGGTCTCGGCCTTGCCGCTCACCTGTCCGGCGCAAAGCTCGACGCCGCTTACGAATATATCAACTGGTATACGTCTGGATGGGTCGGCGCCTATCTCAACCGCCAGGGCTATTATTCCGCCGCCATGGAAACGGCCAAGCAGCATATGTCGGCTGACGAATGGGGTTACTGGGTCGAGGGCAAGCCGGCCCAGGGCGATATCGTGGCGCCCGACGGCAAGGTCATGGAAAAGGCCGGCGCCGTACGCGATGGCGGCTCCTTCGACGAGCGCATGGGCCGCGTGGCCTGCTGGAACTCGGTGATGGACGAGGACCGCTATATGGTTCGCCGCTGGAACGAGTTCATCGCAGCGTAAGGCAAAACCCTCCGGCCTGCCCTTCGATGGAGGGCAATGCCGGCCCGCATGGCGTCTCCCCCTTTGGGGGAGATGGCCGGCAGGCCAGAGGGAGAAACCCAAAGGAGAGACGACCCATGTCGACCATTCGATTTATCGGTGCAGGCACGCCGCGGCCGCAGCAGCCATTGCGCATCTCGCCGAAGCTCGTCTCCTATCTCCAGGCGGCGCCGCTTGCTGTCATTCTTTGCGGCTTCCTGCTTCTGCCGATCCTGATGATCGCCGTCGTCAGCTTCTGGGATTATGACTTTGCCCAGATGTATCCCGATTTCCTGACGATGAACTATGTCGAGACGCTCGGCTCCTGGGTAACCTGGAAGACCTATCTCAACACGCTGAAATTTTCCTTTCTCGTCTGGGCGGTCACACTCTTCGTCGGCTTCTGGGTCGCCTATTTCCTCGCTTTCCATATCCGCACCAGCGCCATGCAGATGGTGCTTTTCCTCGTCTGCACAGTGCCGTTCCTGACATCCAACATCATCCGCATGATCTCCTGGATCCCGGTCCTGGGGCGAAACGGCCTGGTGAACTCGAGTTTGATCAGCACCGGGCTGATCAGCGAACCGATCGAATGGCTGCTTTATTCCGATTTTGCCGTCGTTCTGGCCATGGTGCATCTCTACACGCTGTTCATGGTCACGCCGATCTTCAACACGCTGATGCGCATCGACAGATCGCTCGTGGAGGCCGCCCGTGACGCCGGCGCATCCGGCTGGCAAACCCTGACCAATGTCATCCTGCCGCTTGCAAAGCCCGGAATGGCCATCGGCACGATCTTCGTCGTCACCCTGGTCATGGCGGATTTCTCGACGGTTCAGGTCATGTCCGGCGGCCAGAGCGCCTCAGTGGCGCTGATGATGAAGAACCAGATGTCACTCCTGCAATATCCGGCCGCGGCGGCCAACGCGGTCGTACTGCTCGCCCTCGTTCTCCTGATGGTCGCGGGTATCTTGCGCATCGTCGACATCCGCAAGGAGCTTTAAGATGCATGCTGACAAACGCGGCCGCGAATTCTACCTCCTGGCGATCTTCTTCGCGCTCTTCGTGCTGTTCCTGTACGGACCGCTTTCCGCCATCCTCATTCTCTCCTTCCAGGGCCCCAATGGCGGCCTCACCTTCCCCTTGAACGGGGTGTCGCTGCGCTGGTTCGCCAATCTTTTCGAGACGCAGGCGGTCGGCGATTTCGGGGGTTCCTTCAGGCGATCTGCCGTGCTCGGCATCATGGTCATGCTCGTCACCGTGGTGGTGTCGCTTCTGGCCGGCCTCGCCTTTCGCCGCCGCTTCATCGGCGCGACGGCGCTGTTCTACCTGTCCGTCGCGAGCCTCGTCGTGCCCTCCATCATCATTTCGCTCGGGATCGGCGTCGTCTTCCAGCAGCTCGGCCTGCAGCCGACATGGTACACCTCGGCCTTTGGCGCACATCTCACCTGGACGCTGCCCTTCGGCGTGCTCATCATGTTTGCGGTCTTCAACCGCTTCTCTCCGGCCTATGAGGAGGCTGCCCGGGATCTCGGCGCGACATCCTGGCAGACATTTCGCCATGTCGTGCTGCCCATGATTGCGCCGAGCCTCGTCGGCGTCGGGCTGTTCGGCTTCACGCTCTCCTACGATGAATTTGCGCGAACCCTCATGACCGCCGGCACCTTCAACACCCTGCCCCTCGAGATCTACGGCATGACCACCAATGTCACCACGCCCGTTCTTTATGCGCTGGGCACGGTCACCACCGTCTTCTCCTTCCTTGTCATTGCCGGGACGCTCGGCCTCATCATCCGCCTCAACCGGCGCGGCCGCGCTTCGTGAGCGGGAAAGACGTGACCCCATGCGCATCTTGATCGTCAACCCGAACACCACTGCCAGCATGACCTCGACCATCGCCGATTCGGCGCGGCGGGTCGCCAATGGCGACACCGAGATCGAGGCGGTCACCTCGTCCATGGGGCCGGCCTCCATCGAGGGTTATTACGACGAAGCCTTCGCCGTGCCCGGCCTGTTGCTGGAGGTTGCCCGCGCCGAGCAATCGGGCGCCGACGCGGCGATCATCGCCTGTTTCGACGATACCGGCCTGGATGCCGCCCGGACGCTTGCGCGCATCCCGGTCGTCGGGATCTGCGAGGCGGCGCTTGCCTCGACTGCCTTCATCGCCCAGCGCTTCACCATCGTCACCACCATGGAGCGCTCGCGCCTGCCGCTGGAACATCTGGTTCATCGCTACGGCATGACGGGCCGCTGCAAGGTAAGAGCGGCCGATATTCCGGTTCTA
The DNA here is from genome assembly GCF_030435705.1 of Rhizobium sp. SSA_523. NCBI lineage: Bacteria > Pseudomonadati > Pseudomonadota > Alphaproteobacteria > Hyphomicrobiales > Rhizobiaceae > Affinirhizobium > Affinirhizobium gouqiense. The sequence continues at coordinate 1,166,020 of NZ_CP129381.1, forward strand.
TCCTTGGAAGATCCGACCTCCAATGCCCGCGACCGTCTGTGCCGCGAGATTGCCGCAGCGCTGAGCGAGGATGGGGCAGAAGCGATCGTGCTTGGCTGCGCCGGCATGGCGGAGCTTACCGCCGAGCTTCGAGCGGAATTCGGGGTGCCCGTCGTCGATGGCGTGGCGGCCGCCGTCAAACAGGCGGAGGCGCTGGTCAAACTGGGCCTGGCGACTGCCAAGCGCGGCGCCTATGCCACACCGGTGCACAAGCCCTACAAAGGTCTGCTGGAAGCCTTCGCGCCACAGACGCTCGCCGCCTCATGAGCAAGGAACCGACGATACCCGCTGCAAACATTCGTGGCACGGTCCTGCGTCCGGTCGACGAGCAGGATGTCGAAATCCTGATCGACTGGGCCCGCCGGGAAGGCTGGAACCCCGGTCTAGCCGATGCTGAAGCCTTTCACGCCGCCGATCAAGAGGGCTTTATCGGGTGCTACCTCGGCAACCGGCTCGTCTCGGGCATTGCCGCTGTCCGCTACGGCGAAAGCTTTGGCTTCATCGGACTTTACATCACTGCGGAAGACTGCCGTGGCCAAGGCCTGGGTCGAGCGGTCTGGGACGCCGGAATGCGCCATCTGGAAGGGCGGACGATCTGCCTCGATGGCGTTGTCGAACAGCAGGCGAACTATCGGCGGATGGGCTTCGAGCCCGCCTACGACACTCTTCGCTGGAGCGGCCGGTGGCAGGGCAGCGCAGCCTCGGCCGAAGTCGTCCTGGCAGGCCCGGAACTGCTGGAGGCCATTCTCGCCTGCGACGCACTCTATTTTCCTGAACCCAGGCGTGATTTCCTGACCAGATGGCTGATGCCGCCAAGACAGGTGCTGGCGCTGGTCAGGAACGGGCGGGTGGAAGCCTATGGGGTCATGCGGGAAACGCATGACGGCTGGAAGATCGGGCCGCTCTTTGCCGAGACGCCCGAGGATGCGCAACAGATTTTGGCCAACGGCGCCGCCCGACTATCCGGGCAGGTGCTGCATCTCGATGTTCCGGAGCCGCAGCTGAGTTTCGCCGCCTTCCTGAAAGACAAGGGCTTCAGCCGCGGCTTCCAGACCACCCGGATGTATCGCGGTTCGCCCGCCGCGGTAAGGGCAGATGGCATTTTTGCCGTGACCACGCTCGAGCTTGGCTGATAGCATCGCCAAGCGTTGTGGCCGGATCCTGCGTCTCTCCATGAGCAAATCGCCGGTCAGGCGCTGGCCGCCTTTGCCCGCTGATCGAAGGGAGAGACGGCGGTGCGGATGAAATCCGCCAGCATTTGCGCGGCAAGCGAAGGCGCGCGGCCGCTTGGGGTGAGCAGCCACACATCCATGAAGGTTTCCGGCAGGAGCGTTCGCCGGACAAGCCGATCATTGGCATAGTCAATGCCGACAAAGGGCGGAACGATGGAAATTCCAACACCATTTGCGACCAGGCTGCAGGCGGTCTCCGAGAGCGGCACTTCGATCCGGTTGCGCTTCTGCACGCCCCGCATCTGGAAAGCCCGGTCGATCGTCATCAGCGAACAGTCGTCGCGCGGCAGCGAGACGAATAGTTCATTGCGCAGATCGTCGATCTCGATCACCTGCTTGCGGGCCAGCGGGTGCGCCGCCGGCAGCACGCAGACCATAGAAAACCGCATGATGATCTCCGACCGGATGCTCGGCTGATCGAACGGAAGAACGCTGAGACCGATATCGACCTGACCGGAAGCCACCAGTTCGCCGATCCGCGGCGAATTGCGGCTCAGCAGAGTCAGGTGGATATCCGGTTGTTCGGCAAGGAAGGGAGACAGCGCCTGAGTGAGATAGCGCGTGGCCAGCGCCGCCGGTGCCGCCAGTGTCACCTCGCCCCATTCCCGGTTGCGCACCGCTTCGGCCAGCCGGGCGATACGTTTGGTGCCGGCGAACATCCGATCCACCTCGGCGGCCAGCATCCGGGCCTCAAGCGTCGGCACCAGCCGGCCGCCGCTTCGCGTGAAGAGCGTGAAGCCGCAGGCATCTGAAAAGCTGCGCAAAAGCTTGCTGACTGCCGGTTGGGATACACCGAGCCGCTCGCCCGCCAAGGTGACCGATCCGGTCTCCATGGTCGCGTGGAACGCTTCGAGCTGCCTGATATTCATGGCCGGCTATTCCTCCGATCGGCAGAGACATTATGAGGTTCGGTTATAATGATGGGATAAGAAGCTATTTGACAATCATGTTGTCAAGGCGCTCTTATCACCATCAACCGTGACCGCACCCCTTTTTAGAAGATGCCTCGATGCGCCGGCAGGGGTTAAGGGCGGCAAAAAATCAGTCACGCTGTCGGAGCGGAAGCTCGGCTGACGGCCCGTCTAGGGCCGGCTGGTGATCGATCGCGCCAAGACCGCGGGCATAGCGGCATAACGAAGGGAACAGACCGTATGAAAACCAAACTTGTCCTCACACTCGCAGCGCTTTTGGCCTCGTCACCGGTCAATGCCGCCATGCTGTCGGTCTGCATCGAAGGATCGCCGGAGGTCTTCAATCCGCAGATGACCAGCAATGGCACGACATCCTTCGTGCTCGGACAAATCTATGACGGTCTCGTTTCGGTCAAGGCCGGCTCATCGGAAATCCAGCCGGCACTGGCCGAAAGCTGGACCGTCTCGGATGACGGCCGCACCTACACGTTCAAGCTGCGCCGCGGGGTGAAATGGCAGTCCAGCGAGCGGTTTACCCCGTCGCGCGACTTCAATGCCGATGACGTCATGTTCACCTTCGAACGCATGATGAAGGATGACCACCCTTACGCCAAGGTCAATGGCGGCACCTATATCACCTTCAACACCAAGCTCGCCGATGCTCTGGACGGGATCAAGAAGATCGACGATTACACCGTCGCCTTCACCCTCAAGCAACCGCTGGCGCCGTTCATCGGCATCATGGCGCATCAGTCTCTCGCCATCACCTCCGGCGAATATGCGGATCAGCTGCAGGCCGCCGCCACGCCGGAACTGATCGACCGCGAGCCGATCGGCACGGGTCCCTTCCAGTTGCAGGCCTATCAGCAGGATGCCATGGTCCGGCTGATGCCGTTCAAGGAGACCTGGGGCGCGCAGATCAAGGATCCGGCCCGCACACCCATGCTCGACACCATCGTGATGGCGATCGGCGCAGACGCCTCGGTCAGGCTCCAGCGGGCGATTGCCGGCGAGTGCCAGATTGCCCTTTACCCCAATCTCGCCGACCGTGCGATGATCGAGGAGAGCGGCACTTTGCAGGCTGTGCAGACCCCTGTCGCCTCCACCGGCTTCATCACCTTCAACTTCAAGGACGAGAAATTCAAGGATAAGCGCGTGCGGCAGGCGCTGGCACACGCCATCAATATCGAGCCGCTCGTTGCGCAGATCTATGACGGCATGGGCACCGTCACCGGTGCGGTCGTGCCGCCCTCGCTCTGGGGTCATGCCAAGGATGTCGGCGCCTATGCCTATGATCCGGAACGCGCCAAGAAGCTTTTGGAAGAGGCCGGATACAAGGATGGCTTCGCCACCGAATTATGGGCGGTCCCGGTCGCCCGGCCCTATATGCCGAACGGTCGCCGCGCCGCCGAGATGATCCAGTCGGACTGGGCAAAAGTGGGTGTGAAAGCCACCGTCGTCTCCTATGAATGGGGGGAATACATCACCCGTGCCCGCAAGGGAGAGGCGCAGGTCGGCATGTTCGGCGGCATTTACGACTTCCCGGATCCCAGCCAGATCCCGAACAATTACTTCACCTGCGATTCCACCGGCAAGCCAAGCCCTTCCAATATCGGCGCATGGTGCGACACGGAATTCAACACGCTGATGAACCAGGCCGGCACGATCACCGACAAGGACAAGCGTATCGAACTCTACGAGCAGGCCCAGAAGGAGTTCCACGCGGAAGTCCCCGCCGTCATTCTCGGCGGCGCCGATACGATCACCGCCGTTGCAAAGTCCGTCAAAGGCTATGTACCGGCCATCTTCGGAACCAGCCGGCTCTCCGGCGTGACCGTGGAATGACAGGAAAGGGGGACGGCCGCCTCTTGCTGCCGTTCCCATAGCATCAGGTTCAGGAATTCATTATGCGTGTGTTGATCATCGGGGCCGGTATTCTCGGCTCCAGTGCCGCCTATCATCTCGCCGCAAAAGGCGTGGATGTCGAGATCGTCGACGAGGCCCATCCGGGCAAGGCCACCATGGCCGGCGCGGGGATCGTCTGCCCCTGGGCGACCAAGGTGGAGGATCCGGAATGGTACAAGCTCTACGAGGCTGGCACCCGCTTCTATGACGGGCTGATCACCGGGCTGAAGAGCCGGGGAGAGACCGATCTCGGTTACGGCAAGGTCGGCGCGCTGGTCGTGGCGGAGGACCGGGCCGATTTCGAGGCGGCGAGCGAGCGGATTGCCCGCCGGACGAAGACTTCTCCCGAGGCCGGCGAGATCCGGCATCTTTCGCCAGGCGAGGCACGCGCCCTGTTTCCGCCGCTGCGTGAGGATCTCGATGCTATCCACATTCCCGGCGCGGCCCGGGTGGATGCGCGGCTGCTCTCTGCGGCCATGATCCGCGCGGCTGTCTCCATGGGCGCCAGGTTTCGCAGCGATTACGTGACGCTCAAGACGGAAGGCGACCAGATCCGCTGCCTCGACAGCACCGGACAGGCCATTCCGGCCGATCAGATCATTGTCACCGCCGGCGCCTGGGCCTCGCAGATCCTTCGGCCGATCGGTCTTGCCCATCCGGTTGCACCTCAGAAAGGACAGATCGTCCACCTGCGCCTGCCTGGAATTGCAACAGCCGCTTGGCCTGTCGTCTTGCCGATGAGCAGCCACTACATGCTCGCCTTCGATGACAGCCGGGTGGTGATCGGCGCAACCCGCGAAAATAATTCCGGCTTCGACTACCGCGTCACAGCCGCGGGCGAATTGGAGGTCCTGAGCGCCGGTTTGAAGATCGCGCCGGGCCTTGCCGATGCGACCCTGATCGAGACGCGGATCGGCTTCAGGCCGGCAGGCCAGACGATGAGCCCCATTCTCGGCCGCGTCCCGGGCTACAGCAATCTGACGATCGGCAATGGCCTCGGCGCAGGCGGCCTCACCATCGGTCCCTTCGCGGGCAGTCAGCTTGCCAGGATCGCCATCGGCGAACAGCCCGACATGCCGCTCGACCGTTATGCGCCGACGGCCGGCTGACATCCCTTTCCAGCTTCGAACCACCGACATCTCCGCCGCCTGCCGCGGCGGGGAGCCCTCTTCTCATGCACAAGGATAAAGCAAATGATCACCCGCCACCGCAAGCACCGCATCATGCACGGCGTCGTCGAACACAATGGCGTTCTCTATCTCGGCGGCCATGCCGCAAACGACATCACGGTGGGCATGAAGGAGCAGACCGAACAGACCTGCGCCAAGCTTCAGGACGTGCTCGAAGAATGCGGGTCGGACAAGCATCATATCCTGTCCGCCCGGATCTATCTTTCCGACATGTCCGGCAAGGAAGCGATGAATGAAGCCTGGCTGGCCTGGCTGGACGGCGACGACCTTCCCTCGCGCGCAACGATCGGCGGGGTTGATCTGGGCGATCCGAAGCGCCTGATCGAGATCGTGCTGATCGCGGCAAAGAAGCAGGATTAATCTCCGAAAGGGGGGCGGACGCAGGCGCCGCCCCTTCACGGTGGTTTGCAAAGGGAGGCGGTCATGACCGACAATTCGAGCCCAAACGTTCCGCAGCGTATCGATGACCGCTATGCTACGGCGGAAAAATACACGACCCTGCGGGGTATCTACCACGATGCCAGGCGGCGTCTGTCGGATATTGACTGGAATTACCTCTCCTGCGGGACGGGAGACGAGGTAACGCTGCGGGAAAACACCGCGGCTTTCGACAAACTGCGCTTCGAAGTCCCGCTCTTTGCCGGCATCAGCCATCCCGATACGCGAACCAGGGTCCTCGGTTTCGATCTAAGCTTTCCCGCCTTCATCGCCCCTTTCGGCGGCGGCGAGGCTGTATTCCACCCGGAAGGGCATCTGGCCATCGGACGTGCAGCGGCCGCTGTCGGCATCCAGCAGATGGTGCCCGTCGCCGCCTCGCATTCGCTGGAGGAGATTGCCGCAGCCTCAACCGTGGCGTCGATTTTCCAGATGACCTTTGTGGGCGATGAAGAGCATGTTCTGGACATGATCGGCCGGGCGAAAGACGCGGGCTACAAATATATCTGCGTGACCTATTCGCCGATCCGCCAGTGGCGTGAGAGGATGATGGAGGACCGGTTTTCGCTTCGCAACGAGGCTGGCCCCTCCAATTTCGGACCCGGCAAATCGGACCCGGCTCCCCTGCAGGAGCTGCTGACCTTCACCGAACCCCGCTGGACCTGGGCGCAGGCTGCGCGGGTCATTGGCCGGTCGCCGCTCCCCTGCATCGTCAAGGGCGTGTCCAGTGTGCGTGATGCGAAGGCCTCGCTCGATGCCGGCGCGGTCGGCCTTTACGTGTCGAATTACGGCGGGCGCACGATCGACCGGACACCCACGGCGCTGGAGACCCTGCCCGCCATCCGCAAGGCGGTGGGGGGCGCGGTGCCGATCATCCTCGACAGCGGCATTCGGCGGGGCAGCGATATCGCCGCTGCCATCGCGCTGGGCGCCGATGCGGTGGCTCTCGGTCGGCTGATCGCCTATGGCATGGCTGCCGACGGGGAATATGGCGTGCGCCGGACGCTGGAACTGCTGCAGCGGGAATTCTGGACGACGCTTGGTCACCTCGGCTGCTCCTCCGTCTCCGAGCTGACCGAGGACGTGCTGACAAAGAGCGCGACCTCGGCCTGATCATCCGGCTTGCGAAAAGGCTGCGGGGCCAAGACTGCGGGGTAACCACAGCCGGCCCGAGCGGCGGCGTGATCAGCTGGTCTTGCCGGCCTCGATCATCGACCTGATGCGTTCGGTCATAACATCCACTGTGAACGGCTTGGTGACGATCTGCATTCCCGGTTCAAGATGACCATGGCTCAGCACCGCATTGTCGGCATAGCCGGTCACGAAGAGGACGCCGAGGCCGGGCCGCATGTCCCGCGCGGCGTCCGCAACCTGCCTGCCATTCATGCCGTTCGGCAAGCCGACATCGGTCACAAGCAGATCGATGCGCGCGTCGGAACGGAGAATTTTCATGGCCTCCGGACCATCACCGGCTTCCAGCGCCTGATAGCCCAGATCTTCCAGAACGTCGACGATCAGGAGACGCACCAGCGGCTCGTCGTCCACCACCAGGACCGTCTCGCCATGCCGCGCCGAATGCGGATCGCTCATGGTGTCTTCAGCGGCGGCAATCACTTCCTCTTCCGTGTGACGCGGCAGGAAGAGCGTGACGGATGTGCCCTTGCCTTCCTGGGAGTGAATGCGGATCTGCCCGCCGGACTGGCGGACGAAACCGAAGATCATCGACAATCCGAGACCCGTGCCGACGCCGATCGGCTTGGTCGTGAAGAAGGGCTCGAACACCTTGTCGATGATGTCCGGCGCGATCCCGACACCGTTGTCCGAGACTGAAAGCGAGACATAGTCTCCGGCCGCCATGTCCTGCGTCGCCGCGATCCGGTTGTCGATCGTGCGATTATGCATTTCGATGATGATCTGGCCGCCATCCGGCAGCGCGTCGCGCGCATTGATGCAGAGATTGAGAAGGGCATTCTCGAGCTGGTTCTGGTCCACCAGAACCGGCCAGAGATGGGGGTGGGAAATCGTTTCCACCTCGATGCTCGGCCCCACCGTCCGCTGGACCAGCTCCTCCATTTCGAGGACCAGGCGGGAGACATTGGTTGGCGTCGGCGCAAGCGTCTGGCGACGCGAAAAGGCGAGCAGCCGATGTGTCAGGCCCGCCGCGCGCTTCACTGCGCCCATGGCCGCGGCGAGATAGCGGTCGACATCGGCCTGGCGACCCTGCGCGAAGCGACGCTCCATCATTTCCAGGCTGCCGGAAATGCCCGCCAGAAGATTGTTGAAGTCATGCGCCAGGCCGCCGGTCAGCTGGCCGACAGCCTCCATCTTCTGGGATTGGCGCAAGGCGGTCTCGGCGGCAGCGAGCGCGGCGGCCTGCTCCTTCTCGCCCGTCACATGGCGGCCGACGGCGAAGATCTCGTCCGGTCCTGGAGCTGCGACCCATTGCACCCAGCGATAGCTTCCATCCTTGTGGCGGATACGCACATCGAAACTGGGGGGAGCATCGGCACGCGCCGTATCGAGCGCCTGCCGCGCGAGGTCGAGATCCTCCGGATGGACGAGATCCAGGCCGAAGCGTCCTTCGAGCTCGCCGAATTCATAGCCCAGCAGCGTCTTCCAGGCCGGGTTCAGCCGCCGGTAGAAGCCCTCCGGCGTCAGAATGACCATCAGGTCCGGTGAGGCGGCCCACATCCTGTCACGCTCGGCGGTCCGTTCCTCCACCTGCCGCTCCAGGTTCAGGTTCAGCTCCTGCAGCGACCGCTCCGCCCGATGCCGGGCGGTGACGTCCTGGAAGACGACCGCCACCTGGCGCCGTTCGGCCGGCTCCATGCGAAAGGCCGCAACGTCCAGAACCCGATCCGTCTCATCGAAGGTTATCTGCAGGCGCCGCGGCAGTCCGGTGTCCAGCACTGTCCGGTAGAAGTCGATCCACTTATCCGCCTCCTGCGGAAACACGTCGCGGATGCGTTTGCCGGCAATACCGGATACGCCTGCCTGGCGTTCATAGGCTTCATTGTATTCCACATGCAGATAATCGCTGAGCGGACCTTCCGGCCCATCGACGAATTCGATGATGCAGAAACCCTCGTCGAGCGAGGAAAACAGGCTCCGGTACCGAAGTTCGCTTTCACGCACCGCCGCTTCGGCCTCCTGCACGCGGGTCAGATCCAGCATGGCGCCGATCATCCGCTGGGCCTGTCCCGCCTCGTCGCGAATGACATAGCCGCGGTCGAGCACATTGGCATAGCTGCCGTCGGCCCGCCGGAAGCGGTATTCGTCGCGCCACTCGCTGCCCGTGCCGTCGATCGCCGCGTGAATGGAGGCGTGAATCCTGCTGCGATCATGCGGGTGGATATGATCGATCCACCACTCGCCCGTCGGCTCCACCTGCGACAGTTCATGGCCATAGGCCTGGGTCAGCGCCTCGTTCCAGAGAACGTGATTGGAGGCGAAATCCCAGTCCCAGATGGAATCATTGGTGGCGCGGACCGCCAGTCGATAGCGCTCTTCTATGGCGCGGCGGCGGCTCTCTTCATGCTGTGCCTGGGTGATATCCTGCACCGTGCCGATGAGCCGGACGGCCTTACCGTTCTCGAAATAGGTCTTGCCCTTGGCTGCCACCCACCGGATCTGGCCATCGAAAGCCCCGACGGTCCGGTAGATGACGTCATAGGCGCCATTGCCGGCCGGGCTGAGCGCGGCCACGACCTCTGCGTCGATCCTTTGCCGGTCTTCCTCATGCAGCCCGCGCAGGAAGGTCTCGTAGGTGACCTGGCTTCCGGGCGGCAGGCCGAAAAGCTCGCGGCACCGGTCGTCCCATTCAAGACTATTGGCCAGGAGGTCGAAATCGAACGTGCCGATTCCCGTCGCATCGAGCGCCAGCGCCAGTTTCTGCTGGACCTTGCGCAGATTGTCGTCCGACTGGCGACGCGCCGTGACATCGCGCGCAATCCCGATAAAGCGCACCGGTCGGCCTTGCGCATCGTGCTGGAACTCGCCCTTCCTGGCGATCCAGCGGATCTCGCCGGTATCCTGCCGGCGAATGCGATATTCCACATCCTGTCTCGCGCTGCCGTCACGGCGGCTCTGGGCGTGAGAAACCACGCCATCGTCTTCCGGAACAACGAATTGCTCGAAAAAGGCGGCGGACCGGCTGTCGCTGTGATCAACGCCATAGAGGCTGGAGAATTCCGGCGTCGCTGCAATGATGTCGGACGCGATATCGATCGAGAAGGAGCCGATACCGCCCGCCGCTTGAGCGGCACTCAGCCGCTCTATGGTCGTGTCCGCAGTCTGATCCAGAGGCGATGCTTGCCGGTCTTGCTTGTCTTGTTCCACTCAATCGCCCGCTACATATCGCTTGTGGGTTTCATCAGCCAAAGTTGCGCGAGATCCCCCGAAAGGATCGGGCACATTTGCGACTACGGACTCTGAGCCGGATCAGACCACAAGTTTTCCGAGTGGAATCTGGACGTCGAGGGATAATCCGTCTTCCCGCCAGTTCCTGGAAATGGTTCCGCCGAGCCCGGAAAGTGCCGCCTGCTCAAGCCGCGTGCCGAAACCTTCGCGCTCGGGCGTCGCATTGATACCACACAAGCCATGCTCGTGCCATCCGATGGTCAGCTGTTCATCCAGGGCGGAGACATCGATGGTCAACCGGCCGGACGGGCTGGACAGGGCGCCGTATTTCGCGGCATTGGTGGTGAATTCGTGCAGCAGAAGCGCAAGCGATGTGAGAGCTGCACCCTTTAGCGGCGCGTCGGAGCCGGTAATGTCGACATGCGGCCCCTGCGCATGTTCGTGCGGCGCCACGATCGCCTTCAGCAAGGCCGAAACGGTTGTCGCGGTGCTGGTCGGATCGGCCGTCGGCCCGAAATCCGGCAGGGTGAGTGCATGCGCCCGCGACAGCGCGCCCATGCGCGAGCGCAGATCCGCCTCCAGCTCCTGGACGGATGTCGCCGGCCGCGCGCTCAGCGAGATAAGCCCGGTCGTGAGGCTGAACAGGTTCTTGATCCGGTGGTTGATCTCGTGCAGCAGAAGATCCTTGTGGCGGGCCGCATCCTTGAGAGCCTCGGCCTGTGCCGCCAATTCGTCGCGCTGCTCTGCCAATTGCTGGCGCTGCCGGTACAGCTCGAAGAAGACATCGACCTTGCTGCGCAGAATGTCCGGCTCGATGGGTTTCTGGATGAAATCCACCGCGCCCGCCTCATAGCCCCGGAAGCGCCGTCCATCGGCGGTGCCCGCCGTCACGAAGATGATCGGGATGCGGCGGGTGCGCTCGTTTCCGCGCATCAGTTCGGCAAGCTCGAAGCCGTTGAGCCCCGGCATCTGAACGTCCACCAGCGCCAGCGCCGCATCGTGCTGCAGCAGCAGTTCGAGTGCCTGATCGCCTGTGCGGGCCTTCAGCAGCAGCCGGTCATCGTGCTGCAGCAGGGCCTCCAGCGACAGGAGATTCTCCTCAAGATCATCGACCAGCAAAAAAGGGACTCGCCCCATCTCAGATCTCCCCGATGACATCGGCAATTGCCGAAAGCGACAAAACGCGCGCCGTTGGACAAGCCTTGATCGCAGCTTCGGGCATTGCCGAAGCGTAAGCCGTTTCCGGTTCCTGAATCAGTCCAAGCCCTCCAGCATCAATCACGGCACGCGCTCCTTTGGCACCATCATGATTGGCGCCTGAAAGCACAACCGCAACGAGACCCGCTCCATAGGCGTCAGCAGCGCTCTCGAACAGAACGTCGATCGACGGGCGAGAATATAACACTGGCTCATCATTAGAGAGCGAGAGTGTCTTATCCGCTTCTATGAGAACATGATAGTCGGGCGGGGCAAAATAGACGGTTCCCGCAAGCAGCGGCTCCTTGTCTTCCGCTTCCTTGACCCGCAGCCGGCACTTGGCGCTGAAAAGCTCCGCCATCACGCTATGTTTGTCCGGCGGGATGTGCACGACGACGACGATGGGAACCGGCAGAGTTGGCGGCAGGCCGGGCAGCAGCACGGACAATGCCTCGACCGCCCCCGCCGATGCCCCCACGACGACGGCCTTTTCGCTTGCTGTCGTCATTCGCCAAGCCTCTGGTAGATCTTTTCCTCCCGGACGAAATCGGTAAACTTGCCGGCGTGCTTTGAAAAGCGCAGGCTCTCCTTCGAACCGAGCCCGAGAAACCCCTTGCGGGCGAGCGAGTCGCTGAACAGGCCCAGCGCACGATCCTGAAGATCCCGATCGAAATAGATCATGACGTTGCGGCAGGAGATCAAGTGCATTTCGCCGAAGACGGCGTCCGTAACCAGGCTATGGTCCGAGAAGACGACATTGCGACGGAGCGTCTTGTCGAAGGAGGCGCCGCCATAGGCCGCCTGATAATATTCGGAGAGACTTGTCTTGCCTCCGGCCTTGCGGTGGTTCTCGGTAAACAACTGCACGCGCTCGAGCGAATAAATGCCCGCTTCCGCCGTCTGCAGCGCCTCCTGGTTGATGTCCGTTGCGTAGAAGATCGTTCTGTCTTCCAGTCCCTCCTCGCGGAACAGGATGACGAGGGAATAGAGCTCTTCGCCGCCACTGCAGCCGGCCACCCACACTTTGAGGGTCGGATAGGTGCGCAAATGCGGCACGACCCTTTCCCGCAGCGCCTTGAAATAGGTGGGATCGCGAAACATTTCACTGACCTGCACCGTCAGGTAGCGCAGCAGCCGCGGCAGCATTGTCGGATCATGCAGCAGATTTTCCTGTATAGCGGAAAATGTGGCAAAGCCCATCTGCTCGCGCGCCTGCTTCAGGCGGCGCTTGATCGATGCCATCGCATAATTGCGAAAGTCATAATGGTATTTGAGATAGAGCGCCTCCAGCAGAAGCCGGATCTCGATATCCTCGATCTTTTCGGATGCCTGCGGTTGCGTCATTTCGGCATCCATACCCGAACGAGCGACAGCAATTTATCGACGTCCAGCGGCTTGGCCATGTAATCATTGGCCCCGGCTTCGATACAGCGCTGCTGATCGTCCGGCATGGCCTTGGCCGTCAAGGTAATGATCGGCAACTTCTTCCAGGCAGGGTTCTTGCGGATCTCCTGGGTCGCGGTCAGACCGTCCATGATCGGCATCATCACATCCATCAGGACCAGATCAATGGCTGCACCGCCGCCGTTCGACGTCTTCTCCAGCGCCTCCAGCGCCTCGCGGCCGTTGCGGGCAATATCGACGATCGCTCCCCGCGGCTCGAGGATATTGGTCAGGGCGTAGACATTGCGGACATCGTCCTCGACGATCAGGATGCGCCGACCCTCGAGCACGGCGTCACGGTTGCGCGCCTTGCGGATCATCATCTGCTGCTCGTCCGGCAGTTCGGAAATGACGCGGTGGAGGAAGAGGCTGACCTCGTCGAGCAGCCGCTCCGGGGACTTCGCGCCCTTGATGATGATGGATTTGGAATAGCGCCGCAGCCTCTGTTCGTCATCGGCCGACAATTCGCGGCCGGTATAGACGATCACCGGCGGGAAGGCATAGGCGTCTTCCTGGCTGAGCGTTTCCAGAAGCGTATATCCCGAGGCGTCCGGCAAAGTGAGATCGAGGACCATGCAGTCGAACGTGCCCTGCTTGAGCAATTCGAGGCATTCGGCGACCGTGCTTGCGGTGACCGTTTCCACGTCCTGCGTGCCGAGCAGCGTCGCCACCGCTTCCCGCTGCACCGGATCGTCTTCCACGATCAGCACGCGGTGGACGCGCTGGGACAGGCGGTTTTCGAGCTTCTGCAGCACATCGATCAATTGGTCGCGGCTGACGGGCTTCACCAGATAGCCCATCGCGCCGAGTGCATAGGCCGTTTCGGTATGGTCGCCGCCGGACACGACGTGAACCGGGATATGACGGGTCTGCACGTCGTTCTTCAGCCGGTCGAGCACGGCCAGGCCCGACTGGTCCGGCAAGCCGACATCGAGCACGACGGCGCTCGGGAGATAGTCCTTGGCGAGGCGCAACGCCTCTTCTGCAGAGCCGGCCACGACCGCCTGGAAGCCGAGTTCGCGCGAGAGATCGCGCAGGATGCCTGCAAAGGTCTCGTCATCCTCGATGACCAGCAGGATGCGCTTTCCGGCCGTCAGCGTGTCACGATCGTCCTCAACCCGGCGGGCAAAGACGGTCGGGCTGTGCGGCGCGGCGGCGGCCGGAGCAGAGGCCGTGGCGACGGGAAGGCTCGGCCGCAGATCGCGGGGCGTCACCTTGCCCGGATCGTAGCGCTCGGGAACGGTCACCGTGAAGGTGCTGCCTTTGCCGGGCTGGCTCTCGAGATCGATGGCACCGCCGAGAAGGCGGACGAGCTGGCGCGAAATGGACAGGCCGAGGCCTGTGCCGCCGAATTTCCGGCTGATCGTGCCATCGGCCTGATGAAAGGCGTCGAACACGCTCTGCTGGTGCTCCGGTGCGATGCCGATACCGGTATCGGAGACGGAGAAGACGACCTGACCTGAGCCATTGCTGCGGATCGACAGCTTGACCTGACCCTTTTCGGTGAATTTGATTGCGTTCGACAGCAGGTTTTTCAGCACCTGTTCGAGCCGCTGCGGATCGGTCTCGATCGTCGCGGGCACATCGGCCCCGACATCGATCGCAAGATCCAGCGCCTTGTCTGCAGCCAGCGGCTGGAAGACCTGATGAAGCGTATTGGTCATGCGTTCGACCGGAACCGCTTCCGGGCGGATTTCGACATGGCCCGCCTCGATCTTGGACAGATCGAGAATATCGTTGATGAGATTGAGCAGGTCGTTGCCGGAGGACTGGATGGTTCTCGCATATTTCACCTGCTCGGCCGTCAGGTTGTCGTTCGGATTGTCGGCCAGGAGCTTCGCCAGGATGAGCGAGGAATTGAGCGGCGTTCGCAGCTCATGCGACATATTGGCGAGGAAATCGGATTTGTACTGGCTGGCCTGTTCCAGTTCGCGTGCCTTCAGTTGCACGGCGACATTGGCACGTTCCAGGTCGTCGCGCTGGATCTCGAGCTGCTGTGCCTGTTCCTCAAGCTGCGAATTGGTCTGCTCCAGCTCCACCTGCTGCTGTTCGAGGCGCGCCTGGCTCTCCTTCAGCGCCCGGCTCTGCTCTTCCAGTTCTTCGTTGGAGACCCGCAATTCCTCGCTCTGGGTCTGCAGTTCTTCGGACTGGCGCTGCGTTTCGTCGAGCAGATCCTGCAATTCGCTGCGATAGACGGCCGAACGCACGGCAATCGCGATCGCCTCCGACGCGCGCTCCAGAAGCTTCGTCACGTCGTCCCTTGTGGCATGCAGGAAGCCAAGCTCAATGACCGCATTGACCGCGCCATCCACCTGGCCGGGCAGGATGACGAGATGGCGGGGTTTATTAGAGCCGAACGCGGAGCCGAATTCGAGATAGCCGTCCGGCACCTGATCGATGACAATCGGACGCCGCTCCGCCGCCGCCTGGCCCAGAAGGCCTTCCCGGGTTCTGAACCGTTCGGGGATGACGGCATTGGGCGGCACGCCATAGGTGGCGGCCTTTTCGAAGCGGTCATGGGTGCCGGTATAGAGGACTCCGGCGACTGCGCCGACATACCGCCCCAGAAATTCGAGAATGCTGGTCCCCAGCTGATCGATCGGCTGATCGCCCATCATTGCCGCTGCCAGCTGCACTTCACCATTTTGAAGCCATTCGTCACGGCGGCGGGCAAGCGTCGTCCGACGCACGAGGAAGGCGATCGTCGCCGTCAGAAGCAGGCCCAGCGCACCGGACAGAAGCGTGCTGAGAAAGGCGGTCTGCTGCGCCGCGTTCATGTCCCGCAGGCGCTGGATGCGGACATCCGTCTCGCCACCCGCCATTGCCGAAATCTGCGCGCGGATCGCATCCATCTCCGCTTTGCCCCAATTCGAATTCACCACGAGCAAAGCGGCTTCAAGCCCGGATGTGCGGCGAATATCGATGGTCTGCGCAAGTTCGGCAAGCTTGCCATCGATGCGCTGACGCAAATTCGCCAGGCGACGATCCTGGCCTGGATTGCCGGCGGTCAGGGCGGCGACCTTGTCCAACTGGACCGGAATGGTCTCCACCGCCAGCCTGTAGGGGGCGAGATAGGAATCATCATTGGTCAGCAGGAAGCCGCGCTGACCGGTTTCCGCGTCCTGCACCTTGGAAAGCAGTTCGTCCAGGGCAACGATGGCGACATGCGTCTGGACCACCCGCTCATTTCCCTCGCGCAGCGCCTGGAGGTTCCAGTAGGCGATGAGGCCGCTGGCGATGAAAAACAGAAACGCACAAAGAAGACCGATCGCGACGCCGGGATCAAGGCCCAGGGCAAAGCGCGTCGTCTGGGGCGTTTGGCGTCGATCCATGGCGGCTCTCATCATCATCGGAAGGCGGGGGAAGGAAAAAGAGGGAGGTTTCGGCGGCACATAGGCAGGCAATCACTTAATTAGTCAATCAATTGCGGTAGCCGATCGATCATTTCGCATCAAGACAGTCCCCTTCCTGCACTGGATGCGAGATATCGTTACCCTGCGGCCGGAAGGAAAGGGCCTGTTCCAATTTTTTCAAGAAGCGATGGAACCGCGCCGACTGGCACGGTTTTTCGGGGGGGGGGTGTCGTGCGCGGTCAATGAGGTCTTAGCCCCCATCCTTGACCGGGTGCAACGCGGCAAGGTGGAGCCGGAGGATGCGCTGTCAGGCATCCGTGATCATGTCGCCGCAGTCATGGCGACGCATTAGCGAGGAAAGCTTGCGGCGGTTCAAGCCCCGGTCCCGCCGCTCCTTTCGCTGGCTGCCTGGGGGTCAAGTTTCAGCCGGGCGAATGCTTCCGCCGGCGCATCATTGGCAGCCATCAGGCGGCACATGTGAGCGATCATCATGGCCTCCGTCTCCGGATCGTCGAGCGGTTGTTCCTGACCGGGATCCTGTGCCAGGTCATAGAGACGTGTATCGTCTTCGAGCATGGCACCCGGGCCGTAATTGTTGAACATCGGCGAACGCTCGATCACCGGCACCTTCATCAGCGGCACATTTTTCGTCCAGCTGAAGGGGTCGGCCAGCGTCGTCCCGGCAAGCTCCTCGGGTGTGAAGGGCTTGGTGATGTGGGTAGGCATGACGGTGTACTGGTAGATCTCCTGCCGCTTCAGGTCCTCGGGATAGCGATGATAGGTGAAACGGCCATCCGTAACATTCACAGCGCCGCCGAAATAGCCGAAGATCAAGGCCTGCCGGTCATTGTCGCGCAACAGCGAATGGCCTTCGGTTTCGGCCGGCGGCGCCACGCCGTAAAGATCCAGGAAGGTCGGCGCAAGGTCGATCGACTGCGTCAGCCGGTCGACGCGTCCGGTCTCCGGCTGCCGCGGATCGTGGATGAAGAGCGGAATATGCACGATCTCCTCATACATATTCATCCGGTTCTTGGCCCAGAAATCATGCTCTCCCAGCAGGAAGCCGTGATCGGTAGTCACCACCAGCGCGGTATCCTTCCACATGTCGTGCCGGTCGAAATCGTCGAGCAGCTGGCCGAGCAGGAAATCGCAGAGCGAGACGATGGCGTAATAATTGGCCCGCAGCTCATCCGCCTCCTCGGGCAGTTCCTCCACCCGCCCATAGCGCGGCCAGTCTCGGATCGGGCCGTTCCAGCCGGTGGCGAAGGGCGCCTTGAAGCGTTCGGGCGCGAAAAAAGGTTCATGCGGATCAAAGGTCTCGATCTGGAGAAACCAGTCATCCTTGTCGCGGTTCATGTCGAGAAATTCCAGACCATGTGCGAAGCACTGAACTGACGGGAAATCCTTTTCCTCACGGATGAACTCCCGGTTGATCATGTAGGGACCGAATTTGTTGTTCTCCGCACCCTCGGTCTGCGCCGGATGGTATTTCTCGCGCAGCCGCTCCCATGGCGGCTGGACCATGGCCTTCCAGGGATCGGATTCCTGCCCGCGGACGAACTCGAACGTGGAATAGCGGTTGTGATAGGTCGCGCCGCCATCCTCCCAGTAATGATAGTGGTCGGTGATCAGATGCGTATGGGTGCCGTTCTGCTTGAGCAATTCGGGGAAGGCATTGTCAAAGGGTTCGAGCGGCCCCCAGCTGCGATGCAGGAAGGTGAGCCGCCCTGTCAACGCATCGCGCCTGGCCGGCATGCAGGGCAGAGAGCCGACATAATGCTTGTCGTAAATGCGGCTGCGTTGCGCCAGCCGGTCGAAATTCGGCGTCGGCACCCGGCTTCCGCCATAGCTTCCCAACATGTGCCGGTTCAGGGAATCGAAAAGGACAAAGACCGTTTTCATCAGACTGGTTTCCTGGCGGGTTCGCTGGTCAAAGACGCGCGCCGCTTTCGGCGTCGAAGACATGCAGATGATTGGGATCGACCCCGAGCGTAAGCACCTCGCCGATCCGGACACCCGCCCGTCCGGGCGTGCGCCAGCAGAGATCGCGGCCGGTGCCCGCATCGAAGAACACATAGGTCTCGGCGCCGAGATTCTCGATGACCTGCACAGTGCCGCGCAGCCCCTGTTCGGCCGGCTGCAGATGTTCCGGCCGGATCCCGGCCACCACATTGCCGCCATTGCGGTGCAGCGCCTCGGACAGAGCCGCACCCGCACCCGCCGTTCCCTGATCGATCGCGCCTTCCAGGGCCGCTCCCTTGATGAGATTGATCGAGGGGGAGCCGATGAATTCCGCGACGAAGCGATTGGCGGGCCGGTCGTAAAGATCCAGCGGCGATCCGACCTGGGCGATCCTGCCTTTGTCGAGAACGACGATCCGGTCCGCCATGGTCATGGCTTCGACCTGGTCATGCGTCACGTAGATCGATGTGGCGCCGATCGTCTGATGCAGTTTTCGCACCTCGGTTCGCATCTGCACCCGCAGCTGCGCGTCGAGATTGGATAGCGGCTCGTCGAAGAGGAAGACCTTCGGGCGACGAACGATCGCCCGTCCCATGGCCACCCGCTGGCGCTGACCGCCCGACAGTGCCCGCGGCAGCCGATCGAGATAGCTGTCAAGCTCGAGCGCGCTTGCCGTGCCCGAAACGGCCGCATCGATCTCCGCCTGCGGCGTCTTGCGCAGCGCCATCGAGAAAGCCATGTTGCGGGCCACGTCCATATGCGGATAGAGCGCATAGGATTGAAATACCATGGCAATGTCGCGCTCGCGCGGCTCCAGATCGTTCACGACCTTGTCGCCGATGGCGATTTCCCCGCCCGTAATCTCTTCGAGACCGGCGATCATCCGCAGCAGCGTGGATTTGCCGCAACCGGACGGGCCGACCAGCACGACGAATTCGCCGTCCTCGATCGTCAGGTCGACGCCCTTGATCACGTCGAGCGCGCCAAACCTCTTCTTCACCTTGTCGAGTGTGACCTTGGCCATCTGGGTCTCCTTATTTGACTGCGCCCATGGTCAGTCCCTGAACGACGAACCGCTGGCCAAAGAACATGAGGATCAATGCGGGTATGGTGGACAGGACCGAGGCCGCCGCCATCTGGCCGTACTGGACCTCATACTGCTCGGCGAATCTTGCAATGGCGACCGGCACGGTGGCGGTTGCGCGGCTTGTCAGGTTGAGCGCGATCGAGAATTCGTTCCAGGAAAAGACGAAGGCGAGAACGCCGGCAGCGATCAGCCCGGGCGTGACGAGCGGCAGAGAAATCTTCCAGAAGGCGTCGATGCGGCGGCAGCCATCGACCATGGCCGCCTCTTCGATATCCTTCGGCAGATCGCTGAAATAGGCCATCATCATCCAGATCGTCATCGGCAGATGCAGCGTGATATGAGTGAGGATGACACCCGTCAGCGATGCCGACAGGCCAAGCTCGCGAAAGATCAGATACCAGGGGCCGACCAAGGTCAGCGGCGGGATCATGTTGAAGATCAAGGTCCAGCCCAGAAAGGCGGCGGAGATCCATCTTTGCCATTGGAGCCTCGCCAGCGAATAGGCGGCGAGTGTCCCGACAATCAGCACGAAGAAGGTCGAGATCGCGGCAACGATCGCGCTATTGGTCACATTGGAGAGGAAATCCGAGCGCCTGGACCACAGGACGTCATTGTAGTTGAACAGCGTCGGCTTGAAGATCCAGGCACCCCTCAGGATGTCGATCTCATATTTGAAGCTCTGCATCATGATCCAGAGGAAGGGACCGAGGATGATGAAGACCCCAAGCATCAGCAGGCCATAGCCGACCCATTTCGAATATCCGCGCAGGACGAGCATCAGTTCTTACCCCCGAAGGCTGCGCTGGCCCTTTGGCCGACCAGCAGGAAGGCGATGGTGGCCGCGATCACCGCAAGCGACAGCATGGCGCCGTAACCCATGTCATTCTGCGCGAAGAAGACCTTGTAGAGGTGAAGACTGACAACCTCTGTCGAGGTGCCCGGCCCGCCCGAGGTGAGCAGGAAGATCTGGTCGAACACCTTGAAGGCGAGAATGGTGCGAAACAGCATGGCCACGGCAATGGCCGGCTTCAGCAGCGGTATGATGATCTTGAAGGTGATGTCGCGGTTCGTCGCGCCGTCCACCCGCGCAGCCTCGATGACCTCCTTGGGCAGGCCCTCCACCGCCGCGAACAGGATCAGGAAGACAAAGGGGGTCCAATGCCAGATATCGACGATGATGACGGAGATCAGCGCCAGCGAGGGTGAGCCGAGCCAGTTGACGGGGCCGTAGCCGATCCAGGTGAAGAACTGGTTGAACACTCCGAAATCATACGAATACATCAGTTTCCACATCGAGCCGATGGCCACGGGCGGCATCAGGACGGGAATGATCAGGACCGTGCGCATGATGCCCTTGAAGGCGGTGACCGAGGCGACGAGGATGGCGATCGCCAGGCCCAGAACGGTTTCGATGATGACGGAGGCGACGGCGAAGATGACGGTGTTGATCAAGGCGATGCGGAAGATCTCATCGTTGATGAGCGTCTGGAAATTTCGGTATGGCGTGAAAAGCCAGACCTCCTGCGCCTGTTCGAACCGAATGGTCGAAACCGCCATGAAGAAAAGGTTGATGATGGGGTAGACGGTCAGCAGCAGGAGCAGCAATGCTGCGGGGCCGAGCGTGAACCACTTGAAGTGACGATTGATGAAATCGGACAAAATCCGCCCTTTCGCATGCACGAGCGGCACGGCCGCCAGCGGCTTTGAAGGTCTTGATCCGGCGGCCGCCCCGAGGGCCGGTGGAGGCCGCCGGCGAGATCATTCGGCGAGCGGTTCAAGCATGGCCGTCTTCCGGCCGTTCTTGGCAAAAAGGTCATGGACCTCCTGGGCGATCTTGTTGAGTGCCGCAGCCGAGGTCATTTCGCCGATCAGCGCCTGATTCAGCCGAAGGCCCATGATCTGGTTGATCGCCGGTCCCTCATTGTAGCCGAGAAGCTGCTTGCCGTATTTGATCTCTTCAAGATAGGCGGGCATCCAGCGGAATTGCTCCTGGTCCTTGAGGTCGGATTCGAAGACATCGGTACGGACGGGAATGCCGCCGCCCTCGGCATAGGCATACTGCGCCTTGTAGGTCAGGAACCACTTGGAGAAGGCGATCGCGCCCTTCTTGCCAGCATCCGAGGCGTTCTTGGGAATGCCGAAGACCCAGGAGCCGATGGCAACGCCAGGCTCGCCCTCGGCGGTCGCCCGCGGCAGAGGTGCGGCATTGATCTGCCCGACCACCGCAGACTTTTGCGGATTGTCGAAGTTCGGGAAGGCGGCCACAACCGCATGGCTCTGCATGCCCTTGCCGGTCTGCATCAGCTGGATCAGGTCACCCTGGCCAAGCGTGGCGTAGTTTTCCGGCCCGCAGGCCTTGCCGATCTCGATGAACTTGTCGAGTGCCTGCTTCACCTGCGGGCTGTTGACGGTGACGGTGTAATCGCCATTGGCTGCATCTTTCTCGACGCTGCCGCCATAGGCCAGCATATAAGCCATGAAATCGTAATAGATGCTGTCGCCCCGCTCGCCGCGCTGCAGGTAGCCATAGGTCGCAGGCGGGCTGTGCAGTGCCTTGCAGTTGGCCAGAACGTCATCGAAGGTCGTCGGGACCTTCATTCCCTTCTCCTCATAGACGTCCTTTCGGTAATAGAAGAGCTGCACATTGCCGTTGGGCGCATAGCCCATGAGTTTTCCGGAGGCGCAGATGCGGAACTTCTTCGCCTCGTCCCAGCAGCCTGCATCGTTGAGACCCAGGACCTGCGGATCGAGCTTGAAGTCGGGATCGATCTCGTTGAGCGGCTGCAGGAATCCGCCTTCGTAGAATTCCACCGTGCTGATCGAGTTGATGTTGATCAGATCCAGAGGACTTGTCCCGCCCGAGCGCACAGCAGACCGTGCCTTTTCCAGCATGCCGTTGAAGGGCGTCACCTCCAGCTTCACCTCGTTGCCGGTCTGCTCCGTGTAAAGATCGACGACCTTTTCAAAGCCGTTATACCAGGGGGAGGCGTTGATCAGGATTGTGATCGGCTCCTGCTTGCCGACGTCGAGAAAACTGTCCTGCGCGAAAGCGCTGCCGGTGGCAAGCAGCAAGGCAAAAGTGGCCGGCAGAAGTGCCTGCGGGCGGTGCATGATGGCCATGTGATCCTCCTTGCGGCGGTGTCATTCCGCCTTCCCATTGTCCGCCAATCTGCGCAGCGATCGCCTCAGGGCGCCGCTCCTCACTCCCTATGACTGGCTGAGGCTCACCTTAATTACCGTTTGCAAATTCAGAAAATGATATCTTATACCTGTGGCAATAACCAAAAGGAATATCGATGGACCGCAACCTTCGTGCATTCCTCGCCGTGGCCCGCGCCGGGAACCTCACGGCAGCCGCAGATCAGATCGGGCTGACCCAGCCGGCACTGACAAAAACGATCCGTCGCGTCGAGCGCGAATTCGGCACACGTCTTTTCGAAAGAACCAGCCGCGGCATGACGCTGACCGATGCAGGCCGCCTGCTGCAGGACCGCTGCGAGAAGATCGAATTGCATTATCGCCAAGGCAAGGAGGAGATCGGCCTGCTGAAGGCGGGGGTTCTTAACGAATTCCGCATTGCCGCCGGCGTCGCCTATCATGTCTCGATCGCTCCCGACCTCGTGCGGCTGTTGAGCCTCGATTTTCCCAAGACGCGCTTCGTCCTGCACTTCCAGGTGGCAGGCCAGGCTATTCCCCGCCTGATGGCGGGCGAGATCGAAATGCTGCTCGGCGCGCTCGACAGCCTGCCGGCGGAGGGTATCGAGACAGTGCCGCTTTTGCATGTCGACATGGTCGTCTACGCCTGCAAGAACAGCGAGCTTGGCCGCATGAAGCAGGTGAAGCCCACCGATCTGGCGGGAAAGAAGTGGGTGGTCTATCAGCGCGATCCGGTGATGTTCAGCCGGCTCAACTCTTATGCTGCGGAAAACATGCTGCCGGAGCCCGAAATCTGCATGGAGATCGACAGTCTCATGGCCAGTTTTCGCGTCGTTCGCGGCACCGAATATGTCACCGCAGCAACATCGGTCGTGCGGCAGTCGGCCGAGGAGGAAGGCCTGCGCCATGTGAAACTCGACCGTGGCATCTGGTATTTTGAGTCCGGCGCTACCTATCGCAGCTCGCTGCGCAACTTTCCCATCATGAAACGGGCGATCGAACTGCTCAAGCAGCTGACCGCCGCCTATTCCGCCGATCATTCGTCCGAGCCTTCTCCCGAAGAACCCTCCGGGCCTGCCCCCCGCGCCAAATCCCAGCCCGTCAGCGATCATTCCGCAAAGTTATGACCAAGGGGCTGATTAGTCATTTTTCCGCGCCTGCCCGCCGAACTAAGAAAGGCGTGTAAGCCGTAAGCCTGCGGTTGAGACAATGAGGAGGCCCCGATGGCAAGAAAACCGAATGTCATTGTTTTCTTTACCGATCAGCAGCGGCATGACACGACGGGCGTGCATGGCAATCCCATGGGATTGACGCCGAATTTCGATCGGCTGGCGCGAGCGGGAACCCATCTCTTCCATTCCTTCACCAGCCAGCCGCTCTGTGGCCCCGCGCGCTCCTCCATGCAGACCGGCCAGTTCGCAACCGAGACCGGCTGCTTCAGGAACGGCATTCCGCTGGCCGATGACGCCGTGACGATCGCCAAGACCTTCGCGAAGGCCGGCTATGCCACGGGCTATATCGGCAAATGGCATTTGGGCGGCTCCGATCCGGTGCCCAAGACAGAACGCGGCGGCTACCAGAGCTGGCTCGCCGCTAACCTTCTGGAATTCACCTCCGATGCCTATGACACGGTTGTCTATGATGTGGATGACCAGCGCCGGAAATTGCCGGGTTACCGGGTTGATGCGTTGACCGATGCCGCCATCCGCTATTGCGACGACCATCAGGAAGATCCGTTCTTCCTGTTCGTCTCCTTCCTGGAGCCGCATCATCAGAACCACACCGATGCCTATCCGGCACCGGATGGCTATGCCGAGGAGATGAACACGCGGCTTTGGACACCGCCGGATCTTGCAACCTTGAAGGGAACAAGCACCTGGCATCTGGGCGGTTATTACGGGATGGTGAAGCGTCTCGACGAAGCCTTCGGCCGCCTCGTCGATGCCCTGAAGAGTCTCGACATGCTGGATGATACCATCATCATGTTCACCTCGGACCATGCCTGCCATTTCAAGACCCGCAATGGCGAGTACAAGCGCTCCTGCCACGAGAGCGCCGTTCGCGTGCCGACGCTGATCACCGGGCCGGGCTTCAATGCTGGCGGGCAGGTGCGGGCGCTGTTTTCCACCGTTGATGTCGCCCCAACCCTCATCGATGCGGCGGGCCTCGCGGTTCCGTCGGAAATGACCGGCACGTCGATCCTGCCGGTCATCCGCGATCACAGGGCGCCGTGGCGCGACGATATCTTCTTCCAGATCTCCGAGACGGAGACCGGCCGGGCCTTGCGTACGCATCGCTGGAAATACGGCGTCACCTCGGCCTATGACCAGGATGCGCCGCGCTCCGACGCCTATCGGGAAAGCTATCTCTACGATCTCGACAACGATCCCTATGAAATGGTCAACCTCGTCGGGCTGACGTCTTTCCGCGAGGTGGCGGACGATCTCAAGCGCCGGCTCCTGCGCTGGATCGCCGAGGTCGAGGAGGGCCAGCAGCCAGAGATTCGCGAGGCGAAGCCGCGCTTTCCGCGGCAATATCGCCTCAACGCCAGCGACCTGATCGGCGCTGTCGACCGCGAAAGGGAGATCGATCCTCTCGACGAGGCGTGATCCTCCCGAAGCCTCCCGAAGCCCCTATAAGCTTCTCGGAGCCGCCCGTATGCGCAGCTCCGGAAAGCCCGGCCGAGTTTCCGAAGCACGACCGGGCCTCATGCCACCCGCGCATTTGCAGGCGGATGATCAGGCCCTCGTCTTTTCGCTCAGGCGCGCAAGGCTGGCTGCCGGCCCGGACAGCGCGGACGAGGCGGAAGCCCAGGCGGCCGCATCCACATCAAGTTCCGTTCGCAGCCA
Organism: Rhizobium sp. SSA_523; assembly: GCF_030435705.1. NCBI lineage: Bacteria > Pseudomonadati > Pseudomonadota > Alphaproteobacteria > Hyphomicrobiales > Rhizobiaceae > Affinirhizobium > Affinirhizobium gouqiense. The sequence goes on from NZ_CP129381.1 coordinate 1,191,138, forward strand.
GGCCAGCGTCATCCGCTTGACCGCTTCGAGCACATCCGGTGCTTCGATCTCGGTTTCCTTCGCATCAAGCCCGGCAATGCCGCCGAGCCCGTGACCGACGCCGGTAAGCGTCAACAGGGCCTGAACCGCTGCTGAGTCGTGATAGGCATCGGCATGCCATTCCGGCCCAAGTGGGGTGAAGTGCGGATTGTCATCTTCGCCGCAGACGACCAGGCTTGGGGTGGCGAGGCTGGAAAAATCCAGATCGAAGAAGGGGAAGCGTGCGGCGCTTTCCGGCGTCAGATCGCGGCCTCCGCGCCCGGGCGAGGCCAGCAGGATCCCGGCCTTGATGCGCGGATCGAAGAAACTTTCGCCATGCAGGCTGGCGCCGAGCAGGAGACCGACCGTGTGGCCACCAAAGGAATGGCCGGCGGCGGCAATCCGGCTGTGATCCAGGCGTCCGGCCAGCGCCGGGGCCAGGCGCTCGACCTCCGGCAGCCTGTCGAGAATGAGCGACATCTCCTGGACACGCTCGCGCCAGAAGAAGGGCGCGTTGGGCAGGTCGGCCGGAAGGCCGCCGACCCGCGACGACGCATGGGTCGGTTGCAGGACCGCAAAGCCTCTCTCCGCCCAAAACTGCGCCAGCGGCGCATAGCCGTCTTTGGACGGGACGTAATGGGATGGACCATAGCCGTGCGACAAGATGATGATCGGCACGCCGCTGCCGCTTGCCGGAGCGGTCAGGCGAAGCTCCAGCGGCTGGCGACCCTCCATCTCGAGCCGGATCGGTGAATAGGCGATGGTCAGAGCGGCATCCGGTGTCGCGATGTGGCGCGCAAGGTCAATAAGATTGTTCGTCGTCATTCGGTGATCTCCTATTTGCTGAAACAGGATGGACGCTAGAAGCCGGATTATCTATGCTTAGCTGTCCCGTTCTGTTTTGTGAGCGTCCAACAATGTCCGATCCTCTGGCTGAAATCGTCTCGCTGCTCAAACCCGTCCCCTCGATCGCCAAGCTGGTGATGGCAGGCGGCCCCTGGCTCGTGGAGCGCAGCGATATCGGCAACCCCTTTTACTGCGCTGTTGTGGAGGGATGCTGCCGGCTGACGATCCGCGGTCGGGAGCCGATCCTGCTCCGGGCGGGAGATTTCATCCTGGTTCCGGCGATCCATTCCTTCACCATGAGCAGCCTCACCGCTCCGCCGCGCGGTACTCTGCCGCAAAGGCTGGAAACGAGTCCCGGGGTCTTCAGGCTGGGCAATCCGGACACGCCGGTCGACGTCACCGCCATGGTCGGCCACTGCGCCTTCCTGACGGACGATCCGCATCTGCTGGTTTCGCTGCTTCCCGATGTCGTGCATGTCAAAGGCCAGAGCAGGCTGATGGATCTGGTGCGCATGATCCATGCGGAGACGGTCGATCGGCTGGCGGCGCGGGAGATGATCCTGTCGCGCCTGCTCGAAGTCCTGCTGATCGACGCCCTGCGCAGCGAAGGGGATGCGATGACAGCACCTGGCCTGCTGCTCGGCCTGAGCGATCCGAAACTGGCGCCTGCGCTTCGCCGCATCCATCGCGATCCGGGTGGCGATGTCGGTGTCGAAGACCTGGCCCGCGAGGCCGGCATGTCGCGCTCTGCCTTCTTCGAGCGGTTTCGGCGCCACCTCGGGCTAGCCCCGATGGAATATGTCACCGGCTGGCGAATGGCGCTCGCCAAGGATCTTCTACGTCGGGGAAATGTGCCGCTCGCCGATGTTGCCGGTCGCATCGGTTATGCCTCGCCGAGCGCGTTCAACGTGGCCTTTGCGAGACATGTCGGCGTGACGCCCGGCGCCTTTGCCCGCACCGGCTGACGCCGGCGACGCCTCATCACACCTAAGAGCGCGCAATGACACTGCACACCACGCAGCGGACACGTGCAGCAAGCCGCGGCACTACACCATTGTATAGGTCCGGCGGATATAATCAGTCGCTAATCTCGATCCCAAACAGAAAACGAGGGGACAAGGTGAAGAGCGTGATCTCCGCCCGACATGAGACGGGTCACTACAGGATCATATTCGGCCTTGCAGCTGTTCTGACGGCTGTCTCGGTCTTCGTCGTGGACACGTTCACGAGCATCGAGGGCGCGATCGCCGTCCTCTATGTCATCTCCCTTTTGATGGCTGCCGAAGCGCTGAACCGTGTCGGACTGGTGCTTTTGACCGGCCTGTTCATGGCATTGTCGCTCACCTCCTTCTTCGTCACCCATTCGCCGAACCCCGATCTGCCGACGAGTCTGCGTCTCATCGTGGCGCTCGCCGCTCTCGCCGTGACGACGGCCTTGCTCCTGCGCAATGATCGGGCGCGGGCGGCGCTCTTAGAAACCAACGAGGCCCTGCGGCATAGCGAGGCTCGGTACCGCTCGATCTTCGACCGGACGCGTGTCGCCCTGTGGGAGCGCGATTACTCGAGACTGCGAAGCTTTTTGATGGAGTTGAAGGCCAGCGGCGTGAGCGATATCAAGCTCTATGCCCGCTCGCATCCGGACGTCCTCGCGCAATGTGCCGGCATGATCGACGTCGTTGACGCGAACGAAGCGGCGATGGAACTGCTCGGAGCCTTTGCCGAGGACGGATCCTCCGGCATCCTGAAGCGGATCATTCCGAAAGACAGCGCAACCTTCCTGGCCGTCCTCCAGGCGATCCTGGACGGCGCGAACTTCTTTGAAGATCATGCCGAGGTCTACAACGAGAAGGGCGAGCGCCGCGTCGTGCTGCTCGGCATTGATTTTCCGAAGGATCCCTCCGCCTTCAACCGCGTCGTCGTCAGCATGGTCGACGTTACCCAGCGGGAGGAGGCGCGCAAGGCGCTGGCGGATGCGCAGGCCGAACTCGGTCGCGCCTCCAAGGCCGCGACGGTCGGCGCCTTGTCGGCCTCGCTGGCGCATGAACTGAACCAGCCTCTCGGCGCCATTGCCGTGAATGCCCAGACCCTGGTCCGCTGGCTCGATCGCGATCCGCCCGATATCGATGCGGCCAAGCGGGCGGCCGCCCGCATTCACCGCGACAGCAACCGGGCGAGCGATATATTCAAGAGCACCCGCGCCATCCTGCTTGCAACGCCGAAGGAGACGGAAGCCATCGATCTCGAAGCGCTGATCACCGATACACTTGCGCTGATGGAGCATGATCTGCAGAACGAGCGCGCGACGGTGGAGGTTATCCGGAAAAGGCCCCTGCCCCATTTGACGGCGGTTCGGGTGGAAATGCAGCAGGTGCTGATCAATCTGATTGCCAATGCGGCGCAAGCCATGAGCAGTTGCGGCGCGCCGCACCGTCTCGTGACCATCACGCTCGACGCGCCGACGGATGCGGATCACATCTCCATCTCAGTCCGCGACAGCGGCGCCGGATTGCCTGGCGATGCTGAAGACAAGCTGTTCAAGCCATTCTTCACCACCAAGGAGACCGGAATGGGGATCGGCCTTTCCATCTGCCGAAGCACGATCGAGGCGAGCGGCGGCACCTTGACCGGAGCCAACCATCCCGACGGCGGTGCGCTATTCGAGATCAGACTACCGAAGGAGACAGCCAGTGCCTGAGCGCAACGCCAAGAGCCAGGACCCGGATGCGCCGATCGTCTACATCCTGGACGACGACATCTCGATGCGCGAATCGCTTGTCGACCTCTTCCTGTCGATGCGGTTCGAGGCCAAAGCCTTTTCCAGCCCCACCGAATTCATGGCGCAGGCAGAGCTCGATCGCGCCGGCTGCATCGTTCTGGATGTCAGGCTGCCGGGGATCAACGGCTTGGATTTTCAGGGTCATCTGGAACGGGCCGGCAGTCTTTTACCGATCGTCTTCATGACCGGTTACGGCGATATCTCGATGAGCGTGCGGGCCATGAAGGCCGGGGCCGTCGATTTCCTCCCCAAGCCGTTCCGCGACCAGGACATACTCGACGCGGCTCTGGCGGCGGTGGAGCGTGACGCGGATCGCCGGCGGCAGATGCGCCGCCACCTGGACGTGACGGCGCGCTTGGAAAGCCTGACCGGCAGAGAGCGCGAAGTCATGGAGGCGGTGGTCGAGGGTCTCATGAACAAGCAGATCGCCTTCAAGCTCGGGATCAGCGAGATCACCGTCAAGCTGCACCGCGGCAATGTCATGCGCAAGATGCAGGTCAGGTCCGTTGCGGATCTGGTGCGTATCGCCGAACAGACGAGCAAGCTGCTGGCGCGGTCGCCAAAACCACTTTTCGGACGGGTGGCCTGACCGAAAGCGGGAGACGTCGCGGCCGCTTCCACAGATACCACATATCGTATTCGACACATCCCAGCTTTGCGAATCACCGGGACGCGGCCGCCATCCAACCCGGTTGCAATAACTCTCCGTCCCTCACCGAAAGCTGCAGCTTTTGGTTGCTTTTCCCGAAAGCTGCCCCGCATCGGGACCCGCATCCCGCTCTTCGCTTCGATGTTTACCATTGGTTAATCATAGCTGGGGCTAATGTAACCTCGGGCGGAGGGCGCGTATTGTTTTGCCACGTCTTTTTCTAAAATAGACGGGAAGGGCGACGACGTGTCGGCTGCGAGAGACTGGATGTTGCGTGTCTGCACAGGATTGATGATAGGGACGGCTGGAGCCGGATGCAGTTCTACGGGAACCGTCACGCGCCCGGTCACTCCCTCTCTGGTTGCCGACGAGCAGGCGCTGGCCCTGCCGCCTCCCGGCGGACCGGCAGTTGTCGGCGTGGTGGAGCGGCCGCGCGGCAATGGCGTCGAACAGGTGATCTCTCTGGCCACCACCGCACGCGTGACGGGGCAGAACTTTCTCAAAATCGAATTTTTCGGCGCCGATGTCTCGCGCGGTCCCACAGCCTCGTTTCGCACGGTGCAGGAAAGAGCAATTCTCAGGGAAGCGGCGGCGGCCATTCCGGGCGTACGCCTCGCGCGCCGCTCCACCTTCCTGCAGAACAGCTACGGCCCCTTTGCCTATGCCGCCGGCCGAAGCGGACTTGGCGACACCTGCATCTATGCCTGGCAGCAGATCCGTGCCAGCGCCACGCAGGGCGCGATCGGCCGCAATTTCGGCATGATCCAGGTGCGCTGGAGGCTTTGCGACAGCTTTGCCAGCGAAGAACAGCTGCTCAGCGCGGTCTATGGCTATACCATTACCGGCAGCTTCGAAGGGCAGGCCTGGAACCCCTTCGGCGAGCCAAACCCGGTTGATCCGCGCCTTGGCCGCACCGGCTATCCCATCTATCCGGGACAGGAGGCGTCCTCTGGCGCCCTTCCCATGGGCTATGCCGGCGGCATCGATCCGCGACGCACGGCAGCGATTTCAAGACCGCCTGCAGCGAGGCCTCTCGCGGCGTCCGCTCCGCCGGCACTGCCGGCCCCAGCTCTGCGTGAGACGGGACCGCGCGTTCCCAGTCCCGCCCGATGGACCAACAGCGCCGGTGCGGAGCCTTCCGCAGCGGCCGATCAGCAACCGACAGTGAAGCGGCCAGCCGTCACGGTGCCTTCACCGAAGGAAATCTCAACGTCCCGACCATGATGGCGGGCGTCAACAACAGGCGTATTTCCGGCGGCATCAGCGGCCGGCCCCTTCGCGCCGAAGGATGTCGATGCAGAAAGCCCGTAGCGTATTCTTGTGGGCGGTCGTGGCTATTTTTGAAATCGCCCTGATCACGCTTCCCGTCAGCCTCCAGGCGCAGTTGATCGCCGGCATCAGCGTGGTGACGCTGATGGGCGTCATCAAGATCCTGAACGCACAGGGCACATGGCGGCTGGTCTCGCTGGCGCTCGGCATCGGGATCGTGCTGCGCTACGTCTATTGGCGCACGACGGAGACGCTGCCGCCGATCGATCAGCTGCAGGACTTCATTCCCGGAATGCTGCTCTATCTGGCGGAGATGTACAATGTGCTGATGCTCGCTTTGAGCCTCTTCATCGTTGCCATGCCTCTGCCGCCTCGCCCGTCGCGCAAGGATGACATCGGTGATCTTCCGGATGTCGATGTCTTCATTCCCACCTATAACGAAGATTCCAAGCTGCTGGCCAATACCGTTGCAGCGGCGAAGGCCATGGATTATCCGGCTGACAAATTGCATGTCTGGTTGCTGGATGACGGCGGCACAGAGCAGAAGCGACATGCAACGGACGTTGCAGCGGCCGAGGCCGCCCGCGAGCGCCATCAGGACCTCTCCGAACTCTGCCGGACTCTCGGCGCGCATTACCTCACCCGCGAGCGCAACGAGCATGCAAAGGCCGGCAATCTCAACAACGGCCTTGCCCATTCCACCGGCGAACTCGTGGCGGTCTTCGATGCCGACCACGCGCCGGCGCGGGATTTCCTGCGCGAGACCGTCGGATATTTCGGCGAAGATTCGAAGCTGTTCCTCGTCCAGACCCCGCATTTCTTCATCAATCCCGATCCCCTGGAGCGGAACCTGCAGACCTTCGACAAGATGCCGAGCGAGAATGAAATGTTCTATGGCATCATCCAGCGCGGGCTGGACAAGTGGAATGCCGCCTTCTTCTGCGGCTCGGCAGCGGTGCTCAGCCGCAGAGCCTTGGAACAGACCGGCGGGTTTTCCGGCCTCAGTATCACTGAGGATTGCGAAACGGCGCTTGCGCTCCACAGCGCCGGATGGAACAGCGTCTATGTTGACAAGCCGCTGATTGCCGGACTGCAGCCCGCCACCTTTGCCAGCTTCATCGGCCAGCGCAGCCGGTGGGCGCAGGGCATGATGCAGATCCTGCGTTTCCGCTTCCCGCTCTTCAAGCGCGGCCTCAGCCTGCCACAGCGGCTCTGCTATATGTCGTCGACGCTGTTCTGGCTGTTTCCCTTCACCCGGGCGACCTTCCTGTTCGCGCCGCTTTTCTATCTGCTCTTCGACCTGCAGATCTTCATCGCCTCAGGCGGCGATTTTCTCGCCTATACGCTGTCCTACCTGATCGTGAACCTGATGATGCAGAACTATCTCTATGGCTCCTTCCGCTGGCCATGGATCTCCGAACTCTATGAATATGTGCAAACGGTCCATCTGCTGCCGGCCGTGGTCTCGGTCATGCTCAATCCCCGCAAACCGACCTTCAAGGTCACGGCGAAGGACGAATCGATTGCCGTCAGCCGCCTGTCCGAAATCAGCCGGCCCTTCTTTGTGATCTTCGCCGTTCTGGCGGCCGTCACGGTCTACGGCGTCTATCGCATCTATACCGAGCCCTATAAGGCCGACATCACCCTGGTCGTCACCGGCTGGAACATGCTCAATCTCGTCCTTGCCGGCTGCGCGCTCGGCGTTGTGGCCGAGCGGCGGGAGAGGGCGGGATCGCGCCGGGTGAAGCTGCAACGGCGCTGCGAAGTGGTGATAGACGATCGGCCCTATGTCGCCTCCATCGAGGATGTCTCGGTGGGCGGCGCCCAGCTGCATATCTTCGCCAGGCAGGTCCCGGGCATCGCCAAGGGCAAGACGGCCTTGCTGCGCTTCGAGCCGCACGGGCTGACCACGAAGGAGACCCTGCCGATCGTGGTGCGAAGCGTCGAACCCTCCGGCGACTTGACGATTATCGGTTGCCAGTATCAGCCGGCCGGGCCGCTGGATCATCGCTGGATCGCCGATCTGATCTTCGCCAATTCCCGCCAGTGGACGCAGTTCCAGGAGTCCCGGCGCAAAAATCCCGGCATCGTCAAGGGCAGCCTGATCTTCCTCAGCGTGGCGCTCTACCAGACCAGTCGCGGGCTCGTCTATTTCCTGCGCGGGCGAGGCAGCGCCAATGCCGCCGCACGGGAGACCGCAAGATGACGCTTGTCGTGACGAGAGCTCTGCCGATCCTCATCTGCCTTCTCGCTCTGCCGGGTCTTGCGATCGCCCAGACCCTGCCCTTCGACATGTCGCCGGAAAGACCTTCCGAGCGTGATCCGCTTCCGCAGATGCCGCGCCCGACACCCGTTTCTCCGAGGAACGACCCCCCATCCGATCGGACAGACGGTCAACCCCCCGGGCAACCCCCCGGGCAACCTCCTGAGAAACCCCGAGAGCCGTCGCCAGGGCAGTCCCCAGAGCAATCCACAGGACAGCCAACGGGCCAATCGTCCGGGCGGGGCGCCGAGCAGCCTTCTTCGCCGCAATCGGACGGGCCGGAGGCGCCTGATACTTCGCCACCGGTGACACGGTCGACGCCGCCGCGCCGGCCGGGGCAAACGGCACCACGCGAGGCCCCAACGCCACCGGCAGTGCTGGTGGAAGGCCAGCGCCGCTATCTCATACCGTCGGAGAGCGTCGCCCTTTCCGGGGAATATAGCCGGCGCGCCTGGTCCTTCTACCTGACCTCAGAGCAGGCAAAGGCTTCCTCTTCCCTGCATCTGGCCTATCAAAATGCGATAGTTGTCGCTCCGGAGGCGTCGACCCTGTCGCTCTTCATCAATAACCGACGCGTCGGCGAGGAAAAAATCAGCGCGCCGACAGGCGTAAGATCGGTTCGCTGGGTGATCCCTGCCGGCCTTCTGCGCCCCGGCAGCAACGACATCGAGCTGCTCGCCAACCAGAGGCATCGCACCGATTGCGATATTCGCTCCACCTATGACCTGTGGACCGAGATCGACAGCGCCGAGACCTATCTCCAGTTCGCACCGGATATTGCTTCGGCCAATTCCGCGGTCGAAGCCGTCAACGCGCTTGGCGCCGATGCCGAGGGGTTGACGCATTTCCAGATGGTCGTGCCGTCGATCGGCCCCATCGAGGAGCTATCGCCTCTCCTCAAACTCTCCCAGGGCCTGTCCGTGATGAGCGGCATGCCCAATCCGCAATTCTCCTTCCAGCAGGGCCTGCCGCAGCAGGTCGCCACGCCGGGGCGCCTGACCATTGCGATCGGCACGGCGGCGAAGCTGCAAACTGTCGTGCC